>CAVTGT010000011.1:17500-966713 GCA_963734345.1 uncultured Nitrospiraceae bacterium
CCGAACGAGGTCGCAGTAAAATGGCTCTAGCGACTGTTTACCAAAAACACAGGACTCTGCTAACTCGTAAGAGGAAGTATAGGGTCTGATGCCTGCCCGGTGCTGGAAGGTTAACTGGAGGGGTTAGCCGCAAGGCGAAGCTCCGAATGGAAGCCCCAGTAAACGGCGGCCGTAACTATAACGGTCCTAAGGTAGCGAAATTCCTTGTCGGGTAAGTTCCGACCTGCATGAATGGCATAACGACTGGAGCGCTGTCTCGGGGAGAGACTCAGCGAACTTGTTGTTCCGGTGAAGAAGCCGGGTGCCCGCAACTAGACGGAAAGACCCTGTGCACCTTCACTACAACTTGACATTGGCTGTTGGGCGAGTATGTGTAGGATAGGTGGGAGGCTTTGAAGCGGGAGCGCTAGCTTTCGTGGAGCCAACCTTGAAATACCACCCTTGCTTTTCTGACATTCTAACTTGGCCCTGTCATCCAGGGTGAGGACATTGTCTGGTGGGTAGTTTGACTGGGGCGGTCGCCTCCCAAAAGGTAACGGAGGCGCCCAAAGGTTCCCTCAGGCTGGTCGGCAATCAGCCATCGAGTGTAAAGGCAAAAGGGAGCTTGACTGTGAGAGCGACAGCTCAAACAGGGACGAAAGTCGGGCTTAGTGATCCGGTGGTTCTGCGTGGAAGGGCCATCGCTCAACGGATAAAAGGTACGCCGGGGATAACAGGCTGATTTCCCCCAAGAGTTCACATCGACGGGGAAGTTTGGCACCTCGATGTCGACTCATCGCATCCTGGGGCTGAAGCCGGTCCCAAGGGTCGGGCTGTTCGCCCGTTAAAGCGGTACGAGAGTTGGGTTCAGAACGTCGTGAGACAGTTCGGTCCCTATCTGTTGTGGGCGGAGGTGATTTGAGAGGGCCTGTCTCTAGTACGAGAGGACTGAGATGGACGGACCGCTAGTGTGCCGGTTGTCGCGCCAGCGGCAGTGCCGGGTAGCTATGTCCGGTTTAGATAACCGCTGAAAGCATCTAAGCGGGAAGCTAGCCTCAAGATTAGATCACACGGAGGGTAACCTCCCTAAAGGCCACTTGTAGACTACGAGTTTGATAGGCTGGGTGTGGAAGAGCTGTAAGGCTTGAAGCTAACCAGTACTAATTGGCCGTGCGACTTAACAACATTTGTTCTTGATAGACCTGGTCTAACAGACTGTGGGTTTGAGTAATTTTTTTTAGGAAATTTTTACGTTCCTTATTGAAATTACTTGGAACTTCCCACATAAATATTCTCGGTGACCTTACCGGAGGGGTCCCACCCGTTCCCATTTCGAACACGGAAGTTAAGCCCTCCAGGGCCGATGATACTGCAGCCGTGAGGCTGTGGGAAAGTAGGTCGTTGCCGAGATTTTAAAACGAGAAAAGCCCGGAGATATCTTTATCTCTGGGCTTTTCTTTTTTGAACCAAATTTACATCAGCTAGAACATTCGGAATAAGCGGATTTTGGACGATGCATTGCATCGTAGAGTGATTCAAAAGTTGGGATAATGTCATGAATTTTCCCGCGAATCAGTTCATTTCTCACGGAACTAAGAGGACATATTAGGGCAAATGTCCCGGAATGGGCTTGAATGAATTGGTGAGCGAAAATGAGGATATTCACAACTTTTGGATCCAAATAATACACCGGAGACAAATTTAATATAATGTGTCGAATCCCCTGTATTTGGAGTTGTTCAAGAGTTTTAACAAATTGATTCGTGTCCTCCTCATCAAACCGTCCAAAACATTCCAGAATCGTGATTCCTTTTCTTTCACGTTGTTCACAGTACATATTTAATTCCTGCCTTCTTTGATAAGGAACATCCCTATTTTATTTTTTCGGTCAAAAATTATAAAAATAAATATCAAATTGCAGGAATGAAATGTAAAGTTTTTTGTCATGATAGCACTCAAAGTCAAGAATTTACCAAAACCATTGGCTACTATAGTTTTCAACGAATTTTTTTTGCAATCTGGATTTGGAATAGAGAAAGAAAGATGTCCATTTTTCCTTAGATCATGAGAAGGATGTGCAGGGTGGATCTTAATGATGTGAAATGCACCATTATCAATGAGAACATTCTAACATTGCTCACTTTGGAAAATGGTCAGTCGGAAGGAACGAGTGATGAAAGAAACCTTAATATATGTCGGCAGTTGAGAGGTTTTTTTGTTAGCCGAGAAATTTGAGTTGTTTGCTAATGATAATGGCATCAACTATGACGATGGGTTGTATGGTGGTATGGGAGCATGGGCGTAAATATCTTTTTTCCCGATTTGTGAAAAATGCTAACTACAATCAAAAAATGTTTTGAAAGCGAGGGGGAATTCACCAGTGAAAACAACGCGTTCACGGGCACACTTTAAACGGGCTCAATCGATTATTCCAGGCGGGGTCAATAGTCCGGTGAGAGCTTTCCGCTCAGTCGGGGGAGATCCTCTTTTCATTAAACAGGCGAAAGGAGTCATTTTAGAGGATTTAGATGGCAACAAGTTCGTGGATTATGTCCTATCATGGGGACCGATGATTCTCGGGCATGCTCACGTGGAAGTGTTACGGGAGGTCATAAGTTCTGCCAAACGTGGGACCAGCTATGGAGCGCCCTGCTCAGGTGAAGTCGAATTGGCCGAAATCCTTATTAAGACGGTTCCTTCTATGGAGCAAGTCCGACTCGTGAATTCCGGGACGGAAGCTGTTATGAGCGCGATCCGTTTAGCCAGGGCCTTTACCAAACGCGACTCTATTCTTAAATTCGATGGCTGTTATCATGGTCACGCTGACCATTTGCTTGTTAAAGCTGGGTCTGGAGTGGCTACCCTGGGTATCCCTGATAGCCCTGGTGTACCCCAATCTTTTGCTCAACACACGCTGACTGCGCCCTATAATGACATCAAATCAACGGAAAAACTCATTCATAAACATGCCCACAATTTGGGCGCCATCATCGTGGAGCCCGTTGCCGGGAATATGGGGGTGGTTCCTCCCAGCGATGAATTTTTGCCATGGCTCCGAATGATCACACAGAAATACGATATTCTGTTGATTTTTGATGAAGTCATCACTGGATTCAGAGTGCATGTGGGTGGAGCCCAATCCCTTTACAAAGTTTTTCCGGATCTCACTTGTTTAGGCAAAATCATCGGGGGTGGTCTCCCAATTGGAGCCTACGGTGGGAGAAAGGACCTTATGCAAATGATTGCCCCGGCTGGACCGGTCTACCAGGCTGGTACCCTCTCAGGAAATCCTGTGGCAGTGGCTGCTGGATTAGAGACCATCCGACAACTCAAAATCCCTGGAGTCTATAGAGAATTGGACAAACAATCAAAGGAGTTGGCTGAAGGCTTAGGCGAAGCTGCCAAATATGCAAAAATTCCCTACTATCAAACCCGGGTTGGTTCCATGTTGGGGGGATTTTTTACCGAAGGACCTGTCACAGATTACGCCGGTGCAAAAAAGTCAGACACCGCAAGATACGCTAAATTTTTTCATGGCATGCTCAATCATGGTATCTATTTGGCTCCCTCTCAATTTGAGGCCATGTTGTTGTCAACGGCTCATACCAGCAGGCATATCCGTAAGACAGTCACTGCCGCTCAAGAGGTTTTTCTGACACTGCGATAATCTCCTCCTCCTGGCAAAGACCTGATCTGGTTTGGCTCTTGTTGTATTGATAACACAAATATTTTGGTTAGCGGTATCGTTTACAGCTCTTCCGACATATTAAAGGATAGGGCTTGGGCTTCGATTTTCTCGCCATACCTACAGGATAAATATAAAGTTTCCGTATCACAGCGTTTTTCCCCATTAATAGATCGCAAGTTGCATGAGAAATTGAAGGGTCGCCATAATAGGAAATAATCCTGAACCTTCTCTGACATGAGATAATTGAAAGTAAGGAAAGGCATTTGTCATACCTTTCAGGCTCATTATTTGATTGAGCACATCTATGAACTAATTAATCAGAGTTGGCTTTTGAAATCCGAACCAGATTTTTTCTGGAGAAAAGGAGGCCATCCATGAGTATGGCGACTTTCACCGATCGACTTCATCCGGAAGTTCAATCTTTTCTGTCCCATCCACGAAAAATGTTGATTAATGGGCAATGGGTTAACGCCCAGTCAGGAAAAACATTTCCCACTTACGATCCTGCGAAGGGGGAAGTGTTGGCACAAGTGGCGGAAGGGGACAAGGCGGATATCGATTTAGCGGTGCGAGCGGCCAGAAAGGCTTTTGAACAAGGCCCATGGCGAAAGATGACACCATCCGATCGAGGGAAACTTATTTGGAAATTGGCCGACCTTCTGGAATCGAACCTGGAGGAATTTGCCCAATTAGAGTCTCTCGATAATGGCAAGCCATTAACCATCGCACGGGCTGCCGACGTTCCGTTGGCGATCGATTTGTTCAGATATATGGCGGGATGGGCGACAAAAATTGAGGGCAATTCCATTCCCATTTCAGTTCCCTATATGCCTGGCTCTCAATTTCTGGCCTATACCCTTCGTGAGCCGGTAGGAGTCGTCGGGCAAATCATTCCCTGGAATTTTCCTCTGTTAATGGCAGCATGGAAGCTTGGCCCGGCTTTGGCCGTGGGTTGTACGATAGTCATGAAACCGGCCGAACAAACGCCTTTGTCGGCGTTACGGTTGGGAGAGTTGTTTGTGGAGGCGGGATTTCCGGAAGGAGTGGTGAACATTGTTCCCGGGTATGGTGAAACCGCAGGAGGGGCATTAGCTGCACACCCTGATGTGGATAAAGTGGCCTTCACTGGATCGACCGAGGTTGGCAAACTTATCGTGAATGCCGCGATGGGAAATCTCAAAAAAGTCACGTTGGAACTCGGTGGCAAATCCCCAAGTGTCGTTTTACCGGATGCTGATCTGGAAACAGGCATTCCTGGTGTGGCCAGTGCCATTTTCTTTAATCATGGGCAATGTTGCTGCGCAGGTTCCAGGCTGTATGTGGAAAAAAGTATTTTCGATAAGGTCGTGGCCGGGGTGGCCGATCAAGCCAAACAAATTAAAATGGGACCTGGATTAAATCCTACCACCCAAATGGGGCCATTGGTGTCTGATGAACAACAACATCGTGTCCTGGGATATTTGGAATCGGGATTTGCGGAAGGAGCCGAAGCGGTCGTGGGTGGCAAAAGGTTCGGAGACAAAGGATATTTTGTGGAACCGACCGTGTTGGTCAATACCAACTCAACCATGAAGGTCATTCAAGAAGAAATTTTTGGCCCAGTGGTTTGTGCTGAACCTTTCACAAATGTGGAGGATGTAATTGCCAAAGCCAATGACAATATTTATGGGTTGGCAGCGGCTGTTTGGACTAAAGATTTGAGTAAGGCGCATCGCATTGCAGCCCAATTGCGGGCTGGAACGGTGTGGATCAACTGCCATAACATTTTTGACGCCTCCCTTCCTTTCGGCGGCTATAAGCAATCCGGCTGGGGGCGTGAAATGGGACACGAGGCATTGGATCTCTATACGGAAGTCAAATCGGTCTGTGCCAAACTTTGAGTTTCTTAAAAGAATCACGTTCAGACTCGATAAGGTTTAATTTCCCGAAAGGGAAAGCTTTTCGAATTTTAAATCCATTCTGGGTAAATGATTCCCAGCGGAAGTCTAAGTAGGCGTAGAACCTTAAAATGAATCATGGTTATCCTGAGCAACAGACGCCTGAAACATTGTATGCAGTTTCCGGGCGGACATACGGGCGTTCGAGAAATCTTAATCCCTGAATTTGATTTTCACGAAATTGTTTGGGGCAAGGAACGAAAACGAAACCTCAACTAGTTCTTGGTCAGACCATTCTGATAAGGCAGAATTACTCAACTGATAAATTTGCATCTCCGTGATGAGACTGAATCGCTCTTTAAATGCAATTAAGTTGTTTCGATTGAGTTTGGCAAATTATTGAAACGATTGGCAGCAATCCTTGGGTTGTACCTTTCCAATAATTTTTTGAGGGAAATCCTCTAAAAACTTAGACATATTAAACGTGATGATCGTTCTAGACAGAATATAGGTATTTCGAATCCTATGCATTTGGTTCCATATCCAAATCTCGGTGAAAATTGACCCATGAAGAGCTGGTTCGGGCTATGGGGAAACTTTGTCCCACAGAAATGTATGAAGTATAAACAGAACTAAAGATGAACTTGTAAATTTAGAAGAGACGATTAAAGTTTGAAAGAATTTTAGCATAGTCCAAGACTCGGATTCATCTGTATTAGGCCATCGACTTGCTTAGCCGGGACGTGCAGTTCTTGCATCACCAGGAGCTCTTATTGAGTATTTTAGTGATTCTGAAAATGCATTAAGGAATTTTTTGATATTCAAAGGTCTGTCCCCGGCGGTTTTTGAGTGGTATTTTGTCGAATTGATTTAAATAGTTCAGCGTATCTCGGATTTGTCGAATTGCCTTTCCAAGAACTTTACCATTAAACCAGTTCCTCTCCTTTATTGGATCGGAAGAACTAAGAGTTCTCTCTTTTACTCGGTATGCAATTAAAAGATCCTGAAGCCAAATTACATTGTCTGCAAACTCAAATTCATTATTTTCTTTGGATTTAAAAAGGTTTTGAAAAAGGAAATTCTTTGAAAATAAAAAGCTCGTTTAGGGATGAAACTGCTTCTTCAAAGGACATGGAGCTGTAGGTTTAAGTAAATAGCAGGAATCAAACTTGAATGGCTTCAAAGCGAATGAATTGGGGCCACTGGTAGTTTAAGGCCAGAGACAAATGAAAATCTTCAATTTCCAAGATATCTATTTTTCCTCTTGTTCATCTCTCTATTCTATTCATCATCGTCATCTTCGTCTTCGGCATCGATGGCGGCTTGACGCATCTGTTCTTCCATGGCGTTGTGGATGAGCATCCTGAGAAACATAGAAATAACCGAGCCTTTTTCCAACGTTCCACCTGGAGGAATCGCGATTTTTCCTTCTTCCACCATCTTGTCCAACCATTTCTTTTGATCCGGGGTTACATGCACCGGAATTTCTATGAGAGGAATCTTTCCAAATATATCCATGAAGAACGTCTCCTTTGGTTACATGAATCTGATGAATCGTCTCACTCTCCTTAATTTGATTCTCATGCCGTGTGAGGAAAAACGAAAAGGGTTGGAGAATGAATACTGTCACGGGACATTGGTCGATAAGACCACGGGCTCTTCGGCGTTGTCAATGAAAGAATCGTGAATCGTGGTGAGGCCATTTAGGTTTCGATCGGCAGGTATCTGACCATTCGGCTTGGAGGAATCTTAAAAGGTGTAGGTCCAGCGCAATTAGTGTTGAGGAATGAATTGTTCACAAATAGGGTGTCATTGAATTATTGCATGGATGTCGGCTTTCCTGCCGGCATGACTGATAAATTGTGGACGTTGAATTAGGATAAGCCTAAGACATCGGCCATGGAGTAGAGCCCAGGTGGTTTATGGGCCACCCATTCGGCAGCACGGAGGGCGCCTTGGGCAAACGTGTCGCGAGTGTGGGCGCGGTGAGTGATTTCAATGCGTTCTCCTGGTCCTCCCATTAAAATGGTGTGATCGCCAACAATATCGCCTGCGCGGATGGTTTGCATCCCAATCTCACGGGTTTTCCGTTCGCCGGTGATGCCATGCCGGGAATAGACGCCAACCTCTTGTAAATCCCATTCCATTCCTTCAGCTAAGGCTTCAGCGAGTTTCAACGCCGTTCCGCTCGGGGCGTCCTTTTTTTTATTGTGGTGGGCTTCGATCACTTCAATGTTGTACTGCTCTCCTAATGACCGGGCAATTTTCCCGACAGTGCTGAGGAGCACGTTGATGCCTACACTCATGTTGGGGGAAAATACGCAGGGGATTTTGATTGCGAATGCCTTCAGCTCGGCTAATTCCTGATCAGAAAATCCGGTCGTTCCAATGACCATGGCCTTGGCGGATTTGATGACTTGCTGGAGGTTGGCGAGACAGGATAAGGGAGCCGTGAAGTCGATCACTACATCACCTTGAGAGAGACAGGTGTTCAGATTGTCGGTGATCGGTATGTTCACTTTTCCGATTTGGGCCACTTCTCCTGCGTCTTTTCCAAGAGCGGGATGGTCTTTGGCTTCGACCGCGCCGGAAAGTTGCAAGCCTGGGATGCCCTGAGTCAATGCGACTAACCGCATACCCATTCGACCTGCCGCGCCGGTGATGATGGTTCGAACCATGTGGGCGAGTTCCTCAGAGCACTCCAGCCTGTTGTAAAGCTTCCTGGAGTGTTGGGCGAAATTCTGCGGCAAGCGGGGTAAGCGGCAGTCGAACTTCTTCTAACATTTTTCCCATCATGGCTAGGGCCGCTTTTACGGGAATGGGATTGGTCTCTAAGAATAATGCCCCAAACAAGGGAGCAAGTTTATAGTGTAGGAGCCTAGCTTTTTCGTAGTTACCTTCTAGCGCGGCGTTCACCAGGTTTGCCATATCGGTCGGGGCGACGTTCGCCGTGACGGTAATGACGCCTTTCCCGCCAAGGGCGATCATGGGGAGAGTCAACGGATCATCACCCGAGAGCACAAAGAAGTCGGGATGCGACCGTTGAAGGATGTCCGACACTTGTTGGAGAGATCCGCTTCCTTCCTTGATTCCGACGATATTCGGGATCTCCGACAGACGGCTGACTGTGGCCGGCAACATATTGATGCTGGTTCGCCCCGGAATATTATAGAGGATCTGAGGGAGGTCGACGGCTTTGGCCACGGCGGCAAAATGGCGATAGAGTCCTTCTTGCGGGGGCTTATTGTAATACGGCGTAATGAGCAAGGCTGCATCGGCACCCACGGCTTTGGCATGTTTCGTAAAGGTAATCGCCTCATCGGTGGAGTTTGAACCGGTTCCGGCAATTACAGGAATCCTCTTATTCACGACTTCGACGGTGACTGAGACCACCCGTTCATGCTCTTCTGCAGTCAATGTGGCCGATTCGCCCGTTGTCCCACATGGCACGATGCCATGGGTCCCATGAGCAATATGAAATTCGATGAGTTCGGCCATGGCCTTTTCATCAAATTTTCCCTTGGAAAATGGGGTAACAATGGCGACTAACGAACCGCTGAACATACTCATAGACTCAATCTCTGGTATTGCGATTTGTTCGTAATTTCAATTCAAGAAAAGACAGCTTGAGAATCAGCTCTGAGCCAGATCGATTATCAATCCTAGAAGACTTCCGGGATGGATTCGCCTCGAATGAGGTCCTCATAGCTTTCCCGTTTCCGGATCACCATAATGTCTTTCCCCTTCACGAGCACTTCGGGGACGCGTGGCCTGGAATTATAATTTGAGGCCATAGTGAATCCGTAGGCCCCCGCACTCATGACGGCAAGGAGATCCCCGGGTTGCGATTGTGGCATTTTTCGATCCTTTGCCAGAAAATCTCCCGACTCGCAAATGGGTCCGACGACATCCACGGTATTGACGACAGAGGATTCATTCTTTATCACCGGCTGAATGTCGTGGTGGGCATCATATAAGCTGGGTCGTAACAGGTCATTCATCGCCGCATCCACAATAACAAAACGCTTGTTCGCGCCGTCCTTGTTATACAGCACCTTTGTCACCAAAATGCCTGCGTTCCCCACGATGGACCGACCTGGTTCCATAATAATTTGGCAGGATACGGTTTGAAGGAGCGGGGAGATGGCCTCAGCCAGCTCTTTGGGTTGGGGAGGGGTTTCGTCCGAATACGTAATACCTAACCCCCCACCAATGTTGAGGTATTGAATATGGACGCCTTTTGCTTGGAGCGTCTGAATTAATGCGATGGCCTTTTTTAAGGCATCAACGAATGGGGTGACCTGGGTTAATTGGGAGCCAATGTGTGAGTGTACGCCCACCACTTTGATATGAGGAAGCTTTCCTGCTGTGTCAAATTCTTCCAGAGCCCGGTCCGCCCCAATACCAAATTTGCTTTTTTTCAATCCGGTGGAAATGTAGGGATGAGTTTGGGGATCAATGTCCGGATTTATGCGTAATGCCACCCTCGCATGCAGCCCCATAGCGCCAGCGACCTCATTGATCTGTTGAAGCTCACCAGGAGATTCGACATTGAACATCAGAATATCCGATTCCAACGCGTATTGTATTTCTTCCTTGGTTTTGCCGACTCCGGCAAACACGATCTTGTTGGGGGACATGCCAGCTTGTAATGCCCGAAAAAGTTCTCCCCCCGACACAATGTCGGCACCGCTCCCTTCCTTGGCCAGAAGCCGTAGAACAGCCAGATTGGAATTCGATTTCATGGCAAACGCCACGATATGCGGAATGGCTTGGAACGCTTGATCAAATGCATGAAAATGTCGAATCAAGGTCCGGTGGCTGTATATGTAACAAGGAGTTCCCACCTGTTCGACAATCTTTTGAATCGGGACCTCCTCACAAAATAGCTCGTCCCCTTGATAGCGAAAATCATGCATGCTGAGCACTCTCCTCAAATAAATCCAATTCCCCAAGAGAGATTTCTGAAACCGTGGATTGGAAAGCTTCTTTTAGGTTTCGATACCGTAATTTGGTGTGGGGGGTGATGGCTCGTAGGATTTCCCCATCCAATAAGGTGTGAATGGCTTTGGGCGTGGCTTGCCTCAGATTTTCGAAGTTGACCACGATATCCATCTTGGCATCTCGCGCGGCTTGTTTAATCCTGTCCAATAATTCCCTGGCATTCAGATGGTCCAAGGTTCCCTCCAGTTCAATAAATAAGGCCGCGAAGGCATCGTGGCGACGAGCCTTTACCTTCAGGCAGAGCTCCTGAGGTTTAGATCCAGGGGTCGCTTGAGGAAGGAGAGCGTTAGGAATAAGTTGCTGGGTTTCAAAGGTGGGCAGTTTTGCCTGCAGGTTTTTCAGGACTTTGGCCAATGGAGAAAGGGTTCCCTTGGGTGTGGTACGACAAATCAATTTTCGGAATTCCCAATTCATCTCGAGGCGGGGGATCAGCCGTTGGCTCGTATGTCCTACGCGATGCATGATACAGGGCCAGGAATAAAATTGATGGTTGGCCCAAAAAAATCCTTCCTGCAATTGTTCTGGGGTCATACGCTTGGGTTTATATACCACGTGTTTGCCGTCATACTTTGCCCAATCATGATCAAAAATCCTGCCCTCCCGGTTGTAGCGTTCGAATAGGGCTGTTCCTGGGAGTGGAGTCAAGACGTTAAAATAGGCCAATTCCACTTTGTTACGGGTTAAGAATTCCACAGCAGTCTCGAATACTGATTCGTCATCATTGTCAAAACCAAACACGATACCGGGGTTCACCATGATGCCATGGTCGTGAAACATTTTAATCTGACTTTCAAACTTCCGAACCTGATTGAACCCTTTGTTGGTTTCATCCAGGGAATCATCCGATAAGGATTCCATCCCGACAAACACTGAGACACAACCGCTATCCGCCGCCAGTTTTACCATTTCCGCATCATCGCCGAGGAACAGGGTGGATTGGCAGCCCCATTTAATATTCAGTGATTTCAGGGCCTGCCATAACTCACGGCAATAGGCCCGATGACTATTATGCAAGTCATCGACGAAGGCGACAATCGAGCCTTCTTCAAGACCCACCCAGATTTTCAGAGAAGTCGATAACGCATTCAAGAGTGAACCGCGAGTCATCCGTTCGATAATATCCGAGCGTAGCCACTCCTTGGCATGTTGGAGTTCCTTGATGACTTCGGGAACCGGTCGGCGTCGGGTGGTTTTGCCGTTAAATGGTGAGACGCTACAAAACTCACAATCAAAATGGCATCCTCGCGTCGTGAAGCTGCATAACCTGGTCATATAGGAATCAGGGCTGAGCAATTCAATTCGAGGTGGTTTGTAATCGTTCAAAGCTGGAAATTGATCCATCCGATAAATCCGCTTCAAGGTCCCGGCCTCGACGTCGGCTACGACCTGAGGCCAGAGGTCTTCAGCTTCCCCGCACACGATGGCATCACAATGACGAAGCGCTTCGTCCGGACAATAGGTGGGATGGACACCTCCGAGAATCACCTTTTTACCACGTCGACGAAATTCATCCGCAATTTCATAGGCTCGTGGCGCATAACACGTCATGATCGACAATCCGACCAAATCACAGGGTGTCTCAAAATTGATGTCCATGACAGCTTCGTCCACAAGTTCCACATCCCAGGCAGGAGGAGTATAGGCCGCAATGACTGGTAAACTGAGTTTGGGGAACCAGATCGAACGACGTTCGCTTGCGGTCATGCGATACGGGTTATTCCGTGGATACGGGTCAAGCAGTAAAAGTTTTGGACGAGTTACTCCGAGGGGGGTTGTGGTATCCATGCTCTTTATCCTCCGCAAACAGATGGGTGCGAGTGAAATAGTCTTGATTGTACCCCGTGAGGTTGCCTCCAAACAAATCTGAGGCCTGACGTTCCAGTCATTACCGGGTACCTATGGGATATAATGCGGGTAATTCCACTGTTTCTTCCACCGGGGGAATCGTTTGCTCCTCGACGGTGAGTCCTTCTTTTTTTGCCTGATCCTGTTGTTGTTTCCTTATCTTGGCTTCGATCCCGACATCTTCTGGCGGAATGGGAGGACCGACTGCTCCACAACCAATCGGGATTAAAAGGAGTGCCATCATGCCCCAGATGATAAGGCAACGGGTATCACCATTAAATGATTGAAGCATCCCGTTCATTTCTTTTTCGCGAAATGGTTAGCTTCGGCCTGTAATATTTTTTTCCAGCCATTAATTTGTTTCGTGACTTGGGCGGTTGCTGTACCCCCCACAATATCTTTCCTGTTAATCGCAGCTTCGGGGGTTAATACTTGAAAAGCCTTCGCATCAAAGGAGGGTGAGGCTTCGAATAGATCATTTTGCGTGAGTTGTTGCAAATCTTTCCCCTTGGCTAGGCACTCTCGTACCAGATTTCCCACCACATGATGAGATTCCCGGAATGGCACCCCTTTCTGAACCAGGTAGTCGGCTAACTCCGTAGCCAGAAGAAATCCCTGTGATACGGCTTCTTTCATGCGTTGAGATCGTACGGTCAGTTGAGCCATGAGTTCCGCATAGATTTTAACCGATGTGGTTACCGTATCCAATGCATCAAATATGGGCTCTTTGTCTTCCTGGAGGTCTCGATTATAACTAAGTGGTAATCCTTTGAGGGTGGTCAGGAGGCTCAATAAATGGCCATACACCCGACCAGTTTTCCCACGGATTAGTTCCGGGACGTCAGGATTTTTTTTCTGTGGCATCATACTGCTGCCTGTACAGAATCCGTCTGGAAGGTCAGTAAAATGAAATTCTTGTGAGGACCAGACAATCAGTTCCTCACTTAAGCGAGAGAGGTGCATCATGACGATGGCACATGCGCTAAGCACTTCAATGACGTAATCACGGTCCGATACGGCATCCAGGCTGTTCTGAGTCACGCGAGGGAAATGTAATAGGGACGCGGTATAGTGTCGGTCGATGGGGTAATTGTTTCCGGCTAAAGCGCCGGAGCCTAGCGGCATGACGTTAATCCGTACCAAGGCATCCTGGAGGCGTCCCTTGTCCCGCTCTACCATTTCCACATAGGCCAGAGCATGATGCGAAAAGAGGACGGGCTGGGCCCTCTGTAAATGAGTATAGCCCGGCATTATTACTCCCATGTATCGTTCGGCAAGTGTCACGAGAGACTGTTGAAGGCCGTGGAGATCCTTGTGCAGGTGTTGCAGAGTATCCCGGAGATAGAGTCGAAGGTCCAGAGTGACTTGATCATTACGGCTTCGGCCGGTGTGGAGTTTTCCGCCAACTGGGCCAATGAGCTCAGTTAGCCGCCGTTCAATGCTCATATGCACATCTTCATCTTCGATCTTCCATTGATGACGGCCTGCGCGAATATCCTCCCGAATGCCCTGAAGTCCTCGAATGATGGCTTGGCATTCTCGCTGGGACAAGACTTTCGCCCGTTGTAACGTTTTACAATGCGCGATACTGCCTTCGATGTCGTACTCATACAGACGTCGATCAAAGCCAATTGAGGACGTGAACGCTTCCACCAGTTTGTGCGTTTGGCCTTGAAAACGTCCTCCCCAGAGTTTTTGATCTCCGGACTTTTTACTCGACCTATGTTGAGGAAGTTTTGCGGAACGGGATCGAGTGCTGATAGAGGATTTTTGTCCTGGAGTCTTCATGAGGAAATTGTTGATATTTCTTTGGCAGGGTAGCTTATGGCCATGCGATCTTTTGCACGGAGGTTCTGGTCGCTAACCGTAAGGCATGGAGGCGGATGAATCCGCCGGCATCCTTTTGGTCATAGCCGGTTCCTTCTTCAAAGGTGGCCAGATGTTGTCGGTAGAGTGAGCGATCGGACTTTCTGCCTGTGACGGTGCAATTGCCTTTATAGAGCTGGACTCTGACGGTTCCTGTCACGTTTTGTTGGGATTGGTCCAATGCCGACTGTAGCATAACTCGTTCGGGCGAGAACCAAAAGCCATTATAAATCAGCTCCGCATAACGTGGCATTAATTGGTCTCGAAGATGCATCACCTCTCGGTCCAAGGTGAGCGATTCCAGGGCTCGTCGGGCAATATGCAGGATTGTGCCGCCTGGCGTTTCATACACCCCGCGGGATTTGATCCCCACAAAACGGTTTTCCACCAAATCCACTCGTCCAATCCCGTGCTTCCCGCCCAATTGATTTAATCGGTGTAGAAGGGTCGCCGGACTGAGTGGTTTATCATTGACCGCCACGGGATTGCCCTTCTCAAATTGAAGCGTGATGGTTTGCGGTGAGTTTGGCGCATCTTGAGGTGAAACGGTCATTTGAAACATGTTGTTCGGGGGAGCAGACCAGGGATCTTCGAGAATTCCGCCTTCATAGCTAATATGAAAAAGGTTCAGGTCCATGCTATAGGGCTTGGATTTGGTTACGGAGACTGGAATGTTGTGCTTGCGCGCATAGTTGATGAGATCCTGTCGTGAGCCCATGGACCACTCTCGCCAAGGGGCAATAATTTTGAGGTGAGGGGCCAAGGCTGCGAAAGTGAGTTCAAAACGAACCTGATCATTGCCTTTTCCTGTGGCACCGTGACTGAGGTATACCGCCTTTTCTTTTTTGGCGAGTTCCACCTGGCGTCTGGCAATCAGGGGACGGGCGATGGATGTTCCTAACAGGTAAGAACTCTCATATACCGCATTCCCACGAAGCATGGGGAAAACATAATCAGAAACAAATTCTTCTCGGAGATCTTCTACATAGGCCTTGACGGCCCCGACCTGTAAGGCCTTTTTCCGAATAGCCGGTAAATCTTCGCCTTGCCCCAAATCTGCACAAAAGGCGATCACATCACACCCATGTTCCGCCTTAAGCCAATGCAGGATGACTGAGGTGTCTAATCCGCCGGAATATGCCAGGATCACCTTTGGTTTTTTTGATCGAGTGGCGACGGTCAGTCGAGTCGAAGTGGTGGGAGAGGCTGAAGAAGACCGTTTTTTCATGAATCCTACCTTCCTATCCATTCAAGCAAAATGGCTTTTTGTATGTGAAGGCGATTTTCTGCCTGGTCCAAAACCACTGATTGAGGCCCATCCAGCACGTCTTCGGTAATTTCTTCTCCTCGATGGGCGGGCAGACAATGCATGACCAGGGCATTGGGTTTGGCCTGTTGCAGGAGTTGACTATTAACCTGATAGGGAGCCAGAGCTGACATGCGTGGTTGTTGCTCGTGTTCTTGTCCCATGCTAATCCAGACATCCGTGTAGATCACGTCCGCGTTATTAGCGGCTACTTGGGGATCGTGTGTGATTACTATTCTGGTGCCTGTTTGTCGGCCTTCTTCTTTGGCGGCCTCAACGATACGGTAATCGGGTTCATAACCCTTTGGGCACCCTACGGTCACATGCATTCCTACTTTGGCCCCGACTTCGAGCAGGGAATGGGTAATATTGTTCCCATCTCCAATGTAGGCAAGCTTTAAGCCTTTCGCCCGGCCTTTTTTTTCAATAATGGTCAGAAGATCCGCTAATGCCTGACAGGGATGGCAATGGTCTGTTAACCCATTGATGACGGGAATCGTCGTGTGTCTGGCCCATTCTTCTAAAGACGCTTGGTCGAAGGTTCTCACGACAAGCCCATCCAAATATCGGGTTAAGACTTTTGCCGTATCGGCTAAGCTTTCTCCTCGGCTGAGTTGGATTTTTTCCGAGGCCAGGAATAAGGCTTGTCCGCCTAGTTGATTCATCCCGGCTTCAAAAGACACTCTAGTGCGGGTAGAGGGTTTTTCAAAAATGAGTCCAAGGGTTTTTCCCTTCAATGGGAAGAGGGTACGAGCCTTCCCCCGAGCACACTTTAACTTTTTGGCGAGGGTCAGTAGACGATGAATATGTTGTCGCGGAATATCCGCCACGGTCAGCAAGTCTTTGGGGAGAGTTGGTGTCGTCTTTTTTTGTGCGACAGACGTAGAATTGCGTCTTCTTGTGGAGTGATCAGGTAATGCCATGATTTACCGCTGTTTAGCAAGTACATCAGAGAGGACGGAAAGGAGTTGATCAATTTGAGTGGTGCGGATGATTAACGGTGGTACAAATCGGAGGACCCGTCCCATGGTGCAGTTTATCAGGACTCGGCGTTCAAGGCATTCGAGGACGAGCGGTTTTCCGTCAATGGATAGTTCCAATCCCTGTAACAGTCCCCTCCCCCGTATTTCACGAATGCAGGAGAATTGTTCCTTCAGGGAAGCGAGGCCTTTGGCTAAATAGCGACCGGCAACTAAACTCTGTTCCAGCTTTCCGCCTTCAATAAGCAGATCGAATACTTTTAAGGCCGCAGCACAGGCTAAAGGATTGCCTCCAAAAGTGGAGGCGTGGGTTCCCGGTTCAAATGCCGCAGAAACCTTATCCGTGGCTAAGCAGGCTCCGATGGGGATTCCTCCCCCTAGCCCTTTGGCAAGAGTCATAATGTCAGGCTGGATGCCGAATTGTTGATAGGCAAACAAGGTTCCCGTGCGTCCCATCCCGGTTTGCACCTCGTCAAAAATCAGGAGAATTTGTTTCTCTGTGCAAAACTCTCGAAGACCTTTCAGGTATTCAGGATGGGGAACTATGACGCCACCCTCGGCCTGGATGGGTTCTAACATCACCGCTGCGGTTTGCGGGGTGATAGCGGCTTTCAATGTCTCCAAATCATTAAATGGAATATGTCGGAACCCGGGAACAAGCGGGCCGAATCCTTCTTGTAATTTGGTTTGACCGGTTGCGCTGAGACTTGCCAATGTTCGTCCATGAAAGGAATTCACCATGGTCAGAATTTCAAACCGTCCCGGACCAAAAATGTTGTGGGCATACCGTCTGGCCAACTTTATGGCTGCTTCATTGGCCTCCGCACCGCTATTGCAAAAGAACACCTTGTCGGCAAAGGACAGTTCTACCAGGCGTTGGGCCAGTTTGGTCTGAGGTTCGGTATAGAATAAATTGGAGGTATGAATGAGTTGGCGAGCTTGCCGTGTGATCGCATCCACAAGGTCCGGGTGGGCATGGCCTAGGATATTGACGGCAATGCCCGCAAGGCAATCGAGATATTCACGGCCCTCCGCGTCGTACACCAGACATCCATTTCCTCGAACAAGCGAAATGGGAAGGCGTGTATAGGTATTCATCAAATACCTGCCCGCATTTTCTTGGATTTCATTTGTGAGCATATTGGCAAAACCCCGCGTGAATGCAGGCGAATTTATCACACGGCCTCTCAAACCTGCAATAATGTGGTGGGTGGCAGAATGGCTGGATAGCGTAATGGAAAAAGGGTTACCTTAGGGTTGGTAACCCAGTTCCAAATTGGTACGTTATCTGAGGGATTCAGTGTGGCGACGATTGATTAGAAGACTGACACCGAAGGTCATAGGCTAAGCCAAATTTACTCAACGTCCAAATGAGCCATTTGGAAGGATCAAAATTATACCAGCGCACCCCATTCCGATAGTCACTTTGATACATGTGATGATAGTTGTGGTACCCTTCCCCGAAGGTGACCAAGGAAATCCACCAACTATCTCGGCTCGAATCTGATGTCCCATGGGGTTGATCACCCCAAATATGGCAAATGGAATTAATGAAAAACGTTGAGTTTAGGACAAAAAAGGCCCGCGCAAGCCCGGCCAAGAGAAAACATCCAATACCTCCAATCCATCCGTTGTAGACAAGCCCCACCACGAAAGGCAGAGCAAGTCCTGACAGGACAATAGGAAGGTAATGTTGGTTTTGCCACATAATCAGAGGGTCCTGCAGGAGGCGCGTGGCATATTTGGGATCACGGTTGGGATCTTTCCAAAAAATCCAACCACAATGGCTGTGCCAGAAACCAAGTGTGGCATTATAGGGATCTTCCTTCTGGTCGCAACGGGCATGGTGCCTGATATGATCTCCCGCCCATCGTAACGCTGAGTTTTCTAATGCCATGCCTCCTGCGATTAAGAAGGCGGCCTTAACCCAATTGGGGCACTTGAAACTCCGATGAGTGATTAACCGGTGATAGCCCACCGTTATGCCTAATCCTGTGATCATGTACAGCACCACAAACATCGTCCAATCTACCCATGAAAAATCATAAAAATACACATACACTGGGAGTCCGATAATTGTGGCCAACACAATAAGCCCAAACAACACCATCGTGGGGTAGTCCCGTTGTGGAGTCCCGGCCAAGGCTGGATCTAAGGTTCGTGACATAGCAGTCTAAGTCCTCACAGATCTCCACCATCGATGGAAGATTCCCAAAATGGAATGCCCAATAGATGAGGGATTAGTTAGTTGAAAAAACCTGGAATTGGTAACTCTTTTACATACAAAGTGGGTTGGTTGCACCGAATAACACAGGTTAAGACCTGCCCGCGTAAAAGAGTAGTTTGATAATACATGACAACAGGCTAGATGTAAAGAGGAAACTTCCTTTTGCCAATAAATACCATTTCCTTCATTGTACAGGATACCAGACTTATGGAAAAAAGCTAGTCAAGGGATTGAGAGTGGGTGCCTACACCCAATTTCAAGCACTTGGTCCTTTTTTGGGATTAGCATTGCCACCCTGAATCGATATCCCCTTTTGCAATAAACTCGGCATAAGCCATCACGAGGAATGAATTAATACTTGTAGCTATCTTCTTTGTAGGGTCCATTGACAGGAACATGAATATAATCAGCTTGTGACTGAGTAAGTTTTGTAATGACGCCCCCAAACCCACGAACCATATGGGCAGCCACTTCCTCATCGAGACGTTTCGGTAGGACTTGCACCGTGATTTTTGCACCTTTTTGGTCTGCAAATTTCCGTTCGTAGAGATAAATTTGAGCGAGGACTTGGTTGGCAAACGAACCATCCATGATTCTCGATGGGTGACCGGTCGCATTCCCCAAATTTACCAATCGTCCTTCGGACAGCAAAATGAGGTAATCATTGCTGGCTTTGTCTCGATACACCATATGGACTTGAGGTTTCACTTCCTCCCACTTCCAGGTTTTGCGCATAAAGGCAGTATCGATTTCATTGTCGAAATGCCCGATATTGCATACGACTGCACCACATTTCAGTGATGCTAAAATTGCCGAGTCGCAGACATTCAAATTCCCAGTGGCGGTGACCACCAAATCCGTGTGTTGAAGGAGGTCGGCGTTAATGTCTTCGACCTTCCCTGTATTGATTCCAGCTTTGTAGGGAGAGACGACTTCATATCCATCCATGCAGGCTTGCATGGCGCAGATCGGATCGATTTCTGAAATTTTAACGATCATGCCTTCCTGCCTGAGTGATTGAGCCGAGCCTTTCCCGACGTCGCCATAGCCGATCACCAGGGCCTTTTTCCCTGCTAGAAGGTGGTCAGTCGCGCGCTTGATGGCGTCATTCAGGCTGTGTCGGCAGCCATATTTGTTGTCATTTTTAGATTTGGTTATCGAATCATTCACATTGATCGCCGGAACCTTTAGTGTGCCATTTTTTAGCATTTCCTGAAGTCGATGCACCCCGGTGGTTGTTTCTTCCGTAATCCCATGAATCCGGTCCAGCATGGCTGGGTATTTTTCATGGAGCATCAGCGTCAAGTCACCACCGTCGTCCAAAACCATATTCGCATCCCAAGGTTGACCATCTTTTAAAATGGTTTGCTCCAGACACCATTCGTATTCTTCCGCCGTTTCACCTTTCCATGCATACACAGGAATGCCCTTTGCGGCGATAGCGGCGGCGGCATGGTCCTGTGTTGAAAAGATGTTACAGGAAGACCAGCGTACTTCAGCACCGAGTTCAATGAGCGTTTCAATTAACACGCCTGTTTGAATTGTCATGTGGATGCAGCCAAGTATTTTGGCGCCCTTCAAGGGTTGGGATTTGTGATATTTCTCTCGAAGAGCCATCAAGGCCGGCATTTCTGTCTCGGCAATGCCTAGCTCCTTCCGTCCCCAATCAGCCAGACTGATATTGGCCACTTTATAATCAGTAAATGAGGTTTTGGTCATAGTCGCAGTGCTCATAGAAATTCATTCTCCTCATTATTTAGTCTTGAAGTACCTAGAAAAAGGGGATCAGGTCTGATCCCATTCCCCTCTGAAGGGATGCAATACGCTGTTGTAAAGTTATAGCCGAGCCCCTTCTCGTAATATGGAGGCTTTGTCCGTCTTTTCCCAGGTAAACCCTGGTTCGTTCCGGCCAAAATGGCCATAGGCGGCGGTCCTTTTATAGATAGGACGTCGGAGATTGAGGTGCTCAATGATGCCCCGCGGGGTTAATGGGAAATGTTTGAGGATTAATCTTTCGATTCGTTCAATGTCCGTTTTTTCGGTTCCCTTGGTATCTACTAAAATGGAAACCGGCTCCGGAACCCCAATGGCATAAGCTAATTGCACCTCGCATTTTTCCGCTAATTGGGCTGCAATGATGTTTTTGGCAATGTAACGGGCCATATATGAGGCGGATCGATCGACTTTGCTCGGATCTTTTCCAGAAAAGGCTCCTCCACCATGGCTGCCGACGCCTCCATAGGTATCCACGATGATCTTTCGTCCCGTTAATCCCGTATCGCCCATGGGGCCACCGGTGACAAACCGCCCTGTGGGATTAATATGAAATTTGACCGATTTGGGATCAAAAATTTTCTTGGGCATAACCGGAATAATCACTTTTTCCATCACATCTTTTGCAATTTTTTTGGAAGTGACCGTATCGCTATGCTGGGTGGAAACCACAATAGTATCAATCCGAACTGGTTTGCCGTTTTTATATTCGACGGTCACCTGTGATTTCCCGTCAGGCCGAACCCAGGGGAGAATATTCTTTTTCCGAACTTCTGCCAGCCGACGGGTGAGCCGGTGGGCTAGGATAATGGGCATCGGCATAAGTTCAGGAGTTTCATTTGAGGCATACCCGAACATAAGGCCTTGATCGCCAGCGCCTCCTGAATCCACTCCCATGGCAATGTCACCGGATTGGTTATGAATGGCGGTCAACACGGAGCAGGTGTTGTAGTCAAAACCCCATGTGGCATCGGTATACCCCACCTCTCGAATCGTCTGTCGAATGATATCGGGTATTTCCACATATGCACGGGTGGTGATTTCACCAGCCACAAAAGCGATTCCCGTGCTTAAAATGGTTTCGCAGGCCACCCTGCAGTTTTTATCCTTTGCAATGATAGCGTCAAGAATACCGTCGGAAATTTGATCGGCAATCTTATCGGGATGCCCTTCTGTGACCGATTCCGAGGTAAAAAGAAAATTGGTCTGTCTCATCCGAATCCTCCTAACCAATTGTTGGAGCGGCCTGCCCGTTGGGGCCAGGACTCGTTGGTGAATAATGCAAAACACAAAACATTCAATATAATCAAATCAATCTGGTTCACGCAATTTTTGCTGTGGATAAATTAATATCAAACCATGAGACATGGCTAAATCCTCATAATTTTCGGCCTAAAGGTTTCTAAACTTAAAGAAACATAATGCAACCGCCTTATAGGATTGAGAACCGTACAAGAGTAAAAAATTAGAAATGACTTCAAGCTCCAGAAGGACTAATGACCATTAAGTATCAATAAGATATTAAGGTTTTGGAAACGTTAGAACCGAGGATCAATTTACGCATTAACATTCTACTTTTGAATTATAGTTGCAGTCTTTCTTTGAAAAATTGGCTGATCCGACATTCGGGTTAGCTATAAGCTAGGTGAAAAACTGGTATTTAGACTAGGTGTTTATACTCCTTTGGCGGGGAATTTTAAGTGTCTGGAGAAATTCCAAAACTGAGCTTTAATTCATTTGAAAAATTTAAGATTTTAAAGAATCCAACATGATAAGGTGGAAATGTTCACTGGGTTGCTTACCTAGAATTCCCAGTGGTAAGATCCGCTCTTATTTTCTTTGGGAAAATTCGAATAAATATGAGCATTTCTCGGCGATTAAGGCGAGGGGGCTAGTGCTGCTGTCTTATAGCAGAAATCTGTAAGGAGGCTTTGCTGATGTATAAAACAATATATGTCCCGGTTGACAATTCAGACCATTCGAATATGGCTGTGGAACTGGGAGTGCAGTTCGCCAAAATTTTCGGTTCGAAAATGGTAGGGAGTCATGTGTATGCCGCTAAGATGCATGATAAGCGGTTTAAACAGATGGAAGCAGGACTTCCCGAAGAATATCATGACGAAAAGGAATTGGATCGCCAACGCCAAATTCATGACTCTCTTATCACCCGCGGCTTGCAGATCATTACAGATTCTTATTTGGATTTTGTAGACCAGAAATGTGCGGAAGCCAATATTCCCCTGGAGCGCCGTTCGCTTGAAGGCCGAAACTGGAAAGCTATTGCAGAAGATATTACAAAAAATGGGTATGACCTGACCATCATGGGAGCCTTGGGGGTTGGAGCGGTGAAGGACTCCATTATCGGCAGTAACACGGAACGGGTCATCCGACGGGTACGTAATTCGGACATGTTCATTGTGAAAGATACCAAACCCATGAATGGTGGGAAAATTGTGGTAGCCGTGGATGGCAGTCATTACTCCTTTGGCGGGTTAAAGACCGCTCTGGCTCTTGGCAAGGCTTTTAATAAGCCCGTGGAGGCGATCTCAGCATTTGATCCCTATTTTCATTATGCAGCGTTTCATAGCATTTCCGGCGTCTTAAATGAAGAGGCCGGGAAGGTGTTTCGGTTTAAGGAACAGGAAAAGCTTCACGAAGAAGTCATTGACAGCGGGTTAGCAAAAATCTACCAGTCCCATCTTGATGTCTCACGGGATGTGGCTCAGGACGAGGGCGCAGATATTAAAACCACGCTTCTTGACGGAAAAGCGTTTGAAAAAGTCATTCAATATGTTCGAAAAGAACAGCCCTGGTTGCTCATCGTTGGACGGATCGGTGTGCATAGTGATGATGATATGGATATTGGAAGCAATGCCGAAAACCTTTTACGTTCAGCTCCGTGCAATGTCCTCATATCCAATAGGAAATTTGTCCCCCCGATTGACACGCAGGCCGAATACACGATTGCCTGGACAGAAGAATCTCTTCGACGAATGGAAAAGATTCCTGTCTTTGCCAGGGGGGTAGCCAAGACGGCGATTCATCGATATGCCATTGAAAAGGGACATACCATCATCAGTAATTCAGTTATTGATGATGCGGTTGGCGATATATTACCCAAGGGTGCCATGGACGCCATGAAATCTTTAGGCGGGACCCTTGATGCGGCTGGAGTTGACCGGAACACCATGCAAGCGGGTACGGAAGTCGCGCAGGACCTGATGGGTTCCACCTTAAGCGGCATGATGTCACAAGTGGTGGAGGAAAAACCGTTGGAAGGCGCCCAACCTATGAGCGCTGGGAATAAATCGTATCTCTCTCGTATGTCAAGAGACTATTATGTTTGTGGTGGATGTGGATATATTGGGAAAGGTGCCCATCCGGTTATGTGCCCTGTCTGTGGTCTCGATGGAGCACAATTTAAACAAGTCGATAAATCTATTTTTGATGCGGCCGCCCAGGCGGAAGGTGGCTTAGAAACACAAGTGGCGTATGACGATATTCCGATGCAGTGGACGAAAGACGCACGGGAGGCTATTCGAGCGGTTCCGGCCGGTTTTCAACGCCGACGGGCCAAAGCGAAAATCGAAAAAACTGCAAGAAAACTTGGGATGACCACGATTACGCTAGAGTATGCGGCACCCATGATCCAAGAAGCGGCAAGCGAAGACTACACACCAATTTTTGCCAATAAAACGGCCGGGGAGACATCGACTATGGTCTCTGAACCCAAGAATGAAGATTCTTCCAAAAACAACAATGGAACAGACCCGTACATGTGGGAACCTGATGCCCTTCAACGATTGGAAAAAGCTCCCGCTGGATTTATGCGAGATTGTACCAGAGCCTTAATCATCAAACATGCCGAAAAAATCGGAACCACTACGATCACTCTGGACGTAGCGAATCAAGGGATTGAGCAAGCTAAGCACACTATGGAAGAAGCCATGAAAACGGGGAACGTCAAAGACATCGTTGCCAGGTTGACCGGCACTGGGACTCCCTCTGAAGCCCAATCCGGAGCCGGCCATAATGGGTAAATCACTTCCTGTCCTCAATTCAGTTCTCAATACACTAACTTCGTTAGGATCCAGCGCCGTATCTCGGTTTGAGTCTTTGCTCCCTGATTCTGGTGCGCCCGGAGACGGTCGAACTGTGGATGATTTTAAACCCTACCTGGTGGCACTCAATTTAACCAAGCGATGCAATCTCAAATGTGATCATTGTTATCTGGATGCTACGACGAAAATGGGTGGAGGGCACGATGAATTGACGACGGAAGAATGTTTTCGTCTCATCGATCAGATTGCCCAAGTCAATGCAGGTAGCCTTCTTGTGATTACCGGAGGAGAGCCGTTGGTTCGCCCTGATATTCTTGAAATCGCGCGTCATGCAGTTGAGCAACGATTTATGGTTGTCTTTGGCACCAATGGGATGCTGATTGACGATACCATGGCTAAAGCCATGGTAGAGATTGGCATAATGGGTGTGGGCATTAGTATTGATTCCCTGGATTCAGCAACACACAATGCGTTTCGAGGTTTGCCTGGTGCATGGGAAGGGGCTATGGCCGGTATTGAAGCTTGCAAGCGGAATGGCCTGCAATT
The DNA here is from genome assembly GCA_963734345.1 of uncultured Nitrospiraceae bacterium. Taxonomy (GTDB): domain Bacteria; phylum Nitrospirota; class Nitrospiria; order Nitrospirales; family UBA8639; genus Nitrospira_E. Next base: position 42,653 of record CAVTGT010000011.1, read on the forward strand.
TCAAGTACATTTCAGCGCACAACCCATGAACTACAAAGAATTACCAGCGGTCATCGATTGGTCTCACGATTTGGGTGCCAAAGTCTTAAATGTCTTTTTCATGGTGTGTACAGGACGGGGTGAAGAGCTTACCGATATCACTCCTTCACAATATGAAGAGGTCTTGAGCTATTTAGTGGAAAGTCAGGATAAATATCAGGACATGCTGGTTCGAGCACGATGTGCGCCGCATTTCAAACGCCTGGCCTATGAAAAGGACCCGAATTCTCCCATCACCAAAGCGACAGGATATATGGGCGGAGGATGTCTGGCAGGCACTAACTATGCGCGAGTGACGCCTAATGGTGATCTAACTCCTTGCCCGTACATGCCTTTGTCTGCAGGAAACATCCGCGAAACTAGCTTTGTTGATTTATGGGAAAATTCAGAGGTATTTAATTCCTTTCGCTATCCTCACCTCAAGGGTAAATGTGGAGATTGTGAATACAGTGAAATTTGCGGGGGGTGCCGTGCCCGTCCCTACGTGGACCATGGGGATTGGATGGATGAAGACGAATGGTGTTTGTATACTCCCAAAGGGGGAGAAAAAATCAAAGTGGCATTCAATGTGCCGGGAGCCTCTTCCGTGGAATGGGATCCAGCCGCAGAGGAACGTCTCAGTCGTATCCCGTATTTTCTTCGGGCCATGGTCAGAAAGGGCGTCGAGCGTCATGCCACCGAACAAGGTATTCCTGTCGTGACTATCGAATTGATGGAAGAACTTCGAAAACGTCGTTTTGGGAATGAAAAACCAGTGTTTAAGTTCTAATGGAATCCCTTGCCGGGGTCCTTACCGACCTCAATCAAATAATTCCCATACTGGTACATTGGCTGCATCTCCTGTCTGCCGTAGTTTGGATTGGTGGGTTGGCTTTTCTGGTCCTGGCCGTGACCCCAGGTCTCAAAACTGCTGTCCCGAAAGAACTCGTTCGACCCATATCCGAGACATTTTACCGTCAATATAAACGCGTCGTCGGGATTCTGTTGGTAGTCATCCTCTTTACAGGCGGGGCCAATCTTCATTATGTGAGTCAGGGCATGGTCATGCAGTCAGGGGAAAGTGTAGCGCATCATGCCAAATATCTCACAGTGTTTTTCATCAAACTGGCGTTGGTACTAGGAATTTTAACCATCTTTTTATATACCATTATTTTTAAAAATGAACCCACCGGTAGTGAGACAAAAGAGGAACTGGAAGAAATGGCCGTTGAACCTGTTCCATTTCAGAGAATTGCACTTTGGATGGGGGTGTTTATCATTCTGTGTGCGGCCGCGATGAAACATCTCCATATGTAGCGAGCCGTTGCACTCGTAATCCCTGCCGTGCTTAGTTTCCTCTCGAATCTCCCCTAGGTAAACCGTGAATGATTTTGATATTTCCTAGAATTTTGCCTTACGGCCGTGAGGGCGGGAAATTTCACAAGTTCTACGATCCTCCGTTGAATCTGATAGACTCGTGAACTGGTGGAAGTAGGTTCTCCGTTATCCTTGGTGAGGCTTGGTTATCCAATGGCTCGATCTTCTCGTTCCCGCAGAACACCCGTTCCTGAAGCGCCGTCACATCCTTTGGATCTGCCTGTCGAAATCCCATCTGAGCCCCCCACGCCTAAACCGTTAGTCGTCATTGTAGGACGGCCGAATGTCGGCAAGTCCACCTTATTTAATCGTATTGTCGGGCACCGCACGGCGATCGTGGACGATATCTCAGGAGTGACGCGGGATAGGAATATGGCAGAATGCGACTATCAAAACCGGATATTCACATTGGTGGACACCGGCGGGCTGGATCTGACAGCCGACGATGTGATTGTGGAGCAAATAAAATTTCAAACCCGAACAGCTATCGAGGAAGCGGATCTGGTGATTGCCGTCATGGATGGCCGGGCCGGTTTGTCACCCCTGGATACCGACTTAGCCAAGCTGTTGCGACCGGTGACCAAACCAATTTTTCTGGCCGTGAATAAAATTGATACGCCCAAGGCCGAACCGCTCTTAGCAGATTTCTACAAATTAGGGGTCGAAACGATTTTCCCTATTTCGGCAGAGGGAGGATTAGGAGTGGATGAACTCCTTGAAGCTCTCTTGCCGTACCTTCCGCAAGCCCCAAATGATCAAGTTCAAGAAGAAGTCCCCCGAATCGCAGTGGTGGGGCGACCCAATGTGGGAAAATCTACCCTGGTTAATTCAATTCTCGGTGAACAACGACTTATTGTCAGTGAGATTCCGGGAACAACACGTGATCCAATCGATTCGATGGTGACTTTCCAGGGGCGACGATACATCTTCACGGATACGGCGGGTCTTCGACGACGTGGTCGGATCGAGCGGGGGATTGAAAGCTATAGTGTGGTGCGTGCCATGCGAGCGTTGGGGAGGTCCGATGTCGCCGTATTGGTTTTGGATGGGGTAGAAGGCGTGACTGAACAAGATACAAAAATTGCCGGCTTAATCAATAAACAAGGGAGGGGGTGTATCATCCTCGTGAATAAATGGGACCTGAGGGCTGGAGATCGTGAGGCGTACACGGACTACAATCTAGAATTAGCTCGGCGATTTCCATTTTTCACCCATGTGCCTGTCCTATTTGGTGCCGGGATTCAACCGGGGACGCTCACAAGGCTCTTCCCTAAAATTGATCAGGTTGTGGCAGATTTTTCAAAACGCATTCAGACCCGTAAATTGAATCTCTATGTCCAGGAGCTATTGGAAAAAAATCCCATGACATTGGTCAGAGGCAATCCGAAAAAGTCAGCGTTTATCACGCAGGTGGCGACGAAGCCCCCTACCTTTGCGCTGTTTATCAAATCGGCGCAAAAAGTTCCGGCTTCCTACCTCCGCTATTTGGAGAATTCTATCAGGACGGAATATGGGTTTGAGGGCATCCCGCTAAGGATATTGTTGCGCAGCCACTAAACAATTTTGACAGTCACCAAAGAACTCCGACTGAATCATCAGCAGTGAGAAGAGAAGTGGACTTTTGAAGTCCAGTCATTGATGCAGTACAATTTGAGACATGAATCGTCTCTTGATGGGAGCCCTGCTCCTCCTCAATTGCCTAGCCCTCTCCGGTCTGGCCACTTCCAGTGAGTCTAAAGAAAACGTGTCTCAACCTCATATCGAACAGGGACGAGACATCTACCGGATTCATTGTCAGGAATGTCATGGGGCGGAAGGTCGGGGCGATGGTCCACGTGCCGCCCTGTTGGCTCCCCGCCCGGGGAATTTAGTGTCGGCAGCTACCTCTACAAAAACGGATGAAGAACTCCTCGCTATTCTTGCCCATGGAGTTCCCCGAACGGCCATGCGTGGGTGGAGTGAGCAATTGTCAGAAGATGAACGACGCAATGTCCTGGCCTACGTGAGGTCCCTCGTGCACTTTCAAGCACCTCCTTTGACTCCGCTTCCTCCTTCCTGATCCTAACTCTTTGCCGGCTTGGGCTGGGTTTTGGATTGAGTCGGTGACATCTGACTCAAGCTATTGAAATAATGGACGAAGGCTTCTATGCCGCCTGAGGCTTGACCCCAATCGAAATATTCATTGGGAGCGTGGTACCCATGCTCCGGCAGACTAAGGCCCATAAACAGAATTGGGACCTTCCACGCGCGTTGCAAAAGCGCGATCGCTCCGATAGATCCCCCTTCCCGCACAAACACCGGACGGCGACCAAACCCGTGGTTCACGGCTTCTTGCAGCGCTTCAGCATAGGGACCTTCGGAGATTCCCCGATAGGGTTCCAGTTCTCCCTCATTGATGACTTCAATATCAGGGTTGCGTGCACGAAGGTGTTTTTTCAGAAGACGAAAAATTTTTTGAGGATGTTGATTGGGAACCAACCGCATACTGATTTTGAGTTCACCCCAGGCAGGGACCACGGTTTTGACACCAGGTCCCATGTGTCCGCCGGTTAACCCATGCACTTCAAAGGTGGGGGAGGCCCAGATCCGTTTGAGCAGATCTTTTGGATCGGATGTTCGGAGCGATCGCAATTGATAGGCCTCTTTGAACAGGCGAACCTGGAAACCTGATGCCACAAAATCTTTCATTTCGGTAGAAGTCGGCGGCACCACATCATCGTAGAATCCAGGAATTTTCACCCGCCCGGTCTTCGCATCATGGCAGGAGTAAGCGGCGTCACATAATTCAGCTAAAGGATTTCGTGCTCCTCCTCCCGTGAGTCCGGAATGAATGTCTGTTTCCCCTGTTCTAAGCACCAACCGTGCGGCCAATAACCCGCGAAGGCCACAGGAGAGAGCCGGGCGATTCTTCGCTACCCAAATTGTGTCGGACACCAGCACAGAATCAGAGGACGGGACCATTTTGCGATTCTGGAGCACCTCGGAAAAGTTAGGGCTGCCAATTTCTTCTTCTAATTCCCAAAGGACCCGAATGTTAAGAGGAATGCCGGCTTCTCTCGCAAATCTGGCGGCAAAGAGAGCGGTTAACGCGGGTCCTTTATCATCCGTCGCCCCACGGCCACAATATCGTTCGCCATCTTTTTGAAAGGCAAAGGGAGGCTGACGCCATTCCGGTTCCTGAGCGGGTTGGACGTCCAGATGATTGTAGATGGTGAGGCTGGGGTACTGTCGCCCGGCGACCCATTCTCCAGACACGCTGGGATAGCCGCTGGTTTTGACAACGGAGGCCCTGGCTCCGAATTCTTCCAGGTACTGAACGGCCAATTGGGCCATACGCTGCATATCGGGAGCGTGAGCAGGGTCTGAACTCACCGATGGTACTTCCACCATCTGCCCCAACATGTTTTCAAAGGTGGTGCGGTGTCCCCGAATGTAAGTCGGTAATTGGGAAAGAAAGTCACTCATGAGATGACGGTTCCTTTTTGTGCGTGGGCTCCGATGATCGGGAAGAAAAAACATCTGGGCAGGCCTAGCATGACTTTCATCCAACAGAAAACGGAACAGGTGCAAAAGTCACAATAAAAATGGCCAAAGCCGCCCAGGCGATCCATCGGCGGCGTCCTCCCAAAATAGTATGAGGGTCGATAACCGGTGGATGGGCAATTCCGACAAGTCCAGCCAGAGCGACCCACAGAATCCATCCAGGCCAACCCGTAAGGCCCAGATAAATGAGAACGGGTATGGTGGCCAGACCGAGTGAGCGTTGCCGACGCCCTAATACCGCAAATGCGACATGGCCTCCGTCCAATTGCCCCAAGGGCAATAAATTAATAGCGGTGACAAAAAACCCGAACCACGCGGCGAAGGCAATGGGATGGAGTACCACATCGTGTGTGGGTGGAATCGGACCAAATGTCAGCCAGGCAAAGAATTGCAGAAGAAGAGGTTCGCCCAACTGAAGCCCATAGGTTTGTGATCGTGGAACGACATGAGAGAGCGAGAGCCCGACAATAATGGCTACGACCGCAGCGATAAATCCGGCAATAGGGCCGGCGACACCGATATCAAAAAGCGCGCGACGATTCATGATTGCCGATCGCATGCGAATCACTGCCCCGAACGTGCCAATGAAGTGTGGAGGCCCAGGGATGAACAACGGAAAGGAGGCTGGCACTCGATGAATTCGGGACAGGAGGTAATGTCCGAATTCATGGGTGACAAGAATTCCTAAAAGTGTGGCGGCAAAGGGGATTCCATTGACTAATGAGCCGGGATATCGAAGCAAAAAATCCCAGGCTCCATTGACGGGTTTCGTATTGACCTGAAAGGCTCCAGCCCAGAGCGTGGTGAATACGGTGAGGCCAAAGAGCAGAATAGGAAGTCCCCACCTGGAGAATGCAGAGGGGGACGATGGTTCTAGATACCCATACTCCTCTTGATTAGTTTCTTCTTCGGCAGGCAGGGTAGACATCCGGTCGTCTTGAGGATTGGCGACCAATCGATCATGACCAAATTCTTCTTTAGAGAATGGAGAAAGAAGCGAGGGAGGAGGGGCTTGATCAGAAGAAGGCATCAGAGAAATATTGGGCACAAGAGGGTCAACCGGCAATTCCGGCAGCTTTTCATTTGGAGGAGAACTCCGATCCTGGGGTGGGTGCTCCATGCTTGGCTCTTTCAAGGGCCCTCGAGAAATGTTCGTGAATCTTTTCTTATCCAAATGGGTTGTGTCTTTGTTCCTCAGCCACTGTGGAGGAAGGACCATGCCCAGGTAACAAGACGGTCTCTTTGGGTAACCGTAATACGATTTGGCGAACGGATTGTAAATGCTGAGGATAGAGGGAAAAAGGATTGGACCGACCTACCGACCCTGCGAAGAGCGTATCCCCCACAAAACATAGGCTCTGACCTTTGAGAGACAAGAGATAACAAAATCCACCAGGGGTATGACCCGGTGTGGCCAAACATTCAACCGTCAGCTCTCCCAGGGCAATCATCTGATGGTCGGCCGGAATTTTGACGGAGGCATCGGAGGGTTTCCATGGGAGCAGGTCAAAATCGCCGTTTCCCAAATAGACGGGTACCGGCCATTGGGCTAAAATTTCTTCAAGGCCTCCAGCATGATCGGTATGCCCATGCGTGAGACAGACGCCGATCAAGGTCAATTCACGTTGCCGGATAGTGGATAACATCTGTTTGGCGTTATACCCCGTATCGATCATGATCACCTGTTTTGTATCTGGATCGGTCAAGAGATAACCTTTGACTTCATACCCGCCAATGTTGCCTCTGATAGTCTGGACCAGGTCGTTTTCAATTGTCCACTCAGGTTGGGGCTGAGGCAGCCATCCGTCCAGGGTCAGATTCACTAACGGGCCAACTCGCAGATGCAAGGCCTGGCTGATCCCATGGATTTCATCTTTCGTCGGAAGCCGGTGGCCTTTCTCAAGGTGTTCGACGTCGGCCTGTTCGACTTTTGCCAGTGCCGCAAGGGTCTCAATCCCCAACCCCTGCCCGAATCGGGCTTTTTTGATAATATCGCAAAATTCGTCTTCTAAGCTCATATAACACTCATTTTTTGGTTGGCAGTCATGACCGAGAAAATTCTTCTTTAGGGTACTGGTTCATCTAACCAAATACTGGGGGTCTGAGGAAAGGGCTATCTGTTTATCTCCGACTATTGGCATTTGTACGATTCAGTACGTTCTTGGAAGCGGGAATGTATTTTGGGATGAAAAAGGAGCAGCGTCCTATATTAGGTCAATTTTTCACGAGGGAAAATTTTTCCGGTGTCGAGGCCGAAATGGTCGTGAAAAATGGAGATTTTGACTGTGAGGATATATCATCGGATCACGGGTTGGCGTGGCCAGGATGGGTGTGGCTCCAATCCTAATCGAGTCGAACGGGTTGCGGCGGCAGGAATGATTGAATGCGCCTTTAGAGGCAACCCAAGGGTTCTCCTCCGGCTGGCCGATGGGTCGTGTGCCCCAAACGGCTGGAGTACCACACCATGTCTGATCATACGACTTTTGTCATGGATCGTCCAAAAAAGTGTTTATAGGGTTGTTTCTTCAATATGGCGGTCCCGCGTTTATTGCCCGAGTCTTGTGCGCGTTGTACGGGCACTTAGAGATGGATTCGTAATTCATTGAGCCAGAAAGTCCCTGAAAGAGTGGCCATGACGAATCGTTTAATGGCACATTACGCGATGATGTTTTTAAACAGGGAACTATTGTTCCCGCTGAAGGAGGCACAAATTATCATTCAACAATGAAGAAAACATTAAAACGCGGGCTGTCCGCACAGTGCCATGAGGTATCAGGACCTAGCACCGCACGAGCAGTCACTCAACAGGTGGGCCAACTATTGGGGGGCAGGTCATGCGAGGCAATCAAATTCATTATCTATTAAAAGGGAGAAAAGAAAGAATGCAATTGTTTCAAAAACTCTTTCTATCGGTTGCCTTGCTGTATGTCATGGGGTGCTCATCAACTGGAAATCTGGGAATGGTGACCAAGAGTTCCGCGGATCCACTGAAATTAATAAAGTCTTCACAAAATTTTGAGGAGATTGGGCCTGCAAAAGGAGAAGCATGTAGATATTTTCTCCTGGCGATAATTCCATGGGGAGAATCGGATATGGGGAAAGCAATTGATGATGCCCTGGCAATGCGCTGAACACCATTGTGCATCGATCGAACACCCGACCGAGAAAATGTCTCGACTGGGCGACGCCCCTAGAGGTGTGTGCACAACTGCGTCATCCATCCCCAGTTGCCCTTGGTACTTGAAACCACCGGCTCTTTTAAATAATATGCATAATATATTTTTTCATGTTTGATAAGAAAAGAAGCCTTTGGAAAAAAAATGGAACATTCCAATATGGCTTGAATTCCCAATTAAGGGGTAATATATTCCCTTGACATTATTTAGGGAATCCGCTACTTAAGACAACTCATTCCTGAGCAAAATGACATTCACCATTAACGGAGGAGGTTTTATGAAACAGTGCGGGAACCTGGTTCTTGTAGGGCTTATGTGCTTTACGCTGGTGGGATGCATGGGGGCAGCAAGTTTTATGCAACCCAATGCGTCATTTGCGGTAGCTGGTATTTACTCTGATGTGCAGGGTGGAAGCCTAGTGTTGGACAACGGTGTTGCAGCCACGAAGACAGGAACTGCGTGCAGTAATCAAATCTTGGGTATTGTGGCCTCCGGAGACACGCGTGTTGAGACCGCAATGGCCAATGGAAATATTTCAAAGTTGGTATTTGTGAATATGTCCTATAAGAATATTGTATGGGGAGTGTATACGGAAGTTTGTACGATTGCGAGAGGCAACTAGATTTCCAAAAAAGACTTCCTTCTTTTGGCGGGGAGCACCTGGAAGCATATTCTGGGTGCTCCCCTTTTTTGTCGCCCATAGAGCTTGAAATGGGTTTTGGCGAGTGACGATTTGAAATGTTCAACATGAAGATCGTGTCAGTCCTGGTGTGTTTGATGCTTGTTTCCGCACCGTCTCAAGGAGAGGCATTGGATAACATCGAGATTTATCTGGCAGGGTATGGGATGGCCACTCAACCCTCAAACCAGGGCCTTTCCTTTAAAGGAAGAGGTGTTTCAGATGAAAAGGTTCATGGGGATCCTGGGTTGGGAGTGAAGATTGGATTATTTCCGTCTTTTTTCCATGGATACCTAGGAATGGAACTGGAATCATTCGGGCAGAATAACTCTCTGCGTTTCCCAATAGAAGAAAGTGGCATGGCAGCGGCAAAAGGGAAAAGCGGTCTTATCACATACAGTTCGATGGTCAATCTTCTTTTGCGTTATCCAGGAAGGTATGTGCGGCCTTACGTGGGAATAGGAGGGGGGCTCTCAAGTGGAATCCTCCGTAATCCTGATATTCCCGGTAGGAAAGACAAGAATATTGAAATGGCTTCTGCTCCTGGTCATCAGTTTTTTGGAGGGGTTCAGCTTGTGATTGCCAACAAATGGTTTATATTCGGAGAGTACAAATACAGTGCTGCGAATTACCACTGGAACCAACTCTCTTTGAATTATCGCAGTGACTATTTTTTAGGCGGGATTGGATATATATTTTAAATCTGGAATTCAACATATCCATGCTACCTCTTGCGGTTGCCTTCGTACCTGGAACGGTTGGTTGTTACGAATGAGTGGGGTGCCCGAGAGAACAATACTATGTGGATGAAAGAGAAAGAACTCAGGAATCAAAAGTATCCATGAATCACACCTAAAATTTCATTGTCTTTATCATGGTGGGTGAACGTGGTTCGCAAGGCGAAATTTTTGGCGAATGTCCATCGTTGACCCACAAATATAGGGATATCATGCGATCGATCTCCAAGGGGGTAATACAAATATCCTGATGACATGAGCCATTTCCAATTCGGTGTGATGGTGGCCATCACACCGCCTGATACTCCTCCCCCCACCCGGTGATTTTCCTTATACGCGCCACTGACGTTGGCATCCATCTCTCCAAAGAGAAAAAAGACCTCCCGTTGAAACACCTGAGTTTCTAGGGCTCCTCCGATTCCTGCATTAGCATTCCCGTTTGAGCAGAGGTCGCAAGTCGATGTTTTGACGGTGTTCATACCAAGGTTGATTTTCCAGGATGGCGAAATAAACAATGAATCAATGGGGGACAAAGAGAGAACATTGGCAAAGGTAAAACTTTCGACTCGAAATTGATTTCGGCGGTGATAATGCCTAAGTCTCAAATGGCCCAACTCTATTTGTGCGTCTTGGGTATACCCTGCGTCAGGATCTAAGAGATCGTGATAGGCAGCTCGGACGCTGATTTCTTCGAAGAACTCATCGTTTCTCCATCCAACTCCCTCCCCGACTCTAAAGGTATCGTGTCCATGTTCCGGAGAGAGGGAAAAGGGTTCCACATGAAAGGGGGCCGATGGGATTTTTATTTGACTACGTGCGACTAAGATTGATCGATTATTAGCCTTATAGGCCTCAGCGTTTTCCGGCTCGGTTGTGCCTTTATATCGTAAGACGTCTGATGCGAAATCCAGAAGGAAAATTTGACGTCTCTGTGGTAATTTTCGAAATTCGAATTGCTCTGTCAGATGGGGATCGCTGAGGAGTTTAGGAAGTAACGAGGTTTCTTGTTCCTCTAAAGCGCTACGCTTCCTCTTGAGTAGAGTGCTGCGAGCAGGTCGGTACACGATCTCTTTGATCAATCCTTTGTGACGAAAAAGAAGGCGAATGGTGTCGGCTGGAATAGTGGCAAAATGAAACTGATCGGTCAGGTGGAGATTGGGATCTGCCACTTCTAATAAAGATAGGATATGGTAGGCGCAATTCTCCTTAAAAAAGTAATAATCAAAATAGGCATTGCCTAATTCCCACGTATGCATCAGGAGCCGGTGATATTCTTCTTCGGAAAAATTTAACCGGTATTCCCAAATGTCCCGATTCTCAAGATCCCGGTATTCCTTGACCTTCATATAATATGGAATAGTCGAAAAAAGTCCCTTATACCCTCCAAATATTCCTTTATACGCAAATTCAATCCCCGCATTCGGCGGGACATCCGCAGCATAGTTAATCGTGTAGGCTAAAATATTCGTTTCGGCAGTTTGGCCGTTTTGATCAACTCGTAAAAATGAATGTCCGAACATTGAGGCAGGATTGTCCATATAGGCCGAAGGGAAAATCAGTGAGATTGAGGCGGGATTCAGCTCTGCGAGCCAGGTGTGAAAACGTTCGCAGGGCTGTGGAAAAAGCTTGGACTCCTGGAACTGTAATTTCTCTTTCAACCAGTGGTATCGGGCAACAAAGGCACATTGCGCCGCCTGTTTGGATCGCCCAACTAATGAATCAGAAAAAAAAGATGTTAGCGTGGCTTCTAATTCAGCTACTGGATCAGTTTTTCCATTTGGTGACAGGAAAAAACCTGGATCATCGACCTCGCTGGTGTAGCCGCCAAAAAAATCTTTCCGATAATGGAGTAATAAATGCCAGTTACGATCCTGGTAGAGTTTTTCGGTCATGGCTTGCTGGATCAGTTCTTCCAAATAGGGGGAGGGGATTTCTTGAGCCTTGAGCCCAAATGGAGAGAACAGCAGCACAAAGAAAATGAGAAAAATGTTTACCACATGCCAGGAAGGAAAGAAAAAGGCTCCGGCTTGAGAAGCCGGAGCCTGAAAGAATTTACTTGGATGTTGTGACTTGCGCTAAAACGGGATGGTCCACCATGGCATCGTGAATGGCTGTAATCACCGCCTTCGGAGAGGTTTCTCCCGTCTGAACGAGGGTGGTGTATTTCTCTTGAGTCATGGCAAAGAACGCTGGATGTTGGTCAGCTGGAATACCCATTAGTGTGGCCAATGAGGTCGAGATGTTCGCCTTGTCCTTGAGCCATTTCTTGGGAAAGATTATCAAAGTTTATATTGGCAAACATGGAAGTCTTTCTTTCTGCCCATAGTTTGCCATTGTTGGTACAGCCAAAATTTCCGCTGGTAATTCCAAATGCTTGCCATGGAAGAATCGTATTGTTTGTAGTAGACATTAATAGTTGGGGGCCAATAGATTGTTGGAATCTAGGCTTGAACTTTCCCATGCGACTTTTCCGAGCCCGCATCCTGGTCCATTATTTGAAGTGGTTCCCGAAAATGCCGTTCCGCCGATGACAAAGCACCAGACTGATCGCACTTAATGCGGGCAGGATTTTTTTTAACATTCTGTTCCTCCTCAGTGGTGGTGAAAGAAAAAGGAATTTTTTCATGACCCAAGGGTATTATTATAACAAAAGCTAGCTAATTGGAAAGTCAAAATTTACACATGCATGAATGTTTGGTCGATTGTTCATTTCAATACATTGCCCTATTTATCGATCCAGGAAAGAATCGGAGAATGGACTAATCATGTACCTAAGGACTTAGGTGATCGAGAATTGGCTGTCTGTGAATACTGGAATGTCTTTTGATGGGTTGCTTCTACGAGTCATGTTTGATTGTGGATAAGGAAGTAGGACTCAATAGCCTTGGATTCGGACATTTCTTGAGTAGTTGTGTGAACATTCGGTGGCCATCTTGATACCGAGGATGGAGAGTTGTGAATTCTTTTATGGTACCTAGAGCTTGTTGCAATTGTCCGGTTTCAATCAACAATGTCGCCAGTTGTAACCATCCTGCTATGAAATCGGGATTCTTCTTCACAAGGTTTTGTAACGTCTTAATCCCTTCCTGATAGTTGCCTGCCTGTGTGCAATCGTCGGCATAGATGGCGTAGAGGTGGCAATCCAGTTCAGAGAGAAAGTGAGGCCGTTCCAACTCGACCCAGTCAGGTGAGATCATAGGGCCTGGGGGGCCGATCCTTCGTGCCAAATGAAAGCGATGACTGAGTGGATCAGAAATGTTTGTGACTTCATGATCGGATGCTGTGTGGGGAAGAAATCCCAATCCGTTTCTAGACAAGATTGCCTCAATTTCCTGAATGGAATAGGACCGAATTCCAATGGTGTCCTCGAGAGGAAAATCTTGAAATGGGCCTATGGGTAGTTGAAAGGCTAGATATCCGTCAGGAGTTAAGACCCGATGAATTTCTCCCAGATAACGTTCAAAAACCGGCCGAGGCAAATGCTGGAAGGTGATATAAGAATACACCAGATCGAAGTAGGAATTAGGATATTCTTGGAGATTCACCCCTGAGGTTTCGCGTGTTTGGATTTGGGGATAGTTGGCTAACCATTTTCTGCTTTGGGCGATCATTGCGGAGGAGACATCCACCCCATATAACTGGTGAAAATGGGGAGCTAAGGCCTTAAGAATTCTGCCAATGCCGCATCCGATGTCTAGTACTTTCCAGGAATGTTGGTAGAGACCATGCAAGGAAAACAATAGCGCCTCTGCAGTGGTCCTACCGGATTGCTCAAATACTTCTTCGGTTTGGTAATTTTCAGTTGCTATCCAAAATCGTGCATGGTGTTGGGCTCGTTGATTCCAGTCCTGTTTCATTTTCTCAGTAATAATCATTAATTCCCCGCCTGATAGCAAAAGTGAAACATTCTTTACCCATGACCAGTGCTCCCCTCAAGAAGCTCTTAAGGGGATGGGGAGGGTAGTGGGAATGTTAATTTTGTGAATTTGGAAAGCTGTAGACGAATCGTAGCTTTCAAAAATAATAATTTGAGCAAATATTTTGGCAACTTTTTGATCGTGAGGGGCCAATGGAGCTGGTTTTGGCGATTGAAACAATCGATTCCGATTTACGAATAGCAACTGTGAGAGACACGGCAAGAATTCAGTCGGCAAATTTTATCTTAGGGCGGAAGGGTCTGCCCATTGAACATTGAGGGACTCACACTCTTCAATTTGATCGACGCATGTTTTGAAAATAGGTGAGCTGTTGAATGTAAGATTAAAGTTTGAAGGAGATTTTTGTTGAAAAGCCTTATTTGGGCTTGATGCTCTTTAGTTATGAGGGAAGGCTCAGGAAAACTAAAATGAAATTGAAGTAAATTGAAAGATTTGTCGAGTCATGAGCCAGGTTAGTAAGTAATAATTACAGAAGGCATTTTAATTATGTCGCATTTCCTTCGAGGGTAAATGGCGAATGAAGATGGTTGAACCGCTACTGTGGGATGAAACGCTTGCAAGTTTTTTTGAATATTTCAGGATCTAAATCCCGATGCTGGGGAAAAAGAACTTGTATTCTTAAAAGAGTGCCTAGGCCTCATGAAGGTGAGGCTCAGAGATTTGCACTTCCAAAGTCCTTTTCCCCATTAATCAAGGAATTAAATAATATCGATACTTTTCTATCTGATCCCTAATGACTCTAGTCACAACCAACAAAGCCTTCTGACCAGTGTTCCCTAGGGATAAACATTCCCATTAATTTGGGTCTTCAGTGTCCTCCTCGTTTAGGAGCAATGCCGGCGTAATTTTTTAATAACTGTCTTTGTATCTATTACTGATTTTGCAGGCCATGCCGAAAGAGAAGCGAGAAAAATACTTAATACGACAAGAAGGAAAAGTGTAGTGGTAAAATCTGGCCGGTTCACCTGGTCCAGATATAAAGTTTGGGCATCTGCAAGAATCTGGTCGGCAGCGGAAGCTCCGCCTAAAAGCATCATAGTCACGATGGCTCCAATGATCATTCCGCCGAATATTTTTAGCATGAGAATACTCCTTGTGTTGAGGATGAAAATTTGAGTTTTTTACTCAAAAATCCCTCTCCCTCCCAAGACGGAGAGCGGACTTTATAACGCGATGAATCCATCGCCCTATAATGTAGAGATATCGAGAATGTGGTGTGTGGGTAAATACCGCTTAAGAATGAGCACCCGAGTTTTTCTCTGGAATATGCTGCGAATTGATGAATTTTTCTGACGGGAAGGAGAACGGAAGAATGAAAATTATTTTATTGATCCAAAGCTAATTGAACCATAGAAAGGAATTGGCTGAAATTACAGGGTTTATCCAAAATGGCAAAAACCCCGGCCTTCCGTGCACGGTATTTATCTTGTTCTTGTAGATGACCACTTAATAAAATGATTGGGGTTTGAAGAGAAATTTTCTCGCCCAGTTGAATCTGGTCGATGAAATCTAAACCCGTCAGAACAGGCATTTGATTATCTGAGATAATCAGGTCAGCCTTTTGGGTGGATAACCAGTCTATGGCCTCGGATCCATTGTCTACCTCTATACATTCCAATTGCTGGGATTCCAAGACCAAACGAAGGGCTTCCCGAGCATTGAGGTCATCATCTACCAAAAGAACTTTTTTCATTTTCTAATGCACTCTTTGAAAAAGCTCAAACCTCTGATCCATAAGTCATACAGTACGCCACCAGAGACTCACATTGTCCACCCCTCTCACGGACTAGGCATTTTCCCTTCAACCGATAGTCCATGAGTGTGCCCTCCCCAGGATTTGCTTCGATTCCATAATGAGGATCTTCGTTATTGAGATGAAGGAGGAATAGCCGTATAACCCTTACTCTCCATACACCCTTCTAAGGAATAAATATCTTTGGTCCTTTGAGTCGTTCCTGTTGAAAGCAAGGCCTCTTCACAATCGGCTTTATCGCGTGTAAAGGTTGCCTGTGAGGTGCCTGGTTTGTACCACTTGACCGGGGCTGTTGAACAACTGAGGACTGCGAGAATGGTTATAAGACACCAGACCATGTCAATTCTAAGTTTCTTCATTCTTTATATACCTCATGAGGGGAAAAAGAAGGCGAATTGTAATGATTTTTTCTCAAGGATTCAATTAGGTCGAATTGTTTATGAAATCCCGGGTTAATGATTACCTTGTGAGGTAGTTCGAGAGGAAGATAAAGAGAAAAAACACTGTTGATATTTTGGAGGTTAGGTATCCTGTCCAATTTGAACAAGAGCCCACGATGCCCAAAAATGTACCGTGGGAGTCGGGTCTGTTTCCATCGCTTGCCTCAGGGCACGCACATCCGCGCTGCTTCCTAATTTGCCTAAACGAAAAGCGGCCTCCGAGCGTACGCCCACATTTGTATCTTGAAGGAGGGAATTGCGTAAGATCGGAAGTCCGCGTGGGTCGTCTAATTCACCGAGTCCCGCAATTGCCGATTGACGAGTGAGATGATCTGGACTTTGGAGTGCTTGCAGGAACAGTGCATATGAGGATGGAAATTCAAAGTGAGAAAGGGCTTGGATAATGGTTCTTTGGGTGGGAATTGTGGAAATGGTGTAGGCTTCTGTCAACACCGCATCAACTCTTCCGGAATAGTAGTCCGACCCAGGGCTACGACTACGGCCTGTTTGACCGAATCGGAGGGATCCGTTATACACTGAACCAAAGCCACCAGTGCCTGCTCGGAAAGGGAGTCGGCCATCGTTCCCAATGCCCAGGCGCTCCATTCCCGTACTTCGTCATCGGGATCAGACAAGGCAGAAACAAGCGCTGGAATGCTTTGTGGATCGCCAATTTTTCCAAGAGATAAGGCTGCGGTTCGTCTGGTATCAGGATGAGAGTCTTCCAGGAGTGGAATAAGGCGTTCGGTAACTTTTTCGGGTGAATCGGGTGTGGACTCAATGACACACCCTGTATAGCCAAATAAAAAAATGGCCCCGAAAGCCCAAGCAGTTATGGTGGAGAACGGTAGCAAGAAACGTTTATGCAGATCCGGAGGGTTCTTTGGGAGCCGGTGGCTGTTTGGCTATTTCGATTGAGTCTTGCATCTCTCGTTCGGCGGATTCCAACTCGGCTTGAATCGTGCGCATTTGAGGGTCAATTGAATTTTTAATATCTGCGGCCGCATCACGGAAGGTTCGCACGGCACTTCCAAGGCCCTCTCCCAAGGACTGCATATCTCGGGGAGCAATTCCGGATTGATGGGGAGCCGCTTGTGCTTTCATGGCAGCTTGTTGGGCTTGGACGCGAGCCACGGCCTGTTTATTCACAACCGCCGCAGGCCGCTTCAGCACGGGCTTCGCATGTGCTCCAGGAGGGAGAGCAGGATATTGTCCGGTTCCCGTAGGAACAGGTTGAGCTTGGCGATCCTCCATGGAAATGGGCGTGGGAGAAGCAAAGCCTGTAGCCACTGGAGCTGAAGTAGAAGATCCACCAGGTTTGCCTGATTGCTGGACGACCTGAGGTCCGGCTCCCTGGTACAGTAGGGCAGCAGTTGTTCCTGGTGTCTGTTCGGGACCCGGCTGATAGGGTTTATTTGTCGGAGTTCCGACTGGATTTGTGGCTGGGGATTGAGTCTGGATTGGATCGGTATTGCCGGGAGTTCCGGCCTGTGGGTTAGGATGATGCTCTGGAGGAAGCTGAAGTTCATTAGGATCCACCGGAGGGGGAATGTCGGCAACCTCTTTTTTAAAGCCTTTTAAGGCCTTCCCGACTCCTTCTCCAATTTGTGGGAGTCGACCTGCCCCGAAAATAATAAGGATGATCACCAAAATGATCATCAGTTCAGAGAACCCCATGGTTCCGAACATAATAAAAACCTTTCTTTATCAGCGGACTTTAAAAAAGATTCACCTAAAAAGACTCTATCTTTCAAGATTGACGAGTGTCAACCTAAATGCGGTAGGCTTAAGAGGCAAAGGCCATACCTTTGTATCCGGTTATTTTTTGTAGGGCATTCAATTAAACAATCCATTAGAGGCGAAATGTCATTGCTCTCCCCACCGCAAATTCCCCTCTTTCGCATTACGCTGTTTTATGGACCTGAAGTCGTCGATGGTGCCTTAGATTCGGTACACTGTGTGTTTAATGTCAAAAAACGCAGCTGGAAGGGTGGAGTACAAGTTGAAATAGTGATGGAGAAAAATCAAATCACACGGTTGGAGGGCATTCTTCACCACCCATCATGGTTGGAAGACATTCTGGTCGGAGTTCCTTCGGAGGATCGGGAAGAATATCTGGGAAAAAGTCAGGATTTACTGGTCCAACTATTGTGTTTTCACAAGCTTCAGGCCTACATACAGCAGGGTATCACACAAAAAAATATTCAGGTTCCCGGAGATTCACTTGTTTCTGAAACTGATGAGTTGGTTGAGCGGGAGGCCGAGGAGATCAAACGACAGATTTATGTTGAGTTGGATCTGGTGGAACTAAAAGAGGAGCTTTAGTCACCATGAAGGTATAGAATTTGCCTATAGAAGCATGTCGAATAAATCATGTTGGAAGACCAGCGGGAAGATTAGCAAAAAGGTCAAACAAGGAGGGGTACTCATTATGCAGCAATTCAGGAATTTTTCACGAGGTTTAATTACAGGTGTGGTTGTGTTGTTGATTTTTTCTCTGGTCGTAGGCATGGGTGCACCGGGTGTGAGCCTGGCTGCAGAACAAGAGTTATCAAGCCCAACCAATGAAGCGGCCCTTGGGATTGGAAGTGCGCTACTCACAGTGGTGTATTTCCCTTTTAAGCTGGTCTATGCCGCGTTGGGAGGGATTGTAGGAACCTTTACTTATGGATTGACGGGGGGCAACCTTGATACCGCAAAAGACGTTTGGGAGCCAAGCTTCTATGGCACGTATGTCATCACCCCTGATCATTTAAAAGGAAATGAACCCGTCCGATTTTTTGGGGTTTCCGCCTACGAGGACGAACCCCTGAAGTCTGAGAAGTAGCCGTACCCGCCTTTGTCGATCGATTCACATGGTCAAGCCTATCATCGGCATTACACCGGATTATAATCCTGGTAATCGCGAAGACATGGGGGGAAAAGAACCCACATATTTTCTGCGTGCGAGATATCTTCAAGCAATCCAGGACGCCGGGGGAGTGCCTATCGTCCTTCCCCTCGTCCATGGTCTGACCAAACAGGAGTTTCTTTTACAACGGTTGGATGGATTGTTGGTGACTGGAAGTGGATCGGATTTGGCCCCCGAGTTATACGGGGAGCGCCAGCGCCATCCTTTTCAGCGAATGAGCGAGGAGCGCGCCCAATTGGAGCTCGGCCTGTCCAAGCTGGCCTTCCGTCATGGCTTGCCGACGTTAGGTATATGCGGGGGCATGCAATCCATGAATGTGGCGTTAGGGGGAACTTTGATTCAGGATATTCCCTCTCAAATGCCCACGAAGGTTCAACATCGGCCCACAAAATCGGCGACCAAAACAGCCCATGTGATTCACATTGAACCCAAAAGCCTGCTTCGGCGCATCGCCAAAAAGCCAAGTATTCTCGTGAATAGTTCGCACCATCAATCCGTCAAATCCGTCCCCTCATTTTTCCAGACTACTGCCGTCGCTCCGGATGGGGTTATCGAGGCCATCGAATCATCTTCTCATCCCTTTTGGCTGGGCGTTCAATGGCATCCCGAGTTTTTGTATCGGCAGGACCCCATTCAGAAGCGCGTATTTTCCGCATTGATCAAAGCAGCAAGGCAGTTTGCCTCTCGTCGAACGTAGGGCGATTCTCTGCCGCTCTCGACAGTTCTTTACAAGAATTCACAAACAGAAAATTGAATATGGTTACGAGGTTGGAGATTCTTCAGGAGCCGAGTGTTCGCTTTTGGCAATTGGCTGAGGGGTTTCCGGAGTTCTTTCTGATTTGGATGGAGCAGTTTTGGATTCTTGATCGCTTTCTGTCTTGGCTGAAGGAGCGGGGGGCTTGGGCGGTGGGACAGGCTTCGGCTTTTCAGGTTTAATGCCTCCCTCCCAGTGAGGGCCCGTATACAAGTCGTCGGTTAAATCCATTTCTTTCCACTTGGCTTCAAAATCTGCGGCAGCTCGATTGGGAGTATCTCCGACACCAACCGTTCGATTCCAAGGATAAATGCGAGGAGAGATTTGGCAGAGGGAACCATCCTGGCGCATGTACAGCGCAATCGGATTCCCACGATAGGGGCCAAAAATAATATGTACCGTGCCAACTAATTCAGGAAGAGACTCCATGAGATGCCCAACCCAAGTGGTTGTAGGATTAAGGGGAAGGTATAGTGCCATAGCCCCCTGCGGGACGCAAGGTGTCATGCGGTAAAAACGGAAGATGTCCATCAGGATCCCATGCCAGGAATCGAGAGCGAATAGATGAAAGAAAAAAATGAAAATTCAGGGAAAACGGCAGGATTATTTAGTGAAGACGGGTTCTACCGAAGGATCGGATTTTCGATGGAGATATAACGCAATCATTAAGACTAAAATGACGAGGACGTGCAGGGTCATATCCAAAAGATAATGATGAAAAATTTCTTCTGGGACGATGTCTTGATGAGAAAATTCGGCGCCAGCGGTGAGAATTCTTCGGACAGAGGCGATGATTCCCACATGCAGGAACGGTTCGAGCCGAATCCGGTCGGATTGGAGAAATCCTAAAACTGTGCGAAACAATTCCAAAAGAATAATGACGAATAGCAGGTCATTCAATAAGGTAATCGTGGCTGGCAAAAAAGCTTCTTGTACCGATCGGGCATACGCCACCCAACTATAGCCAAACACCAACATGCCTACTACAAGAAAACTTAAGCAGGCGGTGATATATCCCCAACGGTCCAGATACTGCATCCACCGGACCCACTGTTTGATCGATTCTGGTGTCCACCCCAACATATCGTAAATGTCCTATTATGCGGTTCCTTGATGGGGAGTGTTTGGCGTGTGGCCCTCGTCTTTATTTTCAGAGCGCATTTGGCCGAATTGTAAATCCAGCATGGCTCCAGCCCCAAACGAGTGGCCGCAACAGATCACTTCCTGGAAACCTTCTCCTCCGGCCATCACCATGAGACGTAGTCCACAAGACTGGGTTGCGACTTTTTTCTCATCAAGAGTTATGCCGACTACTAAGCGCCCTGCCCGGCGGCCACGTCCTTGATTGAACGAAGGAACCACATCTTCCAGAGTTAATTCATGTCCACAACACCTAATTTTTTCGAACCCGGTGCCTCCGCTCATCACTTTGACCACCAGCCCGCAGGAATCCGGGTACCGTTTGCGTTCATCGATGATATCCCCTTTTTTCAGTGCCATGGCAGTACTCCTTGCTCCCGTAATAAATCCTCAAATTTTGTCATGATCAATCGAATAGATGGGTGGCTGTAATCGGTGACATCGTCTGCATGATAGCTAAGCAAATCTATGCGGGGAATGTCCAGAATAAGACCAAAGTTTTACTTCTAAACGACCATCAGACCAGCAATGGGAAACGGGCATTTGGAAATGTATCTATTGATTTCTCGAACAACAGAATGGTCTCGTTGTTCGCGTTTGAAAAGACAATTAGATGGTTCCTTGCCTTCAGGTCCAAGGGCGAATGTGGTTTTGTATCTGCGCCAACACTTCGCGATGGGCAGGAATTCCCACGCAGCAAGGGATAGTGGTTGTGTCGATAGGTTGATAGGGATAAACAAATTTCCGTTTGACGGAAGCTATGCGGGCTAAACTTGTTTCAAGGTTGCCCGGGTCCAATTCACCGGATTGAATGGCACGACGAACAGCCTTAATGGTATCGGTTGCTAGCATCCGTGCTTTGCACACCAACAACATATCCACCCCGGCTTGCAAAGAGCGAACGGCGGCATCGCCGACTTTCGAATGGTCCAAAATCGCACGCATCTCCAAGTCGTCGCTGAGTATGACACCGGAAAATCCCATCTGTTGCCGTAACAGGCCGGATAAGATGGTTGAAGAAAGTGTCGCCGGATTTGTCGGATCGAGGGCAGGGTAGTGAACATGGGCTGTCATCATGGCCTGTAGACCATGATCGATGGCGAACTGAAACGGTCTGAGTTCCACGTCTTCCAGTCGCTCACGGGAGGCGTGGACCACCGGTAACTCCACATGTGAATCGGTACTGGTATCGCCATGGCCGGGAAAATGTTTTCCACAGGCCAACACCCGATGATCGTGCAGGCCGGCGATTGTGGCCCGTCCCATGAGGCAAACCTGTTCAGGCTCTGTCCCAAACGCGCGATTCCCGATAATGGGATTGGAGGGATTCGTGTGAACATCCAGAACCGGGGCCATATTCATATTAATCCCCACCGCGCGCAATTCCTTGGCGGTCACCGCAGCCGCTTGATAGGCCAATTCTGTCGATCCCGGCTGAGCGACGGTTGCCGCCGGAGGAAAGATAGTAAAGCCGGAAGGCAGGCGGGAGACCCGCCCGCCTTCCTGATCGATGGCAATGAGGAGAGGATTGCTATCGGCCAACGCTTGTAAGTCGTTCGTGAGGTGAGCAATTTGTGCAGGATCGACCAGATTGCGGGAAAAAAGAATAATCCCCGCAGGTCGGTATTCCCGCATCCACTTTCGGAGATCCGGAGTGACCTCCGTTCCCTCGAACCCGATCATACACAGTTGTCCCGCGAGTTCAGAGACATTCATGGAGTGTTCACCGCCTAGGCGTGGGTATGATTCAGCAAATACTGAATAAGCAAACGGGTCCCGGTACCTGTCGGTCCTTTGGGAATACAAGGTCGTTCCCCGCTACTCCAGTCGGTGCTGGCAATGTCCAAATGGACCCAGGGATAATCCCCGACGAATTTGGATAGGAACATTCCGGCGGTAATCATTCCGGCTCCCCGTCCGCCGATGTTCCGCATATCGGCCACGTCGCTCTTCAATTGCTCGAAATACTCATCCCACAGCGGCATTTCCCACACGCGTTCTCCGGCCTGTTCGCCGGCTTTTCGAAGATCGGCTTTTAAGGTGTCATGATTCCCTAACATCCCAATGGCAAATTGTCCCAGGGCGACGATCGCCGCGCCGGTCAGCGTGGCGACGTCAATCACGCAGGCTGGCTTCAGTCGGGTGGCATAGGCCAACCCGTCAGCCAGAATCAATCGACCCTCGGCGTCGGTATTTTGGACTTCCACCGTTTTGCCAGAGAGCATGGTCAGGATATCGCCGGGTTTAGTTGCCCGGCCTCCCGGCATATTTTCCGTGACCGGCAAGAGTCCAATGACATTTACAGGAAGCTTAAGACGGGAAGCGGATCGAACCGTTGCTAACACTTCGGCGCCGCCCGTCATATCCGCCTTCATCTGTTCCATGTTTTCGGAAGGTTTCAAGGAGATGCCACCGCTATCAAACGTCACCGTCTTACCGACCAGAACGATGGGTTTTTGTGTGCGAGGACCCCCGGAATATTCCAGAATAATGAATTGCGGCGGTTCGATACTGCCTCGCGAGACCCCCAGCAACCCGCCCATGCCGAGTTTTTCCTGCTGGCGACGATCCAACACCTTGAGGCGGACTTTGGATTCCCGGGCAATTTTTTTAGCTTCGGTGACGACACGGGAAGGTGTCATCACGTTCGCAGGATGGTTGCACAAATCCCGGACGAAACAGGTCGCTTCACCCAGAATGAGTCCCCGGTTGGCGCCCTCTTTCACCTCATTCAAAATGGAACTGGAGGAAGCGAGGACCGTGCAGGATTGCACGGTGTGGTTGTCGTCCGAGCGGTCGGTGCGATACTCATTAAACCGATAATCACCAAGAATTAATCCTTCCACCATCGCTTGGACCACGTCAGCGGCATGGCCGGTGTTCTTTGGGACATCCGGCACCACACAGGCGATCCCTTTGGCTTTTACGCCTCGTGCGCGTTTAACGGCGGTGCCCATCGCTTGGCGAATCCGTTCCAAGGTAACTGTTTCACGAGATCCGAGTCCGACGAGTAATACCCGTTTAGCCGACAGTTTCCCATTGATATGCATCAAGGCCGTGTTATTCGGCTTACCGGAAAATTCTCCACTTTTGCGTAAGTCACTTAATTGGCCATCGAGTTTCTGATCGACAGGCCGGACGGCTTTGCTCCAGGTTTTTTCTTGTTCATACTCCAAACACACCAATACATCCGTTGTTGCCGTGGTGGCTTCACCACTCTTCACGTGAATATTCATATGCCTCCTCGATGATTAAATGGCCCAAAACGGAAAAATGATCCAATTCCGGGTTGTTACACGCCCCGGGTTTGAGGATCCCAGATCACCTTATGCAATTGAAGTTGAAAGCGAACCGGCAGCCGGTCCTCCAGAATCCACTCAGCCAGAGATTGCAGATGGAGGACTCCAAATACGGGGCTCAAGTGCACCGGACAGCGTTCTCCCAAATTATACTGCTTCACGATATCTCGTGCCCATTCGTAATCGGCCCGGTCCTTCAACACAAACTTCACTTCATCTTTTGCGGACAGATGCGTGAGGGTATCCCATCGCATGCGGTCCGTCATCCCGCTGCCGGGGCATTTCACATCCAGAATAATGGAGACCCGCGCATCCACCTTGGAAATATCAAATGCCCCGCTGGTTTCCAGCATCACCTGAAAACCGGATTCGCACAATTGTGTTAACAATACCAGAGAGCCGGGTTGAAGCAACGGTTCTCCACCGGTTACTTCGACGAGAGGACAACCATACGATTGCACCTGTGCCAAAATGGCCTCCATCGGCATTGTGGTTCCTCCATAAAACGCATATTCCGTGTCGCACCAGGTGCAGCGGAGCGGACAACCTGTTAACCGGACAAATACACAAGGTTGCCCCACCCGGGTCGATTCTCCTTGAATGCTATGAAAGATTTCGGTGATGTTCAGTGAAGGCCATGTGGTCATGAGAACTCCCACCTCATCCTGACCCAATCTTGATGATATTGTACTGAAAGTCTCCGGCGGGGGGGAAAGGGCAAGAGAAATTAGATTAGGCCCATTGTGTAATAGGCCATCCATGCCGGCGGGCAATACGGGCCATACCGCGAATGGGGTTTACCACAAAGGGGTGCCCGACGAGTTGCAGGGCGTGAAAGTCGCCGGGACTATCGCCATAGGCATAACTTCGGCTCAGGTCCAGATTAAAACGCCCGGCCAGCCGTTCCACATAACGACCTTTCCCTTCGCCATAGGGTAACGGGGCAAAGACGTTCCCGGTATACAGTCCTTCCTCGCCTTCCAGTCTGGCGCCGAATACCAAAGAGACTCCGAGCTTGGCCGCTAAGGGCCTCACTAAAAATTCAGGGGACCCGCTGACCAATGCCACAACATGTCCCGCATCCTGATGGCGGGACAATCGGCTCAAAGCCCTGGTTGAGACCCGTGGAACCACATATAATTCCACATACTCGCTCGCAAACTGTTCAATGAGGGAAACGGCATGTCCCATCAGATACAGCTTTTTCCGTCGGAGGGGACTCAACGAAATAGGGGGCATCTGGCGAAAGGCATATTCCATGCTGTGCCACAACTCCGGCCATCCCACAACGCCGTCTTGCCACAGATAACGAAAAAACCCGATTTCAATCGACGCACCGGGAACTAACGTGTTGTCCACGTCAAAAAAGGCACCGATCCAGTGCTGGGAATGGGCAAGTGGTGCGGGTGAAGATGCGGAACGGGTCATGGTGAGAAGCAACAATCCGGAACCTCGAAATGATGAGCGAATGGAGGCGATTCTACCCCGCTCTCCCCTCGTTGACAAGGACAACGAGAGCTTTCATAATCTGCCTATCCGTGCCGAAGTGGTGGAATGGCAGACACGCACGTTTGAGGGGCGTGTGGGGAAACCCATGCGGGTTCAAGTCCCGCCTTCGGCACCATCAATTTTAACGACTGAATATAACTCTCATACTTCAAAATTCTGCTCAGCCTCAAATGGGATAAAAGCGGGGCTTGAACCGGGGGTTTTGAAGGGGATATTTCCCCTTCATGGGGTGACCGGAGCGTAGCGAAGGCACGAGGGGGCTGGCCCCCTAGTGGGAGCAGGAGTTAGGCTTCCGCTCCTGCGACTTCAAGTCCCGCCTTCGGCACCATAATCCTTCCGACTGCAATTCTAATTAAAAATCAGCAACACCAAATAGAAAGCATCTGGAGGAACTCGTGTCAGAGGTTGGAACGAGTGGTGTGCCTTCAAAGGCGGCTGAAGGGAAGGCACAAGGGGCTGGCCCCTAAGTCGATACAAGAACCTGGCCTGCGCTCCTACAAATTCAAGGCACCCTTAAAGTCGCCGATCCCCTCCTGTCTATTTTTCCTTTCGGATACCCCAAATCGAGTGAAGATGATGTAAGGCGATGTCATGAAACGCGGGTGGTATTCGCGCCATGTGATTCCCAGGCTGGTTCAGTGGAGTATGGGGCAAGCCGGGTTTATCCCCTTGCGCCAGTCCCTGTTATCGCAGGCGTCGGGTGCGGTTCTGGAGATCGGGTTCGGGACCGGCGCCAATCTCACATTTTACCCTTCTCATATCCAATCGTTAACGGCCATTGATCCCAATCCCGGGATGATCCCATTATCCCGCTCACATCTACCAGAGAGGATGGTGGCGGTTCATCTGGCCCTGGCTTCTGCGGAATGGCTCCCGTTTCCCTCTGCCTCCTTCGATACGATTGTCAGCACGATGACCTTATGCAGTGTTCCTGAGCTTTCGAAGACTCTGCAGGAATTGTGGCGAGTTCTAAAGCCAGAAGGACGGTTCTTATTTCTGGAGCATGGGAAAAGCCCGGATCATTCCGTTCAGAGGTGGCAGGACGGTCTCACGCCATGTTGGAAACATCTTGGCGATGGTTGTCATTTAAACCGTGCGATGGCAGAGGGAATTCAGGCGCAGGGGTGGGCGGTCACCGGCCTCGAGACTTTTTATCTTGCCGGCGTTCCCAAGCCTTTCGGATATTTCTATCAGGGGATAGGGGTGAAAATCTGACCGTCCCATCCGATTTCTGCCCTTCCATTTCCCTTGGATTCTTTATACATTGAATATGGTGATGAAAGGGCTTGTCTGTCCTGTTGATTATCCCTCTCTGTGAGTGCTGAAATTCCCTTGTGATGAATCTACGGATATCTGCCTGCATGGCGGTCTGTGGTGCCATTAGTGGCATAACCCTTTTGTTAGGGCTTTTGAGCTATTCCCCTTCTTCCGGAGAGGAGACCGATGCCTCCCACGAGGCTTCTTCTTTCACTCATGATTCTGCGGAAGAGCACCTTCGGCTCGGCATGGATTTTTTTCTTTCGGATGAATTGGAAGTGGCAATTGATGAGTTCCGGGAGGCTGCCCGTCAGCGTCCCGGTTATGCCGATGCCTACCATAACCTTGGTGTGGTCCTGGCCAAAACAGGGGATTTAGCCGGGGCTCTTGCGGCCTGGTCTCAAGCGGAACGCCTGGATGTTCAGACAGCATCGTTGCGCTATCACTTGTCATCCTTGGTTTCCTATAACTATGGCATTTCCCTGATGCGTGATGGCCGGCTTAAGCAGGCTATGGAGCAATGGCAGGCGGCCCTTCGCATTCAACCTGATTTTGCGGAAGCCCATTATGCCCTGGGATTGGGATATATGGCGGGAGGGAATCCGGCGCCGGCTGTGTCCCATTTTCACGAGACGCTTCACTACGCTTCAGAATGGCCGAATGCCTATGAAGCGCTGGGATTGGCCCATTATGATTCGCATGAATACGTTCTGGCCGAACAGGCCTGGCGTCAGGCGCTGGTTTTGGAACCCGATCTTCCCAAGGTCCATGCAAATTTGGGATTGCTCCGCTTGCAAGAGCAGAAATATCAGGAGGCAATCGAGCATGCCCGTGACGCATTGAGACTCCAACCGGACCTGGTGGCGGCGCAATACAATTTAGGCGTGGCGTTATTTGCCAAAGGAGACGAGGCGGCAAGCGTGAAACCGTTGGAAATGGCGCTTTCTTTAGATCCCCGGTTAACTTCTGCCCGGTTGCTGCTTGGCGTTGTGTGGAGTCATAGGGGAGATTGGGCGCAGGCTGCGTCCATCTGGCGTGAGGCGCTGCACCAGAGTGACTTTTCCCCAGATCAAGATAGCGTATGGCTCCATTACAACTTGGGATTAGCCATGAGTGCAATGGGCAATGTCGAGGAAGCCATCAGGGAATTTCGTATGGTAACCGCGGAACGTCCGACATGGGCTCAGGGGTGGTCCCAGTTGGGCTCGGCGTTGATGGCGAGGCGGCAATGGGAGAAAGCGGTCGTTGCCCTGGAAACCGCTGCGCAATTGGAGCCCTCGTGGCCGCACCTCTATTTTTCAATTGGGAAAGCACGTGCCGAACAAGGGATGCTCGCTCAGGCCGTGGCCGCCTTGCAACGTGCCGTAGATTTAAATCCTCGTTTTGTCGATGCATGGTTTCATTTAGGTGTGGTGCTTCGTGCGCAGAACCGATCCGGAGAAGCGGTCGAGCCCATTCGATTGGCCGCAGAAAGCGGATCGAGCGAAGCTCAAAGTCTGCTTGCTTCGATGTATGCCAATGGCAGTGGCGTGGATCGCAACATGTCCTTGGCCATACTGTGGTGGTTCCGAAGTAGTCGAACATCGCCTGATGACGAGGTCACACAAACGGCCAGGAATCAGCTCGCGGAACTTCGTCGGGGCCTTCACCGGAACCTTTTTTCGCCCGAAGACCGGCAGGCGGTGTTAACCGGCTTTGACATGATTCGAGAGGACCTTCTTCGTCACGCTCCTTTCCCACGTTTGTCTACACAGATGGTCAAAGGTGAGGTACCCTGGAACCGGGTCACTCCAACCAAGCCGGTTCTGGCATGGGCGATTGAGCATGCCTTGGCATTGGATCGGTCGGCCCAACACCAACTCCAGGCCTGGTATGCTGACGGCGAGGTTGGCCGGTTGGGTCCGGCAGATCCTCAGATTCAAAATTATTTTCTTCAAACGGCGAAGGAGGGCGATCCCTTTTCTTGTCGTGTGGTTCAAACGATAGTCACCAATTCATCAGAATTTTCTGTTTCAGACCGGCGCTTGGCGTTGAAGAACTGTCCGGAGCAGCCGATGGTGCCGGGATTGTAATTCCAAATCTACTATATCGTATGAAGGGGGATTTTCATTCCTCTCTATGCCTAGAGCTTCTATGACGGATCGATCGAATACATTAGGCTTGGCTTTAGCCCTTTCTCTCTTGAGTACAGTGGCGGCCTTTGGTTTTTCGCAGATGGTCCCTCAAGGAGAAAGATGGTTGACGGATTGGCAACTGACCCACATGACCCCTGCCTCTATTGATCCGGCTATTGTGTTGGTGACGGCAATGGAAAAGACCAGTCCGGCGCTGTGTGGAGAAGGCCGATGGAATCTTTCCGTTCTGGAGACCACGCTGTCGGCGCTCCATGACGCCGGAGCCATTGCCATCGTTCCTGCCATTCAAGTCCCGGCATCTATCCCCTCCGAATGTGGCGGATTGCCGGGACTGGTTCGACTGGCCGATGTGACAAAACATGTTGGGATGGTAATCTACCCCGAGTCGGTTCCTCCCATCCTAGCCGAAGCCGCAGCCGGTGTAGGGACACGGTCCTTGATGCTCGATGAGGATGGGGTATTCCGACGGGTGATGTCCCCTTCTCTTTCTGGTAGATCTCTTTCTTATCCCCCGATCGGTCTGGCCATCCCCTCCTTGATTTCCGGGACTGCAACGGACGTCACATCAGAGGGCATGGGCAAGCAACTTCGGTTCGTTGGTCGCTGGAGCGATTCTCCGTTTCCCACCCATGTGTTTGCTGACGTGTGGAATATTATTCAGCACAAAGATCGCGATCAATTAGCGAATCTCGTTCGAGGAAAAGCGGTGATTCTGTTTTCTCCAGGGTCGATGGAACCCACTCTGACGACCCCGTGGGAATCCGCCGTGCCGGTAGCCTTTGGTCATGCCTTAGTGGCTAATGCCGTGCTCACGAACGGGTGGGTTTCCACACCCCCGTTATTAGTCGCATTGCTTGTCACAGGCAGCGGCGGAATGCTCCTTGCCCTGTTCCTTTTTCGTGAGACTTCACCGACATGTCTTGGGCTGATGGGTCTGGGAGCTGCACTTCTTGCCGGACTTGCTCTTTTTTTGGGGCTTCGCCGGGGTTGGTTGTGGCCGATTGCTAGTACCGGATTGGCTTGGGGGTTCACGATAGGGGGAGCCATGATTTGGCGGATGTTCATGTCCCGGTTAACCATTCACCGGCGAATCACCCGGGGGCGACAGCAGTTAAGCCAATTGGAACAAGAACTGGCGGAGAAGCAGGATCATGTTCGGGACCTCGAGACCCAACTATGTCTTGCGAAAGATCATGCGAATCAGTCGGCAACAGTCATCGAGGGATTGCAAACCACGAAAGGAGGCGTATTTCGCCAACTGCAGTTGACTCAAACCGAGATGGAGGAGACCCGGCGACAGATTGAGCGGTTGGAAAAGGAATTGGAGAATGTCCGTCAGCAGATGCCGGCATCACAAAAGGCCGTTCCTCTACCATCGGTTCACAGTGACACTCAGGCCTTACGACAAGAATGTGCCTCCCTTCAAATTCTTACCCAGGATTCGTCGGTCCTTCGCGTTTTTCAGGATCTGAAAAAAGCGGCCGTCACGCAGAGTCCAATTCTGCTGCTTGGAGAAACAGGCACGGGCAAAGAGGTATTTGCCAAAGCGGCTCATGCGCTGAGTCCCCGACATCCGGGGCCATTTGTGTCGGTGAATCTGGCTGCCATCCGGCCCGAGTTATTTGAGGGGGAACTGTTTGGTCATGTGAAAGGAGCCTTTACCGGAGCGGTGGGTCGTGAGGGGTATATCGAAGCGGCAAATGGCGGAACTCTCTTTTTGGATGAAGTGGGCGAACTTCCAATAGATCTGCAAGCCAAATTACTTCGGTTTTTGGAGGACGGGTCCTTTCACCGGATTGGAGAAAGCCGACTGACACAGGTAGATGTGCGAATTATCGCCGCGACGAATCGCGAACTTCAGAACGAGGTAGAGGCGGGCCGATACCGTGAAGATCTATATTACCGGTTACGGAGCATTGTGTTGACCCTGCCTCCTCTCCGCCAGCGAGAGCAGGAAGACCGCCTGCTGTTAGCTCAATTCTTTCTTCAGCATTTTTCCCGGGAACAACATCGAATGGATTTGGAATTCACGCAAGGAGCGCTGGAAGCAATTGGAGCCTATCCATGGCCCGGCAATATTCGCGAACTTCGGCAAACCGTGGCTCAAGCGGTCGCGTTAACCAATGGCTCCCTTATAACCGAAGCGGATTTGCACCTTAGCCCACTTGTGACGAGGCTGGTGAGAGGGGGACAAGGTAAGGAGGAGTTGGGCCGAATGGAGGATGAGATGGTACTCGAATGTCTGCGCCGCCATCGGTTTGATATGCAAGTGACGGCCAAAGCCTTAGGGTGGGACCGCAGCACCGTCACCCAGCGCCTGAAAGGTCTTGGATTTCAAGCGCTGGTAGAATTTCATGGGAATATTGAAGCGGCGGCCCGGTCATTGGCCGATGATGTTTCCTTAACACAGGTCGTCGCAGGACGGTTACGTGAGTATTCCAAAAATTTACTCCCTTCTTCCAAACAGTATTCATCTGTTCAGGAAGCAGTTGCGGACTGCCGAAAACGGTTTCGCAATCTTCCGGACCGGCATTTTTCCGCAGTGGAGCAGTTAGTACAGAAGCGTTTTTCTAAGCCGGAACAAATTTCAACGCCGCCGAATTAATGCAATACCGTAACCCGGTAGGTGGAGGTCCATCATCAAAGATATGCCCTTGATGACCGCCACATCGGGCACAATGGACTTCGGTGCGGGGATAAATCAATTTCCAATCGGTTCGGGTCTCAACGACTTTCTCCGAAATCGGTTGCCAAAAACTGGGCCAACCGGTTCCGCTGTCGAATTTTGTGTCGGAAGAAAAGAGCGGTAAATCGCATCCTGCGCATTGGAAGA
This sequence comes from uncultured Nitrospiraceae bacterium, assembly GCA_963734345.1. Taxonomy (GTDB): domain Bacteria; phylum Nitrospirota; class Nitrospiria; order Nitrospirales; family UBA8639; genus Nitrospira_E. The sequence goes on from CAVTGT010000011.1 coordinate 74,152, forward strand.
TGCCCTTCGCTTTACTTTGGTGATATTCATTGGTAAAGGGCGGTTCCGTCCCTTCCTTTCGTAACACCTGATATTGCATCGGCGTTAAGAGCGTCTTCCACTCTTCATCCGTTTTGTTGATTTTTGTGATGTCCGATCCGCTGGTTGTGGGATTGGGAGCAGCCAATGACACGCTGAGGGATTTGGCCAGGACTCCAAGACCCAATGCCATGCCGACTTTCATAAGATTCCTCCTATTAATACCCATAATCTCATCCTCCTTACGATGGAGACGGAGGCATTCCATTTGGATTCAACTCCGTCTAGTATACTGTACCAGTCTGACAAGGGTAAAAAAAATTACAGCTTTGTGGGTTAAGCCTTTGACTGAACGGAAAGGAATTTTTACACTGTAAGAGACTGAAAGGAGAGCATCGTTTGTTGAGGATTGTTACTGAATGAGGGGACGAAAGGTGTTGGAGATTTTCACAGGTTCAACAATTTGAGAAAAAAGGAGTGTCTATGTCTGAAAGCACCCTGGATTTAAAAATTGAAAGCCGGAATGTTGGCATGACGCCTCGGTGGAAAGCGGAAATTGAGCGACGGACCGAGGGTTTGCAGACGGATACCATTCGCATTATCCATGCCCGTGTCACGCTCACTAAAAATGCCCACCACAAAAAAGGTGCCGATAACGCAGAAGCATTGGTCGTGATGACGCTTCCGCGACGTCGAACGGTGACGGCCAGAAAAGAATCCAAAACCTTTGAAGAAGCCATCAGAGCTGCCTTTCAGGCGGCGGAACATGAACTGGAGAAAATCGAAGAAAAGCGCCTTGCCAGAAATGCCAAGGCCGCGGCTAAAAAGGCCGAAAAAGCGATGGCGCTTACCGCTGTCTGAAGGGGAGGAATATTTCGATAGAGCCTAGGTGAGCGGGTGGACCTTCTGTCCACCCGCAGTTTTTTTCGCTCCCCCTGTTTTCGATCTCTCCCAAAATCCCCACATTCGTATGATTCCCCCAAAGCTTGGCTCTATTTTGCCACCTCGTTTTGTAGACATTGATTCTATTGATGTTTGGAATATGGTCGTTTCAAAATTCAACGCTTCCGTGTTTTCCCTGGGTAATCCTGTCCCCTGCGTTGTTGCCCGAATAGGGCCTCTTGTGATTTCTCCTCTTCGTAAGAGGGGCAATGAAGATGGGGTAGAAACTCAGCGACCTTTTCTGACAAAGGAGGGGGTCTCACAGATCCGTGTTGCCCGCACAACCCACACGATTTGAGGTCTGTTTCGTCGGACTTAAATTGCCGGAATATGAAGTAACTCTCTGCCCGCTTTCATGATCTCCGCGAGCCGCTCAGGAGATTTTGCTTCGCCGTAGCATCGGACGATGGGTTCGGTGCCGGAGAGTCGAATAAGATACCACCCGCCATCGGGCAGAACGAGTTTGCAGCCATCCAGTTTATTCACATGGCTAATTTCTACTCCGGCAAACGCGGCCGGTGGATGGTCAAGCACATGTTTGACCTGGGCCCGGACGGGCTCGCTGATTGCCAAATCCTGTCGTGTCGTGAACGCCGGGCCGACCCGTTCAAAGAGATCTGTGAGTAACTCCTGAATCGTTCTCCCGGTAAATGCGACCATTTCTGCAACCAACGCTCCAGCCAGAATCCCGTCTTTTTCCGGTACGTGGCCCCTAATGGACATCCCGGCGCTTTCTTCCCCGCCAAAGACGACTTCCCCCTTGGCGAGTAATTCCCCCAGATATTTGAATCCGACCGGGGTTTCATGGACAGTCAGTCCATGGTGTGCCGCCACGGCATCGATGAGATGGGTGGTGGCAACCGAGCGTGCGACCGCCCCGGTCCATTGCCGGCTGCGAATGAGATAATCCAACAGGACGGCTAAGATATAGTTGGCTTGAATAAAGGTGCCGTCGGCATCTACGATGCCAAACCGGTCACCGCCCCCGTCGGTGGCAAGGCCGAGATGTGCGCCTTCGCGCCGAACGATATCTTTCAGATCCTGAAGCGTCTCCTCGGTCGGTTCCGGTCGAAAGCCTCCAAAATACGGATCACGCCAATGATGCAAGACGGCCATTTTCGCGCCGGCTTGTCGTAAAAATTCATCCAGATAATTTCTGGTGGTGCCAAACAGGGGATCAAAAATAATTCGAATCCGGCCGTTCCGGATGCGGTCGCGATCCACATGCTGTTCCAGGGCTTTCAGATAATCGGGTCGCGGATCGAGATAGCGCACCAGGCCTTCGGTTTTGGCGCGTTCCCAGGGGAACCATTTAATGTATTCCCCGTGAAACAGGGGGAGAATGCGCAATTCAATGGCTTTAGTTGTTTCAGGTAGCGCCGGGCCTCCCCAGTCGGGTGTAAATTTGATCCCGTTCCATTCAGGAGAGCTGTGGCTGGCTGAGATGTTAATGGCGCCTGCCAGTTTGCGACTGATCACGTGGTAAGAGATGGCTGGAGTCGGCGCATCCCGATCGCAAATGAGGCAGGGAATACCATGGCCCGCCATGACTTCTGCGGCCACTTTGGCAAAATGCTCCCCTAAAAACCGTGCGTCGTAGCCAATAAGGATGCCTTGCTGGCCCAACTTCTGTTGGCGAAGATATTGGGCGATACCCTGGCACACGATCCGAATGTTCCGGACCGTAAAGTCTTCGGCCACAATGGCCCGCCATCCTGAAGTCCCGAATTTAATGGAATCCATGTTCGATAGATGCTCGTTGCGGAGAAGGGATTTCTCAGCAGAAAAAAGTTAGTACACAATACGTGTGTTATTTTCCAAAGTATTACAGAATAGAAGATTTTGCCTCATTTGCCAATCAGATGATTTGAGTTTTTCTAATGGACTTCCCCGAAATCGTCCTGAGAGTCAACTATTCCGTTTGGAGCTAACCGACGGGGTGACGGAATGTGAGCGGCGGGGATTTCATGGATTGCATAATCAGATAATGGAGGTAACAAAAAGTCTGAGAGAGATAGAATTTGTTGGGGTTTTCACGGATTGATGCGACCCCGGGTTGTCTGGAATAGGTTGCGATTACAAGGAGGATAGCTCACACCAGACGGGGGTGTGGTCCGAGGGTTTGTCCATTCCGCGTGGGCCGCGATCCACATCCGAAGCAACCAAGCGATCCGCAGCTTGGGGCGAGAGCAGGAGATGGTCGATGCGTAGCCCTTCGTCTCGATTCCATCGGCCGGCCATGTAATCCCAATAGGTGTAGAGTCCGAGCTCGGGGTGAAAGGCTCGAAGGGCATCGGTATATCCGAGATGGCAGAGGGTGCGAAAGCGAGCACGGGATTCCGGACGGCACAGAGCGTCGTCGGCAAATCCCAATGGATCGTAGACATCATGATCGGTCGGACACACGTTAAAGTCCCCCCCTAACACCACAGCTTCTTCCAGCGCGAGGAGGGACTGTGCATGCATGATGAGCCGGTCCAGCCAGGCGAGTTTATACGGAAATTTTTCCGTCCCCACGGGATTCCCATTGGGTAAATAGATTGACGCAACCCTCACGTTTCCCACCACAGCTTCCACGTAGCGGGCATGTTCGTCATCCGGATTTCCCGGAAGTGCTGTATGTTCCACCTCAATGGGAGATTTCGAAAGAATCGCGACTCCATTGTAGGATTTTTGCCCCACCATCGCCATGTTATACCCGAGCTCCTCGATGGCCATTTTGGGGAACTGGTCCTCCGTGGTTTTGAGTTCTTGCAACAAGACGATGTCTGGGTTGGCTTGTTTGACCCATTCCATCAAATGGGGGATTCGGACTTTAATCGAGTTGACGTTCCAGGTTGCAATTTTCATGACGAGTCTCAGAATGAGTTATGAGCAATAAATAGGATCATAGATAATTTATGATTCTGGTTTCACAGTTTTGTGGTGGTTATTGGATATCTATTTTCGGGTTTGGCCATGAACAAATTTTGCCAGGTGAACCAATCCCACTGGTGCCACCAATTATGGTGTGAACAGGGTTTTTTGTATTGCCGGGTTTCGGCCCGGCAGCCGAGGTCCTTTTCTTTCGGGAAAAGGACCCAAAACCATTGCCACCCAGTCTGCCTCATTCAATGGGACGGACGCGAATCTGAGGAGAGCGGGCCACCTCGCTCCGCTCAAACAAGGCCCGCCGGTTGATGAGAGCGTCCTTCCCTTGGGCCAGACAGCAGGCGTCGGAACATGGGTGACGAACATATCAGTGACCCAGATGAAAGAGAAAGGGAGCCATCTATTCTATATGATCCAAATATTATGATGAGGAGAGTGGTGGCGAGTCGGATTCGCGTTGGAAAATTATTTGAAAGCCTTGAAATTGTTTTTGAAACAGCGTCTTTAAAATAAATGGAGTGATGCCAAAGAATAAAACGCCATAAATACAGATTTCTAACAGATATTGAGAGCCCTCAGACACGGTGCTGTTAAGTATCACGGGTATTCCCCATCCGATTGTCATACTGACAAACGCCAGAATCACTACATGCCGCCAAACCAGAAACCACATGAGTTTTAATAGTTCTCCATACGTCGGTATCTCCATTATGTCTGCATTTCCTTTCTCATAAGCCTCTTCAGACTTCTTAGTGTGCTTCGTCCCAGGATGGGCCAGCCCGGCTTCGACTGTGAGCGGGATGGACAATTGCAGGGCCGGGAGTGTAGCGGACTCCATCACCTGTTTGATGACGGCAGTGGTTTTGGCGACAGCCGCTTCCTCCACCTCGAATAGCAACTCATCGTGGACGGTTAACAGCATTTTTGCCTGTCGTGTTAAGCCATGCTGCGCCAGGGCGACAGGCGCGCGGATCATGGCACGCTTTAAGATGTCAGCCGCCGTGCCTTGTAGGGGCGCGTTAATGGCGGCTCGCTCGGAGAGATTTCGTCGATTCGTCCCAGGATGGGCCATGCCCGGCTTCGACCGTCAGCGGGATGGACAATTGCAGGGCAGGGAGTGTGGCGGCTTCCATTACCTGTTTGATGACGGCGGTGGTTTGGGCGACTGCCGATTCCTCCACCTCGAAAAGCAACTCATCGTGGACGGTCAACAGCATTTTCGCCTGTCGTGTTAAGCCATGTTGTGCCAAGGCGGCGGGCACGCGGATCATGGCACGCTTTAAAATATCCGCCGCGGTGCCTTGAAGAGGCGCATTGATCGCGGCTCGTTCAGAGAAATTGCGTCGGGCGGGATTTGTATCATGAATGTCCGGCACATGACACCGACGCCCAAAGAGGGTCTGGACATACCCGAATTGCCGGCAAAACTGTTTGGTCCGTTCCATATAATCCTGGATGCCGGGATATTGCTCAAAATATGTTTTGATGTAAGCCGCGGCTTCTCCCTGTTCCACGCCTAGTTGGCGGGCCAATCCGAATGCGCTGATCCCATAAATGATTCCAAAGTTAATGGCCTTGGCTTTTCGTCGAATTCCCGCATCCATCTGTTCCAAGGGGATTCCGAAGACCTGGCTGGCGGTGAGAGCATGAATATCCTGACCTTCCCAAAAAGCCTTTTTGAGGGAGGGAATATCGGCGACATGAGCGAGCAAACGAAGTTCAATCTGGGAATAATCCAAGGAAAGCAGTGTCCAGCCGGGCTCAGCCACGAAGGCCCGCCGGATTCTTCGGCCTTCTTCAGTGCGAATGGGAATGTTCTGCAGATTAGGATCGGTGGATGACAGTCTTCCCGTTGCAGCAGACGCCATGGCATAGGAGGTGTGCACCCGGTTCGTTTCCGGATTGATCTGCTGGATCAAGGCATCGGCATATGTGCTACGGAGTTTTTCCAAATGCCGCCATTCCAACACCCGTAAGGGAAGTTCATGGCCTTGTGCCGCCAAAGATTCGAGGATATCGGCACCGGTTCCATAACTGCCGGCTTTGCCTTTTTGCCCTCCTCCCAAGGCGAGGTCGTCAAACAACACTTCTCCAAGCTGTTTGGGGGATCCGACATTGAATGGTTTGCCAGCTAGGCGATGAATGTCCAGTTCCAGTTCCTGAAGTCGGCGGGAAAAATCCTGGCTGACCTGCTTGAGTTGGGCCACATCGACTATGATGCCTGTTTGTTCCATAGTGGCCAGCACGGGAATCAGGGGGCGCTCAAGCGTTTCGTACACGGTGGTCATGTGTTCACTGATAAGACGGGGTTTGAGGATCTGATGGAGCCGCAGGGTCACCTCGGCATCTTCCGCAGCGTATTCAAGGGCTTTGTCCAAGGGAACCTGATCGAACGTGACCTGAGATTTTCCGGCCCCCGTGACGTCCTTGAATTTAATCGTCGTATGGCTCAAAAAACGTTCTGCCAGTTCGTCCATTCCATGGCCATGCATGCCCCCTTCCAAGACGTATGAGAGCAGCATACTATCATCCACAGGGGACACAGTAAGGCCATATCGCCGAAATACGACCATATCGTATTTGATATTGTGCCCGACCTTGAGCACACCGGGGTCGGCCAGCAGTGGTTCAAGGATGTCCAGTGCTTGTTGAAGTGGAATTTGTTCCGGTCTTTCGGGCAAGGAGGCGGATGTATCGTGGGAGAGCAAATCCAAATGAGGCGTGGATCCCGGGGCCACATGACCGACGGGCACATAACACGCATGGCCGGGTTTCAGGCTTAAGGAAATACCGACCAATTCGGCCCGGGTTTGATCGAGAGAGGTGGTTTCCGTGTCGACGGCGACAACCCCGCGACGAGTGGCCTCATCCACCCAGCTTTGAAGAGCCGAAACGGTTTGGATCAATTCGTATTGGGCTTTGGATGGCGGCGATTTTTTTTCGGGTAATGATTCTATTGATTGTGCATCCGCCGTTGCGGTGTTTCCATGGGAATTGGGGGCGGGATCCTGGGTTCCTCCCTTCACACGGCTTTGAATACGAGCCAGAATTGTCTTAAAGCCCTGTTCCTGGAGAAAATTGGTTAATAATTCCATGTTGGGCTGCCGTCGTTCCAATTGTTCAAGCGGAAAAGGCAGCGGGACATCGGAACGAAGCCGGACTAATTCACGGGAGAGGCGGGCCTTATCGGCATGTTCAATGAGGCTTTCCCGTCGCTTGTTCTGTTTAATTTCTGAGGCGCGCGCAAGGAGGGTGTCCAGGTCACCATATTCTTGAATGAGTTGCGCGGCCGTTTTAACCCCGATTCCAGGGACACCGGGCACATTGTCCGTGGAGTCTCCCGCCAATGCCTGAACATCGACCACTTTCACGGGTGGTACGCCGAATTTTTCCAGAACTTGCTCGGGACCGATCTTTCGGTTTTTGATGGGATCGAACATATTGACCTGTTCTGATACTAATTGCATAAGATCTTTGTCCGAGGACACGATGGTCACATCCGCGCCGGCTTCCATTGCATGTTTTGCGTAGGTAGCGATCAGATCGTCGGCTTCGAATCCGTTCAGTTCAATGCAATCAAAATTAAAAGCCCGTGTAGCCTCCCGGACAAGGGAAAATTGAGGCACCAACTCATCAGGTGGTTCGCTGCGATTGGCCTTGTAGCTCGGGGCCAAATCGTTTCGAAAGGTTTTGCGTGCGGAATCAAAAATGATGGCAATATGATCGGGCTTCATATCGTCTAGCAATTTCATCAGCATCGTGATGTATCCATAGACGGCATTGACCGGGGTGCCATTCGGGCTGTTTAGAATTTTGATCGCATGGAATGCCCTGAAAATGTACCCGGAGGCGTCGACTAATACGACATGACGAATTGGGAGAGCGGAAGGCTGTTCACTTGCAGTGTCCACAGAAAAAGTTCCTTTTGTGTGAAGGTTGCCCCATTGAAGATACCTGATAGGCTGGGAGGTGTCGATATCTCTACAATCGTTTTCTCCGGAGAGGAATGGAGCATGGTAGTATTAGCCAATTATTGGATTTATGAGGAAGCCTGGGATTGTGAAGCGTAACATCATGGTAGGTCTCGCCCTAGTCATCGGCCTTATTTTTGTAATCATTTTCTTGCTTCCGGTTTTGCTGGATGTCAATCGATACCGGGACCGGTGGATGCCTGTTCTGGAACAGGCGCTTCAACGACCGGTCGATGTTGAGAACGCCCGTCTCACCATCTTTCCCACACTTGGTATTCGGTTAGAGGGGATCACGATTGCCGATGATCCGGCGTTCAGTTCTCTTCCTTTTGTCACGATTCCTTCTGCCCAGGTGGTGGTTCAGTGGCTGCCTCTGCTGCACCGTCGCATTCAGGTGGACCATGTTCTCGTTCATGGTCCAACGATCCACCTCATTCGAATCCAGAATGGTTCGTTGAATACGGCCACCATCGGAAAGGATCTCTCTCTCCAATCGCCAGGGAAAGAGCCTTCCAATCCAGGAGGTTCTCTCAAGGCTTTGTTGGGCGTCTTCGCGGTGGAACGGTTCTCCATGACCGGAGGAAGCCTGGAATATGAGGATCGATTCAAGGGACCATCCCGTTCCTATCATATCGACGATCTGCAATTAGTGACGAATTCCGTTCAAATCGGGGAGACAGCGAACATTCAGATCAGGGGCACGGTGATGCCCTATCAACAACCTCTGGAGGTAAATGGGAGATTTGGCCCGATTCAACCAACTTTGGATATCCCCCTGATCGACGTGGTAGGCAAATTAGGAAAGGTGGAGGCAACCGCCAAGGGCAAGGCCATGGCTGGGAGGCTTGAACTGGATGTGTCGATACCACATGTGTCAACGAATGACATGCCGATGAATGCTGGGTTGACCAAGCCTGTGGAATTGAATCACATTCAGGTTCATCTGGTGGTGCCATTTTTCTCCAAAGAGCAATCGGCGATTTCTGGAGTGCGGATTGATCCTCTTACCCTGGATATCCAAGTTGGGGGATCTATGATTCATCTCTCAGGCAAGGGCACACCCGAACGGCTGCATTTGGTTGGTGAGTCCTCTGACTTTTCTTCACAGGATTTTCCTTTGCCTCTTTTTGTTCAGCATCCATTTTCGCTTGAACAGATCCATTTTGAAGCGGTGCTTCAAGGGGCTCTGATAGACGTGGCGTCACTTAATGCCAACGTGTTTAAGGGAAGTCTTGAGGCACAGGGAATTTGGGATGGGACCTCTTCTCCCCCGAGGTTGTCATTACAGGGCAACTTTAAGCATTTTGCCGTTGAACCTCTTGTAGAAGCCATTCGTTCTTCACCTGTCCGCTTGACCGGGACTGGAGAATTGCACTGGAGCGTCGAAGGATCATTGCCATCGTCGGGACAGCCAAATTTGCACGGACCGGTACGGTTGAAGATTCAGAAGGGACAATTGGTGGGATTTGATCTTGTGCAGACCTTAGAAGAGGCCCTCCAGCTATCGGGTCTTTTGAGAGAATCAACCGGAACCACGAAATTTTCAATGATCGACACGAAAGCGGATCTGGAACAGACCGGCCTGGTCATACGTGAATTGACCATGGAGGCACAGGATTTTTCGCTTAAAGGGGTGGGAACCATCGGGTTCGATCGCTCGCTGAACCTTCAAGGGAATCTCGCCCTCTCACCTGCCATCGGCGACCGGGTGATTCAACGATTTCCGATGGCCAAAATCGTGACGCAACAGAGAGAGTTAGTGTTTCCTTTCAAGGTGAAAGGGACCGTTCAGCAGCCGCGGCTGCAATTGGACACGAAATCTTTAGGGGATCAGGTACAACAGAACGTGGAGAGAAGGCTTGAAAAAGCCCTGCAGGGGGATGAACAGGAATTGCAGCAACTCTTGAAGGACGGAGAGGATGTCCTGAGACAGTTGTTTGGAAATTAGAACGAGTTAAAGTTCCTATGGATGCGAGGATTGACTCATTTGTGTTTCAACCCGGAGGAGGCATGACTGGCTGATTTTCTTTGGCAACCATGACTGGGATTTGGGAATGGGGCAGTGGCGATGCTGGTCGAGGGCACAGTTGAGCGATCATGGACCGCAATTCTCCAAAATCATACGGCTTTCCAATTATGGCATAGGCGCCTAAGCGGGTCGCTTTCTCCCGGATGTCTGCGTTCAATAAACCTGTAACCATAATAACCGGGACATGAGGCTTTTGCGCTCTGTGCTGTAACCGGTTCAAAAATTCCAAACCGTCCATGACGGGCATGACATTATCAAGAATTATGACATCAATGGATTGCGATTCAAGAATAGATAATCCAATGGCCCCATTTTCCGCTTCAATGCATTGGCATCCATCATATTCCAGGACCATCCGGAGCAATCCGCGACTCATCTCATCATCATCAATAATCAACGTTTTTTTGGACATCATCTGTTCTCCTCCTAAAATCTATACGGAATCCACCTTCCTGGTGGATCTCTCTGAGCGCTAAACGATCAACTTTTTTATCCTCTTCATCACACCCAACCCCCGTGCATGCCACGGGTCATAATCCTCAGGGAATCTCTTTAACTCATTCGTAAGGGATGGTGCGTCATGGAGGATAAAGACTCTTGCCCCTTCCATATGAAGAATATTCCTCCAAAAATTCCGATGCCAGTGGCACAAATGACAAGAAAGAGTTCCATGAGTTCCTCTTTTCTTTCGTTCTTGCCATAGGTAAAAAGCAAAGAATATACCCAAATCGAGATCGAGAGAGGTTTTAAAGGCTTCTAATCTTGTAACTAATTGAAATATATATTAAACATCATCACTTTCTGGTTGCGGATTTTTGGGAATTCCAAAAGAGATAAAGGCTTATGCCCAACGGTATGGTACAGAATGTTATCCAACAGCATACAATCTGGATCTAATTTGATGAAAATCATACAGAGACTCTAAGGACAATGAATTGAGTGATGACTGGTGATGTTTGAGGGTTTAGCGAGGGGTGAAAGGGGGTGGATTTGTTGACCAATCCCATATTTTTAAACAGAGGGTTGGTCTGGTGCGCTTAATTGCACACATGGGATGGGGAATGTTCAACACCGTCTGCGCTGCAATGCTGAACGAAGCGAGAATCAAGAAGCTTCCGAGTGGCTAAGATGAAGGTAGTGGGTCTGAGTGAGGAGAATGCTATCTACGATTTGGCTCAACGGCGCATGAAACTATTCCTGACGGAGGACTGACAAAGGAGGATAGCCAAGCAAACGGTATGTACTGAGGAAGCCGGTCATAAGGGTGAGCACAATCGTAAGGAGCAAGCCCGTGATCAATACATTCAGATCAAACGTCCAGGTCAAGTCAAAGAAGAGGTGCAAGATAGACCAGGAAAGGAGGCATCCCAATCCTAATCCCACAAGTCCCGCAAATGCCCCAATGAGGCCGAATTCCATTCCTAGTGAAAAGAGGAGAAGCGTGCGACTCCCTCCCAGGGCTTTCAATATTGCCAACTCATGCAGGCGACGGTACCGGTTGATGGAAATCGCCGCAATCATGACCACGGCTCCTGTAAGCAGACATAACAGGGCTAGGGCTTGAATGCCCATGGCCAATTGGCGAAAAATTCGGGCAATATTATCCAGTACATCTCCCACATTAATCGCTGTCACATTAGGCATGAGTGCCACAATCGCTTGTTGGAGGGGTACTTCGAGGGTCTTTGGAACTCTGGTCGTGGCGATATAGGTTAATGGGGCGCCGTCAAACGAGCCGGGTTCGACAATCATAAAAAAATTCATGGAAAAACTGCTCCAGTCCACCTGTCGAAGACTACTGACTTTTGCCACTAACGGAACCCCTTGAATATCCAACGTCAGGGTTGAGCCCAGTGTCAGTCCAAGATTTTTTGCGGCTTCTTCTTCTACAGAGACTAAGGGAAGATCGGCCGAAGTCCTGGTGGAGCCATCCCCTGGGTGTTTCTCGGTATGGTCCCACCACTGTCCCTGAGTGAGGATGTTATCTTTTGGGAGGATCGGGGATGTCGTCAGCACGTACTCTCTGGTGAAATACCATCCGTTCCGTTGGCCCTTATGCGCTTCCGGATCGATGAGTTGTCCGTTAATGGCTTTCAGGCGTGACCGCACGACCGGAACCAAATTATAGGGGGAGTCCGGAAAGCGTTGCTCGAGGACGCGGACGAATTGTGGCTGTTGATCGGGCTGGATATCAATGAAAAAAAATGATGGGGCGTTTGAGGGGATTTGATTCCCAATTAGTTCGAGCAGGGATCGTTGCACAATGCTCAATGTCGTCATGAGCATGATCCCAATCCCAATGGCCAACGTCATGGCTTTCGTAAAGTTTCCTGGTCGTTGAAGATTATTCACGGTATGACGCATTAAATACCATTGAGGAATCTGGATCTGGCGCAGCATCCGGTATAACACGCCGGTCCCTCCTAATAAGAGGAGAACGGCCAAGGTACACGCACCGGAAAAAAACAGGCCGAGGGTCAGTGAGTGGGCTTGCCACATAGCCAGGATTGTCACTCCCCCCGCAATGATGACACTGACGATGACCCGCGTTCGATCCTTCCACCAATTTTTAAGAGCGATACCCCATCGGGTTACCCTTGACCGTGTTTGAGTCATGACCTGAGTCTGGTCCACGGCCTGACGGAACACCAAGGCCGGTGAGACATGGCGGATGGCCAATAGCGGCCACAGCGAAAAGGCGACGGTGGCCAATATGCCAAGCGCCACTCCACGCAGGAGGGGAGCGATAGTGGGGTTCATGGGCATGGTTTCCGGGATAATTCCTTGAAGAAACAATGGCATTCCCTGGTGGAGTGCTACTCCGATTAATCCACCAAGGAGGCTGCCGATTCCCCCCAAAAAAAGGCTTTGGGTGAGATAGAGCCGGATAATTTGCGGCGAATCCGCTCCCAGAGTTTTCAATGTGGCGATGATGGGGATCTTTTGGGTGATAAATCCTTGAATAGTGCAGGCCACTCCGATCCCACCTACCAATAAGATCGTTAATCCAATCAGGCCAAGATACAGATTCAATTGATCGAGAAACCGTCGGAGTCGTGGCTGGGCATCCTTAAAGGAGCTGACCTGGACGCCTTCCTGGCCGAGACGCCCGCGAAGCTCTCCCATCAATGGCTCAAGAGAGGTCGAGCCGGGAATTTTCAGACGGTACCGCTCCTGAATCCGGCTTCCGGTTTTTACCAACATGGTCGCCTCAAGGGCTTCTTGGGAAATCATGACTCTGGGACCCAAACTGAACCCGTTGGCAATTCGATCCGGTTCCTTTTTGAGCACGGCCGTGATAAGAAAATTGGCCTGTCCGATCCGTAGCTCGCGGCCTACGGTAAGATTGAGCCGGATCAGCAAGGATTCCTGGGCCAGTGCTCCAAAACATGGCGAGCGGCGGCAACCGGATGGAAGAGGAGCCAGCAGTTGTTCAACCGGCTGGGGAGGTTCCACAATCAATCGGCCGTACAGGGGATAGGCGGAATCCGTGGCCTTGAGTTCAACCAATTGTGAGGTTGTTTCCAGGAGAGGCGTGTGTTGGTCAGGGTGTTCTACCGTCGCCATCGCTGCGAGTTCAGTGACGTGAGACATGACGATGCCACGGTCAGAAAGGGAATTCAGCACGACCCGGCTCTTGTCGGTGATTGCCCTCCGCCAGGACAATTCCCCATCCCCGCCTAACAGAGCACGAGCATCTCCCAGAATCACCTGTTCGACATTGGCGGCAAACAGGTCTACGGCCACAATGGCGCCGACACCCAGCGCAATGCAGAGAAACAAAAACAAAAAACGAGACCAGTTACTGGTAATTTCCCGCCAGGCCAGTTTAACGGAGACAGGTCTCATGATCCGGAATGCGATATTGGTTGTTGGGGAAACGTCTCACTCACAATCGAACCATCCCGTAACGTCAGAATACGTTGGGCGCGAGCGGCCAATGTGGCGTCATGGGTCACCAGGACAAGTGTGCTGCCGTGCTGCTGATGGAGTTCCCACAGCAGATCAATGACCATTGCACCGGTTGCGCTATCCAGGTTGCCGGTGGGTTCATCGGCAAGCAGAAGAGGAGGATTGGTGATAAAGGCGCGGGCCAAGGCCACCCGTTGTTGTTCACCTCCGGAGAGTTGAATGGGATAATGGTGGAGACGATGATCCAGTCCCACGGATTTCAAAAGGGTCCTGGCACGTGATTCGCCTGTGGAAATGCCTTGCAATTCCAACGGGAGAGCCACATTTTCGAGAGCCGTCAACGTGGGAATGAGATGGAAGGCTTGAAACACGTAACCAATGTGTTGCCGGCGAAAGTGGGCCATTTCAGTTTCGGTCAAGGTGGTGATCTCGGTCTGGGCAATGCGGATGGAACCCTGCGTTGGTCGATCAAGACCTGCCAGCAGACCCAGAAGAGTTGATTTGCCGCTTCCCGATGGACCGACAATGGCCACCACCTGGTTGGTAAAGACCTCGAAGGAAATGTCCTGTACAATCTTCACAGATTGATTGCCTGCCCGAAGCTGCATGCCGAGCTGAGTAACGGAAATGAGAGGCTGAGGAGTGGATGGTGTCAATGGGAGTAATGCGTGTAGAGGCGATGAGGGATTATTTAATTTTCATCGATTTCACAAACGGGCTCAAACAGGAGATAATCACAATGAGGTTGGGAACATTCACCAAGCCACAAAGGTTATGATTATCTTATCAGTCTTTCGTGCTCCTCTGTCTGGGCATGTGGGGTTGTGAGGCTCAGGATGACACATCGACAGTCATTCCCGAGTCCATCAGCAACGGCCCGGAAGGGTTTGTGTCTCAATCCCAATCCCCTTCAATATCAGCAAAGCCGTTGGTCATGAAAAATGAAACCACGCCTAAAATTGTGGCCTTTGGCAATAGTCTCACCGCTGGATTCGGGGTCGCACCTGACGAATCCTATCCGGCTCAATTGGCAAAACGCCTGCAGGAAAATGGATTGCACTATGAGGTCATCAATGCCGGAGTGAGTGGAGAAACCTCAGCCGGTGGAGTGCGACGGATAGAGTGGATTCTGAAAAGTCAGCCGAAGGTCGTCATATTGGAATTGGGAGTCAATGATGGACTCCGGGGGCTACCCCTGCAACAGACCTATACCAATCTCCACACCATCATAGAACGATTGAAAGCAGAAGGGGTGATGGTCATTCTGGCCGGCATGCGCATCCCGGTCAACTATGGAGAGAAATATACGGGGGAGTTTTTTGAAATGTATAAACGGTTAGCCTATGAATTTGCGATTCCACTGATTCCATTTTTTCTGGAAGGAGTGGCTGCACAACCGGATTTAAACCAGGGGGATGGGGTTCACCCCACGGCGAAAGGATATATTATTGTGGCCCAGAATGTCTGGAACACGCTGGAACCGATTCTCAAGCAAATGGCCGGGACGCTTTAAGAAATTTTCACACCACTCTCCTGCTCCAAGAAGGGGTGCTTATTTCACCTGAAGCTAAGGCAAGGAATGCAGTTAGGACTTTTTGAAGAAAATGTCGTACACCCCATAGGCCAAAATCACTGCGATGGTCCCATAGTACAGGCTCGTGACCCCCTCATATCCTCCACCTGGCGCATTGGCAAAGGCCGGGTTTGCGGCGAACACCATGAGAGCACTCAGAAAGGCAGCAATCCGTTTCATACGAAATTCCTCACTTTCGGACAATGGAAAAAATCGCACACATTTTTTCTTGTCTGGCTAGGCATAATCTGGTCGTCTATTTATTGTGAGGAATTGTAGTAAATTATATTTCAGGGAAGCAAGTTACTGGTAGGAACACATGAATAAATATTCAATCTTAATTTATTATACTTAAACGCAGAAAGATTGATCATACAGAGATGTCCCGGAGCGGAATCAATCAACTTTGGGTAACCCATGGAAGTGAAAACTGAGCATTCCAGATAGGGCTTCATAAAAACCGGGAGACGAATTATCAGGATTCCAGTCGGGAATGTGAGCCATCACAAAACGGAGCTTTTTTACTGTGCTTGCATCCGCACCAGGCCACCTTCTTCTTATCTTTAAGTACTATCTCGATGGGCGAAAAATCCGTTCCGGTGTGGGACCCATCGCAAAACGGCTGAGTTTTGGACCGGCCGCATCGGCACCAATAGTAAGTGCCTGGCTCCATGTCTAAGACGTAGGGGGCTTGTTGCGCAATGATAATCGGGTCGCCCATGTTATTCTCCTTAATGTTTGCAGGAAAGGTGATGGTGGTGACGATGGTTAGCCGCAGCGGGGCTGGAGGCCCTTGGGTCCCAAGGGGGTAAGCCAGAGAAAATCGGCAATCCCGGTTTTCAATTCCGAACGCACTTCCTCCTCCTTGGAAGGATCCCATGCCTCGAGATAAATTGTGATCGATTTCACGCCGGGATGTCTCCGCTCAACTCGCTTGGGGACCGGGGTCTTGAATTGGATATGGCCGCCTCCGGTGTAGCTCACTAACGGCCCGACAGTTTGAGATTTATCATGAAGGTAATTAGATATGATCTGGGCCATGCCTTCGTCCCGGACAATAGAAGCTTCGAAGATCCGGCGATACACGTGATCCGGCAGGCCGGGATGGCAGGCTTCAATTTGTTCAAAAATCAATTTTTCATACTCCGGATCATCGGTCACTAATTCTCCAAGCGGCCATTTCTTCATTTCGGGATCTTTCCGGGCTTCCGCTAATCCCTTCGTGGCGACCAATCGAACGACGGAGCGAGGTGGATTGAGGCCAATAATCCGGAGCCGATGGGATTTGGCAAAAGTTACCAAGGGTTGGTAATCGGCAAACTCTCCGCCCCAATTCGTGTTCCACTTCGACTCCTCAATCAATTGTTGTGTGGTGAATCCTGGGTCTTGAATGTACCGGTCCAACCCCGGTTGACCATCCCAACTAAACATTTCCATGGCCAGAGCGGGATGACGTTGATGGGCCAAAAGCGCATTCAGGATTTGTTGAGCGGCCTGAAGGTGTGAGGGCGTGTAGTGTTCTTCGCCGATAAAAATGACATCAGCGGCTATTAGCTGTGGAAGCAGATCTTCGAAAGAAATGGGTTGCTGCCGGGAGACATCGTATATCTGGTCAACTGTAAATGACGTGTTTGCTGGTAAGGCGGCGCATCCGGTGGCTGCACCCCCGGAAATGATGCACACGAGGAGCGCCAGGAATAATGATTTGGCATGGGGAAAATTCAGCAGCGTCATGACGAAACAAGGTGTAACATAGTTACCTGCTGTGAGCAATATTTCCGGACAGAGGTGGTTGTTTCAGAAGATTCAGAGCGGCTAAGGTGCGTAGAGAATTGGAATGGTGGTCTGTCGGAAGAGGGCGGTTGAATATTTCAAATATTTGGACTTTTTATTAACATGTGAGTGATCGAGACTCATCGGAAGAAAAGAATCATGGAGTGTTCAAATCTTGTCCTGACCCTTGCCGAAGGAAGGCTCGTCCAATCCTGTCCTGAGATTTCGCGAAGGTAAGGCGGGAGTCATTTGGACGAGCGGAGCGTACGGAGGAGTATGTGAGCACGGCCAAAAGGGAGGAACGCCGCTGGCGGCCTTTTTCAACGCTCCAATTAGGGATGACACGTCATGGATGATCAAAGACTCGGGTTCGCGGCGTTCCGGGAACAAATCAAGGCCAGCCGGGAATTCTCTCCTCACCGCTGGGAGGTCAGCCGGAAATTAATGGTTCCTGAAACATTTCAAACCATGCTTCCTGCCCTTATTCAACATATACAAGAGGTCTCTCTTGATCCTTCCCTTTGCGAACGATTAATCGATGCCCTGCAACAATTCTCCAAACCCACCGGAAGCAAGGAGGGGAACAAGGTCCTCAAGGAATTGACCGGCTTGCCCCCTTCCAAAGCAGTGCGTGCGCTCATGGTATGGGGAATCTTAGACGTGAACGGAGAGAGGAACAAACCGGAAGAATTGTCCGGCGTCCAAATAGAAGAAATTATTCGAGGTGCATCCAATCCGTATGACGTGTTACGGCAGACGGCCACGCCTTCACTCTTAGACATTGGCGCCGGAGATTTATCCTTTGAGCAGGAATTGGTGGATCACTATATTGAGCATGTACGGACTCAAGGCACGCCATTGACCTTACATGCGTTTGATCGGTTGATGCCGGGGTCCAGGGTGGGCGGCGTCTATCATAAAAGTCTGGACCGCGAGCGTTATTTACAAAGCTTCTCACATGAAGAATTACGGTTCAAATTTTGGGGAGGCATGAGCCTCGAAACATTTTCGAAGGTCAAAGAGCGGTTCCCTCGTTACACCCTCAGTACGTGCCATGCTCCGGCCAATCCCACCTTTGCCTATGAACCCGGTCGTTTCGCCCCTGAAATTATCCAAGCACATCTTCAATCCAGCCGGGGGAATTATCACCAGAGTCGCTATGAAGGGGAACCCGTTTTAGAGGTGTCTCACCAGGGACGCACCTTAACCTTCCCCGATTGGAAATTTGACATTTTGGGTCCCCTGGCACTGTTACGGTTCATGACCCAACGAAGTAGTGTGATCATTCTTTCGGCTATCGATGATGAGGTCTTTTGGGAGGTTCTCAGTCAGTTACTGGCCGATGATCGATTCCGTCCTCAATAATGAGATTTTTACCAAAGCCCGCCTCCCTGACATTTTTGGCATGGTGTATGAGGAATTGTCCTCCATGGCCGTCGGAGAGAGAAAAGATCTTTCCAGTTTGTCCGACCTGCGAGATCCGATGCCTTTTGAAGGTGCGAAGAAGGAGGATACTCAGATGCCTTCCAGGTTCCGGTATGTGGAAATTCGGCGGGGGGCGGTGCTGGAGGGAGTGCCCAGCAGTTTTACCGCACGACAGTTTTCCCAGATGAAAGAAGAATCCACCCCTTGGTGGGTGATTATGGTGACTGATTGAACTGGAAGAAATAATCACTTCCCTGGGTGCGGGAAGCAGGGAAAAAGTTCTTTTATGAGACCCGTCAGGGCCTACCTATTCTTTAAGGTAGAATAGGAAAGAATAGAAGTGCCAACAGGGCAGGAGGAAATAACAATTTTTATAGAAAGGCACGAACCATGACAGTCGGGCAAATGAAAGATTTTCTCAAAGATTTGAATGAGGACTTAGAAATATTGGTCAAAATTCCCGGGCCAACCAAGGAGGATTGGTCTTTGGGAACCATTAGATGGCATGAATATAAAAGTTGGAACCCCAGCCGCCCGGCAAGTGAAGGGTGAGGAAGTAGGAGTCCTAACGAAAGTGAAAGGACCCGCTTGAATTGGAGCGGGAAAGGGGATTTGAACCCCCGACCCTCGCCTTGGCAAACCGGAATGAACAATTTTCTAAGGGGTTGATTTTATTTCTGGTTTCCATCCATCTATAATATCAACAGCTTAAAACCTTACTCTGACTCTATGAGTTGTAGCGATTCCATGCTAGTTCGTTATTTTTTATTACAACTTGATCACATCGCCAGGGGTGACTATTCTGTCAAAAAAAGTTTCCCATGGGTCTGTCTTGGATTTAGGGGAACTTACAAGTACGATTCTTCAAGGTTTGACATGAAACGAAAAGCCAACCCTTGTTCTGTCGAGGAATTTCATTTCTGGTTAATTTTCAGTGGAAATCTGTCTCTAGAGATCAGGGAGATAGATTCTCCGAGTCAGGTCGCAGACCCATGACATTATAAACAGGAACAGCTCGCTGAAACCCTTTGAGGGCAATATCTCCCAGGGGGTCCGCAATAATTTTTTTCTCCATTTTTTGGAAAAAAGATTGAGGAACGAGAATCTGTTCATTTTTGGCCACATCGCACAATCGTGCGGACAAATTGACTACGGAGCCAATGGCTGCATAATCCACGCGTTCCTCAAAGCCCATGAGGCCCATAGTGGCAAAGCCGGTGGCAATCCCTATCCCCGCGCCAAGCGGTACTTCTCGGTTTTTCCAATCCCTGCACAATTCTTTCACTCTTTCCCGCATGGCCAATGCTAGTTTTAGGGCCAGCTCAGTGTGATTGGGCTCAGGGAGTGGATCATTGAAAAAGACCATAATGGAATCGCCCGTAAATCTCTCCAATGTGCCATGAAATTCAAATATCAACCTTCCCATCTCCAACTGATATTTGCGAAGTTCCTTCTGCAAATCTTCCGGTTCGGCAGTTTCTGCATAGGCCGTAAATCCTCGCAAATCGATAAACAACACGGTTATTTCGCTGCGGTGCCCTTTCAGGAAATTTTCGTGTTCACCCGACGTAATCATATCGGCCAGGTCGATGGGCAGAAATCTAGCTAGTTTTTCTTTCTGTAATTTCCTGATTTCTCGTTCCTGGGCGCGGGCTCGAATCAAATTACCAACGCGGGCGAGGAGTTCTGGTTCATCGAATGGCTTGGACAGATAATCATCGGCTCCTGCCTCCAGGCTTTCCACGCGGGCTTCGGTTCCGGCACGAGCTGTTAGGAAAATCACGGGCGTCGAATGCAGCACTGAATTCTCTCTAACTGCCTTCAAGAGATCATGCCCGCTCATTTTGGGCATCATCACATCGGTCAGGATCAATTCCGGAATAAACCGTTGTGCTTGCGTCAGAGCTTCAGCACCGTCCTTGGCTGACACAATACGGTATTTTTTATGCAGTATCCTTTCGACGTAACCCCTCATGTCTGCATTGTCGTCAACCACCAAGACCAACGGGGCGTTTATCGGCGATGCAGAAGCCATGAGCGGAGCATTCCCCTTCTGTTCATCCTTGGGAGAAATGGAGGATGGCAGTGGCGGATAGCTCGGATCATCTTCCTCGTCTTGCACTTCGTACGCGGAGACCTCCGTCACATTTCCCCGAGACAAGGTGATGGAAAAGATAGACCCCCGGCCAGGATCGCTTTCTACGGCAATCGTACCTCCATGCATGGTTACAATTTCCTTCACCAACGCCAATCCGATCCCGCTCCCCTCGTACCGTCTTGTGGCGCTGCTTTCCACCTGTGTGAATCGATCGAAAATGCGTCCTATTTGATCGCTCGGAATTCCGATTCCGTTGTCTTCCACTTCCAGTTCAATAGAATTCTCCTTGCTTGTCAGCCGAATCCAAATTTGCCCCTCATGAGGATCGCTGAACTTGAACGCATTGGAAAGCAGATTATAGAGAACCTTCTTCAACTGCCGTGGATCGGCCTCCACGGCAACCGGCTGCGAGAGTCCTTTCAAGTGTATACGACGAATCGGACTGGAATCGAAGTTAGCAACTACGCTGCGGACGAGCCCCGCGAGGTCGATGCACCGGGTTTTCGGGGTTGCGCGGCCACTGTCAAACTTGGCCAAATCCAACAATTCATTGATTAGAAACAAGAGCCTGGATGCATTCCGGAGGCCGGTTTGAATCACCTCTTGGGCATCGGCACTGGGTGCAGATTTCAAAAGAGTTTTAAATGCACCTATATTGAGGGTGAGGGGGGTGCGAATTTCATGGCTGATGTTGGCAAAAAAATCATTTTTCAGCCGATCCAGTTCAAGGAGCTTCCGGTTGGATACTTCCAATTCTGCGGTGCGCGTTTGAACTTTTACCTCCAATCCTACATTTAACGCTTCAATCTCTTGGTAAGCGTCAACATTTTCGAGCCCAAGTGCGAGTTGATTCGCCAACGTGATCATCAAATTTAAGTCGTCCTTGCTTTAGAGAATTAGCCCTCTTTTCGGTCAACAGTCAGAGATCCCAAGACGCCATCCTTGCCTACTAATGGTACGGAAATAAATGATTGGGCGTGAGTAAGGGTCACAAGCTGTTGATTAAGGGGATGCAGTCTATGCCATTCGTGGTGAATATCGTCTAGGAGCAGTGGTTTCTTTTGCAGCAATACCTGTCCTTCTATGCTTTGGGGGTCAGTGACCGGGACTTCAAGAGAGTTGGCGAACCTCGCGATTTCCTCGGGCACATTAATAAGTTGAGCATCATACGCGACTTGGCGTACCCGATCGTAACGACTAATCATGGCCCGTTCATAATGAAGAATGTTAATGATCGCTTGTAAGGTACTTTGAACCCAGGTCTTATAATCACGGGCCGAGGTAAAGGCAATTCCGGCTTCATGAAGAGCCGTTAACTGTTCAACGCGATGCGCTAACGCGACGGCACTTTCTTCCAATTTAGCCGAACTGTGTTGAAGCTCAATATTGGCCTTATTTAACTCGTCATATTGCTGTGCAAAAGATTGTTTCTGCCCTTCCATTTCCTGATTGAGAATCCACCTGGCCAGAGGTTTGGCAGGATTCCACGTTCGGCGAGGTTCTTCCCACGTAAATCTCCACTCACAAAATTCCTGTCCTTTTGCGATACAAGAATGATCGTCTATTCTCGCTGATGGCAGATCATACACTCGCTTGGGAACACTTGCGATGCCATATTTAATGGCATTACACCAAATTCTGCCACAGGACTTGCGATATTCCCCAAACTGCTCTTCAGTTCGCTTCGTGAGTCTTAAGCGAATTGTGACTGATTGGGTTGAAATCTGAATTTTCTCCAGAAAATAAGAACTCTTGTTATAAAATCCCACCCATTTGTCTGCACTGTTATAAATTTGCCTGATGGAGAAAAATCGCATAATTCTAATAAGCCAATCCGGGACAAGCCTTTCACCGACGTGTTGTTGAAAATCGGGATCCTTTGATAAATCAATACAGAACTCTACGAGATATGCGACAAACTCGTTCGAATAACCCGTGGACCCGCTCATTAAAAATTCAGAGGTTACACGATAAGCCGGTTCCGGTATTCGTTCGTTTAAGCGCCTTACCAATTCCTCTGCTACGAGTGTGCCGGCCTCCGCCCCGCGTTCACGACTCACAAACTCTTCCAGATAGTTGACGTTCTCTCGAATGGACACCCCTGTCATATCGTTAATAGGTTCTCCGGTTGCTTCTTTGCCGAATGGGCGAAAAAGCATGCAGGGTCTTTCAAGAATCGTATGGTCTATGGAAAGGAATTCAATCATGATGTAATCGACGAATTGATCATTGCCGATCAAGATTCCGGTGATTCAATCTCCGAAAATGGATGCAAAACTTTTCCTGCGATTGAAGGATGTTCCGGGTGTTGTTCTGGTCAAAATGTGACTCGCACGCCAATTCCTCCGGCATGCAGAGCGGTTTCATATTTACCATTTACTAAGGCCTGAGGATTATTGTTAATTGTGCGGGACTCATACAACTGGTTCACATAAGTCAAATCCAAACCGATGCTCTTCGTTATTGAGTTTTCGCAGGGGACAATGCCAAGAAAACGTGCATGTCCTTTGCAAATCATTCCGAGGCCGGCCGAAAAACCGTTGAAATCGGCATCCGGGACCAAGGGCTCAAAGGTTGACTGGGGGACAGGGGTTTCTGATCGTATATACCCGGCGCGTAACGCCATTTCCCAGTTAGGCAGGGTGGGGAGATGAAGCCATTTATATTCTGTTCCGACCTTGATCACAAAAACACTCTTCCAATTTCTCGGTTGTGGCAATTGAACCTCGCCAGTATCTGCATTGTGTACGTCCGTATTGTTGAATGAACCCCAATCCACATAGTCCAGGTCAACTTCGACTTTCCATTCGCTGGTCTCGTTTCGGAGGGGCCAGAGGGCTATCCCCCAATTAAAAATTTGAGGAAGTTTTAGGTCTATGACCGTATCATTCAGTTTGGTTCCATTAAGTGAAAGCTCTCCTTTTAACCGAAGAGTCGTCGGGCTTCGATAGACAAAGGCGAAGTTTAATCGGGGTTTTCCTTCAGATCGCCAGAGGGTTAGAAGGCCACCCAGATTAAAACCGACAGCGGTATCGGTTCCATTGACCTCTACGAGAGCACCAGGGGGAAAGTTGGTTCCTCGGCCAGAAGCCTGAACCTCAAGTTGCCCTTCCCCCAAAAAGTTGGCAAACGTGTAAATATCCAACCCCCCACCGATAGAAAGATAGTCATTCACCTTATATGCCACAGTCGGCTTGATATCGATCAACGGAAGAGTGCCAAACACGTCGATTTCGGAAAAGGGGATATCATTAGGCCAACGAATAAGCAAACCGAAAGGGCTGTTGAGGCCGATCCCCACCGTGAAGTCTTTCAGGAGGTCAATATTGAGCTGGTTGAGGTTTGCCGTCAGGTAAAAGTAGGAGGGAGGAGGGGAGGCTAAGGTGCCATCGAGCGTGCCATCGAATTTCTGGCCACCAGGACTCGTATAATGGTAATGCCCTCCAACCAGAAGGGTCCCAGAATAAAGTTGTACTCTTTCTAACTGCGTCATCCCGGCCGGATTATAATAAAGTGCTGAGGGATCATCGGCTTGAGCGGCAAACGCATCACCTTGTCCCGCTGCCGCGGTGCCCTGATGAAGGTTACGGAATGCCTCCCCATATACCAAGGTGACCGATGGCAAAAATAGAAGGAGAGAGATGGCTGAAATTTTTAAAGTCTTCATTATCATTCTCCCGCGGCTAAATGCCCCAAAATCCTGCCGAAGTAGTGAGGTTATGAGACATACCCGACCATTCAGGAAAATTAGGTTAATGGAGAAATACCATTGCCGCTCTCTTCCTCCATTGAGAACTGGTCTTGATCCACCTCTCCTCTTTCAAACAGCCAAATTTCGATTGTTTTCGGACCAGTCTGGTTTTACGCCTTTCTTAAACGCAATCTAAGAAACATTGAATTCCAACAAGAAGTGTTCAGGTCGCAGATCGAGAGGGTCGAATTGATCACCACCCTCAGCTCTGCGGAGATTTCTCAAGGTCACCACATGTTTGACAAGGAGAGGGACTTGAATTCGGCTGATCTGCTCTCCCAGGCATCTATGATGTTCGTACCCGAAAAATAGGTAGTTGTCATCCGGTCGATTCAAACGAAATTCCTCCGGATTCTGGATCTTCTCGGGGTCGAACATCGCTCCGAGCGTGCCCGCGAACACCAGCGCGGGTGCTTGAATCAATTCGGTTTCTCGATCCGTCCCGACAGCGAGCTTAAACGGTTTGAGAGCCAATCGAAAAAGCACGTGGTTTTGCGGATTAAACCTCATGGCCTCAAACACATATTTTTTAAATTGTTTCGGGTCCTGATTATGGGAATATTCCAGAGATGCATTCCGGGCTTCTTCAAATTTGTCCGGACGCTTGAGCAGTTGGTCGATGGTTCGCGGCACAGCCTTTAGAGTTGTCTCGACAACGCCAATCACCATGCCAAAGATATTCCGGCGAACTCCCTCCAATCCATCCGCGAATTTATCACCAGTTCCTTCCTGAATCCGGATTAAACGGATAGAACGGTGTCTGGTTCTTTCTGCGAGTTTTTCAGTTCTTTTTCGCTTTCCCTTCGATCAGACATCTCAGATAAATATTCATCTCGGTCACCGCGATATCGGCTCGTCGCTCCCACTCCTTATCTCGACGAAGGTTGAGGAATAAATCCGTATAAATGTCTCGACACCATCTTTTGAAGACCTCCAGGTCAGAACCCGGACCTGGCCCTGGAACACCAAAAAATTCCCCGTTCAAACGCAGGGCGACGGGCCAAACCAAGTCCCCGATGACATCAATTTTCCCATTTCCTTTAATATTGTTGATGATCTCACTGGCAAGGCGGTCAATCGTTTCGTAAATCGTTTTTCCCACATCACCATTCTGAGGATAGACCGCCGCCTTGATAATGTTTAATTCCTTCTTGTATTGGTCCGGTCATGATGTTCCATGCCAAGAACAAAAGGCCCACGTGGTGGAACCATTTTTTTGGTATAGAGGGCAACCGAAAACGTTTTATCTTTATCTCTGAGAATCTCCAATACATCGTCATACTTGGTTGCAATGACTATGGGAGGTTTTCTTAAATCTGGGTAGCTTTGCGGGAGGAGGGACAGGGGGTACCACAAAAATCGGTGCCTTATCCCGTAATTCGTCGAACATTTCCTTTGCTTTTCTTTCTAACCACTCTCTAACCAATATTTGCCTGGCAACCGCGCCCTTAAAAGGATGGGACATGGATTTCAATGCCTCGTATTCAGTGAGAAAGGATGGATGAGTCAGGGGCTTGGAAATCTGTTTTTTAGTCAAGGAGGATGAATCGGTACCGAACTCCCCTTCTGAAATTTTCTGTAGAGCGGTGAGACTTGGATAGAAAAAATATTCTCCTCCTCGTTCGGTGACGAAGCGTTGGAGATCAAAAGCAAAGGGGTTTTCGGCTCCAGGTACAGTGAATTTGGCGATCTCATCATCTCTCTTTCCCATGAACGGGTCGCGGTCCGTTTTGTCCAGCCCCAAAAATTCACCACTGTTGATCCACTGACTTTGTAAAAATTCAAACTGGCGGCCAATGCTGGAATTGAATGCCATAAAAATCACCCCGCGATCACCCCTGTCACTGCGTCCTCCTCTGTACTCCTCTCCATAGGGAAGACCCCGGCGGATAATCCGATGTCGATTCAGGTGATATTCATAATTTTCTGTTGTCATCGAAGATGTCTTTCGACGTTAAAAGTAATTGATCCCTCGGATTCGTTCGTCGGATATGTGCGCCTAAGCGGGCATTTTTTACCGTCTGGATCATCTCGTTTGTAAAGAAAGTTATTGTTTTTCTAGAGGGTCGTCGGCAACGCTGCGTATCATCTTTTTTATCTGAACGTATCACCGGGCAACCGCTTGGCCATCTCCCGATGATTTTGGCTGCAACCAGATCTATCACAGCGCTCGCAATCTTTTTTATATTCCGAAGGCCAAAGCTTTTTGGCTGCCGCTTTGAGAAATTTCCTGAAAGCCCGACATCTTCCTCAAGAACTCGCAGAACCAGATACGTTCCATTTTTCCGTAAATCATAATGCGAGGGATACTTGGGCGACTTCTCCAAACTCATCCTCATAACCCAAAATGAAACTCTCCCGGTTTAAGGCTTTTCCACTTGCCATCTTGATCCGGTGTTCCCTGCCCGGGGTATGCTGATTTGTCCCCCGAACACGGATTCTGTTCCCTCAAGGAAAGGTTGGCTGATGCCGTCTGTAAAGCCGAAGTGCTCTTTATTTATGGTTGGGCTCTGGACGTCGTTTCCCCTCAAGAGCAAATAAAAGTTTTACCTTGTCGAATTTGGCAACCGCTTTTTCAAGGCAAGCAACTCCCTTTTCTTTGTAACTCCTCGGTCTGAGCGGTAATCAGGACCAGAACATGGATTTTCTCAGCTTCGGTTTTTTGTAAAAATGGAGTTGTCCAATGCTTGGGGATAAGTTCTCATCATTTTCATCTGCCTCTTTCCTCTTCGCGTTGAGGTTCATCACCTAAAATTGGTGACTGCCCGTTTACACATGCCGTCTCGAAATTCTTCTGGGAAGGTAGCCAGAAGATTTTTATCTACTCCCAAGGCAGACAGGCCAAGATGGCTGTAAGCAATATTGAGAGTGAAAGGAGGGTTTTGTATCCGTTTGCCAGATATTCTGATGTCGTAATTTTGAGGTCTTTGCAGATTGTCGTTTTTCTGTTTGAGAAGTTCTTTGAGCCAATTTCTTCCTTGTTCAGGGTCGCCTACATTATAAAAACGATATGTGGCAAACTAAGGGCCATAGCCGCGGAGGATATTTCCTTGAATATCGAAAAGATTATCTTTTAGTTGGTCTATGGGGGGCATTATTCATTTCTCCTAAACTTGCCATTGGAATACTTTCCCACTCGTTGTCTGACTCTCTAATGATCATTAGATTACCAGATATGACTCTTTTGCTGCTTCCTCGCTTTTTGAGGTTGGTTTAGCCAAGCTCGTTTAGGTAACCTGATTAAAGATTTTCGTAGCGGCCGATGCCGATTTTGCAGAAGTACCATTTGAGCAATTTTGGCACATCTTTTTCGATGAACTTTTGGGTTTTGTTCTTCCAATCGAGTGCCCTGCGGACCTCGCCGACTGTGGCTAATGGATAATTGGCATAAAATATTAAGGCTGGATGTTCGTGCTCTTTGACATACTGGATGAAGCCATCAAGCGGGTCTGGCACCAGGCCATCCAATGCAATGTCCAAATACCAGATTGAGGGGACCTTCATCCACATTGGCGAAATCTTCCAGATAGTCTTCCAAATTCCCGTCGATAATTACTCGTGAACACAAGATGGGCACCATCAAGGCCGGGAAGAGTATTTTCGTCAACAATAAACCATCGTGCGTAATGAATCGTTGACATTTTTCTTATGGCGTCTTGCCTTTTCTCATGAGATCGGTTTCCGACCCGCTTGAGGTGTTCCAACCATGTCATTTCTCGAGGCGATGCTCGTAATTGATCGCTGATTGTCTATAAATTTTTGGTCAGAAATTGCTTTTGAATATAGATTGGCGTAATTTGTTCGTCGGTCACTCAGGGAAGTTGACTTTCCAAAATTTTCACCGTTTGAATACAAAGTTTTTTTAGATTGTCTCAAAATGAGGTTGGGATATCATCACAAATAATTTTTCCACCATTTGAAATCTGCAAATACTGATCTCGGTCAGCTGAATTCCTCAAAATGTCCACATGACAAAACTTTTTTGGAAAACCGGAGTGAGCTTATGTTCCAATAAATTCTTCCATGATCGCTTCTCAAAAATTAATTGCTTATATTCATCTGGAAGTCGCTCCTTGGGATAGTTTCCAGGTTTGATCCGGGCAATTGCGGTAAGCTCAGTGATATTTTTCCTTTCTCCTTTTACAGGCAATTGTCTTCTTGTTCCTCTTTCATGACTGCGTCTAGTGGCATCCATCTTTACTTCTCCTTTTTGACTAAAAATGAAAACTGACGAAAAATTGATTCAGATAATTATGCCTGCGGCCAATATTTTCCATTTCATCCGATGAAGCAGATCTTCGCACCTGGTTGAAAATTCAAAAATGTTTTGCGATGCCCCTGAATGCTCGTTTAAACACATCTATCAGTTCATCCCCATCTTCGAGTTTGTCCCAAAGGTCGTCCATTGTGGAAGGAAGCTTGGTGATTAACGTATCCAGTCGAATCAGCCGGTTATAGTCAATCGTTATCGGGGCAGTTGCGTTTAGTTTTTCTTCCATTCAGTCAACTTGTGGAATTCCACCCCCCTTCGTTGCATTTCGTCGATGACTTCCTGCGCCACTAGCCCGCTTCCGACTGTGGTGGGGTGTACGCCGTCCAGACTGAAGAATCCTCCGGCTATACGTTTTCCGTTTGCGCCCGTAAAAATCTGGTATCGAGCTGCAATTTTTCATACTCCGGAGGGATCTTATGTGGTTGCCATCCATCGGGCCGCGGGACAGTTGGATCTTCCTGATACCGTCTGTAAGCCAACTCATCAAGGAGTCTGTGAAAATCAACGATGAACCAGTCCTCTACCTTGCCTGTCTTGGTGCGCCGTTGGTTGTGTTGGTCGACCTTAGCTTGCAGTAGTCGGTTGTATGCCGAGATAGTGGCGTCAATTTGAATAACTTCTTTTCCTGTTAAGCGTGGATCCTCATCGGAACGAAAGCGATCATCAGGAATCCAGGGTCGAGTGTAAAACTGAAAGTAGCGGCGATACCAATCAGGATGATTTTTGTCTCTGTCCCCATAGGGAGAACTGAGCCCCTCCGCGGATTCCATGCGGCCACCGACTCCGCGGCATACAGGGAAAACTGTTACCGGTGGTACATTGCCCCAAAATACTCTCTGTACGCCTTTCCCTGAATTCATTTGTTCCACTTTGGTGATGAGCCGATCAAGCAATTGTTCATAATGTCTAGGTGTATACACGGTTACATGCTTCTTATTGGGATGATGTGCTTCAGATCGATATTCTGGATTTTTCTGTTTAACTGTCCACTCATCGCTTTCCTCATACACGAGGTCAACCACACTCATGAGGACATTGTTTGCGCCTAAATTAATAATCAAATTTTCGATGCCGTCTCTTCCCGCCATTTCTGCGGCTCTTCCGATCTGACTCGCCTTGAGTTGTTTGGGGTCGGATGAGTGATTGGGATTCAAGACACGCCTGGCGGTCGCCAACATCGCGTGTTCAGGAATCTGATTTATCCAATTATCAGTGGGTTTGTTTTGTGAAATGACCTGCTGGCATAATTTCGCTGTGACTTGGTAGGAATCTTGGATCTCAAAGCCCCACACAGCGAGGTTGTGAAAATGCCCTTCATAATTTAATGGTGCGGTTCCTGGTCCGCTTTCCCAATAGTCTTCTATTTCGTCCATCCATTCACGCAGCAGAATGGCCGCAAAAGGAAGCTCCAAGAGATTGACGTTTTCCCCAAAGGTCAGATCCAACTTTCGAAGAAGATATTCGATATTCAACGGGAAGCTACCCTTACCCGTAAAATTAGGATAGCGAAATTCATCATCGGAAAGACCCATTTCATGAGCAATGATTGCAGGATAGGACAATTGGGGCTCAAGCACGGCAAAACTTTTCATGCCCTGCGTGACGCTTCCCCCAATGGAAACCAGTCGGTGCATCACGATAGTCCCTGTTTACAGACTATTTTTTCTGAAAAAATAGAGATGAAGATGACCTGCGGAGGGATCATGTTTTTTTCAAGAGTGGTTATCGCACCCATGACTTGATTATAAGAAACATTCTTTATTGGTCTTACGTCCTGAATTTCTTCCGAGCAAATACAAACCGAACAGGCGTAACTGTCACTCTCTGAACTCCTCTACTGGCAAGAGGAGGCAAATTTGATGGAAACGTTCTGACGGAAAATGCGTAGGACTAATAACGAATACGGGAGAGCAAGGCTTCTGATAACAAATAATCTTGGACCTTCTCAGTAATATTTTCGAGAACCGTAAGACAAGAACCGACTGGTTGAGCTTTGAGCAAGCGAACACTTTGCTGGTGTATTTAGGCCGAAGAGGTCCAAAACGAGGTAATAGATTGGACATGCGGTGTTTCATTTGTTGTGGTCTCCCGAGTACCACACCGACTCGACATCCTATGAGTGATTCTCTTCCGTCATGAATGTCGACTCTTGGGTCTTTAGAATTTTTATCTTTAGAATTTATATAAGTACGCAAGAAAAATGCCGTTTGTCCCTATTTGAGGGAAAAATAAATATCGACATTTGGTCCAGGTATTAATAAAAGATCATTGCGAACCAAGAAACTTTGTCGATAAAGGGCATGCTCTGGACATTGTGGCCTTGGGTATTTGACTTTCATCTTCAAGGCTGTTTGCAATAGAAGTTTTGAGGAAACTGCTATTAGTATCTAAAGAGATACATTTTTTATCTAAAACGATACAGCAATCTCCAAAAGTTCCATTTACAGCGGAAGATATTAAAAATGATGTGTCTTTTGTTTGGGAAAGTGTGAATGGCGCCACTCACTACTTTTTATGGATCGAAGATGAAAAAGGAAATATCCATCCTGTTTCAAATACCAAACTCACGACTCAAGAAGTTGAATGTGACAATGGAACCAATTGCACAAAAAAAGTAAATCTAACTTTCACAAAAGGGCGGTGGTGGGTACGTGCTGAAAAAGAAAATGGATCAGGAGTTACCAAAAGTCCGTGGAAAAAAGTACCTTTTTTGGATCTTGATGTCGTTAGTGTGGTTGATAGATGTGTTCAACCGGAGGCTCTCTCCGGAGATTTTCCAAATTTCTTATGGGGGTTCTTTGAAAATATTGGTGAATTTTCTGTTGGACCGGCAATATCGGCTCAAACTTTAAAATATGATTTTGCCAAGAAAAAAGCAGGGTTTAATACGGGGGTAGGTGCAGGAGCCGCTTTTCGTTTTTACACTCACGTTTCTTTTTTAGATAAAGAGGGTGTGAAAAAGAAATTAGGAGGGGGA
The DNA here is from genome assembly GCA_963734345.1 of uncultured Nitrospiraceae bacterium. Classification (GTDB taxonomy): domain Bacteria; phylum Nitrospirota; class Nitrospiria; order Nitrospirales; family UBA8639; genus Nitrospira_E. The sequence goes on from CAVTGT010000011.1 coordinate 105,765, forward strand.
AACCTTCCCATTAAAAAAACAACAAAGACGGGTTTAATACAAGTTCCTATTTCCAACATCAAGGAAGAATGTCGTGCCCAAAACCTCAGTTTGGTGACTGCAGAAACTATAGCTGCTCCTTTGTTTTCGATCACTCCCACCATTTATATAACCAACCCGGTTGATGAACCAGATCTGAGTGTTGAACCCGCGATTCTTCTTGGCCTGTTTAGGGATATAGTAAATGTTGGGGAGGGTTTAATTTAACAGGAAAAGATGGAGATGTGGGTGATGTGTTTTTACTTTTAAGTTTGGGGTTTGGGTTTCAGTTCTAATGGTAATTGCTTGAAAAGAAATATGAAACCTTTTCAAAAATTTACCGCATGAATGGTCTTCCCCCGTTTTCGTGGACAGGTTAGGTAAGAGTTTTTGAGCATTGGTCGACATACACCCCAGGCGGCAGACCCTCGGTATGGGAATGCCGACGCTGACGGTTATAGAACCGTTCGATATAGTCAAAGATATCTGTCCTGGCTTCTGCTCGAGTCCGATAGCGGCGCCGATGGACCCGTTCCCGTTTCAGTAACCCAAAGAAACTTTCGGCGACCGCATTGTCATAACAATTTCCCACCCCACTCATACTGCTCACAATACCATGCGTTCTCAATAATTCTTGAAACTCGTGTGCCGTATACTGGGTCCCACGATCCGAGTGCAGAACCACGGCCTCTGAGGTGGTCCGTTGCCACACCGCCATGAGGACGGCTTGGATCACCACCTCCCGGCTGAGCTGCGGTTGCATGGCCCACCCAATCACCTGGCGGGAGTACAAATCGAGGACGACAGCCAGATAGAGCCAGCCTTCTCCTGTGCGAATATAGGTGATATCCGTCACCCATTTCGTATTGGGAGTCTCCGCTCCGAAGTCTCGGGCCAGATGATTCGTCACATGCTGTGGGCGGACTCCCGGTTTTCGACTTTTCCGGCCGTTCCTTGCAGGAATCCCCTGTAGCCCCTCAGACTTCATCAGCCGCGCCACTCGGTGCTTCCCACACCGCTGCCCCTGCCCACGCAGCTCGTCCCACATTTTGGGACTCCCGTAGATCCCGTCACTGGCGGCATGGATCGCCCGAATGTCCTTGAGGAGCTGCGTATTCGCCTGCGTTCGTTGGCTCGGCCCCCGAGTGTGTCTCGCATAATATCCACTGGCTGAGACCTGCAACAGGCGACACATCATGCGAACCGGCCAGTCCTCGCGGCAACGGTCAATCATGGCATAACGCTCATCGTGTCCCTGGCAAAGAAGGCCGCCGCGTTTTTTAAAAAATCCCGTTCTCGCTTCACCCGGGCTAATTCACGTTTCAGCCTGGCCACCTCCTCATCTCGGGGGACCCCTTGGCCTTGAAATGCCTGACGGCCATGTCGCCCCTCCTCCCGGCACCATCGACTGAGCACATTCGCGTGAATGCCCAGATCGGCGGCGACTTGCTTGATAGAGAGGTCGGCGCCCGTCGTCATCTGAACCGCCTCGCGCTTAAATTCCTTCGAGAACTTCCTTCGCTGTGGCATGACACACCTCCTGGCCTATTGTGGCTCTTTTTGGATGTGTCCGCAAAATCAGGGGAAGACCATGAAAGGTCCATGAAGTCGAAGACAGAGTGGCATTAATCTACCTCTATTATAAATATTTACGTTTGTAAGTGAAACTCCCCCCAACAAGCTGGGGGGCATCTTTCAAATGTGTTGTCTAATCTCATTTGCGCATTCCTCCCCTCAGAAGGCTGAGGGGTATCCTGCGCTGTTTTTATGAAATTTAGGATGGGGAATATCGAAGCGTGTTCGAAGGGAATGAAATTAATCTCCCATACCTATTATTTATTAAAAATCTGGATAACTGGTCTAGTATTCTAAGGTTACCCAATTTATAAATTTAGAAATTTACCAGGGAGACCTTTCATGAATATTATGAGTTTGAAATCTGGGATAGTTTTATTTGTTGTCTTTTTAATATGCCATAGTTCTCATCCAGTTTTAGGGGAAGAAATTAAAGGACCAATAAAATTTGGACTAACCCTTTCAGGAGGAGGAATTCGGGCAGCAGCGTTTTCTTATGGCGTGATGAGAGGGCTAGAAGAGATTTTTTTATGTGTTAATGAAGATTAAGGGAAAGAAGGTATTCTGACAATTTCTAAGCCTGCAGTTGAACAAAAAGATGCAAAGTGCGATAAAAATTTTACTCGCATTCCACTTTTATCGGCAATTAATTATCTTTCTGCTGTTTCCGGCGGTTCTATTACGGCAAGCTATTACATGACTCATGATGATGAGAGCTTTAGGGATAATTTCAGAGAACTTTTGGCAAATCTTCATGTGACATGGGATATTGTGAAAAATATGGAAACCCGCTTTCACTTGGGGGGCACCGGATTTGGTGAAAGACTGCCCCTTTCATTTATGCTCTTCCTTACCTCTGCAGTAGATACAGCCAAAAATCTCGCGTTCTTCCCCTTTGCCTGGATTTTTAGGGCAAACGATTGGGAAATGCCCTTTATTAATTCCGATCTAACTCCCCCACTTTTTTTGGCCGCGAGTCGTGGGCTGATTACCGTAAAGCGTTGGCAAGAAACATACGAGGATTGGATTTTTGATGGTGAAGAACTTCGTTTTAACGATATTGTACGGGACCCATCCCATATCAAGCTTTTAATTCACGCGACTGACATCAAAAATGGCCGCCCCTTTACTTTTGATGAATGGACATTTGGATGTTTAGGGGTTTCCAAAGAGGGATTTCAAGAATTTTCCATCGCTCTGGCTGCTGCCTCTTCAAGCGCGTTACCCATACTATTTGAACCGTTAAAGTTAAATAGTTACCTTGAGGAGAACTTTGAAGATTTTCGAAGGACAGATACGATTTCACCTACTTGTCCGAGGATAATACAGGATCTAACCGAGACGCGAACCCTGGAATTATTAGATGGAGGAATACAAGAAAATCTGGGGTTAGCTGGGTTGGTAAGAACGATTTTTCGAGAAAAGGCGGAAGGGCTACAGAGCAAGGAAACAAAAAATTTCATTATAATTGTTAATTCGGCAGCTCCAGCGGTGGATCCATTTTTTTCGATTGGAACGGATTCATCAACGATGGCAAATAATATAGACCAAAGTATCGATACGCTGCAGCGTGAGAAAACCGATCTTGCACGTGCAATTTATCAAAAGCCGTTGAATAATTTCGGGTTTGGAAGTTTAGAAATAAATTTTTCGGATATTAAAAATGATCCCGATCTCGTCAAACAAATATGGAATCAACTAAAAAATAAAAATGCCCCAGAAGATTTCAATGAAACTCTGAACTATATTGATTCCTATAGCGAGTTTGAAAACAGGTTCAGAAAAGATTTGGAACGGATTGGAATGCGGCCTACCCAGAACGATATTGATACGTTGATTGCAGCGGGCAGATCCATCAGTCTTAGAAAAATGGATGAAATTATAGACAAGCTGGCGAACTTTTCAAAACGAAAATTTGTAATAGATTGTGATCAAATCATTAATGCAACAAAATTTGATTGTTGGCCAAACGTTTTTGAGGAAGTGCCTTACATTCTGGATAGACCATTAGGAGTTATTTTGACAGTTTTTTCGGATGCCACTGAAAAGTTTATAAAAAAAACTACCATAAATCGGATAGATAAATTAAGGGAGATTCAAAAACAAGGATTGAAATTAAAAAGAGATTTAGAAGTGTCTGAAAAAGCTAATAAAGTAAAAGCAGTTTTTAAAGAGGATATAAGGAAAGAATTAGAATATTATTCTCTTCTAGAAGGCTTAAAAAATCCCCTTCAAGGAATTACTCAAGAGTCTCATCAAGAAGCTCACGAACACAATGAAATATCCTCAAATTTAAAAAATTTTACAAAACTAATTGAAGAGGTGAAAGATCAAAAAACCAAAAATATTGTCGGAAGTTTAATGAAATTATTTGAGGTTGGTGACACTCTTTTTGACGACTCTTTGAAGGCGGCCCAGGATCATTTAGAAAACAAGGATAATAAAGAAAAAATGTACCTGAAAGGCCAAATTCTTCCCGCTATAGACATTTTAATAACTGAGAAGGAAAGTAAAGATTGCAACTTCTATTTTAACAATCCAAAATCCGAAACGTATTTTTCTTTTGAAAATGCCAAGTCCGAAACATTAAAGGTCAAGTTGAGGGAACAAGTCATTATTTGTTATATGGCTGAATATTTATTGAAAAAAATCACGGAAGGGCGTGCCAAGGAAGAATTTTTTTCAAATAATCACCTCGTCTTCTATTATGCCGCTTTTCTCGCCAACTTCTTAGATCGGAAAGAGGAAGTCTTTTATAATCTTTATACGGGATTACATGCGTTTCCAGAAGCCGAAACATTGCATTCTCAATTAGGATTTATGGGATTTTTGATCGACGAAAATGCCGAAAAGGTAATAAGACATCAAAGTAAAGCTATTGAGATAACAGCGAATAAGCAGAGGCAATTAGATTCTCTGCAATTTAGAACCCATGATGTAGAAGATCTAGAACGGATTGGGAAATTAAAAGAATATTATCAATACCTTGAAAATTGGTACAAAAGGCAATTAGCTGAATATTTAGCGGTTATTCCTGGATACTCTGGTTTAGAAAATTCCGAAAAAGACAACGAGGAAGATTATAAAAAAATGGGTGTTCGCTTTGCACAGGAAATATATAATAAACATAAAAAAGACGCCGAAGCGCCCTTGGACAAAACTCTCCAAAAAATTCAGGAACCCATTCCCGGCCTCATGCACCATGAAATTCTGTATCCATTGGCATTGCATAACTTAGTAAGTTTTGCACGTTTGGAATGCCCAGATCGAAGAGAAGGGATTGCAAAGAGTAGAGAAAATTTGAGTAATTCCGTAAAGCTTCTTTTACGTTCCCTTAAAATATTAAATAAAAACAATGATTATTTTAAGAAAATTAGTGATAATGGAAATCTTAAAGGTCAAAAAGATGAATTTAATAAGGAAGTAGAGGTTTTCATTGAAGATCCGCTCAAATTAGATGAAAAATCATTTCGAAAATTGGTTGGCTCTATTTTCCCCACAGAGTCACTGGGCCAATTTGAAGGAAATTGGGATCAGTTGCAAGGAGCCCTGAAGATAAATTGGAAGGAATTTAAGGATGGCGACTTGATAGAGATTGCAGGGCGAGTGGATCGTTTTGAAATGAAACTTGATGAAATCTATGGAATACGGAAAGAAGAAGTGAGGGCATGGGTCATTAGATGGTTGGAAAAGGAATGGATAGAGAGAGTATCTAACAACCTTTCTCAAGATAGGAATCCGGACAAAAAAAATGGCCTGAGGGATTTTATTGTGCTTCTTTTTGATTTAAAATATTTGGAGTTTTTCTTGCGTTATGCCGATGAATTAGAATGCTTAGGGGGCTGGATGCCAAAAGATATTTCACCTGAAGATGTTGCAAAAAATAGATAAAAATTTTATAATACTTATGTACTAAGGATAACGACCAACGTGAAATAAAGGAGGTGTTTTTATGGCTAAATTAATATGGCTAACGATGACAATCACAATGCTTGTCATGCCCGTAGGGGCATTTGCTCGTGGTGGTGGATGAGGTAGGTAAGGTAATTTCAGAAAAATTAATAATACTTATAGTGAAAAAAGGAAGCCTCCCAACAAAATGTTGGGGGGCTTTTTTTATTTCTCATCTGGTATATAGAAGTGGACCTCTCCTGGAGTTGCGGTGTTGACGAGAAAGGTTGTATCACACTTTTATCACACCCCCCTAACGGCGCAGGGTGAGAAGAGTGCAAGTGCTTGAAAAATTGGAGCGGGAAAGGGGATTTGAACCCCCGACCCTCGCCTTGGCAAGGCGATGCTCTACCACTGAGCTATTCCCGCTCGATTTGAAGATTTGACCTGATTCTAGTGGGCACCCTGGAGGCTGTCAAGCAACATCGAATAGAGTATAATGCCGTGTTCTTTTTTAAGTTTACGAAGATGCAGACCGACTAAAACGATTAAATCGTATTGAGTGTAAGGAGGATAGATTCATGTATGTGAGCGTGATTGGAACGGGGTATGTGGGATTGGTGACAGGGGCCTGTTTTGCGGAATTTGGCCTGAATGTGTTGTGTATGGATACCGATGCCAACCGGATTGCGGCATTGGAAAAGGGCAAGGTGCCTTTTTTTGAGCCGGGCCTTTCCGAACTGGTGACCAAAAATATCAATGCCGGGCGTCTTCGCTTTACCACCGATTTGCACAAAGCCGTTGATGAGGCCCTGGTCATCTTTATTGCCGTGGGAACCCCTTCCCGGCCCGATGGATCGGCTGATCTGTCGTTTATTGACGTCGTGGCGAAAGATGTCGGCACACGGATGACCGGCTATAAAGTGGTTGTGACCAAATCTACCGTGCCGGTCGGGACCGCGAAACGCATTCGATCCATTATCAAGGACAATCAAACGACGCCATGTAGTTTCGGTGTGGTTTCCAATCCTGAATTTCTCCGGGAAGGCTCGGCCATTGAGGATTTTATGAGGCCCAATCGTGTGGTGATCGGAGCGGACAGTCCGGAATCGGTGGCCATTATGAAAGATCTGTACCGTCCTCTCTATATTCTTGAAACGCCTATTGTGATTACCGATATTCCCACCGCGGAAATGATCAAATATGCCTCGAACGTGTTTCTCGCCACGAAAATCTCATTTATTAATGAAATGGCCAATCTCTGCGAACAGGTTGGAGCCGACGTCCAGATGGTGGCAAAAGGAATGGGATTGGATAAACGAATCGGGTCGAAATTTCTGCATGCGGGTCCGGGGTATGGAGGTTCGTGTTTTGGAAAAGATACTGCCGCGCTGATCAATATCGGAAACGAAAATGGTTACGAAATGACCATCGCGAAGGCCACCAAACGGGTGAACGACGAGCAGCGGGTCCGGATGATGGAAAAAATTCGGGAAGCGGTCGGGGAGTTGCAGGGGAAAACTATTGCGATCTTAGGCTTAGCCTTTAAACCCAACACGGACGATATTCGGGATTCACCGGCCTTGTATCTCGCAGAGCAGATTATGAAATCTGGTGGGACCGTGCGGACCTATGATCCCGAGGCTTTAGAGGTATCTATGAAAGTCCTGCCCAACATGGTTCCCTGCCATGATGCCTACGGTGCGATGGAAGGTGCCGATGCCGTGGTGTTGGTGACGGAATGGAATCAGTTCAGAAATCTTGATTTTGACCAGGTGAAGAAGACCGTCACATCCCCGGTTTTCATCGATCTTCGCAATGTGTACGAACCACAACGGATGGAAAATCTGGGATTTTATTATCTCTCGGTGGGACGAAAAACTATGGGAACCCCTCCTTCCTCAAAAAGTTAGGGAAGACGACGGGACCATTTTCTCTCTTCCTGAATGCTGCGATGTCGGGAATGGCCAAACAACCTGGCTCGCAAGGGCAGGATATCGAAGATGAACCATGCCTAAGATTGTACGGTTGTTCTTGCGAGCCCAAAGAACTCTCTTGGCCGACCCCTGAGCCAGACTCAGCAGGGCAGGTATGGTCCCTATCCCTATTTCCGCTTATAACCCATCCGGTCCAACACCTTCATAATGCGTTTTTGAAGCTTTTCATCGGCTTCTCCCAAAGCTAGGGCCAGTGGTTCCACTGCGGGTTTCCCGATCTTTCGAAGTATTTCAGTGGCCGATTGCCGAAGGTCGTCTTCTTCGGAAACCAGAAGGGGCACCACGTCATTGACGGATGGTGCTCCTATTTTGATTAAGGCTTCATAGGCACGTTGCCGGACATCACCCACTTCATCATTCAGCATTTCCACTAACGGTTTGACGGCGGCTTCCATCCGAAGCTCTCCGAGTACTTCAATGGCATGTTTCCGATTGAGCCAGTGAGTATCGGTAAGATCCAGGAGTGCGGCATCGGCCCTTTGCACGTTCGGATCCTTGGAGCGGATGCGAAAACTCTTGACAATCCGTTTGCCGTTTTCTTCCACGACCCGAAGCGTGGCTCCGTCGCCGACTTTAATTTTTTGCAAGTCTTCGATCGCTTCTTCACCGACATCCATGAGAACGGTCTTCCCATCATACGCCAACAATTCGACCTCGATTTGGTTGGTCTCAAGATTGATCGCGGTCACGTTTTCGGTCACAAGATTAAACCCATCCTTTTTCGTGCCACTCTTGGGCCCGATCGAAATGAGTTTTGCGGGTGCTTCATTTGCCATGATGGTGTCGTGTCCTTCAGTTATTTATAGTGTAAAAAAGCGAAAAGACCCTGTCTCATTCTGTATCATTATGAACCGGATGAACCCGGTGTCCACCCCAAACTTGCCAGGGCACCTTCCGCCGTGTCCCGAACCATTTCATTTTCATCTTCGAGTAACGGGACCAACGGATCGATGGCCCGGCTATCCTTGAATCGAGCGAGTGATTCGGCGGAATTCCGGCGAACAAGCCAATCCTCATCGTTCAGGGCTTGAATCAATGCATCCAGACATTGAGGATCGCCGATTTTCCCCAGCGCTTCTGCCGCATGACGGCGAACAATCCAGTTCGAAGCTTGCAGCCCTTCCATCAAGGCATCGGTGGCACGGGAGTCCCCAAGTTTTTTCAACACCCTCGCGGCATCCTCCCGCAGAGTCGCGTCCATCAAGGCATCCACTAAGGCCGGGACTGCATCAGGATGGCCAATCCGTTCCAACGCCCAGATGGCGGCCGTGCGCACGCCTCCATCCTTATCATGCCGAAGGGCCTCCACCAACGGTTCCACCGATTTGATCGCCCGGAGTTTCCCGAGAGCGGACGCCGCCTGTTCCCGAACGGACCATTCCTCATCGTCCTTCAACGCTTCAATCAGGGGGTCAACGGCTGGTTCCCCAATTTGAACCAAGGCGCTTGTGGCCGCTTCACGAACCACACAATCGTCTTCCAAAAACATATTAATCAGCTTCGGAATCGCTTCCGAACCCGTTTCTCCGAGTCTGGAGGCGGCATGATTCCGAAGGGCTTCATTATCATCGCGAAGCGCCGACAACAAGGGATCCACATGGTTACTATCTGTCATTGGGTCTTTACTCCTTTTCAGCCCAGGCTTCTTCATCTATGCCCATTTGTGCAGCGGCGGCCTCCAGTTTGTCAAGGATGACCCCGGAATTATAGGAAATGAGGCCATCCCGGTCTGTCTTTAATCGGGCAAATAATTCCCTATGAGGCCGAAGGACTTCGACATCTTTCACTTTCTCCAGGGCTTCGACGGCGAGTACGCGAAGCGGGCGAATGGGAATGGCCTCAACAAACAATTCCACCGGCCGCGGATCGCCTATCAGCCCCAGGGATTTCAACGCATGTTCTTTTACGCCGGTGTCGTTATCCGACCGGAGTCGGACCATCAACGGTTCCACCGCCCGAATATCGCCGATTTTGCCAAGGGTGTCCGCGGCGGCCTCCCGAACAATCCAGTCATCGTCTTCCAGATATTCAATCAGAATTTCGACGATGGGACGGCCGATACGATGCAGTTGAATGACCGTTTCCTGCCGCACTCCTTCCTTCAATTCGGATTCATCCACGGCCCGCAGGTCGTCCAGCAATTGATCGACACGGTCTCGAATCGCCCCTAATTTGCGCAAGGTATCGGTCGCCAGATCCCGAAGATCGTGGTCGGACATGGCATCGACGAACGCATTCGCCGATCGGGGATCGAGGAGATGGGCGAGAATCTCGGCTGCCCGGAGACGGATGCCTTGGTCGGGATCCTTGAGCCGTTCCGACAGCGGACCGATAGATGTGGGAATGACACCGAGGAGGGCCGTCACCTTTTCCTGGAGAGTGTCGTCGCGTAAATGCTCCAAGAGTGCAGCCGCCGTGGCTTCATCCAAAATACCCGCCATATGCTCCAAGGCATCCACGGCCGCCTGTCGGACCTGATCATCCTCATCTTTCAATAATCGAGCGAGGGCCTGGCCGGCTCGTGGGTCCCGTAGACGGGCCAACATCTTCACGGCCTCCACTTTATAGTGAGCCGAGCCGGTGGTTATGGCCTGAATAATGGCTTCAATGGCCTTGGGTCCACCTTTCATGCAGGTGGAGGTGGCACGCATTCGGCGCCAATCTTCCTCGTGATCCAATTCGGAGATGATCGTTTCGAACGTTTCTTTCGGCATCGTCAGGTCTTTCAGTTAGAGGCGTATTTGTCCCGGCCTCCAGCCGAGGTGAGAGAGAGATTCCAACACATGACGACGGAGATTGTCATTCTTGGTCGTTTTTAAGAGCTTTAACAGTGGATTCACGGCGTCCTGCCCAAACTGCGCCAGAGCTTCGGCGGCTTCCGGGCGCAGAAGGGTACTCTGGAGTGCTTGGATGAGCGTCGGGATAGCCTGGGGATCCCGAATCTTCGCCAACGCCTTGATGGCGGCTTCCAGGGGGGGGAGGTCCTCTTTATATTGAGGGTCGGTGCATCCCTCCATGCGATCCTCGTAGGCTTCAGTGGGCAGCGAATTGACTAATGCAATCAATGTGGAAACCGCTTCCGTGGATCGGATCTGTCCCAGAGCCTCAATGGCGGGCAGTCTGAGGGATGGCGTATTGAGTGCAAGCGAGGAGAGCAAGAGGGGAATCGCGCGAGGATCTCCGATCTGTCCAAGTGCCCGCACGGCGTCCTGGCGTACGGCGGTATCCGAATCCTTAAGTACCACAGTCATCAACGGTCCCACCGCCTCCTGAGGCTTGAGGAGGGCTAAGGCTTCCACCGCCCGTAACCGGATTCTCCAATTGTGATCCTGTAAGGTCTCTAACAGTTTGGGAACACTGGCCTCGCCGATAGCTTGAATGGCCCGCCCGGCTTCTTCACGCACCCCCGGCACTTTATCCTGGAGAAGTAAGATCAAGGTCTCTATAGATTGAGGACTCTGAATGCGACCAAGACCCTTGGCCGCCGACATGCGCACAATCCAGTTGGGATTCAATGATGCGGACAACAAGGGATCTAAGACTTGCTCGTTGGCGATGGTGGCCAGGATACATGCGGCCGATTCCTGAACCTGAGCATTCGAATCCTGGAGACAAAATCCTAGGGAGAGGATAGCCGGTTCGCCAAGGGTCTTTAAGGCGGAGGTGGCGGCTTCCCTTACGGCCCGGTCAGAGTCCCGAAGTGCCCGGATCAACGGCTGCACGCTACGGGGATCGCCGAGACGCCCGAGGGCGACCGCCGCGTCTTCGCGCACGCCCCAATCCTCGTCGTCCAGAGCGGAAATATGTTCAGTAACCGAGTCGGGCATGGTCGGTTCCAGATGAAGAAATCGGGATAACGCAATTTCGGGACAAAGATATACCCTACCACTAGGGAAAACCCGAAAGTCGACGTTACCACACGATTTTTTGGGGGGTCAATGAGGAAAGAACAGCAGCCTTACGTGCAGTCAGAATCGATCCTAAACCGACCGAAACACCGCTAGCAGGTCGCTCAGGGCTAACATCTTGATCCTCAGCACGGCATGCTCCTGTTGCAGGGTGTTTTTGATTGTCTGATCAGCCGGACTTTTCAAAAATTGTTCACACAGCGTGGTGATTCGTTGAAATTCAACCTCCGCCTTGTTCTTCACAACCCGATTTGTCTCGAGAAGTTCCGTCACCTGGGTGTGTGTCTCGTGCCAGATGTTTTTGGAATTCTCCTTCCGGGAGTGAGCGTTTGGTGGCTTCATCCATGCATCGATCGATGTACTGGGCCAGGAGGACATAAAACCTCACCAACGTTTCAGTCGTAGTGATGTGCGGGAGATTCGTGTCAGGTTCAGACATGATGATTCCTTTCAGGTTGAGTCGTTTTACGTAGAGGTGGTAACGCGAACTTTTCTTGGATCATTCAGAATTTGTGGTTCTGGCCTTACAGATTTACGATGTATATCGAGAACCCATCTTGGGGTTTGCCAGTAAAAAAAGCGCTGACAGGTGAACTCATCGTACTTGTGTACCCAACTCTCGTGTCAACGTGATGTTCTGTGTTGCCGGGTTTCGCCCCGGCAGGCGAGGCCCTTTTGTTCCGGCAAAAGGCCCCAAAACCAGTGCCGCCCCGTCTGGCCTCATTGGAGCGGACGGACGCCAGCCTTAGGAGGGCGGACCAACTCGCTCCGCTCAAACAAGGCCCGCCAGCTGATGAGAGCGTCCCTCCTTGTGCCAGACGGCAGGCGTCTGACTATGGGAGACGAACCTTTCAGGGACTCACATGAAAGAGTGGGGAGACATATATTCTGTATGATCCCTTTTCTTCCACGGAGCTATCCGTTGGAGTCAGTGCCGGGTTCCGACCAGGCGTCCTACTCGCCATTCTGTCAATAACGATGAGATGGTGCAAGTCCGGTCTATGGGAGTCACGGGGAATTACGAAGGACTCAAGACCTCAAAGAGATCGGTCAGGATATCGCTGAAGATGATCCACCCGCCGCATACCGGTTCCTCACGATAATTGAAGCATCAGCGAATGCTCTTCAACACCGCTGAGCATTATGAATTCCCATCAATAAACAATCTTAATGAAATTGTTCTTGCTTATTTTTCCCGTCGCATACCGGTTCCTCACGATAATTGAAGCATCAGCGAATGCTCTTCAAAACCACTAGCAATTAGGTGGCCCCAGCCGTAGAAAATCAGGTATAAACTTGTTGTGCTTAATTGAAAATTATCTTCACGAATTTCGTAACTTTTTGCTGCAACATCACAGGCAATCAGTAACAGAGCAGTGTGGGTATATAAATTTATAATTTTCTGAGTTCCTTCCTCCAGACAACGGATCCCTGTGTTTTGTACTTCTGGAATCATAAAAAAATTCACGATTTGCCAAACCAAGCAGGTCGCAGTTCTACTTTTTCCGCATAATTGCCAGTCTCGATGTAACAGAAGTAAGGAAAATACTGTTACCTAAACGTCTAAAATTTTTTCTCCACCTTTCTATCCATTTCATATTTTGACGATTGTTTTTATCAACTATATTATTAAGAGTCTTTTTGTCCTTCCGCCAGTTCCTATAACACAATTTTCATCCAATAAAATCAACTTTTAAATGTTTGGTTTTTATAGGCTAGGGCCTATCTTCGGGCTTCTTTTTGGAAGGATTTGAGGAGGGAGATGATGATGAGGATGATGATAACAAAAACAAACGGAAAAGTGGCAAGGATGACGCGGGCTGGAAAAGCAGGGTAACTGACGTGGGGAATTTACACTTTCAGCGGTACTAACGAGGAGAATGACATCCGTTGGGTGTTCGGCTCGCTCCGACCCAAGAAATGCAGAGTGTTACCGTTCGATTTTCGGGGGTTTGGCTGGCATGGCGAAGTCGCCGCTCTTGCCAAAGCGGCCTTCCCCTCCCTCCCCTAATACATTCGAGGTATCGGTATATTCAATCTCCCTGGTCTCCTTGCTGATGCCTTCTGATGGTTGCCATCCGAGTTTATCCAGGGTGTCCAAGATGGTTTTTTTGAGGGCACCTGCCGACGTCATTCGAGTGGTGGCAAAGGCCAGAACCCGTTCGCTTTCTTTTTCGACTTTCGATAGCTCCGGGTCATGGAGGAACCACACCAATGGCTCAATGGCCGCGTCTCCTATCAACACCAGGGAATTGGCTGCATAATCCCGAAGGACCAAATCTTTGAGTAACAGGACTAAATCCGGAATGACTTTGGGATGACGGAAATGGCCGAGGGCGGTTGCTGCCGCTTCCTTTATTAAGAGTTCTTCGCTGATAATGCAGCCAGGGGTCGGCTTTCCTTCTTGATGAATGCCCTTGCCCTTCAACGCGTCCAGGACAGGAGGATAGGCTCGCGGATCTCCGATCATGCCTAAGGAAGCAATCGCATGGCGTTTGACTGCGCCATCTTTCATGGCTTCCATCAGGGCATCTACCGCACGGGCGTCCCCGATATTCCCCAACGCAATGGTGGCATCTTCGCGAACTGCCCGATCCGGATCTTTTACCATGTCGATCAGGGCATCCACGACGCGAGCCTCCCGTACCCACACGCGACCCATTTGATAGTCCGTGGTCATACCCCCTAATGCCCGTACAGCATGACAGCGTACGACGAAATGGGGATCTTTGAGGGACTCCAGAAGGGCCTCAACCGATTTTTCTCCGATATACATCAAGGCAGTTCCAGCAGTTTCCCGTACAATTTTGGATGTATCTTTAAATAATTTGATCAGCGTTGGGACGGCTTGTGCGTCTCCAATTTTGCCCAAGGCTTCAGCCGCGGCACTCTTGACCGCCCCATCCCGGTCGCGACATACCAGGATCAATCCTTGGACGGCCTGTGGGTCCCGTAATTCTCCCAAGGTTTTGGCCGCTTGTTCACGCACCCGCCACCGCTTGTCTTTCAAGCACGTTAATAATTGCGGGATGACACTTTTCCCCATAGAAGCCATAGCCTGAACGGCTTCAGTCTGCACTTCCATCATATTGTCATTGAAGAGGGTAATAAGGCCTTCAACTGCCTTTTCCCCCCCAATTTTGGCCAGCGCCCATCCTACGTGCAACCGGACCGACCAATAATCGTCTTCGAGGGCGGTCAACAGGGGTTCTAACGTCTTCGGGTCACCCTTTTCGGCCAGGGCCTTCGCGGCTTCTTCGCGGGTGGCATCATCGACATCTTCTAGGGCATCAAGCCAGTCTTGCACAGAATTCGACATGATCTTCCTTCTTATCCGGTCCGATTACTTCGGGTAGTCCGGTTCCTGGGGATAGGGTTGGGTATGGCTGCAACGAATTGTCAGGACTTGCGTCCCTCGTCCATCCACACATTGATCGAGAGTTGGGGAAAATTCCAAGGTTCCGGATAAGGTCACCTTGAATAAGAAATCAAATGTAAAGGTCCCAAAACGGTATTCTCCAGGCTTAAGGTTGAGATCTTTAGCCTCCGTGGTTTTGTACGCGTCACTACTAATGGGGTCTTTTGTCCAGATCAACGGGGTAATACCGGGTACATGCCACCATGTCGGTGGATTCAGCGCACTCGGATTCACGGTAATAGAGAATTCCCGCAACAAAGGATTGATTTGTTCTCCGGCCTGCCCCGGTTGATCAACCAGGGGAAAAAGGCCAAAGAGGAGCAGGCACAAAACGCCCTGGCGGAATTGACTGTTCAAGATTGTTCGATGATTCATTTATTTAATGCATTTTTTGTAGGTCATTGTCTGTAGTGCGTCGTTCCGGGACGGATTGGAAAATTTCATTAATGGCATGACTGTCCCATTCCGTATGGGTGTCTAACCCGAGGGCATACATGATGGTCGCCCCCGTATCCAACAAGGACACCGGCTGGGTAATGGGATGTTTTTCCTTAATGTTTGCCCCCCAGGCGATCCAGGGAATCGTCGCATCTAACTCTGACGTCGTGGATCCGGCGGAAACTTTTTTCTCCTTGACAGAAGATTCGTGTAGGGGTCCGCTATTCAGTCCCGTGACAATCAGCATGGTTTTGTCTAGCACGCCGAGTTCCTTATAGGTCTGAAGGAGTTGCTTGATAGCGGTGTCAATGGACGTTAAGGCCGCAGAATATTTTGCAGAATCCCAGCCGTATTTTTGACCGACCTTGGCTGCCGTCGGCAAATGCACCAACAGGAGATTGGGTACCCCAAATAGGCGGAATCCATACCCTTTCTCGCTGGTGACTTTTTCTAGAAAGTCCTTAATGTATACTGACGCGGTTTCGGGAGTGCACTGGGGTTTGGAATACCCACAGACCTGTGAATCGACATAAATCTCCGGTCGGACCAATTGATAGAGTCGTTCATCCATGAGAAAGACTCCGGTATCTTTTCCTCCGGCTAGATCCATGTAGTCGAAAACCGTGGGAGAACGCATGAAGGCACGGGCAAAATCGTACGTTTCCCATTCGGCCGTCACCCGATGCTTATCGACCGGAAGCCCGGTGAGCAGGGAGGCCATGGCTGATACCGTAAGGGGAGGGGTGATAGATTGAGCTGACCAGGTGGCGGCACCTTCCTTCGCCAATTGAGCCAGGGCGGGAGTGGCCTCACCCTGAATGGAGGAAGACTTAATCCCTTCCAACACGATAAGAATGATATGCTCAGCTTGCGTGGCTGACGCGATTGAAGGATTTCCTCCGATCAAAGCCAGCCAGGCTAGACTCCACCCCATGAGAAAACGTCCGATGAGGGTGCTACCATTCTGCCGGCTGCCGGTTATTCTGATTGTACTCATGATTTCTGTACTGCTCCACGCTAATAAATATAGATAAAATTTGGAATGACCCTTTTGTATTGTATCAAGCCTCTTCCCACTGCTGAAGCAAATGGCCGGATCTGAACTTATCATGCAGATTTTCAGGCGGTCAACCAACTGAAAGCGTCCTCTGATTTTTTCTTGCAGAAGATCAAAAAAATTGGGCCTTATCTTGCTCCGGGTATAGGGTATCCATTATGAATGTAGGGCTTCCCGCATGGATGGTTTCCAATGCCTCACGATAATAATTTTCAACATGCCACATATTCAAAGTCGGACCCTGGATTACGGGTGGGTTATCGGACCTTTCAGTCAGGAGCCGCTCTTGATTCTCCGGAATGGGTTCAAGGAATGGCTCGCGTTGGCGAACAATTGGCTGCCTCTCGAGTGAGGGGGATCCTCTTCCTTAATGGGCATCCGTATATGGATCTCTTTGGCGCTGCCAGATTAGATGAGGTCGGAGGTTTAAAACGAGGATATTCCAGAGGAATATCTGGGCTAGAATCGTTGCTGGCTCTCCTTCGCCCTGCCACAAACGGTATTTGTTGCCAGGACGATCCCATCCATCCTCCTCTGGCTAACACTGAACATACTCAACAGACTTTGGACGCTCTCGCCCAGGATAGAGGAAATTTCCCTTCGTCGTATGTACGGAAATTTGAGCATGCTCTTCAGGGAAATAATCCAGGCATTCCTTGTTCCCGATATGTCTGGTCTTCGATGAATCATCATGTCGGTCGGGTCGAAGCCTCGATGAACCTTCTGTCGTACCTACAAAATTGGGGTTCCGGGCTTCACCTTTCAAAGGAAGATCGGCTTTTGTTAATTGGTCATGGTCATGCCGGTCAGGTCTTAGCCCTGTTGTCGAATATTATGACACGTGGAGAATCTGAGGTCAGGAGTCGTGTGTTTGAGATTCTGGCCAAGTATTGGCAAGCGTGTCTTTCTGAGAATCAGTCTGTCGAACACCTAGAACACTTGTATCGCCTGACCACGGATCGGAAGGTCTTGGAAGGGGCGTCGGTCGATGTTGTGACGTTGGGAACTCCTATTCGCTATGGGTGGGATATGGAAGGGATTGGTCAATTGCTGCATATAGTGAATCACCGCGAGATTCGACCTGATAAAAAACGTTGGTTAGCTAAAATGGAGTTGCCCCAAATTGCTTGGGAAATGCCTTACCAAACTGGTGGTGATTACGTACAACAATTGGCCGTGGCTGGCACGGATGCTCTTCCGGATGGTCCGGAGGCTGAGCAGGCCAATCTGGACTTTCGTGAAATCTTTGAACCGTATGATGGCTTTGAGCGGTGGCTGGAATGCACCCGGCGCACGACACGATGTGCCAATGACGGGGAATGTTTGTTAGTGGAATATGGGGTTCAATTGGAAGAGTCTCCGCGGCAGCATTTATTCGGGCATGCCTGCTATACCCAGAGTCTTGCTATGTTGTTTATGGCGACTGAAATCTCAGGAGCTTTCTATCCTTCCACAGGGTTGAAGAAAGCGGATCTCGGGTAGCAGTGTCTCGTGGCGATTGTTAGCCCACTGACAGGCGATGAGGTTCTTCTATTTCTGGATCTTTTTTTCTCCTACCACTGGGTCATTAGTCGCATTTCTCAATAGATCAAAAGACACATTGATTCTTTTCGAATTCTTGTGATATCAACACAAGGTTTGCCGAGAAGGCTGAAGGGGGGCCTTGCTGCCTTGATAAATTTGGAGAGATTTCTTAACCCTTTATACAGAGATGAGCTTTTATGATTGTTGGCGTCCTTCAAGAAACATATCCTGGTGAACACCGAGTCGCCCTGATTCCCTCCGTGCTCCCTTCCCTGAAGAAAGGCGGCATGGATGTGATTGTTGAATCAAAGGCTGGTGAGCAAGCCGGTTACCCGGATTCAGCGTATATGGAAAAAGGGGCTACCATCGCCTCTTCTCGAGCGCAAGTGTTTGAAAAAGCTGATTGCGTTGTTCAAGTTCGGTTGTTAGGAGCTAATCCTACGGAAGGTCGAGCGGACTTATCGGGTTTTCGCAAAAGACAGATGCTGATTGGAATGGCCGAGGCCTTGAGCGCCCCACAATCGGTTCAAGATCTGGCTTCCCGGGAGGTGACGGCCTTTGCTCTGGAATTGATGCCACGGATTACTCGCGCGCAGAGCATGGATATTCTTTCTTCTATGGGAACAGTCGCCGGCTATAAAGCCGTGGTGCTGGCCGCCAACTCCCTGCCAAAAATGTTTCCGATGCTGATGACCGCGGCCGGAACGGTCACTCCGGCAAAGGTCTTGATCATTGGAGCCGGCGTAGCAGGCTTGCAAGCCATTTCCGTGGCCCGGCGATTAGGGGCTTCGGTGAATGCGTACGATATTCGCCCTGCCGTCAAAGAACAAATTTTAAGTTTAGGTGCCAAGTTTGTTGAGCTGCCATTGGAAACGGCCGACGCCGAAGATGAAGGCGGGTATGCCAAAGCCCAGGACGAAACCTTTTACAAAAAACAGCGGGAGTTGTTGGGACAAGTCATTGCCACCAGTGATGTGGTGATTTCCACGGCGGCTGTGCCTGGGAAAAAAGCCCCGATTCTGATTACGGCGGATATGGTCGCGGGTATGGCATCAGGTTCAGTTATTGTGGATCTGGCCGCAGAACGGGGCGGAAACTGTGAGCTGACCAAGCCCGGGACTACCATCGTGGCACATGGTGTGACTATTCACGGTCCTGAAAACTTGTCCTCAACGGTGCCGTACCATGCTAGTCAACTGTATGCCAAAAATGTGGCGACCTTTCTCCTGCATTTAGTGAAAAAGGGAGAAGTTCAACTTGATATGAACGACGAAATCACCAAAGAAACCATGATGACTCGAAATGGGGAAGTCGTTCAGCCACGCATTCGAGAAGCTTTGGGGCTCCCGGCTCAATCGGCCTAAGAACGAGGGAATTGCTATGGAAATGTTTCTCATGTCATTTACGGTCTTTGTGCTCGCGATTTTCGTGGGCTTTGAGGTGATCACGAAGATTCCTCCCACCCTTCATACTCCCTTGATGTCAGGTTCTAACGCCATTTCAGGTATCACTTTGGTAGGGGCAATTGTTTCTACGGGGGCCGAGCTGTGGGTTACCACGGTTTTGGGTTTTCTCTCTGTGGTCTTGGCTACCATAAATGTGGTTGGCGGTTTTATGGTGACGAACAGAATGTTGGTCATGTTTAAAAAGAAATCCTAAGCTTATGTACGATTTTATTATCAATATTTCCTACCTTGTCGCGTCTGTCCTGTTTATTTTTGGGCTTAAAGGTCTTACCCATCCGCGAACGGCGGTTCGCGGGAATCTCCTGGGGGCTTGGGGAATGTTGTTGGCTGTGGTGGTGACTCTTACCGATCGACACATTGTCAGTTATGAGTACATCATTTTGGGATTAGTGGTGGGTGGCGCTATTGGTGCAGTGTTGGCGGTACGCATAGAGATGACCTCGATGCCAGAGATGGTCGCCCTCTTAAATGGATTTGGTGGTGCGGCTTCGACCTTTGTGGCCGGGGCTGCGTTGATTGAAGGTTCTTCATTAACGGATGCACCCATTCTTCAATTGACGATCGCCACGGCTGCATCAGGATTAATCGGGGCTGTGACGTTTTGGGGTAGTCTGGTGGCCTTTGGGAAGCTGAAGGGGTTAATCTCCGAAAACGCAATCTTGTTTTCCGGCCAACAGGTGATTAATTCCATTTTGGCCTTATTGGTGCTCGGGCTGAGCATTGGGGTGGTCTTAAATCCTGAGAGCTTTTCGCTGTACTGGCTGTTAGTCGGAGTGGCATCCGTGTTAGGAATTCTGTTGGTACTGCCTATTGGTGGGGCCGATATGCCGGTAGTGGTTGCGTTATTAAATTCTTATTCGGGGTTAGCCGCCGCTGCGACAGGTTTTGTGCTTTCCAATAATGTTCTCATCATTACCGGTTCATTGGTTGGTGCGTCCGGGATCATCCTGTCCCATATCATGTGTAAAGCCATGAACCGCTCGTTGACCAATGTCTTATTTGGGGTGATGGGGCCTTCAGGCGAGGGTGGACAAACTGCAGATGAAGTATATGGTGGAAAAGTGAAGTCGGCATCTCCTGAGGAAGTCGCCTTGCTGTTTGATGCGGCGCGACGGGTGGTGATCGTACCTGGTTATGGAATGGCCGTATCCCAGGCTCAGCATCCGGTCGCAAGTCTGGCCGCTCTTCTAGAGAGTCGTGGGACAACCGTGGAATATGGTATCCATCCTGTGGCGGGAAGAATGCCAGGACATATGAATGTGCTGATGGCTGAAGCCGATGTTCCCTATGATGCGTTGAAGGACATGGATGAGATTAATCAAACTATTGATCAGGTGGATGTGGCCCTGGTTATTGGTGCCAACGACGTGGTGAACCCATTGGCCAGAACTGATCCAAGTAGTCCGATTGCAGGAATGCCCATCATAGATGTCGATAAGGCAAAAATAGTTGTGGTGATCAAACGCAGTTTAAGCCCAGGTTTTGCTGGAATTCCCAATCCCTTATTCGCCTTAGATAATTCCTTGATGTTATTTGGGGATGGCAAGAAGATGGTATTGGATATTATTGCGGCGTTAAAAGACACGTAAATTGAGTATTGACCTTTTTAATTAAAGACGTGTAAGCCATTGATTTTAAAACAAATTATGTATGCCTAATAATTATTGTCGTCTTGCATGGGCTTCGGGCTCATGGTAGAGTATGAAGCTTGGACGCGGTATTGAATCATTTTACAAATGTTGTTTTTAATCTTTAGTTTGAGGGAAACGTGGAAGTACGAGTTATCAATAACAACGTAGAAAAAGCATTGAAAGTCGCCAAGAAAAAATTAGCGGCAGAGGGTCTATTTCGAGAATTAAAGCGGCGCCGGTTCTATGAAAAGCCAAGCGTAAAGAAAAAGGGGAAAGAGCGTGAGGCCGCACGTCGCCGGCAAAAGTGGTTATCAAAAAATAGATTGTTTTAGTCTTTCCATTTTGTAAAAGCCGATCCTGAGTAGTTTTCTTCTCCTTCACTCACCTGACGATAGAATCTCGATGAAGGAAGACGACATTCATGTCTTCCTTCGCTTAGTTAAAAAGTCCCTCAAACAATGGCCCGTTCCCTTTGTGGACCATCTTGCGAAGCAAGGCTCTGATCCTTATAAAATCCTACTTGCCTGTATATTGAGCTTGCGGACTCGTGACCGAGTAACCGCCGAAGCTAGTGAACGGTTATTTGCCATTGCTTCTGATCCATATTCCATGTCAGAAATGGACTTACAGAAAATTGAGAAGGCGATTTTTCCGGTAGGATTTTTTCGCACGAAGGCCAAACAAATTCAGGCGATGAGTCAAAAGATTTGTAAAGACTTTAATGGTAAAACACCTGATTCTATTGACGATTTATTAATTTTACCAGGAGTTGGTCGAAAGACAGCCAACTTGGTTGTTACTTTAGGTCATAAAAAACATGGAATTTGTGTGGATACCCATGTTCACCGAGTTTGTAATCGTTGGGGATATGTGGAGACCGAAATCCCCGAAAAAACAGAAGAAATCCTTCGAAAAAAACTCCCACGAAAATTTTGGATTCCATTAAACAGTTTACTGGTACCTTTTGGTCAAAACCAATGTGTCCCAATTTCGCCTTGGTGCAGCTCTTGTGAACTCAGTCAATTTTGTGAAAAAGTCGGGGTTGTCTCAAGACGATAAAATTTGCTGATTAATCAATTGGTAATTAATCGGACTTTTCATTATTCGATTATTTAGTTTATTGAGTGGGTCAATTGGATATTGTCGTTTTCAGTTTAAAGGAATGTTACTAATCAATGATTGGTTACCTTATGGTACCATTTTCTGTGATAATGAAAAATTTTAATGTTTTATTTAAATAATTCAAATACTTACATGTTTTAGTAAGAATAAATATTAAATAAAATACAAAAGGCAATTATAAATTAATGTTACCGATTTGGATCTTTTCTATTTTTTTAATTCTACATTAAATATATTTTATTATATTTAACAATTACTTATTAATTAATGTAAATGACAGCAAGAAGGATCAATTCTTGCTCACTTATTTCTTACCAGAAATATAAGTTTCTTAGAAAATTATGCAGTTGTGCCTATAAAAAAATACAAAAGGAAAGGGAGGTGATATAGGTTTTATTGGCTTTTTTTCTGAATTAAATCATGGACTTATTGTCCTGCACTTACTTTAGGAGGTGTAAGCAATGTTTCTTTCTAGACGGCAATTCTTGAAAGTTTCAGCAGGGACTGTGGCTGCGGTGGCACTCGCCGATAAGGCGCTGGCCCTCACGGCGTTACAGCCGGTCATCGAAGTGGGCAATCCTCTGGGAGAGTATCCCGACCGTTCCTGGGAACGGGTCTATCACGATCAATATCGCTATGACAGTTCGTTTACCTGGGTATGTTCCCCGAACGACACGCATGCCTGTCGCATTCGGGCGTTTGTGCGGAACGGGGTGGTCATGCGGGTGGAGCAAAACTACGATCATCAAACCTATGAAGACCTGTATGGCAACCGGGGGACGTTTGCGCATAACCCGCGGATGTGTTTGAAGGGATATACGATGCATCGCCGGGTGTACGGGCCGTACCGGCTCAAGGGGCCGTTGATGCGTCGAGGGTGGAAAGCCTGGATGGATGACGGGAGTCCCGAGTTCACCCCATCGGTCATGACCAAATATAAGTTTAATGCACGGTATTTGGACGATATGTTGCGGGTCTCCTGGGATACCGCGTTTACGTATTTGGCCAAAGCCATGATCATCATTGCGGAGCGGTATAGCGGGGAATCAGGTGCCAGGCGATTTCGGGAACAGGGCTATCCGCCTGAGATGATTGAAATGACAAAAGGTTCAGCGATTCGAGCCTTTAAATTCCGGGCGGGCATGCCGATTTTGGGTGTCATTGGGAAAATGGGCATTACCCGGATGAACGGCGGTTGCGGCGCCTTGTTGGATACGTATATCCGGAAGGTGAAGGAGGATCAGGCGCAAGGTGGTCGGTACTGGTCCAACTACACCTGGCACGGAGATCAGAATCCTGCCCATCCGTTCTGGAATGGAGTTCAGGCATCCGATGTTGACATGAATGACATGCGGTTCTCCAAGCTGAACACCAGCTGGGGGAAGAACTTCGTGGAAAACAAGATGCCGGAAGCGCACTGGAAGCTGGAGAGCATTGAGCGCGGAGCCAGATTGGTCGTCATTACTCCGGAATATAATCCCACTGCCTACCGGGCCGATTATTGGATGCCCGTGCGGCCAGCGACAGACGGGGCATTGTTCCTGGGTGCGTTGAAAATCATCTTCGATGAAAATATGTACGATCATGATTTCTGCCAGGCATACACGGATATGCCGTTATTGGTGCGGACGGATACGCTCCAATACCTGGATCCGCGTGAAGTAATTAAAGATTATGCCTTCCCTGACTTTGGCAAATCGTATTCCGGCAAAGTGCAGTCGTTGAAGCCGGATGTCGTGGCCCGTTTGGGTGGCTTTATGGTGTGGGACCTCAGCAAAAATCAAGCGGTGCCATTGCATCGGGAGCAGGTTGGCTGGCATTACCGGAAGAGCGGGATCGATTCGGCCTTGACAGGCACGTATCGGGTTCAATTGCTCAACGGCCGGGAAGTGGACGTGATGCCCATCTTCCAAATGTATCAAGTGCATCTGCAGGACTATGATCTGGATACCGTTCATCAGATTAACCGGTGTCCGAAGGACTTGATTGTGCGCTGGGCGCGTGATTCCGGGACCATTAAACCGGCCGCCATCCACAACGGGGAAGGCACGAACCATTACTTCCATCAAACCATTGTCTCGCGTGGCGCGGCGATGGTCCTGATTGTGACCGGCAACGTGGGCAAATTCGGGACCGGACAACATACCTGGGCCGGCAACTACAAGGCGGGGATTTGGAATGCCACGCCCTGGGGCGGCGGCGGGTTAGGCACACATACCGGAGAAAATCCGTTCAAGATTACGACGGATCCCAATGCCCATGGCAAAGAAATTCACGTCAAGGGGTATTACTACGGGGAAGAAGTGGCCTATTGGAACCACGGCGATACGGCGTTGATTGTGAATACGCCAAAGTATGGCCGGCGGGTCTTTACCGGGAAGACGCATATGCCGACCCCCAGTAAGTTCCGCTGGGTGACCAATGTGAACGTGTTGAACAACGCCAAGCACCATTATGACATGGTGAAGAACGTGGATCCGCACATTGAAACCTTGGTCAATCAGGATGTGGAAATGACCTCCGATGTCAACCACAATGACATCTCATTTGCCGTGAATACCTGGATGGAATTTACCTATCCGGAGCATACGGCGACGGTGTCGAACCCCTGGTTCCAGGTGTGGAAAGGCGGCATCCGGCCGTTGTATGACACGCGGAACGATTTGGATACGGTGGCCGGCGTCGCCGCCAAGCTCAGCGAAATGACGGGAGATGGCCGGTTCCGTGACTATTTCAAATTCGTCTATGACAACCGGGTAGATGTCTACCTACAAAGGTTGTTAGACGCCAGCAGCACAGCTTACGGCTATTCGGCAGACACGATGCTGAAGTCGGAAAAGGGCTGGATGGTGATGTGCCGCACGTATCCCCGGCATCCGTTCTGGGAGGAGACCAACGAGTCGAAACCCCAATGGACGCGATCGGGGCGGTATGAGAATTACCGAGTGGAACCGGAAGCCATTGAGTATGGGGAAAACTTCATCTCGCATCGGGAAGGGACGGAAGCGACGCCGTACCTGCCGAATGCGATCATGTCGTCCAATCCCTATGTCAGACCTGATGACTACGGCATTCCGATCACGGCGCAACATCATGACGATAAAACCGTCAGAAATATCAAATTGCCGTGGGCGGAAATTAAACGCTACTCCAATCCGCTGTGGGAGAAGGGGTATCAGTTCTATTGTGTGACGCCGAAGACCCGGCATCGGGTGCATAGCCAATGGTCGGTCAACGACTGGGTGCAGATGTATGAATCCAACTTTGGCGATGCCTATCGGATGGATAAGCGGACGCCGGGGGTGGGGGAACATCAAATTCATATCAACCCGCAAGCCGCCAAAGACCGGGGCATCAACGACGGGGACTATGTCTACGTGGACGGCAACCCGGTGGACCGGCCGTATCGGGGCTGGAAGCCCAGCGACCCGTATTACAAGGTGGCGCGGTTGATGATCCGGGCGAAGTACAACCCGGCCTTCCCGTACCATGTCACGATGGCCAAGCATGCGCCCTATGTGGCGACGGCGAAGTCGGTGAAAGGGCATGAGACCCGTCCGGATGGCCGGGCGATTGCGGTGGATACCGGATATCAATCGAACTTCCGGTATGGTGCCCAACAGTCCTTTACTCGTGACTGGTTGATGCCCATGCAGCAGTTAGACTCGCTGCCGGGCAAACATGCCATCGGTTGGAAGTTCAAATTTGGGTACCAGGTGGACAACCATGCGGTCAACACGGTGCCGAAGGAATGTCTGATCCGGATTACCAAGGCGGAAGACGGCGGCATCGGTGGGCGTGGTCCGTGGGAGCCGGTCCGGACCGGGTTCACGCCAGGCCAGGAGAATGAGTTTATGATCAAATGGCTGAAGGGTGACCATATTAAGATCAAAGTGTAATAACGGGTAAAGGGAAACCCAAAGGAAATTATTTCTTTGGGTTTTCCCCCTCGTTCATCTGGTAACCACACAATAGAAACGGAGGATCACAATGCCAGAAGTGTATAATTGGCAATTAGGAAGGAAGATGCTGTATCCGTATGAGGAGCGGCATCCGAAATGGCAATTTGCCTTTGTCTTTAACATCAACCGGTGTTTAGCGTGTCAAACCTGCTCGATGGCGGATAAGTCGACCTGGCTGTTCAGCAAAGGGCAGGAGTACATGTGGTGGAACAACGTGGAGACGAAGCCGTACGGGGGCTATCCGCAGTTCTACGATGTGAAGATCACGCAGTTGATTGAGCAGGTCAATCCGGGCGGGCAGGTGTGGAACGTGCGGGTGGGCCGCAAACACCATGCGCCGTACGGGGTGTTTGAAGGGATGACGATTTACGATGCCGGGGCCAAGATCGGCCAGGCGGCGATCGGCTACATCCCGACGGACCAGGAATGGCGGTTCGTGAATATCTATGAAGACACGGCCACGTCGATGCGGGCGATAGTCGAAGGAGTGGACAAGACGGGGTTTACGAAAGAAGAGCCGTGGAAGATGACGGGCAGCAGCTTGCCGGAGCATGAAACGTACTTCTTCTACCTGCAACGGATCTGTAACCACTGTACGTATCCGGGGTGTCTGGCGGCGTGTCCGCGGAAGGCCATTTATAAGCGGCCGGAAGACGGGATCGTCTTGATCGACCAGAACCGGTGCCGGGGGTACAAGAAGTGTGTGGAGCAGTGCCCGTTTAAGAAGCCGATGTATCGGGGCACGACGCGGGTGAGTGAGAAGTGTATCGCGTGCTATCCGCGGGTGGAGGGCAAAGACCCCTTAACGGGGGGCGAGCCGATGGAGACGCGGTGCATGGCGGCGTGTGTGGGCAAGATCCGGCTGCAAGGGCTGGTGAAGGTGGGCGATGACGGGCTCTGGGCGGAAGACCGCTGGAATCCGTTGTACTATGCCATCCGGGTGGAGCAGGTGGCGTTGCCGTTGTATCCGCAATGGGGCACGGAGCCCAATGGGTTTTACATTCCGCCGCGGCAGGCCCCGCGGGGCTACATCCGGCAGATGTTCGGGCCGGGGGTGGACAATGCGATTGAGAAGTATCTGGTGCCGAGCCGGGAATTGTTGGCGGTGTTGCAGTTGTGGCGGGCGAGCCAACAGATCATCTTCCGGTATGACGTGATCCCGGGGCCGAAAGTGTTTGAAACCCAGATCCATGGGCGGAAGTTTGAGATGTACAACGACACGGTGTTGGGGTTCAACAAGTCGGGCAAGGAGGCGGTCCGGCAGCAAGTGGAAGAGCCGATTTACATCCGGCCCGCCGAGCGGGTGAACTGGCTGTAAGCGGTCGGCCCAGAGGGGCAGGAGAGGCAGGGAGCGAGCCATCTCGCTCCCTGCCTTTTTTTTGTGGGGGCCTTTTGCCTTTCGCGCCGGAGTTCTGCTTATTAAAAGAACTTAAAACCCCAGACCCATAGATCGGTAAGCCTTGTCACACTCTGTCGTCTTTCAGACCAGATGAAAATGGGGAAAGTAGAGGGATGAGAGGTTGGATTCGAGTCCATTGTGGTGCATCATTGTGTGGGTTAAGTTTTCATTAGTAAATCGCGAAGATGGTATCGATTTCATGCCCATCGATGGGTGAGGTTTTTTTATTTCTGCAGATTGGTTCTTCAGAATAAAACATTGAGGTTAAATGGGGACTATTTCCACGATTTAGTTGGGAGATATCCTGGGTGTACCGCTGGCTTTGATGAGTATTTGGTGGTCGCAGATTTATCGAAGGAAGCATAAAACTGCTAAGGCCGCGACTATGGCAACAGGGATTGCTCCGGTGAGGTGTTGAGCACGGGCTTGTCACCATAAGGTCTCAAATCGGATCGGGGTTCCATGAGATGGGGGGTCGTTGAATGGTGCCATGAGGCCTCTTGCGTATTGGCATCTGAGACTTCTCCAAAGACTTGGTCCCTTGAGGAGCTCTGATATGGAGCCGATGGGTGGCCTCATCTAGGGCACTCATCGAGATAGAGAAGCGCTTTCCTACCAGCTTCTCTGTAAGCTTCCCGTCAGGGGGACAGTTGGACGTAGAGTTTTCCATTGTGGGTTGGTAATAGCAACAAGGGGCCGCCCCCTGTTGGGCGTCATGGGGCCGTCGTTCATTGTAACCCTCATCCAGCGGGACGTAATCTTCCTTACGTCCTCCAAACTCCGAAACAGATACAAATTGAGCATCTCACTCTGAATAGGTGTGGTTGACCGCTGGATAACCGCGTTCTGCGTGGGACGGCCAGGTTGAATGTGATAGATCACACTTGATTGGCCTTCCCCCAGCCTTGCAGACTCTGCGCGAGAAACGCTGGGCCATTATCCACCCGTTTGTCCTTCCTGCAATCGGTCGAGGACCCGGATAATCCACTCGGCCCGCAGAGATGTATCAATCTCAATCGTTGACGCTTCTCGATTAAAGTCGTCAATGATATTGAACGTCCGAAATCGCACGCCGTGATAAAAGGCATTGCTTATGAAATCCGCTGACCAAACTTCATTCGGCCCTTCCGGCACACACACCGGCAGAGAGGGTCGAGTGGGTATGGGGCGTGAGGTCCGGCGGGGCTGATTGAGCCCCAACTGCGGATAGATGCGATACATCCGTTTGTGATTCCAGGGATGCAAGCCATCGATATATTTCCACACCCCCAGCGTGGATGCGCCTCGACCAATTGATTCAGCGACTCAATGACTTCGGCACGAGGGCATGCCGATCTTGGAGTGCCTGATAGTATGCCGACCGAACCAGACTTAGCGCACAACCCCGAACGATGGAGATGCCCTGGGTCTCTTGCATGGTGTGCACTGCCTCTCCCTTCTTAGTCGGCGTTAGATTTTTTTTCGATCACATCCTTGAATGCGTGATTTTCAAGGGCGAGATTCGCATACATCCGTTTGAGCTTGATCTGTTCGCCCTCGAGTTCCTTGAGGCGTTTGTGTTCGAAGGCGTCCAGGCTTCCGTACTTAGCCTTCTAATTGTCATACGTGGCATAACTGATCCCTTCCTCACGACACAGGTCTTTGACCTTGATCCCCGCATGGGCTTGTTTCAGGATCCCGACAATTTGGGATTCACTGCATCGAGTCCGTTTCATGAGAACCTCCTGGGTGAATGGTGCCAGAAAGTTCTACATTGTACCTGTCCAGATTTTGGGAGCTTACAATCGCGTCTAGCTCGTTAGTGCCGGACAAGTTTTTGGAAACACCAGATTGCCCTGGTACACAAACGCTAGATGAGGAATTCATGCGAATAAGGAATAGATCCTCAGCTGTACCTTGGCCTACCTGCCTGTCCTTTAGGATTTCTTGTTCTGACTCAAACGGGAGACCTGGCTCATGAGCAGATCTCTGTCCATTGCCATAACCTTGTGACTACAAGGCTGTCAAAGAATCTTTCTTGCCCGTGAACGGCCGAACAGGCTCGATATACAAGACAAAAGCCGGGTCCAGATATCTGGACCCGGCTTTTATTGAGATTCAATTGGAAAGGAAGGGCTTTCCCGTGTCCATAACCTTTTCCCAGCCAGCTTAGAAGATCAGGGGAAAGAAGCCAACTGTGGAATGGAGGGGAAATGGGAAATTACTTTTTTACTCCCAAAATAGCATCTTTGGCAGCTTTGGCTACACGGAACTTCACCACTCGCTTGGCTGGAATTTTAATCGCGGCTCCAGTTTGGGGATTTCTGCCCATTCTGGCTTTTCGGTGCGCAAGCACCAGCTTGCCAACCCCTGGTACCACAAATGCATTTTTTGCTTCTTTGTAAGCCAATGCAGCAAAATCATCAAGAATTTGTGTGGCGATTTTCTTGGTGACATCCGCTTTTTTAGCCAGGTGATCGGCAATCTGCGACTTTGTCATAGCCTTTCCCATACAGTCCTCCTCCTCATTTGAATTGTTTAGTAAGAGACACCATTGATTATTTCTGAAATTCCAAAGGAAGGGATGCCTTGTCTACCCTTTTCCTTAAAAAGGCTTCACGTAGGAACATCTGTTCCCTTTGACACAACGGCGCCAGAGTCTACCGAAAGCCTTAAAAACTGTCAACAAAAAACAAGCCCAGTGCGGGGAAAATTATCTGAACAAAACTTTTCACACGAACTGGGTGCCTTGCTGCCTCGCCTTTTACCACGGTAAAGTAGACAGGACAAATTCAATCAATCTTATTTAATCGTGCCTTTGGCACCACACTCATGAGGCATGTATCATGGCAAAAGAATTACCCGTTTTTCCTTCTCCTCAACAATCAGATACTCCAGAACAAGAAGAACTCACCTATTCACGGGTGTTTTGCACGCGTGAGGATAGTCCCCCTCTCAGGCTCCTCCTAGACTTTCTCAAATCCAAAAATCAAATTCCGCTTATTCCAAAAATGGATCAGGCAGCCATTGAAGATTGGGATTGGGTCCACATTTCCCTGGGTTATAGCCGTGAGCGGAAACCCATCCGGCTGTTTTGCGTGCGTGACCGAGGCACCTATCAGGATGTATTTGAAGGAGAAAAAACGTCGTTTTTCAACAGAATATCCGTCTTTGATGAAGTTGAAGCCCAGATTGCCCGGGAATTTATTTCAAAAGCCCGGTTCATTGCCACTACACAAATGGTGAAAAAGGATATGACTGACGAGGGCTATGATTTTAATGGATGGATTCTGGAGTTTTTTCAAGAAAACTGTAATGGCATTGTGCAAATCGATGGGCAGGGATTTTATTCCCCCAAGGGCGAACTTATTGTAGATATGGAAGAGGTTGCTGAATCAGGAGAAGAAAAAGGCCCCATCCCCAAGACTGATCAACAAACATTGGCATAAGGGTCATTGCAACCCGATGTTATTAAAGGGAAGAGCTTGCTTCGAGAGCCCGTTCTACGGAGTGCTTAAAGGTACGCTGCCGTATTCCCGGTAATCCATTACGATACCCCCATCCATCCTTCAGGACCTCCACGAGAGCCCCATCTTCAAAGCGCGATGGGTCATCCACCACATCCTCCCCGCACACCAAGAGGTCCGCGCGTTTCCCCTCAGCGAGGGTTCCCGTATCAGTTTGGCCAAGTTGATCTGCCGCCAATCCCGTAGCCCCGAACCATGCTGTGAGAGGAGGCACTCCTTCTCCGATCAACGCCACCAATTCCATATAATTCCGGCCATGCATATCTGGTAACACGGGATCGGTTCCAGCCAGTAGTTTGAGGCCGCTAGCCTGTGCGGTTTTCACGGCCCGAGCATGGCTTTCGGATACCTGTTGAACTTTTGCGCGGATGAAGGCATTGAACCCATCGGATTGGGCTAATCTTTGGCCCACCCAAGAAGTGGGAGTCACGGTGCATCCCTTTGCATAGGCCTGTTCAGCCAATTCCTCATTCATGAAGGAAATATGTTGGATGTCTTTGACCCCAGCCTGGATGGCCAATCTGATGCCGCTTTGGCTGTGAGCGTGTGCCGCCACATACATCCCCCGGCCGGCCGCTTCATCACAAATCGCCTCCATTTCCGCAAGGGTAAAATCGCGATGTTCTAACTGATCCGTCGGAGAGACCACACCAGGACTTGCACAAACTTTCACCAGATCTCCCCCACAGGCCGCAATCTCTCTGACCCGCTTTCGGCAGTCCCATGGTCCATCGACAATGCTGGACGGACGTCCGGGACCAGGAGGCCACAAACGCGAAAGCTCACCGCAACACCGGTCTGGTCCACGAAAGTCCGCATGACCTCCAGTTGTCGATAGCATACAAATGGCCAATTTGAGTCGCGGACCCAACAAGACTCCTTGTTCGACTAACCGCTTCAAGACACCGGTGGCTCCGCCGACATCCCGCAATGTCGTTACTCCTCCTTGCACGAGAGTACGGTACAAGATACGTTCTGCCCAAAATGGTGCCTCCGGCGAATTCATTCGGTCCAGTTCGACATTCCCCACTCCCCATAAGGTCACATGCCCATGACAGTCAATGAGCCCTGGTGTCACGGTAAATGTAGAGCAGTCGATCCTCTGAACTTCGGATCCTTGTGGACGAGTCGGGTTATGGGGAGAGACAGCTTTGATGATTCCGTCATCAAGCCACACATCAACCCGATGTTGAATGGCCTTGGACGTCGCGGACGTCCCGTTATACAGTTTGTGAATATTTGAGAGAACAATCATGGCATTCCCACCTCTCCCTGTGCCTTATATTCTGTGAATACCTCCCACTTCTCTACCGTAAAATCCCCAGGATCTGCAACACCTTTCTCTTCTATCTACCTTGCCAGGCTCTTCGTGAAAAAATTTGACGCTTTCAAAGGGTACCTCCTGAGCAATACCAGAAATATTTTGACTTGGAGGAAAAAGCTTAGCCTTCGAACCATAGGGACCAAAACCGGCAACAAATAGGGTATATAGTCCCACCCCCAAAACCCCAAATGAGGTTCCCCCCTTTCTCCAAATACATGCCTTCGCAATCATCGTTGGCGGTCTGAGAAATTTTGCAGATTCAGTATAAACATGATAGGCTTGAGGGAAATTGTCCTCCCATTATTTTCATTCGTGATTGCCACTTTTTTCAGCGATTTTCTCCTCTCTATTACGTCACAAATTTCATCAGCGTCGGTTCTGGATACGTCCCACCATTCTCCAACAAGGTCTAGGTGATTAACTGCAGTTCTCATTTCTGGACAACCATCACACTATATGAGGTTTAGCTCAGCATGACCACGTTTGCTCACCGCCACATAGGCTCCAGTGATAGCCAGATCCAAGAAATGTTAGGGGCTTTGGGACTGTCTTCCCTTGACACCCTTGTGCAAGCCACAATTCCCCAGGATATACGGCTACCCCAGTCTTTGAACTTGCCCACGGCACAATCGGAAGAAGATGTGCTCGCCGAACTCCGTCGTTTGGGCACGCATAATCAGGTGTATCGATCATTTCTCGGAATGGGCTATTACGATTGCCTGACCCCACCGGTGATTGGACGGAACATTCTGGAAAATCCCGCATGGTATACCCAATACACACCCTATCAAGCCGAAATTGCCCAGGGACGATTGGAGGCTTTGGTCAATTTCCAAACGATGGTTGCCGATTTGACAGCCCTTCCTCTGGCCAATGCTTCGCTGTTAGACGAAGCCACTGCCGCTGCCGAAGCGATGAGTATGTGTCGAGTGCTCTGTCCCTCACAGGGGGCCCACACTTTTTTTGTGGCTGAGGACTGTCATCCGCAAATCATCGGTGTTCTGGAAACACGAGCCAGGCCGTTGAATATCACGATCGCCATAGGCAATCCTGACAAACTGGATTTTTCAAACAATGAGATCTTCGGTATGCTTCTCTCCTATCCTTCCACTGACGGAGCCCTGCGCCCTTATGAAGCTGTGGTCCGACGTGCACATGAATCCGGTGTGCTGGTGGTCGTCAGTACCGATCTTCTCGCCTTGACACTCTGCGTGCCACCAGGGGAATGGGGGGCGGATATTGCAGTGGGGTCCTCGCAACGATTTGGAGTGCCGCTCGGCTTTGGCGGCCCCCACGCGGCATTTCTGGCGACAAAGGCGGAATTCAAACGGCATATCCCGGGCCGGATCGTGGGAGTGTCCAAGGACGCCCATGGTCGAACGGCGTATCGTCTGGCTCTTCAAACCCGCGAACAGCATATTCGGCGCGACCGAGCGACCAGTAATATCTGTACCGCCCAAGTGCTTCTGGCGAATATTGCCAGTATGTATGCGGTCTATCATGGTCCGGAAGGTTTGAAGGACATCGCAACCAGGGTCCATCGCCTTACGGAACTCACTGCTGAAGGTCTTCGGCGTTTGGGATGCCAACTGTACTCTGATGTCTTCTTTGATACCCTGAGAGTGCGATGCACTGGGGTAAGTTCTGCCCAGATTATCAAGCATTGTCAGCGGAATTTAATAAATCTTCGGCAGTATGACGACGATTCTTTTGGCATCTCCCTGGATGAAGTGACAACCATCAAAGACGTGTGTCAGCTACTGACCATTTTTACTGACAACGGGTCACTTCCTTTTTCCTTGGATGACTTGGCCGGGAACCTCATGGAATCTATTCCAACTACATTTCTGCGGCACTCACCTTATCTCACACATCGTGTTTTTCATGACTATCATTCCGAACACGAAGTGCTCAGATATATGTATCGCCTTCAATCCAAGGATCTTTCACTCGTTCATTCCATGATTCCATTGGGATCATGCACAATGAAACTCAATGCGACTGCTGAGATGACTCCTGTGACCTGGCCGGAATTCAGTCGGTTACATCCCTTTGCCCCCAGCGATCAGACGCAAGGATATCAGAAGTTGTTTCAGCAATTAGAAACATGGCTGGCCGACATCACGGGGTTTTCTGCCGTTTCTCTACAACCCAATGCCGGTTCCCAAGGGGAATACGCTGGATTGATGGTCATTCGGGCCTATCAAGAGCAGCGGGGACAAGGCCAAAGGAATATCTGTCTCATTCCGGTATCCGCTCACGGAACGAATCCAGCCAGTGCGGTGATTGCCGGCTTGAAAGTCGTTCCTGTCGCCTGTGATAGCCAGGGAAATATCGACATTCAGGATTTAGAAGCCAAATCTACCCAATACCATGATACCTTGGCCTGTTTAATGGTGACATACCCGTCCACCCATGGCGTGTTCGAAGATGGCATTCGCAAGGTCTGTGAAATTGTGCATATTCACGGAGGCCAAGTGTATTTGGATGGTGCCAATATGAACGCCATGGTGGGCTTGGTCCGCCCGGGTGCGATCGGTGCTGATGTGTGTCATCTCAACTTGCACAAAACCTTTTGCATTCCCCACGGCGGTGGTGGTCCAGGGATGGGGCCCATTGCCGTGGCACCCCACTTGGCTCCATTTTTGCCAAGTCATCCCTTGGTACAAGTGGGAGGGGCAAAGGGAATCGGTCCCATCTCCGCTGCCCCGTATGGCAGTCCGAATATTCTGCTTATCTCTTGGGTCTTCATTAAACTCATGGGCAATGAAGGTCTCACAAAAGCCACACAGGTGGCCATCTTACACGCGAACTATATGGCGAACCGATTGAATAAATATTATCCGGTCCTCTTTACCGGAAAAAACGGCATGGCGGCTCATGAATTTGTTTTGGATCTTCGACCATTTAAAAAATCAGCGGACGTGGAAGTGGAAGATGTGGCCAAACGACTCATGGATTTTGGATTCCACGCTCCTACAATTTCATGGCCGGTTCCCGGAACGATGATGATCGAGCCGACCGAAAGTGAATCAAAAGCGGAATTGGACCGGTATTGCGACGCGCTTATCCTGATCCGCCAGGAAATTGCCGAGATTGAAGACGGTCGCCTCCCTCGCGACAACAATCCCCTAAAACATGCGCCTCACACCATTGAGACCATCGTACAATCCGAATGGCCACATGCCTATTCCCGTGAAACCGCGGCATTTCCCGCGCCGTGGTTACGGTTGCATAAATTCTGGCCGACCGTCTCGAGGATTGATAGCGTCTATGGCGATCGGAACCTAGTCTGTACCTGTCCCCCAATGGAATCCTATTCCTCCTAATTCATTCGGTTTGCACATGAGAATTCATGCGATTCTCCCACGCCCATTCTTAGCTGAACCGAACATTTGAATATTTCCAGCCCACACAATTTGTTAATCGGCATGCTTCTTGGGATTCTCACGGGAATTCTGTTGGGAGGCTTTGTTCCATCTTTTGGACTGGGCATCCAATTCCTGGGTGAATTATTCCTTCAAGCCTTGTTTGCCCTTGTGGTGCCATTGGTGGTGAGTTCCATGATTGTGGGAATCGCCAGCTTGGGTGACGTTCGACAGTTGGGCCCTCTAGGGATTCGAACCGTCCTGTTCTTCATGACGACGACAGTTCTGGCTGTGGTAGTGGGATTACTTTTAGTGATTGTCTTGCATCCCGGCGTGCCTCTAGAGAACCCCCTCATAGAAGCCCCAGGTGCTTCCCCGTCGGAGGTGGTCGAACAAATGGAAGACAAACCCGCGACGCTGGTGGAGCTATTCAAAACCATTCTGACAAGTTTGGTTCCAAAAAATCTATTTGCCGCCATGGCAGAGACACAGATTTTACCCCTGATTGTCTTTGCCTTGATCTTTGGTGGAGTCTTAACCACCATAGGGGAAAAAGGTATTCTGGTCATTCGATTGTTCGAAGGGATAAACGACGCCATGATGGCGATTGTGCATCTGCTGATGTGGGTGGCACCGGTAGGAATCGGGGCGCTGATTGCGGGACGATTGGGAGAGGCAGGAGGATTTTCAGGATTTTGGCCGCAGCTTTCCAGTTTGGGTTCTTATGTCGGAACGGTTCTCGTCGCACTCAGCATTCATGGATTCTTGATCCTTCCCTTGGCGTTGCGTTTTTTGGGAAAACAATCCGTCCCTTCTTATGCCAAAGCCATGAGTACGCCCTTGATGACCGCTTTTTCGACCAGTTCGAGTTCGGCCACCCTACCAATGACGATGGAAAGTCTGATCCAGGAAGCCGGCGTGTCCCGACGTGTGGTGAGTTTTGTGGTACCGCTGGGGGCTACGATCAACATGAATGGCACCGCTCTCTACGAAGGCGTTGCTGCCATGTTTATCGCCCAGACTTATGGTATCGAATTGGGATGGGGCGCCACGATCATCGTACTCATCACCGCTACCCTGTCCGCCATTGGCGCAGCTGGAATCCCTGAAGCTGGCCTTGTCACGATGGTCATCGTCTTAAAGGCGGTGGATTTGCCCATTGAAGGGATTTCACTGATTTTAGTGGTGGACTGGTTTCTGGACCGCTGCCGAACCGCCGTGAATGTCTGGGGAGATGCGGTCGGTGCTGCTGTGATTGATCAATGGGAATCCGAGGCATTCCAATTGCGCGCACAAGATTCGCGGGGATGAGAACTCTCGTTTACAGGCCACCTCGATCTTCGCGCGGAATAACCAATTTGGCATCGATGAAATCTTGATGGCTTAACTCCATGCCTTTGGCGATGCTGCGGATTTCCTCTATTTCCCCGAACGAGGTCTGATCCGCCGCATTGGCCACTGCAAAAAGACATCGCAGAAAAGTCCGGCGTTCGGACAAAGCCGTTAAATCGTTAAACCGTTTAACCAGACGGACTCCATCCAGCCCTCTAAATACCCGATGGTAACTGATATCGATCACCAACCTGGCCTGCTCATCTGACAGGTTCCATTCGGATTTTAGGATATCCCTCATGATATTTTTTTCCTCGACCGACACCTGATGGTCCACTCCCGCGACACGGGCCATGAGTCCTGCGGCCAAGCACAATTTCCGAATTTCAGAATCTTTCAACTCAAAGGTAAGCCCACGGTCTCTTAGTTCGGCGGTCACCTGGAAATAAATGGTATTTTTGATAAAATCCTCCAACCGATCTTCCCGATCCTGTGCATCTGAATAATGTTTTCCCCGGAGATTGAGAATCATTCGCAATGGACGACGAAGGTGTTCCAGAAACCCTCCGCTCCCCCGCTCGATATCTTCCCGTAATTGGTTCACCACCTCCGTCTGCCGGCCAGACGCTTGAACATCATCGGGGACAAGTTTCTCAAGAGCTTGCAAGGCGACTGCTTTATCTGATTGAGAAGTGATTCTCCCCAGAACACGATTCAAGAGACGCTGAAGTTCCTCTTCACTGACCGGGGAGACCATGTACAGTTCCAATTCCATCCATTCCTCCCCGGAAATCTCCGGCAATTGGAATAGTAATTCCTTGAGCCCGTTTACTTCAGTTGCCGTAAGAGTACCATCAGCCCATGCGGCTCCGATCAGAAGTTTCCCAAGGTCGAGAATAAAATTTTTGTCTGCCATACTCACCCTTCCTTTTCGTATGCGGGATGGGGCCACTGGAATGCCTGGACATTCCAAATTCAATTTGGCATGTTGATAAAAAATATAGGTGATTTTCGTGGCAGTATACCGAACGTCATTCAGAGGTCAAAAAAAACGAGGAGAAAGCTGCAGTCGGTGTCTGGGGGCACCTTTACTCATGTTATGGGACTTTAGGAATCAATCGTGAAAACATTGGGGTCCAGAAACACTCTAAATACATCTTTCCAAGTCACGACACCTTGGATGACCCCGTCAATAGTCGTGACCGGTAGACAAGAAATCCCTCGATTTAACATGAGCTTAGCTGCTTCCTGCAAGGGGCAGGATCGACGCACAGTCACTGGATGATGCGACATAATTTGGTGAGCACGTTGGTTGAGGGTCGCTCGATCCCGATGAGTTTCCGACATTGTTCCTACATACGGGCTGATGGCTTTTAAAAAATCACGGTCGGAAATGACTCCCACCAATTTTTTATTCTCAACAACGAGGAGATGATGAAATCGGACTTTTCTGAATATTTCTCGAATCATTTCAAGTGAATCATCCATCTCAACTGTGACGACTCTGGTCGTCATTATTTCCCCAACGGATGTAGTGGAGGGAACCGTTTTCACCTTTATTCGTTTCGATCTTGTCTATGGGGTTGAAGCACAGGCATTTCCAACCACTTTCCTTCTCAATGGAATAGGCAGGTAACTATCTTCCTCCTTCGGTATAATAAAAACAAAAGTTGAAAATGATCTTGGATTCACTATATTTTTTGAACTTTCCAGCATCCGGCTTGTGAGATCGGAGTACCCGGAAGAGATCCGCCCCTTCTCCAAAATGGGAACCACCTTATTGACCCTCCGCAAACAAGCAACCAGGATAGTTGGGAATAGCGATGTAGGAGTTCCTTGAATCCCTACTCCCTTCCTTACCAAAGTTAGATAAGACAATTATGAAGGTGGATGAGGTATTGAACTCAGAAGACCATTCACAAGGGCCACAAGATCCTCTAACGGAAAGGGCTTAGAGAGAGTGCGAGTTGCGCCAAATTCGGTCGCTTCCACCAGAAAATCCAAATCACGACTCACGCCACCAGACATGGCAATAATCAAAGGAGGAGAAGGTATCCCACGCAGAGCGCGTATCACCTCCAGGCCGTCCATTACCGGCATGAGCACATCCGTAATCACCAAATCAACCGGACTCTCATGATAAAGCTTCAATCCACGTCTGCCGTCTGGAGCGATCTGCACATCATAGCCTTCCATCATCAATCGATCTCGCAAGGTAAAACGTAATTCAGGCTCATCTTCCAACAGTAAAATTCTTGGCTTCACACCCTCACCTCCCCAGTGTAATAGAGGTCCTCTATGCTCGACATCCCTCGATCCCCGTTTCCCATTTGTGGTTCTTTATGTGGTCTTTCCGCATAGGAATCCAATGCAACCTCTTCCGGGCGACAACTTTGAGAAATTTATGATTGAAACGCACGAGTCACCAATGCCAGAAGTTCCTGCTGATCGTACGGTTTCGCGAGTAATTCAAAGACCCCGGCTTGTTTGGCTTCATGTTCTATTTCTTTTGTGATATTACCACTCAAGAGAATCACCCGAACCTTCTGTCCCTTTGCGCGGTAGGACAGGGCCTTGAGAAAATTAAGTCCATTAATAACCGGCATATGATAATCTGAAATGATAAGGTCCACGTCGAGTCCTCCATCTAACAGCACCAGGGCTTCTAGTCCATCATCGGCTTCTTTACAGGTAAAACCGCAGCTCTCTAAATATAGGCGCAACGCCAGTCTGAGGGATCGGTCGTCATCAATTAACAGAATAGGTTTAAGCATATGGTACACCGATGGAATGGCTCCACGGTCTTCCGGGATCCATCTCGAACCAGCGACCTCGCTTTTCGTTTCCAGGTACATTTATCCCTACCTACATAATGGGAGGGACATGAATAGGATAGTCCCTCTTCGGCATAACCTCATATAAGCAAGAGTGTAAGCAAAAGTGTTGCCAGTCTCTCTCAGAAAATTTTCCCGGAATGCTTTGAAGGAACATATTGGATTTAAAAGCGAAATTGACTTAACACTTGGCAAAAGATTCATTTTAGGGGGATTTGATTACGATTTGAATATCCAAATGGATAATGGAGGTATCTCTTTGGTTGATTGCAGAAATGAAAGATTCAGAAGCGTGTTCTCCTAATGAACATTATCACATCTTTGGGAGCAGGAAGGTTTTGCTCCAACAAGGGGAAAGACATCTCAATCAGTGAGGAGGGGAATCGTCCTTTCACGAAGGGAACCCGGAAGGTATTCTTTTGTTATTCCGAACCGCATGACTCATTTGATACCCTATGAGAAACTTGCTAAAAGACGTCTCAGAATATCTGAACCTGATTGGTATCTTTGATGACGCGTAAGACATGAAAGCCAATTTCTCTCAATTTCATCCAGGCAGATTTTCGTTTGCCGACGATCCGGTGTTAATCCTGGAAGATTTTTGGAGTCCGGGAGAACGGAAGGTTGTTCGGGAAGCGATGGCACAATCACAATGGATTGCCCTGACAGATATGCCACCAGTGGCTCGAGCTTTTCCCAATTGCGGAAACTGGCTGAAAGCGGAAATTGGCCCTTCTGAGGCCGCTCAACTCATCCAGCGGGTAGGGATGTCCTGTATTGCCGCATACGTTGAATCCTTTCCCAACATAAAAGGGCGGCATGTCAATTTTAACTATTATTCGTATAGTGCGGGTGACTGCCTTCCCACACACGATGATACCGACGACATCTATAGCTATGCCGAGGGCCGTCAACCTCCAACTCGTCGTCTCGCACTGGTTACCTATTTCCATGAGGAGTGGCATCCGGATTGGGGAGGAGAACTCATCCTGTATGGCTCTCAAGCAGATTCCAAAAAAAATACTTCTTTACAGGTGACACATTGCATTCCTCCATTGCCTGGATCTTTGGCCATCTTTACGGTACCTCGACAACATCGAGTGTGCCGGGTGGATGCTCTAGCTGGAGACCATACACGCCTCTCCATCGCCGGCTGGTTCATGACGGAACATTAAGGAGCAAGGATTTTATTGATTTTATAAATATTTATGATGATTGAGCTCGCCCATTACAGGGGAATTTCCTGAACCCGAGCCTGGGGGATCATCTAAAATCTCGGGCAGTATCAGGAATGCTGGCCACATAGGCCCCGTAGAGATTAAAATCCAGCCATGTCTTATGTGGGGAACACGGACCGGGAAATCCTGAACATCGAAGTGAAAAAGGAAGATGGATGACTTGACAGAACAGCAGAGGAAGGACTCTACGTTGAATCGCAAGGAGATGGTCTATGGATAAGATACACGATTATATCTTTGTGACAAACGTGATTCCTCAACAGATTTGCAAGGAGGTCCTCAAGGAAATTAAAGGCAAAGAGTGGAAGCCACATAATTGGTATTCCTACTCAACCGATAATTTCAAATCCGAACCTGAAAAGGAATTGGATACCCAAAATACCACGCAAGCTTTACAGGAAAAGCTCGCACCGTTTATTTGCCATTCCGTCGAAGAGTATATGATAAAGTTTGTGAAACAAGAAGATGAGCGCATTAAAAGTTTTATCCAAACATTTACGCCCATACGATTTAATCGGTACCGCGCCGGGACCATGATGAGAAAACATTATGATCATATTCATTCGATTTTTGATGGGAAATATAAAGGCATCCCCATATTGTCCTTATTAGGGGTGTTGAACGAGGACTATGAGGGCGGGGAGTTTTTATTTTCATCCAACCATGAGGTGAAGCTTAAAGCCGGAGACATGCTCGTCTTTCCCTCTAACTTTATGTATCCCCATGAAGTCAAAGAAGTCACGAAAGGCGAGCGATACACGTTTGTGGGCTGGGCTTTTTAAATAGCGCCACATATGGAGTTCTACACATCATGATTCATCATAGCGCCTCAAAGACTCTGCACCGGTGACCCATTCCACTCTCCTTTTTGGAGCCACCTCTATTCTTGGTTTTAACCTGGCCAGCTTATTTCGGGAAACCATTCTGCCCTTTATCTCGCCAGGCAATACGTCGGAACCAGTCAGGCAATGGCCTGTCCTTCAGTTGGAAAATCCCGATTGGCTGGGACACATTTTTACTCAATATCCGTCGAACGTCCTGTTGTATTGCCATGCGGTGTGTGATGTGCCGAAGTGTGAAGCCGATCCCGAATGGGCACATGAGATCAACGTGCAACATCTTCGTCGAGTGCTGGAGGCATTGCCAGGACACACACGGTTGGTCTATGTCTCTTCAGATCATGTGTTTGGTGGAGATGGTGAGTACCATGAACATTCCCCCCCGTGCCCCATTAGTGTGTATGGCCGGACCCGCGTCGAGGCCGAAGAGCTGGTTTTGGGGCGGCATCAGTCCTTGGTGATTCGTACTGGCCTGGCCATTGGCGCTTCGCCGAATGGGCGTACAGGTCATTTGGATTGGCTTCGTTACCGCACTCAACGAAATCTTCCCATTACCATTGTTGAAGATGAATATCGTTCGGTTGTCTGGGTGACTGATCTCTCTGGACGCATCATGAAGTTAGCACAGAGCACTGAGACAGGCATCCGACATGTCTCAGCCACTCGGGCCATATCGAGAGTAGAGTTGGCAAATTACCTGATGTCTTGTTTGGGTGAGCCTCCAAACTTTCGTTGCGAGAGTCGTCATCAGCGGTCGGCTCCCCATTTGGGGCGTGTGGAATTAACCAGTCTGTATGGAGATATCCTTTCTCGACCGCTAGTCAGCGTTCTTGACGGATGAGCAGTCCCGTGCACAGCCAATTTCAATCCCCTAGGGGTTCTCCGCAATGGGATCCCGAATAAGAAACAGTTCCTGGAATTCTTGAACTGTGGGATGAAACTGCAGGATAGGAGATTTTTTTACGAGGGAGATGGAGGCAAGGTAGAGATTCTTCCTTAATCGGTTTGACCGCCAACAAAAGGTTCACCACCTTGTTGCGTAAAAGAGGAGCGCCCAATTACGTATGGGAGGCTAGAAACACGAGCTGCAATCCAATGATGGTTTTGGCATCACGAATGGTGCCGTTCTGAATTCCGGCCATGGCCTCTTCCATCGGCCATTCCACTACTTCTAACACTTCATCGTGGTCCAATTGTTGACGGCCTGGCTGCAGCTCCGTCCCACGATAAATATGGATGACTTCATCAGTAAATCCTGGTGCGGTCCAAATACTGGTGAGTAATTCCAACTGACCCGCACGATAACCAATTTCTTCTTCCAGCTCCCGTGCGGCACAGATTCTTGGATCTTCTTGCGGATGAAGCTTGCCCGCCGGAATTTCATAAATGAATCCCCCTGCCGCATGCCGGAATTGGCGTATGAGGATGACGCGGCCGTCATCTTTGATCGGCACGACGGCTGAGGCGCCGGGATGCCGGATAATCTCCAGCTCGGTGGACTGCCCATTGGGCAATAATATGGTCTCGCGGTTGAGAACTAAGACTTTTCCGGCATAGATGTGTTCAGTCGACAACGGATTTCTCGCAATACCAAAAAAGACCCAAACGGATGACTGGTTAGGATTTTGGACGTTTGTAAAACGGAAGTGTGACGACCTTCGCCGGAACATGTTTTCCGCGAATGTCGATTTCGATTGACTGGTCTTCCTTGCATAGCGCGGGAGGCAAAAAGCCCAATCCAATCCCTTTTTGCAAAATGGGTGAAAAATTGCCACTGGTGACTGTACCGACGGACTGGCCATTGTTGAAAATGGTCATATCATGACGGGGTATGCCGCGTTCCACCATTTCAAAGGCTGCAAGTTTTCGAGGGAGGCCATGCTCTTTTTGTTGGCATAATGCGAGGTGACCTTGGAACTCGCCCTTGTTCCATGCCACCACCCACTCTGCATCCGCCTCCAAGGGTGAGGTGTGCTCATTCATCTCGTTGCCATAAAGCAAATAGCCGACTTCCAGCCGTAGAAGATCTCTCGCCCCGAGCCCCGCAGGTTTGGTTTCATAATTCGCACCGACCTTCATGAGTTGATCCCAGGCTTGTGGAGCCTCAGCCGTAGGCAGATACCATTCATAGCCAATTTCTCCCGTATATCCCGTCCGACTGAGCAAAC
This sequence comes from uncultured Nitrospiraceae bacterium, assembly GCA_963734345.1. GTDB lineage: Bacteria > Nitrospirota > Nitrospiria > Nitrospirales > UBA8639 > Nitrospira_E. The sequence continues at coordinate 149,780 of CAVTGT010000011.1, forward strand.
CGGAAAAGCCTTTGCCATCCAAGACCAAGCAGGAACGTGGCTTCAAGGTGTCGATGTGGGCACCCAGGAGGGTATGCATGAGAGCTTTTGATGCCGGGCCTTGGATTGCAATCTGTGCAAGCTCTGCAGACCGATCGCGAATAACCGCTCCCTGAAATTTTTCCCGCTGATTTTCTAAAAACCATTGAAGAATTTTTGTTCGATTGGAAGCATTGACGCAGACCAAAAAGTTAGCAGGACCGGTTTTATACACAAACACGTCATCGAGGATGCCCCCTGAGGCTTGGCAGACCATGCCATATTGCGCCTGCCCGACCTGGAGCCGACTGACGTCATTGGTGTTGATCCATTGCAAAAACGATTCGGCCTGGTCTCCTGAAATTTCGATACGTCCCATGTGACTGACATCGAAGAGACCGGCTGCTTTCCGGACCGCATAGTACTCTTCAACCACTCCCGTATACTGGATGGGCATGAGCCAGCCGGCGAAATCCACCAGCTTGGCATTGAGCGCATGATGGGCATGAGCGAGTGGGGTTTCGTTCATCAACGCAGATCGAGGAGTTCGACTTCAAAGTTGAGAGTTGCGTGAGGGGGGATGACCGTTCCGGCTCCCCGGGACCCGTAACCTAATTGCGGGGGGATAACTAATTTGCGGATTCCACCGATTTTCATGCCTTCGACTCCTTCATCCCAGCCCTTAATAACTTGGCCGGCTCCCAATCGAAAGGAAAACGGTGCATTGCGATCTTTGGAGCTATCGAATTTGGTTCCATCGATGAGGGTCCCTGTATAATGGACAACCGCGGTTTCTCCCGCATGAGCTTCACGCCCCGAGCCGACAACGAGGTCCACATATTGTAATCCTGACGCAGTAGTCACCATGGTTTCCTCTGCGGCTTTTCCGGACAGGGGGTTCAGAATCAAAATGATGAGGAGGATAATCCAAGATCCCACAAGGAATATCGGCAATCGAACATCTGATGGGAACGCTATACGGTTTTTCATGAACCTCTCTCTTGGCTAAAATTGATGTAATAGATTTTGTGTACGATTATGTTGAACGAGACGCTTCGTCATAAAATAGAGCCATACTGGCCGTATACCCGTGTAAATAATTTTTCCCGCTTACGGGGCCGATTTCTCCACCTGCAAAGAACCCCGCAATAGGAATGGCGCCCATGCGTTGTTCGACGGTGGCTATATCATGATGGGGCCTTTCAAAAAATCGCTGCCCCCGCCCGTTACAACTAAATAACAAAGCCCCCCTCGGCAGGCTGTCCGGATGGATCAACAGTTCCCTCGACAACAGTAACTGGAAATCTTCACTCGCTGCATGGGCGTCTCGCACATGAAACTGAATCGTCTGACCCTCCTGGACAAAATCTGCGATGGCGAGACTCCCTGATTGTCGATCGCCTCCTAACAACCCTCGGATCAAAAAGTCCCCTTGCCCGAACTCCGAGCGATGTTCATCCATGGCAATTCCCACTTGCAGCCCGTGGGCTGCTTGTTGCTGTTCGCGTTCACCCAACGCCTTCAAGGTGGTTTCCAGCCGTTCCAACGGGGGGATTCCCCCCAGCTCCTGAATGACATTCCGATCCACCTTGGTCACCACATAACGTTCACCAATCGGTTGACACCCTTGGGACACCACCGTCCGGATTTCCACCCCGCCTTGGACGGCGACCCCTACCACCCCCGATCCGATAATTTTTCGATTTAAGACCAATCGGCTTTCAGCGTCATCCAAACCTCCACTTGCAATTCCTCCGATGGCCGACGATCCTGGCGCATGTTGATCCAACAGGGAGAATAATTCATCAATGGGGGTAGAAAACGGATCAGCAAAGAGGAAAAAGGTATGAGGTTGTGCAGGGGAGTCCAAGGCAACAGGCCAACCTTCCAGCGAAGGAGCCGTACCCTCCGTTTTCGGAGTTAAGCTGAATGGCACTACGTGCATCCCGGTGCTGTGAATACCCCAAAGCACCAAACCCGGATGTTCTTCAATTTCTTGTTTTTCCCCGATGACACCTTCCCCCATACACCCAATCAATGTCTGAGGGCGAAGGTTTTCGTGAATCGTCTCGATCATACTCTGGATCTCTGAAGAGAAATGGGGGGAAAAAAAGACAAATGCGAGATCACACCCTGCTTCGCCTAATGCATCATGGACGGCTTGCGACACCGTTTGGGCGGCCAAATCAGGATCTGAGTCTTGGGAAAGGGCGACATGACACTGCATCGTGATTAAACTTAAACCAAGTCTAGCAATCCCTGCCAAACGATGTCCACGGAAAAGGATTAGTGATTGAATCGTGGATTACGGGCTCTTATTGCCCGAACTGGTAAAGAAAGGACAAAAAACCACTTGACAGGGGTTTACGGAGTTGGGGCACGGTAAGCATCCAAAATCGAACGGAGCTTTTCGATCGATATCGCCTCAAATCGTCGTCCATCTCTTCCGGTTACGGTGGTGGCTTGCAATAGAGCATTGAGAATGGCTTCTTCGGTGGCCTCCACTGTAGCTTGAAACAATGGGTTCACATGCGTATCAGCAAGATGAGTCATGCCAAAGGTCGGTTGTTCGGGATAATGGGGAATGGTATTACCGGTGGAAAATGCCAACACAAAATCTCCACTGCCATGGTGGGAGATGGAGCCGGTTCGTGCCAATCCTATGCTGGCTCGGCGCGAGAGTCTGGACAGTTGTCGGGAATCGAGGGGAGCATCCGTCGCGACAATAATAATGATTGACCCACTGTCCTGCCATTTTTGTGATAGAGCGGCCTCTGGCTCAACCACAGGAGCGATGGTCGATTTTATGGACTCTTCTTTAGAAATCTGTGCAACTTCCTGATCATAGACTTGGCCTACCGGCACTCCGGCTAGGGTTAATTCATGCCGACGGCCATGATTGGCATTCACCAACACGCCGACACGATATCCTCCCTCATCGAGAGGAAGAACTCGGGAGGCGGTCCCGATTCCACCTTTAAATTGATAGGAGACCATTCCTGTTCCGGCCCCCACCGATCCTTCCTGTACTGGTCCTGTTGTGGCCGTCTCCAGGGCACGAATCGCATCTTCCGGGGACACATGTCGACCCTGGCTATCATTCAAGCGACTATCGTCGCACTCAGCCACCACTGGCGTCAGCGTATCATCGGTGATTCCAATTCCAGGATAGTGTTGAATCATCCAGCTCATGACACCATCCGCCACACGAGGGACATTCAACGTGTTCGTTAACGCAATGGGATATTCCAGGAATCCGGATTCCGCGACCCACGCGAGCCCCGTCATTTCCCCTGTCCCGTTTAACACAAAGGCTCCGGCTGGAACTTTCTGATGCCAGACATCTTCCCGCGGGATAATGACCGTCACACCGGTTCGAATCGGCCCTTGACCAGGGTGCAAGGCTCCTTCACCTTTATGAAGGGTCACATGCCCCACTTTTACGCCCGGGACGTCGGTGATGGCATTCCAGGTGCCGGGAAGATAGCGGCCAATGGTAATCCCAAGATCTCTCACATGCGGGCGGGTTCCTGCCTCCGTGATAGAAGAAGAGGGATTGGCAAATACAGCAGAAGCATCCCCTAGAACGCTTCCTCCTGTCAGGCCGTAAAGGCAGACCAAGGCTCCCGCACACCATATGAAGAAACGCATGTTGCTTGTTCGGACTTTTCTCAATCCCAGGAGTCCTTGCGGGTTAACGCTCATTTACGAAATTGATTTGGGAGCGGACGAGTCGAGAAATTCTTTCTCATACATATGGTAGGCGGTTTTTTGAAACCCGAGGTTCGCATAGGCCTGTTGGGCTTCATCGTTCGTCCCTTCCACATACAGACGAAACCCGCAAATGTCCCCGGGGTTCAAATGGGTTTGAGTTTGTACATAGGTATACAGCTGCCGAAAGATGCCCTTTTGGCGGTAATCTGGATGCACATACACACTTTGAAACCACCAGAAGTTTCCATTACGCCAGTCGCTCCACTCAAAGGTCACCAGTATCTGTCCAACCACGAAAAGTTGGCCACAATCACGGGAAGTTTCTGCGACTGCATACCATCCCTTGCCGGGATCTTGCAGAAGGGCTTCTACGCCGGATCGGAGTATCTGAACATCCAAGGCTCGATTCTCAGTTTCCCTGGCTAACGCCGCGTTAAAGGTGACGACGGTATGCAGGTCAGACATGGTTGCCCGTCTAATGCTCACCGGAAATTGCTCATTCATGACGTTTAGTGGCTAGAGATTCCTTCATCGAAAGTCTTGCTGTCGACAACCAACCCGTTCGGGGGCGGTAGAGTCCGGCCGAGAATTCCATTTTCATCGCCTCTTCCGGCCTCAACTGGATACGAGTGACACATGCCTCCTGGACAAAGGCCAGATAGCCGGTGAACGGATGAATGGCTGTTGGGACGAACACCATCATCAAGGAGCCTTCGGGAGCAACTTGTAACCGACGAGGAGGTAACCCCATATCAAAGCCTAAAGCCCAAAGTCCGTCGCGGGGAAACGGAAAAGCCACGACCTTACTTTGGCCAAACCGTTCACGAAAGTTAAGGACGTCTGCCATACTTTTAAGGGTATGGTAAATACTGCGCACAAAGGGAATTTGTTCTAAAGACCATTCAAACTTTTGATGGATCCGCTGCCCAAGTAAATGCGTTGTCCCCATGCCTACCCAGAGGACGAGGAGACAAAAAAAAGTAATACCTGAACCTGGAATTTTTACGCGGTATAACGCCCACACAATATCGACCGTCATATGCTCTAAGGCTTCAAGCAGCGTATACAGAATTAATAGTGTTCCCCAGGCTGGTATGAGGAGAAATAAGCCGGTCAGGAAGTACCGTTTAAGAGTATGGGTATGATTGGAAAAAGTACGCATCATCTAGGTGGGAGTCACTGGGATCAGACCAGTCTATCAAATCATTCCCTTCTTCCGCACCACGAACTCAACCGTGGTTTGGGCGTTCTCAATTCTGAGGGCCCGGTAAATTTTCTTGCGACGAACCAAGGGCAGTGCTACATTTATAAAAAGGCGGCTCAAACTGAACGTCCTGTCATTGAAAAGGAGGCAAATAGTGCACACTGAAGACGCGTCCGGAGGGAAAGGTGCCATTCCCTCCGAGCTTTTGGCCATACTCTGTTGCCCGGAGACGAAACAAGAGGTGTGTCTGTTGGAGTCAGCGGTCGTTGAACGACTGAATCAACGAATTGCCAAAGGAGAAGTAAAGACGAAAGGGGGCCAATCCGTCACAGAAAAAATTGATGGAGGCTTGCTTCGAAAAGATAAAACGGTGGCATATCCGATCCGTGATCAAATTCCTATTATGCTTATTGAAGAAGGAATGCTGGTAGAGCAATCTGATCTTTTACCCTCTTGAAGTTCTCACGACTCCTAATCTGGACAGAAAAAATGCAGATGATACTGCGGAGGCTTTTTTATGAACTTGGCGTAGGTCTATTACCTTTACGGACCCACCAGATGGATCGACCAATCTGGACGACCACATACAGGAACAATCCAAAAAAAATACCATAATATCCATAGGACTCCGTCGGCCAACCCTGCCCTCCATGCAAGAGAAATCCTAAGGCCACATGTGCCCCCAACCCCAAACACAGGGCTAACACAATCCACTCACGGACCATTGTTTTTCTGGACAACCCCATGTTCTAAGAAAAAGATGAAAGAGTTGGGACCATTACGTGAATGGCTCAAACAAGAGACAGACAATTACACCGGGCTTTTCGTTGACTCGATTTCCGTGGCGGTGATCAAACTCGTAAGGTAATCACTGACAAAGAGTAATGCCTCTTCCCGCCCATCAGCCCGCCGCCCTTTTTCCCTTCGTTGGATAGAGAGTTCATGTTCCAGATCTGATTTAACATCTCCTAACAATTTCTGAAGGGAGGCCGTGGTCAGATTCATATCCACATCCTCCAATTCTTGACAGCGGTCTAAAACCCAATTGAGCCCTTCTACCCGACCATTGTACCGTTCTTGTTCAGCCGAATCGATTCGACCCATGGTGGAGGCAAATGCCTGGGCTTCATATATGAGATTATAAAAACTTGCCACAGCCCGATGTAAAGTTGAATTCATTGGTCTTTCCTCACAAAAAATGGTTGTACTCCTCATTCGATTATATACTGCTATGTCTACTCCTTCTAGAAGCTTTTTATGTTATTTTTATCATGAGATTCCATTTACTAAGTAGTTTTCAGGTAAATAATAATGGGTGAAATTCTGCCATAAACCCGTAATATAATGGAGCAAATTGTTTGAGGCTGCTTGGGCTATTTTCCTTAAGTCTTTTAAAGAAAAAAATCTGATGAGTCGGCTCCATTTTTTCTAAAAGTTTACCCAGTTCAGACATGGAAAATTTTCCCTGCGGCACACTAAGGACATAATGCACCAATCGTTCAACAAACTGATGCATAATATAATCACTATCCAGATAGTGTTTGGGAATATTCCCGTTTTTAATAATGTCTCCAAAGGAAACAGCTTGTGCTGAAAATGGAAGATCTTCCATAGGTTTGGAAAGAGTCGACACGCTTACTGAACACCCTGGCTTGAAGAAACCAATAAAGAAATCAACATTTTCAATTAGTTAAAACATGATTGTATCAGGGGTTTCTCAGAATTCAAAACAGTTTTTACATTTTTCTTAACAAAATATAATCATTTTTCTTCATAATAATCATGAAGACCCCGGACTGGTCGAGTCGAATGGTCAGTTTTTAATAGGTTGCAATAATAGAAGTGAAATGACGAGAAGCATATAAAATTTTCCCAGGTATTTTTGACTGGTCTCCTGAACAGTGTCTTGGCCTTCCATTCGACATCATGTCCAACTCAGCCTCTCATCTCGGCGAAATTTTTCTACATCGGGGAGATCTGTCCAAGGCTCATTATTGGTACAAACAAGCCACTGACGAAGCAAGAGTCATGGGCTCTCCAAAGGCGCTGTCCGAGGCCTTGGGAAACCTGGGCAATGTGTGCGCCTTGCTGGAACGCTATGAACAGGCCGAGGCCTGTTACCGGGAAGTTCTCGATATGCAGCGAACCTTACAAGAAGGCAATGTCATCGGGGAAACCCTCGTGAATTTAGGAAACATCCAAGCCGATAGCGGTCAACCCGAAAAGGGACGGGCCTTTTACTTAGAAGCCATTGATTATTTGACCCCTCTGAACAATGACCGAGCCTTGGGTGTTCTGTATAGCAATCTGGCCCTTCAAGACCTGCGTTTACACCGACACGAATCTGCCATTGAAGCCTTTCATACGGCCCTGGACTACCACCGCAAAGTCGGGAATGAAGATGGTCTGGCCACCACCTACGGGCAGCTTGGAAAAGCCTTTCTTCAATTGGGCAATCTCAAAAAGGCCGAGGCCTGTCTCAATAATGCGACCGAACATTTCACCAAGCTCGGACATGGTGCGGGGGAGGCAGGGGCCCTGCGCTTATTGGCAGATGTCTACACAGAACGAAATGACCACATCTCAGCGCTTCGATGCCTGGAGCGTGTCGTGCAGATTGATCTTGCCTATCGCCTTCCGCAATATGAAGACGATCACCAACGATTAGTGAAGTTGCGTGGTACCTGAACGGAGTTCAGATCGAAAGACTCACTCGATCGGGAGAAGAAGAGTGAAGCATCTCTTTCTCAACGAACGAAGGCAGACGAACAGTAGACGTGATTGTTTCGAATCATTCACACATGCTGCCAGGTTGTAAGGATGTAAAAACGAAGTTTCAGACTTAAAGGAACCGCAAGGGATGCCAAAGATTATTCCTGAACCAAGCCTGGAGGTCGTGCTGCCTCCAAATTTGAACCATGACTATTTCGCCCAGGCGAGCCAATATCCGTTTCGATTTAAGGAAAAGCAGTTCCAACTGGTGAATGCATGGTGGTTGGCGGAGGCGGCTTTGCTCGCCTATGCCGAGCAGGACTTTGCCATTCCACAATATAGAATGGCCGGCTTGAACGTGGAAGGCAACCAGCCCTTGAGCGTCGGAGGAAGTACGCAATGCTATGTGACCCATAATCAAGACTTTGTAATTGTGGCCTTTCGCGGCACCCAGGTGCCAAAACCCGTGACAGGTACAATTCCTGGCGAATTATGGCGACAGGTGGCTAAAGATCTGTGGATGGACGCAAAATTCCGTATCGTCGCATCTGGTCAGGGCGGGTCGGTGCATGAGGGCTTTAAAAAGGCTTTGGACGAAGTGTGGGAAACCCTCAAGTCGTATTTAGACGGGTTGAAAGACGAAAAGCCAACACGGACGTTTTGGTTTACAGGCCATAGTCTCGGAGCGGCTCTGGCGACATTAGCGGCCGACCGATTTGGTGATGCACAAGGGCTTTATACCTTTGGGTCCCCATTGGTAGGGGATGCAGTCTTTGCCAGGGATTTCCATGTGAGTGGATATCGATTTGTGAACAACAATGATGTCGTCGCTCGAATACCAACCTGGAATCCCAACGTCTTTAACCTGATTAAGGGAAATCGATATGAACATGTCGGTCTCCTCAAATACATTGATAATGCGGGAAGGCTTTTCGATAATCCCTCCATGCTGGAAAGGCTTCAACATGGTGTGGATGGTCAGGTTCAACTTCTTCGTGATGTGATTGGGCAATGGGCCAAAGGAGAATTTGGAAACGTGCCCATTGATTGTTTCAATGATCATGCCCCTCTGTATTATGCCCTTCGTGTTTGGAATTGTTATGAGCAAGAACTTCAGGGTTCTCAGGGTTGATGCCGCTTATCAGCAATTTTCTCTCCGTAACGGGAGTTGCTGCAAAATTGGGAGAGGAATTTGGATGCCATACCAGAGCTCATGGCGTCTGGACCAGCGAAATTATTGAAGAAAAATGGCATATGGTGCCAACGATTCCGGACAGGTCGCAAGGAAAGTTTAAACATTTCTATCTTCCTTACTGAACTTCGACTATCTTCTATGCCTCTCTTGTGCTAGGTTGGATGAACTCATCGCTTGGGGCTTGGCGATGAGCAACTAAATTACCAAAGCCCGTAACCGGTGTTGTTTTGCCCGAGAGATCACTCGGAAGTGTCTGCCCACAGTCGCATGAATGCAGCGTCCGCGGTCTACCCCTTCTCAAGGTTTCACCTTTCTCGAGCCTAAGACAATATCATTTTTTCAAAAGGAGAAACCCCATGGGTTCAAAATTGTATGTCGGTGGATTGCCGTACTCAGCGACTCAAACAGAATTAACGGACCTGTTCTCGGCACACGGGACGGTCGAGTCAGCAAACGTCATCAGTGACAAGTTCACCGGCCAATCACGCGGATTCGGCTTTGTCGAAATGTCGTCCGGAGAAGAAGCGCAAGCTGCTATTTCAGCCTTAAACTCAACGGAGTTTGGTGGCCGCACCTTAACGGTCAACGAAGCCAAACCCCAAGCTCCACGCACGGGTGGTGGCGATTTTGGAGGCAAGCGTAACAGCCGGTTCTAACGATTCCGTCAAGACGTCTGATAAAAGGGAGAGGTCGCAACGATCTCTCCCTTTTTTTATCCACGATTTCATATATTGGAAAGGTATAATCTACGTAAGTCTGATGTAGCTGATTATTTATTACAAGCCTAGAGAGGGACTAGGGCGGGATTTTGGTGATGTTGCCAATTCTTCTAAAGGTCTTTCACTAGAATACGGGCGAACGAGTACATATGGATAAACATCGAGAACAATCAAGATTGTGGATGACCGGTTCAGGGCGAGGCGTGTGCGCCAGCATCACCCCTGATACCTCCATGCACATGCTCTCCCAGCACGAAGTGGAGAAACTCTGTGATACGGGTCTGGGTGGCCTCCATGAATTGTTCAGAAACTGTGCGTTGGCCGTCTTGACCTGTGGTACTGAGACGGACGATACCAATGCGCTTTTCTCCCGGTATGCAGATTTTGATATTGGGTTGGAGCAACGGGATCGCGGGGTGAAACTTGAACTCCTTAACGCTCCCGCCAGTGCGTTTGTCGATGGAGAAATTATTCAAGGGATCAAAGAGCATCTCTTTGCCGTGTTACGTGACATCATCTATGTCCACAATGAAATACAACATAATACGAAATTTGATTTAGGGACATCTAATGGGATCACGAACGCGATATTTCATATTTTACGCAATGCCGAAATCATACACGCGGTTGAGTATCCGCATCTGGTCGTGTGCTGGGGTGGGCATTCGATCAGTGATGTTGAATATCGCTACACCAAAGAAGTCGGACATCAACTCGGCTTACGCTCCATAGATATTTGCACCGGCTGTGGTCCGGGGGCTATGAAGGGACCGATGAAAGGGGCGGCCATTGCCCATGCCAAACAACGGATTAAAAATGGCCGATATCTTGGCTTAACGGAACCGGGCATCATTGCGGCTGAAGCCCCGAATCCCATTGTGAATGAACTCGTGATCATGCCGGACATCGAAAAACGACTTGAGGCGTTTGTTCGGGTCGGCCATGGGTTTATCGTGTTTCCCGGTGGGGTAGGCACCTTGGAAGAAATTCTCTATTTGCTGGGGTTGCTCCTTCATCCGGATAATGACGAAGTGCCTTTTCCCTTGATTTTTACAGGCCCCACACATAGTGAGAACTATTTCAGAGCCATTGATGTCTTAGTGAAACAAACACTGGGACCGAAAGCCGCCGAACGGTATCAAATCGTAATCGACGATCCAAAACGCGTGGCCTATGAGATGAACACCGGCATACACCGTGTCCGTGAATTCCGAAAACAAACACGTGACGCCTACTACTTTAACTGGCATCTCACCATTGACCATGAATTTCAAAAACCGTTTACGCCGACTCACGAGTCTATGGCTCAATTAGATCTGCATGCCGACCAACCCCTCCATATGCTGGCAGCAAATTTACGTCGGGCATTTTCAGGTGTCGTGGCGGGCAATATCAGGCGCCAAGCGCTCAAGGCCATTGAACAAAATGGACCATTCATAATTCACGGGGATTCAAGAATCATGAAATTGATGGATGAGATCCTGCTGTCCTTCATCAAAGAACATCGCATGAAAATTGATCAACAAAACTATAAACCGTGTTACGAAATTCTCGCCTAATCCTTGCCTGACCACATTCGTTATCGAGAGTGTGGTATCTCAAATATTTGAGAGGCGTCTTGGCGCCAGTTTGAGGTATGGGATTGTCTATTCGAACCTGCCAAGTATTTCAATAGGGCATAAGAAAAAATGTACGATTTTTTCCCAGTAACATTTCAACCCTTCACCATGTTGGAGACTTTCTCCGTCTGAAACACTTGGGTCTGCATCCGAGCCTCGTATTGCGCCACGTTCCAGAGGAGCTTGGAGGCCGCACCTCCCAGCACTTCGGCTTGTTTGGCCTTATGTTTCCCAATAAGTTGTGCCATCTCCGGGTTCCCCGTCACGTCCACAATCAGACTTACACCCTCGTGGGCTATTAGACTCATAAGATCGTCCCAGACAGAGACCCCGAGTTCACGGGCGCGTGCCAATCCGGGTGCAGAAGGAACTTTATCCGCGATGCCGACAATTTCTATATCAGGAAGGTGACTCAACAGTTCGAGGAAAGCCGTCCCGCCTTTTCCAGCTCCGAGAATGGCGATCTTTGTTCGCTCCAGATTACCCCGAGCGGAGTCTTCCATACCCGTCAGGGCAATTACGGAGATGCGAGGGTGCTACCTCTTGAAATAGGCAATGGCCTCCATCCCCTGACCCTTGTCAATGTCCGTAATAATGACATCAACGACCAGAGGATTCTCCCCTTCACCAATCGTCTGAATAGCTTTCTCCCCACTCTCCACTTCAAGCACATCGTAGCCGGCGCTTTCAAGCATTTGACGTACGGTAGTCCTGATAGCGAGATCCTCTTCCACCACCATTACGCAACCATTCGAAGATCCGCTGGATCCAAAAAATGACGATGACTGGGGACCTGACATGAGACACCTCCTTGAAAGGCGGAAGAGATTCCTGCACTTGATTCACTTCAACATACCGTGCGGATTTTCTGGTGGTGATTTTATCTTGCGAATGCAATCCTTGACAACATCTCTGGCACAAAACCGGTAAGGCAACATTGCAATCTGAAAAAATCCCCAATGGGAAACCGATGATTTGGCGTAATTGACATCGCGCTGCTCCTCGGGTACTTTTCTGCTTGACCAAAAAATGCTGTTTGGTTTTCCTATTTCGAGGCTCGGATCCTGTTGGAAAGGGAAATGGCTGATTACTCATCTCAACCTGGAAGGAGAGCTAGACCATGGTTTCGTTAACAGAAGTCATGAGCAAAGAACTCAAGAAAATTTCTTGTAAGGCGTCAATTGCCGACACTGCTCAAAAAATGCGTGATGAACAAGTGGGAGCCCTCTTCATCGAAAAAAATGGAGAACTCGTTGGCAGTGTGAGTGATCGAGAACTTGTGCGAAAGGCAGTCGCCGATAGAAAAGATTTGGAGAACACCACAGTGGAGAGTATTATGACGACCCCACTGAATTGCATCGACTCCACAAAGACTCTTCTGGATGCGCAGGATAAAATGAGGGATCTTCGGGTGAGACATCTCGCGGTACGAGAAGGGGGAAAAGTCGTCGGAATTATTTCCGTAGGAGACCTCTTAGCGTATTTTACGTGGCGGGCTTAGAATAGTTTCTCCAGGCCTTCCCAGGAAAACACCATGTGGCCTCAAGAAATAGGGTTGTCCATACTAGGGATGGCCTAGCATAGCTGATTTTCTCATAGCTGAAATTGAGGAAAAAGAGCAAAAAGTGGTAGGGATGAGTGGCAAAAACTCTCTCATCATTCCTGGGTTCTGGAAGGGTGTCCCCAAAGGGACCTCCGGTATGCCATAATTTGTCCTTCAAACTTTCATTTATGTCAGTGTATAGGAGGTGGAATATGGGTCCTACAAAAGTCATCCCTAAAGAAGGTGCCCTCTACGAGGTCCAAACAGGCAAACTGGTTCAAGACGGTCTTCCAACCCGCAAGGAGCAGGAGGAATATGCTGCTCGCCATTACATCGCATTGCCGGTTCTTGATAAAGCGGGGAACTCTTGGGCTCTTGCCGGCCAACCGGTGTACTGCTACCGGGGAACACGATATGAGACGGTAGAAGATCAGAAAGTCCATTTAACCCCATGTCCCGATTGCGGGGGAATGGGAATTCGGGATGAGGAGATCACGGTGGAATCAGACTGTATTCGTTGTATCCAATGCGGGCATGAGTTTGATACCCGTCTCGAGATGATGGAATCCTGAGTTCTCAGAGCAATCCTGTACATTGAGCCGAGATACTCCTCAAAACTATGTCTTCCCACTCCTTTACAAGGATCGGTGAGACCCTCTTCGCAGGTTGAAACCCTGTATGGTCAAAAAAAACAGGCGATCTCGCAGGATTGGTATTTCAGCTTGCCGCCCCGACTTTTTTTAGAGCGAATTCAGGTAGTATCCAAGGCTTCTTGGCTCGCCAGGGACATCAGTCACTTATTTTCCTCTTTCCTAACAATGGCATTCCTAGTTTTCTCCTGCACCACGAGACGATTGGATGTCAGCCTCTATATACGTCGATATCTGAAATCTTAGGTGTTGGGGTTGATGAGAGCAGCCAGAAGAGCTTCATTGTGCGCATATCTCAGCTATGTCGAGTGTAATCCTGACGGAAAGCTCAATCTGGAGTCCTCATTTCGAATACGGGCGAATTGTTCTCCCAGGTTGTTGCCTGACTATCTACCAACGAAGGACGAGGGACCCGTAGATAGGGAATCAGTCCAACTGGAGAGAAAATAGTGGGTAATAAAAAAATATTCCTGACACCGTTTTATAAACTCCCACGCTTTTTTCAATTCAAATAATTTTCTTTATCCTGGTTTCGTCAGAATTTGATCTATTTTGTAAAAGACAGCGCTATTTAACCATAACGTTTCCGTATGCTAAACCTCTACACATGGAGCGTGGTCGGATCGGTATGATAAATTCAGCTTTTTCTGCTGGTCACCAGTTGTTCGTGAGGATGCTTTCTCAAATATTGAAGAATAGTCTTCCCATAGTGATCGGGAATCACCTGGAAGCGGAGTGATTGAAGGGTGGATCATGTGCATGGTTCTGAATCGAATGGTCAGCGTAGGTATGCCGGTGTCAGAGAGAATGATTTAATCCCATCAAGGAACGCGCAAAACCGGCTGCGCGTGTGAGTGTGTAACAACGCCACCTCATGTCCAAATTATGTTGACGGCTTTCCCCCACACCATCAATGCCCAAGACGAACATGGCATTGGATTTCCCTAAGAGGGACGAAGGATGGCCATTGGAGAGAACGCCACCGCCTCGGTGGCCTCCTCCTTCGTTCCCGCTGTCTGTCATCCCATACGGGTTGGCGATCTTTCTCAGTGCCTTTCTGCTGTTTCAAGTGGAGCCGATCATTGCCAGGTATATCCTCCCCTGGTTCGGAGGCACACCGGCGGTCTGGACCACGTGCATGCTCTTCTTCCAGGTATTCCTCTTAGGCGGGTATGCCTACGCGCATCTTCTCGCAAGCTATCTCTCTCCGCGGTATCAGGCCCTGGTGCACCTGAGTTTGGTGGTGTGTTCTCTGGTCCTTCTCCCTATCACCCCGGGGGAAGCCTGGAAGCCGGATGGCAGCGAGAATCCGATGATGGCGATCGTTTTACTTCTCATGGCGACTATAGGGGTGCCGTTTCTTCTGGTCTCGGCTTCAGGCCCTCTCCTGCAACACTGGTTCAACCGTGTCCATCCCACCGTGTCACCTTACCGGCTTTACGCCTTATCGAATTTGGGCTCTCTCCTGGGGCTGGTCTCCTATCCTTTTTTCATCGAGCCGCAATTGGGGTTGCGTATGCAAACCGTCTTCTGGTCCACCGGGTACGGTCTGTACGCGGTCATGTGTGCGTGGGGAGCCATACCGTTGTTTCGACTCACCTTCGGGAACATTTCCTCAGAGAATCCCGGGGATCGAACAGGCAAGAGACCTCGCTTACCGGAAAACTTGCTGACGCTCGCCCTCGCAGCCTGCGGATCAGTGGTCCTTCTCGCAAGTACAAATCAGATCTGTCGGGACATCGCGGTCATCCCGTTTCTCTGGGTCCTCCCGCTGAGCCTCTACCTCATCTCCTTCATTCTGTGTTTCGATCACTCCCGCTGGTATGACCGACGGGTCTGGGTGCCCATGCTCCTGATATCTCTCACGGCCGTTGTCTATCTGGTGCTCCAGGATTATGGGGATACGGAGATGAATCTCTACGTCCAGATTTTTATCTATTCGGCGGCCCTCTTTGCCTGCTGTATGGTTTGCCATGGCGAACTGGTTCGTCTGAAGCCTCCGGCCGGCTATCTCACAACCTTCTACCTCATGGTCGCGCTGGGTGGGGCCTTGGGCGGTGTATTCGTCAACCTGGTGGCTCCCATTCTTTTTAAAGGCTATTGGGAATTTCACGTGAGTCTGGTGGCCACTATGGTTCTCCTGGGACTCTGCCTGCTCCGGACGAGGGACCCGCTACGAACACCACTCGTCTTGTGGTCCGGAAGGATTCTCTGGGTTGTGGGAATTGCCGCGCTTGCAGGCCTTTTAGGGCTGCATGTTCAAGAGCAGCAAGAAAGCAACATCCTGACAGCACGCAACTTCTATGGTGTCCTGCGGGTAAAGGAGGTAGGGATCGGGACGAAGTTCGCCACCCGTTTCCTCTATCACGGTCGTATCAGCCATGGCAGGCAATTCCTTATTCCCGGGATGCAGTCGTATCCGACTGCCTATTACGGGCCTTTCAGTGGAATCAGCTTGGCCATCAGCCGTCATCCCGAGCGACTACGATTAAACAAACTGGAGGACAAGGCGCGGCAAGGGGGTCTGCGCGTGGGGAACATCGGGTTGGGAGTTGGGACAATCGCAACATATTCACGGCCAGGCGATACCTATCGATTTTACGAAATCAATCCTGAAGTGGACCGGATTGCCAGGGAGTACTTCACCTATCTCAAGGACGCAAAAGGACCCCAGCAGGTGGTGCTCGGAGACGGACGAATTTCTCTCGAGCGGGAATTGGCAAACCGTCATCCACAACAGTTCGACATTTTAGCGGTGGATGCCTTCAGCGGCGACGGCATTCCTGTGCACCTCCTGACCAGGGAGGCGTTCGCGTTGTATTGGGAACATCTGTCACCCGGTGGAATACTCGCCCTGCATATTTCGAATCGTCACTTTAATTTCAGCCCCGTGATCCGGGCGCTGGCCCGAGAGGTAGACAAGCAGGCACTGTGGATCAAGGACGTGAGTGATCTGGAGAAAGGGAATGACTATAGTGAGTGGGTCCTGGTCACGAGCAATCAGGCGTTTCTCAAAGACCCCTTCGTCAACTTCCGGACTCGCGCCGTGGCCTCCTTCCGAAGAAATCTTATGGACGGACGACTACAGCAACCTCTTTCAGGTTGTCGTTCGGTGACCCATCTCCCAAAACATGAAGTTCTACAATAAGACGTTCAACTACGTTCACCACTGTCTCTGAAGAAAAGTTGATAGAAGAACTGGGAGTATACTTAGGAAGTTTCAATCCATCTATCCATCGGAGCAAATTCTAACTGGAGTTGATTAAGCCAATTAATGCATTCAGGAAGATTTTTAGAAAATTTCTCCTAATGTTTTTCAGCTAAACGCGCATACAGACTGGCATGTCGCCTGGCGCTTTCCTCTTTCGTGTATCGCTTGAGCACCCGTGCTCGAGCCTCTTTCAACTTGACCAATGCGGGGACCGGGTTAGCGATAATGTCGAGTGCACCGTCTGCCAACGCGTCAGGATCGGATGGAGCGACCAACGTACCGTATTTTCCATTTTCAAGAATTTCGGGAAATGCACCGCTTCGGCTTCCCAATAACGGCACCCCGGCGGCAATTGACTCCAACACCACATTACCGAACGCTTCGTTGTATGAAGGGATCAACAGCAGGTCCATTTCGGACATGATCTCGCAAATCTGGGTACAGTGACCGGCGAATTCGACGTGGTCCGAGAGTCGCAGTGTCACCACTTGATTCCTGAGTTCTTCTTCCAAGCTGCCGGCACCGACGATTTTGAGTTGAGCGCCGGATACCACATCGACGATTTTCCGCATGGCCGCGATTGCCACCCTATGTCCTTTTTCGTATTCGAGCCTTCCGACAATGCCGAGAACCGGGCGAGCGGGATTGGTTAGCGCTCGGATTTCAGGCAAATTGGTGCGGCCCGCCAGAAAGCGGTTGAGATCGAAAAAGTTGTTGATGATTTCGGCACGGGACCATTCGTAAGGCCGTAACTCTTCTTTTATCAAATGCTCGGCGACACAGACGTAGGCGTCGGTGCTCGTGGCCAACCAGCGATGCATGGCACGCATAACCGGACGCAGAAACCATCGGGGCTTTGGTCCCCCCCCAAAATTGAAAGTCGCGATGACGACAGGAACGCGCGCCAGTTTGGCAGCCAGACCGGCCCCATATGTTGCAAAACCCGGATTGCGTCTGAACGATGTCCGGTTTGATGCTCCGGAACATCTTATAGAACGCATGGATAACTTTGATCATGCCGACCGGGTCTGTGGGACGCGGAATGCCCAGCCCGAGCTCATGTATTGTGCAACCGGTCGCTTGTACTGCGGCGCCAATTGTAGAGGTGGTCGGCATCAAGGTGACGATCTCGAAGCTGAAACGCTCCCGATCGAGTTCTTCGGCAAGCCCAAGCGGAGAATGTTCTCCTCCGGCATCGCGGAAAAAACCGAGATAGACATACAATACCTTTATTTTTTTCATTCTGGCTGAAAATTCCCGGATGGTTCGTCTTAATCGCTAAATAGGATAAATTAAATAAAGTGTCGTAGTCACACTGTCGCTTTGTGTATGTATACAAAGGGGGATGGAATGGAATATAGGGAATCGGAAATAAATTTTTTGTGGTGGTTGGAGTGGCCTCGGTGCTATTTTCCCCAGAATTGACTATGAGGCAAGGTGTGTAAGTTAAACTGTGTGAGGTAGAATTATCATACAATGGATCGGTCAACTCGCCTTTTTCTGAGAGGAATGGCTGATATCAGATGCTCTATCTACAATTTTTGAGGATACAGGTAAGCAACAAGAAGTCTAAGGCTCAAGCAATGGCTGTGGTGATTGCCGACATCAAACCCTTATGAGGGTTCACTCGATATCCGAAAAATGGTAGCATGAACAATCCTGCGATAAGAACGACACTTGTGACCGGAAGTTTCAGGTGTGGCCCAATTCTGAACTGTTAGGGATGCCTATTAATTATGTATGATCGAGAATACCAAAAGCAGTATTGGAAAAAGAACAAGAAAAAGATCCAAGCCCAACGGCGCGAAAGACGGGAGGAGTTGAATGCCTACCAGAAGGAATACTATCGAAAGAACCGGAAGAAATTATTAAAATATATGCGAGAGTGGAGAAAAGAGAATCAAGACAAGATTCAGGGATACACAAACAAACGACGAAAGAAAAAATGATCGGATAGCAAAAACTCAATTTCCATATTCTAAAACTCCGGCCACGGACATCAATTCCCCCGGTCTTACCCTCCATTTTTCCCAACCATCAGTAAATTTATTCTGGACATTTGAAATTGAGGCACAAGTCGAATAGAGACGAACGGGGAGCAGCTGATAGTGAGTCAGTCGGACCGGGGAGGAAAAGGCCTTCGGGTTCAGGTCTTGAGAAAAGGGGCATGCCAGAGACGATGAGACGTATCCGTTGGAACGCGACGAGAGAGCGCTAATTCTGGAGCGGCATGGCGGGAGATTTGGCGACCTATCGCCGTTGATCAGAAGCTGGAGTATTAACTGCAAAATGGCCATAGCTGATACCAGTGACGACACTTGAATCGATGTTCGCATTGACGCAGCTGCGCGCCGTACTGCCTGGCTTGCCAATCCACACGATTAGCGATGTCCACGACCTTCGGCTTACTCTTGTAGCTCCCGCGCTTATAGCCGCCGCGACCTTCATGGTAGGCCAGATACAGGCGCTTGGGATCCCATTTCGAAATGCCGAGGTCTCTGCTACTTTTGTCGTTGTACCAGCCGATGAAGTCCAGGGCGTCCTCCATGGTTGAGCGGCTTGTGAAAAAACCACCGGCCTCATCCTCATACTCCTCCCATGTCTCATCCTTAGCCTGAGCATAGCCTTCCGCCGACGATTGGCGCCCGAGGGGTATGAAAAGAAACCAATCCCATGGGGGCGTCGCGTCGTGGCGAAAGGCCGACTCCTGCTTGATGAAGGCCATGAGAATGTGGGGCGGCGTGCCCCACCTGTCCTGGGATTCTTTGGCCGCATCGTACCATTCGGGATATTGGTCGAATATCGTGCACAGATTTCCCTGATGCTTGGGTGGCAGTGACGCGCAACCCGACAACAGTGTGATGGCCATCACCAGAAGGCTAGGGATTTTTTTCGTCGAAAACATGGGCTTGCTCGGTATTCCAATCGATATGGTTACCTTAGTGAATGCAATTCGAACGCCACAGGGCCAGCGGACGAGGCGGTCGGGGATGCTGGCGTGGTACTCACAAATGTTGACAAATATGAAGGCTCGTTCGCAGGCTGAATACAGTCCTTTCCGACAAGGGCATGCCTCCGTTACATCGTCTGGTTCAAGACTCCTCATGTGATTGTCGTATGGTCAAAAAACTCGTGTCCCTCGCGGTCGAAGTATATCAAAGGTGGGACAATTTCTTTTCGACAATGCGATTGAGTGGGTTCCCAGACCTCCTTTCCTCGCATGTACCATTGATTGTACCCTGATGCGATCATTCCAATTGGTGTGGATTTTTTGGAACAGAGTGGGAATGAGGAACACGGCGAAAGAGAGTTCGAAGGCTAGGTGATCAGTCCTCGAAAATCTGAGCGTTTTTGATGTTTTTGACGCGAACAACTCAGTGGACTCGATTTCGTGAATGTCACCCCGTCAAGTTCAGAGGAAAGCCAAAACCAATCAAGTGCCTGTGTGGTAGTTCAGTCAAGAGAATGGCCTACAGGGGACGTGGATGTCAGATTCCATCATGATATGTGGTGAGAACTGATGGTTAATGCCTTGCCCCGCAGATGAACAACCGTGAGGGGGGAATTTTTCGCAGACCTCATCCTATTCGAACCAGATGGCCTGAACCTTGATGCCACGCCAATTTTGACTCTTCATCTCGAATCTGGCCGAACAGTTTTCCAGGAGAGCGGGAGAACAGTTGATTGACGATTAGTTGGTATTGCATGAAGAGTGACTGATCTCCCGGACGTGTTCGCCCTCTCACGCTCGAAACCTGTTTGAGAATCAGTTCGAGTGGGCTTCCCGTACATCTCAGACGATCTTAGGGGTAGGCCTTTTTAGGCTGAAGGCACTCGTTTTCCTCTCCTGTGCCTGCGATGCCTATCCAAGATAGTCAAGAAATTCATTACAGACGAATGTACAGAAGAGGCTTCGTGCGGCGTTAGGCTTTGTGGGAAATGGTTGTAATCGTTGTTTGTGACCAAATTTCTTCAAATTTTAAAGCAATGGGTAGAAAATCTTCCTTTAGCTGATCTTTTCATAACCGTCAGGCAGGAATCCCTGTTTTTTATTCTACTGGATCTTTCTCACCTCCGGCGAAGCTGATATTCCCCAAACTCCAGTAAACAAGACCGATTCCGAGAAACCCGATGAGCATGATGGATTCCATCCAAGAGTACCCTCGGGTACGGACGACGTTGCGAAACATATGCAGCCGTTCCTTATTGCTTAACGGTTCTTGCGCCACAATAAGTTTATGGCTTCTTCTGCTACGCCCGTAAATGAAAAATTTTTGGTACAGATTACTTGGATTTTCAATTTCCAAATGCCGGACTTGAATCTGCGGGCAATACCGAACCACTTCACAAGAATATTTATTGACAGATTGTCGAACAAAGATCGTGTCGCTCCCCCTGGCCCTCTCTACGAAGGGACCCAGTTCGTCAAAAACGTGTTTCTTCACGGCCATATTGTTCGTATAGCCGTAATAGAGTTCTTTTTTTCTGCTGTTGAACACGTAATGATGCTTTTCATCCTCGTAAGCCGCAAACATCGACAGCACAGGAGAGTCTCCGCCATATTCTCTCCGACCGAGCACAATGCTAAGGTTCGATTGCTCCATCGCCATCATGATTTTGTGCAACCAATCGTGAGCAGGGACACAATCCGCATCGATAAAGGCCAGGACTTCGCCTTTCGCTTCTCGAAGCCCTCGATTCCTCGCCGCATACGCCCCTTGCTTCGGTTCTGCCAGCAATCGAATGCCGGGATATTGTCTCACCGTTTCAGCGGAGGAATCCGTAGAATTATTATCGATCAGGATAATTTCATATGCCTCCCGTGGGAAGCTTTGCTGAAGTAATCCTTCGACACATCTCTGGATATACCGCTCTGAATTATAAAAGGGCACGATGACGGAGACCTGGATCATAATTGGTCAATGCGCGGCAGTCTTTTCAAGGGACATGCCCCTATCGTTGCTGGCATTCTTCCTCCTGTTGGCCGCATTTTTGAGGCTGGTTCATATAGCGAAGCATCAAGGCTACCGTCGTCCGTATGTCATGTTGTTTTTCGACCAATGCGCGTGCCTGTCGGCCAAGGCGAATTCGTAGAGCCTCATCATCCCCAAGGTGCATGATGGCTGCAGCCAATGCATGCGGATCATTGGAAGGCACCAATATACCTGTCTCTCCATCCCGCAAGAGCTCTGGTATTCCTCCAATTGGACAACTGATCACGGGGCGCCCGATTGCCATGGCCTCCATAAAAACAGTCGGAATGCCATCCATATTCCCCGTGCCATCTTTACGGCATGGCATGACGACAAGATGACTCTTCGTCATCTGCTCCATCACTTCGTGTTGTGAGATAGGACCTCCAAGCGAAACCTTGTCAGATAAACCCAAATCTGAAATTTGTTGATTCAGAACTTTTTTTAACGGTCCATTACCAAATAAGTGCAAATGGAACCTGAAGTTCTTCTCCCACAGGATCTTGCAAGCATCAAGGAGGGTATCCAGGCCTTTCTTTTCAACATAACTGGCCACGCATAAAAGTTGAAGCACTCCATGGTGAGGAGGAGCAGGTCTCTGGGTAAACAATTTCAATGGGATACCAACATGAACGAGGTGTATGTGGGGACAATCCGGTGCCATCCGGCGGAGGAGGCGTACCCCGTCGTCGCTGATCCCGAACACCTGGGTGGCATGGCGAATCTTCCACCTGAGGGTGTCGTTACGCAGTGGAAGGGAGGTACAGTAAATATCGTAAGCATGGGCGGTGAAAGAGAAAGGGATGTCACTGACACGTCCAGCTATGCCGGCGCAGGTGGCTGACCGGGTGGCAAACGGTGCATGGATCCGGTCTACGTTCATCTTTTCCAGGCGCCACCCCGTGGCCAGCGCTTTGGGTGTCCATATTAAATTACTGATATGCGCATAAGGGTTTAGCCCTGCAGCCCAATGGAGTGCAGCAAGGGTTTTCAAGACGCGCCAGGGACGCTTCAGGAACATCAGAAGGGCTAAGCCTGCGACTTGGAGGTCAAACGGAGGGTCAGGCAGGACCGCTTCAAGTTTCACATTTTTAGCTCTTCCATAGTGGGTAAGAGAGGGCCCGGCTGAATAAAGAGGAGCCAGAATTATTTGATGGCCTGCACCCTGCATCTCTCTCATTTCATTGATGGTAAAGGTCGTTACCCATGAGCAGGAATCAATAACATATGCCATTCGCATCGCAACCTTACCTGACTTCCATTGGCTAAAAGAGAAATCCTTTCAAACTGCCCTGACGAAAGACAACCATCGTCTCTGGTATCCCAAATGCCGGGACGGTCCATTCCCAAGACAGACCTATACCATTATCGAGGAATGGTTTGATATTCCCCTTTTTTCTATGATCGTCTTCGTGTAATCTTGGTCATATGAGCGCGCCCTCCCCAATCGTATTGAAAAATTTATGACCTCTACGAAATTCTCCTCTTTGCATGGTTTAGAAATGCCGCAGTTGCCTTTCTAAGGAGTATTCCGGTGGAAAAAAACCAAAAAGTTGTGTTACTGGGTATTGACGCGGGATCGAGAGATTTATTCCAGCGATGGGGGCAGGATGGAACCCTTCCCACTTTTCAGGCTCTTTTCGCAAAAAGTTTGATGGGGAACACCATGAGCACCCCCGGCCTTTTTGTGGGCTCAACGTGGCCTACATGGTATACCGGCGTCAACCCGGGTAAGCACGGTATTCATTCCCTACACCAACTTCGATCGGGAACGTACGAGCTATATCCAACGTATGCGGGAGAACACGTTAAAAGGGAACCTTTCTGGAACCATCTAAGCCGGGCAGGGCGAAAAGTGGCCATTCTCGATATCCCGCTAACTGCCCTGTCGCACAATCTCAACGGCATTCAACTGGTAGAATACGGGGCCCACGATGCGCATTCCGGTTTTCTCACGTGGCCACCCTCGTTGGCTGCTGAGGTGGAACAGCGCTTTGGTCCACCGTGTTCTCATCCCATTCAGGGAAACTGTGATGCAAAACGGGATTCGGCTGGAGTCGCTGCCTTTCGGAATACTCTTATTAATGGGGTCGCCAGAAAGACTGAACTCACGAAACATTTTCTTCAGAAAGATGATTGGGATGTGTTTGCCCAAGTCTTCACCGAAAGCCATTGTATAGGCCATCAGTGCTGGCATATTCACGATCCCACCCATCAATGGCATGATGCGAAACTTGCCAGGATCATCGGGGATCCGATCAAGGATGTTTATAAAGCCATCGACACCGCAATTGGAGAAATTCTCAAGGATATTGACGAAGAAACCACGGTGATCGTTTTTGTCAGCCATGGTATGGGGCAGACGAACATCCCATATGGATTCATGGAGAAATTCCTGCTCCAGTTAAAGGTGGCTGTGCCGCCAAGAATACCTGCGAACAACGTCACAGGCTCTCTTATTCAGCGAAGATCACTCGCCTTCCTTTACCGAATGTGGCAGAAGATCCCGTCGAGCGTTCAGAAGTTCCTTGCGCCCATGATATATCCTCTTTCTCACAAGCTTTGCTCCGAACCTGGCCCACTGGTGGATCGAGCGGCTAGCAAGTGCTTTTCCATTCATGACACGCCCTCCCATGCCGGGATCAGAGTGAATCTGGTTGGTCGGGAACCGGAAGGCAAGGTCCAGCCGGGGCCGGACTATCAACAATTTTGTAGGGAGCTCGAAAAGGATTTGTTAGGAATCATCAACGTCAAAACGGGAAAGCCGGTGATCCAGCGAATTATTCGCACAGCCGACCATTATTCCGGGGATTGCCTTGCTCATCTGCCCGATCTCCTGGTGGAATGGTATGAAGAAGATCCTATCCCAGCCGTCTTTTCAGAAAAATTCGGGAAAATCTCGACAAATTTTTGGCATCCCCGTACAGGGCATCATCGAGCGGGCGGCATGTTCCTGGCCTTCGGGCCATCTATTCAACCGGGAATTTTAGATCGAACGGTGTCCCTTATGGATTTTGCCCCCACGATTGCGCGGTTGCTCAATGTTTCCCTACCTGATGTTGATGGCCAACCGATTGATGAACTTCTTATGCCCCTTCCCTCTCTTCATGCATCTTCTCCTTAAGAGACTTCAAAAACAGGTCCTTAAGCAAAGGTGGGTCGTGGTCATGAATCAATCGAATCCGTTAGAAAAACTATTGGGTTGAAGAGGTACACCTGGCATGCAAAGTTCGCGACTTCGACAAACTCGAACAGTTGCCCCGTGTTTGAGGGAAATATAATGCACATGGCTAGGGGTTATTCGCGCGAGATTGGCTTTTCTCCAACACCCGTTTGATCGTGTGTGAAAAGGCCGCCGCATTCACTGGTTTCATGAGAAAGGCACTGAGGCCAAGGTGCGCCGCTTTTTCGGCTGTCATATTATGGCTAAACCCGGTGCAGAGTATGATGGGAATATCTTCACGGATTGCCAGGAGTGCTCGGGCAAACGCCTCGCCGCTCATGGCAGGCATTGTCTGATCCGTCACCACCAGATTAAATTGGTTGGGTTGCATCCGGAAGAGATCCAGGGCTTCATGCGGATTGGTCGTGGCGACAACCGCATATCCTAAATGGGTTAACAATTGTTCTCCCCATCTGGCCAGCATTTCCTCATCATCCACATATAGCACACGGCCGGATCCCTTCGGCCATTCTTCCGGGTGTTCGGAGTGGGCTGGAAGGACCACATCCAGCCGAGGAAGCAAAAGTGTGAAAGTCGTTCCCTGCCCTTTGGTACTGGACACGGCAATATGCCCCCCATGCCCGATAACGACTCCATGCACAACAGCCAATCCTAAGCCGGTCCCTTCCCCTTTCCCTTTGGTGGTGAAAAATGGTTCAAAAATGCGCTCCAGGGCCTGGGCCGGAATACCCTGGCCGGTATCCCGAATCGTGAGCTGGAGATAAGTCCCCTCTTTTAATGAGGGAAATTCCACAACCGAGATGGGGGTCAGTTCGACGGAGGTCAACTGGACATCCAGAATTCCGCCGTCGTTTCGCATAGCATATTCGGCATTGGCACCCAGGTTCATGACGACTTGATGCAGTTGGGTCGCATCGGCAAACACGACGGCCTCGTCCACCTCAAAGGAGGAACGAATCTCGATCGTGGCCGGCAGGGTCGCCCGAAGCAAGTTCAAAGCTTCTCTCACGATGACCTTCAGATCGACGGCTACCCGTTCTTGGCTGGATCGGCGGCTAAAGCTCAGAATTTGCTTCACCAGTTCCTTCGCGCGAAGGCCGGCGGTGAGCACCTCTTCCAAATAGGATTTTACCTTGTGATTCGGGGAAATCTGGGTGATGCCTAGCTCCGCATAGCCTAAAATGGCTCCCAAAATATTATTGAAATCATGGGCAATGCCTCCGGCCAATGTGCCCATCGCTTCCATTTTCTTGGCCTGCAGGAGTTGCGCTTCAAGATGACGTTTTTCTTCTTCTATTTTTCTCCGGTGGCTGATATCCCGAGTGATACCGAGAATACCAATAGCCTTTCCTTGCTCATCTCGCGCAAAGCTTCCTCTTACCTCTGTCCATTTGGTCGAGCCATCCTTGCAGAAATGCTCTAATTCCAGCGTACGGGATCGTTGAGGATCCGCCGTCCCGGCCTGTTCAAGAAGGAGCTCCTCCTCAATGACCGTTTTGGCTTCTTTTGCAGATTCCGGAGTGAGGGTTTCCTCCAACGAGAGCCTCACCGCCTCCTCAGAGGTATATCCCCGGAACGGCTGAACAGACGGGCTCATATAGGAAAAACGGCTGCCATCCAATTCCATAACCCAAATCACATCTGTGATATTTTCCGCCAGATATCGATAGCGGGCCTCTGATTTTTTCGATTCAGCCGTTCGTGCTTCAACCAGAGATTCCAAATGATCGCGATTAGCCACTAACTCTTTCTCCACGGTTCGGCGATACCCAATTTCCGAGGAAAGGACTTTATTGGCGTCTTCCGCTTGATCCCGTGCCCGTAAAAGATCTCCAACGAGTTGTGAGTTCTCAAACTGAAACCGCAAAGAATTTGCAATCATCCTACAATTGTGTCGGGCGGTCATGCTCATCATGACAAAAAAGAATATGGCCATAATTCCCATTGCGACATGCAGTTCATTACCCTGCTGAAAAAATCTGATGATCAACGGCACCACGGTCGGAAGACTGTAGGCGAGAAAGGCTTCTTGCAGCGCAGCATGCACAGCCGACGAACCGGCGATCATTCCTCCCAAAACAAAAGCCAGAAAAATTTCATGAGGGATGGATGTTGTCGCATACAGAAAGAATCCTGCGCCACCCCACACGATCCCTGAGGCGGCATTGCCACCTAAAAACCACATTGCCCATCTATGGGTTTCAGAGGGAGCTGGAGCCTGTCGACGGTAACTCCTGACCAACACGCACCACACTGCATTGACGACAAAAAGACAGGTAAACCACCCGGCCAACACCTCCCCCGCAATGAAATTTCTGAGAATGAAAACCAGAATGGATCCATTGATCAGCGAAGCTATAATCCCCACCGGCGCGAGAGCGTACAAATGATGGATTTGTTGGTGAAAAAGCTGTTGGTCGTCTTTGGTGGGCGGGACGGATGATCGGTCAACAGCAAATGTTTTTGAACGCAGCATAACCAATCCTGTTCTGAAACATTTACCGGTTATACGGTGCTCTCTTCATGCTCAATTGTCAAGATCATGAGAGACGCTGCCAACGCCCAACTGAGCATGGATGATACCGCGGGCACATGCCATGCGGCGTTGATCGAGTAGGAGCTTTTTTTGTCGACCGAAAATGATCGTTCGCCATTGGCTTCAAATCGGCAATATGTTCTTTCATTGCACCTGTAGGGATTTCATGAATGGCCGTAGGGTCTTCCCTACGGCATGGGTGCAGAGAAATAGAGCGGCATAGAGGAATACCGCCAATCAGATTCTTCGCCTACGCCTCAACTTACGTTATCCTCGGATTATCATTTGCACTTCATCCCTTTTGGCCCGTCTCTTGCGTTGTTTTCAAACTATGGCATGAAACCTGATCCATAGAGTTCCATGTTTCTTGTTTTTAATACCCGTATGAAAGAGGGCGAATTATTGTTTCCCAGAGTCGTGGGTCAATGTCCCGAGCTAATATTTAAAAGGTCAAAGAGGCCTGAATTTTTAATTCATCATCTTGCCGGGCGAGTCTAATATAGACCTAAAAAAAAGGAGGAATGTTATGAATTTCATTTCGATGAGTCTCAATACATTGAGGACACTGTTACTGATCACCAGCATGTGGGCTTTCGTATCTCTGGCTCCACTGCATGCGCAAGATACTGAGTCCCAGCCCCCTAAGAAGGAATTGATCGGACCCAATCTTGAGCCCTTTGCCGGAGCCTTTAAGGCAGTATCCCAGATCAATGCCGCATACAAAGAGCGAATCCTTCAGACAGATGACCCGAGTCAAATTGAAGTTCTCCAACAAGAGGCTAATCAGAAAATGACTCAGGCGGTCGCGGATCATGGTCTGACTATTACGGATTACAATACGATATTTAAGACTATTCAAAGTGATCCAGCTCTCCAGGAAGAATTTATGACTGTCCTGAATCGAACACATTGAAAGACCTACATATCCACGCGCCAATTCTTTTTTTTAGAGGAGAATTCTCAGATTCAAGCAACAACAGCGTTGTCACGGTGCGGAATGGCTGGGAAAGGTGCTAAGAAGGGAGATAGAAAGGTGACAGCAGGGGTTCAGGCTATGAGAAGAATCGTCATGCTTACTATAGTGTTGGTCATCGGTGGATGCTCTAATTCATCGACTGACCCTGTTACCGAAGAACATCGGGACGATCAGCCGAGGTTCACCGCTCGTGTGTCCGGTATCGTAAATGGCGAAATTTCAGGGGATGGTATAGTCACATACCTTCCCCCGAAAGAGCGAGATCTCGTAATCGGGATGCGTCCAGGTTACTTTTTAGTGACAAATCTTAATACAGATAAAACGGAAGGGAGAGAATTCAATATTCTCTTTCGAATTCCTGATAAAGCTCAGCCCGGCAACTATAACCTGGTGGCGCCTGATCCGCTAAAAGTGGGTGAAAATTTTGATGTGCAGGTCGAAACCGTCGAAGAAGGAAGATCCATCATATACCAAACAAATACGCAGGGCACTATTACCCTGGAGAATTTCTTTCCTGAACGGACCGATGCAGAAACCCGTAATATTACAGGCGCATTCCAGTTTGTGACGGAGAATAATGAAGGAGGCCAAATTTCAGCCAAGGGCACGTTCGATTTGCACTTGGTCGGGCAGATTGTATTTCAGAATTCAAATAATTGGCCTGAAGGAAATATCGAGGAACTCAGGGCAGGTCTAAGCTGACATCTGAGAAACATTCAGTAGCCATAGGTTCGGCGTCGGTCCATCCAATCAGGAGTTGTCTGCATATTTAAGGGTTATCCTTTGTAAAAGTTTTGCCCCCAGTGTGAACCCACCTGCAGATCATATCTGGGTGGTGTATCGGCGATACACGAGAAGTTGCCGGTCAGTCTCCACACCGCCTCCTTCCGGATTTAAGAGGGTCTGCCACTCTTCCCAGAAATCCGGATAAAACCCATCTCCGCGTAGGACTTCATACTGGCGACGCACGTGTAGGAGTTTTTTGTAGAGCGTGTGCAAAGTCTTGCCAAACTTATCACCGTGGTAGTCCCAATGCAGAGGGCGTGTCTGAATCCGCCGACTGCTGCCGTGATCATCTTCAGGTATGCAGAGATCTTCAGCAAATTCTTGGCCGTTCTGCACAATAAGAGCACCAGGCGAGGACCTTAGATCACATAAGGTAGTATCGCGTTAGGACCAAAATCTGAGTGTTCAAGAAAACCGGCTCTGTCAATGTCCGCTGAGGGCGGCGGGAGCCATTTGATTGTTGTACCCTGGTTGATATTGGATTTCTCCTCGGTGTAACGCTCCTTGATAGCCACCGGAATACTGCCATTCATCGAGAAGTGGTTCCCCGCTTTGCGTCACATAGGGAGCTTGAGCTTTCTGTTCAATGTAGGTTGGGCCTCCGTAATTATAGTCAGAGGGATTGTAGTTATTGTGCTGCGGATTGGGCACGTATTCGTACCCTGGCCGCGCCGGATTGTAGCCGGGAGGGGAATAGCCCTGCTGGGGAACCACGGGCGATTGTTGCGTTTCGGGGGAGGCCGCACCTGCCGCTCGCTCACTGCCGAAATAGACCATGAAGACACAAGCCATGATGACAGGAACTGACCTTAGCAAATAGAAAGACGGCAGAAGTCTTTTCACCATTATTATGTGCCTTGATCAAGAAGAGAAAAAATAGTGCCTCCGGGACGAAATGAACGTGCGGCCCGCAGTTTTGTAAACCGCTGTTCTGTCCGACTGAGCAACGGAAACAGGCTAAAAAAAATCGCATACTGAGGGAGTTGAAGTCAACGACGTGGAAAGACGGGATACCCGTTGTTGTTCCCGCTATTTGCGCACCACGTCTTGTAGGTCTGCGGGACTCACAATGTGTTGCCCATCAATACAATAGTTGGGGCCAAGTAAATTGTTGACGAATAACTCATCTCCGTCCATTTTCGAGAAACAGGAAGTTGGCCCAAGCCCACTCCCTAACACCTATTTAATACTGGATGTATACCTCCGGTTTTGCACCCCTTTAAAGGGGGGAGGGACACAGCATTCAATATGGTGGGCGCGAAAAATCTCAGGTATAGGTTCTAGTGGGATGATACTTGGTTCCTTTGGATTAGCAAACATTTATTTCTCAGCAAGAGGAGTAAAACTCAAAACGTCCCCAGCCTGAAAGTAAACCGCCGGGATTTCTCATGCCCATTGCGATCCC
The DNA here is from genome assembly GCA_963734345.1 of uncultured Nitrospiraceae bacterium. Classification (GTDB taxonomy): domain Bacteria; phylum Nitrospirota; class Nitrospiria; order Nitrospirales; family UBA8639; genus Nitrospira_E. The sequence continues at coordinate 180,225 of CAVTGT010000011.1, forward strand.
CCGGCTTGGTCGCCCCCAGGCCGCTTGCGGTCGTGCTTGCGGCGCCCCAAGACCCCCGTGACTTCCTGTTCCAAAAGATCCTGTAGCCAGGCTTGCAGAGGCTGCCCGGGCATAGGATTCCAGGCATCCGTAAAATTCATCCGTTGACTCTTCCGTGTCAGTGTGCTTTTCTTTGACTCAGGCAGTGAATGGTGAAAAATTCCGGAAGAGGTACGCAATCAAACGGCCCTATTTCCACACTTTTAGAGCGTAGCTCGAGGTCCACCGCTGTAATTGACTACGGTCGGTGGCGTGTCACGGCGAGATGTCCGGAGATAAACTGGATCGGGCGTATGATGAAAAGAGGCATGTATGTCGGTATCTGCTGTGCTCCCCGTTTCGACGGTCAACGTACGGGCATTCCGCCCGGCGAATGTCCGGCGAATCCTTTGCGTCTTTCCCGCCTACACGGAGGCCTTCGGCACCTTCGATCGTGCCTTTCCCCTGATGGGGCCCGTCAAGGCCTTCATGCCGCCCCTGGGGATCCTCCTCATCGCCGCGCTCGTGCCCCGGGAATGGCAGGTCCGGTTCGTCGACGAGAACATCCGCCCCGTGGAGGAGAGCGAGTTCGCCTGGGCCGACGCCGTCCTCGTGTCGGGCATGCACATCCAGCGCAGGCAGATTCTCGACCTCGCGCGCCGTGCGTACCGCGCAGGCAAGGTGGTCGCTCTCGGCGGGCCCTCGGTCTCCGCGGCGCCCGAGGATTATCCGGAGATCGACCTCCTCCACTGCGGTGAGGTGGGCGATGGGACGCTCGATCTGTTCCACCGGCTCGACGAGACTGTGGTGCGCCCCGAGCGGCAGATCGTATACCGCACAGTCGACCGCCTTCCGATGACCCAGTTCCCGACGCCCGCCTATCGCCTGATCGACGTCCGTCAGTACCTACTCGGGTGCGTCCAGTATTCAAGCGGCTGTCCCTTCACCTGCGAGTTCTGCGACATCCCCGCGCTCTACGGGAGAAACCCAAGGCTCAAGAGCCCGCAGCAGGTTCTGGTCGAGCTCGATGAGCTAGCCGACGGCGGGACGCCGTCGATCTACTTCGTGGACGACAACTTCATCGGGAATCCCCGAGCCGCGCTGGACCTCCTGCTGCACCTCGTCGAGTGGCAGCGGCGCCGCGACTATACGGTTCGCCTCTCCTGCGAGCTCACGCTGAACGTTGCCGAGTACCCTGAGATCCTGAAGCTCATGCGCGAGGCGTTCATGACAAATGTCTTCTGTGGCATCGAGACGGTGGATACGGACGCCCTGCGAGCCATGAGCAAGAGGCAGAACCTCCGCACACCGATCCTCCAATCCGTGGACACGATCAACAGTTACGGGATCGAGGTTGCCGCCGGGATCATCCTTGGGCTGGACACCGACACCCCTGAGACGCCGGAAGTGATCCTGGAATTCATTGAGGCTGCCCAGATCCCGATCGTGACGCCGAACCTGCTCGTCGCCCTGCCGCATACACCGCTCTACGAGCGGCTCCAGAAAGGATCTCGTTTGAACTCGGGGGAGGGGCGCGACTCGAACATCGAGTACCTACAGCCCTATGAGACCGTGGTGGCGAACTGGAAGCGGGTGATCCGCGAGACGTACGAGCCGCGAAAGATCTACGCGCGCTATGCCACGCAGGCGAAGAAGACGTATTTGCACCGCAAGCGGCCGGTGCGCCCGCTGGACCAGCTCACCTGGGCCAACGTCCGGCGCACAGTCGAGGTCTTCTCGCGCATCGCATGGCGGGTCGGGATCTGTAGCGATTACCGGAAAGAATTCTGGAAGATGACCTGGCGGGAACTGCGTCAGGGTAACGTCGAGTCGGTGTTTCAGATCGCAATGGTCGGGCACCACCTGATCACCTTCGGGCGCGAGTGCCTCACCCGTGACGTGCAAGCCTCTGCCTATTCCGCCCGCGAACGGGAGGAACGCGCTTTGGTGGCCCGGTGAAAGGATCGTGCCTTTGAGGAGGGCGGCTCGAAGTAAATTGTTGACGAATAACTCATCTCCGCGGGAAATCGCTTTAGGCTAAGCTGACGAGAATGCGATTGGTGCCGTCAGTCAGTAGGGGGTAAACGTCGGCGCGTGGTATCCGAACCCCACCTGGGCGATAGGGATTGGGATCGCGTCTAAATCCCGTTTCGATTCCATTGATGGTGACGGATTGCACCACGGCTGGTCCATCACCGGCAATGGAGAAGATCACGGTGATGGGTTTTCCATCGATGGCAAAGATAAAGTGTAATCCGTCAAGTTGTTTGGGCAGGATAGGATTGATGACGACATCGTCATACGACAGTCTCAAGCCCAAAAAATGGCTGATAATTTGATTGATCAAAATTCCGGGCCCGCTGGAGTATATTCGCCAACCTCCTTTAACCCGAACGTGACCCGCCCGTAGCGCATCCCATAGCTGTTCGGCCCCATACCGTTCCGATTGCTTGCCACGGCCAATCTGCTCTTCTTGATTTGCTCGTCCTCCTCGGATTTTGACAGATGACGCAGAAACAGCTGCTTTTCCTTACCACGGACCTCGGATGTCAATCGGTCAAAATTTGCTTTTTATTTCGGGATGTCGGATATTAGTGGCAGGGGGTAAATCGATGAAATTCACCATAACTATTACACGAGATGAAGACGGTATGTATATTGCCGACTGCCCCGCCATTCCAGGCTGCATGAGTCAGGGCAAAAGCGAAGAAGAAGCCCAGGAAAATATTCATCAGGCCATCAAAGAGTGCCTGGAGGTGCGATCAGAGAAAGGGATGCCGTTGACTGTGACAACGCGTGAGATTGAAGTCACAGTGTAATGCCACCGGTCCCTGTTCTCCGTCCTGCCGCAGTTGTCAAAACCTTTAAAAAACTGGGCTGGGAGGTCGCCCGTCAACGCGGGAGCCACATTATTATGACCAAACCTGGCCATCTCGCAACTCTTTCCATCCCTGACCATTCTGAAGTCGCGCGGGGAACCCTTCGAGGTCTCATTTCCAAAGCAGGGCTCACCATAGATCAGTTCATCGAGGCACACGACGAATAATTGACCCAATGGAGTTCAAGGCTGCAAGAAGCAAGACTATGCGGGTCTCTTCGTGATCGCTGTGGCCGTGGCTGCCGAGAGCCGGTGACGCCGGCAGCCTTTGCGGGAAATCGCTTTAGGCTAAGCTGACGAGAATGCGATTGGTGTCGTCAGTCAGTAGGGGGTAAACGTCGGTGCGTGGTATCCGAACCCCACCTGGGGCGATAGGGATTGTGATCGCGTCTGAATCCCGTTTCGATTCCATTGATGGTGACGGATTGCACCACGGCTGGTCCATCACCGGCAATTGAGAAGATCACGGTGATGGGTTTTTCATCGATGGCAAAGGTGCTCTGGGGGAAGGATCTGTATGGAACTCCTACCTGCATAGACACAAGTCATTTTTGTGGCTACGATTACAGCCACAAAAAGAGGGAGGATAATATGAAAATAGCCAGTGTGAAGGAAGTGAAAGATAATTTATTACAGTTCCTGAAGAAAGCCGAGCAAGAGGATGTCGTGATCACCAAAAATGGGCGACCTACTGCCATTCTCCACCATCTTGGAGAAGACGAACTGGAGGATTATCTCCTGGAACATGATCCGAAATTCAAGCAAAAAATCGAAAAACGCTGGAAAGACTATCTCAAGAACGGTGGTGTCTCTATGGCGACAATGTCTTCGTCTGCCCTTTCTTGATCATCCCCCATCACTCCCATGCCCGCTCACGTCCGATGGGCCGCGTAAAATCTTTTGAAGAAAAGATTCTACCCCAATGCCGAAGTACAAGCTAAAAAAAAGAAGAGCCCACCTTCCAGAGAACAGGTTTAAAACAGGTTTTTGCCCGAATCGGGTTCTAGCCGCTGCACGGGCTTTGAGCCCTTTCAAGGAGGTGGTGTTATACCAAGCCGCATAAGATGTTATGATAAATGGCTTCATGAACAGGGACTGACTGACATGGCAAGGATTTCGGCCTATTTTGCAGGAGAATCAATGGCGTGTGATGGGGACAGAAAACCAGAACTGAGCATCTCATGCGGATCAGTCTATAAGTATTCTCAGGCTGGCATAGCCCCTTATTTGTGAAGTTACTTGCCCGCCAGAGGAGGAGGGTCGAAATATGATTTCAAATCTCAGGATACTCAGAGTGCGAACCCTTTTACAGCGAGGTAGAGTGTTGATGCCAACTCGCGGAACGATGCTCCTGATGAGCCGCGCATGCCTTGCGACGGCATTGCTCGTGATGATGGCCGGCTTGGGTCAGTCGGTTCACGCCGCAGGTGGAGGTCAGCCGAAGTTTCAGCGCATTTCGACGCAGTACATCGCAGCATTGGGTCCTCCAGATGCAACCTCCGGAAGCGGCGCGCAGTCGTGGGGTCTCTGGCCGCTGGATCCGGGCCCTCGGGGAGTGAGGTTGAGCAGCTTGGAGCAGTTGGAGGAGGCGGGTGGCGTCGCCCCGGCACGCTGGAAATTCGACCACACAGACTGGTGGCTGGAGGAACACGGCCTTATCATGGAGCAGCCGAAATTTCCGATCCCTCCCGGCAAATATCTGGTCACGGGTGACCGCGAGGTCACGACGGTGCTGACCATTCATCCCGCTGACAAGAATGCGAAATAGGCGCTGGGAGCTCGATGACCAGGCGACGCTCTATGACGTGACGCACTTGGCGTGCCGCTCCGCGCGCTATACACCGACGACCGGTGCTGGTTCGTGTTCTCCGGCAAACGTGCAGAAGGCTGCGTTTCCGGTCCCTCCAGGTGGGGTGATGCCTGCTGTTGAGGGCTGCAAAAAGCAAGACTATGCGGTTCTCATCGTGATCGCTGTGGCTGTGGAAGACGAAGGCCGGTGACGCCGGTCGTTATTGGGAACTCTTCCCGAATATGGCCGAAAGGGCGACTCGTTGCCGTTGGGGAATCCAGATGGGGCGGAGGTTGTGGGGAGGCGTAGCGCAGCTGATACGGAATCAATGGTCCACGGCTCAAGAAGAGAAATTTTTCTAATCGCTTAGGGCTAGAGTAGTGAGGGAAACCCTATTTTGGGATCTGTTTGGGCGGGCCGAGGTTGGAATGATATGAAGGTCAGATGAGTTTTTTTGACCATACGAGTTCCTGCAAGGTTACTTTTGCGATTAGTCGATTGGGACTTGGCCGTATACAGTGCCCCCTTCCATTTTTATCTTCTTGAAGATCCTCTATTAGTTATTTATCACTTCGATTCTTAACCCAAATATCCTCTGCGGCGCGACAGGAAGGACAATAGAGGACATCCCTTTCACATGAGCTGTTTTCCTCTATAAGACAGCCGCCAATTTCTACCGAATTCGCCAAAGGAAAATGGAATATCCTCATTAATCGGTCCTTCTTGCTCGTTCCAAACGCGGAACTCCCAGAGCCACTTATATATCCATACACCACTGCAGCTGTCCCTTTCTCAAGGGGTCGGTTGTGCACGAGGCAGCGTCCTCCTTTTTCTGCTTCTAGATTCCTGAGATATTGGTCGCAGCCTTTTTTACCATAGAATTTTTTGAGGGTATCTATGAACTCCTGATCATATGGAGTGTCTATTGGAGTTTGGGAATTGGCGGAGTCAGATCCGGAAGTCTTTTCATTGCGGGAATTTGGATTCGGAGGGCCTTGGATATGGCCTTTCTTGGATTTTCTCATTGGAAGGACACAAAAAAGGTATTATTAAAAGGTAATAGGATTATAAACAATGTCCCCCAAAAAGTAATCAGCTAATGGATTTTGCGCGAGACGGCAAACTTCCTTAGTGCGGAGACACTGGAAAATTCGCGTCCCATCCCCACCAAACTTCTCTTTTCAAGTCTCACATTTCATTTCAGTGATTATGATTCCCAACCTTGCGTATACGAGAATAGAATTTCTAGGGACTTATTGAGCGCATTCCGGTCATCCTCCAACCATGCCTTCAGGGCAGCTATCATACTTTGATCATGGCCCGAATAGTAAGCTTGTTGCCATTCTTCGAAATCTTGGTTGCTTTCGCTCTTTTGGTGTTGGCCAACTAACCAATCTGTATTAATGGTCGTGTGAGGAGGCTCGTGGTCTTGCCCCGAATTGTGGACACATCTGAAAAGTGCCATCGCAGGCGAGGAGGCGTGAGATGGAGAAATGTAGAAAGTCTAGCCAAAAGCTTGGGCGAACTTTTGTGATCCAACTCCCATTTCTTAGGATCATCGGGAATGTGTGACCAAACAGTCTCTGCGCCAAAAGACATATGCCGTAAAGGCCAGGAGTGAGATGAAGAACACGGTGCGAATGCGTCCGAATCCAAAGCATGAGAAGTTGGTGGTGGCATTGAGAATGCCAAAGCCGGCATAGGCCAGGAAGACAAATAAAGCCCAACGACGGAGTGTGAGAAAGCCATACCCAATTGCGATATGCAGTGCTGGTGACTGCGCTTTGAACAAGAGGCCTGGGATGCCGGTAGGTTTGGTGCAAAATACCGTCAGGTGGTATTCAGGGTTAGCCACAATAATGTACAGGTCCGTGAGGGCAGTGAAGAGAAATAACCCGCCGAGAAATCGAATATCGTGACCACGTTTCCAGACAATGTGTAACGTGGCCAATTGGCCTTGTGGAGTTGGGAGATACGCCTGATAGGCTTGAAGACACCACCAAGGCAAAATAATCAACATGCCAAAGAACCAGCCTGCTCCCGGTCCTCCGACTGCTCCGAGAGCCCAGGTGACGACCCCGAGCAGTCCTCCCACCATCAGCACCCAGGTCATATGAACGGGATATCCCCGGACCAGGTGCCCAAGTCCAGGAAGGATGGCCGAAAGGATCCCCCCGAGCGGAGAAGTGCTCGAATGATCGGCTGCAGAACAATTCAATTTAGATCCCATGGGAAGGGAAAGGATAGAGGTGTAAAGAGGTGGAGGGCAAGCCGGGCGGAAGGGATCGACAGGATGCCATCGAAAAGAAACCCGGCCTGCTAGAAAGGGGAATTCAACACCTTATTGATGTCATCGCCAATGGACAACGCAGCCCGATTTCCAGAACCAGATCTAAAACAGGTTTTATGGGAAACGGATTAGTGGCAGGAACAGGCAAGGAGGTGAATGAAATGGTGAGCCGTGTAGGGGCCGAACCTACGACCCGCTGATTAAGAGTCGAAAATTCATAGAAATGCTAAGGGCTTGATTGAAATCTGGTTTCCCCGTTTCTTAAGAAAATGCAAGGATTTTATAGAATCAATAGATTCTATTATTTCCATCTGTTGTGAGATCTTCTATCGCAAATCTATCACACCGCAACGCATCCCTCCTTATTTCCCTATATTCAAAAATGATATTTCGTGTAGTCCAGATTTCAAATCGTTATTATTAAAAACGGGCTGTTCCTTCCTATAAATTCATCTGCATTGAAAAACTGACGTTTTTTAGATATCGCAAAGTGTGGATGAGTTTTTTGACCATACGGGAATAATTAGCTTTGCCTCTTAACTGACCTGCCTCCTTTCCCAGAATCCAGGAAATCCTAGATCGGAATCCGATCTGGTTTGAAAGGGTCAGGTTAGCCATGTTAAAAGGTTGTCTTAGGAACATCAATCCAAGACGCAAAGAGGAAACCCATGGCTAACAATCTACTTGAACAGCTGCGAACTATGACTGTCGTGGTGGCGGATACGGGCGATATTCAAGCGATCGAAAAATTTACGCCCAGGGATGCCACGACCAATCCCTCGTTGATTACGGCAGCGGCTCAGATGCCCCAATATCAAAGCATTCTCGATGAAACGTTACTCCAGTCTAAAAAGGATGCCGGTTCTGGAGTGAAGGATGCCCAAGTTGTCTCGTTAGCCTTTGATCGCCTAGCAGTTTCCTTTGGCAAGAAGATTCTCGAAATCGTCCCCAAACGGGTTTCCACGGAAGTCGATGCGCGGCTTTCCTTCGACACCGAAAACACCATTGCCAAAGGACGGGATCTGATTGCCCAATATGAGGAAGCCGGAATTCCCCGCGAGCGAGTTTTAATTAAAATTGCCTCCACGTGGGAAGGCATCGAAGCTGCGAAAGTCCTGGAAGCTGAAGGCATTCACTGTAACCTCACCTTGCAGTTTGGCCTCCACCAGGCTATCGCCTGCGCCGAGGCGGGAGTAACTCTGATTTCGCCCTTCGTTGGGCGCATCCTCGACTGGTATACAAAAGAGACGGGTCAGGATTATTTCGGGGCTGAAGATCCGGGGGTCCAATCTGTCACTACCATCTACAACTACTACAAAAAGTTTGGCTATAAAACAGAAATCATGGGGGCAAGCTTCCGCAATGTGGGAGAAATCCTCGAACTAGCCGGCTGCGACCTGTTGACTATTTCTCCCAAACTGCTAGCCGAACTGGAGGGCAGCCAAAGTGACCTGACCCGCAAGCTCGACCCCGCAAAGGCCAGCACAATGGATATTCAGAAACTGTCGATTGACAGAGCCACCTTTGACAAAATGCACGCGGCGGATCGAATGGCAAAGGAAAAGCTCGAGGAAGGGATCAAAGGCTTTACCAAAGCGCTCGAAATCCTGGAGCAACTCTTAGCCAAGCGGTTGGCGGAATTAGAAGCTGGGGCCACAGTTGGATTCGCCAGTGCGGAAATTTTCCAAAGTTACGACCTTGATGGAGATGGATTCATCACCCGCGAAGAATGGCTGGGCAGTGATGCGGTGTTTGATGCCCTTGATGAAGACCATGATGGCAAAATTTCTCCAGCTGAAATAAGCAATGGCCTGGGCGGTGTGCTTCAACTGGCATCTGCATCAAATAAATAATAGCCACGATCAACGAATCTCCTCTCTAATTCCTAATTGACCAACCCCCCAGGTATTGTCAATTTACTGGCGTTTGGCAGACTGGGCTGCATGAACACCAAAAAGCTCAGCTACCAACGCCACCGTTTCCCCTCCGAAATCATCAGCCACACCGTCTGGCTCTACCATAGATTCTGTCTCAGCTTCCGTGAGGTCGAAGAGTTGTTGGCTGAACGGGGCATCATCGTAACGTATGAGGCTATTCGGCAATGGTGCCAGAAATTTGGGTTGACTATGCTCGCAAACTCAAAAAACGACAAGGACGCTTGAGCGATACCTGGCAATTGACCCAGTCTTCGTCGCCATTCAAGGAGAATGAGAGTATTTGTGGCGTGCCGTCGATCAAGACGGTGATCTCATTGACCTCCTGGTACAGCGTCGCCGCAATCAGCGCGCTACGGAACGCTTCTTCCGTTGCTTACTGAAATCCCAATGTAGGGAGCCCCGCTGGCTGATCACCGATAAACTCCGAAGTTATTATCCCGCGCATCGCACGATCATGCCGACGGTGCCTCACCTCAATCATGTCTATGCGAACAATCGAGCGGAGTTGTCTCACCAACCTAACTCGCCAACGTGAACCGGCCATGCGCGGATTTTCCTCATCCGCTCAAACACAGTGGTTTCTCACACTCCATGGATTGATGCAGAACCCGTTTCGTCTCGGCCCCCACCTGATGCAGGCGGTTAACTATCGGCTCTTACGGACTTAGGCGTTTCAAATTTTGCAGGAAGCGGTACGCGCGTAAGAGGCGATGCCATCGCTTGGCGAGTATGTCCCATTTTTGTCGCAGCACGTTAAGTTGAAATACCCAGGTAAGCCCCTCTTTGGGGCGTTCCCCTCCCCCGAAACAGTTCCCTGAATCTGCCGCTCCCCGCTTTCTTTCGCCTTCTACTGGTCGGATCAATCGAATGGGTTTTATGTGGGAGAGGAAGCCTCATGGGTATCATTGACGTGGTTCAGCACCATTGACTCATGCGGGATTATTTTGGCCCATCATCCTTAAGAGACAGGACGTTATATATGGTCTGGAGAAACGCTCAAACTACACATCCACTCGATGGCCACCATTTCTGCTTACTCTCATCTCAATAAATGGCTGTTTGGGTTCCTGTTGAAACTTTTGATCGGCTGGAATCCAATGATTTCATGAAATCTCATGAGCATCTCTTGCGAATTCTCACAAATCATGATTTTTCGCAAAATCCTATGGATGCCACCTGATCTCATGACACCTTGAAATTATTGGTGAATGTTCCACCACACGCATTGGTATGGATACTGCTTTGGCTATCAAGCAGCATGCGGATCGGAAAGCGGACGGCCTGGAACGGCATAAGAGAGAGGAAGTACCCGTGTCATGCGTGATGTAGGAAGACCAGTCATAGAACCATTACCCACTCGCAACTCTATTGAAAGGCCAACATGATGACAATTGAAACGAAAACCCATCATGTCACGGGTATCAACGTACGCGTCCTGAATGAAACCGTCCAGGCGAGACAGACGGATCCCGACTTAGACAAATGTCGTTTTGGGGCACGGAATACATGGATTGACGCCAATCACAACTGGAGGTCCATTTCTGCACGACATGACATCGAAAATCGTCGAGAGGTTATTCGTGAAGTCAATGAGGATCTTAAAGAATCAACCAAGAAGTACAACAACGAGACCGGCCCTCAGTGCCTTTTTGCAAAGAGAATAAACTAACTTTAAGGAACCCTGTATCAAACTCTTCACCGAACGAAACACAAGGAGGTATCACCATGACCGTGCACACCGTAGAAACACTCCACATGGGATCGAGGAACGAAAACGAGGGAGTGGCGGCCCTCGAGGAAATCAAGAATGAAGCCATCTCTTCCGAGCCCTATGCTCGCTGTGTCGCAGCATCCCAACGCGTCAGATGGGATATTGACAAGGATGTCTTGCGCAATCGGCAGTTCGATATTGATCAAAAATTTCTCCCTGATGGGTTGTCAAAAGTTCGGGAACTGGAATTTTTAACCCCGAGCGAACAACGGTATCTAAGTCAAATTCAAGGGCGGACGTATGCCAATATGTTTGGGTTGGTGGAACGGTTTATTAACGCCAAGGTCCTGGAACTCAGTCGGGAGCACTGGTTTGGGAACCAAACCGCGCTAGAGGCCTTGGTCCGGTTTAGCGATGAAGAATTAAAACATCAAGAACTGTTTCGCCGTATCGAAGGAATGACCGGAGCACAAATGGCCCTTGGGTATACCTTTCTGCCGGATCCCAATGACGTAGCCACGGTTGTATTGAGGAAAAGCACCTGGGCAGTGTTAGCGCTGACCTTGCACATCGAATTATTTACACAGCAACACTACCGGCAAAGCATTGATCCGGACAAGAACCTGTCCCCCCTCTTCAAAGATGTGTTCCGGTATCACTGGTTGGAAGAGAGCCAACACGCCATTATGGACGAAATAGAATGGGAGCGTCTCGACAAGACTCTGTCATGGGAGGCCAGAGACCGGGCAGTCGACGATTTCATCGAGTTGGTGGGGGCCGTAGATGGCCTCCTGCAAATACAAGCGAAGGCTGATGCAGAGTACTTTACCCGCACCTGTGGGCGCCTTTTGCCAGAAGACGCGCGCCAAGCCGTAGAGAAAGGAATCCTCAAGGCGTATCGGTGGCAGTACATCATCTCCGGGGCACAACATCCCCACTTTATCAAAGTACTCACCAATTTTATTACTGAGCAACAAAGTGGCAGGATTCAGGAAGCCCTGGCGAGCGTTTCGTGATGGAGGCGGCGTCAGCAAAGGGTTGTGCACGATTCGGGCAAACCGAGGACCAGGCGGCTTTGAATCATCCAGTGGTTCAAGAGGAGCTCCGGAATGCCCGGGCTGAAGATTGTTGCGGTCATCGTGCGGCAACTCAAAAAACAACCGGGAAGGCCTCCTTAAGCCCAAAACGCTTTTAGTCCATTATTTACCCACTAGTAGATTGGTAATCTATGAACCCTAACACTCACAAGGAGATTCGTGAAATGCACACTGATGCCAATTCAAATTTTTCCAATCAGAGTGAGGCCCGGTTCAACGAAATGCCGGGGACGGTGTCGAGACGGGACTTGCTCAAACACAGTGGCACGGCATTCCTCATGATGGCCTTGATGGACTCCCCGCTGTTTGGTCAGATCTGGAAGGACCACAACGAGGAGCAGCCGGTCCCGTTCCTCGATGAACCTCCCCTTCCCCCTGAAGAAGCGGTTGCCCACTATGGGGACTTGAGTAAGCTCAAATGGCCAGAGTTGACTTCCTGGATCACCCCGACACCACAATTTTTTGATGTCAGTCATTACAACCGCCCGGTCCTCGACGGCGACACCTGGCGCTTGCCTATTGGAGGCCTCGTCGACCGACCCCTGACGGTGTCGCTAGAGGATCTAAAGGCCCTGCCGCGCCAGGAAGTCCTCTATACCCTCGAATGTGCGGGCAATCATGGCTTTGAATGGTTTGTCGGAGGTATCGGGACGGCCAAGTGGGCGGGAACGCCCTTAGCCCCCCTGCTCCGGAAAGCCGGCGTGCAATCGAAGGGAGTCGAGGTGGTGTTCTTCGGCAGTGACGAAGGCGAGGAGGAGGTGCGGGGAACGAAGATGCCCCAATCCTTCAGTCGCAGTCTGTCCATAGCCGATGCGCTCGAGCCCTCAGTTCTGCTGTGCTATGAGATGAATGACGAACCCTTGCCGTACCTGCATGGTTTCCCGGTGCGGCTGATCGTGCCCGGTTGGTATGGGGTGGCCAATGTGAAATGGCTGGCACGGATTGAAGTCATGGAAAACCGATGGGCGGGGCGGTTTATGGCCAAGGATTATGTGACAGTGCGCCAAGAATCCGGAATAGATGGAAAGCCCGTGTGGACGCAAAAAGTGGTAGGACGGGCGTTGATCAAGTCCCTCCCCGCAAAAGTTACTTCTCGCCAGGGCCGCTATCGAATGTATGGCGCGGCCTGGGGTGGGGCGATTCAACGAGTGGAAGTGCGGATCGATCAGGGTCCTTGGCGGTCAGCTACCATTGACCAAGGTCAGGACCAACCCTATGCCTGGAAATTCTGGCATTGGGATTGGGAGCAACCCACATCCGGCCGCCACACGATCACCTCCCGGGCCATCGCTCAGGATGGGAGCATTCAGCCGGCGCCGGACAGTCCGACCCTTACACAAAAACTGACCTATTGGGAAAGTAACGGACAGATCACCCGTCAGTTTCAAGTGGGGTAAGTGATTGAGGAAACGACTCAAGAGTGGAGGAGAAAAGTCGGAGGCAAACAAGAAGATTGGCGTTCTCACCGGCTGTAAGCCATTCAAACGAACCATCTGCATTCACCATATGGTCTGAACCTTGATGGGAGGCCGATTTTGAGCCCTCGTCTCGAACACGGCCGAGTAGTTCTCTCACGATCGTTGCCCGACTACATGGGAGCAAGATGTGTGGAGGGAGTTTGGGCCGTGGCAGAGCAGCTAATACGGAATCAGTGGGACACTGCCAGAGAGCGAAATGTTTCTAATCGCTTAGGCCTCGAGTGGGTGGGATAAAACCTGTTGTGGGACCTGTTTCTGTATTGTGGCTAGATGGGAACAATTTAATGTTGAGTAAAGTAAGCATGAAAAATATCTGGCTCCGTTTCTTGTGGGAGAGACACCTCCTTTCGAGCCTTCGAAAAAAAGGGTTGTGTTTCCTATTCCTAGAATAGGCTCTACACACGCATTGAAAATCATATTCCGCCTTCTTGCCTGGCCTGCGCCCACGGGCGTTCAAACTTGGCATAATAAGCTCAGCTGGAGGATAAAGGTGGCGGTGGCATCGCAGGACTATCCGAGCACGACAATGCCATAGTAGGATTCGGGGGGCTAGTTCCGTATGCCCGCAAAGCCGAAGTCACCGGTTAGGAGACAGGCTTGGTGATCTTGGGCATACCGTGCGATGACCGGATCTTTGGCACTTCTCATGCCGAAGTCTCGAACGTCTATGGGAGTGTTGAAAAAGTCCGCCAGCGGCGTTCTCGCCGCTTGGTCGTGCTCACGTACTCCTCCGTACGCTCCGCTCGCCCAAACAGCTCCGGCCTTGCTGGACGCGCCTTTTTGAGCACCCCCTTATTTTTCATTGTGCGGGGTTTTGTCACTCATATTGTCATGGAAATATTCAGCAGCCCCATACCCTTCTCTCATCATCATTGTTTTCAGATTCCTTGCTCATAGCATTCCCTTTCCCGTTTTGGTAAGCCGAGCACTTATTATCCTTACAGTCTCTGATCGGTCGGGATGCACGACCACTATGGTTTTTAAATTTGTTGAAACCCCTAACGTGACTCCTCGTGCTTCCTCTTGTGAATGATCTGGATCGGGACTTGTGAGAGATAAGGGGGTCTCAAAAATAGTTGAGGCTTCCTCAAACGAAATACCGTGTTTGGAGAAATTTAACCGGGCTTTGGAGGAATCCCACTCGAATCGAATAATTCCTGGTTAAAACCATATCACGCGAATACCTGAGAGACCAGATGACCGAGGGGTTGTATCCAGAACGATGTGGAGAAATTGGGACGGGCGCTATTTTATTTTCCAGAGCTCCAATCGAAAACCGTTTGCGTTTCATGACTCCACTTCTTTCTTCTTTTAAGGGAGATTATGCCAAAAATCTCACCATGCGGGTGGACAAAAATACCGGCAGCCGATCAGGACAGGCGTCACCGCATAAGCATTGTGAAGAATCAGTAGGGGATGAACGGGTGAATCAGGCGCATGCCCACATTCTAGAATAAAATTGGCTTCATTCCTACTAGGAACGACGCCCTGCGGTTGGATGTGGCTCCCCGAACTCCATGGTTTACGAACCTTACAATCCGAATTCCCTACAGCCCCAGTTTTGGAACGAGAACGTCTTAGCTTCACTCATAGGGCGTGGCCATTGGTTGATTTGACTCCTACGATCGCGTCAGTCGTTTCTCTACTGAACTCTATAACTCATTTGATTCGTCCGACCTTCCGTCTTAGGTGCTTTTTAGCTCATCCTTTGATGAACGCCAGGAGATCGGCGTTGAGCTGGTCCTTGCTGGTATCGCCAAGGGCATGCGAGCCCCCCGGATAGATCTTAAGCACCGCCTTCTTCACGAGTTTTTCCGAGAGCTTCGCTGAGGCGTCAATCGGCACGATTTGATCGTCGTCACCATGGATGATCAACGTGGGCACATCGAACTTTTTCAGGTCCTCGGTAAAATTTGTTTCCGAAAACGCCTTAATGCAGTCATACGCGTTCTTGTGGCCCGACATCATGCCTTGCATCCACCAGGATTGGATCAACCCTTGGGAAACCTTCGCTCCAGGCCGATTGAAGCCAAAGAACGGACCGCTGGCGACATCTAGGAAGAACTGCGAGCGATCAGCCAAGTACGCTTTGCGAAAGCCGTCGAAGACCTCCATGGGAAGACCCCCAGGATTCCCTGTCGTCTTCAGCATGATCGGCGGCACGGCACCCATCAGGACCGCCTTGGACACGCGCTTGGTGCCGTGGCGACCGATAAAGCGAGCCACCTCGCCGCCACCGGTGGAGTGGCCGATCATGACCGCATCCGTGAGGTCGAGCACCTCAAACAATTTGGCGAGGTCATCGGCATACGTGTCCATTTCATTCCCCTCCCACGGTTGACTTGAACGGCCGTGGCCGCGACGATCGTGTGCGATACAGCGGTACCCGTGTGAAGCGAGAAAAAACATCTGTGATTCCCAAGCATCGGCCGTCAACGGCCAGCCATGACTGAAGACCACAGGCTGGCCCTTGCCCCAGTCCTTGTAGTAGAGCAGGGTACCGTCTTTTGTGGTGATTGTGCTCGCCGGATGGTCCACTTTTGTTCCTTTGGGGGAAGGTTCAATCACAACCTTGTCGTCGGCGCCAACCTTCATCGTCGGCAGGGCGGCCGAAGCCAACAGGGCGGCACCGCCGATCAGGACATTACGGCGCGAGAGCTGCCCCAGATTTCTTGAATAATCTTTGCTGTCAGTAAAGAACGACATCCGGATTCCTCCTTAGTAGTGTGTCTGGTTTGGTAAACGGAACCCCTCCCTTATCCTTCTCGGATTTGTTCACGGTTCATCCACTCGCGTATGAAAGGGGAACCATTCAGGAATTCAATACCATTTCTCTCGCATTCATTAAGAAACCATACTATCCCGACGTCTACTAGGGCACCGATGCAACGCTCGCCCCGGGCGCACCGCGGCCAATGACGATCACCTCGTAGTTGTTCATTGCGGCAGCTCCGTCCCACCCTGTTCCGCCACCATGTACGCGGCGTACCAGTCGGGCCAGTTCTCGTCGCGCTGCCCAATGCGCTTTTCGTGCTGTCCGTGGGCAGTTTCTGCACGCCGAAGCGCGCTCGCCAGATCGTTCGCCGATGCGAAGGTCGTCGCCGCGGGGTCGATCCGGCCGGGCAGCCGCGTTGTGAGTTCCTGGAACAGCCAGCCGTTGCCATCCGGATCATGGAACGAGGCGAACGAGCGATAGCTGCGATGCTCGGGATCCGGACCGCTGACTCGGAGGCGCCCAAACAGGTACGGCTCGTCCGTACCAGCGTACACACCGCCGGCTTCATGGAATACCTGGCTGATCTCGACGCCAAGACCGAGCAGCTCTTTGCGGGCGACCTCGATGTCGGAGACGATCAGATACAGGCCCTGAGCGGAGCCTGGTGCCGCCGCGGTGACGTTCTTGCCGAAGATGACCGAGCACCCGGAGCCGGGCGGTGTAAACTGGATCACGCGGAAGTCATCACCGCTGGCGAATTCCGCGTCGAGCCGCCACCCGAGCCTCCCGTAGAACTCCTTCGCCCGGTCGACGTCGGACACCGGGATGACGACGACCTCGAGCTTCATGTCGATCATCCCATCTTTCGAGCTTGTATACTTCAGATTTGCCATTGTTTTTTCCTCCTATGCGTTCATGTCAATCGAAAGTCAGATTTGTTGAATGCGAGCGTCAACCAGCCGAAGCACTTGTCCCTTTAAGGCGTGACGTTCGATTTTTTTGCGAACTGAGGCGTCTCCTGCCGGTAATGAGCCTTTGAGACGGGTATGCGAGCGGCTTTGAAGACCTCCCACGGAATTCCTTGTTTGCCGAGGTTGCTTGCCTAGAAAATACGATGTGTAATTGAGCCACTGAACATGAACGCCGGACGACACGACTGCCACCTCGGGTAGGTACTAAGGGGCGGTACTCTCGAATGTAAACTCGGCAGGGGTCGCCGATTCCATGACGGTCGAACGACCATGAACTGACAACAGGTTGGCAACAACCAGCAGAAGAGCCATCACGAGCACGGCCATTAATGGACCGTACCATTTCAAGGCATGACGCCTTCATCACACCGGCCTCCCTGCATCGCCATTTGCAGGGCGAAACGATAGCATTGTGCCCTCTAAGGATTCAATGTCTCGGTCTCGTTGGAGCAATTTCAACTTAACTTGGGTTTGGCAGACTGGACAGCATGAAAAAGCCAACACCCAGCGACCAACGTTACCGGTTTCCCTCTGAAATTATCATTCACCCCGTTTGGTACTATCATCGATTCTGTCTCAGCTTCCGTGGGGTCGAACAATGGACTCAGGCATTCCAGGTTTGGAGGAAAAGTTGTGCGTACATGAGGTGTGACAAAACGAATCTGCAAAACCGTTCCCATCCGGCCGCATGCCGTTAAGTTGCCAGAACCGGTAAATGTGTTCCAAGAGGGAGCTATCACAAATTCATCACACCCAGATCAAGAACCTGGGTGCTCTCGCCTCTTCCAGTCTCGCCAACTTCTTGTATGCATAGCCGAAAGCGTAGTATGCCCTCCAATAGCCGGGGTTAAGCTTGATTGCCGCCTTAAACATTTCATCAGCACGAGCACTGTTGCCGGTTTTATTGAGTGCAGATCCATCGGAAAGTCGATTGACACGTAAATCTTCGTTCAGTCAGAATTGTTTCGTTCCAACGCTGGCTTTATAGCTATCCCGCAGACCTGCGAGGAAAGTATGGGTAACAGCGTATCACCCTCCCCCGTTCATGGTTCCGGCCTACCGTCAGGGCAGCCGACTTACCAGAGCAATGTCCTTCTGGAACCTCCCTGCTTTTTCTTCGTAGGTCTTCTAGGGAGAACCCTATGAATCCCGCCATTGAGGAGAAGTCGGTCGACAACATGAAGGCCGCAGAACGCCAGGTTAGAGAGATGATCGATAAGATTCCCATCCTGGCCTGGTCATGCCGGCCAGACGGCATCGCGGAATTCGTCAATCAACGATGGATCGACTATACGGGTCTCTCGCCGGAAGAGGTCCTTGGTTGGGGGTGGAAAGCCGCAATTCATCCCGAAGATCTAGGAAGGTTGATGACGACCTGGCTAGGCCTTCTCGCCTCTGGAGAGCCAGGCCAGGAAGAGGCACGGTTGCGACGTTTTGATGGAGAATATCGGTGGTTCCAATTTCGTGCTGAACCGGTTCGAGATGAACAGGGCGAGGTCGTCCGATGGTATGGAACAAATACCGACATCGAGGATCGAAAGCGGGCGGAGGTCAAGCTCCAGGCGGCAATGTCTGAGCGGACATGTCTGTTAACCGTCCGCGCTGAAATCGGCATGGCGTTGGCGCGCAAGGGCGGTTTGAGAGAAATCTTGCACGCTTGCGCGGAGGTCATCGTGCGGCAGCTCGACGGGGCGTTTGCCCGAATCTGGACGCTCAACAGCGACGGGCGGGAATTAGAGTTGCAGGCGAGCGCAGGAATGTACACCCACCTCAATGGACGCTATAGCCGGATTCCGGTCGGAGGACTCAAAATTGGCTTCATTGCCCAAGACGGAAAAGCGCACCTGACCAATGCTGTCCAAAGCGACCCACGGATTTGTGACAAGGACTGGGCAAAAGCTGAAAATATGACATCTTTTGCCGGCTACCCTCTCATCGTCGAGGATCGCGTCGTTGGTGTTCTGGGCATGTTCTCCCGAAACCTGCTCACTCAGGACACTCTTGACACGCTAGCACTTGTGTTGGATGTGGTCGCCCAAGGCATCGAGCGTAAGCGGTACACGGATGAAACAGGTAGAAACCGAATAAGAAATGCAGTTCAACACAACTCTGAGTCTGTCTCGGAGGTCACTCGTCCGGATTACGGGCGATCACACATACGGAGGCTCATCATGACGAACGAAAGGTCAGTTAGGAAAAATAAAAAACTGGTGTTGATGTTGTTAGTTCTTATGACCGGCGCAGCGATGGCTCATGCAGCTGAAGTCACCCCGCTTATGTCGAAAGATCTGACGGAGAGTCCCGGTAAGGAAGTGTTGATGATCACAGTGGAAAAGGCGCCCGGCGGGTCGGACCCGATCCACCGCCACAACGCACATGGATTTATCTATGTGCTGGAGGGCTCCATTGTGATGCAGGTGGAGGGTGGAAAAGAAGTGACGCTGACACCAGGACAGACTTTTTACGAAAGTCCCAGCGATGTTCACGTTGTTGGTCGGAACGCAAGCAGCACCAAGCCGGTAAAATTCCTGGTGTTCTTGGTCAAGGACAAGGGCGCTCCAGTACTCGTGCCAGTCAAGTGACTGTCGGAACGACCCGTGTAGCAATCGAATGAGAAGGGCGATTCAATCCAACTCTGAGGATGGCTCGGAGATCACTCGTCCGGATGACGGGCGATCACACAACAGGAGGTTCATCATGACGAACGAACGGTCAAAAATGAAGATTGTGGTAATTGGCGGCAGTGGCCTCATCGGATCCAAGCTCGTAACGAAGCTCGGTGAGCACGGCCACCAGGCGGTGGCGGCGTCGCCCAATTCCGGCGTCAACACCCTCACCTGCGAGGGACTGGCCGAAGTGCTAAAAGGTGCCTCGGTCGTCGTCGATGTGTCGAATTCACCCTCTTGGGAGGAGAAAGCGGTAATGGAGTTTTTCACGACGTCAACGCGTAACCTCCTCACCTATGAAGCCGCCGCAGGCGTAAAACATCACGTTGCATTGTCAGTAGTGGGAACCGACCAGCTGTCTGAAAGCGGGTACTTTCGCGCGAAGATCGCTCAGGAGAAGCTCATCAAGGCATCCTCGATTCCCTACTCGATCGTCCAGGCGACACAGTTTTTCGAATTTCTCAAGGGCCTCGCCGACATTTCCACCGACGGCAACACGGTGCGCCTGCCACCTGTGCTCTTCCAGCCGATGGCTGCCGACGATGTCGCGAGTGCCGTGGGCAGGATCGCGATAGGTCCGCCGGTAAACGGCACTGTCGAAATAGGGGGGCCGGAACAGTTTCGCATGGATGATCTATGTCGGCGGCGTTTGGCCGCACTTAAAGATTCCCGCGAAGTCATCCCTGATCCCAAAGCGCTTTACTCTGGGGCGAAAATCAACGAGAGAACACTGGTTCCGGGCAATAACGCACGACTCGGCGAGACGCGTTTCGAAACCTGGCTCACTCAGTCCGCAGCACGCCCAGGTGTCGCAGCCACCCGTTAGCGAGGACAAGGGCGCTCCGGTACTCGTGCCAGTCAAGTGACTGTCTGAACGGCCTATGTAGAAATCGAATGAGGAGGGCAGTTCAACACAACCCTGAGTATGTCTCGGAGATCACTCGACCGGATTACGGGCGATCACACATACGGAGGCTCATCCTGACGAAGGAACGGTCAAATATGAAGATCGTGGTTATTGGCGGCATCGGATGAGGCGTCTGGTGCAGCGGTGAAACAATACAAACGCACAGTTCGCTGGACGACCAGGCTCATGCACTCGGGGCGAAAGCGCACGGTCGCTCGTGAATATTGAGGTCGTTCGATTTCTGAATGCCTGCGAGAAAAGTGGCGTCGAACTTCTCCATTGCTTGTCTTACGTATGGAAATGAATGATTCGTGAAAAGGCTAGAGAAGGATAACGCGTTGAAGTTCGATAACCCAAATATTCGTACACACAAAAAGGAGGGGAAGTCCCATGCCATTGATTACTGGCGGTAGGGAGAATGTCAAAGAGGGCACGCAGATCTCGCGCTGCAATGTCCTGATCGGCGAGGCCGCCACCCTAGCCGCCGCGGCGCTGCCAGCGGTGACGGTTGCCGCCGGTGCCAAGGTTGCGACTTTAACCTCCCCCAACCGGACGCAAAGGAGATAATCCGTGAGTAGGCTCACCACCAAAGACGGCGTCGAGATCTTCTACAAGGACTGGGGTCCCAAGAACGCGCAGCCCATCGTCTTCCATCATGGCTGGCCGCTCAGCGCCGACGACTGGGACACCCAGATGCTCTACTTCGTGGAGAAAGGGTATCGCGTCATTGCCCATGACCGACGCGGCCATGGCCGGTCCAGCCAGGTCACCGATGGTCACGACATGGACCACTACGCCGCGGACATCGCTGCTGTGGTCGAGCATCTCGATCTACGCAACGCCGTCCATATTGGCCACTCCACCGGCGGCGGCGAGGCGACGCACTATGTTGCCCACCACGGCAAGGGCCGTGTCGCAAAGCTCGTGCTCATCGGGGCTGTGCCGCCGATCATGGTGAAGACGACCGCCAATCCGGGCGGTTTGCCGATTGAGGTCTTTGACGGCTTGCGGCAACAGCTCGCCGGAGGTCGCGCGCAGTTCTATCGCGATTTCGCGAGCGGCCCTTTCTACGGATACAACAGGCCGGGCGCGAAGGTGTCTGAGGCCGTGATCGAGAACTGGTGGCGCCAGGGTATGATGGGCGGTGCGAAAGCGCAATACGACGGCATCAAGGCGTTCTCGGAGACCGACTTTACCGAGGACCTAAAACTCATCGACGTGCCGACGCTCGTCATGCATGGCGACGACGACCAGATCGTGCCGATCGCCGATTCCGCGCCGCTCTCGGCGAAGCTCCTCAAGAGGGGCACCCTGAAGGTCTACGAGAAATTCCCGCACGGCATGTGCACCACGCATGCCGATGTCATCAACGCCGACCTTCTCGCCTTCCTGAAGGGATGACAAAGGGGAGTGAGGACGGAAAGAGACAATGCCCTGAGATAAAAGACACGATTCCGGGTTGTCCTCACGATGAACGCGTGATCGCGCCAAGACATATGGCATTTCCGGTCAACCGTCGGTGGATCACCGATGCATGAACCATCGCTGTGACTGAAGGAGCGAACACGGTGAGCTAAGAATGGTGAAGGATCGCGCGGATATGGGACAAGAATGGCGGAACTGGTAGGAGCAAGATTCTCAAATGAGGAATGTAAGGACTCGTATAAAGACGAACAGAGTTTCAACGAAAGAAAGACCTCAGGATCCCAGCGTCGTCATCATCGGCGGCGGGTTCGGCGGTCTGCATGCGGCGGAAGCCTTGGCGAATGAAGCGGTTAAGGTGACGCTCATCGACCGCAAAAACCATCACATCTTCCAACCATTGCTCTATCAAGTGGCGTTGGGAGTGCTCTCGCCCGGCGAGATCACCGCGTCGTTGCGTCATATCTTGCGTAAATCACGCAATGTTCACACCATTCTTGGTGAGGTAACCGAAATCGACACCACCGCGCGACGCGTGAAATTAATCGACAGCGCGGAGATCGCTTACGATTATCTGATCATCTCGGCCGGAGCGCGTCACGCGTACTTCGGTCATGACGAATGGGAAAAGGACGCGCCGGGACTGAAAACGATCGAGGACGCGGTTGAGATTCGCAGCCGATTGCTGCGGGCGTTTGAGACGGCGGAACGCAGCGCACACTTGACCGGCCGGCAAGAACCGCTGAGCTTCGCCGTTATTGGGGGTGGTCCGACGGGCGTCGAATTGGCGGGAGCGATTGCCGACCTCGCGCGGCTGGCCCTTGCTAAAGATTTCAAAGCGATCGACACGACAAAAGCGCGTGTCCAGCTGTATGAGGCCTCGCCGCGGGTTTTAGGCACCTATTCGGAAGAATCATCCCGGAAAGCTAAGCAACAATTGGAGCAGCTCGGAGTCGCGGTATACACCGATAGTATGGTGACAGCCGTTGAGCAGGGACGGATAAAGGTCCGAGGCCAATGGATTGACACAGACGTTACGCTTTGGGGCACCGGCGTCTACCCTTCGCCGCTTGGCAAAAAACTGGGCGCACCAACCGACCAAGCCGGGCGAGTGCTCATCGAACAAGATTTAAGTGTTCCCGGACATCGCGAGATTTTCGTGATCGGCGATATGTCGGCGCTCACCGATGCGAGCAGTACACCGGTGCCGGGTCTCGCCGCGGCTGCGTTACAGGAGGGCAAAGCTGCCGCAGAGAATATCCTGCGCGACTTGCGCGGCAATGCCCGCCTTTCGTTCATCTATCAGGATCGGGGCATTCTAGCGACCATCGGACATCATCGCGCGGTGGCTGAATTCGGACACAGGACATTTTCGGGTTTGCTCGCATGGCTTCTGTGGTCATTGGTCCACATTTTTCTGCTGATAGGGTTTCGCAACCGGGTAGCCGTGATGAGTCAATGGGTCTGGGCGTATTTGACACGCCAGGGAAGCAGCCCTCTCATTACGGAGCACCAACGGAGGGAATTTGATTTGGAGCAAGCTCAGGAACCGTCGGCTTCAGTCGGGAACAAGGGTATGGAAGGGTATGCATTGAAGCAAGAGCGAGTAATAAGTAGATAAATATGAGCATCAACGGAAACATCGCCGGCGCATGACTATGGACCGCAGCGGACGACCGGCACGGAGTTAGCCCCTGCCCCAAAGGAGGAGCGTTATGGCCGAACACAATCTTCAAACCGTTGCCTTTCTGACGCATGCCGTTAAGATGCCAAAACCCGGAAATGTATTCCACGAGGGAGCCTATCACAAATTCATCACACCCAGGTCAGGAACCTGGGTTGATGGAGATGTAAAGGTCAGCCAATGTGTAAAATTCTTTTGGGTAAAAATGGTGGGCCGTGTAGGGATCGAACCTACGGCCCGCTGATTAAGAGTCAGCTGCTCTACCAGCTGAGCTAACGGCCCACCGAGACGGAGAATGTTGAAAAAATCCACCAGCTGCGTTCTCGTCGCTCACCCTTCTCAACGTACTGGTCAGTACGCCTCGAAGTCCTCGCTGCCTGCGGCCTTTCCTTCGAGGAGCCTCAGGACAGGACTGGATGGACTTTTTGAACATCCTCCCAAATAAAACAGCCAAAAGTGGTGCGCCTGACAGGATTTGAACCTGTGGCCCCTGGCTCCGGAGGCCAGTGCTCTATCCACTGAGCTACAGGCGCAAAAAACTTTTCAAATTCACCGACCTTTGCATCTCACCTGAGCCCTCTCGGGCCTGGGAGGGGAAAAACCACCAAAACACCAGCAGAAAAGTTCTGAAGCTAGCATGGATGTTTGGGCGAAGTCTACCGGTTGTAGGCTCTGAATTATTCGCAGGGCGGGGCCGGTTCTACGCGGGTTTGATACCGTTCGAAGACCGCTTGTGAAGCCTGGACAAGTTCGAGGGGTTCGCCTAAGACAACTCCTAGCAACAATTCCACATCTTGTGGCGTGAGGCCATTGGATGGGGCGATGAAGCGTTTCCGGGAAATTTGGCGTTCCTCCGGGTCATCGGGTTCGTAGTAGCCCAATAATTCTCCGGATTCCGCCGCATCCGTCAGCCGTTGCGTCCATTGGTCGATGAGTGCAGGAGTCCAGGTTTTTGTCGAGAGGTGGTCCTGGAAAAGTTCCAACTTGGTCCAGAGCACCCAGCCGACAAACACTCCCCACGTTTCGTTCATGACTTCCCATGTGTCCTGATCGGAGAGAAATCGTAGTTCAGTGGCCCCTTTGAGTTGGCGGATTGGATTGATCCGGACAAACCGGTAATGACAGGCCATCTGGCTGTTGGCTACTTCCAGCACGCGCTGATCGTCCGGGGTGAGGGGTTGGCCATGGTCGGTGGCGTAGAGGTAATCCAGATAGGCATGCAGGAGTTCATGATAGAGGAGAGAGATATCATGGTGGGTCATTTTTGCCAGATCGGCCAAGGCCCCGCCGGCTTCATTAAAGGACAGGCGCATGTTGAGAATCATCGTGTGATCGTGGGGGTGGTATTCTGCCGCGTAGGTGCGGAGATCTTCAAAGTTCACGGTGACAAATTTAGGGTCGATGTGTTTGAGAAATCCAGTTGGGAGGCCCAGTGTGTCCGCTTGCTGCAGGAGCACAGGCCAGGGATGACGGGGGTTGGGACGACTTGAGGTGGCGTCCTCTGCGGACCAGGCTATGCCGGGCATGTGTATACTTATCAGGCCTGCCAGGAGGGCCAGGCCTATCGTCCGACAAATATGCTTCACTCTTTACCTCCAGGAATACGTTTGATCTTCTTCCACCAAACTCCAGGTGTCGAAATAGGATGAAGGGATGTGATCCAGATACCGTGAGGGTTTCGTGAGGACCGACCCTGTCATTTTATCGTACACATTGATGGGGTAGGTGAGGAAGAGATGATGTTTGGCCCGGGTGACGGCGACATAGAGGAGCCGCCGCTCTTCTTCCAGTTCTTCGGGAGTCATGAAGGAGTAGGCCGAGGGGAACCGGCCGTCCACCAGCCAGATGACAAACACGCATTGCCATTCCAACCCCTTGGCCGAGTGAATGGTGGAGAGAATCAATCGTTCGTCGTCCCGATCCGGCGCTTCCACGTCCACGATGCTTTCATTCGGTGGTTCCAGGGTGAGATCGGCCAGGAAGTCGTTGAGGCTCTCGTACCGTTCCGCCATGACGGATAAATGTTCCAGGTCTCGTATCCGTTTGGGATAATCGTCATATTGATCTTTGAGCAGGGGCACATAATATTCCATCATTTCGCCCAACAGCACCGCAGGCGAGAGGGGTTCTTCGGTTAAGTGGTCCAAGGTGGCAGCCAGGTGACGAAGTCCGGAGGATGACCGGCCGGTGCTGTGTTTCAGCACCTCATATTGTCCGTGGGCTTGAAGGATCGACGCGATCAGATCCTTGGCTTTTTTGGGGCCGACCCCTTCGATCAACAAGAGGAGCCGGTTCCAACTGACGGTGTCCAACGGATTGTGAATCACCCGCAAGTGGGCCATGAGGTCTTTGACATGGGCGGTTTCGATGAATTTAAAACCGCCGCGTTTAATGAAGGGCAGGTTTCGTCTGGTGAGTTCCAATTCGAGATCGAACGCATGAAAGCTGGACCGGAACAGCACAGCGATCTCATCTAAGGCAATCCCTTCTTCCCGCAATTCCAGAATTTTTTGGGCAATGAACCGCGACTGGGCATTCTCCCCCATGGCTTCCACGACGGTGGGCAGTGGCCCCGCCTCTTTCCGCGTAAACAGGGTTTTGCTGTATTTCTCGGGCGCGGCTTCGATGAGCTTGTTGGCCAGTTGGAGGATGGGTTGCGTGCTCCGGTAGTTTTCCTCCAGTTTGTAAATTGTGGTGCCCGGAAAGAGATCGGGAAATTCCATGATGTTGCGGAAGGTCGCCCCGCGAAAGGCATAGATGGATTGGGAATCGTCGCCCACCACCATGACATTTTGATGCGTGGCCGCCAGGTTGCGGACCAGTGAGGCCTGCAGGCGATTGGTGTCTTGATATTCATCCACCAGAATATAGCGAAAGATCTGACTGATGGTTTCCCGAGCCTGTTGGTCGATGACCAACAGTTCAAGCAGTTTGACCATTAAATCATCGTAATCGACCAGTTGCCGTTGGCGTTTGGCCGCGTCATAGGCGGCTTGGAGCTTCTGGAGTTCGCCGAGATATTCACCGAAGTGGCTGTACTCGTTGATGACCACGTCCTCGAGGCTTTCGAGGGTGTTGGCCGTTTTACCGAAGATTTCGGCGATGGTATGTTTGCGGGGAAATCGTTTGCCGGTATCGTTGAGCCCCAATTGGCCGCGTAAGAGACTCAGGAGGTCTTCTGAATCTCCTCGATCCAGTATGGTAAAGCCGGGTTCCAGGCCGACCGGGCGGCCATATCGTCGCAACAGAATATTGGCCATGGAGTGAAAGGTGCCGCCGCCGACCTGCTGGCTCCGGAGTCCGATCAGGAGTCCGACCCGGCCGAGCATTTCCTGGGCGGCTTTTCGGGTAAAGGTCAGGAGTAAAATAGAGCCGGGGGAGATGCCAAGGTCGATGAGCCGCGCCACGCGGTAGACGAGGGTCCGTGTTTTCCCGCTGCCGGCCCCGGCGATGACGAGGGCAGGCCCTTCAACCACTTCCACCGCGGCCAGTTGCTGCGGATTCAATTCTTCCGCGTAATTGCGGGATAATTTGGGCGGAGTGAGTTCCGCCTGCGGCCGTTTCAGGACATAGACTTTGGAATTGTGTGAAGTGGAATCCATGAATCCAGTGGCAGGAATTGACGGGAGATTGAGCCCGGCTTCAGGCTTTTGACGATCCTTGGCCGTGTATAGCATACGTGAGAGTGGGTTGCAACGCGGGCAACATTAGGCTTGGACAGGTCCTAGACCCTCGGTTATACTTTAGCCAATTAGGGAGTGATCAATGGCCAAACAATCTGCCGATAATTACGATGGAATTTTAAAGGATCTGGCTCATACGATGATGAGCGTGGCTCGGGAATCAGTGAGCCTGATCAAACGATCCGACCAAAAACAAGCGATGAAACTGCAGCGGAAGCAGGAATGGGATATTTATTTGGAGTTCCTGCGCATGTTGTTTAACCTGGTGGATCGGCTATCCGCCTTTTATGTTCCGATTCAGGCTCAACGGGACTTTATGAATAGTTTAGAAGATTCGGTGGCCAATCAATTGAAAAACGTCCTGGCTCCCTCCTTGAGTTCCAGCGAGGTGGATGACATGGAAGTGACGCTGTCTGTCGGACAAACGGTGGCTGAAAGCCGAAAAACCTATGAAAATTTTAAATTTGTGGTCACCGACCAATCCAAAGAGCGTGATCAATATTTCAAGTTCTTTTCCGAACGGGTGGCCTCGAAAGCCGGAGCCCCCGGCAAGGAGGAAATTACGGCGGCCGCTTTTTTATGCGCCAGTGCCGTCGTGCCGGCGCTTAAAAGCTTGTTTGACGATGCGACCAAGCCACAGGAGGCACCAGTCGCTTCTGCTGCTCCCTTGGCAACAGCTGAGAAGTCCGGTGCGTCGGAAGCGTCTGCTCAAGAGGGGAGCCCTTCGACGCCATCCGGAGCTACTGATGCAGGCAAAAACCTGATCAAATTGATCAGCGTGATGTCGCGCGCACAGGGAGAAGAAGTCGAATCCTGGTGGGGACTGCTTCCACAGTTTCGTCGTGACCTTCCCCCTGATGAAGCCAAGGAATTGGCTAAACATATGAACCGGGTGACCCGGATTGTGGGCGAGCGGTTCGCCATCGTCGCCTCGTTGGCGCAAACGGAACCGAATCAACCCGTTGGGAATGCCTGACCCTCTCTAATCAATCATCCAATTTCTTTTGAACAGTCTGACACTTCTGAGTGTTCCCCTTTACCACTTCGCCATGGGTTCCCGGTTGATGACAATTTGGTCACGACCGGCTGGTTTCCATTTTTTGTGAGTCTCTCTATGAATCAATCTCATCGTTCTTTGCCGGCAGAATTTACCAATCTTTCTGAAATGGCCCATAATATTTGGTGGAGTTGGTCGCCGGAGGGCCGGGCCGCCTTTTCGTATATCGATCCCACGTTGTGGCGGTTGACCCATCACGATCCGATTAAGCAGTTGGAGAAAATTGCCTCCGGTCGATTGGAATCCCTGAATCAGGATGTCGTGTTTCTTCGCTTGTATCACGCCGCAATAAAAGCTTTTCATGCCTATATGGACGCCAAGGATCATTGGTTTGGCACGACCTACCCGCAGTTGCAGGATAAGACGATCGCTTATTTTTCAGCGGAGTTTGGATTGCATCGGTCGATTCCATTGTATAGCGGGGGATTGGGCATTCTGGCTGGTGATCATCTGAAGGAAGCCAGTGACCTGGGAATCCCTCTGGTGGCTGTGGGCTTTATGTATAGTCAGGCGTACTTCCGGCAGGTGGTGGATGCCAATGGGTGGCAGGAAGCGGTGTATGATTCCGTCGATCCCATGATGATGCCGATTGAATTGGCCCGGACGCCAGCTGGGGATTTGGCCAAGGTTCAAGTCCGACTGGGAGGCCGCATGGTCACCTGTGTAATTTGGCAGATTCAAGTGGGGCGGGTCCCGTTATATCTCCTGGATACCGACACGCCGGAAAATTCACCTGAAGATCGTCATTTGACCGCTCGACTCTATGGGGGAGATCATCGCACTCGGCTCTGTCAGGAGTTGTTGCTGGGCATTGGTGGTGTTCGTGCGTTACGTGCGGTGGGACGTGACCCTGACGTGTGGCATGCCAATGAGGGACATCCGGCCTTTCTTTTGGTGGAACGGATCAGGGAACTGGTTCAGCAGAGGATGTCGTTGGCCGAGGCGGAGGATCAGGTCCGTTTGAACACGGTCTTTACGACTCATACGCCGGTTCCTGCCGGTCACGATGTCTTTTCGGGCGACCTTCTTCGCGAGTATTGTCAATGGTGGTGGGAGGATTTGGGGTTGACGCAGGAAGATTTTATGTCCTTGGGCCGTCATCCTGAATTACCGCCGGATCAATTTCATATGACGACCTTACCCATCCGTCTCGCGGCGTTCATTAATGGGGTGAGCCGGGAACATGAGCAGGTTTCGAAGAAGATGTTTCATATCCTATGGCCGGAACGGCCGTTGCCTGACGTGCCTATTCACAGCATTACCAATGGTGTGCATGTCCCGACATGGATTGCTCAGGAAATGGATGTGTTGTATCAAAAATATCTGGGATCTGACTGGAGGGAACGGTGCGATGATCCGGCCTTGTGGCAGAGGATTGAGGCGGTGCCGAATGAGGAAATTTGGGAGGTCCGGCAATTTTTGAAACGAAAGTTGCTGACCTTTATCCGTCAGCGCGCTCGGATAGGATGGATGGATGGGGCGATGGAGCCGATACAAGTATTGGCGAGCGGGGCGTTTCTTGAGCCGCATTCCATGACCCTGGGCTTTGCACGGCGATTTGCGACCTATAAACGGGCGACGTTGTTGTTTGCAGACCTGGAGCGGCTGAAAAAGATTTTGCTCAATCCCTGGCGGCCTGTTCAAATTATCTTTGCCGGAAAATCTCATCCCGCCGACCAGGCCGGGCGCGAACTCATCCATCGTATTTATCAATTTTCCAAAGCGCATCATTTGGGGGGGCATATTGCGTTTGTGGAAGATTACGACATGCATGTGGCCAAATTTTTGGTGCAAGGAGTGGATGTGTGGCTCAATAATCCTCGTCCGCCCTTGGAAGCCAGTGGGACGAGCGGGCAGAAGGCCGCCTTAAATGGTGTGCCCAACCTGAGCGTGTTGGATGGGTGGTTTAAGGAAGGGTATGATGGCAGCAATGGCTGGGCCGTCCCTCTCCCTGAAACACCGGTTGGGGATTGGGCACAAGATGAACTGGATATGGCCGGCCTCTACTCCATTCTGGAAAACAAGGTGGTGCCGTTGTACTACGATCGAGGGATTGATGGCGTGCCGGGTGGATGGTGCACCATTGTCAAAAACGCCATTCGTACCGGCGCTCCACGGTTCAGTGCCAGACGCATGGTTAAAGAATACGTGAATCGCGCGTATACTCCCTTGTTCCACGATGATAGGAAGTCACAAGACGAAAAGCTTGCCTGAGTTTTTCTTTTTTTATGGAATAGAAATGAGGCCATGAGCCTACAGACCTTAAGGTTGTCGCACCCTTCAAGTGGTGATAACATCTTTTCACATATGGTGTGTCATTTTCTAAATCGTTGTTTTCTCCACAGTTGAACCTTTTTTCTTGCGATATTTCCTCGGAAAAGAAAAGGATGGATGGGTATCCAATCTCATGAGGAACCCATGTATAGTCTGAACCGGCGAAGGGATTTATGAAAATTCTGCGAATCTTGATTCTGCTCGGCATCGTTTTTGGACTGGGTTATTACACGGGGCAAAAACCCGATATCGTGAAACAACGATTGCGGGATTTGTCGGGACAGGTATTGGAGAACACGATCGGATATGATCAACGCACCAGCTTGCAGCGACAAATGTTGGCAGCTAAAGAAGGTTTTTTGGAAGGACGGGCGTATGTGCAGGAGAACCATTTCAAAGAAGCCGCTGCGGAATTTGAACGAGCACTTGGCCATTTGGATCAAGCGGTTGAGATAGATCCAGAGGGGCCTCTGGCTCAAAAAATCCAGACGGTCAAACAGAAGTTTCGAGAGGCTCAGCAACGCCTCGCTCAAGGCGGAAGCATTTCCCCTCACTCCCTAGATGAACTTCGTCAAGAGCTGCAATCGGTTATGCCCTGAACAGTGCTGTTCATCTGGCCCTTCAGTTGTCTTCCCTGTCATCTTGTCGTGCCTTCGTGTCCCGGTCCCCCTTTCCCATTACCTTTTTTGCAATGTTGCTGAAAATCAATTTTTCTAAAGCCGGCTGCGGCAAAAAGAAAGAATTGGTGGGTCCTCACGAGAAAACCCCTCAATCGGGTAACCGATTGAGGGGTTTGTATTCTGTCAAACTTTTTTTTGGTCGATCAGGATCAGGCGCTGACGGCCTGCTTTTTCCAGGCTGCTAACATCCGTTCAATCCGTAGGCGGACAACCAGGTCGGGATCTTTTATTAATGGTTTGATAGCCTCACGGCCTCGAGGATCGCCAATTTTTTCAAGAGCGGCTGCCGACGAGAGCCGGATAAACCAGTCAGGATCTTGCAATCGTTCGATCAGACAATCAACACTACTCGAATCTTTAATTTCTCCAAGGGCAAGAATAGCCTGTTTTCTGATGACGTCGTCAGAACTCTTCAAACATTCGAGTAACCGTCCGACAGCGGGTTGTCCAAGTTCCGCAAGCGCCCAGGTGGCATCGTCTTTGAATTCATCATTGTGGAGCATGGAAATTAGCGGATCAAGGACGCGTTCATCATTAATTTTTCCCAGCACTTTGATCACCGATTTCCGGGCATCGTAGTCACGGATGTAGCGGAGTAACAGATCAACAGCCGGTGAGCCGATCATGGCGATGGCTTCAACGGCGGCATCTCGCACCTGCCAATCTCCATCTCGAAGGCAGCGGACGAGGGGTTCCACGCATCGTTCATCGCCCATTTCCCCCAAGGTGATGACGGCTTCGCGTCTAACGACCCATTCGGAGTCATTCAGGAGATCGATCTGAATATCGATTTCATCTTTGACCTGCTCTTCGACCAGTTCTTCTTCTTGTTCTACGCCTTCTTCGGATTCGGCCGAAGCGACTGTGTCGGCTGTTCCCTCATCTGTCTCCGACGTGATCGCTTCCGCGACTTCATCCACAAGTTCGTCTTTCGGCAAGGTTCCTTTGCCTTCTAAAGACACGAACTCCTCAGACTGATCTGAAAACGCATCATCCTGATTTGAAAAGGCACCCTCGATATTTTTTTGATCGTCAACCATGGCTCAATTCCTCCACATTCGCTTCAGACTCGATCTGCCAGATCATTATGCCTCCGCAACGGCTTTCTTTGATTTTCGTTGTTCCTCACGCCGTTTGGCCGTTCTGACCTTTCGTTGCACTCGTCGTAACCGTTTTCGTAATGAACGAATGGCCGAATCTCCCTCAGGATTATCATTAGCCGTTTTGGATTTCTTTACCTTAGTTTTCAGGGTCGTCGCGTCTTCCTGAAGTGATCGCCGTTTGGCCATAAAAAAATACTCTCCTTCGCTAGATATTGGATTGAGGATGATATGGTACGAGTGGCCTTCTACCAGATTGAGTCTAGTCAAGGGATTTGAATGGTGTCAACGGGGAAACCGGATTCTTAGTTAGGAGAAAGGTCTTTTTCATAAAAAAACCCCCGCCGAGCAGAGCCCAGCGGGGGTTGGTACAGAATATGACGGTATCAGTTATTCCTTGCAGAAACTTCTCTCATAGGCAATGACCTTCCATGCCTCTTCTTCGCTGATGGTGGCCGGGACAAGAGGAACCATCCCTGTACCGGGGCTGCCATTCTTGATGACCCACATCAGTTCGCCGTCTTTCCGTTTCTTGTGGAACTTACAATTGGTAAAATCACGGGGACCCGGGTTCAAGACGGCTCCTGCCGGTCCTTGTCCATTGCCGTCTTTCCCGTGGCAGTTCACGCAAGTCCCTTTTCCCTCAAACAAGGCTTTCCCTTCCGCCACAATTGCTGGCGAAGCTTCTTCCGCCTTATCGTATAAGGGAGTTTTGTCCTTTTTGGCATCGGCGCGCTGCTCAGCCGGCACACGGGAAGGAATGGGATCTTTTTCTGGTCCTGCAATGGCCAAGCCGGTAGCCAAAAACATGGCGGCAGTTAAGGTACCAAGCACTTTCATCGAAAACGTCATGTAAGCCTCCTGGGTTAAACAGAGTTGATGAGACCGTAAAAAACATCGGGGTGAATTATTGCCCCGTTTTTTTTCGCTTCCTGGGGGTGTCGATTAAATGGGAAACCGGAATAAGGTTACCCTAACCACCCAAACCTTTTTATCATATCAATCAGTTTTTTGGACTGTCAAGAAATGAAAAGCATTGACGCCGTCATTTTATGGGGCCCGGAAGGGACCACGTCCGTTGCGTTCAAAGGGAATAGGAAGAAGGTTCTGGAGATGGTAAGTCTTGACCTTACCATGATCTTCGACCGCAATTCTGAGCTTTGGGGAAAATTCCCAGAGAAGTTGCCGGCAGGTTCCGCATGGCAATAAGGGAACGGAGCCGTCGCACGCAATGGCCAGGGCGACAAACTCACGTGCCCCTTCAGACAGGGCTTTGAAGAGTGCCACCCGTTCGGCGCAGATCCCCAAATAGACCGGACTTTCGATATTGCATCCTGTAAAGATTTTCAAATCATGGGACAGTAGGGCCGCTCCCACACGAAAGTTTGAGGAGGGTGCAATGGCCTGAATCAAGGCTTTTTTGGCTTTGTCCAGCAAAGGAGGGATTTGCGAATGAATCACCTGTTGGGCACGCACAGTGACTGGTGGTGTGTTTCGAGGCACAAATTCTCTTCGTTTGGCTCTAGGGTTTTAAGAGAATATTGCGGACAACCTGTCCTGGTTTCCCAAACGGACCCTGAGTTTCTCCATCGAGGCGGATGACCACACCGGCCGCATTGCCCAAGGTGAGCAGGTATTGTTTCTTCGCCTTCCAGGTGATCCGTTGGCCCGGTTGCAATAAAGCCTCGTGGGGAGGTTGGTCGTCGGATTGCACCACGACCCAGGTCAATTGTGTCGCTTCTATCTCCAGGCCCAGTTGTTCGCCGGATACCAGCGGGTCTTCAGGGACGGGGGGGACGGACACATTGGGTCGTATCGGGGGTGGTTCGGGCTCGGGAATTGGAGGTGCGGGTGCGACGGCAGAAGGAGGAGGAGATGGCGGTACGGTGTCAACTGGGGCCAGAGGGGAGACGGTGGCGGGCGGTTCCTCAAGCGAGGAGGTGGGTTCCTGAGTTGACTCGATTGGCACGGGGGCTTCGGATTCAGCTGTGGGGGAAATATTTTCTTGTTGTTCGGGTAACAGATAAAAGAGTACACCTCCCATGACCAAAAAAAGAATCAGGACAAGATTCCAATTGAATCGACTGCGATGGGCTGTTTCTATTTTAATTTGAACGTGTTGTTCTTCTTGTTGCGTCTGTTCATAGAAACTGTTGGAAGAGGTCAGGAAGAGCTGAATGGCCTCATCTTCATCCAACCCCAAGGATCGGGCATAAGACCGGACAAATCCTTTGGTGAATACTTTTGCGGGAAGGCTGGCGAAATCTTCTTCTTCGAGGGCTTGGAGATGTCGTTCTTGAATGCGAGTTTGGGCCGCGATCTGATCTAAGGATAAGCTTTGGCGTTCCCGCGCGCGTTGAAAAAATTCTCCGAGCGTTTCCATGAGATTATCTGGAATGAGGGAGGACGTCCCGGGATTCATATTGAAAGACCTGCCATGAAGTGAAACGCATCATAGGAAGGGGAGTGCGCACCGAATTCCTGGAGTCTACGACAAATCTTCAAAATGAGTCAGATGCTTGAACGATTTGTATCGTTCATCGATATCATCCCGGGTCAAATGTCTGAGTCGATCCACGCTAAACTCTTCCACAGTAAAGGACGCCATGACGCTTCCGAAAATGATCGCCTGTCGAAGGCCGGCTTCTGAATAATTTCCCGTGGCCGATAGGTACCCCATAAAACCCCCGGCAAAGGTATCCCCTGCGCCCGTTGGATCTTTCACGGTTTCCAATGGGTAGGCTGGAGCTCCAAATATTTCCTTCTGATGAAACATCAGGACCCCATATTCCCCACGCTTGATGATCAAGGTTTTTGGGCCGCGCGCGAGTATCCGTTTCGCAACCTGCACCAGGTTGGCATCTTCTCCCAGGGCGCGGGCTTCCCCGTCATTGATCACAAGAATATCGATATGTTTTAGCACTTCCCATAACGCGTCTCGTTTACCATTAATCCAAAAGTTCATAGTATCGCAGGCCACGACGGATGGCCGTTTGACTTTATTGAGCACATCCAGCTGTAACTCGGGATCAATGTTGCCGAGAAACAAGGCGGATGGAGTGGTATAGCGGGCCGGGATTTTCGGCCGAAACGTTTCGAGGACGTTGAGATGCGTTTCCAGTGTTTGGGCTTCATTGAGTTGATAGGAATATTCCCCTCGCCAGCGGAAGGTTTTTCCGGGCTTTTGTTCTAATCCTTCCAAGTCGATGCCCCGACTACGCAGGAATTCAAGATGTTCTTCCGGGAAATCTTCGCCAACGACGGCAATGAGATTCACGTCCGTGAAAAAACTGGCGGAAGTGGAAAAATAGGTGGCGGATCCGCCAAGCACGTTGGGGGCTTCACCAAACGGGGTTCGCACAGAATCAAACGCCACAGATCCTACGACTAGTAAATTACCCATGATACCTATGACCTTTTCTTGGAGTGAAGGATGGTCGATAATTTTCGCCGTAACAACACCCGATAGCGTTTTCTCACAACCGGGCTTATCCGATCAATCGGGGTGATGACGGCAAGTTCTAATGCGGTCTGACAGGAACACGGTCCAAGATCCTTTGCTAATTTCAGCGCATGCCCCAAGACGATTTTGGCTGATTCGACATTTTTATGCATGATGGACAAAATGGCTCCCACGGAGACTGCCTCTTCCGTTTCGTGCCAACAATCGTAATCTGTCACCAGCGCAAGGGTGGCATAACATATTTCGGCTTCACGAGCCAATTTGGCTTCGGGAATATTCGTCATGCCAATGATATCCACCCCCCATTGCCGGTAAAGGAATGATTCCGCCCGGCTGGAGAACTGAGGTCCTTCAATACAGAGGTAGGTCCCAGGGCGGTGCACCTTGACCGAGACTTCTTGACTGGCCTTTTCCAACACCGTCGATAAGATGCCACATATTGGATCGGCGAATGCCACATGCGCGACGATGCCCTGGTCGAAAAATGTGTTATTACGTTGCGTGGTTCGATCAATGAACTGATCAGGGAGGACGAAATCCCCCGGTCGGATTGCTTCCTTCATGCTGCCCACAGCGCTCACGGAAAACACTCGTGTCACACCCAAAGCTTTCAAGGCATGAATATTGGCACGATAATTTATGCCAGAAGGTAGCATGTGGTGTCCCCGACCGTGGCGGGCCAAAAAGGCGACGTGTAAGCCATGAAAAGTTCCGAGGATAATGGCGTCAGATGGTTTTCCAAACGGCGTGGTCATCCGGATTTCTTTGAGGTTGGTGAACCCTTCCATTTGGTAGAGTCCACTGCCTCCGATAATGCCGATATGGGCCTTGGGAGAGGGTTTAGAGGTCGATTTTGTATACACTTACTGAATCTCAATCATGTAAAAAGGCCACTTTTTCATTTTTTTCATTGTGCAGGAAGGCGGGAGTACTATTTCCGTGACATTCCGGTCTGATTCAAAAAAACTCAATGATTTCATATCTTTAATTGATTTCATAGATATGGAACAAAATTTTCCGAATTGTACCATGATCGGCTCACTATGGTTAGCCTGAAAAAGGATTGGCTTCTCAATGTGAGGTGGTATGTGCAGAAAGTGGGACATTTTCGAAGGTTTGTAAAAATTTTTTGATGCTGGTCACAATCTTCGCCGCCGCTTGATCGGGGATATCTGATTCCTCCAATGTGATCCAATGAATGCCGGGCTCCTTCTGAAACCAGGTCATTTGTCGTTTAGCAAAATGACGGGTATCGCGTTTTAACAACCGAACAGCTTCTTCATAAGAATACTCACCTGCCAAGTATCCAGAAAATTGTCGATATCCCAACCCTTTCATGGAACCCAACTCTCGATGATATCCTCGATCGAGGAGAGCTTGTGTTTCTTGTATAAGTCCTTTGTGAATTTCCAACTCGACGCGTGTTTCAATGCGTCGATAGAGGGTTTGGCGATCCATCCTCAGTCCAATCAACAGGAACGGATAGGGAGTATCGTCAAACCGGTGTTGCTGATGCACGACTGATAACGGTGTTCCCAGAAGGCGATATACTTCGAGCGCGCGTTGGATTTTGGGTTGGTCATTGGGATGAAGCCGTTGCGCGAGATCTGGATCCACCTGCTGAAGTCTTTTATATAGAAATGCCGGTCCTTGGGTTTTGGCTTCTTGGGCTAATTCATTCCGAATGAGCCAATCGGCGGGTGGGCCAGGGCAGAGGCCTCTCAAGAGGGCCCGGATATAGAGTCCGGTGCCGCCGATCACCAGAGGCAGTCGCCCTTGCTGATGAAGACGAGAGATGTCTTGTGTGGCGAGGTGCCTGAAGTCTCCAACATTAAATGACTGATCTGGATCGATGAGATCTATCAAGCGATGAGGAATGCCCTGTTGTTCAGCTTTTGTGGGCTTGTCTGTGCCAATGTTCATTTCCCGGTACACCTGCCGTGAATCTGCCGTTAAAATTTCGGTATTGAGAATTTTGGCGACTTCAATCCCGATCCGGCTTTTACCGATTGCGGTTGGCCCCACAATGGCCACAA
Source organism: uncultured Nitrospiraceae bacterium (assembly GCA_963734345.1). Taxonomy (GTDB): domain Bacteria; phylum Nitrospirota; class Nitrospiria; order Nitrospirales; family UBA8639; genus Nitrospira_E. The sequence goes on from CAVTGT010000011.1 coordinate 218,082, forward strand.
TGGGCTTCCAGATTGTAATGGTGTCGTCACGGGTCATGGACAATCATTGAGTGGAATTTATTCCATTGGACGGGCAAACACGGTGTGCAATTCTTCCAGGGAATGTTGAATGGCCACTCGTCTTCCATGGGGACAGGTCATCGGAAAGTTTTCCTGTGCCCAGTCCTGTAGCAGTTCTTTGATTTCCGGTTGTGTCATGGGCCGTCCGGCCTGGACGGCGCTTTGACAGGCCATAGTGGCCAGGACAGGTCTGATTTTGTTTTCCAGCGAATCTGTGGATTGCCACTCCGACAGTTCTTCCAATAATTCCAGGACCAAAGGCCCTACCGATACATTTCCCAATACGGCTGGAACGGCTCGAACAACATAGGATGTGGTTCCAAATCTCTCTACATCCAATCCGGCTTGGGCCAGGACGGAGAGCCATTCTTCCAATAATTCTCCCTGATGTGGAAGGAGATCGACCGGCTCAGGAATGAGCAAGCCCTGTTGAAGAATATCTCTTGTATTCCACGACCGAATCAGTCTCTCAAAGAGCACCCGTTCATGGGCGGTATGTTGATCGACAATGAACACATCCTGGTTAATTTGCCCGAGAAGATAGGTGCGATGAATCTGGCCCAGAGGATACACATCGAATGTCTGCTCCTTGCCCGTGTAGAGGGAAGGCGGTTCCTGGACAAAAAGGGACAGGGAGGAATCCATGCTCCTGCCTGTTCCAGGTAATCCGGAAAATCGTTGGAATGGAGCCGGCGCGATCCCCAGGGAAGTTGATGTTGGCCTAACAGGCAGCGGTTGATGAGAAACCGGAAAAGAATTTAGCGGGTGCCCGCCTGAGTTGGCGGTTGGTGTCTGCTGGGAGAAAAAGAGCGCTTTCACTGCCCGAAGAATACCGCCATGAATGAATTCCGGATGAGAAAAGCGAACTTCCCGTTTGGTAGGGTGGACATTGATATCGACTGTCTGGGGATCGAGATGCACAAACAAGACAAACTGAGGATGTTTGCCTTTTGGAAGAAACGATCCGTAGGCCTCATATACCGCATGGGAAATTGTGGTATTTTTGATGGGGCGACCATTGACGAAAATTTCCTGGGGTGTTCGGGACGTTCGTGCATGGTGCGGGCTTACGGTAAACCCCGTGAGTTGAAAAGAACCGGCCTGATGGGTGACCGGGAGAAAGCGTTCAAGGAACTCCGGCCCGTAGAGTTGCAATAATCGGTCTTTCGGCGTGGGCACCGCAGGGTACTCCAGCACCTTGTGTTGTTGGTGACGTAATCGAAAGTGGACTCTTGGGTGAACCGTCGCCGCTTGTTGAATGACATAACAGATCTTTGAAAATTCAGTTCCCACTGTCTTGAGAAACTTCAGCCTCCCCGGGGTATTGAAAAAGAGATCTCGCACTTCTACCTGCGTACCCTGAGACCCGGTAAAATCATGTACCTCCCATGTCGTGCCTCCCTTGGAATGCATGTGGGTGCCCAGGGTGGTTTCAGGAGGGACTGTCCTTAAGTGGAAATGAGAGACCGAGGCAATACTGGGAAGGGCTTCACCGCGGAATCCCAATGTCGTGAGTGTAAAGAGATCCTCTTCGGCCAGGAGCTTACTGGTCGCAAAACGCTGACAGGCCAGTTGGGCATCCATTCGATTCATGCCATCCCCATTATCCATGATGCGGATTAATCGTCGACCTCCATCCTCCACTTCAATGGTGATCAACGTACTCCCGGCATCCAGACTGTTATCAATGAGTTCTTTCACCACGGAGGCGGGTCGCTCGACAACCTCCCCTGCGGCAATGCGACACGATACCGCATCTGGAAGAATGTGCACTTTTCCAGTTACGGTCGAAAGCATGGAATTCCAAACACGAGGAGGTTATTGTGAAGAACAAAGCGAAGTGCTGACTCGAAGAGAATTAAGACAACCCGGATTTTTTTAATTGTTCCTTCGCTTGTGTGGACTCAGGTGAATCGGGGTAATCTTGGATGATTTTGTTCCAAAGTTCCTGCGCTTTGGATCGTTGATCGGTCTCCAACATGATCTGACCAAGCTTGTAAAGGGCTTGCCCCCGATATTTACTGCTTGGATAGTTGCTGACGACTTCTTGAAGGGCCTGCTTGGCAGGATCATAGTGCTTTTGAACATAGAACGATTCCCCAAGATAGTAGTACGCTTGAGGCGTTAACGTGGTGGAAGGATAGTTTTTGACAAAGCGTTTGAATTCCACCGAGGCTCGGTCATAGTTTCCATTGAGGAATACCTTATAGGCTGAACGAAAGGCTGAGGCTTCGTTTTCCACTCCAACATCCTTGGCAGGGGATTCGACTGGCGTATGCGTTTCCGTTTGGGGATCCTGGTGATTGAGAGTAGGACCTGGTGGTGGTAGCGGAGTTGTGACGTCTGCCGCCCCTGAACGAGGCTGATGAATGACGTTGTCTATGCGACTTTCCATCGCCTTCACCCGAATGGACAGATCTTGATCCCGGCGTTGGGTGGTGACGCGGGTTTGCTCAATTTGCTCTCGTAGCATTGCGCTGGTTCGTTCGAGTTTCTCAAGAAGATGCCGGGTATCCAGGGTGGCCTCCTCTTCCGTTTTAATCAGTTCTCCCACTAAAAAATCATGTTCGTCCAATTGGGATTCAACGGCTTCCAAGCGGTTGATTGTTAATTGTCCCTGCTTTTGGGAAGCTTCTTGTTGAAGAATGAGCGTTTGGACTTGTTTTTGAATGTCAATCAGATTCGGTTCCGTGGCGCAGCCCCATCCGCCCGTGAGGGCTAACCCTAGAAGAATGAGTGTTTTAGGAAGGGTGTGCATCATGTGAAATCCCTTTAAGCATTACACTATCTGTCAGGCCAATGGTGAAAACCGTCCAAATACTTTAACATCATACCAATTGGCATGGATTCAGAAAAGGGGATCAGAAGAAGTTTAGAGATCCCTCACGGATTTTCCCCGCTGAATAGACTGATTTTAAATCTATTTTTGTTGTTTGGCACCTTGCAATCGATTCACTCTCTGGGCCAATTGGCCCAATCGATCTTCATGCTGGTCCACCCGCTCCCCCAGTTTAGTCCCAATGGTATTGACCACCTCACGCAATTGATTCACGGTTTCCGTTAACTGGTTGAGGTGGGCCACGTTGTTTTGGGAGGTATCGGCGGTACCTTGGACTCTTTGGAAAGTGGTCATGGCTCGATTCAGCCGTTGTTCCTGATCATCAATGCGACCATTGAGCTTTGCGCTGACATTTTCCAGAGCCTGGGCTACAGAATTGATGCTATTATTGACGTCTTGCATGTGCGTATTGGTCACTTGGGCGTCAGAATCAATTTTTCCCACCAGTCCGGATTGATGCGTTTCCAATTCGTGTAATCGTGAACGGAGTTGCTCTGTGACCTGGCCTTGGGATTGCACTTTGGTGAGGCTGGCATTGATCTCGGACAAATGAGTCGAGGTTTTTTGAGTATTGGATTGGAGCTGTTCCGTGAGCTTAGTTTGGTGTGTTTCCATCGTATTCATGCGTTCCGAAAGTCGCCCGGTTTGTTGGAGGATTTCATCCCCGCGTTTTCCGAGTAAATTTCCCATGACTTCCTGGGCTTCTCGAAGCTGGAGAACCGATTGTGAGAGATTTTGAACCTGGGTGGCATCCGCTTGCACATGCGTTCCCAGTATGTCCAGATCTTTCTGGAGGGCATCCATACGCCCAAGCACGGGCTCTTGGTGCTTGTCAATATCGTTGACCAACTGGGTCATGGCCTTTTTCACATCTTGGTCTAAATAGGTCCGAAGGGCTTGGGTATCGGCGTTCAATTTATCCTGCAGAGTAGTGACCTGCTTTTGAAGTTGGGTTATTTGGCTTGATTGTTCTTCCAAACGGGTACTGAAAAGGGTCCCGGATTTTTCTAGTTCTTCCGTGCGAAACTGCAGGGTTCCGAGTTCTTGTCGTTGAGACGTCACGTCGGTTTGAACTTGTCCGATCGTCGTTCCCAGGCTGCTCAGGGTCTCTTTGAATATTGCAAAGGAATTTTGAAATTCGGTCATATTCGCGGTTAAGGCTTGATTATTTTCATCCACCTGTTGAGCGAAGGTTGTCGATTGTGTTTTGGCCGATTGGATCTGATCGCTATGGGATTGCACCGTGGTCTGAATCGACCCAATTTCTGATTGCATGGAATCGGAGGAGGACTTAAGAGATTTCTCCAGGTCACTAATTCGTTTCTCCGTCTCCTCATCTTTCCCGTACAACATGGCGAGATCCTGTTCACGCATCAGTTTGATTTGTTGATTTAAGCCGGCAAAATCAGTCCGGGGAGCCAAATCATTTTGCATTTTGGCGATGTCGGTTTTTGTTTTCGCAAGAAGATTTTGCGACTCAGTAATGGCGGATCGGGCTTCGTCTACCTGACTGGCCAGAGCCCTTTTTTCATCTTTGATTTTGGCAATTTGTAGTTCTAAATCCTTTTGAATACGGGCAAGGTCCGCTTGTTGTGCCACACAGCCGCTAACGAACAGGCCGCAAATGCTAGACGCGAAGACCAGATAAAGGGAGGAAGTGAGCCAGCGTTCGGAAAAATATCGAAGAGTTAAACCTGTTTTCACTCTGTAATTATTCCTCCCTATTGAACAGCTATAGGTCGTTTAACTTTGCGGCTAATTTTGAGTGAGCAAGTGTCCCCGCCGGTTAAGTTGGTAGCAGACTTCTGTGGTATCTTGGCAGAAGGGCTTGTCTTTTCCATAAGAAACCACGGACAGGCGATTTCCATCCACTCCTAATTCACTCAGATAATCACGAATGGCCATCGCCCGTTTTTTGCCAAGAATCATGTTGTAAGCCTGGGTTCCACGCTGGTCGGCATGCCCTTCAATGACTAAAGATGAAGAAGGGGCGGTTCGGATCCATTTCAGATCCCGTTCCAGTGATTCCTTGGCTTCTGCAGTGAGAGACCAACTATCAAATTGAAAGAATACATCCTCTAAGCCGGCATATGCTGTGGCTAATTCTTCCTCCTGAATTTTATTCAACTGTTCTCGAAGCATGTCTGAGGGTTCGGCTTTTGCTACTTGAAAATTTTCCGGAATGGGCTCCCCTCCGACTTGCGGATTGATGAGATCATCTTGACCTGCCGTCGTGGCTGTGAAGGGAGGAGTCTCAGCATGGGGTGAACCGTTCATTGCAGTGCCGGATTGAGTCGAGATGTCTTTCCCATTGGGGAAGGGCTCTAACGCATCTCCATTTGATGGTTGGGTGGACAGGGGGTGGTTCATGAATGATTCGTCCATATGGCCAGTCCTTGACGGTTCGTTCACAAAATCCATCAAAGGTTCCACAGGCGCAGGGTCTTGCCCCGTAAGGGAAGATTCATCAACCGAGGTTCCCTTTATGCCTGAAGCACTTGAGGGAGTCGTATCTGGGGTTGTTCCCGAAGAACTCGTCTCTTCGCCTGGGGCGCCGGAAAGGGTGGAGACATGAATACGTTTTTCGGCACATCCCGCGAGGGAAATGAGGGAAATCCCGAGAATGCCAATTAGTGAAATGACATGAATGGTTGGACGCATACGATTACTCCTTTTTTGGGGTATGACAGTTGTTGTCTTGAATGATTATGGTTGAAATGGTGACCAAGCGGGAGAACTGAGATGTTCGCCCGCCAAGGAAATTTTTTCTAATCCAGCCCCCTCGCTGGTGACGATGTACAATTGACTCTCTCCTCTTCGAATCGAACTGAATACGATATGGCGGCCATTTGGAGCCCAGGAGGGCGAGTCATCAATGCTTTGCCCGCTGGTTATTTGCATCCGTTGTTCACCATTTGGACTGATTCGGCATAATTTAAACCCTTCGGTTGGCATCCGGCACACATATACAATCCAATCCCCCTTGGGAGACCAGGCTGGCGCCGCGTTATAATCTCCATCATAGCTCAATCGCCTGACGTTTGAACCATCGGCATCCATAATGTAAATTTGGGGTCGGCCTCCACGATCGGAGGTGAAGGCCAGCTGGCGCCCGTCGGGAGACCATGACGGGGACAAATCGGCACTGTTGTGGGAGGTTAACTGCTTCGCGGTTCTACTGTCCAATTCTACCTGATAAATATCCGAGTTTCCCTCTTGAGCGTTGGAGTAGGTAATGGATTTTCCATCCGGAGCAAAGGTGGCTGTAATGTTCAGACTGGCCGGCGATACCAGGACTTCCTCTCGACCGGTGGCCAATTCCCGTTTCATAATTTGCTGTTTGCGATCCCGATAGGCGGTGTAAATGAGGGATTTGCGGTCCGGGGCCCAGGTGGGCATGAGGTTTAAGTAGCCATCGGCGGTGACTTGCTGCGGATCATATCCATCATAATCCATGACAAAGAGCTCTCGCCCATTGTCTTTTTGGCCCACAAACGCGATTTTTGTCCTGGCAATACCTTGCTCGCCTGTGTATCGATAGACCAGTTCGTCGGCCCATCGATGGGCCATTAAGCGAATGAGGGTCTCTGTAGTTTTGAGGGAAAAGTACCGTTTCCCGGTCAGTACATCCTGTTGTCCGGGGTCGAATGCGCAGGCGTCAAGGATGAGTCCCTGGACTCCTGTTGAAGTCCCTCCTGCCCCAACTCTTCCCCAGGTTGAAACGGTCACTTTTTGGTAGTGCGGTGCCAAACTGGGTGAAAGGCTCATACATTTATTTTCAGAAAAATCTGCTTTGGCCGAAGGCAAATCAGCGACCGAAAATATTTGTGAGCGGGTGAGGTCCGCTTTCAGAACGGTGGAGACTTGAGCCTCGTGTTGTTTTGTTAGCCCCGCATCCGCTTGAACAGGAGAAAACCCCATCACCCAGATGGGAATTTTCTGGAACTCCGAACGTGTGGCTTTGAGATCCGCTTCCTCTCCTCGAAGAGAGGTGGGGAGTAAGGAAACAACAGAAAAGACGATAAGAACCGGGATGCCATATAGAGGCTGGAGTACTTTCTTCATAATATCGCGGGTGTCTTTCTAATTCTTTTAATCTTTTTGATGAATCGAAACCGTACCTCAAGGAATGAATCCGAAATATCGGGTGGAAAAGGTGGTAAAGGGTTGACGGCATTCACCGCCCGTTCGGCAGCAGAATCGTAGTATCCGTTTCCTGAACTTTTATCAAGGCGAATCTGAGAAATTTCTCCAGATCGGGCAGATGCGGAATTTGAGCACCACGACTGGAGCATTTGCGACAAGGGGAGGGGCGACCCACTCGTGGCCTGAATAAGGTCTTCGACCATCGCCAAGTAATGATTTTTCCCGGAGAAGGCTGAGAGGCAGCATTTCCTGAATTTGAAGTGGATTGCACTTCGAGCAGTTGGAGTCGGTTTTTAATCGATTCGACCGATGTGACGTTGGGAATGGATAATCTCGCAATTCGTTCATCAAATTCCGATCGAACCGGATTTGTCGATGGGGGGGAAGGTGGCACCGGTACTTGCAGTGTGGGGGGCGACTGATTCAAATTTGGGACTTTTACTTCTCCACGTAACTTTTCCATTATTTCGGACATTTTCTCACGTTGGAGTGGTTTTTCCAATGGTTGGGATGGACGGATTTGTGCCAATTGGGGAGCGGACATTTCAGGAACGAAAGACTTTTCCCGTTGCTGCTGAAGTGGCTTGGGTTTCCTTTGAATTTTGGGTACCGGTGCTGGAGTCGTGAAGGTCGGGATCGTCCGCTTCAGGGATTCTTCAAGATTGTTTGAAGCGACCAGGTCGTTGGGTCTTTTCTCTTCTTCGGTCTTCTTAAACGGGGTCACCGAACTCAAGTCAGGTAGGGTTGGAGCAGGCCTGACGGCTTGTTCTACTTTTTCAGGTTGGAGCGGTACTATTGTTGCTACTTGCTCAGGAGGAGTTATAGTGGATTGTGTGGTATGTCTGGGAGCCGGTGAATCGGTTTTGGGAATGGTTAACGGCTCCGTAGGATTTAAGCGTTCTGGGCGTGAAAGTTTGGGGGCAGTGGGGGGCAATCGAAGATTTTCAATCAACGGCGACCGGTCTTTGGGGGGATTTGGGTCGGTCATCTGTGGCGCTGGCGCTTGAGCCATTTCCTGTTTGTTGGGAACCACAATTGAGCCAATGGCTCCTCCCAGAAATTCCGATAATCGCTCGGAAGCCGAATGGGTTGGCAAGGGGAGAAGGGACTCTTCTCTTTTTTGGGCTTTTGGTGGAGATGCCGATTGAACTTTTGCTGGAGGAGGTGTCGCAGTGGAAGCTTTTTTGTTGCTTGGGGCGGCAGTCTGTGCTTCAGGCAATGAGACAAGCGCCACATCCATGGTCCTAAGGGGCTCCTCAATTGTAGGATGAAAGCGTAGGAACAAGGCCATGACTACCACGAGGACGTGGAGAAGGCCTGAAGTGACAATGCCCCAACGGAATGAAGAGCCTTCTTGAGAAGCGTCAGCAGCGAGCCCAAGAGGGATAAGACTTGGGGATTCAGCATGTCCCATTGTCGAAAAGCTTAACGGGAAGTCCCGATTGTTTCTTCCTCAATCGTTTCAATTTTTGGGCCGGTTATCATTCCGAGGCGTTCAATTTTGGCCCCTTTGACCTCATCCATGACCTGCACGACGGTTCCATAGGGAACCGTTTGATCTGCCCGCAAGTACACAGAAATCAATGGATTTGAGGCTTTGGCTTCCTGAAGTTTGGTTCGTAGATCCACCAAACTGATGGGGTCGTTGCCGAGGGATAAGGTGTGATCCCGCTGAATGGTAACGATCAAGCGTTCTTCGGCTTTAATATTATTGACCGTTGTAGTGGGGAGGTTAATATCCAAGCCTCGATGCAGCATCGGGGCGGTCACCATGAAAATTACCAGGAGTACTAAGACCACATCGACAAGAGGTATAACGTTGATTTCAGAAAGAAATTGTCTGGGTTTTGATCCAACGATCATCGGGCCACTTCCACTTCAAAAGCTTTTTCGGATTCTTCAACCGTATTGAGAAATTCAATGGTAAAGGCTTCAACCCGGAAGGCCATTTTTCGAATTCTGGAAAGAAAATAATTGTAAGCCATCACAGCAGGAATTGCCGCAAATAACCCTGCAGCCGTGGCCACAAGCGCTTCAGAAACACCGGGAGCGACGGCGGCAATGCTTGCGGAACCTTGAACGCCAATTTCCCGAAAGGCGTTGATAATACCCAACACGGTTCCGAGCAGCCCGATGAACGGAGTCAGATTTCCTGTGGTCGCTAAAAAAGGCAAATACGCTTCCTGATGGTTAATTTGATTTTGGATGATGTATTGCGCGACCTTTTCCAGGTACTGACGGTTGGGAGAGCGTTCTGCGGGATGAGGCTCTAACCGAGGTTGGGAGGTGAAAATGTCCGAGGATGCAGGTAAACGGTCGATTATGCCCAAATAGACCGCAGAGCTTGGGCTAAACGTTAATGTTTGCGCCTGATGCCTCAAAGTTTGCTGGTCAACTGGATTTCGTTCGTACAATTGCAAGAATTGAGATTCTTCTTGCCGAATACGCCCAAAACGCCTGAATTTATTGACGATGATTCCCCATGAAACCACCGAAAAAATCGACAGGAGAAAAAGAATCACAATAGAAAGCAAGCCCAAGGACCCAAAGAACTCAGAAGGATTTGCAGCAAAAGTCATAGGCTGTATTTCGACCTCCTTTAGGCTGGTCTGAGTGTAAACTGGGGGAATTTGATAGTGAACAAACCAATAGGAGATGAGGAATGGCGGGGCCGACGGGATTTGAACCCGCGACCTCCAGATTGACAATCTGGCGTCCTAAACCTAGCTGAACGACGGCCCCGAAATTTTTTTTGATCTTGGGCAAATAGCCCACTCATACATTACAAAGAGGAAAGCAAGTTGTTGTAGAAATTGATGAATATATCAGATCAAGCAGGTCATATGCCAAAAACAATATTGGTAGGCGGAACAGGGATCGAACCTGCGACATCTGCCGTGTAAAGGCAGCGCTCTGCCAGCTGAGCTATCCGCCTAAAAGACAAACTATATTATAATTTTTCCATTATAACAGGCAGTTAGACCTTGTCAACTTGGGTTGAATAGTGTGGAATACCGTTTGACATGACCGGGGTGCGTGGGTATAAGGCATCACACCTTAGAGTGAGAAAATATGATTATAGGTTTGTCCTCGTGATGAGAGGAAGAGGGAAGAAAGAACATGGGATATAAAATTAAAGATCTTACGAATAAATCTTCACTCGGAGAACCGGTTCAATTTCTATCCAGCAAAGAGCGGTTTCTATTTTTTGTGGAAGAGAATCGGGCTTTGGTGTGGGGAGGAATTTTTTTAGCTATTGCCGTGATCGTGGCGATTGTGACGTTGAGTTGGCTCAGCCAACAAAAAGAGGAACAAGCCTGGGAATTGGAGGGCCGAGCACAAACGGTGTATTTGGATCGCCCTCTGGATGATGTCAAAAAGGGCCAGGAGAATATTCAAAAAGCCTCAGAAATGTTTAAAGAGGTTCTGGATCAATTTCCAGGAACAACGAGTGCAGGAGTCTCCTCGTTTTTATTGGGCAACAGCTTGATGGACGAGCAAAATTACCAAGGGGCAATAGAGGTCTATACTTCGTTGATCGAGCATAATGCTCCAGATCGCATCTTTGTCGGATTAATTCAACAACGATTGGGATTAGCCTCATTGCGCAATGGAAATCGAGAAGCCGCTATGAAAGCCTTTGAAGCCGTCCTGGCCAATCCACAGGCCTTAAATAAAGACCAGGTAATCTTTGAGCTGGCGAAGCTCGCAGAAGCGGATGAAAAGGTTTCCGAGGCGGTGAGTCACTATAAAACAATTCTTCAGGATTTTTCCCTATCACCATTTGCGTCCGAAGCGGCCTTGCGGATGAAAGTGCTGGCCCCGGAAGAAACCAAAGAATCGCTCCCACCGGAAAATAAAGATGGAGACGAGGCACAGAAGAAAAGTATTGAAAGCCAACCGGTTCAGAGAAAAGAAGAGGAAAAATAGAGTGAGCAGGAGGGCTCATCCATTGGGTAGATTATTGGCTCACCATTAACATACCGCCGGCCTGAATAATGCTGGATGAGAGGTTATTAAGCGCCCGCAAATCTTGGACACTCATGCTGAATTGCTTGGCAATAGTCCACAGACTATCTCCTCTGCGAACCTTATACCATTTAGAATCGTTATTGCTTGAAGCCCTGGTGACAGGTTCCCCTTTTACCCGTAATCGGTCTCCGGGATAAATGGTATGGCTGGATAAATTGTTCATTCTCATCAGTGCATTCACAGACATTCGAAATCGAGTAGCAATGTTCCCCAGGGAATCACCAGATCTGACCCGATACCAGGTGGTTTCAGTATCAGAATCATCTTCACCAATGCCTCCGCGCACACGGAGCTTGGTTCCCACCCGAATGATATTACTCGTCAAGTTATTCATATCTTTTAGTTGACTGACTTTCATGCCAAATTGTTTGGCAACCACCGATAAACTTTCTCCGCGCCGAATCTGATACCATTCCGTTGGCGGAGGGGGAGGTTGAGTCCAGACAACGAGTTTTGGCTGGTGTTCTTCAACCAAGGAGGCCATTCCGAGTGGTACTTTCAGATAATAGCCAGGACTCGTGAGACTTGGGACGATACTTCGTCGAAGTTCCGGGTTGAGCCGTTGAAGTTCCTCAACAGGAATCCCAGTTTGTTGGGTGACGGCAGAAAGATGAATACGTTTCGTGATCAGGACTTCTTCAAACGCATGGCGGTCGCCGTCTGGAGAACTGAATCCATAGGCCGTAGGATTTTGAGCGATAAGGGTCGCCGCAATAAAGCGAGGCACATATTCTTTGGTTTCCCGTCTTATGTGACGTGACCGTCGAATGGTCCAAAAATCATGGGTGCCGGTCTTTTTGATGGCCCGCGAAATCTTTCCACTCCCTGCATTATATGCCGCGAGGGCCAGAGGCCAGGAACCAAACTGATCATACAAATCCCGAAGATGATGAGCCGCAGCCACTGTGGATTTAATGGGATCGCGACGTTCATCCAAATACCAATCCACATCTAGGCCATAGACCAGGCCCGTCCCTTTCATAAATTGCCAGGGACCAGAGGCGCGGGAGCGAGAAAAGGCGCGGGGGTTGAAGCCACTTTCAACGAGTGAAAGATACATCAGTTCCTGCGGGAGGCCAAGCTCACGAAACACGGGCTCCACCAGGTCTTGATAGTGATGAAACCGGTCGAGATACGATTGAAATCGCTCGGGAATCCCATATTGGAAATATTCGAGGTTCTTCTCTACCGACTCGTTCAGCACAAGGGGAAGGGTTCCATATGCCCCTGGTTTTCTTTGTTGAGGAACTTCCCACATGGGATCAAAAACCCTTGCGAATCGAGCCAGAGCAACTTGCGCCCGTTGCTCAGTTGAATCTGCAGCATTAAAGCGTAATTTCGGAATGAAACCTGTTGAAGCTCCGTTTTGAGATCCTTGAAATACTTCAGTCGTTAAAAAAGGGGCCATTAGTTCTCCGGATTCCGACTCAGGAACCTGGATACCATGTGTTTTAGCCATGGCGTCGGAGGAAGAGGGGTTCGAGTTTTTTGTGGCGGATGTCCCATCGTTCAAGGATGCAGGTTCGTGGATGATGGAAGAAGATGTCTCTCCAGTTGGATCAACTTGATCAGATGAGTGCTCGAAATAAGAATTATCATGAAGGGAACTATCCGATTGCGCTTCTAGTGAATCTGTCTGTTCTCTTTGATTGGATAATTCGAGAGCATCAATCGAGTGATCAGGACGATACTCATTCTTGGCCATGGAATCATTAAATGTGAGGGATTCCCGAGAATGATGATGGGGTAATGGAGAAACTTGCCCAGTGGATGATTGAGGGAAGAATGTGCATGTTGCCAAAATCACACTGGAGGCAACTAGCAGGTTTCGAGTAAAGAAGAAAGTTCGAATGGGCATGAAATAATTTTGAATCTGTAGAGTTGGTTCTAAGTGTCTCATATTATGAGAGTTTTCGGCAGATCCTTGCACGACTTAATAGGCTACCGTCGAAAGGGAAGATTGTCAAACAATTTTCCTCGCCTTGATTCTTTGATCTAGGCGTTTAAGTCGTGCACAAACCGCACCAAAAATAAGTGTATGAAATAAAGAAAAAAGAAAGTGAAAGGATAAAGAAATTCGGAACTTTTATCCCAGTTGATAGGAGGATATGTCACCGATGAGGGTTTACCGGAAGTGCCAGAGTGAAATAACGTCCCCCTTCCTTGTGAAGTAACCGTTTTCCGTGAAGTGTTGTGAGGACATCCACCAGGGGCACGATGGTACCGTCGTCAGGTCCTGGCAGGAAGGATTCCTGCCAGCCCTTACGAATCTGTTCAAATGATTTGGGTTGGTCATTACAAAATTCCAATATAAAGGCATGCGGTCCCTCAAACCGTTCGCTGGTCGGAGTCGTTCCCCTCCCATCATAGACGGTAAGATAGCTCAAGGCTTTGGCAAAGAAAAGAAAGGGTCGATTGGAGGAGTGATACCGGCCTTTCCAGTCTTGCACAAGTTTGACGAGTTCCTCATAGAGTTGAGGGGCAACTTTCCAATCGATTTCGTACTCAAAGTCATATGCAATTTTATGAAGATCGACTTTCCGTTCGTCATATACATAGGAATAGGCTAATCCCGGTCCTGTCAGGCGAATGCCGTATTGTTCAGGCCATTTAAAATAGGGGCTAAATCGCTCGAGCCAGAGTTTCGCTGTAGATTCCGGAGGTTGGAGATGGATCAAAGACGGAATCATTTCGATTTGTTGCTGGTAATCGGCATCTGTTTCCTGTGGAAAACCCAATAAAATATTCCATGAGAGATCAATATTGTAATATCGACTCCATTTCAAGCATTGAATATTTTGTAAAGGGCTCACCCCCTTATCCATTTCCTTAAGTTGCGCCAGACTCAGGCTTTCAATGCCCGGTTGCATGCATTTCACCCCACCTTTCGCCAGTGTCTGAATCTGTTGTTTGTTCAGATTACTTTTTGTCTCCATAAACACATCAAGGTCAACATGCCGCTGGGCCAGTTGCCCAAACACGCTGTCGACATATTTCATATCGATAATATTATCGACCAAGCGAAAGCGGGTGGTGTCGTAGCGGCTGGAAAGATAGTCCAACTCCGAGGCGACCTGCTCAGGAGTTTTAGCCCGGAATTCCATGGCCTGGGCATTCAATCCGCAAAAGGTGCAATGATGTTTTTCTCCCCACCAGCATCCGCGCGAACCTTCATAGAGCAGAATCCGATTTAATCCGGTAGACCCCAGCTTGGCTAAGTCGTGGAGTTCCGAAAAGTAATCGTCGTAATCTGGGGGGGGAAGTTCAGAAAACTGGGTGAATAGATCATCGTGAGGTGTCAAGTGAATCTGTCCGTCCCGACGATAGGCCACACCGGGCGGGATATCGGATTCCTCATCAAGAAGGATGCGTCGAACCAATGGTGGAAAGGGTTGTTCCCCCTCCCCGATCACCACATAATCAATCCAGGGAAAGGCTCGAAAGTGTTCAAGCCCCATTTCCCCATCGAAATTCGCTCCGCCAAAAACAATCCGGATGTCCGGGTACACATCCTTGATCAACTTCGCCAGGCTTAAGCTCGCGACATTTTGATCAAACGTCGAGGTAAATCCCACCACGTTAAATTGACTCCAATCCACTCTTGTCAAACACCAGGTTAAAAATTTTGGAGCGATCGTGTGGGCGATCTCTTCTAAATGACCGATGGAACATGCGGCTTCTCGGGCCGTGTCTTCGAAGATGGGTTTAAACACGTTTGGATATTCCCCATGTTTCGGATTGTCGCGAAACAATAAGGCGGAGAACAGCCATTCCCCAAACAGGCCGCGTTTCTCGCACAAGATCTCATACAACGGCACGCCGATTTTATGTGCGAATTGGAGATTAAAGTGGTAGGTTTTGGTGCCGATCCCTTGCGATTTTAGCAAGGCGGAGAGGGTTCCCAGTTGGATTGAGGGGAATTTCGAATAACTAAACGGCATGGTCACCAGTGCGACCTTTGTTCCGAAAGATCGGAAATCGGTAATGTGGCTAGAATGGCCAGTCTGAGGTCGTTTCGACTCCGAAGAGACCGGATGAATCAAGGTTGGACTGGTCGTCATCAGACTGTTCAATAAGAAGTAGGTAGGTGAAAGGCGCGATCAGCCTTGGCTGCTAAGTAAAAATCGCTTTCTGTGAGGCCATGAATTTTGTGGGTCCAAATTTCCACTTTGCATTTCCCCCAGGCCAAATAAATATCAGGATGATGGTTTTCAAGTTCGGCAACATTGCCCACTCGATTGGTAAACGCCAAGGCATCAGCAAAGTTGTCAAAAGTATAGGTTTTTTCAATATGGCCTTGCGGATTAAGCGTCCATCCGGTGTCCAGTTGACTCAGCAATTCTTGAATTTTCTGTAGCTCCAAAGGAGGGACACCTCCTCGACACGGCACACATGTTTGATCGGCGAGACTCATACGTTTCCCCCTATTCTTAATTGTTTGCGTGAGACAACCCGCTTCCTCTCCCTCATTCCAACAGTAGAATTTGGGGTGAGCCGTAGAATCTAATAAAAAGCAGCTCCGATATACGATAGTTGAAATTAATCCCCTGATTATAGTCATCCTCAAGTTCTGTGCACAATTCCAAGGTATGCGTTTGGCGAGTAAAAAGAGGGATAGTGCTTCCTTGGAACCCTATTTGAATTGATGGCCTACCGTCAGAATCTGTTTTTGACAAGTATGGCTTTCCAGGCACGTTCCGTCCGATTCCTTCTGATGTCTCAGGAATTGATAGGTCTTATTGATCGAAAGATTCGTGATAGGGTGGCGGGGACTTTTAGATTGCTTGAACGTCGTAAAATGGGTTTTCTGACCTTGTATAAAGATCATTTGACAACCTGATTCCTAGAAAGGTAGAAATCTCACCGAAGACATAGGTTCTACTATCATAATGCTATTCTCGTATTTAAGGCCTTGTTGCAGTCCTGGAATAATCGTCCTTTCTTTTTGTAATGACCCTATGGTTTAAATGGCAACTGATCGTGGAGTAGTTCAATGCCCGTGAATGCCCTTCGGAAAAAAGGGGCAAGAATGAGTTTGCAGGAAGCCCTTGAACGAGTAGAAAAGCTTAAGCGGTTGGCTCAAAGCAGCAATTTACACGAGGCCGCATTGGCCGCTATGCGATTGAAAGATTTTGATGTGGAGGTGGCTCGTACTCCGCGATTCGAACCCGTGGCTGAAGAGATTTCTACCTCAGAGGATAATCCTTATGTTAATAAAGTTATCGAGATTCTCGATGAAATGCCCGTTGTTCCCTATGAAACCATGGACGAGATTGAGGTAGGCCAGTCTCCGGATAAATCGAAAGTCAATTGGGATGAACTCCACTTTGCCCTTATTAAAAAAGCCCAACGAATGGGGGCGGATGCCTTGATTCATATTCAATTAAAAGGGACAGCTGAAAAAAAAGTACTTGGAGCCACGGCCTTAAAATATCTCACGCCCAATGAGGTGTTTGAAATTCAACAAGTTACAGCTATGGAGGAAGCGGAGAAGGCCTATCACCAGTCTCAAAAGGAACGGCGGGATGAGGATACGGCACCGGGCATCGGTTAATACATCAAGAAAAATAAGGCCATTATTCCATTCAACATCGCTGTCAGCTGACCTTCCTTGAATCAATCAACCGCGGGGAATTCTTTCTTCTGGATAAAGAAGCTCCGCCGTGAACGATAGAGTGTTTCTCCCTCAATCATGACCATAGGCCATCTCGGATGAGTTACTGTGGCACTCTTCAATTTTCTTCTAGGGTGATAATGTCCATCTTGAGAGTGAAGAGGTGGAATTGGGGTGTCTTTTGTTTTTTGACAGAGTTGAAATTTGTGGTACGTTATGGCAGCCGTTAAACGGGCCTATTCCCAGTGGTGAAGGTGTGAGGAAGCCAGCGCAGTGGAAAGGCCTCCGGAAGCGCGTGTACCAGGAACTAAGGCATTGACTCCTGTTGAAGGGATGGTGAAAGCTGACATGATGAGCAAGGGATACATTCCTCAAATTTTTTCAGATCTTCTAGCGCGCTTGTCCTTCTAATCGTAACTCCCTCTTTAACATTTTTTATCGCATTTCTCCCTCCTCTTCAGACAAAGTAACGTAATGGAGCGCTGGATATATAAGAGAGACTATTTTGTGCTGAAGGCCGAGTACCTGCATAAAACGCGCATTTGGATTTCAAAATAAGCAGTTAAAGTGGTTTAACTTTTAAAAACGCCTTCCGCCCTCACTCCAGTCCTCTCCCCAAAGGGGCGAGGGAGATCTGTGTGTCTTAGTTGAAAGTTAAAATACAATACCAAAAATCAGATGGACCAACTGTGGAGAGAAAAAAGAACGTGTCGAAGTTCTCCCCATATCTAATCCGTGTTTTGATTTTGTCAGCGGGACTTATGCTCGCTTTTCCGAACACGGGCCATACCAAAGATATTGAATTAATTTCCGTTGGAATACGGGCAGGGATAAATTCTAAGACACTTGGCATCCCACCGACCGAAAAGGAGGATTTTGAACAATACGATGCGTTTGCCGTTATTGGACTTCCCTGGCGGTGGGAATTTTCTTCAGAGTGGGAGATCCGTTTTAGGCTCAATGTGAGCGCTGGGGCCTTGAGGGCCGCGGGTGATACCGGATTTATTACTGAGGTGACTCCCGGCATTGCGTTTACCCAGCCTAGGTGGAATCTTACCTTCGATATTGGCGGAGGCAGCGCCTATCTCAGCGATTATAGGTTTGGCAGTCAAAATATCGGAGGACACTTCCAAATTATTGGGCATGGCGGCATTACCTATCATCTTCCCTGGAATTTGTCAGTCGGGTGGAGATTCCATCATATGTCAGATGCCGGGATTTATGGTACCCATAACCGGGGTGTCGATCTGCACATGCTTGAACTCAGCTATCGGTTCTGAGTGATCTTTCTAAGCATGCAGGAAGGCTTCTGGCAGGTTTTCCCATTCGGTCTGTCTTTTTCATTATGGGACAATTATTTAATTCCCTATCACATTGCTTCCAGACTGAATCATGAGATCGGAGGTGAGAAGTCTGAGGATTACCGCCGGCGTTGCTTGGCAATATCAAGGGCGGCAACCCGATAGGCTTCGGCGAGGGTGGGAAAGTTAAAAATGTTTTCCACGAATCGATCAATTTGGAGGTGGCTCAGGAGACCCATTTGGCCGATGTGAATGAGTTCCGTGGCGCCTTCGCCCACGATATGGATCCCGAGCAGTTCTTGCCCCTTTGGGTCAGCGACCATTTTGAGCAGACCACTTGTCATTCCTGAAATCTGTCCGCGGGCAATTTCATGAAATCGCGCACGTCCGATGATGGCTCCGCCTCGTTTTTCTTTGGCTTCTTGTTCGCTCAGCCCCACACTGGACATTTCGGGAATGGTATAAATGCCCATGGGAATATTCTCCGGTGCAACTCCGGTTTCCAGCCCAAATGCATGACAAACGGCCCGTCGGCCTTGTTCCATGGAGCAGGAAGCGAGAGAGGGCGGACCAATGACATCACCGACCGCATAAATATGGGGAACGGTAGTTTGGCAGTAGACGTTCACCGACATGAGCCCACGGGTCGTCGGGCTTAACCCGGCAGCTTGAATATTCAGATTCTCCAGATTGGCCACTCGCCCCAAGGCCACCAGCATCTTTTCACTCTCCAGGGTTTCACCGCTTTCCAAGATTGTCGTCACTTGTGAGAAGCCGTCCCACCTGACCGTCTGAATTCGTTGCAGACCCCGATACCTCCCGCCGGTTTTCTCAAATGCGCCACAAAATTCATCGGTGAGTTCTTGATCCAAAAACTTAAGGGGACGGTCAGCCGTGTCAACCATGGTGACTTGCACACCCAATAAGGCAAAGATGGAGGCGTATTCACTCGCAATGACTCCACCGCCCAGGACGGTTAGGGACTTTGGTAAATATACGAGAGAGAGAATGGAGTCGCTGTCCAGGATATGTTCGTGATCAATGGGAATGTTGTCGGGTACGCGTGGGCGAGACCCGGTGGCAATGACGATAAATGGCGCTGTGACGAATGTGGGTTGGCCATTCAACCCGGTGACCTGTACTTCCCGATCAGACACAAATTGCGCACGCCCATGAAACCGCTCAATGCCATTTCGCTCTATCTGTTCCTTCATGAATTCCCCGTGGGCACGCACCACGTTGTCCAAGCGCGCCATGAGGCTGGCAATTTTCACGTCATCCCGCATGCGAAACTCAAACACATCCCTGGCCTGAAGAAACTGCACCATTTGCAGGGCGCTTTCGCGCAGAGTTTTGCTAGGGATGGTTCCTTGGTAGACGCATGCTCCCCCGACTTCGCGGTTTTGTTCAATCAGTGCCACCCGCTTCCCCGCTTTAGCCCCTTGAATGGCAGCCTTCTGGCCGGCCGGACCGCTTCCTATCACCATGAGGTCGTAGCGTGGGGAGGGATTCATACCAGGAAGGCTTCGACTTGCCGTTGTATGGTTTCGCCTTGTTCGAGAAGCGCCGTCATGTCCTCAGGATAAAAATTCAATGCTTGGACGACGGGAAGAGTGCGAAGTTTTTCTTCATTATGTGTGGAGGGATCTAATAGGCAGGTGGACAAATGATCGGCTAAACAGGTGATCATGGCCCCTTTAGTGGGAGAGGTGGCCTCGTGAAAGGAATGGTCGGGATACAGGCGAATGGCTTCTTGCACCGGTTCGGGTAATTTCCACGCGGCGGCGAGTTTGGCCCCGGCGGGAATATGCCATTCTTGTATGAGAGATTCCATGAGCGCCCAAGAATGACGCACCTGAAGAGTTTGTGCTGATGTGGTCAGGAGATGGAGCAGTAATGGTTTGCCGATGGTATGCAGTAATCCGCAGAGGAACGCGTTTTCCACATTGTGGCGAATGCGGCGTGCGATTTCTTTTCCGTAAAGGCCGGAGGCAAGGGCCTGATGCCATAATGTCCGGATTTCCTTTTCATATCCCTTGATCCTAAAGACCCCTCTCTGGACCGAAATGGAGAGCGCCAGACCGGCCAACATGTTAAGGCCAAGCCAGGCAATGGCCTGTTGAAGGGATACAATAGGTGATCGAGGAAGGTAGGCCGGCGAATTGGCAATATGCAAAATCTTGCCGGCAAGGGCCTGGTCTTGTTGAATCAACGTCGAGAGCTTAGTGGCATCCGCATTAGGATCACTTGAAAGTATAAGGACCTGGTTGGCCACGACAGGTAAGAGAGGCAAGTCCAAATGGCCGTTCTTCAATTGTTCACCAATGAAGGAACATAGAGCTTCCCGCTCTTCTTGTTCAGGGCTGACGATCGGAGAAATAGCCATATCTCTTCTTGTCGGTTTCTAAGTGATAACCTTTAGAATTTTTCATTTACAACATGCCTTCCCATGTGCATGAATCAGGGATAGGAAATTGAGGAGAAGATGTCTTGTCTCGTTCATTGAACAGGCAAAAAATCTCGGTAGGCCGTTACTACGACATCCATGGAAAGAGTGATCCTGTGTAGGTCAGGCATGATTCATCATGGTTTACTTGCAGGAATGGGATGTCTAAAGTCGATGAAAGAGGATAGTTGAGTGTATTGAGCTGAGAGGTTGCTGCTTAAATAGGATTAGGAGGAAAGGGATGAAACGTCTTGAGGGAAAAATTGCCATCGTTACCGGAAGCAGTAGCGGTATAGGAAAAGCCATCGCTCTTCGTTTCGGTGAAGAAGGGTCACAGGTGATTGTGGCGGCCAGACGGTTAGATCGGTGTGAACAGACGGCCGCTCAGATTAGGAAAAGCGGAGGGGAGGTCGCCGTTATTCAGACGGATGTGTCAGACGAACGCCAGGTAGACTCCCTTATATTAGAAACGGTCAATCGCTTCGGACGGCTGGATATTCTGGTGAATAATGCCGGGGTGGTTGCAGGCGGACGGTTGGCTGACACATCCACAAAAAAATTTGACGAGGTCCTCAATACCAATTTGCGGGGAACTTTTTTCTGTTGTCGAGCCGGCTTTCAACAGATGAAAAAGCAGGGAGGCGGGCTGATCATCAATATATCCAGCATAGCCGGTATTCAGGCTTGGGCCGGGACGAGCACATACAGTGCTTCCAAACATGGCATTATGGCGTTGACCAAGTCCCTTGCTGATGAAGGGCGGGCATTGAACATAAAAGTGAGCGCGATTTGCCCGGGCATGGTCGCAGATGAATTAGTGGATGCGACATCTGAAGAAATCATCGAGAGTGAAAAAATCAATCCTTTTGACATCGCAGAGACGGCCATCTATTTGGCCACACTCGGCCTCCATACGGTTGTGCACCAGATTGTGCTGGATCGGCTGGGGGCTGACTGGTAATGGATTGTAGGATACCCGGAAGCAAGGAGAGTGGCTTAAACCAGGCCTAATTCCTGTTTCAGCAGTTCTTGTGTGGGTGAGGATCCGACGTGATCCCAGGGAGCCTCTGAGATAGCCGAAGCGTTTCAGTTGGTAGATAACGTTCCTGGCTGACCAAGCCTTTTGGGAACCCTCTCGTCCAAAGGTCTCCGCCAGAGGGTTATTTTCAGCTGGACGTGACTTCTTTCAAAGCTACCCGGACCCGTTGAAATTCCTGGCAGATCTTGCCGAGAAACGTCGGGATTTCCCGATTTAATTTTCCTGCACTCGCTTGCTCAAGTTCATAGGCCACCTGAGCGAGAATGTCTGCTCCCATGTTCCGGCATATGCCTTTGAGTCCATGAGCGGTCTCGCTCAGGCGAATAGATTCATGATTGTCGATGGCTTGTTCGATGGCTGTGACGCATGCGGTCGCATCTTCCACGAATTTATTCGCCATCTTCACGACAAACTCTTTTCCCGCCATCTCTTCCCATTGCTGGAGGGTGCTCAGATTGATAGCCGGCAATGGTAGTGCGTTTTTGACCGGCACCTCGGATGCTGGGAGGAGGTGTGTGAGAGTTGGAGGTCCGGGTGTGCGGGGTTCCACATTTTGGTGTAAGCACTTCGCCATGATCATGGCTAAATCATCCGGCCTCAGCGGTTTGGATAAATACTCATCCATGCCGGCGGTCAGACATTTTTCCCGATCCCCCGCCATGGCGTTCGCGGTCATGGCAATAATGGGCGTATGACGCGTCGCCCCTTCTAAATCTGGGTTAACCGAGGGTTTAGTGCATGTCAAACCCTTGCGTTACGGGAACACGAGTGTGTATGGGACCGACAGATGTGAAGTCGCCGGCGACGTCAACTTTTGCCAGCCAATGTCTTCATGGCCATGAGTAGAGAGTAATGGTGTCACGCTGGCAAATCTCAAAATCTCCCCTGCCTAGGCATAGACGATAGTCATATCGGCCTGTCATTTTTCGGTTTGAAACGGCATACCAATTGTCACGACGTTTTATGCTCCCAGGCATCGTCTGGGCGGTAGCAGTCCTCTCGTTATTTTTTGGGCTAAAGGAGAAGTTGCAGTATATCTTTCATCTTATAATGACCTATGGCTTTCTTCTCGGTTATGGGGAGAGCAATCTGAAAATGAAACCGGATACGGAAATGAAAGTGCCTGAGGCGTTGGAGAATGGTCAGGAGGGTTCAGGGAGGAATTAAGGATTTTCCGGAAGTGAAGAGGGAAGTCCCGGGTGAGGGGTGGATTGGATCTGCTCCGTGAAACGGGCGTAGAGCTTTTTACGAATGGAGAAAAATGCCGGGTTGCCTTCTGATAATTTCAGGAATTTCACATAATATTCATGGGCTAATCGTTCGTTGCCCAGTTTGTCATACGCGTATCCCATGTTCAAATGCACATGGGGAAGAGTCGCGTCTAAGGACTCGGCCCGCCGCAATTCATGGATGGCCAGTTGATATTCTCCCCGTTGATGGGCGACGAGGGCGCGTTGAATCCATAATTGCGGAATTTTGTCATTTCTGGCTAACCCACTCAGAAAAAACTGGTCGGCTTGCTCAAGTTGTCTCTGGCCGAGGAGGGCTGTTCCCATCCAAAACCACGGCTCCCAATTGACAGGGGGATCTTTGAAGAGTGGGTCGAGCAAAGCGTGAGCCTCTTCGTACTGCTCTGCCTGAATGAGTTGTTGGGCATGTCCGAGCAATTTGCCCGGAAAAGATTGAACAGCAATAGATGACTGACCCTTCTGAGATGTCTCTCCTTTTTTAGGAATCATGGCTGTTGTATTTGAAAGGAGATGAGGGGTGCTTGAGGATTCATCCTGGCTTATGCGTTCTTCTTCGAAGGCGACTTCTACCGGCAGGGATGGCTCTGTCACATCGAAGACCTCTGCTTCGACAACTGGAGAAGCAGTTTTGTCCGATCGTGTTGGAGTTGCGTCAGGACGACTGGTCAATGCGGGCTTTGGTTCGGCACGCTCTTTGGTCGGTGCCAATTCTGTCGCACTATTCGGTATTGAAGCAATCGTTGACACGGGTGTCTGGTGCAATTGCAGGGGTATGGGGTCAATAGATCGGGTCTCAATCTCAGAAGAGACAGGAACTGCGCCTGGAAGCGCTGAGGGTAAAGGGTTTTCGTTGTTCGAGGAATCGGAGTTGCGGATGAAATACTATTTTGGATGATGGATGCTTCCTCTTCTGGATGCAGAGAAGCTGATGTCGGAACATCCTGAATGGGGCTGGCAACGGGCATCTGCATGGATTCAGTCGATGGGGAGTCGAAAGGTGTTGATCTCAGATTAGGAATGGAACCCGAAAGAGCCATACTCTGAGGAGTTCTTTGAGATGCATAGGTTGAGAGCCCGAAGTCGAGATGAAAGCCGATCCAGTAGGCCGCTATGCCCAGACCACTCAACCCGATGGCCATGCCTAATCCGGCAAACCAAAATTTCAAGCGAGATGGCCGGTTGTGCCAACCTGGTTCCCTTTTTCCTCTGATCGGAATGACAATAGATGGGCTCTCGGGTGTGCCAAGCCTCTCACTAATGGGCGGTGTCTGCAGGCGTTGAAGTGTGTCTGCGATTATACTCATCGTCTGTTAATCTTCTCTTAATCCTTCTCTAGGGCTTGAACTCTTTAGTGGCTTTCCAGACCATCCGGGGAGTCACCGTGAGACAGCCTTGAGCATACGCCGCCAACAGGGCCCGGTCGCACAGTTGGTTGATGCGCCGAGGCACGCCGCCACTCCAGAGATAAATACACCAGAGGACACCCATCCCTAAATGGAAGCGGTCGGTGACATCAGCGACATGCAGACGATGGAGGATGTATGCGCATGTCTCCTTATAGGTAAATGGCTCCAGGCGATAGCGCACACTAATGCGTTGGCGTAACGGCCGAAAGACTCGAGCCGCCAGCTTTTGTTCCAGCTCCGGTTGTCCAACCAGGAGGAGACACATCAACTTGTCTTTTTCAGTATCCAGATTGGAAAGGAGGCGAAGCCCTTCAAGGACTTTTCCACTGAGGCGATGGGCTTCGTCCACCAGGACTACAACCCGTTCCCCTCCTTCAGCCAGGCGGAGTAACAGCTTAGGCAATTCCCGTTGTAAGGCACCAAGGGATTGATCTTCAGGGAGTGTCCCGGTCAGATCTTCATAAATAGATGTCAGTAAATCACCATAAGATTGATCAGGATTCATGAGATAGGCGAAGCGGATCCCGCTTGGCGGATGTCGAAGCAAGTGTCGGCACAACAGAGTTTTGCCGAGACCGACTTCACCCGTCAGCATGGTGAATCCGCCGCTGGCAATGCCAAATCTAAGATGGTTCAGGGCTTCCAGATGATGGCTACCGGGAAAAAAGAAATCGGTATCCGGTGTCAGGCGAAAGGGGGGTTCTGAAAATCCCAATTCCTGATAGCAGAGGCTAAGGTCGAGTGTCGTCATAATGAAGACCGCACAATCTTTGGAGTTAAAAAGATGACCAATTCACTTTTGGTTTTGACGGTGTAGGTTCCTTTAAACAGACGGCCGAGGTAGGGAATGTCCCCCAGGATAGGAACCTTGCGCTCGGTTTCCGAGGATTCTTCCTGGATGAGTCCACCGATGATCACCATTTCCCCATCTTTGAGGCGCACTAACCCGGAAGATTGTTTGACATCTAAGACTGGTGCAGTAGAGGTTTCATTAGGAGAGGTGGCGATGTCACGAAGCCGGGAAATAATAGGAGTGATATCCATCATGATCCATCCATCTTCCGAAATTTGAGGTGTGACCGAAAGTACTAATCCCACCGTCACTGAGCGGGCCTGCTCGGTAACTATATTGCCGGTGCCGGAGGTACCTTGGGCAATAGTTTGGGTAAAAAACGGCTGATCTGTGGCAACTTTAATCAATGCCGGTTGATTGTTGAGTGTCATCACCCGGGGTTGAGACACCACCCGCAGGTCACCTTGTTCCTGGAGGGCCTTCAGGACGCCGTCGAAGCTTCCGTCAGCAAATGAAATCGTGGTGGTCGCCGCCTTAAAGCCAAACCCTCCAAAAGGGACGGCAATAATGTTCGCGAGCGCGATATTTCCGGATGACCCCAAAAAATTGATCTTGGTCCAATCAATGCCCAAACTGTAATTGTCGTTGAGGTTGACTTCGTAAATTCTGACCTCAATTTCCACTTGCCGATAGAGAGCTTGATGCACTTTTTCAAGGAAGTGATCGATTTCATCAACTCGCTGGTACCAGTCAGTGATTTGAATGGTTCCAGAAAGACGATTTAGCACGAG
This sequence comes from uncultured Nitrospiraceae bacterium, assembly GCA_963734345.1. Lineage (GTDB taxonomy): Bacteria > Nitrospirota > Nitrospiria > Nitrospirales > UBA8639 > Nitrospira_E. The sequence goes on from CAVTGT010000011.1 coordinate 243,799, forward strand.
GCGTCCATCTTTCGACATCAAAGTTTGAATTTGCTTTTCGAGTTCCTCCCAGAATTTAATTTCGTCTTGTTGATTGACGGTAATTTGCCCCGCGTCCTGGGTTCCTCCTGACCCGGAAGCGGATGATCCAGAGTTGAGTTGAGCGCGATTCTGTCCGGCTCCGCCACGGACGAGTCGAATGTAATCGATACTCAATGTTTTGGATTTGAATTGCCTGACTTGGATCAGGCCCTGGTGGTGTTCCCAATAATAGCCATGGGCTTCCAAAAGGGCCGACATGGCCTGTTCCAGGGGCAAATCATGAAAAGACACGGTCACCGTCCCGGTTATCTCCGGTCCGGCCACGATGTTTAAACGATTGCTTCGAGCAAAAAGGGCTAATGCATCGATGACAGGAAGATCTTGGGCACGAAAGGAATACAAGGGACCCAGAGAGGGAGCGGATGTAGGAGGTGGTTGGGGAAGATTGCTGCTCAGCAACATCCGATCCTCTAAGGAAAATGTTGCTTGAGGGGTTTTGATGGCGGTCGGCACAACGTTGGCGCTGTGAGGAACTGCCGAGAATTCCTGCCTGGGGCTAGGAGAAACCCGTGGCCTATCTGCATCCGGATCGGTGGTAGTGCACCCCCACAGGCTGAGAATTCCCCATAGAGTCAGATTCGTGATGACCCGCACAAAAGCATTGCAGGCCGATCCGTTTGACTGGCGCCAGGATATGGTGGAGATGGGAAGGGTTGCCAATCTGTTTTGTTGCATGAGGTATTCAGAGTCCTGATGAAAAAATTATGAAGCTGGGTTATCTGAAAAGGTTAGTAATTGGATCTTGCCTTGACGTTTCAGCCACACCCCTTTTGGTTGAATCGTCATGACCTGATATCCCTCAATCATTTCCCCTTCGTACACCACGGTCCGGTTGATCACCGCACTCCGTTGCTGCCCTTCGACCGCGACCGCTTTGAGAGCGAGCGCGCTCTGCAACTGAGGAGGCTTCAGCACTGGGAGCGGTGTGGTCGTCGAAGATGATGATGCCGATCGAGGTTGAGTGGCGACCGTAATGGGAGAAAACGGATCACGAATCGGGTTATCGATCCACCGTTCCGCCGCTTCTTCATGGCTCCGGTTTGTGCGGGGTAAGGAAGGCGGAGTAGGGGTGGAAAGCAGTCGATTCAGTCCCACAGAGATAATGCCTGGGGTATCGGATGTCATGTCCATGATGTTGGAATACACGGCAGCCCCCGCCAAAAGGCACAGGCCAATGACGACTAGAGGATTTTTTAAAGTTCGACGGAATCGGTGGCTTTCATCCATACCGACAATCCAATTGTTAGGTGTGTCGCTTTCTGCCCGTCACCCATGACCGTCACATTCCGAATATCGACTTTGGGACCAGATCCGATAAGAGCTTTGATAAACTGGAGATAGGGCCTATACCCGCTCTGGGTTCCTTGAGGGTGGATTTGAATTTCCACCGGAAGGAATGTGATACCTTGGATGGGAGACGCAGGGTGATCTGTATTCACAATGCGGTACTGCATAAGAAGATTCCACTCCTTGCTCTCTTCTTGAAGTCCCTGGGCCCATTGCGCCAAATGGGTATAACTTTGAATAAGGACATTCTCAGCCTGTTGAATGTCTGTACCAAGAGTATCGGGATTGGCTTCAAGATAATGTGTCTGAAGTTGTGACACCTGACGTTCCAGGCTTATCGAATCCTGAATCTGTGATTGACTCTTCTGGATGGTCAGGAGCTTGTCTACACTGACCCAGCCTACAAGAAATAATAATCCAAGAAGTATGAAACCAAAGCCCATTCCCTTAAATTGCCGAGAATTGAGCCATTCTCGGGTCTGAAACCCCCTCATGACATGGTCCCCTTCATCGTGAATCGATAGAGTGGTGGTTCAGTGGATGCGGCAGTAGTCTGGGTCAGGAGTTGATTCTGCCAATCTTTATGAAGCGTCACATGAAACGGCCCATCCTCCAGTTGTTTCACGAATTGACTCACCACTTGCAATGTCGTGGAGAGATTTGTAGAGGTGCTGCCGTCCAATTCCAGGTTCCATCCCTCTTGCGTCCGTTCTACGTAGGCCTTGTGCAAAATAACCTGGGTTGGTACGACGGTTCCCAGATAGCTGAGGAAAGAGCCTTCCAATCCCGGAGTCATGGTCTCTCTTACGGATTGAGCCCATTGTCGTTGTGTTTGTAACGACATAAGGCGGCTTTCCCATCGCTCTTGATCTTTCTGGAGTATGAGAATCTGGGCTGTTATGTTTTCAACGCCTGTACGATTTTTGCTCAAATAGCCTTCAATAACACTTGTCATTCCCACTCCGAGAATAATGAATGCCCCAATCATCGCAGCGAGGGTTATGGTGAAGGTTTTTCGTAGGGGAGCCTGCAAAACCTGTGTGGGAGTGAAATTGTTGGTATGGGTGACTGGAATCGTCGTTCCCGCCCACAGCCAGTATTTCCAGTCTGGCTTGATGGGGAACGGCAAGAGAGGAGTGGACACATGTGGTTGGATTTCTCCCGCAGTCAACGATCCTTCTTCTCCCAAAAACCAGATTTGGGAAATCGTCAATTTTGCTTGTTGTGTGATAAATAAAATGGTTCGATTGACCTCGTTGCCGACCCGTTCTCCGAGCTGATCCCTGTCTTGAGCTGGGGAAAGATGTCGAGTCCAGAGTAGAGTCCCATTATCCCGCCCGGCCATAAAAATGATTTTCCCTTCTAACATGGTCACCAGGAGGGAGCCTTCTCCTGATTTGACCGGTAAACTGCTGAGTTGACTCTCAAACAGGGCCGAAAGGGGAGCCAACTGACGAAGATCCAAGCCTAATTCCTGACAGATCCGGACGATCTCGTCGATAAAATCTTGTGGCCAGATGTCCAGGTGAATGCTCATTTTTCCTCGCGATTCCAGGCCAAGGCGATAACGCCAGGCTGCGGGTCCTTCGCAAGTTTTTTCTTGTTGGACCTTTCGTTCGAGAATGGGGAGAAGGTCTGTAGGAAGCATAGGAGGGAGTTGAATCGTGCGCGTGACAAGACGGGGATCTTCGATCAGCATCGCGATATAGGTGCCGGAAAATTGCGTGTGGTCAATGGCTTCTTGAAGTGCTTGGCCAAGCGAGTGCAGCGATGCCACCGGTTCAGGTTTTTCCCATCCCAGATGAATGACATTATTCATGATGGATAATGCGTTGAAACGCCCGTTCAAGAGACTTACGCTTAAGATGTTTTGTTTATTTCTCATCAGGATATGTTGTAATTTCCTGGCGATATCCAAGACGGGTGTCCTGAATATTGAGGATGCTGTCTTTTCTTTTATGGTGTCGGTCATAGTCTTACGGGCTATAGCAACCGCTACTGATAATTCGCCATTTGGATCCAGCCGCACAATCGGGGTCAAATTGAAAACCGGCTTCAGCCGTTAACGTGAATTGCGTTTCGGGAACACTATACGTATTGGCTTCGTCCAACATGATGGTGGTTCCTGTGAGGTGATAGCGAATATGGGGTACGAGTGTGCCACCTCCGGAATTGCTTTGGATTCCATCAACAGCATAACTGCCTCCGGCGCCACCAGCGGAAATACTCAGAAGATGAAAAAATGTGCCCATGTGACCCCGATGAATTTTCAGATCAGGTGTTCCCGTTTCGTCGGTGTTCCACCAGGTTTCAAAATCCGTATCATTCGTAATAGACGGGTTTTCATTTCGACCTAAATGGGTAATGAGGATAAACCGTGCCTCAGACAATGCTGAGGTCGATAAACCCGTGGAGTTCGTGAACCCGCTGATATTCGGTTGAACGAAGTAATACCGCAGGAACCCATTGGGGTTGGTGGTAAGTTGGCCCAGAGCGATCGGGACATAATCGGGGCTCAGCACCGTCAGTGAGGTAGGAAAGGAACGGGTTTGCCGCACATATAATTCGATCGCTTTGCCAATTGTCGACAATTGTTCGTCTTCGGCATCCCGCTTCGCAGCCTTCAATTGATGGATCACATTGGGAGTAACGAAGCTAACGAGAATCGCGAGAATCGCCAGGACGCCAATTAATTCCACAAGAGTAAAACCGCTTGAAGAAGAGAAGCATAGGTGACGAAACCAAGTGGATTCGTTTTGCCTGCCTTCCGGGAATGGGCTTTTCCGGATTAATTGAATGAGTGGAAAAGGCCTTCCATGTCGCCATGGTCTCTCGGATGAGATGGGATCTCCGTGAAGAACTGTTTCCCTCATATGTAAGTCATAGCCCCTAGTCATCGTTCCTTATCCTGTGTTGTTCCTTACCTAAAGATAGGCCGGAGTCAACGAATCAGGGTGAGAAATATTCCTTTCGTCAGGCCTATCCTAGCTGGCATTCCACCAATTCATTTTTCGGCGGCTGAAGAGGCAATCTTAATCCGCGCCTCTTAATGAATGGCGCCATGCCTCTTTGACAGATTGACGAGGATACGAGAAACGCAGGAGGAAGGGGGAGAGAAACAGTACGGCCTGCCCGGTCGGAAGGGCCTGAGGGGTAGGGAGTGATTCTCGGTGTGAAGAATCAGACAATAATAAAAATCGCCAGCGCTCGTGATTCTTAACAAGGGGGAGCCAGAGGGTTCCATCGTTTATTGACGACACACTGGGGATCAAACCAGTAGGCGGTATGGGTGGTCATGGCAAATAAGATGTCCGGGGCGCTATAGATATTGTCTTCGTCCAAACCAAATTGGGTTCCCGTCAGATGATATCCTCCATGCGTCGGAAGAAGTCCTCCATTGGAATGGGTCAATTGATTGTGAATGGAAAAGCTTCCTCCATTACCTTTGGGCGTAATGCTGAGAAAATAAAACAGATTTCCTATATTTTCCCTGTGGAAAAGAAGGTTCGGGGTGGAGCTTTCATCAAAGTTCCACCAGGTATCAAATTCGGTTGAAGTGGTGATGGTCGGGTTAGCATCTTGCGTCAGATCCGAAAGGAGAAGGAAGCGGGCATTGACAAGTTCTCCGGCTGGCAGTCCATTAGAATTTTGGAAACCTGCCAGAGTTGGATGTACGGAATAGTAACGAAGGAATCCTCGTGGGTTGCGCGTAATCTGGCCTGGAGAAAATGGCACGTAATCCGGGGATAGGTCGGTTAACGCCGGCGGAAATGCTTTGTTCTGATGCAGATAGGTGATTATCCCAGTCGCAATTATTTGAAGGTATTTGCTTTCCTTTTCCTGATTGGTCCGATCCCAGATCCTGACCATGGAAGTCGAAAAGACCGCTAAGCCCACGGAGATCACGGCTAATAGTCCAATGATGGCGATGAGGGTCAGCCCTGCCTCTGGATCGGGGAGAACCCGTTGCTCGTGTGTGGAAGGCCAGGAGATTGGAGGGATGTTCATGGGCAGTTCAATGGAATCCGCCCATTAAGCTCATCATGGGGAGAAAGAGTGCGAGCGCCACGATTCCAACGATCGCGATCAACCCAAGGGTGATCATGGGTTCGACAATGGCGAAGATCTTTTTGATCTTACGGGGGATTTCCCGATTATAATAATTGGCGATGTTCATGAGTGTTCGGGGTAAAGTTCCGGTGGCTTCCCCTACCGAGATCATTTGTAACATCATTGGAGGAAAGATCCGGTGTCGGCTTAAGGATTCGTTGATCGTTAAGCCCTCGGCCACCGCGCGTTGCGTGTCCTGCAGGGCTTTTTCAACCACATAATTGCCCACCACCCCTTGGCACAGTTGCAGACATTGCAAAACGGGAATGCCGGCTCGATAAAGGACCGAAAAATTTTGAACGAATTTTGACAGCGTGAGCATCCGGATGAGTTCGCCCATGACTGGGAGCTGAAGAACCATTTGGTCTCGCCAGTGGGAAAATCCTGTCAAATATTTTTTCCCCATCATCCACGCAACAGGGCTGGCAAGGATTAATGAACCCCAGATCCACCAGGCCCCGACCATGAATTCACTCGTGGCGATGACCACGACGGTGATGGTCGGGAGAGGGACATGAAGATCCTCCAGAATGGGAACGAACCGCGGAATCACAAAGGTAAAAAGCAACACGAGTAATCCGATCACCGCCACAATAACGATGCTCGGATAAATGGTGGCCTGCCGCACATCTCCTCGGATCTGGTCGACCCAGTCCAGGTATCGTTCCATCTCTTTGAAGGTTTCCGTTAAGGTGCCACTGTCTTCACCGGCATGGACGAGATTGGTGATTTGCGGCGGAAAGATCTTGGGGTGTTGGCTCATGGCTTCATGCAAGGTGTTTCCCGCTTCGACTTGTTGAAAGATCGTGTGGAGGGTGGACCGCAATTGTAGGTTGGGTGTCTCGACAGACAAACTTTTCAGTGCCTGCGTGAGAGGAATCCCAGCCTCTAATAATGTGAACATGTGCGTGGAAAACTCCATGAGATCGCGAGATTTGACCCTTCCGGCTTTTCTCGCGGATCGGGTCACAGCCTTGGGTTTAGTTTCCAATGTACGAACGAGCCAAAGCCCCATGTCCTGGAGCTGGCGTTCCAGTTGGGAAAGGTCGGGCGCCGTCATTTGGCCTTCAATGGGCTTCCCGTCCGCGTCAATGGCCCGGTACTGGAAATTAGCCACCGGTGACCCTCAGCACTTCTTCCAATGTGGTGATTCCCTGAAGGGCTTTCATCAGCCCGTCATCGAACATGGTCGGCATATTTTCTCTCCGGATGATCGCTCGGATCCCCGCCATATCCGGTCCATGCACGATGGGCCCGTGAAGTTCATCCGTGATCTGGATAATTTCATAAATTCCCGCACGGCCTTTATAGCCAGTCTTGCCACACGCATCGCATCCGGTCCCCGTCCAGAGCCGTAGGGGAACACTTTCCGGCAATTCAGCGTGAAGGTCCCCAAGGACGGTTGAGGCGTCTTCCCGTTCGACTTTGCATTTCTGACAAATGCATCGAACGAGTCGTTGACCAATAACGGCTGTCAAAGCGGAAGCCAGGAGAAAGGGCTCGACGCCCATGTCGATCAAACGAGGAATGGCTCCAAGCGCATCGTTGGTGTGGAGGGTGGAAAAGACCAAATGTCCGGTCAAAGCGGCTCGCATGGCCAGATCGGCCGTTTCTTGATCACGGATTTCTCCCACCAGAATAACGTCAGGATCTTGTCGAAGAAGGGCACGAAGTCCGGCGGCAAACGTCATGCCGATGTCAGGGTTGACTTGCGTCTGGCGAATCAGGGACATCTGATATTCAATAGGATCTTCCAACGTGAACACACTTTTTTCTTTCGCGTTGACGTGGCGAAGGGCCGTATACAATGTCGTCGTCTTTCCACTGCCCGTTGGACCCGTCACGAGGACAATGCCATGGGGCCGTTGGATTAAAGATTGGACCCGGTTTTGGTCTTCAGGAGTAAACCCCAAGGCCCGGAATTCTAATTTCAAGGCTCCCTTATCGAGAATTCGAAGCACAATGCTTTCTCCGAAGTTTGTGGGAAGCGTGGACACACGCAAATCAATGCGGCGAGTTCCTAATGTGAAGGGAATACGGCCATCCTGAGGTATTCGTTTTTCCGTGAGATTGAGATTCGCCATGAGTTTGAACCGGGCGGTAATGGGGGCTTGAAGAGGTTTTGGAATGAGAATCTCTTGGGTCAAGACTCCATCAATTCTCATACGAACCCGTAAGTAGTGTTCATCCGGTTCGATATGAATATCTGTGACCCGTGATTGGATTCCGGCGGTAATCAACTGATTGCACAGACGAATCATCGGCGCCTCACGGCTTCCATCTTCCCCGAGATCAGAGATGCCTTTTGCCATTAATTCATCAAGCAGTTGCTTGATGGATTCTCTGTGAGCATAATGTCGTTCGATGGCTTCCATCAGTTCTTGGGTAGGGGCGGTGTGCGTGTTGACGTTGAAGCCTGTGCGACTTTCAATGGTATCGACTGCCACGATATTCAAAGGATCTGCCATGGCCAGCTTTAAGAAATTCCCGTGTTTTTCCACAGGGAGGACTTGAAACTGCGTTGCAAGTTCGTAAGGGACGAGGTCTAATATTTCCGGTGGGATAAAGATGTTCGAGAGGTCGACTAATCCGGTTTGAGTGCCTTCTGCGAGATAGTGTGCAAGGACTTTTTCAGTAATGAAGCCAAGGCCAATTAGCGTTTGGCCCAACATGACTCCTGCTCTCTTGCTCTCCCGTACGGCCAAGTCTAATTGTTCTTGCGTGATCCAACCGTCTTGAAGGAGGGAAGTCCCGAGGAGAGGCCGTGCGGAGGTGGAAGGTGTGGTTGGCATGGGCCAGACCGCTAAGCGAAGATTAGGGATACGTCGAAACAGGTTCCCGCATCCGAGGTATCCTCAGGAAATGTGAGTGCGGACATTGTTGAAATATCCTTATTCCTCTTCCGGTGGACGAGGACTCGGCTTATTGATGGGTTAGATATATATACAGACGATCATTGGCCGCCGAATACTTTACGCGTCCGCGTAGTTGGCGTTCGGCTAATGTCGTTCCAATTCCGACATCGATGATTCCATCGATTTCATTAAATTCGGTATCGGATACCCCGTCGACCCGAATATAGGCCACTGGGGCTCCGGTCGGGAGATCGCTGTTTCCGTCATTGCCTTTCAAATCCCATCCAATATTCGTCGCTGTAGTTGCTGTTCCGAGTCCCACAGCGGTTTGTGCGGGAATGAGCATAGTCGTTCCCAATCCGGGTGGGACATTGGAATTAAATTTTTCCAGGTAGGGTCCACGAAATCGGCTCCATTGATTGGTTCCCGTATTCAAGGGATCCGAGGCGTCAAGGGTTAAACGAGCGGCAAGGGACGTGACAGTGGCGCTATCTCCCGTATTTTCTTGGGCCGGGACTCCGGCGGCATTCAGGGGCCATATGGTCCCGATATCCCCATAGTATTTCGCGACGGCTGTCTCATAGGTCCTGATGGCTGCCGCCAGAGAACTCGCCTTGGATGAAGCAATCAAGGTGAAAATTTTTGGCAATAACAGTGCGATCAGAATGGCGATGATGGCCAATACTCCGATCATTTCCACCAAGGTAAAGCCCTGTGATTGTCCAATAGTTCGGAATGGTTTGCCATGCATATTTCAAATCCTCATAGGAAGCGTTCTCCGGTTTACCGTGCTTCAGGTTGAATATAAGATGTTGTATGGAACGTAATTCCATAGAACAATCCATCCATCGGTATCTGGAATGTCGTTCTTAAGCCCAGGAAATTTACAATTGTGAGTGTGAGCGAGTTTGCAGGTCCAGGAGAGCGATGCCGGCAAAGGGATCTCCGAGTCGGAAGGCTTGATCGAATAGTTGGCGAGCGGTTTTCAAATCTGAAGGACCAACGTGGCCATCCGCGTAAAAATATCCTAAGTGAACGAGCGCGGAAGAAAGCTGAGGATTGAGTTCGAGCGCTTGTTGGATAGCCTGTCTGGCTGGTTCGACATGACCCAGACTTTTCAATGTGATGCCCATGCCGACAAATGCGGTGGCTGAGTGTGGATGATGGCGAAGAGCTTCTCGATAGGCGGCCAGCGCTGCTTGCGGACGCCCGTCCAGCAAAAACGTCCACCCCATGTCCGCATGACCTTGTGCGGAGTTCTTGCGAATGATGACTGCAGAAGTTCCGTGTTTTTTTTTCGTTGGGATGAAATGAGAGGGTGGAGATTGTGCGGGTTGGGGTTCAATGACCGGAGATGGATCAAATGGCAATGAGGTGACGGCCGGATCTTCAACGAGGGGTATGGTCTCGACCTCAGGATTAGAGAACGGTTCAGGAGCGATATAGTTGTTGATGGTTTCCAGGTGGCGGCTGAAAGAGCGATTGTCAGACCTCTGTGAATGATGGAAGTCTTGGGAGCCGGGAAGAGTCAAATGACTTCCCAAAGCGGCAGACCATGTCAATATTCCCATGCAGCTGGTTGCACCGATAAACCATGTGGACCGGGATACCCTGTGTTCACTTGGCCATCGCTGGCATTTTGCTACTGACAATGAACAGGTGTGGTGTCTCATGATAGCTTACAATTCCAGTGATTCCTGGTTGAAGGTATCGGATGACAGACAACAGGCTTAATGCGATTGATCGGGTGATTTTGAGCAGGAGAGCAGAATTCAGTTCGACAAGCCAACAACGACCAACAAGAGAGCGAATCACTTACCTTCGTTTACCAAACTCTTCAGAATTGGGAAAGTGGATTTGCAACGATCAACAAGTTGATGTAACCGACAGGCATGTTGTGAGGACATTTGCGATGGAAAATTTCATGGTTCTTGGGGATTTTTCTCATCCTGCCATGAAACCTCGCAGGATGAATTCTGCAGAGGGAAGAGTCAATCTGATGTCAGCCCTGAGACAATAAGAAAGGCCCACATCGTAACTCAGGTGGGCCTTTCGGGATCGGTTGGAATCATGCCACGATTCTTAAGTGGCTTGATCAGGAAAGGCTTCTTTCAACAGCGGTTGGATTTCACCCTTTTCCTCCATGGGCCCTAAAACATCCGTGTCTCCGTAGAATTGCCCATTGATGAACACTTTGGGAAGAGTGGGCCAATTGGTCATTTTGGCAAGGGCTTCCCGTTTTTCCGGGTTAGTCAACACATTGATCAGTTCATAGGGATAGCCGAACTTATTAAAAAACTCCATGGTCTCGACAGTAAAGCCGCATTGAGGCGCAGTCTTGGTGCCTTTTCCATAGATGAGAATTTTGTGTTGGGAAATTTCTTTCTTAATTTCATCTTCGATAGGGTTGCTCATTACAATTATCCTCCTTGTGCTTCATCTTTGGTTTTGGCCTGAATTTCCAGGGCGTGAATGCGTCCGTCTTTCATGGGACCATCCAGGGCTTGATACACCATGCGATGGCGGTCTAATAAGTTTTTTCCCTTGAAGGCATCCGAAATGATTTTGACGGTGAAGTGATCCATCGTTCCGGTTCGATCCAGAACCGAAACTTCGGCTTCACCCAGGGCTTGAGTGATGTGAGAGCCTAGATCTTCGAAAGTCATCATAGAAATTGTCGCATCGTGTGAATAAAAAACCGACCCGTCCCCTCACTATACCGAAGAGCCTTTTTTTTAAGCAATAAGGCTTTTGAACCCTGCTGAGCATTAAGCCTTATGGTCCGCCCTGGGGTAGAGGACGGACTGAAGAAAGGTCCCGAGGTGTTCCAGGACCTGAAAGGGGATTTCATGACCACCTTGAAATTCTACCCATTGGATAGGGAGACCGGCGTTTTGGATGTAGGTACGGAGTTGTTGGGCGGCGGCGAAAGCCAGAATGGGATCTTCGGTCCCATGGCTCTGAAACACGGGAAGAGGCTTTCGATTGGGCAACCGGGCGAGCCATTCATTTTTTGCAATCACCGTCCCCGAAAGGAGGACAAGCCCGGCAAGAGGAATGTCTGAATGAAGTGCAAGGTCTATCGAAAGCATGGCTCCTTGTGAAAACCCACCAAGCACGAGGGACTCTGGTGAAGCAGCCAATTCTTTCATGGCGACGGCCAGGAGATCCAAGACTTGGGTTCGAGCAGGTGCCAGTCCACGAGGAATTTCCTGCGACAATTCCTCCCATTGTCCTAACGCCCTTGCCCTTGTGAGCCGCTCTATGTCCAACATCCACCAGGCACGGGCATCCCCAAATCCCATATCTAACTGCAAAGGTGCCGAGGGAAAGACAAACCGCACATCCTCCGGGACTTTGAGGTACTGCCATAAAGCGACCAGATCATCTCCTGGCGCACCGAATCCGTGCAATAGGGCCACCAAAGGGCCGTCTCCCCCGCCTTCCCGGTCCAACCCTCCGGTGATGCATACGTTCAGCCCTGCCCATTGTTCTTGTCGCATACGAACCTCGTCAATCAGGTAATGGGAAAACAGATAATGGGAAAATCGAGAAAGGTCCCGGTATGAAAAATGACTTGGAAATTGTAGATAGCGATTTGGGGTAAGTCAGCGGTCTAATGCCCCATTTTGGGAGCGCCGGCATTGGCCCCATGCGTGATCAACGGGATTCTGAGAACTTGATGGCAGTGGTTACAAACAACCTTCCAGGTATTCTCATCGGCATATTCGATTTCTTCTTCTTTTTTCCAAAATAACTTCTGGCATTTTGGACATTTTCTGACGAACATCGACATTGGTACGACTCCAGTTTACGGTCGCATAATTCTAGTGGACTTAGTGTAATACATCTTGCCACAATCTGCCAACGCATGATCAATTTTCTGGATTCAACAGACATTAATCCCCAACAGCTTTTGGCGTTATTCGACCAGACCGATTGGGCTCGTGACCGCTCACTGGACGACACTTTACGCATGTTGGCTCATACGGATGTGGGCATCTCCGCATGGGATGGATCCGCGCTGGTGGGATTCGGGCGGGTGTTGACGGATTATGTGTTTCGGGCTTCCATTTGGGATGTGATTGTGGATCGATCCTATCAGGATCGGGACATTGGGAAGGGAATCATCCATCGAATTTTAACGCACCCTGATCTGGAGCGGGTGGAGCTTTTTTGGCTCTGCACCAGACGTTATCAAGGGTTTTATGCCTCTTTGGGATTTTCAGATAAAGAACAGACTGGTATGGTTTGGGACCGGCGGAAACATATTCCGCTCACGAAAGAATAATTTTTCCTGTCGAAAAGAGTCGTGGCGAAATCCGGAAAGAGTTGAATCTCCTCTCTATGGAATATCTCCAGTGATGAAACGGGATAACCAGTGATTGTTGTGGGGTTGATGTCCGGGACCTCAGCGGATGGGGTGGACGCAGCAGTTGTAAACATTCGCGGAGGAGGCCATCGTCTGAAGGTTACACTGCTCACCCATGTCGGCCGTCCCTATCCTTCCAGACTTCGGCAACACATCTTGCAAGTGTGTGAGCATGGAGAAGTGGGGCAGATTTGTCACCTGAATGTGGTTCTTGGGGAAGTATTCGCCAAAACTGCACTGTTGGCGATAAAACAGGCCAGGGTTTCTCTTCAACGCGTGGCCTTGATCGGCTCTCATGGTCAAACGATTCATCATCGGCCTGTCCCAACCTATGAGCCAGGGATCGGTCAGATCCGTTCAACGTTACAAATCGGAGATCCCCATGTGATTGCGGAGCGTACCGGCATCACGACGGTATCGGATTTTCGAGCCAGAGATCTGGCTGTGGGTGGTGAGGGAGCTCCATTGACCCCTTACGCCCATGCTCTCATGTTTTCAAAAAAACGTGTGACGCGATTGGTGGTGAATCTGGGTGGAATTGCAAATGTGACGGTGCTGCCTGGCGGCGGAAAACTGACCAGGGTGAGGGCGTTTGATACCGGACCGTGCAATATGTTGTTGGATGGATTAATGGCGATAGAAACCAAGGGAAAAACCAGAGTTGACCTGGGAGGTCGCCTTGCCCGGAACGGGCAAGTGCATGAAGGTCTGCTTCGCTGGCTCTTAACTCATCCTTATGTGTCCAGACGGCCTCCCAAATCTACCGGGCGTGAGATGTTTGGGGATGCGTATGCTCAACGCGTGTGGGCTCAAGCGCATCGTCGCCACCTGACTTTTCCAGATCTCCTGGCCACTTCCTGCCGGTTTATTGCCCAGGTTATTCAAAACTCGCAAGAATGGACGCGAAGTGTCATTGATGAGGTTGTCGTCGGGGGCGGAGGGGTGCGGAATAATCGTTTGTGGTCAGAACTCTCAGATGTGTTCTCTCCCATTCCTGTGAACCGCATGGATGATTGTGGGGCATCCAGTCAAGCATTCGAGGCTCAAGCCTTCGCGGTATTGGCGTATCAAGCGGTTCAAGGAGTGTGCGCAAATCTTCCAAAGGTAACGGGGGCTCGCCGTCCGGTCATTTTGGGAACGGTGACTCCTGGTCTCCACGGACTCCCCACGGATGTTCTTCATGGTTGAATCCTCTTTCACCCTGGCGAAAAGGCGGACTGGGTGATGGCTCAAGAGGGACTTTCACTGATACTCTTGGCGGGGTTGGTGCTCGGAGTGGGTTTTCTGTTGCTATGGATCTGGCGTCGTCCTCTTTCAACGGATGCTGAACCGCCCCTGAGCCAGGACTCTGCTGAGAGCGTGGTGACTCCCCGGCCACTGATGTCTCCGGAGGAAGCGACCCTCTACAATCTGATTAAATTGGCGGCCCAGGATCATATGCTTGTCCTGGCCAAGATGCCCATATTGAGTATTCTCTCATTTGGCGATAAAGATGAAGAAGCTCGAAAGACAGTCATGAGAACCATTCAACCTGTTCGTTGTGACGTCGTCCTTGTGCATCCCGGTACCCTCAAGGCAATGACGGTCATCACCTTCCAGAAGGATTCTCCCAACGCGGCAGGAAGAGAAAGTCGTGAACGATTGGTGGATACTCTGTTAAAAGCCGCAGGCATTCAGTCAATGGTGCTGCAACTCACTCAGACTTATTCCGTTGATCAACTTATCGCCCTGCTTGGATTGGCTGAAGAAGAATAGGGGATAAGGAGCCCGGACGGATTTTTTTAAAAAAATCTGCATGCGGCAGGTGATTCTTGAGAAGAGTTAAGGAATGATGATCGGAAGAACAGCCTGAAATGTCTTGAGCCCTTCATCGACCACTGTGCCCGTTTCAATTGCCGGATCGTCTAACGGCATAAATCGGGCAATTTTAAAAAAGGTGCGATGGTCGAGCGCTGCCGCAATTTCCGATCTATGGTGTTGTGTGATGGCAAGGGTGAAGCCTGGCCCCGTTTTCCATTCCCAGAGAGATGGGCTTAAACACAGACAGAGGTGACGGTCTGCCACTTCCGAGAAACGAGTAAACAGATTGTGTCTATACTGCTTCACAAGCGCACCCTCAACAATGAGGGCGAAGATAATATGGTGTCCCCACCAGACCAGGGAGCGGAAGGCGAATTTGTCTTCGCGGTTATAGAATCTTGGAAAATCCACATACTGATAGGGGAAATCTTCCAGGTGTTCTCCTTTAACAAATTGCTTGGCTTGAGGATCGAACCCTTCTGGAGTGAGAAGAGGCTGTGAGCTGATTTCGGCTTCGAGCCGATGATGAAGTTGTTCCAGCACATGTTTGATTTTTACCGAAATTGTCGCCTTTTGGCGGAAAAAATCCTGATCGGCTAATACCGCCCGTTCATCAGCGGTAAACACATAATTAGTTTCCATAAGGTGGGGTACCAGAGATCCGTTGTGAAAGGGGGGTTGCCCTTCTTTTATCTATCAAGAAGTCTGCCGAGCGACTGTACTGAATGGGAGTTTCGATATCGATGAAAATTGCCACCTACAATGTGAATTCTATACGGAAGCGGATCGGGATTCTTCACAAGTGGATTCAGGAATACAAGCCGGATGTGATGTGTCTTCAAGAGACCAAGGTACAAGATCATGAGTTTCCTCTGCAAGCATTTGCCGATTTACCCTATGTCATCAATTTTTGCGGGGAGAAATCCTATAACGGGGTAGCCATACTCAGCCGGACGCCACCCGAATTGGTGTCATTTGGTTTTCAAGACGGGCAACCACAAGATGATCCGGCACGTCTGGCCCGTGTGGTGATCAATGGCATAACTATTATCAATACCTACATCCCTCAAGGGTTTATGATTGATTCGCCGAAGTATGTTTACAAATTGGGGTGGTTCCAACGATTGAAAAGGTATTTTTCGCGTGTCCTGCCTCCAGGGCAACCCGCGATCTGGTGTGGAGATATGAATGTCGCTCCGGAACCGGTAGATGTGCACAGTCCTGAGAAACATTTAACTCATGTGTGTTTCCATAAAGATGCCCGTCAGGCCTATCAGGAGACAGTTGACTGGGGATTTGTCGATGTGTTTCGACACCATTTCCCAGACCGTCAGCAGTTCACCTTTTGGGACTATCGACGGCCAAATGCCCTGGAAGCCAACCGGGGTTGGCGGATTGACCATATTATGGTCACGCCGCCACTACTGTCTTTCTCCCAAGGCATTGAGGTGGATATCCAGCCACGTCGAGCGGAAGCCCCATCGGACCATACGATACTCTGGGCAGAATTTTCTTTGTGAGTCCACCGGGTCGGTTCAGCAAGAACCGACCCGGTACTATTCAGACGTTCTCTTTTACTAACCTTAGTGACAAGGGAACTGGCACGTCTTGTTGTTGAAGATCCAAGGAAAGAGAAGAGATGAATGAGCAGGGTTGGCACATCATGAATGTTACTTCGCCTTGCGGCGGCGGGACTTTCCATTGTCTTTAATGTTTTCAAGAGGAATAAAAACTGCGCATGCCACCACCGTCGTCCATAGGTGGGGTTTCCCAATGGCAGATTGGGTAATGTTTTGAGTTCGAACAATATCTTTCCCCATTTTAAAAACCTGCTCCCGTTCCTTCCACGCCACATTCGGATCGAATTCGATGCCCAGGGTGGTCGCGAGCATTTGAGCCGCGAGATCCTCGGTATATTCTCCGGCTTCTTCGTCCGTTTCCCCATAGGCGTGATGTTCGGATAAATAACCATAGTTGACATTTCTACCGGAGGGGATGGCTAATCCGATTGAGGCGGAAATGAGACGATTCCGTTCATTGGTTTCCGATCGGGCCATGACGCAAAAGGTGATTTCACCGGGATTGAGTAATTGTTCACCACGCTTTCGTGGAATGATTTTACAATCAGGGGGGAAAATGGATGACACGCTCACCAGATTGCAATACGCAATCCCCGCGCTACGGAGGGCTTCTTCGAATGAGGTCAATTTTTCTTTATGTACACCCACACCTCTGGTGAGGAACATATGTGTTGGGACCATCGGGACTCCTTCGTCAATCGGTTAGTTGTTGATTGGGGCAGGCAGGAGATGACTGGGTGATCATCGAGTCTGAATCAAATGGTGCTCTCCAACCTGTCTATACGATCGATGCATGGGAAAGCATGATGACTCGGACTGCCACGGGAAAGAACAACCTTGCCACTTCAGCCGCTATTTTTACCAAGAGTGATCGGCAAGGTGCAAGATCGTGAGACGTAATCTTTTTAAGAAAACATGTGAGTCGTGAAGGGAGACTTCATGAAGGAGTTTTGACCACTAACAATTTCGGTTCAGTCAGTTCCTGAATGGCATACCGGACGCCTTCCCGCCCCAATCCTGACTGTTTAATCCCTCCATATGGCATGTGATCGGCACGAAACGTCGGAATTTCATTGACCAGGAGCGCCCCAACTTCTAATTGTGAGTAGGCGTGGTACATCGTGTCGATATTGCTGGTGAATATGCCCGCTTGGAGTCCGAATTCAGAATTGTTGTGCAATGTGAGGGCTTCTTCAAGGTGTGCATAGGGGGTGACGGTGACGACCGGCCCGAAAATTTCTTCACAACACACCTTCATGTGGCTGCTGACGTGTGTCAGGACAGTGGGTTCAATGAATGAGCCCTTTCGCGTCCCACCGGTAAGAATTTTTGCCCCGGCGGAAACGGCTTCTTGAATCCACGCCTCGACCCTTCGCGCGGCTGGTTCGTTGATCAAGGGTCCTACCACCGTTTTCTCAAGCGATGGATCGCCTTTGGGCAAGTCTTGAACCCGATCGACAAAACCCTTGAGGAAGTGGTCATAACGGGATTCATGGACGAAAATACGTTGCACGGAGATACAGGTTTGTCCGGAATAGCCGTAGCCTCCCACCACGCAGCGGTCAATGGCCACATCAAGATTGGCGTCCGGTTCTATAATGACGCCGGCATTGCCCCCGAGTTCCAGCAAAACCCGTTTGTATCCGGCTTTGCCTTTGAGCATCCACCCAATTGTCATAGAGCCGGTAAAGCTCAAGGCCTGGAAGCCGTGGTGCATCACCATCTGTTCCGCCAGGGTATTTGAACACGGGAGGATGGTGAGGGTTTCTGGAGGCAATTCTGTGGTCAAAAATATTTCGCCCAATAGGAGAGAGGTTAATGGCGTTTGCGGGGCTGGTTTCAACACCATGGGGTTACCCGCAGCCAGGCAGGGAGCCACTTTGTGGGCCACTAGATTCAAGGGAAAATTAAAAGGCGTGATGCCAAGGACTGTGCCGATCGGGAAGCGTGTGACTGATCCTGAATACCCCTCACCTCCAGGCGTGAGATCCATTGAGAGTATTTCTCCAGGAATGCGCTTGCTTTCCTCTGATGCAATGCGAAACGTCTGAATGGCCCGGTCGACTTCACGGCGCGCATCAGTAATCGGTTTGCCGGCTTCCTGACAAATTGTGGTCGCAAATTCTTCCCGTCTGTCGGAGAGTCCGGCAGCCATATGCAGGAGTGCCTTCGCACGGACATGTGCCGGGATTTTGGCAAATTCAGTGGAGACTCGTTTGATGGATTCAATGACCTGGTGAATATGCTCAGGCTCGGCCTGGCAGACCATGGCCAATACTTCATTGGAATAGGGATTCCGAACCGGCTCAACGGAGGTGGTCTGGACCCATTGGCCGCCTATGAGAATTGGCTTTGCCGTGGCCGCAGTCATGGAAGAATGAGAACCTCGTGAAATGGAGGGGCTAGATGGATGAATCCGGCTGGTCCGCCCCGGACTCAGAAGCCAGGGAGGAAGAAGGTAATCGTTCGGCTTTCTGAATCAGGCCTTCCGATCCCCATTCCCGGATTGCTTCCAATCTAAACGGTTCGAATGCCGCGATAGCCCCGCAACTGGGACAACCTTCAACGGGCACCTTGGCTTTGAACACTTCATCAAAGCAGGTTAAGCACACAAATAAATCCGGTTCACCTTGTGCGCATTCAACAGGCCAAAATGATTGAGATTCAGACATAACATCAATATCGTTGTGTGAATAAAAAAGTATGGCTCTCAGCATCACCAATGCAAATGTACACCTAATCGCGTTGTCAGATCAATGAGGAAAGCGGGTTGACTGAGGATTTATGCTCCCTCGATTTGAATGGAAGACGCTACCGGCAAAGGGATCGAAGAGGTCGAGATATCATGAAGCTTCAGCAATTTATCGATTTCCTCTTTAAACGTCTCATACGGGAAGGCGCCGGGAATCAGAATGAGATGAGGATTCTCGGGGATTTTCGTGGGAAAGAGAACGAACCCCGGTGTGCCTCGAATGCCCAGAGACCCCGCATCCCGTAAATCTTTCTCAATATCCTGCATATAACGGTGGGTCGCCATGCAGTCGGAAAATTGCTCCCCGTTCAGTTTGAGTTCCTTTGCATATTGTTTGAGATTATCCGGAGCCAGCTGGCCTTCGCTGTTAAAAAGCCGATCATGCATGGGCCAATAGGCATTTTGCTCTCCTGCGCACCGGGCTGCATCTGCGGCACGAAGGGGGCTGCCTAGACCTCGTGGAAAATCTCGATATACAAAGCGCACTTTGCCTGTATCGATATACTCTGAGAGTAATTTGGGAAAGGTCTCATGAAAAAACTTTTCGCAAAATCCGCAGGTGAAATCCGAGTATTCCAACAGGGTGACCGGAGCTTTGGGATTTCCCCGCACCACATCGTCATCCTGGATCAAAAAATCAGGGGCTTTCCCATGAGTCGCGGTACCCATGAGCAGTGCGCTGGCGAGGACCATCAGAGTTGAAACGCGTTTGAAGGACAGGGGAATAGTCATGATTACTCCATTACGGGCATTCTCGCACTCCGGACTGGCCTTGTCGAGGGAGTGGAGTATGTGCCGACCAGGGGTTATGTGTATTAACGCTGACGGGCTCTTTCCAGGAGGCCCATCATGAGAAGAGGCCACACGACCGTGGCATCACTCAAGACTTCAGCGAACATCCCGCCTTCTTTGCGAGGCACAAATTTTCCCCATGAAACCCCTTCCTCATACGTGCATCCGCTGAGGCCACCCCAGTAATCGGGCTCCGGGCAGATGCGGACTCCGTATTGATACCGCGGAGGGGTTAATTGTGTGCCAAGCCGGAGATTTAAAATTTCGATATAGGGGGGAGTTTGTTGTGCCCAATTGCGCGGAACCCCCCCGCCGATGGTGAAAATTCCCAACCGTTTGGCCGCCAGCAACTTTTCCGTATAACTATTGAGATCTAAAAACGGATTAAACGCCGGACGAGATTGTTGTAAAAGACTCCAGGCTTCCTGATCGGAAAGATCATCTGAAAGAGGGGTGGATTGGGTTTGACGTCTCTCTTTCATGGCCCAGATGGAAACATCCAGCCCCATTTCGGAATCGGTAAACGCAGGGATATACACCGGGACGCCTTGTTCATACGCACTTTTCAAAATACCAGGTCCGTCATAATGGTCGTGAAGCGTTTTCCCGATTTCTCGAGTCAGGATTTCTGAGGAGATGGGTGTGTCAGGAGTCAGGCGCTTCAACGTTTGGCTGACGACCCGTTCGACGTGATTCAGATTCGTTTCCATCTCTAGAGTGTCGTACACCCGGTTGTAGCCTTTTTCATAGAGTTCGGTGTCTGTCATGGAAGGGTGATATTTATAGTGAGTTTTGCCCACCGCTTCACTCAAGCCATGGGCAATCAACGCGCCGGTGGAAACAACCGCCTGCACCATGTTTCGATCGATCATGCTACAGATAATTTTTCCCATTTTGGCGATGGTCATGGCACCCGACAAGGTTAAAATCACTGCACAATCCGGATCCTCAATCATTTTGCTCAAAATCTCAAAGGCGTCGCCCAGACGACGTCCGCCAAAGGCCGTTTTTTTCATGGCCGATAAGAGGTCGGAAAAGGAATGAATGGTTTCGGGATCCAGAGCCTCCAAGGCTTCCAGGCCATCGCTTTCGCCATCGTGAAATGTTCTCGGCTTCATCGCAGGTCCTTACAGCATAAATGAAAGAATAAACAGACGTGAAAACGTGAATCTGGTTCAGTGTTTGCGGGTGAAAACTATCAGGAAGGCGGAAACGTAGGTTCCTATGCCAATGGTGATCCCAACGGGATTTGAACCCGTGTCTGCACCTTGAGAGGGTGCCGTCCTAGACCAGCCTAGACGATGGGACCACTCTGTGTTTTTTGGTTGAAAGTTATGATGTCAGTCCAATGTGCCCTTGCCAGGGATGTTCAAAATGTACCATTAGGGACTTATGGCATGCAACGCAAAAAAGGCAGGAAATATGAGTAGGAAGCGCACAATCCCCTTTGGAGACAAAGGGGTAAATCTTCGAAAAGACCGGAAATTCGGGGGATCTAGATGTCAGAGAAGAGAGATTGGTGAGGTTGGACGGTTAAGATGCCCCGCATGAAGGGGTGGAGGCCACAGTGGTAGGGATAGTGCCCTGGCGCTAATTGAGATAAGACAAATTGCTGGTCGGGAGGAATGACCCCGGAGTCGAATGAGCATCCCGATCGGGACTGACAATCGTCTGCGACGATGGAATGTGCTTCCTGAGTTCGATTGTCCCATGTGAGAGGCCTATTCAAAGAAATTGTCAGGTGATTGGGAGAAAAAAATGGGGGTTCGGGTTGAATGTGAATATGTGTGGAAGAAACCCACAATATCGGGGGTATAGGAAAGGAGAACAACAGAACTCCCACAAAACAGAAAATCGTGTTTAGTCGGAACAATGTTCTCATGAATGGAGAAATATTATGGTCATTACACCATCAGATCGACCGTTTGAGTAAAAAGAGTCACCTACATCCTGCATCAGCTACGGTTTGATTGTCAGGAAAATGGTGCCTTTCCCTCGCTGTATCAGGACCAGGGCGGAGGCTTGTGCGTCCAGCCGCTTCACAAGCTGCTCGAAATCCTGCACGGAACGAACGGGTGACCGGTTCAGTTCCAGAATCACATCACCTGGTTGAAGGCCGGCGCGTTCTGCCGGAGAGTTTGGGGCAATTTGGGTGATGACGACCCCATGGCCATCTCGGGTTTGTCCAGACTTGACGGATTCGACCGAAAGTCCCGAGAGTGCGTGGTTGCCTGAGACCGATTCGGGAGACTCATTGGTCAATGAGGCGGTGTCTTTAGGCATTTCCGCAATGGAAACAGAAAGATTAATCATTTTGCCGTTTCTCAACACTGCAAGCGGAACCGCACTATCCGGTGAGGTCTCTGCCACAAGCGTGCGCAAATGAGTCGGATCCTTCACGGTGATCCCCTTGTAGGTCCGGATAATGTCTCCTCGTTTCAGACCGGCTTGTCCCGCCGGGCTTTCGGTAAATACATCTCCAACCAACGCACCTTCTGTATCAGGCGCATCGAATTGGGTCGCAAGATCCTGAGAGAGCTCCTGAATCGACACGCCCAGCCATCCGCGAATGACTTTGCCTTGCCCGATCAGGCCTTGCATCACGCTTTTCACCATTTGGCTGGGGATGGCAAAGCCGATGCCCATGTAGCCGCCCGTTCGAGAGAAAATAGCGGTATTAATGCCGATGAGTTGGCCTTGCAAATTGACGAGCGCGCCGCCGGAATTGCCCGGATTAATAGCGGCATCGGTTTGAATGAAATTTTCATAATCGACAATGCCGACATTGGCACGGCCTACGGCGCTGATGATCCCCATTGTGACCGTTTGGTTTAACCCAAAGGGGTTGCCGACCGCCAAGACCAACTCCCCAACTTCCAGTGTCGTAGAATTTCCCCAGGGTAAGGTGGATAAGCCGGATGCTTCGATTTTGATGACGGCCAAATCGGTTTTGGGATCTGTGCCGATGAGTTTTGCCGGGAATTTTCGTTTATCTCCCAACAGCACCGTCAAGTCATCAGCTTGTTCCACCACGTGATTATTAGTAATGATGTATCCGTCAGCGCTGACAATGACCCCAGAACCCAATCCTTGTTCCTGTCGTTCGCGGGGTTGTTGAAACCGTCGTTCAAATTCCTCACCAAAAAATCTCCGAAAAAAGGGATCCTCAAAGAGAGGGTTTTTGCCGGGAGCTTGGGCCGTGCGCTTAGTCGCAGAGATATTCACCACCGAGGCCATGGCCTCTTTGGCTATTTTGACAAAGGTTTCGTTAGAGGCGAGCAGTGGGGTCGAGACGTTGACGATGGGAGGGGTATCCGCTGCGTGGACGACCGGTAATTTTTGCGCTGTCTCGGTTTTGGTCTCGGTAAGTAATGGGGGATTCTCGGAAGATGGATTGGATGGAGCCTGGGAGCATTGAATATGGGTGACACCAAGCAGACCCACCAGTAACGCGATCATCCAGGAATGACACTTACCCCTGTTGGGAGATGTTCCCACAACATATCGTGCTCTCATGCGAGATACCTTCTTCCATTTTTCCGGTGATTGGATTCAGATTTCAACGAGCTCAAACTTAGCGGTTTTCATCAGACGTACAACATGTTCCCTTATCTTACCATCCTCTTACGGGAGGGTTGTAAGGCGACTTCCACTGGCGAACGATATCCTGTTAATTCTACCAAATGACACGCCGGACTCAAGATGCATGGGTAAGCAGGGGACCGTCATTTGTGCCGGTAATAACCACGGACGTCATCATCACAAAGAGTCCACATTCCACCACGCCGGGAATCTGGTTGAGGGACGATTCGAGGGAGGAGGGGTCGGTAATCTCTGGAATGTGCAGATCCATCACATAATTCCCGTTGTCAGTCAGAAAAGGCTGCCCGGCTATTTGACGCAAAGGGGAAGGCCACCCCAGTTTCTCAAGATGCCGTTGTGTTGTTTTCCACCCAAACTGGGCGATTTCAACAGGTAAAGGAAAAGGAAGCCCAAGGCGCGTCACCTGCTTGGCCTGGTCCACAATCACGATGAATTGCCGGGACGCCTTCGCCACAATTTTCTCCCGCAACAACGCTCCGCCTCCACCTTTGATTAGATTAAACTGGGGGTCGACCTGATCGGCTCCATCTACGGCCACATCAATATTCCAAGGTTCTTCATTGCTGAGTAGCGGGATGCCGAGTTGCCTGGCATACACAGCGGTGGCTTGTGAGGTCGGTACGCCACGGACCCGTAATCCTTGTTGCACCTGCTGGCCCAAGGCCGTCAAAAAGTGGTGGACTGTCGAGCCGGTGCCGAGGCCAAGAATCTGACCATCCCGGACAAACTCCATGGCTTTATGCGCGGCCTGGAATTTTTGTTGATCGGGTGTTAACGGTGTCGAGGGGGGTGACACAGACGGTTCTCATTAAGAGGAAATTTTAATAACCACCTTGGCTTGGAAACACTGATCATAACTAAATGCAGGATTGGGTCCCATGATGTTAGGGCGTCATTCCGGCTGCCACTGAGGCGGCGCCGAGTAAAGCGGTATGGGGATTCAAAATTACCCGAACAGGCATCTTGGCGAGCAATCGTTTATACCGGCCCTTGGCCAGAAAGGCTTTCATAAACGTGTCTTCCTGTAATGCGGAAATAATCTTTGGGGCAATGCCACCTCCAAGATAGATGCCGCCCATTGCCAGGGTTTTGAGCGCCATATTGCCGGCTTCGGCTCCATATATTGAGACAAACAGCTGAAGGGCTTCCTTGCAAATATCGGGTTTACCAGTCAGTCCGGCTTCAGCAATCAACGCCACCGGATCTCCGGTAGGGAGCTTTTCAGCAAACCAGGTGGGCTCGTTTTTCTTGGTATCGCGAAAAAATTGATAAATGTTATGCAGACCAGGACCGGAGAGGACCCGTTCGTAACTCACATGTAAATAATTGGTCCGCAAATATCGCAGCAAATCGATTTCCAAATCGTTGTTGGGGGCAAAATCGGCATGCCCTCCTTCTGACGGACAAACGTGATACTCCTTCCCTGTCCACAATAACAGCGCTTCTCCCAATCCCGTCCCGGCCGCCAATAACACACGCGTACCATCAGGTGGGGAAGAAGGGGCGTTGGGGTTGAGATCCTCGATTTCCTCCGGGCGGAGAAGCTGTAACCCATAGGCGGTGGCTTCCAAATCGTTGAGCAAGCGGACATGTGGAATGTTGAGAAACTCAGCCAGTTTGTCCCCTTCAATCGTCCATGGGATATTCGTCGTGCGACAGGTATTATTCAGTACGGGACCGGGAACGCCAAAACAGGCGGCCGTCAAAGGTCCCAGGGAAATAGGAGCGGTAATATCAGAAGTATGCTCATCCGGCTCGTCTGGAGCTTCATCCGATTCGACATCGGCAGGAGCGGGTTCCTCAAGAAATTCGGTCAACACTTCTTCAAAGGATTCGTAGTCGGCCGTCCAAACCGTATCTTCCCGTATGGGATCGACCCGTTCCTTGTTCCAGTCAAACAGGGCCAGATAGATTTTTGTCCCGCCAATGTCAGCCGCTAAAATCATGTAATAGTTCCGATGGAAAATTGTTAACGAGGTAACCACCAAACTGATGGCACCATAGCCCAGGTAAATTCCTCAGGGCAAGAGAAAGGATGGATAGTCTTAACTAAGGATTTCAAAATCCCAAGTGGGGGGTGAACTGAAGGGAGAAGGGGTCGTTCGACTACAGGAATGTCCAGGTAGAAAAGGTTGCGGCTTGACCCAATGGCGATCCCATCGGGTTCTGCGAATGTTCCATACCGTGGCGCGGTCCACTAAAAATCGTCTTCCAGAGCGGGAGATCCGAATTCCACGATAATCAGCAATGAACCCCATGGTTTTGGCCTGGGAGAGCATACGGGCACGTTTTTCACGATTCACAGGCTCGGCCGTTTGACGAGAGGGGGTTTGTGTGAGTTGATCCCAATCCATCTCCCAGAGGGTTAGACGCTGTCTGGTTTCCATAATTGAGGATGGGGTCGTCTTGCAATCCATGCGAGACGACAACAATAGGACAGGCGAACAAGCGTTCCGCCTGTTCCAGTGAAGTACCCTGACGAGGAATCAGTTCTTTTTTCAGCCAATAGGCATAACTATCCAGCAAATATTGGGTCCACTCCACAACCCAAGGCGTACGCCAGATATTTTCCATGAACCATCCTCTTCGTGCGTATGTTGCCAGGGACGGTTTTCACAATCCATGAACGTTGAAAATTATTTATTGATGAAAGAAGATGGCAAGTCTTCTTCTTAATTCTAGAAGGGTGAGTCAATCGCTAAGTGATACACTCAAAATTCTGTAGAATCTGGTTGGCAATTAATTCGGGCGTTTCGTGATCGGTCGGTATGAGAACATCGGCGGCGGCTTGATAATGCGGTCGGCGGATTTCAAGAATTTCTTCGATTTCTTCCACGAACGACTTGGTTCCTGACAGAGAGGGCCGTTGCGTATCGCCGGAAATCCGGTTGGCAATAGTCGAAACTTCGGCAGTCAGCCAATAGATCTTCCCATTGGCCTTAAGAATTTTGACGTTTTCGTCTTTCAGAATGAGTCCCCCGCCCGTGTCGATGACCAGATTGTCCTGACCTGTGAGCTTCCGACACATCTCGGTTTCAAGATTGCGAAAATGATCCCATCCAAACTTTTCGACGATGAGAGGAATGGATTGGCCCGCCTCCTTGACGATTTCCGCATCGGTAGAGATGACCGTTCGGTTCAGGCGTTCGCCCAGTATCCCGGCCACGGTACTTTTCCCGGTCCCCCGGTATCCAATTAAGACAATGTTCATGAGAAATGATGGGTGAGGACGTTTCGCATCACGTCGATCGGTGCTGACTCGCCGGTCCAGAGTTCAAATTGCCCTATGGCCTGATGGAGAAACATGTCGATGCCTTGGATCGTGCGGCATCCTGCTGCTTGTGCGTCTTGTAACAACTGTGTATTTAGTGGGTTGTACACGATATCCATGACTGTGAGATCGCCATGCAGCAGATGTTTGGGGACACAGCTTTCCTCGACCTTCGGATGCATGCCGATGGGTGTGCAATGGATAAGCAATGTGGCTTGAGCTAAAGCGGATTGCAACGTTTCCGGGGTCAAAGAGGCGTCATGCAATTGGATGGAAGTCTTTACTTTAAGGTCGTTTGCCAAGGTCGTGCGTTCCTGGTCATCAATACCAAGAAGAGTGAGATGTCCGATCTTTCCTTCCACACAGAGGCCGAAGGCAATGGCCCGGGCGGCGCCTCCAGATCCCAGCATGACGACGCGTTGTCCGGAGAGTGCCACTCCACCTTGTTGCAAGGCCTGGAGTGCGCCGGACGCGTCGGTGTTGGAGCCCACTAACATGCCCCGGTCTTTCACGATGGTGTTCACCGAGCCAATATGTTTCGCGGTGGTTTCAATGGAGTCCAATAGGGGAAGGACGGATACCTTGTGCGGAATAGTGACGCTGAGTCCCCGGATATGGCCCAAAGCCCGTATGCCTCGAATGGCTCCTTCAAGATCCTGAACGGGAAATGCCAGGTAGACGTAATTCAATCCCAGTTGGCGAAAGGCCGCATTGTGGAGGGCTGGAGAAAGGGAATGGTCGACCGGGTTTCCTAACAGGCCACAGAGCTGGGTTTGTGCGTTAATGTCCATCAAAGGCGCTTTCCCAATGCGTGGGTCACCGTGATCGGGAGTTATCACATAACCTGGCTGGCAAACTCAACCTTTGTGCGTTTTAGGTGGGTGATGAGGTTGGGAAGAATTGGAAAGAGGGTGGGGATTTAGAGAGGCTGGCGGGGTGTATTCCGGGGAGTCACACAGGCTCCCCGGACTTACACATTGTGACGTCCGGGGAAGTTATCGAGACGCCTTTTTTCGCCCTGAGGACTTCTTCATCCGCACGGCTGCTTTTTTCCCCGGTTTCTTTTTCGCTGCTTTTTTCATGGCTCCACCTCCCTTCAAATAATATCGTAAGCAATACTATCCAGGTTTATCGGCAGCTCGACAAAAATCCTGAGGGATTGTGAGGAATTATTGCCTGTGAGGAAATGGGGTACTTGAAGGAAAGTCACTGAAGGAAACCATTGCCAGTCCGTCAGCCGGTAGAGACTTACTGAATTGGTAGATCGTGCTCTGACTGTTTGGAGGGCGACAGGATGGATGGGCATTCTGCAGGAAGCCTAATACGAAAGGTTGCGCCTTCTCCAACCTGGCTTTCTACCGATATCGTTCCGCCGTGCAATTCCACCAATTGTTTCACGATCGAGAGGCCCAACCCCAAACCCTCCGTGCCGATTTCCGGTAACCGATGGGCCTGATAGAAAGGCTGAAAGAGGTTTGCTTGGGCTTCCTGCGGAATTCCAGGTCCGGTATCGGAGATGGATAGGAGGATGTGATCGGAAGGGGCCGGACAGGCTTCCACCAGGATGTGGCCATCTTGCGGAGTAAATTTATGGGCATTATGGACGAGATTTGTCACGATTTGGTGGAGGCGATCCGGGTCCCCATAGACAGTCAGATTTTCACCCATGATTTTGACCGTCAAATGTTGGGTTTTGGTTTGGGTTAGCGGCAGCAATTCCTGAGTAACATCTTCGAGCAGCTCGGGAAGGGAAACGGACTGGTGAGCTAAACGGATGGTCCCGGCCTCAATACGAGACAAGTCTAACAGGTCGGCAATCATACGGGTGAGTCGGTTGGCGTTGGCGCTGATCCGGGTGAGATACAGGTGTTGGCGTTCGGCGAGTGGCCCCACCATTCCATGAAGCAGGTTTTCCGTAAATCCTTTAATCGAGGTCAAGGGCGTGCGCAGTTCATGGGAACAATGAGAGAGGAATTGGGATTTCATCCGGTCAAGCTCCTTGAGACGGTCATTTGCGCGTTCCAAGTCCGTGTTGGCCTGTTGTAATTCCGCTGTCCGCTCTTGCACTTTGGTTTCCAGTCCGATGTTCAGGGCTTCAATCTCGTCATAGGCCAACGCCGTATCCAAAGCAATCGCCATGGCGTGAGCCACCGTGGACAATAAGTTTTGATCAGTAATGGGGATGGTTTTCGGATGGTGACTCCCCACGATAAGTACGCCGAGTGGTTGATTCTGACTGATCAGGGCTAGTGCGATTCCACTTCGGGTCCCCCCATCGGCAAGCATCTGCCGGGTGGTCGGATGACATTGATCCAGAATCACCTGGATATCCTCGATGACGATAGGGTGTTGTGTGTGGAGCGTCGAGTGAAGGAGGTCATGGGGAGTTGAGGGAATAGGTACATCTCGGAACAATATCTCATCGATTCCCATCATCCCTTCCGATTGAATTGTGTGGAATTGATGATGATGGGAGTCCCATAAGGCTACCCAGGCATGGTCATAGGGGAGGGAGCTGACAATGGCTTTGAGTCCCGACCCAATAATGGTTTCACGGTCGAGGGTCGAACCAATGTGGAGGGTGAGTTGATGAAGCATGGTCAATTCATCGACCCGTCGACGGATCTCGACTAAAGTATGTTCTTGCTCGAGATAGGCCTTCCGCAATTCCTCGTGTCGCTGTTCGGCCGATTCCAATTGTTCCTGAATAATTTTGCCTCGTTCTTGAAGTTCGATCCGATCGCCCCAGAGTCGTCCCGCCAAGGGCATGATCATCAAGGGCAACAAGGAGAATCCGGCACCGATCCACCAGGGCTGATTGGGGGCTTGGACTTTCAAGATGGCGAACGTGACAAGCCCCAGCCCGATGCCTCCCAGGATCCATCCTCGTAAGGGCTGCCGCTGGTGGGGTACCCAGGTAAAGCTCCATTCGCAATAGGGGGCACCTTCGGCAATGCAACAACTATCTTGGATGGTGGATGCCGGTCTTCCAAACATGCGGGCCGGCACTTCCGCGATGGTCGCTTTTGTGGTCTGGCATATCCGTTCGGCGCAGCCCCGTAGGTAGGGACCAAACTGCGTGATAGTGGACTGGGAAAATTGTAACCGCATCACGGCATGTCCGTTGGTGACCGACACCACCTCGGGTTTGAGCGCCCCTTTGGTAAATTTTTCCACAAAGTAGGGGAAGAGGCGGTAAATCTGGGTAATGGAAAATGGCCGCCCGAGGATTTGAATGATGGGAGAGAGAAATTTTTCCCGTCCCAGATTGAAGTGGAAATTGTCCTGCTGGGAGAGTTGAACCGAAAATTCGGCCAAAAACATCACAAATTCGTAGGAGTAGCTGTTCCAGGGATTTTTGAGGAAGTCGACGGTGACATAATAGGTCCGGTCGGGGATCCGCTCGTTGAGCAAGGTGACGAGGTTGTGTAATGCCGCTTCGGCGGCTTCAGGTCCCTGCCGACGCGTGATCACATCTTCCAGATATTCAAGATTGGCACGAACCGTTATCCCGCTTACATCCTGAATGGTGGCACCCTGAAGATCCTTGCCAAAGGGACGAAACTCCATGAGCGGGCGCTCCAGAATACGATGCGTTTTAGGAAGGATGGGCATTGGAGTACCTCGTGAGGCGCATGTTCAGAGGCACTCTACTGGAAAATGTGAAAAGTTTGAAGTGCGGAGTTTTGAAAAAGCCAGCACAGGAACCTAAAAATTAGCCCGAAATGTCAAGGCCCCCACATGAATAGTGGTATCCCATTTGCCGTCCAGGAGAAATTGCTGATTGTTGGTGATGTTCCGAGTCTCATACAGCAGCACCTGATAAGCGAGGTCCAACCCCATGGCCTTTAGCTCCAAAACTGTTGCAGGGCAGAATACCCAAAAACTTTCCCTGACTCTGACAGTGAAACCCTATTCCCGTTGAAATGGCGTTAAAGTCCGCGTCAGGATTGGAGGCATCGAAGGTTCGGCTGGGCATCGGCGTTTCGGACCTGATATAACCCCCGCGTAAAGAAACATTCCAATCCGGCAATGCAGCGGGAGAGAACATGGTATATTCGGTGCCCACCATAACGATGCCACGCATCTCGTAGTTACGCCGTTGCGGGAAACGGTGGCGCCGTTTGACAGTTGCAGGTTGAGGTCTTTGAAATCGGTCCAATCCGCATAGTCCACATCCACTTCAATTTTCCACTCGTGAACCGTATTCCTGATCGGCCAGCCGGCGATGGCCCATGTATAGATATCAGGCAGTTCCACGGTGGTCTTCGCTTTTGAGACCTTAGATCCTCCAACTGAAAAATCGCCTTCCAGATCAAGATCGGCACCGTTTCGATAGACAAATCCAAGATTCAGAAGGGGCTTGTGTTCTTGATTGCGGAGAGGAGTCCAGAGCAGGCTGGCGTTGAATCCCAACGCGGTATCTTTTCCATTGGCTTCAAGTCCTGTCCCGGCTGGAATGCCGAAGGGATTTCCCGGCGCGGCGTTTTGTTTGAAATTTCCGCATGTCCCTCACCCAGAAAGCTGGCAAAGGTATAAATGTCCAGACCTCCCCCCACGGAAAGATAGTCATTCAGCTTATACGCCAGAGTGGGTTTGACATCAAGAAGAGGAAGAGCGGCCTTAGTCAGAACGGGAGAAATCTGGCTATTGTCCGGATACTCAACTTGCAGGGCATAGGGTGAATGTGACTCCCACACCGACAGTCCAATTGGGAAAATTGGTAAGTCCTAATGAGGGAAGGTCGGCAGTTAGAAAGATGGTGCTTGGAGGCGGGTTGGCAATGGTTCCTCCAAAATCTCCCTTGACCTTCCCTCCCGTGGCACTTTTGAATTTTACGTCGCCTCCAATCAGGAGGGTGCCCGACAGAAACATGAATTCCCTTTAATTGGGTCATGCCGGCTGGATTATAATAAAGAGCAGAGGCATCATCCGCTTGCGCCGCAAATGCAGCCGCCTGGCCTGTTGCTGAAGCCCCGTGATCCAGAATGCGAAACCCTTCACCAAATGCTGTTTGTGGAATAATGAAGTTAGTGCATAGGCCGATGATCAGGCACACAAGGGGCAAGCGTGTCATGATTGTGGTCACGTCTCCTCCATGAGAACGGGAACAGAGGGAAAATGGGGGGAAGCTTATGAAAGCGACCCAAGATAGCAAGGTTGATCCCGAAGGAGCAACGGGTGACAATAGAGAAAGGGCAGGCGACAAGAATGGCGATGGCTGACAGCTCTCAAATCATGATCAGCTGATCGACCAGTGGCCAAGGATCCTTCTCACATTGCTAAAGAAATGGCGTATTTTGAAAAGGAGAAAAGCATGAGGGTGAAAAAACTACTGCATACGCGAATGCGGGTGAGTGACATGGGGGAGACGCTGGCCTTTTATCGAGATATCCTAGGTCTGGAAGTGGTGGAGCAAAAGGTTTCACCCCGAGGATCCCACTTGGCGTTTTTAGCGGTGCCCAATAGTGAAGAACTGATTGAATTGTGCAGTTTTCCCACCAGTGGGGCCGTTCACGTACAGGAAGACTTGGTCCACTTGGCGTTTGAGGTGGAGGATTTGGAACAGACGATTCGGGAATTACAAGCCAAAGGTGTCGCAATCACCGATGGTCCCACTCAATCGTCTTCCGGCAGCCGGTTCATATTCATCGATGCGCCGGATGGCTATGAAATTGAACTTATTCAACGACCGGGTGGAGTGGCCATCGTCTAATGGCACGTGGTAAGGGATCATGAACAAAACCATGATCACTCCTCAAGACCTCTCCGACCAGCCAAGTCGTTTGTCCGGAACACTGGGCAATCTCCCCAAACAGCCGGGGGTGTATCTCTTTAAGGATCGGCGAGGCGACATCATCTATATTGGAAAGGCCGCGATGTTGTCCGATCGGGTTCGATCGTATTTTCAATCTGGGGCGGATCTTACCCCAAAAAACCGGGTGTTGGTCTCGCAGGTGGTTGACCTGGAAACGCTGGTCACCCACTCGGAATTGGAGGCCCTGATCTTAGAAAGCAATCTGATCAAGCGGCACCGCCCGCGGTTTAATGTGGTGCTTCGGGACGATAAGCAATACCCCTATCTCCGGCTGCCGATTCACGAAGATTTCCCGAGGCTGTCCATTGTCCGCCGGGTTAAACAGGATAAGGCGTTATACTTTGGCCCGTATGTTCCGACGGGGGCCATGCGCGACACACTAAAAGTGATTCGCAAGGTCTTTCCCCTGGCCACCTGCAACATTGAGATTGATGGGACGGCTGAACGGGCATGTCTGGAATTTGAAATTAAACGATGCATGGCCCCCTGTACGGGGAATCAAACGAAGGAAGATTATCACCAAATTGTTAAACAGGTTCGTTGGTTCCTGGAGGGACGAGATACGGAATTGCTGGAATCCTTGCGGTCCAGGATGCAGAGGGCGGCGGACCGGGAAGAGTTTGAAGAAGCAGCCCGCCTTCGTGACCGTATAGAGAACATTCAGCGCATGCTGGAAAAACAACGAGTCTCCCAGATAGGGATGCTGGATCAGGATATTCTGGGATTGGCCAGGGCCGGTGGGGCGGTGGATGTGCAGATGCTGTTTGTGCGAGGAGGGTTGTTGATCGGCCGTCGGGATTTTTTTTGGTCCGACGCCCATGATGCCACTGATGAAGAACTCGTGCGGTCGACGCTCGAACAGTTTTATGTCAAATCGGTGGTTCCGCCTAAAGAGGTCCTACTCCCCGTGGGATTTGACGATCAACCCTTAGTCCAACGCTGGCTGTCCGAAAAAAAGGAAGAAACAGTCCGTGTGCTGGTTCCGGAACGGGGAGCGAAATATCAACTGCTCCAGCTCGCGCAGGACAATGCCCAAGTGGCTCTTAAAGACCATCTTCGCGTGCAAACCGAGTCTAACGAGGCGGTGGAGGAACTACAGGAACTCCTGGGGTTACCACAGATACCGTCCCGTATTGAGTGTTTCGATATTTCCAATACGATGGGAGCTCAATCCGTGGCATCCATGGTGGTCTGGGAGCACGGCCGCATGAAAAAATCCGACTATCGCCGGTTTAGGATCAAAACGGTGGAGGGGGCCAATGACTTTGCCAGTATGCATGAAGTCGTGAAACGCCGATATGGTGGAACGTTAGCGACGAAAGCCGGAAAAGCTTTGCCGGTGCCGGATCTGGTGCTGATCGATGGTGGAGCCGGGCAATTGAGCGCGGCCATGGAGGCCATGGCGGATGTTGGTCTTTCGCGCATCTCTATCTGCGGTCTGGCTAAAGCGAAAGGCGAAAAAGACGAACGGATTTTTCTTCCTGGTCAGAAGTTCCCCATATTGTTACCGGTCAAATCACCGGCCACACGGCTGGTTCAAACCATTCGAGATGAAGCGCATCGCTTTGCGATCACCTTCCACCGCAAACTGCGTGGCGAAGCGATGATTTCTATTCAACCACTCCGTTCCTCTAAATCTTTTAAAACCGCCACGTCATAATCATCAATACGTTGTTGGTTCGGCTTTATCAATAAGTTTCGTGCTCTCCGCGATGGGAGAGCGGGAAATTTTTCCAATAGAGATTGAGCCGGATGTCTGTCATGCAAAATGCTTTTCCTGAGTATGGTGGATGGGTTTTTGTGCGTGAAGGACGGATTGGGGAATGCAGTCCCACTTCACCGAAATAATTCTGATGGATAACCGGTAAAATGCGGGAGAGGATTTGTTGTCGCCTGTGTATCGTTGTAGGCTAATGCGACGGTTTTGCATATTTTTCGAGAAGAAATAGCCCATTCTCTTGCGTTGAAGATTTAAAGCTCTGTGAATTTTCACCGATGGAGATACACATCACTTGTTAAAGGAGATGTGACCGATGCAATGTCCACGATGCCAGGGAACCATGATTGTGGATCACTTTGTGGACATGGCCACGAGTGGAGAAATATGGATGCCTGGGTGGCGGTGCTTGATGTGCGGAGAAATTATTGATCCGTTGATTGAGCATCACCGTCATCAGCAGCATGACCAACAAGAAGTCGTCAGTGCCATTTCAGGATCGACTGCCCGTCCTCCATCCCCCATTTCGGTTAAGGCACGTAAGCCTCTTAAAGATTCTCGTTAGTCTTTCTCTTTTCCCAGCTTTTCTCCCTATCTTTTTCGCGGTGATGGTGGCTGAAATTTCTCCGATCCCATTGCTTGTCGGGTGGGTTCCTCTATGCTAGATTCCTCAGCAGGATGTTGAAATATCAGAGTTTCCTGATGTCAATGCTGGTGGAAGAGAGCCTCCATTTCCCCTACTTTCTTTTTCCAACTAGGCAAGGGGGACTCCTTTGGACTCAGGCCACATTCCTGAACACCATCATCTAGGAAGCAGTGATTGTTTGAGTTTGTTCATCTCTCGAAATGATGACCGCGATCTCTGATAAGGCATAAGTATGGCGCATACCTACGATCATCAGGCTGTAGAAGCAAAGTGGCAGGCATATTGGCAGCAAGCCGGGACATTCCATATTGAGGAAGACCCGGACAAACCCAAATATTATTGCTTGGAGATGTTTCCGTATCCTTCCGGCCGGATACATATGGGTCATGTGCGTGTGTATGCCATTGGCGATGTCGTGGCCCGTTATAAAACCATGCGCGGCTATCACGTGTTGCATCCGATGGGGTGGGATGCCTTCGGGTTGCCTGCCGAAAATGCGGCGATTGAGAAGGGAGTGCATCCCAACGTCTGGACCCAAGAGAATGTGGCCTATATGAAAGGGCAACTGCAACGGATGGGCTTGTCCTATGATTGGGACCGGGAGGTGAATACCTCTCAGCCTGAGTATTACCGCTGGAATCAATGGATTTTTGTGAAAATGTTTGAGCGAGGGCTGGCCTATCGCAAACGCTCAGCGGTCAATTGGTGTCTTTCTTGTGAAACCGTGTTGGCCAATGAGCAGGTGTTGGCGCAAGAGGGAAAAGAGGGAGGAGTGTGCTGGCGGTGCGAGTCGGTGGTCATTCAAAAAGAATTGGAACAGTGGTTTTTTCGCATTACTGCATATGCACAAGAATTATTGGATGGTTGTGACCGGTTGACGACCTGGCCGGCTCGGGTGCTGGCCATGCAGCGGCATTGGATTGGCCGGAGCGAAGGCGTGGAAATGGATTTTTCGTTAGCGGAACCCTTGTCCGGATTGAATGCAATCCGGGTGTTTACCACGCGACCGGATACCATTTATGGCGCGACATTCATGAGCCTGGCCCCGGAATCGCCCCTCGTGGAACAACTGATAGCCGGACGACCTCAGGCGGCCGGTGTTCGAGAATTTGCAACTCGGGTGTCTCGTCTGGATAAAGCAACCCGTACAGCAGCCGATCGGGAAAAGGAAGGGGTGTTTACCGGCGCATACGCCATCAATCCGTTTACCAAAGCCCGAATTCCGATTTGGGTGGCCAATTTTGTGTTGTATGAATATGGAACGGGAGCCATTATGGCGGTTCCCGCCCATGATCAACGGGATTTTGAATTCGCGAAAAAATATCACATACCGATTCAGCTGGTGATTCAAAACCCTGAGGAAAGCCTCGTCCCTGATATGCTGGAAGCCGCATATGAAGAACAGGAAGCCGCAGGACTGTTGGTGAACTCCGGGAATTTTTCAGGCTTGTCTGTGCCTAATGGAAAAAGGGCCATTGGCGAATATGTGGAAACCCAGGGATGGGGAAAGCGCACCATCAATTTCCGGTTGAGGGATTGGGGAATCTCCAGACAACGCTATTGGGGGACACCCATTCCGATGTTGTATTGCGAACGGTGTGGCATCGTCCCGGTCCCCGAAGGAGACTTGCCGGTTGTGTTGCCCGACGATGTTCCGTTTACCGGGAAAGGCGGGTCTCCGCTCAAGGAGTCTCCGACGTTTTCACAAGCCACCTGTCCTACCTGTGGCGGTAGAGCTCGCCGGGAAACCGACACCATGGATACCTTCGTGGATTCCTCCTGGTATTTCTTTCGTTATTGTTCGCCAAAAGAGACGAGGCACCCTGTGAATCCCCAGGCCGCACAGCATTGGATGGCGGTTGATCAATATGTCGGCGGGATTGAGCATGCGGTTTTGCATTTGTTATATGCGCGGTTTTTTACCAAAGTCTTACGGGATTTAGGCCTCACATCCGTTGATGAGCCCTTCACCAATTTACTTACCCAAGGCATGGTGACGAAGGAAACCTATTGGTGTGAAGAACATCGGTGGGTTCTCCCCAGTGAAATCAAGAAGAATGGGGCGCAGCGAGTGTGTGTCCATTGTGGACGGGCCATTGTGACGGGCCGCACGGAGAAGATGTCCAAGTCGAAAAAGAATATTGCCTCTCCTGAAGATCTGTGCGAACGATATGGGGCTGACACGGCCAGAATGTTTTCGTTATTTGCTGCCCCACCGGAAAAGGATTTGGAATGGAGTGATACCGGGGTGGAAGGATGCTACCGGTTTCTCAACCGGGTGTGGCGGCTTGGGCAGGACCTTCTTCCAGTGGTGAATGGCAAGGTGTCAACCCCGGCATCCGGTGAGTCTGTGCTTCTCCCCAATTTACAGCGGGCGACCCATCAGACGATAAAAAAAGTGACGGAAGATCTTGAACGGGGGTTTCAATTCAATACGGCCATTGCCGCGTTGATGGAATTCGTGAATGAGTTGTATAAGTTCTGGAAAGAATACCCTGCGGAGACATTAACCGCAGCCGAGCGAGCCGGATGGCGATCGACGCTGGAAACATTGCTCGTGTTGCTCGCGCCCTTTGCTCCACATCTGACTGAGGAACTGTGGAACACGATCGGGAACCGAACCGGTATTAGCCGGCGGGCCTGGCCGGAATTTGATCCCGCTTTGGTGACCAGTGCTGAATGGACGATTCCCTTGCAGGTGAATGGAAAGCTCAGGAGTAAGATCGTGGTGTCAGCCGGATCGACGAAGGAGCAGATCATTTCGATGGCTCAGGAAGATCCCAAATTGGCCGACTGGTTGCAAGGCAAGACTCCCCGTAAAGTCATTTATGTCGAACACAAGCTGGTGAACTTTGTCCTATAAAATCCATGAACCTCGCATGGCTCTATTACAGGGTGAGATGGGTACTTGGCGGGTGTGGGGTCGTTCTGTGTGTGATGAGTCCCGGATGTGGATACCAATTCACGGTTGAAGGTCCGGGCCCGGTCATCGGAGGTAGTGCGGGTCTTGTCGCTCAAGGACCGCCGGTTCGCCTGGCCATGCCGACGCTTAAGAATAACAGCTTCGAACCGAACCTCGAATTTAAATATACCCGATATCTTCGCCAGGCCCTACAATCGGCGGGAAGTGCCGAGTTTGTTGATGATGCGGCTTCGGCAGAATTTGTTCTGGAAGGCGCGATCCTTTCGGTCACCCTTCCTTCATTGGCCTTTACACAGACTCAAACGCAAGAAAGTCGAGTCATGGTAACGGTAGCTGTGAGCATCAAAGATCGAAAAACCGGAAAAATCCGATGGTCCCAAACCGGCAGCAGCACGGCAGAGTTTTTTGTGGGAGCCACATCAACCGGTGATGCCGAGACCGGATTGCAATTTAACCGTGTCTTGCAAGATCGTGCCATAGAACAGGCCGGGCAACTTGTGGCTGCGGATTTAGCAGACCAGTTTTGGGGAGCCAAAGATCAGGGTAAATTTCAAACGAGTGAAGGGAAGGATGTCCCTTCCCCCCCATCAACAGGGATCGAATCTCCTGAAATTCCGGACTCTCAGGAAAATCTCATGCCTCCAAATTCTATGGTCAATTGAATCGTCAGGCAGGATTGTCTGATTATTCGATGCACACATCATGAAAGTTCATGAACTCCACAGCCAGATCACCCGTCAAGGGTTATCTCCTCTTTATCTGGTGATGGGAGAAGAGCCCTTTTTTCGCGATCAGGCATTAGCCATCCTTCGTTTGGCCGGTCAGGAAGGGAATTCTCTGCATTCATCCGGGGAATCGATTGCCAATGATCCCTCTCAGATGTTTCACGTCGATGTGGTCTATGGCGATGAAACCGATGCCTCGGAAATTTTAGCTATTTCCGGAGAATCATCATTTTTTTCGTTGAAACGACTTCTCATCATTAAATGGGCGGACAAACTTTCCGCGCGGGATGGAGAAGCCCTGATGCCCTATTTCAGGGCTCCCAATGAAACCACGACCCTGATTTTTGCGGCGTTCAAATTAGACGGGCGGACGAAGTGGGTGCAAGACCTCAAGAAACGTGCGACCGTGGTGGAGTGCCAGCCATTATTTGAGAATCAACGCGCAGGCTGGGTCACGCAGCAGGCAAAGGCACTTGGCTTGCAGTTAGAACATAGTGCTCTTGATATCTTGAAAGAACAGGTCGCTGAAGGATTATATGATACTGCCGGCGAATTGGAAAAGTTAGTGGCGTTTATGCCGGAGGGGCATCGTGTCCGTGGACAGGATGTGGAAACGGTCAGAGGGAAACCGCCTGGTATTTCCGTGTTTGATTGGTCGGATGCGGTCGCCCGTGGTGACCATGGTCGAGCGTTGGACATTGTCGCCAAAAATCTAGAAACCGGCGAAGCTCCTTTACGCATGTTGGGTGCCTTCCTATGGCAAATGCGGCGGATCTGGAAAACTAAAGTGCTGTTGGAAGAAGGAAATGATACGGGACAAGTAGCCCGCCAAGCGGGAATTCCACCGTTTCGAATTCGGGAATTTGTGCAACAGGTTCAACTTTGGAAGGAACCACGCCTTCGTCAGGCATGGGAACTATTCGTTCAAGCTGATGCCGCTCTCAAGGGGATGCGGGCTTCCCGTCCAAAGCTCATATTGGATGATTTGGTCATCCAACTCTGCCAGGCCACGAAACCGGTGCGGTGAACCGGACACCCGCCAGTCGCACACATCCCACAACTGCTGTGGGAATACGTTGACCACTGGTGGTTTTTTCTGTGTTTAGAGAGCGTTGACGCGGGTCGCAAGACGGGAAACCCACCGGGAGGCGGTGTTTCGATGCAGCGTACCTTTGGTCACGGCCTTATGAAGCTCCGAGGTCGCCTCTCGCAAAGAAACCTTGGCCTCGTCACTTTTTTTATCTTGAACCGCCCCATGAACCTTCTTAATAAAGGTCTTGACGCGTCGCAAGATTGACCGGTTTTGTTCTTGTCGCTTCAGATTTTGGCGAGCTGCCTTAATTGCTGATTGATGTCGATTAGCCATCGATTCCTCCTGAAAAAATTTCGACCGTATCTTTACCACAGATTCTTAAAGACGGTCAATTGAAAGATTGAAAAAATAGGCTCGACCTTTAAACCGTCAAAGGCGTGTTTGGTCAAGCCGGAGGACTAGAAGATTGTGATTCGTAAAAGATCTTGGCTTGCGACCCCTATGGGCCTCTGATAAGATTCCGACCTCCTCCCAAGGCACATGTGTGATGGTGGGTGTAGCTCAGTTGGTTAGAGCGCCGGATTGTGGATCCGGAGGTCGCGGGTTCAATTCCCGTCACTCACCCCAATCTCTCTTTCAGAAACTTTACAGATTTGAAGGGTTTAAGTGGACAGGGATGATTCCCTGTTTAGAGGAGGTTGCGTCTGGGTTGCGGATTGCTCCTGGAGAGAGAAATTTTCCCCAGGTATGTCTAGCCGATCCACCGCTTTTTTATTCCCTCCGGGAATGAGATGGCCATAGAGGTCAACAGTCACTTGGATTGAGCTATGCCCCATTTGTTCCTTCACATAGACCGGGCTTTCCCCTTGTTGGAGCAACAATGAAGCGAATGTATGCCGCAAGTCATGAAATCGAATATGACGCAAACCTGAAGCTTTGAGGACCTTGTAAAATAGACCTTTACGCAAGTGATTATGATGCCACGGCTTTCCCTGATTATCACAAAAAATCCACCGTGGCATTTTGTCCCAACCCTTTTGCATGATTTCCAGTTCTCGTTCCACATGGAGGTTCCGAACCTGAACCGGACTTCAGAGAGGGGAGCTTAGCACAGGACAGTTGTGCTAGGGTCCCGTCCCGCCGTCATTTTCAGCAACGCGGCGGACAATATGGGCTACCATGCAACCATGGGCGACGGACTCTATGTGACGATGCCATCCACACTTGGAGTTTTCTGACGATGAATACACAGATTACCCTCTCGCTATTTGACCATGCCGGGTAGAAGGCTCCTCCCGGCGCTGTATCTCGTCAGCGCGATTGTCGCCTGTTCCCTAATGCCGTTCGCTTCGCCGACTGCCTGGGCGGAGCTGCAGAGTGATACCCAGGTATGGGGAGCTGTGCTGGCACGAGGAAATTTCGGGTACGCCCGTCCAGACCTCAAACGATGGCTCTGGTGGATGGAAGGTCAGGCTAGATATCGAGATTGTTGTAACTCGGAATTCACACTGAACCAATCGTTGATTCGTCCTGGCCTCGGCTATGCGCTCACGGACCAATCCACTGTCTGGTTGGGATATGCTCATGTTTGGAACGAGCTGCCCGACAACACTGACATCCAAGAAGACAGAATATGGGAACAATATATGTGGTCAGGGAAGACGCCTCTCGGCGCCTTTACCAGCCGATCACGGCTTGAACAGCGCTGGCAAGCAAACGGTAGTGATACCGGCTCGCGATTCCGTCAATATTTCAAATTCTCCTGGCCGATCTCTTTCCTTCCGGGTACAGATTTCGTGGTGTGGGATGAGGTGTTCGTTAATTTGTATGATACGGACTGGGGGTCAAAGCTCCAATCGCACCAAGGGCTTGATCAAAACCGTGGATTTGTCGGGTTCGGCTATCGCTTCAGTCCACAGGTCAAGACGGAAATCGGTTATATGAACCAATATATTCAAACGCATACGGCCAGTAACGATCGTATGAATCACATTATCTCGGCGTGGTTGTTTTTCGATTTGTACAAGAACTAGGGACCTGGGAATGCTAGAACCACCTTTGTAGGATTTGCTACTGCGCCCAGATCATCCTAGTGGGACCATAAAGACGCCAAAGACGCCGTATGAGACCATAAAGAAGTATCCTTCCCTCTGTCGGGTACTGAAAAACAAGCCGCCTGTTGAAGCAACAATAATGTTCACCTTGATGGATTCCCGCTCCATCAAGCCTGTCCTTGAGGTTCAACTCCCCAATACCATTCAAACTGAAAAGCCCGAAACCTGCTACTGCGTGAACTTGAAGGACTACGACATCCAACTGGAGTCCGATATCCCGTATCGTTGGTATATTTCGATTGCGCAGAAACCTGAATTGCACTCACGAGATTTAGTCGTTGTAGGGCAAGAGTTCCAAGCACCTTGTCAACCTTAAGACAGCTCAAACAGGCCGAAATCGGCACGACGGTGGCGGACATGATTTGCAAGGTCGGAATTACGGAACAAACCTTTTATCGCTGGAAGAAGCCGTAGAAAGGCTTGAAATCGGAACAAGTCCGAGAACTGAAACAACTCCAAGAGGAAAACACGCGGTTCAAACGGGTCTTGGCTGATGTGACCTTGGATAAAGTGATTCCAGGATGTCCTGGCAAAAAAGTTCTAAGTCAGCGGGAGTTCCCCGTCTGTGTAGACCTGGGGGTGAGAGCTAAATCCGGTGCCTCCGATTCATGGGCACCGGACAAGCGGAGCTTGAATGTTAGGAAAGAGACTACAGGTGTATACCCGTGGTGGGTTATGTGGGAGGCTCTTTCAGGTTGCGCCTGGGGGGCGGCGGTTGCGGACAGATGACCTTATTTGGCCTTTTCTGTCCGCACTAACTCCGCTAAATAGTTGAGACTCCTAAGCCTTCTGGAAATTCGAAACCCGCCACTCACCCCATTTTCTTCTTTTCAAAAACGATTCAAATTGAATGGCTTAGGATGATTCTCGTGGATGTGCCAAGAAGATAGTAGATTTTGAAGTATCAACGGAAGGTAAGGGGTTGGTCAGATTAATGTCCGTTTTCTTCTATGGAAGTGAGAGAGACTTTCCCCCAGAAAGCTCGGTACACGTAAAAGGTATAGCCCAGGACGAGGACAAACCCGGGGGTAAACCAACCCAAGCCCATCTGCAGGCCATATGGTGTGGTAGCAGAATTATAGATAGTAAGATTATAGGCAGGATCGGTGGTTGCAAGAAGTAAATTGGGGTAATAGCCCCAGGCAACCGTACCAAGGCCTCCCAGAATGAACAGGCAGGAGGCCAAGAAAGCGCCCACATCGTAGGCTTTTTGACGACAAAATATCATGGTGCCCAAAGCCACTCCTGCCACAAGAGGAAAGATATATCCAATGGGATAGTGGGAATAATTGTGGGCCAGAATGGGCTGGACCGAGACATTGGACAAAAGATTCAATAGAAATAGAGGCACAATGAGCCACCCCCCGATTTTCGCAATTCGGCATGCCCTCCGGTAGATACTTCCTTCCGTTTTCATAGCAATATACTGTGCCCCATGGACACTCAAAATGGTGGCTCCCAATATCCCCTTTAAAACCGTAAACACATCCAAAATGCCCGCTTCCACGTCTGGGAAAAAATCCGTCCAAAAAGGCACAAAAAAATAGCCATCGGCATTAAGTGGGACGCCGCGAATTAGGTTGCCAATCGTCGCCCCGAAGACAATGGCCAACAGAAGGCTCGCGAAAGAAAACGTGACATCCCAAAAAGGACGCCAAACGGGATGATCGATATGGGAGCGAAGTTCGATAGCCAGCCCACGGAACATCAATAACCACAGAACAATAATCAGGGCCAGGTAAAAGCCGCTGAAGCTTGAAGCATAAGCCTTCGGAAACGCAAAGAACAGTAATCCCCCTCCTGCCAGCAGCCAGACTTCGTTCCCATTCCACACTGGCCCGATAGCGTGTAGGGTAAGCTGGCGTTCCACATCCGTTCGAGCCACGAAAAGATAAATAATACCTGTTCCAAAATCGAATCCGTCGAGCACGATAAAGACCGCAAACATGAATGCAATGGCCACGAACCAAAAGGTTTCCATAAACGGTATGATCCCTTCCTACGAGACCGAATCGACCATGTTTTTCCGGGCCCTCGCCTTCTTGGGAGCCGGACCGTGCGAGACCGTTTCGGCGAACAGAAATAGAAAAAGAATACCCAAGAGAAAATACATCCTCAATGGGTGCACCCAGTGTAAGGGAGAAGACAGACTAAACCAATAGACGACAAACTCGTGTTTAAATTTTTTGGTTGCGTCTGGGTTGCGGAAGTTGCCGACAGGTGTCCCGATTTGGCC
Organism: uncultured Nitrospiraceae bacterium; assembly: GCA_963734345.1. Taxonomy (GTDB): domain Bacteria; phylum Nitrospirota; class Nitrospiria; order Nitrospirales; family UBA8639; genus Nitrospira_E. The sequence goes on from CAVTGT010000011.1 coordinate 287,514, forward strand.
TCACCTGTCCGCCCTAACCCCGCTAAAGCATTGAAATAGTTGATTTTCCATGAAAATTCAATTCCCGTCACTCACCCCATTCATTTTACTTTTGACAGTCATCCCATTTTTAACCTATCTATTTTTTTGCTCTCCCAAATGTGTCATAGGAATTCGGTTTTTGGTAATTTTCAAATTCAGTGCCAACGAGACTGTCGGCAGATCATTGCGGTCTTTAGGAAAACGCTTGCTCCACCTAAAGAAATATGGCAAAGCCACAGTTCTGCATTGACCTTGCTGTACATTGAGTAAGAATAGTCTTCCACTTGATCGGTTCTTGATTCCTGGCTGACAAGTCTTAGCGGTAGCCTATTGGAAATCGGATGAAGGCCAGTAAAAGCATCGGTACTATTGAAAAAGTCTCTGGCAAATCAGCAGTTCTCTGACGATACGGTCTTTACGTGTGTTTTTTTTAATACCCTATATTGCATCCATTACCAAGGGAACCCGGGTATCCAACCTGACCCATGTTGTATTCAAAGTCTCCGGGTAATTCATGGCCAAGATCATAAAAATAATTGGGTATGTCTGTCCTATTGCCATCGTCAGCGGGCTCTATGTGATGTACCTGGCTTCACCGGAATTTTATTTGTCGTACATTTTGGAGGAAACTCGACGAGAGCAAGGGGCCGTGGAGGTTGTGACATTTCTGTCAGCTCTGATAGCCGGTCTTTTGTTGTCCTATTCAACCTGGCAATTGTGGCAACGCGGGAATTGGCTAGCGGCTGGTATTGTCGGCGCGGTTTCTGCCGCTACACTGGTATTCGCCGGTGAAGAAATTGGCTGGGGACAAATCTACCTGGGCTGGGAAACCCCGTCATGGTGGAAAGAAAATTTTGGTGGATCGACCGACCTGCATGGGGCCAAGCTTCCTGTTCCCCTCTTGATAGCCGTATTTTTGCTGGTCATATTTTTTCTGTTACCGTTGGCCTGGAAGTTTCAATCTTTCTTACGGTTGCCACCTGCCTTGGAGCCAGCCATCGCTGAAGGACCTGTCATTTTCACCATCGCGCTTGCTGCAATCTACCGTGAACTCAAGGGCGTATACTTTTGGCTTACTCCCCTTGGAGACCAGAATCGTTTTTATGAAGATTTCTTATGGGGCCTGAATGAACATAAAGAAATGCTCATCGCGATCGCCATGCTCATGTATGCCCTCTACCGTCTACCCATTTTCAACCAAATCCTCTCTCGCTCGTGATTTCACACTTCAAGGGGATATCACTTCCGACCATGCTTAGAGGGAATGGAGAATACCCTTTAAATTGCTGTGAAAGATTCCGTTGAACGGAACCTCTCCTTTTGATGTTTTGAAAAGATCCCCCGCCATATGAATTTTTTTGTTCCATTATTATGTAGGATGGTGTAGACTGTAGCCCACTTCAGAATAGGCAGGATTACAATGGACCAGGAAATGTGTCTTACCCCAGGCCTCCCTTCCTGACATGCCCACTCCCTTCCCCCACGCAATCACCAAAAAATTATTTCCGGGTCGTGCATTTCTCAAGTTGAAATGAGAAGCGTTGAGGATGGATGAACATTCACGATGTTGAACCAGAGTGGATTAATAATTCGAAGAGAAAAGAATACGAATCAAAAAATATTGACTCAACGGAATGAGAAAGGACGCACGATGGGGAAAGCTCACGTAAAGGGATTGCCTCTTGGGGCTATCGTTTTTGTCTTGATCGTGGTAGGTGGAGTTTTTCCATCCATGGCTCAGGCCGTTAACCTCACTATCAATTTTGGGGGATCTGGAACGGGACGGGTTGATGGAAGTGGATTGACGGGGACAGGTCCACTTCTTCATTTTTACAGCAACACCAATCCCGTTATGACCTTCCGTTCAACCACCATCCTCTGTCACCCTTACGCCAACCCGACTAGGCTTGGGCCATCAAAGTCAACCTTTGCTGGTTGGACGGGTTGTGCTTCCACATCAGGAACTCAGTGCACGGTGATCTGAGTGCTGACCAGACCGTGACTGTGACCTTTAATCTGGTGCCGGTCAATCTTACTATCAATTTTGGGGGATCGGGAACGGGACAGGTTGAGGCAAGTGGGGTCGGGGACAAGTCACCTTCCACATGTATTTAGCAACAGCCAAACCATCCGGGATATGACTCTACGATCCAGCCACCATCCTCTGTCACCCTTACGGCAACGCCGACTAGCCTTGGGGCGTCACAGTCAACCTTTGCTGGTTGGACAGGTTGTGCTTCAACATCAGGAATTCAGTGCACGGTGGTTTGAGTGTTGACCAAGACTGTGACCGTGACCTTTAATCCTGTCGTGCAATGGACATTGACGGTCGCGAAAACCGGCACGGGCAGTGGCACGGTCACCAGTGCGCCCGGGGGCATCTCGTGCGGAGGCGACTGTACGGAGAATTACGCCGATGGGACGGGGGTGACGCTGACGGCGGCGGCGGGCACGGGCTCAACTTTTGGGGGTTGGAGTGGGGGCGTGGGCACCTGTGCCGGGACGACCAACCCGTGTTCGGTGCCGATGACGGCGGCGCGAACGGTGACCGCCACATTCACGTTAGCTGCCGTGCAACGGACCTTGACGGTCGCGAAAACCGGCACGGGCAGTGGCACGGTCACCAGTGCGCCCGGGGGCATCTCGTGCGGAGGCGACTGTACGGAGAATTACGCCGATGGGACGGGGGTGACGCTGACGGCGGCGGCGGGCACGGGCTCAACTTTTGCGGGTTGGAGTGGGGGCGTGGGCACCTGTGCCGGGACGACCAACCCGTGTTCGGTGCCGATGACGGCGGCGCGAACGGTGACCGCCACATTCACGTTAGCTGCCGTGCAACGGACCTTGACGGTCGCGAAAACCGGCACGGGCAGTGGCACGGTCACCAGTGCGCCCGGGGGCATCTCGTGCGGAGGCGACTGTACGGAGAATTACGCCGATGGGACGGGGGTGACGCTGACGGCGGCGGCGGCACGGGCTCGAACTTTGGGGGCTGGAGTGGCGGGCGTGGGCACCTGTGCCGGGACGACCAACCCGTGTTCGGTGCCGATGACGGCGGCGCGAACGGTGACCGCCACATTCACGTTAGCTGCCGTGCAACGGACCTTGACGGTCGCGAAAACCGGCACGGGCAGTGGCACGGTCACCAGTGCGCCCGGGGGCATCTCGTGCGGAGGCGACTGTACGGAGAATTACGCCGATGGGACGGGGGTGACGCTGACGGCGGCGGCGGGCACGGGCTCGAACTTTTGGGGGTTGGAGTGGCGGGCGTGGGCACCTGTGCCGGGACGACCAACCCGTGTTCGGTGCCGATGACGGCGGCGCGAACGGTGACGGCTACATTTACGCCGAATACTGGTGGAAATCAGGCACCCGTAGTGAATGCCGGAACACCGCAGACGGTGACCCTTCCTAATACAGCCACGCTAGCTGGAACGGTGACCGATGATGGCGTGCCAGCCACGCCGGGGAGAGTGACCAGTACGTGGAGTAAAGTGAGCGGGCCGGGAACGGTGACCTTTGCCAATGCCTCGGCGATGAGTACAACCGCCACCTTCAGCCAAGCGGGTGCCTATGTGTTGCGTTTGACCGCGACGGACAGCGCACTCTCCCGAAGTTCTGATCTTAATATTACGGTCAACAATCCAGGTGTCAGAAAGTTATCCAACGATTTGAACGCTGACGGCACGGCAGACCTTCTGTGGCGAAATACCCTCAATGGTGTTGTGGTGGGCTGGCTGATGAAAGATGCCACGGTTGCGTCGACGGGTATGTTGGCTGGTCTCCCATCGGCTTGGCAGATCATGGGGACGGGCGATGTGAATGCCGATGGTCAGGCCGATGTGGTGTTACGAAATACGACTAATGGGGTGGTGGCGGTTTGGTTGATGAACGGCTTGACGATCTCCTCGGTTGGATTTCCAGGGAGCGCTTCTCTCAGTTATGTCATCAAGGGAATCGGTGATGTGGATGGCAACGGAACCGCAGATATCGTGTGGCGCGACACACTCAGCGGTGTGGTGGCTATCTGGCTGATGAACGGGACCACCATTGCTAATTCCGGCTTCCCTGGCGGCGTGCCGCTGGAATGGCAAATCGCGGGATTGGGTGATGTGAATGCGGATGATAAAGCCGACGTGATTTGGCGGAATACGACCGACGGGTTGGTGGCGGTTTGGCTCATGGACGGATTGAACGTCACGTCGACTGGATTTCCAGGGGGTGCCTCACTTAATTATGTCATCAAGGAAATCGGTGATGTGGATGGTAACGGAACCGCGGATTTGGTTTGGGAGGATATTATCAACCACGGGGTGGCTGTTTGGCTTATGAATGGGACTACCGTGGCCTTTGCCGGTTTTCCTGGCGGCGTGCCGCCGGGATGGCAGATTTCCGGAATGGGTGATGTCAATGCGGATGGTCAATCGGACATCATTTTACAGAATAAAACAAATGGCGCGGTGGCCTTGTGGTTAATGAACGGCAAGGACATTCTGCGAACCGCGTTCCCGAGTGGTACCTCGACCGATTGGGAAATTCAATAGCGAGAATGGAATGGTGTGACACGGATTTTGTTGCTAAGGTAAAACCGGAAAGACAAACAGTCCGTATGACTATTCTATTTTGAGATCGTTCCCGGACATTTGGTTCCCTGAACCGAGAGTTACTGGCCGGCGTGGCGGTTTCGAAAGAATATAAAGCCTGCAAGGGTCTTGTGCATCCTTTTGTCAGAGCCTCACACCTTTTGGTGTGAGGCTCTTGTATATTGAGTTATTTTTCTCACCAGTCCTTTTCAAGGGAGATGGAGAGAATCCAACAATGAAGCATGTTGTTTGGGAATTTCATGTTGCAAACGGCTGGGGGCATTGTGAAACCGCAGGTGGGCCAATTCGTTATATTATATTGAGAATCCGGTAAACGAATTGCATCACCTCGTTGTTGGGATCTCATTGATAATCTGTGTGACGTCTACGCTTTTTCCTCAGATTTTTTCATTCCAGAAGTGTTGAACAATGCCGCCAGCGGCGTTCCCTGCCTTCGCCGGAAGGCTTCGCCCAGGCAGGGCGACACTTGGCCGCACTTTTTTGAATCCTCCCTTATTTTTGGTCTAGTTCTCTGCTATCCCCATGCGGGTCAAAAGACCAAATATTCCCATTATTCAGCAATCTCATTCAGAGCAAGTTAATGAGTTCAATCTTTTGTTGATCTTGTGGAATGTCCCCATGGTGTGCATGTGTTCTCCTCTCCTTCCTTCAAAATAGTTCAAACCTAACCTCTTCACCTTGTTTTCCGGTTGTCCCTTCGATGCCCTATTAGTAGTGGGATGACGTCTGGATTTTTTGCTTCTGACCTGATTTTGCCAGCCCCACCCATTCAATAGAAACGTTGCCCGGATCCCCTATGTTTTCAACCCTCCCTATCGGCTGAGTCTCCACCAAACGGGTGATGAAACTTAAGGTCTAGCGATTCCTTCTGTGTGATTCTCGTTCTGATAACTCCCATTGGAAATCGCCTTTATTCAATAGGGAGGAACGAAAGTATCCGTGTGTCATTCGAAGGAGAATCCTCAACCTTTTTGAGGGAACCGGCAAAAGATGATGAAGGGGGAGAGAGAAGGAAAATCCTGGAGCAGTGTGAAAGATTTTTAAGAATGGGGTTGTCTATCCGATAAATGATGATATTCAGCCTTGCCAATTCAATTTTTTATGTCGAATCAATTAATAAAGCCGAAGTGCGTTACACCCTATCCTACCGGGCTGACACGGATTATTTTGGCCGTAATGCTGGGAGGAATGGTTTGCGTGTGTGTCCCGTCCAAATCCCTCGCATATAAAATCGAGATTAATGTTTCAGGGCCTATAGGAGGGGATTCAGTTTCAGAGGAAAACGGACGTACAGAAATCCTATTAGACACCGGGCAGGTGATAGGGCCAGATGGTGAAACCGGCTCTGCCTATGCCGCAGCCAATTTAGCCACCGGGAGCCTTGCCCTCAAAGTTGCCGCTACCACTCCTGATCAAAGCACGCAATCAGGAATGGGATTGGCCTCCATTCTCATCAATGAGCATTTAAAGTTCAAACTGGATCCGAGTTTACCCGTTGCTGACATTAAATTTTCTATGAAGGTCGACGGGTTTCCCTCCTGTAAAAATTTATCTTCCCATTGCTTTACCAATGCCATTATTCGTCTGGGAGAGATGAGTGATCAGGCCCTTGGTCTTCCATTACCGGATCCGAAGGTGTTGGCGATCACCGTCCCCGTCGTTGATGGTCAGGAATTACCCATTGAGGCCTTTTTATCGGCCAGGGCGGAGATTAATAATTTCATTGATGTCAGTGATCCAAGTGCCACCATACGATTGACTTTGCCTCAGGGGGTGACTTTTACCTCGGAATCTGGTTTGTTTCTCGGCCTGCAGTCTCCTCTGGACGAACCGTCGCTCCGTGCCCCTGTGAGTTCTGATTTGAATGGAGATGGCAGGACCGATATTGTCTGGCGCAATGTGAAAACGGGTGATGTGGCGGTATGGCTGATGAATGGCGGTATCATTGGATCGTCCGGTTTATTAGGTGGTGTTCCCTCAGACTGGCAGATCGTTGGAGTGGGAGATGTGAATGCCGACAGCATGGCTGATATTGTCTGGCGCAACACCGCGAGTGGCGCGGTTGCCGTATGGTTTTTGAACGGGTTGACGATTGCCTCCGTGAGCTTTCCTGGGAGTGCCTCTTTGGATTGGGTGATTAAGGGAATAGGGGATATGGATGGCAATGGAAGAGCGGATATCCTTTGGCACAATACGGAGAGTGGGGCCGTGTCGGTGTGGCTCATGGACGGACCCACGATATCCGAATTCCGTGCCTTGGGAGGAGTACCCTTAGACTGGCAGATCGTTGGAATGGGTGATGTGAATGCCGATGGCCAGGCGGATGTGGTTTGGCGCCATAACAGCGGAGTCGTGGCCGTGTGGATCATGGAAGGGCTGACGATTTCCTCTGTCGGATTTTTACGGGGTACGGAAGCGGAATGGAAGATTGTGGGTTTTGGTGATGTGGACGATAACGGAACGACAGATGTGATATGGCAACATAGTCGCGATGGGATCGTGGGGATTTGGCTGATGAACGGCGCGTCGATCGAAGCGTCGGGCTTTGTAACGGGCCTGCCCTCGGAGTGGCGTATTGCGCAGGTGGGTGACGCAGATGGCGATGGGAAGGCTGACGTGATCTGGCATAATCGAAACACGGGACAAGTGGCTGTGTGGCTCATGGATGGGTTGACCTTGACCTCAACAGAATTTCCCGGCAGTACGTAGTTTGGATAGAATTGCATGACGACGGAATCCACTTTATGAGGGAATCCTATTCAAAGACATTTCTTCCATCCTGATTTTTCAAATCCACTCTTGAGAATAGACAAATCCGGATTCTTGAGAGACCCTACCCTTGACACTGTTGTTGCTTGAACCAGGGTGAGCTAGAAGATCAGGAAGGCTCATCCTATTGATAAAGGCATCCCGGTTCGTGCGTGATGGTTTTATTTTCCCTGGTATGTCTGACCTCGAAGGCGGTTTCCTTGAACAAAGAGGTGATTCCATCCATTCTAGAATAGTGGTTCTGCCCCCTTTGGTTTGATACCATCCGTGATCTTCCTTTAAAACCTTGGCAATTGTTCACTATCGGCAACCACCCTTTATGCAAAGAACCCAACCTAGTCAGCGGAATTTCTTCATCATCATTTTTTTTGCAGTGATGGGCTTGGGACTTATTTTATGTGAAATAACCATACGGTATTTGGGAGCACAGGATCAGGATGGCAATTTCCGATTAACGCTTCTCAATGCAAAATTGGATTTAAAGCCGTTTCATTTACCCATAAACTTTGTCAAGGAAGAAATTGCAAAATCCCATGCTCAACAGACCTATCTTATGTATGATCCAACGCTCGGATGGGATCTCAGGCCGCGTGGTAGCTCCAAGAACGGGTTGTATTACGCTAATAATGAAGGCATTCGGCAAAACTCTATTGATGCATCCACGAAGTCGGGCAATAAAGCTTTAGAAATTATTCTACTGGGAGATTCCTATACTCACGGCGATGAAGTCGCATTCGACCATACCTGGGGGCATTATCTTCAAACGAAGTTGGCTGGGATGGGAATCCAAGCCGACGTGATCAATTTGGGGGTGCCTGCTTACGGTATGGATCAAGCCTACCTGCGATGGAAGACCTTAGGGGTAAAATTCTCGCCCGATATTGTCATTTTCGGCTTTCAGCCGGAAAACGTAAAACGCAATCTGAATATTTTTCGGAAATTGTATCATAAGTTCGCAGGAATACCTTTTTCGAAACCCCGATTCGTGCTTGCTGGTAATGCTCTGCAAGTCATTAATTCTCCCACCGTTAGGCCTGAACAAATTGAAGACACCTTCAGGAGATTTGATAGGTGGGAAAATCAAAAGTATGAATTTTTTTATCAGTCACAGGAATATGAAGATCATATATGGTTGCGGAGTAAATTTCTCGCCGCCATTTTAGCGGGTATTGACCATTGGAAGGATCAATCGAGAGACCATGAATTCTATGCTGTTGATCAATATCCGAGCCGATTGGCATTAGCGATTTTAAATGAATTGCGGGCCGACGTCGAACAGCGAGGCAGCACATTTCTTGTCGCCGCTTTGATCCCCAAATGGGATTTCAAATATGTCAAAGAAAGTCGCGCATTTCCTTATCAGGACCTACTCGACACCATTAACCGTCAGTATGAAACTGTTGAAACTCATCAACGGATTTTGAACCATGTAAAAGACGGTAAGGCAGAAGGAGTATTTTCAGATTTGCATTATTCGGCTGTGGGAAATGAAATTATCGCGGATGTGATCAGCGAAGCGATTGCGGCCCATCAATTATCCACGCAACATTGAGGTTGCCAGTGATTCAAATTCACAGAAAACCAGAAGCTTCATCCTTGTTCAAGATATGAGGAAAACGTCTATTTGATAGGAATCAATGTTGAAGTGTGTCCGTTTCCTCCTTCGGAAAACGGCGGTCCAACATATGGCATTCACTCTACATTCGGAATCATTCAGGATCCGCCATCCTCAAGCACGGGGTGAGAACAATTTATTTTTTTTGAGGATTCATTGGCCTCACGGAGTAAAAAAGGAAACTCCGACATTAAACAGGCAGGCATTCAACCCGATATTCCGATCGCCAATTCCTGCATTGGAAATATGATGGAAACGAATACCAAGGGTCACCGCCATGTTTTCCGTCACAAAATATGACACGCCCGGACCCGTTTGGAGGACGAAATTAAATTGCGTGCTTTGTTCGGGAATCCGGGGAGCCAGATCTGTCCACAACATACCTGCCCCGGCATCCCAAAAGGGCATCCACCGTCCAAAGTCGATAAAATTATATTTCACCATCAGCGACCCCCCGAACGCAGAGGCGCTAAATGGTTGATAATAGTGGGCGGCCAACGGTTCAATTAAGACTTCGACATTGCCCGCTCCCCATCCTGAGCCAATTTCATCGGTCAACACCTGTCCCAATTGCGGCAGAAAATAAACGGCGCTGCGATTGGCCGATGGCTCGTTGCCAAAGACATTATTCCCTTGCCAATACCCCGTGAGGAATCCGAATTCGAGAGTGCCCTTGGTGACACGATTTCGGGCATCAAGATCCGCGCACCAAGCCGTTCCGCCCATCAGAAGGATGACCATCACACCAGTCACACCGATGAAACAGTGTTCCCTTTTCAATCCCTTGAACATCAGTTTTCCTTTCGTCCACACAGAAGGTACGTACATGAAAAAGCTCTCTGCCTTACAAATTGGTCCTCATTCACGCTCAAGTTTCGCCGGCTTGACGTGGTTGTATTTCATGAATTTCCAATAATGAGCAGGAATTTCTCATAATTGGAATCAACAATTCAATGAACTTTTTATTCTAAAGGGTTACAATCCTTTAGACTAATGAGGTCATCAAGATGGAATCTTCTCCTATTTCTCTCAACACGCCGTCCAAGAAAGTCGGGCAAGACCCTTTTCAGCGATTGTCTTTGGCTGTCAGGGAGTTAGATAAACTCATCAACCGCGCCAACCAACTGGCTCATTTATCAGAACAACCTTTGCCCCCTGATCAATCAACCCAAATCGATCAGGCCACACCGCCTCAAAAGTCCTGATGGGACTTTAATCTTCAAATAGTATTTTCCATCTCCTCACAAATCCTTGTACTTCCTGGCACCAGGAATGAATTAAGGGTTCCTGCAACACGATCAGTAAATGATTCACCCAAACCTAAAATACTAGATTGGAAATCCATCCAGGGATACCTGCTTAGTGATCCCTCAACAAGGCCCACGCACAAAAGAGGTCATATATGACAAACAGCCTGTGGAAACCAATGGGTTTATGTACTTTTTTGATCTTCTGATTTTTCAGTTCCCCGACTTTTTTCAGACAAAGGAGGTAGCATCCTCACACAAGAATCCTTTAAACAACATCATGTTGATGTCTAAGTCGAGGATTTACCCGCACACATCTCTAAAGTGATGGAGACCCTACAGCGAATAGGCAATAGTGTTGGAGCAGAGATTTCTAAGGCCACCGGCAAGGCGGCAGGGATTGTGAACAAAGCTGCCTGAGAAAACAAACTATCAAGTAACAAGTAAGGGACAACGTTCCATCGGGATAGAAATGTTTTGGAAAAAAAGATTTTCCCAGTGTCCCATGGAGTAATGATGGGGTCTTCATTGTGGGTGGTGCGACAGTGCGTCGCCAAAAGGCGACGTCGAAGGCGACGATGCTACAGCATTCTCATTACCTTGACCCTGAGAGAGAACGACCTCGCAATACCGAACTCGGAAAAATTCAGGAATGACCACCAGAATCGGCAAGATTTTTCCCATAGATTCTCTAAATCCTTAGATACGAACTATTAAGATTGAAAAGGCAATACAGGGGATGTTCGGCGCCATCCCTGGCGCCATCAATTCGATTGTCCCTGACATCCTTGTCGGCGAGATTAGTTGTGGTGAGCGTGAAGCGATTTGGCTTCTGAGGAAATCGTTACCGTATCTTTCATAGAAGACGATGAAGAAGAATTGCCTTGGGGCTGGGGCAGGGCGGCCGCTTGGATAAGCGGCAGTGCAGCTTGGGTGAGAAAGTTGGCTGTGGCCAATGCCGAAATTTCACTCATGATGGCATTTTTCCCTTCAAGGGTCTTGTCGGTCTCGCATCCATGTTTCTTAATGTACTTTCATAATTGAACATTCAGTTGGGATGTCGCGAACGCTACGGGAAACAATCAAAAAAATCCCCGATGGAATTATAAGAGCCCGATGGCGTTGAGAAGAACGATGAACACGGCGACCGGCGCGATGTAGCGCACCAGGGCCTGCCATATGGCATAGGCGGTAGGATTTGTGATCCTGAGTTCCGCCTTCGTGCTTTCGGCTTTCATAAGCCAGCCGGCGAAGAGGGCAATGAGAATTCCGCCAAGGGGCAGCATAAGATTCGATGTCACGAAATCCAGTAGATCAAAGAAGGTGAGCCCGAAGAATGTGAGATCGGCCCACCAGTTGAACGACCAGACCGTTCCCAGTCCGAACAGCCAGGTGGCCACTCCGGAATAGACAGCGGCTTTGATGCGGGAGAGGCCAAAGGTTTCAATGAGCCATGTAACAAGGGGTTCGATTAACGAAATCGAGGAGGTCCAGGCGGCCACAAGCAGGAGAATGAAAAAGAGCGACCCGAACGCGAGGCCGCCGGCCATGTTGCCAAATGCGACGGGAAGCGTTTGAAAAATGAGGCCTGGTCCCGAGCCTGGCTCCAGGTTATTGGCAAAGACGATGGGGAAGATGGCCATGCCGGCTAACAGGGCGGCGAGTGTGTCGGCCAGGGCGATGATGATGGTGGTGCTGGCAATGGAGGTGTCCCTGGGAACGTAGGAGCCGTAGATCATAATGGTCCCCATCCCGAGACTGAGGCTGAAGAAGGCCTGTCCCATTGCGGTAAGTATGCTGGCACCGGTCAATTTGCTGAAGTCCGGGGTGAAAAGAAATTCCAAGCCCCTGCCGAACGATCCGGTGGTCATGCTGTACCCCACCATTAAGAGTAGAAGTAAAAAAAGGGTTGGCATGAGAAACTGGACGGCTTTTTCCAGGCCGCCCTGTACCCCACCCGCCACGACGCCCATGGTCAATACCATAAAAACCGTGTGCCAGAAGAAGAGTGTGGTTCCGCTCCCCACAAAATTGCTAAAAGTCTCTGCCGCAAATTGACCGTTGGCGCCACTAAACGTTCCCCCTGCGGATTTGAAGATGTACGCTAGAGTCCATCCGCCGATGACACTGTAATAGGATAGAATCAGCATGCCTGCCAGCGTGCCTGACCATCCAACAATTTGCCACCATTGAGTGGTATTGGTTTCTTCAGCCAACACTTGCATGGAACGGATCGGGGTGGCTCGTCCCCGTCGCCCCAAAAGAATTTCGGCCATCATCAAAGGAACCCCCAGTGCTGCCACGCAGACGACATAAACGAGAACAAAGGCGCTGCCTCCGTTCTGCCCGGTGAGGTAGGGAAATTTCCAAATATTGCCCAAGCCCACGGCCGCGCCTGTGGCAGCCAGGATAAAGGTCCAACGTGAGGACCATTGCCCGTGCATGGATTGTCGATCGGAGATATTCATGAAGGATTAGGATGAATCCCTGGAAGTTCGAGGGAGTGTAGTGAAGGTGTCAGGCACTTTCAAGGTCCGGTGCGTGTGTCAGACGTGGAGGCCGTGCATGACTTGAGATGTGTCTGCTGTCTGACTATAGTGTCGGCTCCTCGAATGAAGGTGCGTATGACAAAACTAAATTTGAAGGGTTGAGTGGATGAGTGACGAACAACGAGACCGGAAAGTGATTGCCCTGGCGCCGATGCCTCCGGAAAAATCCGCCTATGCCTTGGCCCGATACAGCCGCTCTCCTGATTCTATTGAAGAGAGTCTGCGATGGGTTCATTCACATTCGTCCGAAAAGTTTTGGGAACAGTTTTATTTTGCCTACGGGCATGGCTCAATTGCCGATTTGGGTCACGCGACCGTGTGCTTTGAACAGATCTCTGAATTAGCCGCCATTCGTCTTGAGGATGAACCGCTATGGGATGGGCAGGCCAAATCCAGCCGGTATCAAAACTTTGCGGCAGCCGGATGTTACGTGCCCAACGATATTTCGAATACCGAAACAGAGGGTGCATACCGAGGCATTCTTGGCAGTCTTTATAACATTTATCGGTTGTTGAAAGATCCTATCCACATTCATCTGGCTGAACGATATCCACGGCCTGAGAATATGAAGCCTGCGGATTATGATCGAACCATCGGTGCTCGAACGTATGATGTGATTCGCTATTTGCTTCCGCTTGCGGCAAAGACCAATGTCGGGCAGGTGGTGAGCATTCGTACATTGGAAAAGCAAATTACCCGTTTGTTGTCTGCTCAATTACCGGAATTGCAGGGGATTGGTGAAGATCTGAAGGATGCGTGCGCCAAATTGCCTTCAACCGTGTGGGGGGAGTTGCAGCAAGAAGACTCGAAAGGGTTGGAGCCCTTGGCACCGACATTGGCCCGGTATGCGGGGCCCAGCGAGTATCAAGGTTCGGTCTATCGGGACGTGCTTCGTCAGGTGAAAGGACGGCTCAAAAAAGCGGGCTATGATGATCCGCAATCCTGGAAAGGCAAAGATCAGCCTGTTGATTTGCTGGAGCCGCATGCTCCGCTGGACGAATTGGTGACGACGTTGGTGTACCGGGTGAGCCATGCTCCCTATCGGGTCCTCCTCGAATGGGTGCAACAGTGGTCGGAGAAAGAGAAGCAGGACGTGGTGGAGTCCGCTCTTCGTGGACGTGGTCCTCACGATGACTTGATGAAGGAATTTCGATCCGGCTATGCCTTTGTCTTTGATATTTTGATGGATATCGGCGGGTGGCGGGATATGCACCGGCATCGGCGTTGCCAGCAGATTCAGCAGAACTTTACCACGATCCATGGATATGAGGTGCCGCCGGTTTTGGCAGGCGCAGGGGTCGAAAAAGAGTATCGTCAGGCTATGGATGCCGTCCAACAGGATATTGAGCGGTTGCGTGGTAGTAATCAGGAAGCGGCTCTCTATGCCATCCCCTTTGGCTTCCGGGTTCGCTGCCTGTTTAAAATGGATTTTGCGGAAGTCGAATATATTGCCAAATTACGGTCAGGGGTGAAGGGGCATTGGTCGTATCGGACCGTGGCCTGGCTGATGAAACAGAAGATGCTCGAGCGCCATCCATATCTGGGAAGTCTTATTCAAGCCACGTCGCCCGAGATTGAAGATTCTCTGACACGATAATGTCTGGTGGCCAAAATGAAAATAATAGGGGTTGGGTTATGAGTCGTAAGTACGAAATTGCCATCAATGCCGCCATCCATCAAGGTGAATGGGATATTGTCTATGATGAGGCTCGCCGTTGGTCGGAGCAACCAGAGTGCGGGCCTTTGCCGTTTTTTGCGTTGAATGTGGTGTGCATGTTGCGGGGTGATTTTGCGGAAGCGTGGCAAGTTTATCCTCGGGCTCTTGGAGAAGACGCTGATGTGCAATTGGTTCGGGAGTGGATGGAACGGCTGCAGAGCCAGTTTCCTGACCAGCCTCACTGCTTGCTAGTCGAAGGGCTCTTTTATACCCAATCCGGCCAACTGGATGAGGCGGTGACCAGGTATGAGCGGGTGGTGGCCCTGGCTCCGAACTCTCCCTATCCACACTTTTTTTTGGCACAGATTTATCAGGTCAAAAATCGTATCGACCAAGCCATCAAAGCCTACCGTGAAGCCATTAAGCGAGATCCCACCTATGTGGCGGCTCGTCTGAAATTGGGTGTGGCCTATCAGGACCAGGGGCAGTTGGAAATGGCCATTCCTCAATATCGTGAAGCTCTTAAGCTTCGTCCCGATGATCCCTTCGGGCATACCAACTTGGCCTGTGCCTTAGCTGAACAAGGTAAGGTGGAACCGGCTATTGAAGAATATAAACGGGCGTTGCAGATTGATCCCGATGATGCTGAAGTGCATTTTGCTCTTGGTGGTCTCTATGAGAATAAAGGGCGCCTGGATCTTGCGAAACGACAGTATGAAGAATCACTGAGGCTGGAGCCGAATTTTGCTCCGGCTGCGACTGCAATCGGCTGGTTTTTGTACGACAAAGGGCAGGACGATTTTGCAATGGATTATTTCAGCCGAGCCCTCAAGGCGAATCCCAATGATGCGCAAGCCACTTTTGGGGTCGGTCGGATTTATGAAGAAAAGCGCAAACCGGAGCTGGCGGTGCAGCATTATCAACGGGCATTGTCTTTAGAGAAAGATCCGGACCGGAAGATGCGAATTATCAATTTTATCGATAAATTGCTTGGTTAGACCAGGATTGAGGCTAAGGGCAACCCGGATTAATTCACATGATGAACTGGTGGTGAAATTATTCCTGGCGAAAGAATTGTTGAATGGTGGACATTTGGGCGTTGAGTTCGCCAGCCTCCCGGACTTCCTGGCGTATCTGCTCCTGTAAAAACGACGAATAGCCTACCTTGTTCACGAAGATCGGAAAAAATTGATCGGGGGTCAGTGCAGTGTGAGTTCGTAATTCCTCGATGATGTCATCGCTGATCGGGATCAAGGTACTCCCGATATGAAGGATCACTTTATAGTAATTGCCCTCTCCCCGTTGTTCCAGCCTCAGGCCTTTTTGCGTCATCTAAGTTGTTTTTCAAGCTTGTAAAGATTCTCACGAGTTGTCTTAAGGCGGGGTCATTGTAGGTCATACAAAATTGGGATTACAAGGTCTGCACTCTTCTTGACTGGTTTAGGACCCTATGCTAGCGTACTCTCTTTTTTCACGGTCGTGAAGCAGGGATTTTTTCACGTGCGTGGTCTTCTCGTCATGGAGGATAATTCCCATAATGTCGCGGTTATATAACTTCAGTGCGGGTCCGGCGATCTTGCCGGAAGCGGTGTTATTGCAAGCTCAAGCCGAACTGCCGGATTGGCATGGTTCTGGTGCATCGATCATGGAGATGAGCCATCGCGGTAAAGAGTTTGTCTCGGTCGCTGCGGAAGCGGAGCAGGATGTCCGGGATTTGTTGGGCGTGCCTGCTAATTATAAAGTGCTCTTTTTGCAAGGCGGGGCATCAACGCAATTTGCAACCATTCCCATGAATATCTTGCGTGGGAAAAGCAAAGCTGATTACATTTTGACCGGTGCCTGGGGCAAAAAAGCGATAAGCGATGCCAAAAAATATTGTACGGTCAATGTTGCGGCATCTTCCGAAACCGGTAACTTTACCAGCATCCCGGCGTTTGAACGTTGGACATTAAGTCAGGATGCGGCGTATGTGCATTACACGCCAAATGAAACGATCGGCGGCGTGGAATTTCACTGGGTCCCGGATACCGGTTCGGTGCCGTTAGTGGCAGACTTTTCCTCCACGATTTTATCGCGTCCCTTTGACGTCAGTCGTTTTGGACTGATTTATGCGGGCGCACAGAAAAATATCGGTCCAGCTGGTTTGACTTTGGTGATTGTGCGCGACGATCTCATTGGGAACGTGTTGCCGATTACCCCAAGCGTGTATGATTACGCTAAACAAGCCGAAGCGGATTCTATGTTGAATACCCCTCCCACCTATGCCGTGTATATTGCCGGTCTGGTGTTTAAATGGTTAAAAAAGCAAGGCGGTCTTTCGGCAATGGGTGCAATCAATCAACGAAAAGCCGGTAAACTGTATGCGGCCATTGATGGGTCAAGTTTTTATAGTAATCCGGTTGAAAAATCCTCTCGATCCTGGATGAATGTTCCCTTCGTATTGGCCAACTCAAGTTTGGATAAAGATTTTCTTGCCGGAGCGACCAAGGCAGGGTTAACAACTTTAGAAGGGCATCGTTCGGTAGGGGGAATGCGCGCCAGTATTTATAATGCGATGCCTGAAGCCGGCGTTGATGCGTTAATTGACTTCATGGCCGATTTCGAAAAACGCAACGCCTAATGGTTTTCTAGGAACCAATATTTATCTCATTTCTCCACTCAATGGACATTTTCCTAATAAACCCCTTGGCGATGGAGTTGGAATGAACGAAGTCGGGGCATTCTCCTCAAAATAATGAATGTGAGTCTCTGCAAAGGAGTCAGAAGTGTTCAAGACGGTTTTTTCAGGAATGATATATCGCTTCTGCCATTGGAGATACAATGAATATTCTAGTCAGTGATAGCCTTTCCCCTAAAGGTGTTGAAGTCTTAGAGCGGGCAGGATTTTCCGTTACCGTTAAAACCAAGCTCACGAAAGAGGAATTGCTTCAGGAAATACCACATTATGAGGGTTTAGTGGTTCGTTCGGCGACCAAAGTCACCAAAGATGTGATTGAAGCAGGAACGCGTCTTCGTATTGTGGGCCGGGCAGGAACCGGTCTGGATAATGTCGACAGTGAGGCTGCGACCCGACGGGGCATCGTCGTCATGAATACCCCTGGCGGGAATACGATCACGACCGCTGAGCACACCATGTCGATGATCGCCTCCATGAGTCGGAAGATTCCTCAGGCCACCATGTCCATGAAGGAAGGCAAATGGGAAAAAACCCGATTCATGGGCACTGAATTGTATAACAAAACTCTGGGATTGGTGGGATTAGGGCAGATTGGATCGTATGTCGCAAAATTAGCGCAAGGATGGTCCATGAATGTGATTGGGTATGATCCCTACCTGGCTGTTGAACGGGCCAAGCAGATGGGTATTGAAGTGGTTGAGCTTGAAGAACTGTTTCATCGTTCCGACATCATCTCTGTTCATACACCCTTAACCAATGAAACGAGGGGAATCATTAACGCCGCGACAATGGCGAAGATGAAAGATGGGGTCATGATCGTGAATTGTGCCAGAGGGGGTATCATTAATGAGCAAGATTTAAGTGAGGCCCTGAAATCTCAAAAAGTCGCCGCAGCTGCCTTTGATGTGTTTGAGAATGAACCAGTGGATCCCAAGCATCCCCTCATGGCTCTTGATAACTTTACCTGCACACCCCATATAGGAGCTTCGACGGAAGAAGCTCAAGAGAATGTCGCGGTAGGTATTGCTGAGCAATTCGTCGATTATTTCAAGCGAGGCATTGCCAGGGGGGCGGTGAACGTTCCATCGGTACCGCCTGAGGCGCTTCCCCAACTTCAACCGTATTTGGTCCTGGCCGAGCGCATGGGACGATTCCAAGCCCAGCTGTTAGATTTTGGTATCAAATCCGTCACAGTAGAATATTATGGAGAAGTCGCTCAACTTATGGTGGCGCCCGTGACCGTGGCCGTGTTAAAGGGGCTTCTCTCTCCTATTTTGGAAGATGGCATCAATTACGTGAATGCCCCTGTGGTGGCAAAAGAACGTGGAATTGAAGTGAAGGAAGTGAAAAGTAGCGATGCCGGTGATTTTACGAGTTTAATCCGAATTAAAGTCGAAGCGGGATCGCACGCCTTTTCCCTGGCTGGAACACTTTTTCATCGTCAAGAGCCACGCATTGTTGAAATCAATCAATTCCAGGTCGAGGTGGTCTCTGAAGGCCAAATGATTCTGATTGATAACGTGGATCGACCTGGGGTGATTGGCATTGTTGGGCAGGTCTTAGGTAACCATGAGGTGAATATTGCCAGAATGCAATGCTCCAGAGGCGAGCGCGGTGGATCGGCTCTTCTGATTATTGGGTTGGATGCTCCACTGGCACCAAAGGTCTTGGATCTTCTAAAGAAAGAGGAAGATATTCTGTCCGTTCGCACTGTTGATCTTAGCTAGCTTCACGGTTCTTGTCTTCTCACTACCTCGGCCAAACGGCTTTAGTTGGTAGATTCTGTTCATAACGCCCAATGAAAACGCCGCGTTCTCTTATCCCCATTGGCACAGCTACATTACTTCCCCACACGGCGCAAAGCGTTCGGAGGCTGGAAGATCAATTGTTGGCGCATTTGTCGACTTGGGGTTATCAGGAAATTATTCTGCCTACCTTTGAGTACTTCGATATTCTGGCTGTGGGGTTGGCTCCCGAGATATTAGAAAAATGCTATAAATTTGCGGATTGGGCCTCGGGCCGTATTCTGGTTTTGCGACCAGATGCCACGGCCCAGATTGCCAGGATGGTGGCAATGGGGTTGGGGGGAAAGGCCCTTCCTTTGCGATTTTCCTATCGAACCACGGTGTTTCGATATGAACCAGAGCATCGGGGTCGTGACCGGGAGGTGTTTCAGGTTGGGTTTGAACTGATTGGCACTGACTCTCCTCAAAGTGATGCGGAGGTCGTGACGTTGCTGGCCGGACTCCTGGAACGAATTGGTTTACCTGAATGGAAGATTTCCCTCGGTCACGTAGGGTTTTTTAAGGCGCTATTGGCTCAATCAGGCCTTTCTTCTAATGGACGTAAGCAAGCAGAAGTCGCGGTTGCTCACAAAGACCTTCCTCGTTTGGAACAGATTTTAGAAGCTGAGCGGTTACCTCGGTCTAGAGTCAAAGCTATTTTGCAAGTACCTGAGCGGTGTGGCCGTGAGGAAGTGTTGGAATGGGGGAAACGTATCGCTGGAAGGGACTCGCAGTTGCTCAAGCCTTTAAAACGTCTTGCGCAGGTGTATCAGCAATTAGAAATTACCGGTGTCCAAGATCACATCCTTCTGGATCTGGGAGAATTTCGAGGTTTTGATTACTATGATGGTGTGGTTTTTGATGTTTTTACTTCTGCGTTCGGTTGTGAAATTGGTGGCGGGGGACGCTACAATCATCTGGTCGGTCGGTTTGGGCGAGATCTTCCCGCTATCGGGTTAGGGTTGGATTTGGACCGTGTATTTTCCGCTTTGGAGCGTGAAGGGCAGGTGGGCGGCAATGGGTTTGCGTCTGTGTTACTCTTCAGCGCTCGCCATCAAACTAAAGAATCATTTGACCTCGCTCAACTATTACGCCGGTCCGGAGTATGTGTGATTGAGGAAACGCTAGAGGGATCCGCAAAATCTACCCTTGCCGGGGTGACCACTGTCGCTCGGCGTCGAGGGATCCCGTGTGCGGTCATGTTTGAAGAGAAGAACATCTCGACCCAATCGGTCCTCTTATTAGAATTTACCCCTTCTTCTCGTAAAACTCAGCAAACTCGGTTGTCAATTCAAGAACTTCCCCAACGGTTACGAGCGTTCAGACATGGCAATTTCTGAAAGTACAGACGTCAGGGTGCCACCCCAAAATTTAGAAGCGGAACAATCCGTGTTGGGAGCCATCCTTTTGGACAATGCCGCCCTCAACCGGGCGATGGAGATCCTGTCCGAAGAGGATTTTTATCGTACCGGGAACCGGATCGTCTATCGAGGAATGATGGGACTGTCGGAACGAAACCAGCCGGTCGATCAAATTACCCTGACGGACTATTTGCGGGGGACGGGCGAGCTCGACCAAATAGGAGGAGCCTCGTATATTGCAGAATTAGTGCAAGTGGTTCCCAGCGCAGCCAATATTCGATATCACAGTAATATCGTTCGAGATAAATCGTTGCTTCGTGGGCTCGTTCGGACTGCCACGGATGTGGTGATGCGGGGTTACGAAGGGACGACAGGGACGCAGGAACTCCTTGAATTTGCCGAACGAGAAATTTTTCGTCTGGCCCAAGGGCATTTAGGAGGAACGTTTGCCCCGGTCAGTAGTATCATTAAGGACAGTGTTGAAATTGTTGACCGCTTGTATAGCCGAAAAGAGCGGATCACCGGAGTCCCGACCGGATTTACGGATCTGGATAATATGCTGGCAGGTCTTCAGCCTTCCGATTTAATTATCGTGGCGGGAAGACCGAGTATGGGAAAAACCAGCTTAGCCCTAGGCATGGTCGAGTATGCCTCACTTCGTTCCGATACTGTGGTTGGCATATTCAGTTTAGAAATGTCTCGGGCGCAGCTGGTTTTGCGCATGCTGAGTTCTCAGGCGTTGTTAGACTCTCATGCCCTCCGGACCGGACAGTTGACCAAACATGATTGGGTGGCCCTTACCGAGGCGGCCAGTCGGTTGGAGCAGGCCAGTATTTTTATCGATGATTCGGGGAATTTGACGCTTCAGCAAATGCGTGGAAAGGCTCGACGTTTAAAAGCCGAACATGGTTTGGATCTCCTCGTGGTCGATTATTTGCAACTCATGGAAGGGCGGGGGGATTCCGAATCCCGCCAGCAGGAAATTTCCGATATTTCTCGGGCCTTAAAAGGATTGGCGAAAGAATTAAATATTCCAGTGATTGCTCTTTCCCAGTTGAGCCGGGCAGTGGAAAATCGAAAGCCTCCCATACCCGTGTTGGCTGATTTGCGCGAGTCTGGTGCGATTGAGCAAGATGCGGATGTGGTAATGTTTATCTATCGTGAGGAGGTCTATGAGCCTGATACTGAAGAGAAAGGTATTGCAAAAATCCTGGTGAGAAAACACCGGAATGGGCCCATTGGAGAAGTGGATCTACAATTTCATGACCGGTATGCCAAATTTAATAACTTAACGAGAGAAAGACCTGCTGGTATAGTATAATGGTCTGCTGAAGGACGGCTTATGAACTTTACACCTATGCAAACGATGCAGGTTCGGTCCGAACAGACATTTCCGATGTGGTTGGGGAAACTGAGAACGCTCCTGTGGGGAATTCCGCTGTTGGTGGTGTCGTGCGGGACGGCTCCTCAATCCACTCTCCAAGGACAGGACGCATTCATGGCCACGCGAGAAGCGTCAAACCCGCAAGCCTATTATCACTTTCTTCGAGGTTCCCTAGCGGAGTTAAATAATGATGGGGCGAAAGCCTTAGAAGAATATCAGGCCGGACTGGCATTTGATACGGATTCGATATTTTTAAAATTCCGCATCGCCAAGTTGCATTTTTCTCTCGCTCACATGACCGCAGCTGTTGAATTAGCCCGTCAAATTCCAGTGGGGCAGATTTCTCAACCTGCGATGTTTTTGGATCTGGCTAAGATCTTTGCCGGCACAGGGGATACCAGCCAGGCCTTGCAGGTTTTGATAGCAGGGGAACGACAATTTCCTCAGGACGAACGGATATACATTACTCACGGCACTCTTTTGATGAATATCAAAGAATTCCAGATGGCGGAAGCTGTGTTTCATGATTTATTAGTCCATGTGCCTGGTTCAGCCGAAGCGCATTTCTATTTGGGGATTATTGCTCTCGAAGCCAAAACGAAACAGGAAGCTAAAGAACATTTTCAGGAGGCCGTCGCCATTAATTCATCATTTGAAAGGGCATATTTGAAGTTAGTGACCGTTTTAGAAGAAGAAGGAAATTCGCAGCAGGCTATTGAAATATTAGAAAAATATCTCATGGAGATGAATCCGCATCATCGGGAATTCCGGTTACGTTTAATTCGGTTGTATATTTCTCAGCATAAGACCGAAAACGCACTGAGCCATTTGGATCACTTGCTCCAGGAAAATCCGGATGATTTACATGCGCAGGTCCGCAAAGCTCAAATTTATGGGGAAATGGGAAATTTTCCGGCTGCCATCGAGGAATTGAACGCCATCTTAAAGGTACGCCCCAATGAATTACGGGTTCGGGATTTTTTGGGATTGTTGTATGAGGAAATGAAGGATTATGACCGTGCCATTCAAATGTATCAGGCAAATGTGCAGATAGATCACACGTTTTTCGATAGCATCCTTCACCTGGGTTTTGTGTCCTATCGATTGAAGCGAAATCAGGAAGCACTTTCCTATTTGGAACAGGCTGTCGAACTCAATCCCAAACGATCAGAGCCCTATTTATTATTGGGATTGACCTATTTCCAGATGGAAGAGTATCAGAAAGCCAAGGCCAGGCTAGAGGAAGGTATCCACCAGGATCCGTTAAACGCCGAATTGCATTTTAATTTAGGCACAATATATGACAAATTGGATCATTTTGACGACGTGGTGCGTGAGATGGAGCAGACTTTAGAATTAGATCCTGAACATGCAGATGCACTAAACTATCTGGGATATAGCTATGCCGATCGGGGCATCAAGGGAGAACAAGCGTTATCTCTCACCCAACGTGCGGTGGCCTTGAAACCGCAGAATGGCTATTATGTGGATAGTTTAGCCTGGGCTCTCTATAAAATGGGACGTATCGAGGAAGCACTGAAAATGATACAACGAGCGGTCTCTCTGGTTTCGGATGATCCTGTGATTTATGAGCATTTGGGTGAAATTTTCTTGATGCGAGAGGAGCGAGAGAAGGCGCGAGAGGCCTGGCTTCATTCACTTCAACTCGATTCAAAAAATGAGGCCCTGAAAAAGCAATTTCGCGACGCAGGTTTTGGTGAACCCATTCCCACCCTTTCACATCAGTCTACCCTGACTCGCTAATTCTCCTCTTCCTGCCATCTATTTTCTCGAAGGAGTCAGGTAATGACCCACAGGAACGTCCGGATTTTTTTACCAACGGGGATCCTAGGCATAATCTGATTGGCGTAAGCCCGGAATGTTTTTCGATTCTGTTCCTTAAGTTTTGCCTTTTTTCTGGCGATCAAAATACTCACGCACTTTCACAACCGAATTCCAGAAAGAAACGACCTTGTCATGTTTTATGGAATCGGTAAGATAGTTTGTGAGATTGGTGCATCTTGTTGGAGGTTAATTGACGTTTATTGAAGTCGTGTTGATGTAGCCTGACCCTGGCCACTTGAGATGAGCATGTGTATGATTGTCGAAAAGTGAGAAGTGCGAAACAATTTTCTGGGGGGTTGGTCCTCCGGGGAGGTTTGTCGGATGCAATGTCAACTCAATAATCAAAAAGCTTTTAGTTTAACGGAACTGATGATCGTGGTGGCCATTATTGGAATTTTGGCGACCATTGCCATCCCAAATTTTTTGCGGTATCAAGCTAAAGCCAAGCAAACCGAGGCAAAAAGTAATTTAGTGGCGATCCATACCGCACAAATCGCCTATTTTGCTGAAAATAATGGATATGTCGATGATTTTAACGCGATCGGGTTTGCCATGAGTGGATCTTCGCAACGATATTTTTATAAATTAGGTAATGCCAATCTTGGAACATTACCTCCAGGCTGCGCGGACCCGAATTTAGATAATGTGAGCGCCTCAGGATTTACAGCGGTAGCGATTGGGAATATTGATGGAGATGCGACTTGCGATGTGTGGACGATTAATGATCAAAAGGTCATTACGAACGTGACGAATGATGTGTCTTCCTAATTTTTCTTTATTAGACGAGAATGTCTCGTCAACACACAGCAACTCAAGGAGAGTGGGATTTTCCCCGAAAGTAAACGGATTAAGTTTAAAAAGATGATTTAGGAGGAGTGCGCAATTGGAAATACTCGAAAAAATTAAAAATCGATCGGCCAAAGTTGGAGTGATCGGGTTAGGCTATGTTGGACTTCCCTTGGCGGTCCTTCAGGCCAAGACCGGGTATCATGTATTTGGAGTAGATGAGGTTGCAGCTAAGGTGGACATGGTTAACCAAGGACATAATTACATTTTAGATGTGGCGGATTCTGAGCTGCGAAAGGTCGTGGAACAAAAGCGACTGGAGGCTACGACTGATTTCTCCGTGTTACGGCAGTGCGACATCATTCTTATCTGTGTGCCAACCCCCCTGACACGGAACAAAGAGCCGGATATTTCGGCCATTGTCAAAGTTCTGGGGCATCTTGCCGATCATTCCCATCCCAACATGCTGGTCGTCTTGGAAAGTACGACATATCCCGGGACAACCGAGGAGGTCATTTTGCCTGCCTTAACGGCAAAGGGCTTAACCGTTGGAGAGGATCTGTTTGTGGCATTTTCCCCCGAACGGGTTGATCCTGGAAATGCTGATTTTAAAACCCATAACACCTTCAAATTAGTCGGGGGTGTCACTGAAGCGTGTGGGGAAGTCGCAAAAACATTTTATGAACAATCTATTGTGAAAATTTTTCCCCTTAGCTCGCCACGGGTGGCGGAAATGGCTAAAGTCTTTGAAAATGTATTTCGTTCAGTCAATATTGCCTTAGTGAATGAACTGACCTTGTTATGTGACCGCATGAACATTAATGTGTATGAAGTGATTGATGCGGCAGCCACAAAAAACTTTGGTTTTATGGCATTTTATCCCGGGCCTGGTGTCGGCGGGCATTGTATTCCTCTTGACCCATATTATTTAGCATGGAAATCGAAGGAGTATGATGTGCACACAAGATTTATTGAACTGGCGGGAGAGATTAATGAAAATATGCCATATTTTGTCATGAGTAAACTTCAACGAATTTTGAACCAACGAGGTCGGTGCTTAAAGGGTTCAACCATTTTAGTGTTGGGGGTAACGTATAAGGCCGACATTGAAGACTCTCGGGAATCGCCAGCCACCAAAGTGATGGAACTGTTACAAAATGAAGGTGCCGATTTGCAATATTCTGACCCGTTTGCCCCGTCTTTGGTCGTGAAGGGGCAGGAGTATAAATCTCAAGAAGTGAATATCGAATTGTTGCAGCGTAGCGCCTGTGTGTTAATTTTGACTGCACATTCTGTGTTTGATTACCAGTTGGTTGTTGCCCATGCTCCGGTAGTGTTTGATACTCGAAATGGAACTCGTCAAGTCAAACAACACCGAGATCGTATTGTGTTGCTTTCAACTTAATCAAAGGTTAAATAAAGAAAGGGTTTAACGAGTAAAAAAGACCTCAGCATTGACATTGAACTTGACAGTCTAAGCAGGTTTCGTTATAAGCCCCAGTTTAACTGGGGCTTTTTTTGTCATTGTGGGTTATTATGATTAGTTGTTAGTATTTCTCCCACGATCAATCCCAAAATTTGAATTTCTGAAAAGGACGATTGCATGAGGTTGCTTAAGCAATTTTTGGTACGGTTGTCGGGAAGTTTCTTTGAGACTCTCGCTCCAAAATACAATCCGCGTCGCACCAAACAAAATCCACCTTCACTGAAGTTGGTTTCCCACAACCTGCATCCGGTGGTGTCTCCCGATCCCACATTTCAACGAACGGCCAATCTGGGCCATATGAAAGCTTTGGATTCTGCACTTCAGAAAGGGGAAGACTGGCTACTGGGCCGGCAGGATCCTGAACGGGGATTTTGGGTTGAGGAGTGCGAAGCCAATACGACTCTGACGTCTGAAGATGTGATGCTTCGGCGGTTTCTGGACTTGGTTGATCCGGAAAGAGAGCGAAAAGCTGTCCGGTATTTACTGCATACTCAGCTTGAGGATGGAGGGTGGCCGATTTTTTCCGGAGGGTCCTCAGAAATCAGTGAATCGGTGAAGGCGTATTTCGCGCTCAAACTGGCTGGGATATCACCCGATGAACCCGTGATGCAGCGTGCGAAGGAATTAATCCTCCGGAAAGGCGGGGTCGTTCAGGCCAGTGTCTTCCCCAAAATTACCCTCGCGTTATTCGGGCAATATGATTGGCGGGGGATTCCGTGTATGCCTCCGGAAATATTCTTAGCCCCCCGATGGTTTTATTTTAATTTGTATGCGGTGTCGTATTGGTCTCGTGCAACCATTATTGCGCTTTTAATCATTTTTGCCCATCGCCCCGTTTGTGCGATCTCCAAGGAACAAGGCATTGACGAACTGTTTCTCCAGCCTCGGAAGGAGGTGGACTATGCTCAGGTGCCACCGTTGCACCGGGATTCCACTCTCTTCAGTTGGAGGAATTTTTTTGTGTGGGTCGATGGGCTTCTTCGCTTATATGAGACTTATCCCATAAAGTCTCTCAGGAAAAAGGCTTTAAAAATGGCGGAGACCTGGATGATTGAACATATGGATGGAGAAGGCGGCTTAGGAGCCATTTATCCTGCGATGGCCTATTCGATTGTTGCGCTTCGAGCCTTGGGATATTCTACGGATCATCCGTTGGTTCAAAAAGCATTGAGGGAAACCGAAGCCCTCGAAATTTACTCCAATCCAGCTAACATGCCAGGCCCCACCATGCTGCATTTACAGCCGTGTCATTCTCCTGTGTGGGATACGGCGTTAACGATGAATACGCTGATCGAGCGAGGAATCGCATTGGATCATCCGTCATTGCGATGGGCAGATGCCTGGTTGCGGTCTCGTCAATGTCAAAAAGTGGGAGATTGGGCCGTGTCTGCTCCAGAAGCACGGTCAGGTGGGTGGGCGTTCCAATTTGAAAATGAATGGTATCCAGATATTGATGATACGGCGGCTGTCGTGACGGCGTTGGCCAAGATCCACCCTCCTGAGTTGTCCGATTCCGATGAGGCTATTCAACGGGGATTTCGCTGGGCTCTGGCTTTGCAGGGGTCTGATGGCGGGTGGGGGGCCTATGACAAGGATAACAATAAATTAATTTTCAATAAAATTCCGTTTGCGGATCATCAGGCTCTCTTGGACCCCAGTACCGCCGATTTAACCGGTCGATGTTTGGAAATGTTAGGAACGTTAGGGTATGACCAGTCCCACCCTGCCGTGAGTCCGGCGATGGAGTTTTTACGCAGAGAACAGGAGGCAAACGGGAGTTGGTATGGTCGATGGGGAGTCAATTATATTTACGGGACCTGGTGTGTCCTTGCAGGCCTTCGCGCGATAGGCATAGATATGACCGCTCCCTGGATCCAACATGCTGTGATTTGGCTGGAATCCGTTCAGAATCCTGATGGAGGTTGGGGCGAATCCTGTGATTCCTATGCGGATTCGCAGAAGGCTGGGCGAGGAGAAAGTGCGGCATCTCAAACGGCCTGGGCTCTCATGGCGCTTCTACAGGCCGGTGCAGCCGATTCCATTTGTGTTGTTCGGGGAGTGAATTGGCTCATGCGCCATCAACGCGAGAATGGAGTCTGGGAGGAGCCGTTTCACACGGGGACCGGGTTCCCCAGAGTCTTTTATTTACGGTATCATGGCTACTCCAAGTATTTCCCCATATGGGCCCTGAGTATGTACCGGAATGTGAAAATGACCGGGGAATCGAGGGCCGATCAATTACGAAAGGCCGCGCAAGTGGCCAGACGCCAAAATAAACTTGTGTAATTCCGGCTCTGATCGTTCGCTTTTGTGTATCTCCCTGCTCGCGGATGATGGCAGGAGCCCCTTCTGACCAGAATCGCCATATTGACGGCAACCAGGGTGGAGTTTAACGCTGTTGGCCGCGTCCTTCCATGTGCGAGGTCTGTCTCCCGCCGAGGCCCTACCGGACTCGAAAGTCAGGTCGTATCGAGCCATGTATCGTTAATTCAGACCGGAATAGGCCCCGATAAGGCCCGTTCGGTTACCCGGCAAATTTTAGGGAACGGATCATGGGATGTTGTCATTTCCACAGGTTTTGCCGGGGCGCTCAATTCTTTCCCAATTGGCTCGCTGGTGATTGGTCACGAGGTTCTGTTATGGCCGTCCGCCGATTTGTTGTCTGATTCTGAACCGCAACGAATCGTGTGCCATCCTGATTGGGTCAATTCGTCATTGAACATCCCATTGATGGGTCCCTATTCTCTTCAGAGTGGCCGGTTTGTGACGATGGATCGAGTGCTCACCCATGCCTCGCAAAAACACAGTCTTGGAAAACGGACCGGTGCGGTGGCCGTCGACATGGAGAGTGGAGCCATCGGACTAGTGGCGCAACAGCATGGTCTTCCTTTCCTGATTGTCCGAGCTATTTCTGATGGTGTTAACGAAGATTTGCCGGTAGACTTTAATGGGTTTCTCAAGTCATCGGGGTGGGTTGGAGGAGTGAGGCAAGTGCTCTCCACCCCTCAATGTTGGAAGGGTTTTTTTCGACTGTACCAGAATTCAAAGCAGGCGGGGTTACAACTTTCCAGCTTTTTCAAAACCTTTTTTGATATGGTTCCTATGAGTGGCTCTCCAATTGCCACCACTAAGACCGGGGTGCTCAATCCATGATCTTCATTCAACGAATCGGGAAACATGCTCTCTCACTCATTGAAGAAATGGGGGCCATGTTTGTATTCCTGATACGGACGTTTGGATGGCTGTTCAGGCCGCCATTGAGAATTTATCAAATTACTAAACAAATTCATTTTGTGGGTTTCAGGTCGACCTTTGTGGTTATTTTGACTGCGTTATTTACCGGGATGGTTTTGGCTCTTCAGGGCTACTATTCATTGAGGAAGTTTGGATCTGAAGGACTTTTGGGATCTGCAGTAGCATTAAGCATGATCCGTGAACTGGGTCCGGTCTTAGCCGCCTTGATGGTGACGGCTCGAGCGGGATCAGCCATGACTGCCGAAATTGGCATTATGCGCATTACCGAACAAATCGACGCATTGGAAACTATGGCCATCAATTCTTTGCAATATTTGATTACTCCAAAAGTTGTCGCTTCTCTTCTGTCGGTGCCCTTATTAGTCGCTTTGTTTGACGTTGTGGGAATTTGGGGAGGGTATCTGGTTGGTGTAAAACTATTGGGTGTGAGCGGTGGGGGCTATTGGAGCTCGATCGAATCAGCCGTGGAATGGAAGGATGTCTATGGAGGAATATTAAAATCAATTTGTTTTGGCCTGATTATCAGTTGGGTCTGCTGCTATAAAGGGTATTTCACCCGAATGAGTGCGGAAGGACTTGGAAAGGCCACGACTGAATCGGTAGTGTTAGCCTCAGTCCTGATATTAGTGTGGGACTACTTTTTAACGTCGGTGTTGTTGTAACCCTAACCATGTCTACAAGTCTACCGATTATCATTAAGCTGGAGGGTGTAGAAAAAACCTTAGGGGGGCAGCCTGTCCTTAAAGGGATCAATCTGGATATACCCAAAGGCCAACTCACGACGATCATTGGTCCAAGCGGCGAGGGAAAAAGCGTGATGTTGAAACACATCATCGGGTTGATTCGCCCCGATAATGGCAAGGTGATCGTTGATGGAACGGATCTGGCGCGAATCAATGAACGGGAATTGAATGACATACGCAAAAAATTTGCTATGTTATTTCAATCGGCTGCCTTGTTCGATTCGATGAATGTGTTTGAAAACGTGGCTTTTCCGTTGCGAGAAAAACGCCTGATGGCTGAACAGGAAATTTGTCGATGGGTGCCAGAGATGTTAGACCGAGTCGGGTTAGGGAATATGGGTCACAAATTTCCCGCTGAACTGAGCGGAGGGATGAAGAAACGTGCAGGGTTGGCCAGAGCCCTGGTTATGGGACCGGAGATTATTTTATTCGATGAGCCTACGACGGGTTTGGATCCGTTGATGAGCCATGCCATCCATGATCTCATTTTGGCTATGCATAAAACCTTTAAGTTTACGGGTATCATGGTGAGTCACGAGATTCCGGAGATCTTTCCCATCTCCGACTGGGTTGCTATGTTAAAGGATGGTAAGATTATTGCCATGAATCCTTCAGCGGAGTTTCAACGGACTTCAGATCCCATTGTTCGTGAGTTTATTTCGGTCAATAATGGGATTCATCTCGCTCCTGTATAATCTCATTTTCCAGCATAAGGCTATACCGTGAGACAGAAGTCTATGGCAGTGCCGGATCGTGAGGGTACATCTTATTTGTTCTCATTAACTAATGGTGCATGAAATAACTGGATGAGTTTATGATGGAACGTGGAAAATTGGAGTTGGTCGTCGGACTGTTTGTGGTGGTGGGGGTCATCTGCCTGGGGTATTTGGCCATTAAACTGGGGAAATTAGAATTGGTCGGTGGTGATTATTACGAACTCCAGGCTGAATTTTCTTCCTCATCCGGGTTAAAAAACGGCGCGTCGGTTGAAATTGCCGGGGTGGAGGTGGGCCGAGTGAAGAACATCGGGCTCAAGGAAGATCGGGCTCAAGTGGTTCTCGCGATCCGGGATGGGATCACGGTTTATAATGACGCGATAGCTTCTATAAAGACCCGCGGCATTATTGGGGAAAAATTTATGGAATTGTCTCCCGGTGGTGCCGGAGAACGGTTGAAAAATGGTGAGACCATTGTGGATACCGAATCTGGAATTGATTTAGAACAAGTTATTAGTCAATTTATCCATGGCAATGTGGAGTGAAACGCATTGTCAAAGATGGAGGTGGAGGGATTATGAACGGGGAATTGGCCCGGACTTTGGATACTATGGCGGAGGTTCGATCGACAGTAAATCACAGATCTCATTTTCAAATTTTTCACAAATATGCGGCGATAATATTACTTGATTGGATAGTTCTATCTCTAACCTTTTTTACGGCTGCATGGGGAGGCGGCACTCCAACGGGAGCGGTGAAGGAAACCGTCGATCAAGTGTTGGTGGTATTGAGTGATCAAACGTTGAAGGACCCTGCGAAAGTGACCGAGCGGCGAGCGAAGCTGGAGGAAATCATTGGTCGGCGATTTGATTATGCCGAAATGGCCAAACGTACCTTAGCTTCTCAATGGAAGGAATTAAGTGCGGAGCAACAACAGGAGTTTGTTGGCTTGTTTCAACAGTTTTTGGCCAATTCTTACGCCGGCAATGTCGATGGATATTCTGGTGAACAAGTGGAGTATCTGAAAGAGCGTGAAAAAGGAGAATTTGCCGAAGTACAGACCAAAGTGGTGTCTCCCAAAGTTCAAATTCCTTTGGATTATCGTCTCCTCAAAAAAGATGGGGAGTGGCGTGTGTATGATGTCGTGATTGATGGAGTGAGTTTGATGAAGAATTATCGCGGGCAATTTTCCCGTATCATTGGCTCCTCCTCCTTTGAAGGCCTCCTCGATAAGCTCCGTTCAAAAGCTGACCTGGGGACTTCGTCCTAAGGAGCCGGCTTTGTGATACCCTTCCGTGTGGGGTGCCTGGCGGCGCTTTTCTGCCTGGCCGTGAACGGAGGTGTCGTCCCCTCATCTGCCGTTTTTGCCGAAAATTCCTTATTTGTGGTTCCTGCTATTTCCAGTTCAAAAAATGACGGCCAAGATTTTGGTCTCATCGTTCCGGTATTGAATTCTGATGCCGAAGGCAATCTCCGCTCTCTTTTTGCTCCGATGTTGATCCACAATTCGTTTTTGGGAGTCCGGGGAACGTTGAACTATTTTCATTACTGGTCAGCCGGCAGACAAATGGAGGCGGTCGGGTCCCTTACTGAGGAGATTGAACGGAAGCTGAAATTTCGGTATCAGGACCCCGGGTTTATCGAAGGATTGTTTTTTGTCGACATTGGATCACAGTTTTTTAAAAACGCCACCAAGCGGTTTTTTGGTTTAGGACAAACTTCTTCTCAACATAATGAAACGAACTATACCGGTCAAGAAATTCAAGTCCATTGGAATTTTGGAATTCATTTGAATGATGTGACCCGCTTGTCGGTCAACCAACGATTTCGGGATGTGGAAATTCAACCGGGTGGTGTGAAGGATGAACCGTATACTAAAGATCGGTTTCAGGGGATTCCTGGCCTTAACGGGGCGACGATTTTGGCTCATCGCCTCGTGTTTCAATATGACTCCAGGGATAATCTCAATACTCCCACGGCAGGCACTCGCTTTGAAGCGTTTGGGGAATTGGCGCAGAACTTTGATCATGGGAAAGAGGACGACTTGTTGTATTTTCGATCGGGATTTGATCTCAGGACACTGATTCCGAGTCCCTCAAAACGGTATATTTTTGTGGCCAGAGCTATGATGCAATTAAGTTTTGGCGATGGGATACCCTTTTATGAACAAAGTTCCCTGGGTGGAGAAGAAAACCTGAGAGGATATGGGAGAGACCGGTTTATTGATAAACATATGGTGGCTTTTAATTCGGAAGAACGCATTCATCTGTTTGGCATTAAAATGTTTAATGTGAATATCGAAATGGAAATGGCGCCCTTTGTGGATATGGGGAGGACCTATCAAGATTTTAAATTCCGCCAATTCAATGACTGGGAAATTACGCCTGGGGTGGGATTCCGGGGAATTGTCCGCCCCAATGTCATAGGCCGGGTGGACTGGGGATACAGCAAGGAAGGTGGAGCCGTTTTTGCGGGCTTAAACTATCCATTTTGAACAGGCAATGGTGGATTTGGGATGAATAGGATCAATTTCTCGTGGCGATGGGTCCTGAAGAATCGTTATGTGTATCTAGGGATCATTCTGCTTATGGTATGCGAACTCTCCTTTCCTTGTGTGTCGTTGAGAGGTGAAGCGTCAATCGATCAGCAACTTCCCGCCGATCTGGAGAAAGAATTGAAGAGCTTAGTGCTGGATGGTTCAGCAGATTCAAATGACCTGAACCGATTGCTTCGGTTGTCCAGTTTATATTTGGATCTGGGATATGGAGTATATGTCGGTCGCGAGAAAAAGTTAGCGGCCTTTCAGGAGGGAGCCCGCGTTGCCAAAAAAGCGTTAGATCTTCGTGAGTCTTCTGCCGATGCCCATTTTTTGTATGCTGCCAATCTTGGAAGCGCTGTGGAGTTGCAGGGGTTGGTGACGGCTGCATTGACCATTCAGCAGTTAAAGTCTCATGTGCATCGGGTGTTGGAGCTTGATGAGCGGTATGTCCAAGCCCACCATATGTTAGGGCGGATGTATGAAGAATTACCTTGGGTCTTAGGCGGGGATCAGGAGGCAGCAGTGGAGCATTTAAAAATGGCGGTCTCTCTTGATGGACTGTATGCTCCCGCACGGCTGGATCTTGCCAAATGGTATATGAACCACGGTCAAAAGGGTGAAGCGGTTAAGGAATTAACCCGAGTGGTGGAGACCACCCCTCTTAAAAAACGCTGGATTTGGGAACGGATCTATCGACCCGAGGCTCAGGCTCTATTAGATCAAATGGACACTCAAGCAAGTTCGGATCCTTCGAGTGGGAAAAATCCCTAAAGACGGTTGATTTTGATGCTTGACAGGCTCTATCAGCTATGGGATGATTTTCCTTAACCATGTCCAGGTCGTATCTTTCCTAACTAATTCCTTACAAAACGTTACATTCTTTTCAGAAAGGGTGAGCAATGTCCTTGTTAAAAAGGATTGAAAGTCCAACAGATTTAAAGAAACTCTCTAAGGATCAATTACCTGAACTCTGTCAGGAAATTCGGGAACTGATCATAGAAGTTATTTCCCATGTCGGTGGTCACCTGGCTTCTAACTTAGGGGTGGTAGAATTGACGGTGGCTCTGCAGTATTTATTGAATACCCCTGAGGATAAGATTGTATGGGATACAGGTAACCAAGCCTATACCCATAAATTGCTAACGGGCCGGCGAGAGCAGTTTCATACAGTCCGCCAATTTGGCGGATTAAGCGGGTTTTGTAAACGCGAAGAAAGCATTTATGACACGTTTAATGCCGGACATGCAGGAACCGGTGTGTCGGCCGCCGTGGGTTTGGTGGAAGCTCGGGAGCAATTAGGCAAATCGAACAAGGTCGTCTGTGTGGTAGGAGATGGCGCTCTTACTGCCGGAATGACATTGGAAGGTTTGCAGCATGCCGGAGATATGGGGCGTGATTGTGTCGTGATTCTGAATGATAATCAGATGTCAATTTCCCGAAATGTCGGGGCGATCTCGGCCTATCTCAACCGGACTTTTACCGGGGAGTTTTATACAAGGCTTCGTGAGGAAACTTCTCAACTGTTGGAAACGATTCCTCAAATTGGGGAACCGGTGAAACGAATGGCGATACGAGCGGAGGAACTGGCCAAAGGCTTACTCTTGCCTGGTTTGTTATTTGAGGAACTGGGATTCCGCTACGTGGGGCCCATCGATGGACATAACTTTGAGCATTTACTGCCCACGTTGGAAAATGTACTGAAGTTAAAAGGGCCGACCCTCTTGCATGTCATTACCAAAAAAGGATTAGGCTTTCAACCAGCCATGAAGAATCCGGTATGGTTTCATGCATGTTCCCCATTTGATGCCAAGACCGGGGAACCTATGAAAAAGGTTGGTCATCCCTCCTACAGTTCGATTGCTGCTAAAACGCTGATTCGACAAGCTAAAAAAGATAAAAGAGTGGTGGTGATTACTGCTGCGATGTGCGAGGGAACTGGAATGTCGGAATTTGAAAAAGAGTTCCCTTCCCGGTTAATCGATGTGGGAATTGCTGAGCAACATGCAGTCACCTATGCGGCCGGTCTTGCGACGGAAAACATGCGCCCGGTCATCTGTATGTACTCCACCTTTTTACAGCGGGCCTATGATCAGGTGGTTCATGATGTGGCGACCCAAAATCTTCCGGTCACCTTTTGTATCGATCGAGGAGGTTTAGTGGCCGAAGACGGAACTACCCACCATGGAGCCTTTGATTATGCATACTTACGGCATATCCCGAATATGGTCATAATGGCTCCAAAAGATGAAAACGAACTTCAACATATGCTGCAAACAGGCTTGATGCACGATGGTCCGGTCGCTGTGCGATATCCTCGTGGCAGTAGTTTAGGAGTCTCCTTAGACGCTGAACCCATTCCCCTCTCCATTGGACAAGGAGAGCTTTTGTCTGAGGGGCGAGATGTCGCGATCATTGCCATCGGGGTCATGGTTTCAGAGGCAATGGAAGCGGCCGAGAGATTGAAAGAAGAAGGGGTTTCGGTGGCTGTCGTCAATGCGCGATTTGTTAAACCTCTGGATAAAGGGCTCCTTCGAGAAATAGCCAAAAAAGTGAAGTGCCTCGTGACGGTGGAAGAAGGATGTAAAATGGGCGGGTTTGGATCGGCAGTGTTGGAGTTTTTATCAGATGAAGAATGCTGGGATCTGCCGACCAAAGTGCTGGGGTTGCCTGATTGGTACATTGAGCAAGGACCGCAGGATTTACTTAGGGGAAAATATGGTCTCACCGCGGATGGTATTTATGATCAGGTCAAAGCGTTATATGACCGGGTATCCCTGCAAGCAGTAATGCGATAACATATTCTCGTGTATATTTCTCGACGAAAAACCAAACAAATTCAGGTTGGATCAGTCAAAATTGGTGGAGATGCGCCAATTTCCGTCCAATCCATGACTATCCCGCATCCGAGGGATATCGCTGGAACCCTTGAGCAGATTCAGCGATTAGAGCAGGCTGGCTGTGAGTTGATCCGAGTGGCTGTCCCTGATATGGAGGCCGCTGAGGCATTACCTAAAATAAAATCCCAAATGACGGCGCCCTTAATCGCCGATATCCATTTCGATCATCGTCTTGCCCTGAAAGCGGCGAAAGTCGTGGACTGTGTCCGTATTAATCCAGGGAATATTGGTCCCTGGTGGAAAACGGAAGAGGTCATTCAGGCCGTCAATGACAATGGCATTCCACTCAGAATTGGTGTGAATGGTGGTTCCTTAGAGAAACATCTTCTTGAAAAATATGGTTATCCCACCGCTGAAGCTTTGGCGGAGTCCGCACTGAATGCGGTTCATGCTCTGGAGGATGTCGGGTTTACCAATATGAAAGTATCTCTGAAAGCATCTGATGTGCATATGGCCATTGATGCCTATTGGTTGTTTGCCCAACAATCCAATTACCCATTGCATATTGGTATTACCGAAGCTGGGACGGCCATGACTGGCGCCGTTAAATCCGCAATGGGGCTGGGATACCTGCTTTCTCAGGGAATCGGCGATACCCTTCGTGTGTCCTTGGCTGCCGACCCTGTTGAAGAGGTCAAGGTGGGATTTGAAATTTTAAAATCGTTGGAACTTCGCCATCGAGGAGTGAATGTCATCGCATGCCCAACCTGTGGCAGGGTGGAAATTGACGTCGTGAAGATGGCCAATGAATTAGAGCATCGGCTAGGACATATTACTACCCCCATCACGGTATCCGTGTTGGGGTGTGTTGTGAACGGGATTGGCGAAGGGAAAGAAGCCGACATTGGGATTGCCGGAGGCCAAGGGGTAGGCATTCTGTTTAAGAAGGGGAAATTGTATAAACGTGTGCCCTCTGAAGAACTCCTCGATACGTTGATTGAAGAAGTAGAGTTGATGGCCAAAGAACAGGATGGTGAAGGTCCAAGAGACCATGATTCCAAGGCATCTGAAAGTTTACCAATGGATCTTCCTTTCATGGAGGATCTTTCTCCAGACCCCAGACGATCCTCCTCCAGAGAAATTCCCGTTTTGCCTCGTCAGTAATGATTCCAGTTTTTTTCAGACTACAGGAAGAGAAGAATGTTTTCTCTTGTACAAGAGAAAATTGACTCCTTATAATGCGTGCTGAACGGCGCCGTACCCAAGTGGCTAAGGGAGCAGTCTGCAAAACTGCGATTCAGCGGTTCGAACCCGCTCGGCGCCTCCAGCTTTGTCTAATGGTTTCGTTTTTCATTTGGCGGTAGAATTCGAACCGTTAGAAACCGTCATGATAAAATGAAAATCCACAGGGAGTGAACGTACGATGGCTGTGCCTGTTTCTCAAATGTACACCGTAGCTCAATACGCCCTATCTCAACATTTACGTGGCGTAGATCGTTACCCCCTCGTGCTGATGCTAGAGCCGCTCTTTCGTTGCAATCTGGAATGCGCAGGGTGTGGAAAAATCCAATATCCGGATCACATTCTCAATCGGCGATTGAGCCCGGAGCAATGTTGGGCTGCCGCTGATGATTGTGGGGCGCCCATTGTGAGTATTCCTGGAGGAGAGCCCCTGATTCATCCCGAAATGCCTGCTATTGCCGAAGGTTTGGTGCAGCGAAAGAAATATGTCTATCTGTGTACCAACGCCATTCTGCTTGAACGCAAATTACAAGACTATACGCCCTCGAAATACCTCACATTTAGTATACATATGGATGGTCTCAAAGAAGAGCATGACCATGCTGTTTGTCGAGAGGGTGTCTATGATGTGGCAGTGAAAGCCATTAAGGCTGCTCTAGCTCGAGGCTTCAGGGTGACGACGAATACCACCTTATTTAATGATGCCGCACCTGTTCGTGTCAGGCGATTTTTTGATGAAATGATGGAGTTGGGCGTGGAAGGAATGATGATTTCACCTGGGTATAGTTACGAAAAAGCTCCGGATCAGAATAGTTTTCTGAAACGTGACCGAACCCGGTCCTTGTTTACTCAATTGCTTTCCCAACGAAAACGCAGTTGGCAGTTTAATCAATCTCCCTTGTTCCTGGAATTCCTGATGGGAAAACGGGACTATGAATGCACACCATGGGGAAATCCCACATACAATATCTTTGGATGGCAACGCCCCTGTTATTTATTACAAGATGGGTATGCCTCCACCTTCCGAGAATTAATGGAAGAAACGGATTGGGATCGTTATGGGACAGGACGACATGAACAATGCCGGGATTGTATGGTGCATTGTGGATATGAAGCTTCGGCCGTGAAGGATACCTTCAGTTCTTGGGGGGGATTTTTGAATACAGTCAGAGCGACCCTGTTCCCCACTGCTGTTTGAGAGATGTGTTTTTCTCCATTCTTTCCCCTTCCTTTTTCCCATTTCGCAATCGCCTTAATGTCTGGCCAGGAGTAATGGGTCATTATGGATTCAGATATTCCCTCCAAAGGTAGCCCTCAATCTTGGGAAGGTCAAAAAATTCATCCTTCTGATGAAAATGAATTGCATGAAGCCATCAACCGCGCGTTTGACTATCGAGGCGATGTGACGATTCAACTTAAGACAGGGGAGCAGTTAACGGGATATATGTTTAATCGCTTTGAAAAAGGACCCCAGCCGTTTCTGAGTTTATTCCTACCCAACGATAAAGAGCCGTACATTGTTTCATATCAGGATATCGCTGGAGTCATGTTTTCTGGCGAAGACACGGCTTTTGGACGGTCTTGGGAGGATTGGACTCAAAAATGGAAGAAATCTGACTCTGACTCGTAAAATTCGTTTTCCCGCAAGGGGTTTTTCCCCTCCTTATTTCATCAGTACCAAATCAATCATTTATGTAGGTAAAACTTGTGTCTATATTTCTATTTAAATAGTTATCTTGTAATGGTAGGCTTCTTTCCATTCTGGTAAGCCCATTGCACTGTTTAAGATGAAAGTGCTTGATTCTGGGATTATCGACGGAACTATTTTTTCTTTCAAAACGCAGTCCAATCGATAGGCCAAAGGCACGTGGGAATCGAAGAATTTATTGACGGTTGGCTCCTAACTGTGATAGAAGTCCTGAACTTTTTTTGGGCTAAGAGACCTATATAGCCTAAAGGTTTCGGGCAAGGTTGAGGTGCTTGCTGGGGGAATCTCATTGGAAAATTATGTGAAGGCGTGCGAAACCTCAAGGGTGGACGGCATGCACTTTTGGGACGGTCCTGTCGTTTCGTCCTAGCTATAGTTCTTTTCCTTTGTACTCTTTTTCTTGCCAGTGTATTATTTGCCCTTCATGAAGTGGACCATCGTTTTACGGTCGAGGGTCGAATTTGTGGAGAGGAGGGTAAGGGGGTTGGAGCTGTAGTCGTTTCAGTTACGGACACCCGTGCGAATATTTCTGGGAATGGCAAAACCGACAGCGATGTGTTCTATAAAGTCGTTCTTCACTTTCACAATGAAAACCAAGGTGATTCCTTGGTCATTCAGTCTGGAGCGTTTGAAGCGATAGGACAGGTTGGTCTTGACCCAAATGACCAGAAGACCAAGATTGTCACGGACAATTTCTGATAACCCTGTCGCGCTCTTCCCTTTTGGAGCAAGACATGAGGTCTTGCAGGGTTAATAACCCTTTTCGGGATTCTCAGAGTTTGGGCCTTTCAACAGGTTGGCGGAAAAAAAGGAAAAGATTGGACAGGTCATCAAAGAAAAAAGATAAGGAAGAATTAGTCAGTAGTAGCGGTGCTTCCGGATCAAAGACCAAGAGAGACATTTGATTGGTGAGGGATGACAGAATGACAAATCACGAATTATGTAAACGAGGGGGAACAATGAACGCGTATCAAGAAGTAAAAAGTCTCCTAGTCATTGGAGTGGCTATTATAGGATTGACAATCTCAGCTTGTGGTGGTGGGGAAGGTCCGCCGAAACCTCCTCCTCCGGCACCTCCCGAATATGCCGACAAGCATATGCCGGACGGTTATTGGAATAATCCAGAGGTCTTGAAAGAGGGAGAAGCCATCTTTACTGGACAACAGAATATTGATGTCAATTGTGCCAGTTGTCACGGCAAAGACGGGAAGCCCGTCAAAGCCGGTGCCCGGGATTTCCGTCGAAAGGAGCAAATGCAGCTCTATTCGGATTCGGTATGGTTTTGGCGAGTAAACGAAGGTGTGACTGGGACTAAAATGAAGGCCTGGAAGAGCAAGCTTTCGGAAGATGCCATATGGAAAGTCATTGCGTTTGAATCCACATTTGCGCTCAAGGGGATGGAATGGGATGTGGCGTATAAAAAATGGGTTCCTCATGGAACGGCTGGTACAGCACCTGCTGCCGGAGCGCCAGCGGCCGAGGCTCCTGCCAGTGGGGAGGCTGAAATAGCTCCAAAGTAATCCAGGAATCGAATGAAAAAAGAAGGAGGGCGAGGACCCTTGAAAACATTGAATCGAAGTCTATGGGTGGTTCTAGCGGTGGGTTTAGGCGGAGTTGCCACGGCTTTTGGCCAAGTCCCAGATGCCCCGCCTGTGGATTTCCCTTATGCGGGAAATCGGACGGGGGTGTGGGTCGTCGCTCAACTTCATATTTTGTTTGCGGCGTTTATTTTAGGTGCTCCGATATTTGCCGTGGTGGCTGAATGGCTTGGTTATAAAAATAACGATCCGAAGTATGATCGTCTCGCCAAAGAAGTCATCAAGGTTACGGTAATCCTTTATAGTATGACGGCCTTGACGGGAGGATTGTTCATTTTTGTCCTCCTCGGGACCTATCCGGACTTTTCGACCTGGCTCATCAAGCATTTCTTCCTTGTGTTCGCCGTGATCTATCCTCTGTTGTTCATCCTTGAAACCATTATCTTGTATGCCTACTTCTATTCTTGGGATACCATGAAAGGGTCTAGGAAAGGTCGCCATATCGCCCTTGGCATACTCCTGAATATCGTTGGAACGGTGACGCTCTTTGTGATCGACGGGCCGACGTCTTTCATGAATACCCCGGCTAAAGCGGCAGGAGATTTATCGTTAGTGGAGTTTATCCAAACGGCCAGTCTCTGGGACAAAATGGCCAATTTTAGCTGGATGCCCCTGAACCTACATCGGTTGGTGGGAAATGTGACATTTGGAGGGTTTATCGCTGGTTTGATCGCAGCCTATATGTACATGGGATCAAAAACAGATGAGGAGCGATCCTATTACGATTGGATGGGATTTGTAGGGAATATGATCGGTGTGGGGGCCTTATTGCTGCTTCCTTTCATGGGCTACCTCTTGGCCTATGAGCTCTGTGACTATGATGCCTCGATTTGTCCTTACATGATGGCCGACCAATTATCGATGTTCTTTGAAATGCAAGGAGCTATGGTCGGACTCATCTTCTTGGCCAGTAACTATTATATCTGGTTGAGTTTAAAGCGAATACAGGGTGTAGAGCAGGTGCGAATGTCAGGATATGTGGCAGTGGTGGTGCTTTTATTGCCGGCTATTATGGGATTTACCTGGAAGCTATTCCCTCCACCGGAGTGGCAATCGTTAATTGTCTTGGGAATGTTGGTCGTTCTTCCAGCGGCCCTCAGTAAGGTACCAGGTCTCAAGAATTTTACGGTTTCAGCCTTCACCATGATCAAGATTGGTTTTTTAATGATCGTGGTGGCCGATGCGATTTGGATGACACCTCATGGTTTTGTTCCCACACAGGGATTGGCCACAGAAGAAGTCGAGTTGCCTTCATGGGCAGGTGAATTGGCGCTTATGCCTGCAAAAAATGCGGCAGCGTTTACTCTCGTGTTCCTCACGGTGGTGAATTATATTATGTATAACCGCGCAATTAAACGCGGGACGATTATGTGGGGGAAAATCGATTTTGCTTCCCAGTTCGTGCTTATATTCCTGGCTTTTAGCGCGATTTGGACAATGGGTCTCATGGGGGCTGTGCGTTCCTTAACCCGAAAATATTACCACGTGTATAATCTGGTTCCTGATTTCACGCCTGAGGCATTTACGCCCACACTCGCATATTCTGCGTGGTGGATCACAGGGGTGACTATTGTTTTCTATGCGGTCGTGAGTTTTGCCATCCTTGTCACCCTGAAAGCCGGAAGTCCGAAGCCGGTCGGGTCTCCGGCATCGCCTGTGCCGGCTGAAGCCAAATGAACAGGTTTAAAAAAGAGGAAACAAATGGCTAACCAAAGTTTTGCCAAGAGTGTCATGAAGAAGACCGCCATAGGGGTTGTTATTGGTGTGTTGTTGGTGGTGGGTGCACAACTGACTCATTTCCCCTATGTATTCCAAATCATGTTTTTTCTTTATGCGATGCTAGGAGCCCTGGTATTTATCCTGTTGGATGCTCCATCGATGAAACGCTTGGAGGGGTTGAAGGCTGTGGGGGCTCTTTTGGTGTTTTACCTTTTGCTATCAGGACTATATATTGCCGGTGCGTCCATTCTCCCGCAGTTTGATCCCGAGGACGAAAAGGGAAAAATTGAAAAAGTCTTGAAACTTCGTCGTGCCCAGACGGAGCTCGGAAAGGCTGATGAGCTTATTGCTCGGGCCAAAGAATTAGATGAGCGGGCTCAGGCGCTTTCGAATCAATTAAGCTCTCTTGGCGTTGGGGCTCAAGTGGAGATGGCGGAACAGCCCAGTTCCGCAGGGGCAGGAGCGGCAACCGGAGATGTCGTTGCTCAAGGTAAAGAGCAATGGGAACTTCAAGAATGCTATAACTGTCATAAACTGTATGGTCAGGGCGGGAAAAAGCGTGGTCCTGAAATGGATAATATCGGGAATCTCATGACCCCTGCCCAACTGAAAGAAAAGATTTTAGATCCCAAGAGCTGGAAAGCAGAAGGATTTGATAAGGATTACGATAAAGGGAAAATGCCTGATAAGTATAAGGATCTCATGTTTCCGAAGGAGATCGATGCTCTTGTGGCCTTTCTTGCTTCGTTAAAAGATGCGGCGGTTAAAA
Source organism: uncultured Nitrospiraceae bacterium (assembly GCA_963734345.1). Classification (GTDB taxonomy): domain Bacteria; phylum Nitrospirota; class Nitrospiria; order Nitrospirales; family UBA8639; genus Nitrospira_E. The sequence continues at coordinate 330,425 of CAVTGT010000011.1, forward strand.
CTCCGAAGCCTATAAAAATGAACTAATCACATCTGAGGGTTTCCTCTGGCCATGCAACCAAAACTGACAGCAAAAGCAATGTGTGCGAACCAGGAAATCGGGAAGATTTCTAAGGTTATCGTTGATCCTCTTTCCCATGAAATTAGCGAGATCGTTGTACGGGAAATGAATGGTCGGGGAGCCGAACGACAGGTTCCCATCTCTCAAGTGCAGGAGGTGGTGAATGAGGAGGAAGTTGTTCTGCGATGTTCCCCTGAGGAATTCGGTCGATTTCCCTTGCTGGAGCGAGATCAGTATGTGACGGTCAAAGAAGTAGAAATTGCCCACTTAGAGGATCATCTTCATGTGGAGCCTGGTGAAATCCTGGTTCCTCTCCCTCGTCTCGAGCAAGGTGTTCCCCGACGAACGTTTTTTATGAATATGACGCATGCGATTGGAACGCTCATTGCGTTGCCATTGGTGTTTCCTGTGTTGAAATATCTCATGAAGCCAATGTTTAAGCCATACGATAATGCCTGGTTTTCAGTTGGCAATACGAAAAAAATTAGCAAAGAAAATATTGGCTTCCAGTTTAAGTTTAATCGAGGGTTTAAGGAAGCCTTTATGCCGGAACAACAGATTGAAAAAAATATTTGGGTGGTCAAGGCCACTCCAGAAGTGCAAAAGGCGGTGTACGAAGGGAATGATCGGAACTTTTTTGATGATAAAGGCGAGGTGATCTGGGTAAACAAATCGAATTTCCCCTACATCGCTTACTCAGGGAAATGTCCTCATCTGGGTTGTGGGTATAAATGGAGAAAGACCAAAAATTTCCCGGATGGAGTGTTTTTGTGCCCTTGCCACCTGAGTATTTATGACGAAGCGGGAAAAGTCATAGACGGCCCGGCTCCCAGGCCTCTGGATGTCCTTCCTATGCAAGTGGATGCCAGTGGAGAAATAAAAATCATTGATGTTGAGTATAAAGCCGGGGTCAATAACCAAATTCGGCTTCTGTAAAGCCATAGGATGGAATGGTGAAAGGCGCATGAAGGAAGACATTCAAGCCGCAAATCAACAAAATGCATTTGAGAAGGTTGTTGAATTTGTTGACGAGCGCGTAGGCCTAAAAACAATTCAGGCCAAAATGCTGAATGAGCCAATTCCCGGGGGTTCTCGCTGGGCTTATGCTTTTGGCTCTGTATTATTGTTTATATTTATTCTGCAAGTCGTGACGGGGATTTTGTTGATGTTTTATTATGTCCCCAGCACCGATCATGCCTATGCGAGCACCCAATATATCATTCACGAGGTGGACTACGGATGGTTTCTCCTGAGCTACCATTTTTGGGGCTCGTCGGCCATGGTGGTGATGGTGTTTGCGCACATGTCCCAGGTATTTTTATGGGGTGCCTATAAAAAACCACGTGAACTGATTTGGTTAGTCGGTCTGGCATTATTCGGTATTGTGATGGGTTTTGGATTTACAGGATATCTTCTCCCTTGGGATCAGCGTGCCTATTGGGCCACGGTCGTCGGAGTAGAAATCATGGATAAAACCCCACTCGTGGGGGATTTCCTTGCCAGATTTCTTAAAGGTGGTCCCACCCCGGGACAGATGACTTTGAGCCGTTTTTTTGTCATCCATGTGATGGTCCTGCCGGCAGCGTTAGCCGGATTAGCCGGTCTTCATATCTTTCTATTCAGAAAGGCTGGTCCCGCTGGTCCGTTTAGAGGCACCCCGGAAGAAATAAAAGCCAAAACGGATTATTTCTTCCCTCGGCAGGTCTGGAAAGATATTGTGGCCATGGCCACTGTCTTTTTGATCATTTGTTCCCTGGCGTTCATTGAGCCGGTGGTATTGTTGGAGCAAGCCACACCCGATCCCGGTGATTACCATCCTGAACCTGAGTGGTATTTTCTGTTCCTGTTTCAATTGCTCCGTCTGAAAATTTTTGGTGGACAATTTGGGCAATTCCTTGGGGCTATCGCCATACCTGGCGCATTCATGGCATTTTTAGCGGCTCTTCCTTTTTTAGATACCAAGCCGGAGCGAAATATCTTTAAACGACCCGTGGCCCTGATTGGCTGGACGGTGATCATGGTCTTTATTTTAGTATTTACGGTGTCAGCCATTATTAATCGGGAATTTTTAGACTAATATCTGGAAGCGTATGTCAAATACCAAATTGGGACTCCTCATTGTATGGCCGACATTCTGGACCGGGTTTCCGATAAAGATGGTTGTCGCGTTGTTGTTGCTTGCAGCTCACTTACATCCATGGGAGGGGTCGGGACTATTCATATTGTTGCTGGTCTCTATCCCCATAGACATTTGGGCCATCGGCATTTGCGCGAGAACGGTGCTCATCGACCGATTGAAGGTCGATCCGCAACCGGGTATTGGTCCGAATCTCTGGCTGCGGTGGGCGATCTTTAGCGCCCTCGTATTCCCCGTCATTAGCATGGTTGTGTCAATGGTGACGGAAACCGCCAAATCGGTGGTCGCAAGTATAATTGAATCTTTTAAGGAGCACCTCTATCCCACATTTCCGGTCGCCGAGCAAATAAGTCTTGAGTTGGTCATGTGGGGTAGCGTGGCAACAGTAGCACTCATAGTCTGTATTCTTGGGTGGTTGTATGGCTTAGGATGGCTGGCGCAACCTTTTGTGAAACATGCGAAGCCTCTTGGGGGCACGAAAGAGGATCAGACTAATTTTTGGGATAGCTTACGTATACCGGCTGATCAACCCCTTCTCTTAACGGCCTTTACGGGGTTCGGAGTCGTTTTGGTGTTCATTTTCTGGATTCTCATGCCTGCCACGACACCGCATCCCCATGCCGAATATGAATATACATTTGATAAGAAAGAAGTGGTCGTCGTCGAACCTAAAAAGGTCTTACAGGAAACCGAACAAGTGTTGGCGAGAGCCGAACTTGTCGTAAGGAAGCTGCAGGATGAAAAAGACGGAAAATCAGAGAAACCTGCGGAAGCAATTGAATCGTCATCGGAAGCAAAGCAGAACAAATAACACCTGAATCATGCCTCCGATCCCAGAGGATTGGGACCTCGACAAGGCTTGTGACACGGAGGATGAGCCTTGAACCATATATTGAACAGCCGAAGGGGGCCTAGTATGAAATCGGCCGACCAGTTACCACAGGAAACCGTTTGGCGATTAAAGGCCAGAATCCCAAGCCTCCTAAAACTTGGGAGTTTCTTGGTCCTTCTTTTCTTTCCGGCATTGGCCATGGCAGCCGGTGGTGCTGAAACCCAAGCCATGTCGGTCGAATACCGGGATGTTCCGGGCATAGGCAGCCGTAACCTGGTGTGGATTGTGGCTCAGCAACATTTGTTGCTGGCGGGATTCGTCTTGGGAGTTCCGATTTTTGCTTGGGTGTGTGAAATTGTTGGTTGGAAAACCAAAGAGGCACGCTATGACAAATTAGCAAAGGAGTTCACGAAGCTTCTGACGTCAGCCTATGCCACAACAGCCCTTTTTGGAGGGATTCTCCTCTTCCTTTTGATAGGGTTGTATCCGAAATTGATGGCATATCTGACAGATATGTTTTTCCCGTCCTTTATGGTGTATTGCCTTCTCTTTTTATTGGAGACAGCCACTCTGTACCTGTATTGGTATGGGTGGGATGCGATGCAGGGAAATAAAAAAGCCTTTCATCTCTTCTTGGGCTTTCTCCTGAATTTATTTGCCCTTGGCATCATGATCGTTCCAAATTCATGGGCAACTTTTCAGGCAAGCCCTGTTGTGGTTGCCGATGGACCGGCCTGGGAGAGAGCGTGGGCGGCCATGCAAAATCCAACGTGGTGGCCAGTCAATATTCACCGCCTTATCGCAAACGTGGTGTTAGGCGGGTTTATCGTCGGAGCTTATGCAGGAGTCCGCTATTTGCTCGCGGTGTCACGGGAAGAGCGGGAGCACTATGACTGGATGGGCTATGTGGGTAATTTTATTGGTGTGTTCGGGATGTTGCCCCTTCCTTTCGCTGGTTATTGGCTCATGCGGGAAGTCTATCAATACAATCAGCAAATGGGTATCACGCTCATGGGTGGATTTTTGGCATGGCTGTTTATTCTTCAGGCCATGTTGATCGGAGTGCTCTTCCTTGGCGCAAATTATTACTTTTGGATGGGAATCACTCACCGAATACCAGGTTCTGAACGCCAATACAAAAAACCGGTCATGGCGATGCTTATCGTCTTATTATTGTGTTTGGGTGTATGGATGACCCCCCATTCGCTAGTGGCAAGTTTGGAAGAGGCCAGAAAAATGGGTGGGACTCATCATCCGCTCCTAGGGGTGTTTGGGGTGATGTCAGCAAAAATGACAGTAGCGAACCTGATGATTCTGGTCACCTTTATGAGTTTCATTATGTATTGGCGAGCGGGAAAACAAGAGACCGCAGGATGGGCCAAAGCCGCCAAAGCGATTATGGGTGCTCTGCTTTTCATAGCGGGTGTCGCAGTAGTGGTTCTTGGAGTCTGGGGATATTTTGTTCCAGCGATTATCCGTATTAATTATTTCTCCGTGGCGCAAGTATTAATTGTTTTATTCATCATGATCACATTTACGCCGTTAACGGCATTGCTCATGAAAAGCGCGAAAACCACAACGGAAATGGTGTGGGGAAAGATGCCGATCCGTGCGGGGTATAGTTTGGTCCTGAATGCAGTCATGGTGATTCTGCTCATGTCCCTTATGGGTTATGCGCGGTCATCCTCACGAGTACATTGGCACATTTATGGAGTCATGAGAGATACCTCGGATTATGCCTATTCTCCAGCATTGGGATATGCCGCAGCCTTCATGTCCCTCAATACCTTTGTGTTCTGCCTGTTGGTCGCTTTTATTTTTTGGGTCGCAACCATGGGAGACAAAGCTAAAGCACAGCCACCAAAGGCATCTACGGTGGATATTCCCGGTCATGCAGCACCGGCCATGGCCGGTGGTGCCCCGGTTGCTGGCGAAAAGGTTGAATAGGAAGAGCCCTTAATGGAAACAAAGAGGCACACGTCATTGGAAACCACGGGTGAGGAATCATGAGTGAAGTCGCGCTCTTGCAAATATTAGGTATGTGTGTAATCGGCGGGGGGATTGTCATCCTGCTCTTTATTAAAGGGATGTTCCTTCGGGTACTTGGATTTGTGGCCATGGTGTTGGGAACCTTTAGTTTGATTGCTTTGGGTGTTCCACAAATGGCTTCATTACCTCCAGCCGTAGAAACCTTTGATCTCGCCAGCGTCAAAAGTCCGGATGACCTGGCATCTATTGGGCAAAAGATTTTTTTTAGCAAAGGACAATGTGCGTTATGCCATTCGATAGGACCAAGCGAATCGGCCCGGTGTCCAGATTTAAACGGTATTGGGGCCAAGTTGGCGCCTGAATTTATTTATGAAAGCTTGACTCAACCGCAAGCGTATATTTATTTGGATTTCCGGCATGATGGTGTCCCAAAGGATTATCCTGCACGAATGCCTCATATCGATAAAGATCCGATTGGGTTAAGCAAACAAGAAATTTATTCGGTCATTGCGTTTCTTCAGAAAATGAGTGGCGAGCCCATCAGTATCAAAGTGGAAGATATTCTGGAACCTGCTCAAAAGACAGCGGAGTCTTTGAAAGTCGCTGCGCTTTCTTCAAACCCTTCTCTAGTAAAAGTGCAAGGAAAAACTTCCGTTGATTGATGAAATAAAGAGAATAGCCAGAATGAGGAGAACACCATGAAAGGCCCTATCGTTAGTGGAGCAATCATTCTCGCTGGAGTGTTCGTCTTTTTGAAATATATTCTTCCATTATTTACTGCTCCTCTCCCGGCTAGTTTGATTTACTTGTATTTAGCGCTTGCACTTAGTGGAATCATGATTTTTGGCACCATGAGTGCTCCATCCTTGGAAGCCATGATGGGTCCTGTCTTCAGATTTTTATCCGGTAAAGGACAGTCAGGAATGGGGCAGATGGCCAGATTGGCTGTGTTAGTAATATTCCCACTTTTGGTGGGATGGCAGACATACACTCGGTTGGCGCCAAGCGACTTGCCTCCAGCAGAAAATAGGACCATTCATCCTGCCCCTCCCGGAGAGTTTGTTGGTTTATCGAATCCCTATCCAAAAACCCAAGAAAATATCATGATGGGTAAGGGACTGTATGCGGCCTACTGTTCTCCTTGTCACGGAGCAAACTTTGATGGAAATGGGCCAGCGGCACCAGGTTTTAATCCTCCTCCAGCGAATTTCGGTGATCCTGGTACGATTGCGCAGTTGCAAGAGGCGTATTTGTTCTGGCGGATCAAAAAGGGTGGAGTGGGGTTGCCGGTCGAAGGGATGCCGTGGAAATCGGCTATGCCGAGATGGGAAGTCGAATTGCCGGAAGAATTTATTTGGAAAATTATCATGGGTGAATATGATGGGGCACACCAATCCCCACGGACATGGGAAGAAGAAGATTAGACCAATCCAATTATATGATGGATAAGATGAATGAGTGGAGAATATGACATGTTGAACGGACTGAGAATCCAGAGGACAATAACAATGATTGGGCTGTTCGGGGTCCTTGGATTTTCGTTAGCCAATGCCAGCGAGCCACCGGCTTCCGGAGATACAGGCAGTGTGTCTGTTCGAATGTACCAATTAGATGGCAGCCTTCCGTCTGATGACCCTCATTCTTCGCAATGGGATTCTGTACCAGCTTCTGAATTTAAACTCGCACCACAGGTGCATTGGCCTCCGCGTATTCAGGAGGTGACCGTCAAGTCAGTAAAGGTCAAAGGGGTTCATAATGGCCAGGAACTGGCAGTATTGGTTGAATACGAAGACCCGGCAGAAGATGCGGCGGATGCGGCGGCTCTCGAATTTATGGTGGGTGACAAGCCCGCCCATTTTGCGCACGGCCAGGAAATGTTGCAAGTCGAAGGGGGACCGGTAAACATTTGGTATTGGAAAAAGGAAACCGGCAAAGCGGTCGATATGAGTGCCAAGGGGTTTACAACCCTGGAGGCTCAATCCAAACAAGATGTGCATGCAAAAGGCATGTGGCAAAATGGCACGTGGAAAGTGGTCTTTTCCCGCTTATTAAAGACCGAGGATGCACAAGATGTTCAAATAGAACCAGGGGAATGGCGCAGTGTGGCGTTTGCGTTTTGGGATGGGGCGATTGTCGATGGAGTCGTGAAGGAAAAAGGGGGACAGAAAGCCGTCTCCTCTTGGTGGTATATACGGGCCGAACCCAGTGCGGATAATTCCATATTTGGGTGGGTTATTCTGGGTTTAGCCCTCGCGGCAGCCTTTGAAATGGTGATCGTAAGGAAACTGAGAAAGGGGCAATCAGTATGAAACGGGTGGCGGGGGGCGGTGGAGGAATGACAGTCATCGGGTTGGCTCTGATCGGACTAACCATCACGCTCTTTTCCGGGTGTGCCCTCTTTGAAGATGAAAGAACCTCAAAGGGTCGAACACTCTATAACCATTATTGTAGTCACTGTCATGGAGAATCCGGGCAACAAGGTGAAGGATTTAATTGGGAACGCATGCCGGACCCTCGCCCCAAAAACCTCGCTTCCAATGCTGAAATGTCCACATTTAGTGATGAAGAAATTTTCCATACCATCTATCGGGATATGAGGGATACCTCTGACCCAAAAGTCTCCGACGATGAGAAATATTTTGCCGTCCCCACAATGCCGACATTTAAATTCACTTTATCTGAAGAAGAAATCTGGGACATTGTGGGCTATGTTCGAACTCTTCATGGGATGTCTCTTACCTATGATTTGGAAGGCCGCCGTAAAGAATTAGAGCAGGCCCTCCAAGCAGCACAACCAGAAATGGAAACGGCAAAGGCAGCCTTTGATGCTGCCACGGAGAAATCTGAGGCTGCCCAAGCTGCCTATGAAGAGACGTTAACTGATGCGCAACTTGAGAATTACGAGCCAAAAGACGTTACCCTTCCCGAAGAGGCTGCGTTCCTTGCAGCCAATGAAAAGTATGAATTAGCCAAAGCTGAGTTAGAAAATTTCACAAAGCGTCCCAAGAAGGCTCAAGTATCCCGACCCGACCTTTCCCTTTCTGAAAAAGGCCGAGCCCAACAGGCTCAATTGGGGAAACAATTATATACCACAAAATATGGATGCAATGGTTGTCATAGTCTCAACGATGAAGGTGGGTTCGTGGGTCCGGCATTGGACAGAGCTGGGTTTCGCCTCAATCCCACATGGATCTATCGCTGGATCCTTTATCCTCAAGCGATGAAAAAACATACCAGAATGCCCAACTTGGGAATTTCCGAGCAAGATGGCAAAGCTCTCACGTATTATTTAGGGACTCTTCAGGCACCCAAACCTGAAAATCCCAGTCCTTCAGTAGAATAATTTTCTCACTGTTGTTCCTACAGAGTATCTCTTTTTTTTAAGCCAAAAGGAGGTACTCTGAATCCATTTTTAGAATGGAAGATGGGAGTTTCCACAGAATGTACTGGATATGTATACACTGAGCAAGGAAGGTATGGCGATTCGATGAGCAGAGTGGTAAGCGAAGCAAAATGAAAACGGGGAATGGCTAGGACGGAGAAAAATGAGTTTGGCCAACACAAATAAAAAAGAGAGTCGATTTGTTACTCTTTTTTACTTTTTTAAAGCATGCCTCTAAAGTAGTCCCATCCATATCCCTCCTAGTATGAGTAGTCCAACCCAGGAATGCTGTTTGAATAATGAGAAGGCTTGCTTTCCGGAAAGCTCTGAACGAAGAAGAATGACGTGATGGCCTAATATGACAGCTACCCCCATCAACGCCAACGAAAATTCGAACCCCAGATGATTGATTTGGGCAACCATGGACAAACACCCCAGCATGAACAATCCGGCGACGCCCACCCCCAACCAGGTGAATGATCCGAAGAGAATGGCAGAGGACTTGACCCCAATCCTGAGATCATCTTCCTTATCCTGTATGGCATAAATGGTATCGTAGACCACCGCCCAACTTACTGTCGCGGCAAAGAGCACCCAGGTAGACAGTTCCAATTCATTGCGAACGGCGGACCATGCCATGACGCCACCCCATCCAAACGCTGCTCCCAACATCAATTGCGGAAGATGGATGATGCGTTTGCAAAAGGGATACATCCCTGCAAGCAATAACGCTACCGGACTCAGAAGAAGGGTGAGAGGATTAAGAAACCATAATAAACCTGCGGCTAATCCAAGGAGGAGGATCAGAAAAATCAGCGCCTGATGTGACGATAACTGGCCCGATGCCAGCGGGCGATGCTGGGTGCGTTGAACCTGCCGATCAAACGACTGATCAGCCAAGTCATTTATAATCACCCCCGCGCTTCGCATCAGAAAGGATCCGACAATGAAGATGCCCAGGAGTTTAAAATCGGGAAAACCCTGCGAAGCAAGAAACAGTGACCACAGGGTCGGGAGGAGAAGAAGCAGGGTTCCTGTTTGATTGAATAGACGAATGAGATTGGCGAATGCGAAGGAAGGAGCCATAGAACTGAATCAATAGACCTAAGAGGATAGGTTCAGGGGTATAAGATGACGTGAAGGCATGGTTCATGAGATAGCGAAAAATACTATTACTACAGAAGCTACCTCCTGTGGTGCTATTTTACTGTAAACCTGGTGATACAGAGGATCCGATCAGGTTCACTCGAAGGGGCGACGACGATCATCCACTCGCCGGTGTGTAGGTGTGGACGAAGTGTCTTTATGCTCCACATTCGATAACCGGAAGAAGGTCTAATAGGTATATTCACTTCTGAAATCTTCGTCCATACTCCGTTGGTTTGGTGGTGCCAGCTATGGCGAATTTTTCCTTTTGTTGTGGCCTTGACTTTAATCCAAAGCACGACTTGTGAGGTCTTCGATGTTTGGACCACTGGAATGGCTGCTTGGCCATTTTTATCTTTTTCGCAGTAGGCGGGATGGGAAAACATTCCCTGTGGATTTCGATTATGTACTTCCTTAGATAAAACGACTTGCTCCACAAGAAAACCAGTTTCTGCCAATGCAGATGCGAGGGTCAGACTAATCCATAGCACAATTCCCAATAACAGATGCTTCATCAGATGAGCCAATTTTGATAATCTCCTGTGTGTGATGAAAAGACAAAGGCAGAAATTAAGATATACTTGAAGCCTTGTCAATGGAAGGGATAAAAGTACAATATTCTTTCATGGCTGTTACCTATCGGGGCCAAACCAACCTCTTTTCGTGGAATAATTGGAGCTCTTTCAGGTTGACGTTGCCAAGTGGCGAAAGGTATAAACGACCACAAAGGCACCCTTCCGATCTCGTGCTTCAAAGTGGTTTATCTTTCGTGACCTCTTTCCTTCCAATTTGAGCCGGCGTAGCTCAGTGGTAGAGCAGCTGATTCGTAATCAGCAGGTCGGTGGTTCAATCCCACTCGCCGGCTCCATACAAAACCCCAACGCCCAATGCTTTTGAAGATGAAGATACAGGTGGGGAAACCTCAAGGTGCTTGGTTGCTAAAGGAATTTCATGAATTCTGACATTTCTTCTTTGTTGAAAAGACGTTAATTGTAAGTATGTTAGGGCGATTCTCATGACTTCTGTATCGGGCAGGAAGGTCGATCATTTTTCTTGGAAAGTCTCAAAAGAACGTAAAGCAAACGACAAGGGGGTTGATTGAAGAGCAGGTTGGGATAATATAGGGAGTATTAACCTCTTCACCATCCTAGCCACACTGAGAAGGATGAGGTAGCACGTGTTCTTTTTGTCCTGCTTAAATGATGAACAACAGAAAAAGGAGATTCTATGGCACCGACAAGTGCGGTTGAAACCATGGCTCATACCCAGGATCAGATAACACCCCTAGGATCAGAAAAATCCTTTCAAGTTTCCAACCCAGTTCTAGCAGAAAATAGCGAGGTGGTCGCGTTTATCGGGCCTGGGGTCGAATGTGTAGGGGAGATCTGGTATGAAGGTAACGTTCAAATAGATGGAGGATTGGAGGGCCTGCTCCACACCAAAGGTACGTTGGTGATAGGAGATCGGGCTGTCGTTAAGGCGACGATTGAGGCTGGATCAATTGTCTGCAAAGGTAAAATTCAAGGTGATGTGGTGGCCAAAGAGAATGTTATATTGCTTGGTCAAGGCTCCATTGATGGGACTTTGCGTACTCCTCGATTATCAGTGGAGACAGGCGGTCTGATTAACGGTCGTGTATCTATGGGTGCTTCTGAATGAGGCAACAGAAACGAATTTTTCAACGTGTTCATCCTACCCGGACAGGAAAGGCGTAGGGGCAATTTCCCTTAAGTTATCGGAAGCTTAATAGGCTTACTCAGACAGCTCTTTTCTGCCGAACTCCCTTCGAAATATTCTTCCCCCTCTTCTGAGGCTCAATCAACACAACCCAGAAAAGATTTTTTAGCATTTTCCCAGTCGATAGGTTCCTTTTGTCGGAATCGTTGACGGATTTGTCACCGACAAACATCATGAACCTGCCCTCAAATAACTAGATCCTTTACTGATGGCCAGTGTGGATTCGTGTCTTCTGTCAGTGACCTTAACACCATGCAATTTGGCGTCTGGAAGTTTAGGGTCTCCCCACGTGTTTATCACTCCCGTACGTTAAGGTTATGGGGAAATGATGTATGTTTTTCAGGTCGGGTGGAAGGGCACATGGATTGCTTAGACGAAACAGAAGGAATAAACACTTTTTATTGAGGGAAAACATGAAAATCTGCGAAAAATGTCAGGGTTCGATGGTAGTTGAACGGGCTGTTGATTTAGAAGTCGGATTGAGTATTTTGTATTTTGCCTGTTTGAATTGTGGCAAACGGATTCAGGCGGAAAAAGAGCCGCGTCCTCTCGTCCATTAAACATTAATGATCAAAACTGTAAATATGGAGGGTGTTATGCAAGAACTGAAGCGACCCTTAACTTATGATGAAAGGAAGGCGGCCGAGGCGGCATTCCGAGGGGCTCCGTTCGACCCACAATTGTCTGAATCGGCTCGAAAGGTCTATTTAGGAATTTCCTCAGCGATGGCGAACAAACGCAATGAAGCTTTTCAAGAATTTGATCTCTCTCAACCCGGGACCAAGTTCAAAAGAGTACTGGCAGAATTGCCGACTCGAACCCGTGCAAAATCCACCTTGTGGTAACACTGCTCGTCAGTACGGGGGCAATGCCATAATTGGGTTGTCCCCCATGGAACTCAATACTCGTCTCGACAGCGGCATACTCCTCGACATATGATAAAATGATGTTCTAGCCTGAATTCCCTCTGTGTGATTTTTAAGATTGAACTTTTCTAGGTAAGGTTGTTAGAGGGCTAGGACTTTATGAATTAACCGCTGTATTTCTCTCGTTGCTCTTGTTGTCCCCGCTATCCATATGGTGAAGTATTTTATGTAAAAGTACATCAAGATACAGCCCTCCGTTCATGGATCCGATTATGAAAAAACCCCCTATATGGTTGACGTATGCACAGAAAGCAAGAGCGATTCACGCTATGGTGTTTCTCTTCGCTCTTACCAGTGCTGAAGTCTTCCCGCAGGATCAAAAGATGAGTTTAGGGGATATGGTGAACAATCAGGCAAGGGAGGCATGGCTGGCTGGCTCACCTGATCATGCGCTGGACATTCTTGACCAAGGCATTCTGGAGGTTCCAGATTTTTTATTTCTTCAACAACTTAGAGGGGATATTTTATCGACGATCCGTCGGAATCAGGAAGCCTTGGAAGCCTATGAGTTAGTGCTCCATGGGGAGCCTGATTCCTTGGGTGTCCGATGGGCTAAATGGAGTGTGTTGACTCGAGTAGGGGAGGGGGACCTGGCGATTGCTGAGCTTCAGCGTATTGCTCAAAGAGATCTCAACAATCCCCTGGTTCACCTGCGTTTGGCCCAAGAACTCCGCAAACTCGATCGCTTGGAGGAATCAGTTGAGTCGTATCGCCAAGCGGTCCGATTGGCTCCGGATTTGCTGGGGTGGGGTTTATCCTTGGCTCGTGCGCTTTTTGACGTCTTGGATTTTGAGGGGGCACGAAAAGCGGTAGAAGACGTTTTGCAGAAGGTACCAAAGGGATCTCCCGTGGAAGCCGCTGCCCGCAATTTGTTAATGGTGGTATATGGGGCAACGAAAGAGAAAGGGCGCCGCTTTCAACCCATTTTTACCCCAGAGGGTACCGGCGCAGAACTTAAGCAATGGGGTTTGATTCGTAATAAAGCCTGGAAACTCTTTACGGCTGCCCGGTATAGGGAGGCTGAGCCCGTGCTTAGAGAAGTTCTTACCCTCAAACCTTCAGATCAACAGGCGGCTTATGAGCTAGGGATTACCTTAATGGAGTTGGATCGTTACCAGGAAGCCATAGATTTTCTCCAAAAGGGGATTGATCTGGGTGGGACCAACGAGGTGTATTTGGATTCCATTTTTCGTATAGGCCAATGCATGGTGGCATTGGAACGATGGCCTGAAGCGTTGCTGCATTTTGAATTACTTCAGGAACTGGCTACTGTGCCGAAAGGCAAATCAGAGGAGACTCAGGAAAGCACCGATGAGCCTCCGATCGTTGCTGCGGCTCCAGTTCTTGATAAAGAAAAGGTGGCACATTGGTTGGAAAAGGTTCGGCAACATCTTCCTGACACCGAGAAGGCCGTTGTGGACCTCAATCCTGCCGTACCTGATCCCATTCCCTCCAGCCCACCACAGACGAGGAATGAGGACTTGCCCGAAAAGACGCTCAAGGGTTTTGAACCAGTTCATTCACGAGCATCCCTAATGGGACGTGATGCGGATTTCAGTTGGTTTCGATATGTCATTCCTGCAAGGATGGTGATGCGGGATAATCTGTTGATGGGTGCACATGAATTCATTCCTATAGAACCCGGAGACACTTTTTCCGCGACCCAAAAAGAAATTTATTTGGTGTTTGCCTTAGTAACAGCCTCTTATGATGAAATTCCCCTAACGGCCGAATGTTTTCTTGAAACGTCAAAAATCTCGTCAGATCAAGCGGCGTTAGCCGAGGATCGAGTCGTCATGAGCATGAATGAACAATCCGGATATTTTCGTGTACAGGCTTCACCAGAGGGCTGGACACCCGGACTCTATCGCTGCGGTTTATTCGTTGGGGACGAAGCCTCGGCTTATAATCTAGCCGACGACGTGAGATTTCGAATTGTGGCCCCGATTAAGTAGGGGCACATAGCAAAGGCGAAGAAGTCGATTGATCTCGTTCCTGTTGGAGAGCTTGTGTGGGGTCTGGTCTATTTGATTGACCCATTGCTCAACGCTCTTTGCACCGTCTTCCACGAATCCTTCTCGCCGCATCAATTTCCATCCATAACTCATTTCTGCCAGCGCGGTGATTCCGATTGATCGATTAGATTACTTACAGGCATAGGTAGCCTTCATTCATGTGTCAGGGTCTTGGTGATCGATTCACTGTTTGATGCCTTCGAGAGGACGAACCAAATCTGCCACAAATTGGTCAATGACTTTGGTGAAAAACTCTTGGCCATCTTTGCCATCAAGGGCCATGAGATTATTGAGCATTCGTCGATCGTGGATTGGAGGATGCCTGTCCAAAGCATTGGTTCCACAACACGGAGGTCCCCTCCCGACACAGGGTGAACACGCCTTGAGGAAGATGATCCAGGATGTGTACTGAATGAGACTGTGTGTCAAACCGAGGAATTCGGCATGGTCGTCGAATACGGAAGTTGGCTGACGGCATTCATGAGGAGTCCAAGGTCAGGGATGCCGAACATGAGCATAATATCTCCCGTCAGGTCGTATTCTTTAATCGTAAAATGAGTCTGAGCCCAGAGAATCATTTCGGTAGAATCGGAAGGTGCGGATTGCAGTAATTCCTGTAATGAGATTTCTTGGTAAAACGGGACGGAGTACGTGATGTGATGTTGTAGGATGTTGGCCAAGGACCCCATGACTCCATTCAAAACTATATTTCCGATTTCTGTAAGTGTGGTTTCTCGCAGTGATTCCACGCTGGCAGTATCTTCCGATTTTCCGGTGAGGGCCCTGACCAATGCTACAGCGCTTTCCGTCGGGAAGAGGAGACAGGCTGATCCAGAAAAGGTCCCTTTATAGGGTAATTGCACGGACGACAACGTGTCTTCCTTCATCGTTTGGATGTTCTGAGAAAGTTCGTCCAGCTCTCCCAGCTGAATCAAGGGAATATGCAGTTGAATGGGTTTGTCCAGCATCTGGTTGAGAGAGCCAGCCGCTCGCCCAACCCCGATGTTCAGCAATTCTTGCAGGGCATCAAGATGTTCTGGGCTTATGTGCATGGGGCCTCCGTGGGTTGCGGTGTAGGCAGAATGTTTCGTAATGCTTGTTGCAATTGATCCTGTTTGACGGGTTTGTTCAAGAATGAGGTGGCGCCTAGTTCGAGACATCGGTTCTTCAGCCATTCCTGTACGTCCGCCGTGAGCACGATAATGGGTAGCTTCACACCTTGAGCTTCCAATGTTTCCAGGACTTGGATACCATCCATGACGGGCATGAGCATGTCCAACATCAGACAATCGGGGGGATTAGCCTGAATTTTTTCCAGAGCTTCTTGGCCGTTACAGGCCGTGTCCACCTCATACCCGCCATCGGCCACAATCGCAGAAAGGGTTTTACGCTGAAGTAGTGAATCGTCTGTTATTAAGACACGGTTCATGCAGTAGGTACTCCTCTTATAGGTGAATAGTGGATAATGAGACTTCATTCGCCGACGAAGAACACACCTGACCTCTGGGAGGATCTCGATAGAGGATTGTTACCAGTTTCGGATTTTTTTAGGGATTCTTTATAAAAAAGAGGTAATAGAAGAAGACGTGGGGCTAGTTATGGAGCCAATTGGGGCTTTGTCAATTTTTCCAGAGCCAGCTGTTTTAACGTCCGCAAGTCCAACTTGCCTGTTCCTAATACCGGGAGGTGATCCACTTTAATGAAATTTTCCCGTTTGGGAATGAACAGATTGGGCAGGCCATGGGTCGCGAGTTTTCTCAAGATATCCGGGATATTTGATTCATCGAGGGTATGTAACACCACCAACTGTTCCCCTTTCCGGTCATCCGGCACGGCGGTGACAGCGAGAACCATCGTTTCGGCATGTGCAGCTTCCAGTAACGCATTTTCAATTTGTCCATGAGGAATCATTTCTCCAGCGATTTTTGAAAACCGAGACAGCCGATCCGTAATCGTGATAAATCCATCTTCATCGAGTGTGGCGATATCTCCCGTAATGTACCATCCATCCCGCATGACTTTGGCGGTCAGATCTTCCCGACCTAAATAGCCATCCATGACATTGGGGCCTTTGACAAGCAACATGCCGGAGGTCCCGACCGGCAAAAGTTGATAGGTATCAGGGTCGACGATTCTGACAGATACACCTGGAAGCGGTTGTCCGACTGTTCCCTTTCGAGAGGCTGGCTGGAAAAATCCCGCGGCTCGAAAATCCGGGCAGTTAACGGCAATAACGGGAGCACATTCCGTGACACCATATCCTTCAATGGGACAAATGCCAAATCGCTTTTCGAATGCAATCAGAAGCCTGTCAGGTAATTTTTCCGCGCCCGTCAGCACTATTCTAAGAGAACCAAATTGTTCAGGGGTACACCGCCGGACGTACAATTGGAGGAAGGTCGGGGTTGCTATTAGGATGGTGATGCGATGTTGGTGGATTAGTTCCCCAATGGGCCCTGCATCCAATGGAGAAGGATGATAGATGACACCCGCTCCGTGGATGAGAGGAAACCACAGCGTCGCCAGGTATCCAAATGAATGGAAAAACGGCAATATTCCCAACAGTCGATCGTATTGATCCACATGCAGGACTTGAGCAATGCCCTCTACGTTCGAGTCAAGATTAAAATGGCTCAATAGCACCCCTTTGGGTTCTCCAGTGCTTCCGCTACTAAATATTATTGTTGCCACATCATCGATCCTGGGAGGAATGATGGCGCCACAGCGACGTTCTAACATCCGGATTGGAGCGAAGAGCGCCAACAGCAATGCGGTGAGCCGGTCCAATGAATCAATTGAATTTCGAATCTCTTCGATCCAGATGGGAGTCAGATTGGCCGGCAATTCGACTTTGGCTCTTTCCAGGAAGACGCGACTGGTGAGAACGGTCATCAACCCTGCTTGTGAAGAGACAGACTCCAGCCCTTTCAGGCCGACCGTGTAATTCAAATTGACGGTGGTCCGTCCGGAAAGAGTTGCAGCCACATTCGCGAGCGCGCCTCCCACACTTGGAGGCAGGAGAATGCCCACCGTATGCTGCCCTTCCCAATGGGGCCTGAGTGCTCTTCCCAGGGCGATGATGCCGGTCAGCGCCTGGAAGCAGGACACACGAGGTCGGGTGGCGTCTCCCAACACCATACGAAAGGGGTGTTTGCGCATTGAACGCACAAAGGCATGATGGAGTGGAGGGCGGCTGGATTTTCGCGAGCGCCATGCCGCCTCTCCTAATTCCTGAACGGCTTGCCGTAGTTCTTCGGCTGATGTGGTGGAGGGGAGTGGCTCTCCGATAGACAGTGTAATGGGATAGGGGATGCGAGCAGGCCATTTGGCCAAAAATCGTCCGCCGATGAAGCTGAAAATGCTACCCCAGACCCGGTCGAGGTTGATGGGAATAATGGGGACATCCCGGCCTTTGACAATGCGGGTGAATCCCGACCGGAAAGGCAAGAGGTTGCCTGTACGAGTAATTTGCCCTTCGGGAAAAATACAGACCAGTTGTCCACGGTCAAGACTTTCTCCCGCTTGGCGCAGTGCTCGTAAAAGCTCCCTGGGAGATCCATTCGATGAGATCGGAATCGCCTCCATGATTTTGGCAAAGGGATTAAGAAGTCGATGGTCATAATAATATTGGTCAACGAGAAATCGAATAGGGCGGTCGGTAGTGGCGAGCAGGAGCAGGCCGTCGATGAAGGAGACGTGATTGGGAACCAGGAGTGCCCCGCCTTTTTGTGGGATGCGGTCCCTCCCGATGATGGTAAGGCGATAGATGGTGTGGGTGAACAATACTACCATCAACCGAATAAACATTTCGGGAAGGACCCGAAGCGCCCAAATGGTTAAAGCTGCGCTCCCAATGCCGGATACGAGAAAGATATTACTGGCACTGAGTCCGAGATTGGCGAGGAATCCTGATCCCAGAGATCCCAACAGGACTCCTCCAAAGACCAAGGTATTGGCAAAGGCAATCACGGCGCCTCGTCGATCAGCGGGAGATCGCCATTGAATGAGCGCGTTGAGCGGGACCACCACAAATCCGCTGGCGAGGCCGAGACATGCCATGGCCAGAAAGGTTCCACCTAACTGGGGTGAGACAAACCCCAAGGCAAAGAGACTTGCGGATATTCCGATGCCTCCCAATGGGAGGTAGCCTAATTCCACTTTGGCGGCTGATAGCGTTCCGGCTAAGAGGGCTCCAATGCCTATTCCGATTCCGAAGGCTGCCAAAGGTAGGCCAGAAAGGGAATCTGATAAGTGGAGGACGGCTTTGGCATAGATCAAGACATCTTGGCCAACCAGGCTGGCCAAGGTCCAAAATGCAACGGCCCCCAGGATGCCCAATTTCAAGACTCGATCCAATCGAAGGGCTTCAATGGCGGCCTGCCAGGTTTCTCGAACCCCTCCCTCTAGTCGAGCCCGTGGGACTGGGGGAATAAACAAGGAAGCCCATAATCCTATACCCGAGCACACCATGAGTACGAATCCTGTCAGCCATGGGGTTTGGCCGGAAAGGTCCAGCAAGAGACCTGCCAATGCAGTCCCTGCAATGATGGCGATAAAAGTCCACATCTCAAGTTGACCGTTTCCCCAGGACAAGCGATGGTGAGGCAGTAGTTCAGGAAGAATCCCATATTTGGAAGGACTAAAAAGTGCGCTTTGGGCGCCCATTGCGGCTAGCACCAACAGGGGGAGGAACCCACCCAGAGGATTCCAAAAAAGGGCTGCGGTGCCAGCTCCCATCAACATGACTTCTACGGCCTTCATGACGACGATGACAGTTCGCTTACTGAACCGATCGGAAAAGACTCCAGCAAAGGCCGAAACTATCATCAGGGGAAGGGTAAAGATAACAAAAACTTGCGTGGTTGTTGCCTGTGAAGCGGCTTCAAAATCCGCCCCGGAGGCACCTGCCGAAGCAGCGACGTGTTTGATAGCCAGGAGGGCGACAATGAGTTTCCACGCATTATCGTTGAAGGCTCCAAAAAACTGTGCGACGAGCAGTCCGCGGAGAGCCGAGGATTGGGTTGAGAGCGGAGAGGCTGATGGCGGGGTTTCTTTAGGAATCGGGCTCATGAAGTATGAGTTTTTCTTGTCCTATGTATGTAATGTTGGCCAGGTAGTATAGAGAACTCATCAGGAATCTATTAAGGAAACTTGGAGCGACTTTGGCAGAAATTATTGAAGAATATGGGAGATTCCGAGGTAAATTTGGTGTTCTCCAAAATGGTGGATTAGGAACAGGGTTTCTGCAGATATCCAGTAAAGGCCGATCTCAAAATCCTTTCTAATTTAATACATAACTTAAAGGGCTGTGTAGCTTCCATAAAACCGGTGCACCTGAGTAATGTAATATTGGATGAGTCATGCCTTCCCGTCAATCATTTTTCACCGATTTTCTTGTCCCCCTTGGAGAGACTTCGCGGCATCCGGGTTCGAGCGGTGTGTGGGAGTAGGGACTGTATTTTCAAAAAATCAGCTCATCCCTAAGGTCGATTGACACATCATGCTAAGTTACGCTTCCTCCCAAGCGGCCCCGATAGGATGGACCCTTTGCAACCCATTTTGCTCTGCCTTGGCCCAATGCCCTACAAGTTACCCCTTGAAGAAAGAGAACATTCAGAAAGACCCGCTAATTTCTTAAGATATTTTCTTAGATAGCCGATTTAATAGCAGAAGAAGTGTAGAGGCTTCCTGGTAGATTTACGTCTTTTTCTTTTTTTTAGTGGTAACAGGGTACTTGCGGCAATGACTTCAGATGAAAGTAATTCTTTGATAGTCGTCTTAAATCCTTTTTAGTAACGATCATCGAATCTCTGTTCTCCCGATGGCGACTACCCAGACGGCAACATCAGAAACTGTGAAAGTTCAAATGGGAAACGAGGGAGAATCCGTTTTCCATAAAATGAGAAACGTCTTGAATAGCATACAGGTGTCTGCCGGGTTAATTAACTATCGAATTCGGGAGTTTCATGTGGAAGACGTAGGTCGTGTTGTGGATATGTTGGAGGCCCATAGCCATGATTATGGTTGGTACCTTACTCAGGATCCCAAAGGCAAAAAGATCCCCTATTTCTTGGGGCAGTTGAGTCAGGAATTGTCCCAGACTCATCACATCACTCTGACCGAATTGGCATCCCTCAATTATTACCTTGAGCAATTGGAATATTTACTGACGGCAGGACAAATGCCCCATCGCGCGGGGGGATTTAAGGAAGCGATTCAGTTTGCGACGATCATGGATGAGGCCTTGGCTCCTCATCAAAATGAATTGGATCGGATGGGGGTTTTAGTGATTCGGGAGTATCAGACTGTTGGCGAAGGAATCCTTGAAGTGTCCAAATTAATTCGTATTCTGGTGAATCTCATCCGGAATGCGATCAATTCCATGCGTGAGATAACAGGACAGCCCCATCGCCTCACCCTTTATGTCTTGCCCTGCCCGGACCGAGAAGGGTTCGTCCGCTTGCAAATAGCAGATACTGGAAAGGGAATTCCATCGGATTGCCTGACACGGATATTTTCTTCGCAGGTTCCAGGGATGCAGGCCGACCTGTTGCCGAATCTACATGCCAGTGCCGTAGCGGCTAAAGAGCTCGCTGGTTCCCTACGCGCATGGAGCGATGGTCCGAAGCAGGGAGCGATCTTTACACTTGATGTACCAGTTATTCACATGGAGGGAGAACGGTAATGGACATGGAGCAAGCCAATCGGCGTGTTTTGGTGATTGATGATAACGTGGCCATCCACGATGATTTTCGCAAAATCCTTGAACGATCATTGGACACCTCATTGCTGCAAGCAGTTCGAGCAGAACTGTTTGATGATGTGGAAGAACCGAAAATCGTTGAAAAATTTGAAGTGGAATGTGCGGACCAAGGGCAAATGGGACATCGGATGGTGCAAGATGCGATGAAGGCTGAACAGCCGTATGCGGTGGCATTCGTGGATATGCGGATGCCTCCGGGTTGGGATGGCGTGGAAACAGTAGAACATCTGTGGCAAGTAGATCCCGATTTGCAGGTGGTGATTTGTACCGCCTTTTCAGACCATGCCTGGGAAGATGTCATTCAACGGTTGAATAAAAATGGCCAGCTTCTCATCTTGAGAAAACCGTTTGACAATATTGAAGTGTGGCAGTTAGCTAATTCCCTCACCAAGCGGTGGTCGGAATCGCGCCAAGCGAAATCTCAATTGGATTTATTGGCTAAATGGGCGGAAGAACGGGCTGAAGAAACGATTAAAGCCAACTAACTGACGTCAACCGGAAACTCTTTCTGAGGAACCGGCACGGTGAACTGCGCATAGAAAGGTCAGGTGGGAGAAGTTGTCCACTGAATTGCCCTGGCAGCAATAGACCTCAGTATACCAGCAGATCTTCTGCATGAGCGACGCTGGGTATCAGATGTGACCCTATTTCAGACAGAGAACGCAATCACTCCATCACATACGGAATGTTCTCCAATTCATGAACGATTCGGCTCACGTCGTGGATTATTTCAGACTGTGCATCTGATGTAATGGTTCTTTCCATGGTGACTTCTGATTCTCAGTTGACTTCAGAATTATTTCCCCTTCGTGTGGGAATCGTCGGTCCTTTGGAAGGCGACCTCCCCCCCTTCTGTCAAAGTATTTTGGATTCTCATGGTTCCCGGATTCAGATCGCCTGGATAGCCAATATTCCAATAGGTCTTTTCTCGATTGACGTTATGTCCGCGTATGACCTCATTTTGTTTGATTGTCGGGAGAAGTCCGGGGGAAAGGGGATGGTGGAGGGAGATGTAAAAAAAATATTTGGCGATGCCCTCACGATTGGATTGATGGATGAGAAGGGTTTTGATGTGGAAGGGAGGAGTGAAGCAGGCTTTGATTGGCTGGTTAACGAAGATTTGACAGCCATCGCGATGCAATGGGCAATCCGAGAGGGGATGATTCGTAAGCGAGTCACGGTCGAACGGGATCATTTGCGCAGGCAGTTGGATGAGGTCACCAACAACAATGAAATGGCGAATGTTGCTTCGACTGTATTGCACAATGTCGGCAACGTGCTCAATAGCGTCAATGTGGCGGTGAATGTGGTGCATGAGTTGGTCAAACATTCTTCTGTGATTTTGGTTCATCGAATCGCGGATCTGTTAAAGGGGCATGATGCGGATTGGGGAACCTTTCTGACGCAGGACCCCAAAGGGAAACGAATTCCACCGGCGCTCGTGAAATTAGGGAGCCACCTTCTTGAAGAACAAAAGACTGTTTTGAAAGAAATAGGAGGGTTGGTCCGCAATATCGAGCATGTCAAGCAAATTATCCTCTCACATCAAACAATGGCGAAATCTCGGGGAATGCGCGAGTCGCTTTCAATCGTGGAGCTTCTAGACCAAGCGGTAGAGTTAAGTTTTCAACCTGGGGATTCGAATTGGATGAGGATCCAACGGGACTACCGGCCTGTGCCGGATGTTGTGATCGATAGGCATCAGTTGCTCCAAATCCTCGTAAATCTGCTCCGAAATGCCAAGCAAGCGATGCAATCACAAGGGGGGGGCAATCATATCCTCGCGATAAGGGCAGAAAGTGGGGCAGAGGATGACTTGACCGTCGTCGTCACGATTCGCGATACGGGCATTGGGATTGTTCCCGAACATTTGGCCCGGATGTTTACTCGCGGATTCACGACCAAGCATGATGGGAATGGGATCGGATTACATAGTTCGATAGAGACGATTCACACTATGGGTGGTTCATTGCAGGCTCATAGCGATGGGGCGGGAACGGGTGCGACAATGACACTGACCCTTCCAGTTTAAAAAGAGGCGATATCGATATGAATCCCGTCTGTACGATCAATCGCCGGATCTTGGTAATCGATGACAGCCCGAATATATTGGAGGATTTCCGCAAAATTCTTCGTCCCGCGGGAAGCTTCATTTCCGATGAGTACTCTGAATTCAAACAAGACCTGCTTGATGAGACTTTCCTGCATTGTGACAAAGAACCATTCGATCTCGATTGTGTAGACAATGGAATGTCAGGATGTGACCTGGTCAAACAGGCCAAGTTGTGCGGTTCCCCTTTTGCGATGGCGTTCTTGGATGT
This sequence comes from uncultured Nitrospiraceae bacterium, assembly GCA_963734345.1. GTDB lineage: Bacteria > Nitrospirota > Nitrospiria > Nitrospirales > UBA8639 > Nitrospira_E. Next base: position 353,733 of record CAVTGT010000011.1, read on the forward strand.
GCGATTGCCCAATGGCTGGGACGGGATTGAAACGGTTGAGCGAATCTGGGATGAAGACCCTGGGGTACAGGTCGTGTTGTGTACGGCCTATCCCGATTTGGGCTGGTCGGAAGTGTTGATCCGATTAGGACATCGGGACCAACTAGTTATTCTGCGGAAACCTTTTGACCCTATTGAGGTGTGGCAATTATCTACTGCATTGACGATGAAGTGGCATTGGACCCAGCAAGCCAAGTTACAGGTACAGGACTTAGAGGAGATTGTGACGAATCGCACCGCTCAACTTAAAGAATCCAACCGTCGTTTGGAGCAGGATCTCCTCCGGCGACAAGCGGTTGAAATGCAGTTGGGTCAGGCCGTTCGCAATTTAGAAGAACGGAATCTTGAGCTCTCTGAAGTGCGGGATCATGCCTTGAACGAAATCCATGAACGGGAAAGGATTGAAATCATATTGCGTCATAAGACTGAAGAATTGGCCAGGTCTAATCGTGATTTAGACCAATTCGCATCGGTCGCCGCGCATGATTTACAAGAGCCGCTACATTCCATCCAGGTATTTCTTGATTTATTACGAGTGAAATATGGGGCAGCCCTGGACGAACACGGTCGGGGATATCTTGATCGCGTGAAAAAAGCTGCGGGTCGTATGCAACAGCTCATACAAAGCCTGTTGATGTATTCCAGGATCGATTCACAACATACGGCTGAGGAGCCGCTCGTCTTGCGCGACGTGGTTGGCGATATCCTTTCAGATCTGGGGGCTCGCATGGAGGAATTGCAGGCGGTCGTCCGGGTTGGAGAATTGCCTACCGTTTATGGAAACGTTATTCAGATCCGGCAATTGCTCCAGAATCTTCTGGTCAATGCGTTGAAATTTCATCAGCCGGGGGTACCGCCTGTTATTCACATTTCGGGAACGATTATTCAGGACCGGCGCCATACCGTTACGGGAAACCCCAGATGGCTTTGCCAAATTGAAATTCATGATCAAGGGATCGGGATTCCTTCAGATCAGCTCGACAAAATTTTTGGGATGTTCAAACGACTCCACCGGAAAGATGAATACGAAGGCACGGGCATTGGATTAGCGGTCTGTCAGCGCATTGTTGATCAGTGTGATGGTGCCATTTCGGTTCGATCCACGCTGGGAGAGGGATCCACTTTTATTGTAACCCTACCCACCAAGCGTTGATTGTTGCAGTTCAGTTCCATCCAAAAAATTTATGTCGCAAAATCCTATTCACCACCAAGTATTACTGGTCAGTGCAAATCCTGATTTCCAAAATTCTTTGCGCGAGGCCTTGTCATGTTGGAACCCGATTGCTGAATCTGAGAACTGTTTACTGCATAGAAACCATATCTGTGATGGTCAATGTCCGTTACCTCAATTCACACTTGACTGCGTGGAAACGAGTGATGATGCCTTGCTAAGGGTAGCGGAAGTCAAATTAACCGCCAACTCGTTATCTCTGATCTTTATAGAAGTTCTTCCTGGGAAATGGGATGTGGTGCGGGATATGGTTGAACAGATGTGGGAGTGTGATCAAACTCCGAGTTGCCTTTTCTGCCTACCGTCTGACCCTGCAGAATGGCCAGGGAGCATGACCCTGAGCCGGCCTGCACAGTGGACTGTGCTGCGGACTCCACTACTTAACCAGGAAGTCTTTCAATTGGCATGCTGTCTGAGTATGCGTATCCTGCCCACTCCTGATTGCGTATCCGGGGATTCAGGGCATCGGGATGAAAAGAATTATTCGTTTGAATGCCACCAACTTTTGAATGGTAGCGGGAGGGAAGAGAAAACCTGGTTTTTGGAATCGACTCGTGATGCATTAGCCGAGTCCAAGCATTATGTGGATAATATTTTACGGTCGATGGCAGATTCTCTCCTAGTGATCAATGCGGATATGACGATTGGTGGGGTGAATCCTTCATTGCTTACACTTTTAGGCTACCAAGAAAATGAGTTGATCGGCGAATCGCCCGGTTTGATATTTGGTGAAGAGTTTGCTCAGGGATCCATTATCGAAAATCTATTACTCCACGGTTCGGTCAGCGGAGTGGAATCCAGTTTCCTGACTCATGAAGGACAGAAAATTCCCATTTCAGTGTCTGGTTCGATGATGCAAGACCAGAAGGGACAATTCCAAGGGCTGGTGTGTGTCGCACAGGATATTACCGAACGAAAACGAATGGAAGAAGAGAAGCTTCAGCTGCATGAGCAGTTACTTGATACCTCACGGAAGCTGGGGATGGCTGAAGTTGCCTCGGGTGTTCTGCATAACGTGGGGAATGTGTTAAATAGCATTAACGTGTCTATCGGGGTGATCACAGATTTATTGAAAAATTCTATGGTGGGGGATGTGAGTCGGATTTCACAATTATTAGAAAAGCATCGGGAGAATCTTGGCGCGTATTTTTCGCAGAATCCCAAAGGGAAGCAGATTCCCGGTTATTTAGAAAAGTTATCGGGACAATTGGTGGAAGAGAAGCGAGTGGCTCTTTTGGAATTGGATCGGTTGCGGGAAAATGCAGGGCATGCTCAGCAATGCGTCTCGGCTCACCAGGATTTTGCTAAGCCCAGTGGGTTAACGGAACCGGTGTTCTTGGTCGAATTGGTTAAGGAGGCACTGGCAGTTAATCAGGATCTGTTGGTGGGGTCCTCTATTGAGGTGATTCAGGAGCACCAAGAGGTGCCGCAGGTCATGGTTGATAAGCACCAGGTTCTGCAGATCCTGGTGGATGTGATTCGCAATGCCTGCCAAGCCATGGATTCAAGTGTCGTGAAACGGCTGATTGTGCGAGTGGTACTGGTCATAGGCCCACCCGATTCAATTTGCCTCGAAGTGCAGGATACCGGCCACGGCATTCCCGCGGATGATCTCACGAAAATTTTTGGACAAGGGTACAACACTAAAAACGGGGGACGAGGTTTGAGCCTACATCATGGAGCTTTGATGGCAAAAAATATGGGCGGGGCTCTTCGCGCCCAGAGTGAAGGAACCGGGCAAGGAGCAATATTTTTTCTTGACCTGCCAGGCAATTTTCACTTTCCCGATTTGTAAGTTTTTTAATTAGATTTGGTTGTTTTTTCCAAGGATTTCTTCGTATGTGTTGTTCTTGTTTCGTTGTCTTTCCTTTTCTTTAGAACCGTTCGTGTTCTGCTTTCCAGTACTCTACCTTAAGAGTCAGCCCCGGATGACCGAAAAAAAATTCGAAGCTGTGCGTAAGTGGTTGTCATGCATTGGCTTTTCTTTTGTATTTCTTGGAGTGAATCACGTGATCGAGCGTTGGCATCAAAGCGATGATGATCCTTGGAATGAGCATGGAGAAAGGACTCAAGATCCGATAGCGCCCCAGTATCCTTTAGTGAAACATTCATTGACCCGGTCTTTCACTCCTTCCCGGTTATGGAAAAGACGACAATCGAATGATAAAGAAATCCCGTCGCAAGCGTTATCTCATATTGACGGTGATTTGGACGACTATGTTCTTGCGTTAACCGGTGAGGCAGGCAGGATCCCGGCTGATCTGGAGCGTATGGTAGCCTTTGGGGTCGAAGTGTTTGTCTTATCCGAGAGCTGTGCGATTGATTCTTCACTTATTGCCCCCGTGTGGCAGCATAGCCTCCGAACGGGCTACCTCGCAGCCTTGATTGCCTTGAGTCAGAAAGCCGGGCAACGCATGATCTGGCAATCGTTTGTTGGCGGAGTGCTTCATGATATTGGCATGCTCATTCTTCTGATTCAGCAGCCTCAGCTTTTTCCATCTGTCGTGAGTTTGGCCCAAAACCGTGGCTGGGATCTGCAGCTGGTGGAGCGACAAATGTTGGGAAGCACCCATGCTGAAATCGGAGCCACTTTTTTGGCACGATGGGATGTTGACGAGGAATTGGTTGCCACGGTGGGCTGCCATGATGATCCAATGAACAGTCCTTACTCGGCCTTTGGCCCTTGGACGGCCGTGTATGCTGCCAATCTTGTCGAAGGAGGAGGAATGGCTCAGGATGGTGATGGGGTCATCCGAGGCGAAGGAGAAGCGTATTTAACCCGTTTGGGATTATGGGATCATCTGCCGCTTTGGCAAGGATGGATGCGAAGTATTCACCAACTGGCTATTCCATAATTCACCAGCACAATTTGGCGTTTGCCGGCTTTTCTCGGATCTCGTTCGCGTGCTCTCAACCAGATTTCTCTCATCCCTTTGTTCGCATTCGTCAATACCATTCTCTCCAGCAGGTTTTTCCGATAAAGTTTGAATAGCCGGTATTCGTTTGGTTTTTCTTTATAAGGTAGAGCGTGTAGGATTCGACCAGGAGATCTTGTTTTATCGCTCCGCCAAGAGGGTATCTGAGGGAACATGTCTCTGGAGAATTGGTTTTGTGTGGTTTCTGGCATGAAACTTCTACCTTCACTCTTGTAGTATGATAATTGGAATGATTAGGGTGTGGCCACGTATGTAATTGACGGTGAGTTATGAAAATTTTTTCGATGCATAAGGTGGGAGGAGCTATCTTAGGGGGATGTCTAGCTTTGCTTCCAAATACCGTCGTATCCTTGGACCCTCCTTCCGCTCCGTGTAACAATTCCGAAGGATGTTTTGCCCAATTCCTTGTAGAATTAGAAAAGCCTGCCAGTGCTCCAGGAACTCCATCGAATCCCGCTAAATTTTTTAATCAGATCGCTACGGACTATGGGGACACCCCTTTGGCAAAACGTGCCGGATTTCGTTATGGCCATTGGCTCAAGGAATCTTCTCCTCTAGAGGCAATTCCTCTTTTGCAAGCTTCTCTTCGTGATTTCCCTGTTCTAGGGGATTATCTCACCTTTTGGTTGGGTCAGGCTTATGTCAAGGCTGGGTTAGGGAAAGAAGCGGCAGATGTGTTTCAACAGTTCAATGATCAATATTCCGATTCATTGCTCCGCTCCGAGGCGCTTTACGCAGCTGGGAACGTTCTAACAGGAATGGGAGATTGTCAGAAGGGTTTTCCGATATTGTCCCAAGTTCTTAACAGAGAACCCGGTCATCCTAAAGCTGCTGAAGCGTTATTCAATATGGGAATGTGCGCTGGCCAACTGAGCCAACGGGAAAAGGCCATTGAAATTTTCCGTGAGTTGTGGTGGAAATTTCCCTTAGCCCCAGAGAGCGTGCAGGCCGAGCAATGGCTCCACAAGGAATTGGGGTCCTTATTTTTGCCTTCACTTGAGGAGCGATACCAGCGAGCAATGGCTTTGAATGACGCGGGGGCTTTGTTGGAAGCCGTTCACGAATTTCAAAGCATTGTGTCCTTATCTTCACGGATTCCTGAATTGTTTCAGGTTCAATACAAGCTAGCGATGGCCTTAGTTCGTTTGAAACAATATGACCAGGCAGAAGCCATCTTAACCACGCTATCCCGTTCTTCTTCCGCAAGGACCAACGACGCATGGGTCTGGTTGGGACGGGTCTATTTGCGTCAGGGCAAAGGGCCGCAATTGGAAGGCCTTTTACGTGCCCTCCCTGCTGAACAATTAATTGGCGATCAACACTCGTTGTTATTCACGTTTTACGGAATTTGGCTGGAAGATCATTCTCGATGGCCAGAAGCAGGGTCGGCCTATAAGAAGGCCGCAGAAGTGGCCCATACGCTGGCACAACGGTTGGATGCGCTCTGGCGAGTAGCCTGGATTCACTACCAAAAAAAGCAATTTCTTGAGGCCATTGATACATTTCAGGAGATTATTCAGGCAGCAGGACCACCAACATCCGAATCCTCCCTGCATGCAGCCTCACAGGCTTTTTATTGGTTGGCCCGTTCTCAAGAACATCTTGGTCAGATGGAACCCGCCAGCCAACGACTGAAAGAGCTCCGCCAAAACTATCCGTTTACGTACTACGGGCAGCTGGCGGAAATTCGACTTGGTCCCACAGATGCCTCAGCTAGGCGGTGGACCGTGTTGGCTTCAAATGCCACGATGAGTATAGTGACTCCCCCTCAACTTCAGCATGATATCCATTATCAAAAAATTCAAGAATTGCGGAATCTGCAATTGTTTAGGGAGGCCGCCCAGGAGTTAGAGATTGTCTTTACACGCTACGGAGCGGATTCTCAGGCTTTTCCTCAGTTGGTTTCGTTGGCAAGCGAAGTGGGTGCCTATGATGTCGGTATCCGATTGGCCATTCGGCATTTTGGTGCGACTTTACGAAAAGGGCAACTTCCCCTTTCTTCCCCTGCCTGGTTGGGGGCCTTTCCCATGGGCTACCAACGGATCATTCAATCTTTTGTCCCCAAACATGTGGATCCGTTTTTGGTCGCGGGGCTTATTCGTGAAGAAAGTCTGTTTAGCGCTCGTGTGGTTTCTCCAGTTGGAGCGATCGGCTTAATGCAACTTATGCCGGCCACTGCAAAAAAAGTGGCTCGTCAATTGGGGCTACCGGAGTTGGTTTATCATTCACAGGGTCTCTATGAGCCAACCCACAACATTCAAATGGGGACGTATTACTTGGGCCAATTACTGGATGAATTTCAAGGCAATATTATTTATTCCGTGGCCGCCTATAATGCGGGACCTCAGGCGGTAAAACGGTGGATTGCCCAATATGGGCAACGGGATCCTGATGAATTTGTGGAGCTTATTGGATACCGGGAAACTCGTGGATATGTGAAGCGAGTGGTAGGAAGTTATCGGATTTATCGGATGTTGTTTGGGGATGTTTGTCGTGGCGTTTCTCTTGACAGCTTTTGTTGAACGAACTATAGTCCGGCTCGTTTAAGATGGTGAACAAGGAGGCGTGCCCGTGAGTGTGGAAAAGTTGGAAACGTTGGAGATTCGGGTTAGAAAGTTGCTTGATCTGGTCGTCGAACTACGGCAGGATAAATCCCAACTTGAACAAGAGCTGGAATCGACTCGAGAACGACTAGCCAAAAAGGAAGAATTGTCTGAAGGTTGGGAAGAAGAACGGACCACCATTCGATCACGAATTGAAAAAGTCCTCGGCGAGCTAGAATTTTTAGACCGCTCGAACGATTAACTTGGGAAATCAAGAATGACGAGGACCATAGAAGTGGAAATCTTTGGTCATCGGATTTCTCTCCAGGGGGAGGGAGATGAGGCTTACTTTCATGAGTTAGCCGGCTATGTCGATGCGCAAATGCGGACACTGTCCCAAAAAACGCGAACCAGTACTCCAACCAAGCTGGCTATTTTGGCCGCAATTAACATTACCGATCAGCTTTTTCGGCAGGAGAGACACCGACAATATGGAGAAGCCGAAATAGAGCGCCGGGCTCAAGTCCTACTTGAAACGATAGAGAAACATTTAGAGACCCATCCGAATTGAGTTTCTCGGGTTCTTATCCTTCCAGCCAGGTATTACCTTTTAAATCAAATGGTTGAAGTGTGTACGCCTATCAGTTGGCGGACGTGAGGAGGACTTATTCCCATCATCTGACTTTTCCATTATTGAAATAGGTCATCCTGTTCTGATATTTTAATATCCGTAAGTTATTGAATTTCCATGAAAGAAAGGAATATCCCTCATAATAGAGGGAAGTACACTGGAGACCCATTATGGCAAGAATTTTCATGGTCATTATGGGTTTTTTGTATTATGGGATCGTACGAGTTGGGAAACTTTCATTTGAGGGCAGGTTGGATTCTTGGAAATCGATGATGAAGAAGCAAGGGGCCTTTTTCTATCGGAAGGGCTCGCCTATTGACCAGAAAATTTCAGACTTTTGGCCTATGTTGTACTCACTACCTTCTCTGATAGTTAGCCATATTGAAGGATGGGTTCATTGGGCGAGTTGTTCGCGTCATTTAATGCCCTCTTCTCGCATAGAGGATTTTTCAGCCTTTTCCCCTCCTCGTTCCGTCCAAATCTGGGCCTTTGGTCCTATGAGATAGGGCCTTTCTCCAGTTTCTATTCCTTTCTGTTCGTGTCTTTCCTTAAGTTTGATGGGAATTTTCTCATCTTGCCAAGGAATAATGATTATTTTTCATGACGTTGACATGAGAAAACGAATAGGAGCCAACCTATGGAAACGGTAATTCCCATACTTGCAGCGGTGATCGGCCTAATTATCGGGTTTGTATTGTCGAAGGTTTATCAGCAGCAAAGGGACTCGAAACGACGGTCTGAGGCAGAAGAGCAGGTTCTCCAGCTCACGCAAAACGCTCAACGAGAGTCCGAAAATCTCGTCAAGGAAGCCAAAATTGAAGCAAAAGATCTGTTGTTTCAAGCCAAGTCTGAACTTGAAGCCAAGGAGAAGGAAAAGAGAAATGAGATTCAGGCTGCTGACCGAAAAATCCACCAACGAGAAGAGGCGCTTGAGCGAAAGATAAACCAATTTGAAAAGCGTGATGAGGAGATGCGGCGAAAGGAGCGTTCCCTGAAAGACATGGAAGACGCTCTGTTAACTAAGACTGTGGCTTGTGACCAAGTGATTAAAGAGCACCGGCTCGCCCTGGAACAGGTGGCAGGCATTACGGCTGAAGAAGGCAAGCGGCAGTTATTGAGCGCAATTGAAAGTGAAGCCCGCATGGATGCGGCTTTGCTCACAAAACGAATTTTGGATGAGGCGAAGGAAACGGCTGAGCGGGAAGCAAGAGAAATTGTGACCCGGTCTATACAACGGATTACGCGAGATTATGTCAATGAAGCCACAATTTCCGTGGTCCCTCTTGCAAATGATGGCATGAAAGGAAGGATTATCGGTCGTGAGGGAAGGAATATTCGGGCCTTGGAGGCCGCGACTGGGGTGGATCTTATTATTGATGAAACCCCGGAGGCGGTTATCGTGTCTGGATTTGATCCTCTTCGCAGAGAGGTTGCGAAAATTGCCTTAGAACGTCTCATGCAAGATGGGCGGATTCATCCCACTCGCATTGAGGAAGTCGTAGAAAAAGTCAAAGGTGATCTGGACAAATTAATGCGGGATGAAGCCGAAAAAGTGATTTTTGAAGTTGGCCTTTCAGATTTCCATCCTGAGATTGTGAAACTGCTGGGTCGCCTGAGATACCGGACGAGTTATGGCCAAAATAATTTATATCATGCCAGGGAAGCCTCCTATATTTGCGGGATTATGGCTGCAGAATTGGGTTTAGATGTGAAATTGGCCAAGCGGGGAGCCTTATTGCACGATATTGGAAAAGTTGTCAGTCACGAAGAAGAAGGCACACATGCGATGCTCGGAGCGGAATTGGCGAAGAAGTTTGGAGAATCGGAGTTTATTGTGAATGCGATTGCCGCCCATCATGAGCAAGTTGAACCGCTTTGCCCCGAGGCAGTTTTAGTAGCTGCAGCTGAAGCCTTGTCGGCCGCCCGTCCTGGCGCCAGACGCGAAACGCTGGAGGCGTATGTGAAGCGATTGGAAAAGCTGGAATCGTTAGCCACTGGTTTTACGGGTGTTGATAAAGCCTATGCCATTCAAGCCGGTCGGGAAATTCGAGTCATTATCCGTCAAGGAGAATTAAACGATAGTGAAAGTTTCGCCCTGTCTCGAGATCTCGCCAAAAAGATTGAACAAGAATTAACGTATCCAGGACAGATCAAGGTGACTGTCATTCGTGAGAATCGATTTATTGAATTTGCCAAATAGCCGTGCCTTAGCAAGGATACCATGAAAGTACTGTTTATTGGAGATATTATGGGGGACCCCGGACGTAGAGTGCTCTTAAAGCACTTGTCGAAGGTCATTCAGGAGAACCAAATTAACCTGGTTGTAGGCAATGGAGAAAACGCGGCAGGGGGATTCGGTATTACCCCCGATGTTGCTGAAGAACTTTTTGATTTGGGGCTTTCCGCGATTACGTTAGGCAATCATGCCTGGGATAAACGTGAAGCGCTAGAGTATGTGCAGAAGGAACATCGAGTGATCCGTCCTGCGAATTATCCCGATGGAGTACCCGGCAAAGGGACGTGTATCGTCGAAACGGTCCATGGGGAGCGGTTAGGGATTTTGCAACTCATGGGGCGAGTGTTTATGCCTATGGTGGATTGTCCCTTTAGGGTTGCGGAACGCGAACTGGCTCAATTAACGACGCACACTCATCATATTCTTGTCGATATGCATGCCGAAACCACATCAGAAAAAATGGCTATGGGCTATTTTTTGGATGGTAAAGTTTCTGCCGTCGTCGGTACACATACGCATGTCCAAACAGCTGACGAACAAATTTTACCTCAAGGTACCGGGTATTTAACCGATGTCGGGATGACCGGTCCTGTTCAATCGGTCATCGGGATGAAGCCGAACTTGGTCATTCAGAAATTTTTGACACAACTTCCGCGAAGATTCGAAGTGGCGACAGGGCCTTCGGTCTTAAGTGCGGTGGTATTAGACCTCAATCCCACAACTGGAAAAACCACACAAATCACGCGCCTTCGTGTGTTTGAGTAGTTCAGTCACGTGCCAGGGACTTTCCCTTCTTTGCTCACCGTCTCCGCTCTCACGAGACAGATTCGTTCAACTCTCGAACAGAATTTTCCCTTGCTTTGGGTTGAAGGGGAAATCTCTAATCTTCGGTGCCCGTCTTCAGGGCACCGGTATTTCACCCTGAAAGATCAGTCGAGTCAGATCCGGGCTGTGCTCTTTCGAGGTCAAGCCGAACGGATGAAATTTGCACTTCAGGATGGGTTGGAAGTTTTCGTGTTGGGACGTCTTTCGTTGTATGAACCACGAGGGGACTATCAATTGCTATTAGAAGCGGTTGAACCCAAGGGCATTGGAGAGTTGCAATTAGCCCTTATTCAACTGAAGGCTAAATTGGAAGCCGAAGGGATATTCGAGTCCTCCCGGAAAAAAACTCTTCCTCCGTATCCGCAACGTATTGGGCTGATAACTTCACCCTTTGGTGCCGCGATACACGATCTGCTAACCATTATGTATCGACGTTGGCCTCTCGCCAAGATTTTGATTGCCCCCGTGGTTGTGCAGGGCGATGAGGCTGCCGGTCAAATCGCCCAGGCTATTAAAGCGCTTAACGAATTAGGGGAATTGGATATTTTGATAATCGGACGAGGTGGAGGGTCGTTGGAAGACCTCTGGGCTTTCAATGAGGAAGTTGTGATCAGGGCGATCACCTCTTCCAGAATTCCCGTGGTGTCTGCTGTAGGCCATGAAACCGATGTGACTCTTGCGGACTTAGCCGCCGATTTTCGGGCTCCCACTCCTTCCGCTGCCGCGGAATTGGTGGTTCCGGATTGCACGACGGTCAGGCATCACTTGGGCCATCATCGAGTAAGGCTGGAACGCTCTATGAGGAGTGTGAGCGCTGCATGGACCGTTCGAATTCAGGCTCTGACCGGACGGCTGCCTGAGCCCAGACTGGTGCTTGGGCAATTCGTGCAAGGGGTTGATGAATTAGAACGGCAACTCTATGTCAGAATGAAGCATTGGTGCCGAAATCTCCAGCTTCTTTTGCTGAGCCATCAGTCGAAGATTTGGGAAAGGAATCCGCTATTTGAAATTCATCGGCAACAACTCGCTGTGGATGAGCGGGCAACCCGCCTCGTTTGGAAGGTGTCAGGAGGTATTCTTGAGAAACGACACCAATTAGAGCTGTGGATGTCTCAGTTGAATCAATTAAGTCCTCTGGCGGTCCTAGGCAGAGGGTATAGCATTGTGCACACCCTACGAGATGGGAAAGTATTAAAAAAATCAACGGATGTGTCTGCGGGTGAGTCAGTGCGAACCAGACTTCATGAAGGAGAATTAATTTGTCTGGTACAAACGACTCATTCTGAGCGATGAGGAATTCCCTTTTGCTTCATACTTCGGCATGGCTATAATGTGTGAAGAAACGAGGATATAACACAGTCAGATTATTGTTCTGAACTGAAAAAATCTTCTTTGGACGGAATCCATGGCTGTCTTAAAATTTGAAAAAGCTCTGTCCCGCCTGGAAGAAATTGTGTCTGAGCTGGAGCGTGGAGAACTATCATTAGACGAATCCTTGAGGATTTTTGAGGAAGGAGTCAAACTCTCAAAAACCTGTTTGAAAATGCTGGATGATGCAGAACGCAAAGTGGAAATCCTTGTGCAAGACAAGGATGGAAGGAAACGTATCCAAGCCTTTTCTGTGGAGGATTCCCATTCAACAGAACCCTAGGTCTCTCCGTACCAGGTGTCGCTAATCAGTTGGAACCACCTTCTCCTACTTCATGGGTATGAAAAATCATAAGGCTGTACAGCCATCGGCCCCCTCACGGAAATCTTCAAAAGAACGATTGGACACTCTTGTTGTCACTCAGGAACTGGTCTCAAGCAGGGAGCAGGCCTGTCGCCTTATACTCGCGGGCCGTGTAAAAGTAGACGGGGTCCTTTTTGATAAACCCGGAAAACTCGTTGAGAAAACAGTTTCGCTGGAACTCACCAAGCCGGAACGGGAATATGCCAGCCGGGCTGGTGAAAAACTTGCTCCAGCCCTAGACGCCTTTTCTGTTTCGTGTGCAGGCTGTGTGGTCATGGATGTGGGTGCCTCCACCGGGGGGTTTACCGATTGCGTGCTGCAACGTGGCGCCAGCCGGGTTTATGCGATTGACGTGGGATATGGGCAGTTGGATTGGCGATTGCGATCGGATTCTCGTGTTGTGGTGATGGACCGATTCAATATCCGCAATCTTTCCCCAGGAGATATCCCGGAGCCGGTTGACTTGGCTGTGATCGATGTCTCTTTTATTTCACTTCGTTTGGTGTTGCCGGTGATTCTGCCTGTCCTGCGCGAGCCTGCATATCTGGTGGTATTGGTCAAGCCGCAGTTCGAAGTCGGGAAGGGGCAAGTGGGAAAAGGAGGGATTGTGCGTGATGAAGGATTGCGTGAGCAGGTGAGAGACCATTTTGTGGAATATGCCCAAGGTCTTGGGCTGGATCTTATCGGGGTCATGGATTCCACACTGTTGGGGAAAAAAGGAAACAAAGAGATGCTGGTGGGTTTAAAAAAATGATCATTGGAAACACACGGATGGAAACGAGCCGATGGTTCGCATTGTTTCCTTATCCTAACAATGCACAAGGAGAATGGCGTACATGTCTACAAAAGTGCTGGTGACTGGAGGAGCTGGATTCATTGGATCCCATCTGGTGGATCGGTTGATTCAAGAAGGGAATGATGTCATTGTCATTGATAATCTCTCAACAGGGAAACGAAAAAATGTCAACAACAAAGCCCAATTGTATAAAATGGATATCCAGAGTAAACGGATTGAACGGGTATTTCGAAATGAGCGTCCCCTTGTTGTGGTGCATCTGGCAGCGCAAATGAATGTTCGCCATTCAACGGAGGATCCTGGCTTTGACGCGCAAGTCAACATTTTAGGGACCATTAATGTCCTAGAGCAGGCGATGAAGCATGGGGTGCGGAAGATGACCTTTGCGTCATCGGGGGGGGCGATTTATGGGGAACAGGAAATTTTCCCCGCTCCGGAGTCGCACCGTACAGATCCTCTTTCCCCCTATGGAATAAGTAAATTGGCCGGGGAAAAATATCTGGCCTATTATGCGAATGTTACAGGACTCCGGTATGTGGCTCTTCGTTTTGCGAATGTCTACGGGCCTAGACAGGATTCTGAGGGGGAGGCTGGCGTCGTGGCAATCTTTTCGAAACAAATGCTGGAGGGAGGCCAACCCATTGTCAATGGAACCGGAAAGCAGACAAGGGATTTTGTCTATGTGGAAGATGTAGTCGAAGCTATCATGGTGACGTTGGGGGAAGATATTCAGGGAATTTTTAATGTGGGAACCGGTCAGGAGACGACGGTCAATGAATGTTATGGAGTCATCAAGGAATTGACGAAGTGTCAATGCAAGGATTTACATGGAGCGGCAAAAAAAGGCGAGCAATTTCGCAGTGTGCTGGATGTTACAAAGATCAGAGAGAAATTTGGCTGGGAGTCTCAGATCTCCTTGCAGGAAGGGCTGATCAAAACGGTTGAATTTTTCCGTGGCTCGGGCACGTGACACGTAAAAAGACGTGCGTGGGAAGGCAATTGGTCCAGCGGTCGCAACCGTTAGTACCTGGGGACCGACGGATCGATTTCAAGAGACCAAGCCTCGATTCCTCCTATGAGGTTTTTGACATTCGAGAATCCTTGCTGCAAAAGAAATCCCACGGCGTCGGCACTCCGCATCCCTTTATGGCAATATGCGACAATCTCAGCATTAGGGTCCAATTGTTTCAGGGAATGAGGAACCTGGCCCAAGGGAATCAGAACTGACCCCTCTATTTTCGCCATAGAGTATTCATGGGGTTCCCGTACATCCAATAAATAAATCTGATCGCCTTTATCCATGCGCGCTTTTAAGTCGCGGACGGTGATGGTGTAACTCATATCGAAAGCCTCCTTACGTTTCTTAAGTAACTCCTTGTAAACGAATTATCATAGCGGCTGAATTTTCTGGGTGTCAATTCATTCTTCGTGCGAGTGAGAGGGAGCAGGATAATGTCAGAACTTCCGGTCGTGTCGATTGAACAGATTTCAAGGTTTGAAGGCGAGGATATTACCATCAAGGGATGGATCCGCAACCGCCGATCCAGTGGAAAGCTTGGTTTTTTGATGGTGCGTGATGGCACGGGAGACCTTCAGGCCGTCCTCAGCAAGGCAGAAGTAGGAGAAGATCAATTCGCCTTGAGCAGTCAGCTAACCCAGGAATCTTCTGTCATACTCACAGGGAAGCCTCGGAAGGATGCCCGTGCGCCAGGTGGATTCGAGCTTGATGTGTCGAAAATTCAAGTTATTCAAATTGCTGAATCCTTTCCCATCCAACCGAAGGAACATGGCACGGGATTTCTGATGGAGTATCGGCATTTGTGGCTGCGTTCACGTCGTCAACACGCCATTCTACGTGTCCGTCATGAAATTATCCGGACCTGTCGGAATTTTTTTGATGAGCGAGGCTTTACCTTAATCGATACGCCGATTTTCACTCCCAATGCCTGCGAGGGTACGACGACCCTGTTTCAAACCCAATATTTTGACCAGGTGGCCTATTTGGCGCAAAGTGGCCAATTGTATGGAGAAGCGGCGGCCGCGGCATTTGGAAAAATTTACTGCTTTGGTCCGACCTTTCGGGCCGAAAAATCAAAAACCAGACGGCATCTCATGGAATTTTGGATGGTTGAACCAGAAATGGCTTTTGCGGAATTGCCGGACGCCATGCAACTGGCTGAAGAATTGGTCTCTACAGTTATTCAGCGGGTGTTGGAAGCCCGTCGAACCGAATTGGAAATATTAGAGCGGAATATTTCTACCTTAGAAGCCATGGTGAGGCCATTTCCAAGAATAACCTATGAAGAAGCCATTGCCCGCCTACAAAAGAGGGGGGTGGCCATTCAATTCGGTGACGATTTCGGAGCCGAGGAGGAGACACAGTTAGCGCAAGAATTCGATCGCCCTGTGATTGTGCACCGGTATCCGGCCGCAGCCAAAGCTTTTTATATGGCCAAAGATCCCGAACGGCCGGATTTGGCGTTGTGCATGGATATGCTCGCTCCTGAGGGTTATGGAGAAATCATTGGAGGGGGGCAACGTATCCATGATTTGGATGTCTTGCTCTCTCAAATTCAAGCTCATCATCTTCCAGAAGAAGCCTTTAAATGGTACGTGGATCTTCGTCGGTACGGGACGGTTCCCCATGCCGGCTTTGGCATGGGTATTGAGCGAGTCGTCGCCTGGATTTGTGGGTTGGACCATGTTCGCGAAACCATCCCCTTCCCGAGGATGCTTTATACGTTGTATCCCTAAAAAAATAGATCCTGCGACAGCCTGAAAGGTTGAGTCTTTTGCACAAATTTTCGACCCTGGTCTCCAATTCACTCCTCCCCTGATTTACCTCGGCATTTCCTCATTCCGGGGGTGCTTGACATCATTAGTCCTAAATGTATACTGGATGAGTGGGAAAAAGTGGGAACGAATGAAGCAAATAATAAGAAATTTCATGAATGAATGAAGCCCATGTACCAGTTCTTGTTGAAGAAATATGTTTATGGTTAAATCCTGTTCCCGGGGGAATCTATGTGGACTGTACGTTGGGAGCTGGTGGTACTGCACTGAAAATACTGGAAAAATCAGGTAATAATGCTCATATTATTGGTTTGGATCGGGATCATCAAGCCCTTGCTTATGCGAAGAAAACATTAAATAAATTTGGAGAATCCGTAAAAATATATTTTGGGAATTTCTCCCACATTCAAGATTTTGTCAAGGAAGCAGGCTACGAGAAGGTCGACGGAATTGTTTTTGATTTAGGGGTGTCCTCCTTGCAGTTAGACCACTCAGAGCGTGGGTTTAGTTTTTCTCTCAGTGGGCCTTTGGATATGCGTATGGATCAAACCCAGGGAACAGCGGCAGCCGATTTGGTGAATCATCTTTCAGAAAAAGAGTTAGCCGATCTTATTTTTACCTATGGGGAAGAACGCTATTCCCGTCGAATTGCCCGTGCCATCGTGGAGACCAGAAAAACCGGTCGTATTCACACAACTCAATCCCTGGTGTCCGTCCTTGAACGCGCTCTTCCTTTCGCCTACAAAAATGGGCGATTACATTTTGCCACGAGAACGTTTCAGGCCCTTCGCATTCGCGTGAACCGGGAATTGGATGTGTTGGAACCAGCCCTCCGAGATGCTGTCGAACTGTTGAAAGAAGGCGGACGAATCTGTGTGGTGGCCTTCCATTCGTTAGAGGACCGTATTGTCAAGCATACATTCCGTTCAATGGCTCAGGGAGAGTGCCCGCTCATTTCCTTGCTGACCAAAAAGCCCGTCCTCCCGGGTGAACTGGAAATTCGAATCAACCCTCGTGCCAGGAGCGCAAAGTTACGTGTGGCTGAGCGCCTCCCGGAAGGAGCAACACCATGAGAAAAAATGTGTTCCTTGGCGTCATGATTATGTTGGGGGCGTGGTGCCTTCTGTATGTAGGGGTCAAGATTGATATGTGGCGCCTTGGATATGCCATTGAAGATTTAGAGACTCAGCGGGTGGTTTTAAAAAAACAGCAAGAAGGGTTACAGGTTCGGTTGTCAGAGCTCACCGACCCGCAACGAGTCGCCCAACGGGCGCAAAGTCAATTAGGACTCATCGTGGCTCAAGAAGGACAGATTGTCATGGTCTCCCTGGATTCGTTGCCCCATCCTGAATCGGGTGGAAATTCTCCTGTTCGGTTAGTCCGTGAATTTTCAGATACCGTATTGAACATTCCGTGAAAACGTCATCCCAGGACATTCATCCTGTCTGCAGAATGCGAAGCGGTCTCGTCTGCATAGGCCTTATATTGGGGTTCGTCCTAATTGGGTGCCGGCTTTTTTACCTCCAGGTCCTTCAAGCGGAGGTCGGAGCGCATCAGGCGAAACAACAACATCAGAAAACGGTGGTGGTGCAGTCTGATCGAGGGGTGATTGTCGACAGCCAAGGTCATCCACTGGCTCTCAATGTGGAAGTGGCATCACTGTATGTCAGGCCGCCCTCCCTGCAGGATCCACAACGAATCGCGCGTACCTTGGCCCCTGTCTTACAAATGCCGATGACCCAGTTGCGTGACCTGTTCACACGAAATCAGCCGTTCGTGTGGGTCAAACGCAACGTTCCCGAACCCATTGTCAAGAAATTGGAGGCGATGAATATTCATGGATTGGGATTAACCAGAGAACCGCATCGTTTTTATCCCAAGGGTGAACTGGTCTCGCATATCGTGGGGTTTGCCGGGATTGATAGCCAGGGTTTAGAGGGAGTGGAGCTTCAATATGAGTCCTATCTTCGTGGCGAAAAGAACCTGGTGAAATACCAACGGGACGCATTGGGAAGAAAGATTTCTTCTTCCCAAAATCAGGATTCGGCCAACCTGCCGACCGGTTACCACCTGACGCTAACGGTTGATGAGATCATTCAATTTATTGCGGAAGATGAATTAGCGCAGGCGTTAAAACGAAGCGGGGCCAAATCCGGAAGTATTGTCATGATGGATCCCCTAACCGGAGCTATCCTGGCGTGGGCACTTCATCCCACCTTTGATCCGAACCATTTGGGTGAATTTTCCGCTCAGGATTGGCGAAATCGAGCGGTGACCGACCCCTATGAACCGGGATCCACGCTGAAAATTGTGGTGGCGGCGGCCGCGCTCGAAGAGCACGTGATGTCTCCGGACACGTTGATTTATGGCGGGGAGGGACAAATGGCGGTTGCAGGGACGATTGTCCATGATCCGGCAAAAACCAGTTGGATGACCTTTTCCGAAGCGGTCGCGCAATCGAGCAATGTGGGTGCGATCAAAGTTGCCATGGAATTAGGGCAAGACCGCGTATTCGAGTACTTAAAGGCGTTTGGTTTCGGGGACAAAACCGATATCGATCTTCCGGGAGAATCTTCGGGGATTTTACGGGAACCTCACAAGTGGAGTGGTCGAAGCCTATCTTCGATTGCGATGGGACAGGAAATTGCGGTCACGCCGATTCAAATGGTCGTGGCCATGTCCGTGGTGGCTAATGGTGGTTGGCTGATGACGCCGTATGTGGTGTCTTCAGTATTGGATTCCCAGGGCCAAGCCATTCTGAGCAAAGGTTCATTGCCCAAGCGGCGACCCATCTCCTCTGAAACGGCCGATGCATTAACCAGGATTCTCGAAACCGCAGTAGAAACAGGAACAGGCAAGCGTGCCAGGCTCGCGGAATATCGGGTTGCGGGAAAAACGGGAACAGCTCAGAAAATCGACCAGGAGACCGGGGCCTACTCCTCCTCAAGAGTGATTGCCTCGTTTGTCGGGTTTGCGCCGGTCGATCAGCCCCGTCTCACCATGTTAGTGGTTCTCGATGAACCAAAAATTGGGAATTGGGGTGGAGAAATTGCTGCTCCGGTATTTCGAAAAGTGGCAGAACGGGTTCTCCCGCATTTGGGAGTCCTGCCTGGTGGATCCCCAATCATTCGGACAGCCGTAGCGACATCGCCGATTTCTTCTCATCAGCTCCTTGTGCAATAACTTGTGCAATAAATTGTGACGCTTCAAGAGCTTATTGCCCCACTGGATACGGTGATGATTGAAGGAAATCTTCAATGCGAAGTGGTATCCATCACCGAGGATTCCCGGAAGGTGAAGCCTGGTTCCGTATTTGTCGCAATCAGAGGAGAACATCAAAATGGCCATGAATTTGTGAGACAGGCCCAAATGCAAGGGGCGGTTGGTGTCGTGGTCGAGGAAGAAGGTGAAGAGACGGTTGAGCCTCCCCAAGGAAGAGGATCATCCGCCCTCATTCGAGTCAAAAGCTCCCGAAAGGCTTTGGGATTGTTGGCATCCAGACTGTACGGGATGCCTTCGGCCCACCTGCACATGGTGGGGGTCACAGGGACGAATGGGAAAACCACGGTGACTCATCTGGCAAAAGTCTTATTAGAAACTCAAGGACATCATGTTGGGTTGTTAGGAACTGTGGGTTATGTGTTCGGGGCTGAACGACGCGTGGCTTCGCATACCACGCCTGCCCCCGTAGAACTTCAGGACATGTTGAACGTCATGGTTAATGCCCGGATGGATGTCGCGATCATGGAAGTCTCGTCCCATGCCCTGGCATTAGACCGGGTGGCTGGCTGTGAATTCGACATCGTGGTCTTTACCAATTTGACACAAGACCATTTAGATTTTCATCGGACGTTAGATGAATATTTTCAGGCGAAGCTCCGTTTATTTACCGAGTATGCCGCCAGCAGACAGAAAACAGGTCCCAAGCGAGCCCTCGTCAATGCCGATGATGAACGGGCTCCGATGATCCTGCAGCATTGTTCCATCCCCACATGGACGTTCGGCCTTCACGCACAAGCGGACATTCAGGCGGAAGCCATCCACCTTTCCATGGAAGGAACGGAGTTTGTCGTGAATAGTCCTCTCGGTCGGTTAACGATCAGCAGCCGATTGGTAGGTGAACATAATGTGTCCAATTTGTTAGCTGCCATCGGAATCGCGTTGGAAATGGGTATGACGGTTCCTCAGATCGAAAGAGCCGTGAAATCTGTGGACAATGTTCCCGGCCGGTTTGAACGCATCGATGAAGGCCAGGCCTTTACGGTCGTGGTGGATTATGCGCATACCGAAGATGCGTTGTATCGGTTGCTTCGAGCGGCGCAGATCATTAAACGGGGACGTATTATTACCCTGTTTGGTTGTGGGGGGGACCGGGATCCTGGAAAACGGCCCAAGATGGGGCAAGCGGCGGCACGGCAGAGCGATCTCGTGATTGTCACCTCCGATAATCCTCGAACAGAAAATGCTCATACCATTCTGACTCAGATTGAAGAGGGGATTCAATCGCTGTCTCCCGAAGAACGATGTCCGTATCGGATTATTCCTGATCGAGCGGAGGCTATTCATGCAGCTGTATCAGAAGCCAAGGCGGGAGATTTGGTGTTGATAGCCGGGAAGGGGCATGAAGACTATCAAATTATCGGCACCCAAAAAATTCATTTTGATGACCGCGAAGTAGCCAGGAAGGCCATCCATCAACTGATGGGTTCCACGTAGTCCGGAAGTTCAGCATGGCGGCTTTTGAAGTGGATGAAGTGCTCGATGCGACTCAGGGAACGTTGATCGTCCGGGGGGGGCGCAAAGGTAAAGTGCTTAGGGTGCAAACGGATTCGCGGGAGGTCAAATCCGGCGATCTGTTTCTGGCTTTGAAAGGCGAGAAATTCGATGGCCACGAATTTGTGCAAAAGGCATGCAAGCTGGGGGCTCGAGGGGTGGTGGTTGAAGAGGCACGGGCCTGGGAAATGTTAACCCAGGTGCGTCTGGCCAACGCCGGTCCTGTTCTGGTGGTGGGGGTGAAAGACACGTTGCGTGCCTACCAGGACTTGGCCAGGTTTCATCGATTACGATTTTCGTTCCCGGTGGTGGCAATTACGGGCAGCAATGGAAAAACGACAACCAAGGAAATGGTGTATCGGGTGTTGGCGACTCGTTGGCGGGTCCATAAAACGCAAGGGAATTTTAATAATGCCATTGGAGTGCCAAAGACGCTCTTGGGCCTTCAGGCAGGTCACCAGGCCGCGGTGATTGAAATGGGAGTCGATCAGGTTGGGCAGACCACTCAACTGTGTGCCATAGCCCGACCGACTTGCGGGGTGATCACCAATGTCGGTCCGGACCATTTGGAATTTTACGGCACAATGGCCAGGTCGGCGACATCGAAAGCTGAACTATTGGATTGGCTTCCGAAGGATGGCGGACCTGTCATTCTGAATGCGGACGATCGATATTTTGAAAAATTTTCCCGGAAAGCCCTCTGCCCACAGATCTCATTCGGATTGTCGGCCCGGGCGGATGTTCGGGCCACGGAACCGGTGTGGAAGGGGCTGCGAACTGAATTTCGCCTGGTATTGCCAAATCGAAAAAAGGCCAAACCCGTGAGTGTGGGAACCATGGGCTTGCATAATATTGCCAATGCCCTGGCCGGGGCAGCAGTGGGATGTGCTCTGGGATTTTCGGGTGAGGCCATTGTGTCGGGCCTGGAAAAGTTTCGTCCAGCGCCGATGCGGTCGGAAATCCGTCGGTGGGGTGGGGTGATGTATTTATACGATTGTTATAACGCCAATCCGGCTTCGGTCAAAGCGGCATTGGAGTTATTGGTTGGTCTGGATCCGGCTCGAAGGACGATCGCGGTGTTAGGAGACATGCTGGAGTTGGGGCCACAAGAGGCGCAATTTCATCTGAAAATCGGACGCGATGCCGCGAAACTTCATGTCACCCATTTGATTGCCTGTGGGGCGTTTGGGCACAAAATGCAAGAAGGAGTTCAGAAGGCTCACGGGACGACAGTGGTGTCCGTGGTCAAGGATGCGGTGGAAGCAGGGGCGTTGTTAAAAACGGTCGTCAAGCGTGGCGATGTGGTGTTGATTAAAGCGTCACGAGGCGCAAAAATGGAACGAGTGTTAGATGCCATCCGTCCAGGTGCATAACGTGCTTGGTATGGATGGAGTCGAATCGCGCCGCGTTGACACAAGGCATCCACGATGGTCCAAAGCATAACTCGGAATAAGAATAATCCACTCTGTCCGGAATGGCTTGGCATTCCTCGTGCCCTCAGAAAGTGAATCTTTATGCTGTATCTGTGGCTTTATCCCCTTCATACCGAACTCGCGTTCTTCAATGTCTTTCGTTATCTCAGTTTTCGCATTATCTATGCCGCCATTACCGCCTTTCTCATTGTGTTTTTCCTCGCCCCGCCCATGATCAAAAAATTACAGACGTTGAAACTCGGACAAAAAATTCGGACCGATGGCCCGCAAAGCCATCTTGGGAAATCCGGCACACCCACGATGGGGGGCCTGCTCATTATCTTTTCTGTGTTGCTCGCGACATTGTTATGGGCGGATATCTCCAATATCTATGTCTGGTTGGTCTTGTTGTCGGTTGTGGGTTTCGGCCTGATCGGGTTTGTGGATGATTACATCAAAATATTACGGGGCCAATCCAAGGGATTGACGGCTCCACAAAAATTTGTCGGACAGATGGGGGTTGCTCTGGGAATCGGGTTGTTTTTTTATCTTTCTCCTGCCTATTCCACGGAGCTCAGTGTCCCGTTTTTTAAAAATTTCACCCCTGATTTAGGAATCCTGTATATCCCCTTTGCCGTTTTAGTCATCGTGGGCTGTTCCAATGCGGTGAATTTAACGGACGGGTTGGATGGCTTGGCCGTCGGACCGGTGATCATTTCCGCCATGGCCTATACGGTGGTGGCCTGGGCGGTTGGGAATAAATTGGTCTCAGAATATTTACTCATTCCTCACATTGAAGGTGCCGGGGAGCTGTCCATTCTTATGGCCTCGATTGTTGGCGCGGGGTTGGGATTTCTCTGGTTTAACACCTATCCGGCCTCGGTGTTTATGGGCGATGTGGGATCCTTACCGCTTGGTGCGGCCTTAGGAACGGTGGCGGTCGTGTGCAAGCACGAGTTGTTATTAGTCCTGATCGGGGGCGTGTTTGTGATGGAAGCGGTGTCCGTCATTTTTCAGGTGCTCTCCTTTAAGTCCAGAGGGAAGCGGATTTTCCTCATGGCGCCGCTCCACCATCATTTCGAATTGAAGGGATGGGAAGAACCCAAAGTGGTCGTCCGTTTGTGGATCATTGCCATCATTTTGGGCCTTTTAAGTATTAGCACCTTAAAATTACGCTAATCATACGAATGTCAGTGGACACCTGTGGAGTTATGGAAGCTGTGAAAATCACTCCCGTGTTTCCCATCACGAACTGGGAAGAGAAGCGTGTCACGGTATTTGGCCTCGGACGAAGCGGGAGAGCGGCGGCCGATCTTCTTTTGGACTTGGGTGCGCAGGTCACCATTGTTGAAGAACATTCCAACCAGGATATTGCGTCAGGTTCGGAGGAGTATGGGCTTCGAGGCGCCCGCGTCTTCCGAGGAGATCAGGTTGCGGAGGGTTTGCGAGATCTTGATCTCTTAGTGCTCAGCCCCGGCGTCTCCAAAGACCACCGGCTTGTTCAAGAGATCGGACAACGAGGCATCCCGATCATCGGTGAAATTGAATTAGCCGGATGGTTTCTACGGGCTCCAATCATTGCCGTGACCGGCACGAATGGGAAAAGCACCACGGTACGTCTCATCGGATCAATACTGCAGCAATGCGGGAAAAGGGCATTTGTCGGCGGGAATCTTGGTATTCCTTTGTGCGAAGCGGTGCCGAGACCCACTCACCCGTCCTCCGCGCCGGATTATGAGTATATCGTGGCCGAAGTCTCCAGCTTTCAACTGGAAACCATTCACCGGTTTAAACCATGGATTGCCGCGTTGTTGAATGTGACGCCAGACCATCTGGATCGGCATCCAACCCAGGAAGACTATCGGGCGGCCAAACAGCGTATTTTTGAAAACCAGACGAATCAGGATTGGGCGCTGATCAATGTGGACGATCCTGTCGTCAGAACCATGGCCCTGTCGGCACGCGCAGGCATTTGTGAATTTAGTCTTACCGGAAAGGTGGAACAGGGTCTCTATCTCCAAGGAGGCGAAATTCACGCAAGAATGCACGGGAAGGAATTCTCAATTGCGCGCCGGGAGGCATTGCCGATGCGGGGAGATCATAACGTGGCGAATGCCATGGCGGCGATGAATGTCGGACTGCTCTGTGGATGTTCAATAGACAATATGGTTCGCGCCCTTCAGTCCACTCCGGTCTTTGAGCATGCCTTGGAGGTGGTGCGAGATTGGCAGGGCATCACCTTCGTCAATGATTCGAAAGGCACCAATGTGGACGCCACACTGAAAGCCTTGCACAGTTTTGAAGAGCCATTAGTCTTGATTCTCGGCGGAAAAGACAAAGGCGGAGATTTTTCGCAATTGGTTGATAGCATTAAGCGCCAGGTCAAGGGGGTGGTCGTGATTGGAGAAGCCACTCAGATAATTCTTCAGGCCTTAGATGCCATCACGCCAATTACCTGTGCGGCCACTCTGACGGAGGCGGTGTCCCAGGCGGTGACGTTCGCGTCTAAGGGTGATGTGGTGTTGTTTTCCCCGGCCTGTGCCAGTTTCGATATGTTTCGAAATTATCATCATCGAGGGCTCGAATTTAAACGGATTGTCGGGGAGCTCTAAATACATGGGGATTTCATCCATACTCCGACGCAAAAATTCTCACAATGATTCGCGGGCGTGGGCGGACTTATTCCCGGGAAACTTCGGTATCAGTCCGAAGCGGATCGATCCTCTCATTGTGGGGATCACTCTGGCGCTGTCACTTGGGGGATTGGTCATGGTGTTCAGTGCCAGTGGCGTGATGGCGGAAAATAAATTTACCAACGCCACTTATTATCTCCAACGACAAATCGTCTGGATGGTGTTGGGGTTCGGCGTTCTGTTAGTTGGATCATTGATTGACTACGGGCAGTGGAAGCGATGGGTCCCCGTGATTGTCGTGGGGTGCGTCGCAGGATTGCTTCTGGTGTTGGCAGTGGGTCCTCAAATTAATGGGGCCCGGCGATGGCTCACCTTAGGATTTTTTTCCATCCAACCCACGGAAATGGCCAAGCTGGCCGTGGTGGTGTATCTGGCGGCGTTTCTCTCCAATCCGAATCGACGGGTCACCGATTGGCAACGGGGGTTTCTGCCCCCGGTGGCTGTTGTGGGCATGATCTGTGGACTCGTTGTGGTGGAACCGGATTTAGGGAGTACCGTCGTCATCGGGCTGGTGTTCGTGGGAATGATGTATCTGGCCGGAGCGAGAGTGCGTCACCTGGCCTATTTAGGGATTCCGATGATCGTGGGGTTGCTAACCCTTATTCGGATGAGTCCCGAGCGATGGGAACGGATGACCACCTTTCTAAATCCATTCGAGTACCGGGAAGGCGCGGGTTATCAGCTTGTTCAGTCCATCCTGGCATTGGAAAACGGGGGATTGTTTGGTGTGGGTCTTGGGCAGGGAAAACAAAAACTGTTGTACCTTCCCGAAGGCCATACCGACTTCGTGCTGGCTTTGGTGGGAGAAGAGCTTGGACTCATTGGGACCGCAGGGTTGCTGGCGCTGTTTGCGATTTTAGTGTGTAAAGGGTTTCGTGTCGCGGCTTTGGCGCCGGATTTATTCGGGCGGTACCTCGCACTGGGTATTACCATGCTCCTTGGTATTCAGGCTCTCATCAATGCGGGGGTCGTCAGTGGGATGCTGCCGACAAAAGGTTTAACACTTCCCCTGGTGAGTTACGGCGGATCCTCACTGCTTGCCACCATGTTAGCCATCGGAATCCTGCTGAGTATCGCCCGACAAGGACGAGCCGTCCCCTGAATGAGAGAGGGTGTATGAATGCGAGTCGTGATTGCTGCTGGTGGAACGGGGGGACATGTGTATCCGGCTATTGCGTATGCCAGGGAATTCCAACAGCACGATCCAAAAGGGAGCATTCTATTTGTGGGGACCGGTAAGTCCTTAGAAGGAGAAATTCTGCGGAAAGAAGGGTTTGATTTTGAACCGATTAAGGTCGAGGGATTTGTGGGTCGAGGGGTGTTTCGCATGATTCGGTCTCTCTTCATGCTTCCCACGTCGTTGTGGAGGGCCATACAGATTCTCCGAGGTCATCACACTGATCTGGTCATTGGGACGGGAGGGTATTTCAGTCCCCCTGTGGTGGTTGCCGCGTGGTTGCTACGCATTCCCAGGGTCTTGCTGGAACCGAATGCGATGCCGGGCCTGGCCAATCGTGTGTTGGGGCCATTGGCCGATAGGATTTTTCTCGCATTTGACCATGCCATGTCATTCTTTCCGTCGTCGAAGGTGAAGGTCATCGGCACACCGATCCGCAAAGCGTTTGTGTTGAAGAATCCGCCCGACCCGCCGCAGAAGGTGTCACATCTCTTAATCTTTGGCGGGAGCCAAGGAGCTCGGGCGATTAATTCCGCCATGCTGAACGCGGTGGAAGATTCAGCGAGGCTGCGCGAACAGGTCACCATCACCCATCAGACCGGCGCCGACGATTATGAACGTGTCAAAGCCGGTTATGAACACATGGGGGTGCTGGTCGATGTCCGCCCCTTTCTCTTTGATATGCCCCAGGAACTTGCCAAAGCGGATCTCATCGTGTGCCGGGCCGGGGCCAGCACGCTGGCTGAGTTATCGGCATATGGAAAAGTCGGGATTCTGATCCCGTTTCCTCATGCGGCGCACAATCACCAGGAAATGAATGCCAGGGCAATGGAAGCGGCCGGGGCCGCTCGGGTGCTGTTGCAATCGGATCTCACCGGGCAGCGCCTGATAGAAGAAATTGAGCACTGTATATCTGATATTCATCACTTACAGACCATGGCCGGGCGAAGTTGGGCCTTGAGGAAAGTCCATGCCACGGAACAGATGGTTCAGGAATGTCTCTCCCTTGTGGAGGGCAGGGTGTAAGTTTGTGATGGGAAAATGGTCTTTTAGGACATGTGGCACGCGGTTAAACGATTCAGAGAGAAATGCAAGAATTACGAGAGAGTGTTCAACCTTTAATGAGGAGGGACTCTAACAGGGTAATGAAGAGAGTGTCCTATCAGGTCGGAGTCTGGAAAGGCGACTTTCATGGCCATGCCTTGAGAGAAAAAAGCGAGAGAAGAAAATGCCTGGCCGGCATGGCCAGTCGTGAGACTCTCAGCCCAGACCCACCGGCCTCGCGTGTTCAAAGGGGGAAGTCGCAGACGACCGTTCCCAACGAACCTCCCTTTAACCCTGGAAGTCTAAGACATTATGTTTCGAAAAATTCAGCACATTCATTTGGTCGGTATTGGAGGAAGCGGGATGAGTGGCATCGCAGAGGTGCTCCTCACGTTAGGGTATAAAGTCACGGGGTCCGATGTGGGGTATTCCGACAGTATCCGTCGGTTAGAGGAGCTGGGAGGAACAGTGACAATCGGGCATCAGGAGTCGAATGTGGAAGGTGCGCAAGTCGTGGTGGTGTCATCGGCGATTGCCCACTCCAATCCGGAAATTCGTGCCGCACGGGCGAAGGTGATTCCGGTGATTCCCCGGGCGGAAATGTTGGCGGAGTTGATGCGGTTGAAATTCGGGATTGCCATTGCCGGGGCACATGGCAAAACCACGACGACCTCGATGGTGGCCTCCATTCTCGCACAAGCCGGGCTGGATCCGACATTCGTGATAGGGGGAAAAGTGAATGCCATGGGGACCCATGCGCGCTTGGGCCGCAGTGATCTCTTGATTGCGGAGGCCGATGAAAGCGATGGATCGTTTTTGCGATTGTCTCCCTCCATTGTTGTCGTCACGAATATGGACCGTGAGCATTTGGATCATTATGGAAATATGGAAGGGCTTCAAGAAGCGTTTCTGCAATTTATCAATAAGATTCCCTTTTATGGCGTGGCGATTGTGTGTGCGGATGATCCGTGGATTCGCGGTCTGTTGCCTCGTGTCGTCAAGCGGTATCAAACCTATGGGATGAGTGATTTTTCCGGTGTGCTGACCTCTGATCTTTTTGCCAATGAAATTGAAACCAAAGCGATGGGTGTGGAGTTCCGAGCGCATTTTCGGGATCAAAAGCTTGGTCCCTTCCGTATCCGGATTCCCGGGGTGCATAACGTGTCCAATGCCTTAGCCGCCATTGGAGTGGCCTTGGAATTAGATGTGCCGGTGGATTTGATCCGGGCGGGGTTGGCGGCGTTTGCAGGAGTCGAACGACGGTTTCAGATTCGTGGAGAAAAAAACGGCATAGTAGTGGTGGACGATTATGGGCACCATCCCACGGAGATCCGTGCCACATTGGCGGCCGCACGCGCCGCCTGGCAACGACGGCTGATCGTGCTGTTTCAGCCGCATCGGTTTTCAAGGACACGGGATCTCGCCGATGAGTTTGCCAAGGCGTTCGAACAGGCGGATGTCGTGTATGTCATGGATATTTATCCTGCCGGTGAAGCACCGATTCCGGGGATTACCGGGCAAACGATTGTCGAAAAAGTTCACGCTTCCGGCCATCCGTCGGTCCACTGGGTGAATAGTGATCCCGGACTGACTGCCCGGCTGCGGGAGGACCTCCGCGAAGGCGATATTCTCTTGACGCTGGGGGCAGGAGATGTCTGGAAAGTCGGAAAAGAATTATTGGAGATCTTGTAAGCAAGAGTGTCGGGTAATGGAGGACGGGGGACAGACATGTGAAGACCGGGCGACCGGTGTTAATGAGGGACCGGCTCCAACGAGCGGTACATCATGCTCAGGGAGAAGTCCGATGGAGCGAACCGTTGGCTCCGTTCACCTCCTTGCAAGTGGGAGGTCCCGCGGATGTGTTGGTCGTACCCTCCGATGTGGAAGACCTCATTCGCGTGGTTCAAGGGGCTCGAGCGGAGGGCATTCCTTGTGTCGTGTTGGGCGGGACCAATGTGGTCGTGCGCGATAAAGGCATTCGAGGCATTGTCATGGTACTCAAACACCTGACCGGGATACACCAGGAAAGCGATCACATGATCTATGCCCAAGCGGGAGTGCGGTTGCCACGTTTGATGCAATTCGCGCTGGGCCGCAATCTTTCCGGAATGGAGTGGGCGGCGGGCATTCCGGGAACGGTCGGTGGTGGCGTGGTCATGAATGCGGGAACACGGTTGGGAGAAATGAAGGATGTCTTGCATGCCGTGGATATCGTGAATCTTCGGGGTCAGCGGGTCTGGGTGGATGCCTCCACGATGTCGTTTGCTTATCGAAAAGCAAGCCTCCCTAAGGGCATTGTCGTCGGAGCGAGGATACAGTTGACCCCCTCGACCAGAGAACAGATTGAGGGAAAAACCAAGACGTATCTCCGGTACCGACGGACGACGCAACCTCTCAGCATACCGAATGCGGGATCAGTATTTAAAAATCCGCCTGGAGATTCTGCCGGAAGGCTGGTTGAAGCGGCGGGATTAAAGGGAGTGCGGGTTGGTGATGCCGAGGTTTCGGCTAAGCATGCCAATTTTATTGTGAATAGGGGGTCGGCGACGGCTGCACAACTCTTAGCCTTGATTCGAAAGGTCCGGCAAACGGTTGCAAAACAATTTGGTGTGCGTCTGCAACTTGAGTGGAAGATCATCGGAGAATCCTAATTGCGGCCAGGTATCACGATGGCGGTGAAGGGGATTCAGACAGAATAATGTGGAAAGCCATTTCTAAATTTTGATGAACGGGACATTATGAAATCGAAGTCGTTGCGAATCGGTGTGCTGATGGGGGGATCTTCCGCCGAGAGAGAGGTTTCTCTCAAGACAGGGCGTTCGATCTGTGATGCGTTGAAACGACGTGGATATACCGTGATCCCGATTGAAGTCGATGCTTCCTTGCCGCATCAGATCCGGGTTAAGAAAATTTCGGTCGCCTTTCTGGCGTTGCATGGACCGGGAGGGGAAGATGGCACGGTTCAGGGGATGCTGGAAGTCATGAAGATGCCGTATACCGGATCGGGCGTGAGTGCGAGTGCCGTGTGCATGGATAAGGGATTGACGCGGGTGGTCCTCCAGGCCGCCAAGGTACCCGTCCCTCCAGGCATGACGTTATCCGGAAAGACGATCCCGCTTCGTCCACCCTCCAACTTAGGATTGCCTGTTGTGGTGAAGCCTTGTGCTGAGGGGTCCACGATCGGCGTGTCGATTGTTCGAAAGCTGGCTCAGTGGAAGGGTGCGTTGCAGGAGGCGTATCGGTACGGCGAGCAGGCAGTGGTGGAAAAATTCATTCCCGGTCGGGAAGTGGCGGTGGGCCTCTTTGGCAACGAGGTGTTACCTGGCGTGGAAATCATTGTGCCTGGCGGGTTTTACGATTTTACCGCCAAGTACGGAAAAGCCTCTACCCGCTATGTGTGTCCGGCTTCCCTTTCCCCAAAACTGGAAAACGCTCTGCGTGAATACAGTCTTCGTGCGTATCAGGCGTTAGGGTGTCAAGGAGCGGCTCGAGTGGATTTTCGCATCCATACCAACGGACGTCCCTATATTTTAGAGTTGAATACCATACCAGGCATGACGGAGCGTAGTTTGTTGCCTATGGCGGCGGCGGAGGCTGGGATGACCTACGACGATCTGGTGGAACGCATATTAATGGTTGCCCTTCCGAAAAAGGCCTTGTCCTCTGGAAAGAAAGGCAAGGGGGGCAAAGGGAAATGATAACAGGAGAGAAACTCTCAGCGAAGCGGCCTCGCAAAAACCGTCCTCTCAAGAAGGGAGAGGCCTTTGGGAATGGAATCAAAGGGAAGACGAAATCGCGGGTACGACGCCTAGTGATCGGGAGTGCCCTGGTCTGTCTCATTGTGGCGGTCGTGGTGGGCGGTCGGCAGGTGATCCGGTGGGCGGGTGAATGGACAGAAATTCAACAGATCACGGTGCTTGGATTGGATCGGGTGTCGCGCGAGGAAGTTGTCACCAGACTGGCATTGGCGCCACACACCAGCTTGCTCGCTGTCGAGACGGACCAGTTAGCCACACAGGTGGAGTCGCATCCCTGGATTGGTTCGGTGGCCTTTGATCGGGTGTTTCCTCATTCCCTGGTTGTCCAGGTGACTGAACGAAAACCTGCGGCCGTTCTGGGATCATCAAACGAACCCTATTTGCTGGACGCTGAAGGGTTTTTGTTGCCGAAAGGAAAACCTCAAGAGGGAGGGACATTGCCCATTGTCGATGGGGTGACCTCGAAATTTATGACCCAGAATGAAGCCGAAGGGCACCGACGCGCGAAACAGGGTATTCACATTGCCGAATTGTTGTCTCAACAGTTTTCGGGCAGACCACGGATTGATGTGTCCAAACCACATATGACCATCGTGGATCTTCCCAATGTCCGGTTTCAATTCGGGCGGGAGGTGGAGGACCAGTGGCAACGCTTTTTGGTGTTGTACCCCACCGTGAAGACAGAAATCGAAGGTCGGTCGCAAGAAGTGGATTTGCGATTTGCTCAAAAAGTCATTTTTCGCAAGAGGACACTGTAGGACATGACCAAAAAAGAACACATCGTGGTGGGGCTGGACATCGGGACCACAAAAATTTGTGCGGTGGTGGGAGAAATCCTGGATGATCGCTCCATCAACGTGATCGGGGTGGGATCGCACCGCTCGACCGGTTTGAGAAAAGGCATGGTCGTCAACATGGACAGTACGGTGGAATCCATCAAGCGCGCGGTGGAGGAGGCGGAGTTAATGGCGGCCGTCCAGATCAATTCGGTGTATACGGGGATTGCCGGCAGTCATATCGGGAGTGAAAGCGCGCAAGGCGTGGTGGCTTTGAAAAAACGAGAAGTCACCAAGGCGGACGTTCGGCGGGCCGTGGATACCGCCCGGGGATGTGCTGTGCCTTCCCCTGACCGGCAAATTCTTCATGTGCTGCCACGGGAATTTATTGTGGATGATCAGGAGGGGATTCGCGATCCGTTGGGCATTGCGGGATCACGATTGGAAGTCGATGTCCATATTGTGACCGGCGCGGTCACCTCGGCGCAAAATCTCGTGCGGTGTGTCAGCCGGGCCGGGTTGGATGTCGTCGATATTGTCTTGCAGCCCTTAGCGTCCAGTGCAGCGGTGCTGTCTTCTGAAGAAAAGGAACTAGGCGTGGTGATGGTGGATATCGGAGGGGGTACGACCGACGTCGCGATTTTTGTTGAGGGGTGTATCCGGCATTCGGCGGTCATTCCCATCGGGGGAAATCATTTAACCGGGGATTTGGCCATGGGCTTAAAAACGGCGCCGGAGGAAGCGGAAAAAATCAAACTGAAATATGGGGTGGCGAGCAATCAATTATTGAATGATGACGAATGCATTGAAGTCCCAAGTGTCGGAGGACGGCCACCACGAGTCATGCCTCGAACTCTGGTTGCGCAAATACTTTCTCCCCGTGTGGAAGAAATGTTTGATCTGGTCCTTCGGGAAATCCGGCGTGCCGGATATGACGGCATGTTGGTCGCCGGGGGCGTATTGACGGGCGGGACCTCCCTGCTTCCGGGCATGGCTGAGGTGGCGGAACAGGTGCTCAATTTGTCGGTCCGATTGGGGAAACCCATTGGAGTGGGTGGGTTGCGGGAAATTGTCAGTAACCCAAGTTATTCCACGGCGGTGGGACTCATTGTGCATTCCGTGAGTCGGGAAAATGAATTTGAACTCGTGGGACCAGGAGCCGGCAAAGGCAAAAAATCCCCGCGTGGGATAGGTTCCATGGTCTTTAAGATGAAGGGATGGATCATGAACTTTTTTTAATCCATGGACGGAAAGGGGGGTCATGTATCCGTGTGGACTTCACGAATCAATATGAGTCAACAACTGAATGTCACCACGTTCTCCCTGGGGAACGGTGGAAAGGAGGAGCCGTATGTTTTCAATGTCTGATGAGGAACTGTCTGTCATTAACATCAAGGTGGTGGGCGTCGGAGGAGCCGGGTGCAACGCAGTCAACACCATGATTGAAGCCGGGTTGAGCCGGGTGGAATTTGTGGTAGCCAATACGGACCTGCAAGCACTCGCGCGTTCGCAAGCGCCGTACAAAATTCAATTGGGTCCGGAGCGCACGCGAGGTCTGGGGGCGGGAGCCAAGCCGGATGTGGGGAAAGAATCCGCGATGGAAAGTGAACACCAAATTCGGGAAGCCCTGGAAGGGGCGGATATGGTGTTTGTCACCGCAGGCATGGGTGGTGGAACTGGCACAGGAGGTGCCCCCATCGCGGCGAAAATTGCGAAGGAATTAGGAATTCTCACGGTGGGCGTGGTGACCAAACCCTTTCAATATGAAGGGAACCGGCGGGCCAGTTTTGCAGAAGAAGGGATCCGTGAACTGAAAAAACACGTGGATTCCCTGTTAATCATCCCGAATCAAAAATTGCTGGGTATGGTGGATAAGAGTACGCCGCTGGTGGAGGCGTTCAAGATTGCGGATGATGTCTTACGCCAGGCCATTCAAGGTATTTCGGATGTCATTACCACGCCGGGGTTGGTCAACGTCGACTTTGCCGATGTGCGAACCGTCATGGGTTATTCCGGACGCGCGGTGATGGGGATGGGGACGGGTCGAGGTCCCACGCGAGCCGGGGATGCGGCCAGACAAGCCATTGCCAGCCCCCTGCTGGAAGATGGAAGCGTGGAAGGGGCTCGAGGGTTGTTATTGAACATTACGGGCGGCCCCAATCTCACGTTGCATGAAGTGAATGAGGCGTCCAATATTGCGCGAGAAGCGGCCGACCCGCAGGCCAATATCATCGTTGGCCAGGTCATCAACCCCGAGCTGGGGGATGAATTGACTGTAACGGTCATTGCCACTGGATTCGAGCAAGCAGAGTCGGTATTGCGGTTTCCCAGCACGCATCAACCCACCCTCGTGGTGGAGCCGGTCAAAAAACCGGAGTTGGTTTCAGTGGCTGTGGAGAATGGAGGGAATCACGGTTCTGATGATCTCGACCGCCCCACGTACTTGCGCCGGCAGACGGCCGCTCGACCGGCTCCGGAGAAAAGTAGTCTGTTAGTGGATGATGATTGGGACGTGCCGACTTTTTTGAGGAAAAAGCCCAACGGCTAATGAGATGAACGCTGAAAGAAGCCCAGGGTCTCCGGAGACCGGGTTGGCTGAATCCGGATTAACAAGCGACACGATTCCCGTCCGCCATTTTTTCGGGACACGGATCGGACCCGTAGGGCTGAATGCCCACATTCAACTTGGTCAGGTCACGGGGGGACATCCGGAATTCCCCTGTATTGTGGCGCTCAAACAAATCCATAGTACCCGGGTGGTGATGATTAACTCCCATAGGGAGCCGGGGGCATTAGAGCAGACCGAAGGGGACGCCCTGGTCACCAATCAACCTCAGACCTTGATTGTCGTGCGAACTGCGGATTGCGTCCCGGTGCTGCTGGTCGATAAGGCCACGGGAGTGGTCGGGGCGATTCACGCCGGATGGCGTGGAACAGTGGACGGAATCGTGTCGAAAACCATCCGGGCCTGTGTGGAGGCATTCGGGGCGAACGCGGAGCAGATGCATCTCGCGATTGGTCCGTCCATCGGTCCGTGCTGTTACGAAGTGGATGAGCCGGTCATCGGACCGTTGCGAACACGGTATCCTGAATGGCCTGGAGTCCTTCACCAAACCACAGAAGGAAAAGGGGTTTTAGATCTCAAGCAATTGATCTATCATCAGATTCGTGCCTGTGGAATTCCCGACGATCAGATTGGGCGGTTGGACCATTGTACGCATTGCCGGTCCGATCTCTTTTATTCCTATCGGCGGGATGGGCAGGTGATCGGGACGATGTTCAGCGGGATTATGTTGCCTGCCGCATAAGGACGGTGTCCGATTTGACAGGATCAGCCAGGGAATCCATATGAAGGCTGAAAATACGTAATCCCATTCTGATGTGAACGCAGAAGTCAGGCTTTCTTGCGACCGCTTGCAGCTGGGGAAGAGCCTGTGTGGTGTCCTGGCGCGGGGCGAACCCCCTGTCCGTGACTCAAGCGGAAATCCCGTTTACAATAACCGTCATATGAAATATCACCGGTGCTTTCGTTGAAGGATGCAATCGGGTCCGACTCCATTGCCCGGACGATTCAGAGTATTCGGGAAACGATCCGGCAGGCGGCGTTGCGTGTAGGACGGGATCCTTACGGTATTCATTTGGTGGCGGCGACCAAGACGGTTTCCCCCGTCAAGATCGAAGAAGCCTATGCGGCCGGGGTACGAATCTTCGGAGAGAATCGACTCCAGGAAGCTCAGGAAAAAATAGAAATTTTTGGACCACGGGAGGGATTGATCTGGCACTTCATCGGTCGCATGCAACGCCGAAAAATCAAAGACATTGTCGGGAATTTTGCGTTGTTGCATTCCGTAGAAAGTCTGGAGCAGGCCCGCAGCATCAATGCTGCGGCTGAACTGCGCGGGGTCCAGCAAGCGGTGTTACTGGAAGTGAATGTCGCCGGGGAAGCCAGCAAGGGAGGCTTCACGGTCCAGGAGTTGGAAAACGGGATAGAGGAGTTAGACCGGCTCCCTCATGTCTCTATCCAAGGGTTGATGACGCTTCCGCCCTGGAAAGAGAATCCTGAGGAGGTTCGCCCCTATTTTGTGCAGCTCTGTCAGATACGAAACCGGTTGGCTCAACATTCATGGACTCATGGACGGATGGCTGAATTATCGATGGGCATGTCCCATGATTACGAGACGGCCGTTGAAGAAGGTGCGACCATGGTCCGGATCGGGACGGCCATATTTGGAGAACGCACTTAGGGCGACAGGAAAAAACAAGCCTGCTGAACCTAGATGAGTAAAGGTACAGTTAAAGGAGGATCATGTTTATTGCGGGCAACATGTTACAAGCGATTGCGACCATCCTGGATACGATCTTATGGTTGTATATGTGGGTGATCATTATTCGGGCTTTGATCTCCTGGGTGAACCCGGATCCCTGGAATCCCATTGTCCAGTTTTTGGAAAGAGTGACGGAGCCGGTTCTGTATCAAATACGGCGCCGGTTAGGCATGGGAGGGATGGGATTTGATTTTTCCCCGATCATTGCTATCCTAATCATTGTGTTTTTACAAATTGCCGTGGTGGGATCCTTGAAGGATCTGGCTCTCAGAATGCACTAGCCGGTGCGGGGAAAGGACACGTGATGAAAATTACGCCGTTGGATATTCAGCATAAAGCCTTCGATACGCAGTGGCGGGGTTATAACAAGCCACAGGTGGATCAATTTTTGGAAGAAATTGCCGAGTCGGTTGAAGAACTCACCAAAGACAATTTGATATTGAAGGAGAAGCTCTCCGGGAAAGATGAGGAATTGAACCAACTCAAACGAGCGGAGTCGACCTTGACCAGCACCCTCATTTCGACCCAATCCTTTGTCGATCAACTCAAGCGTGGAGCCCAACGGGATGCCGATCTCGTGGTCAAAGAAGCGGAATTGAAGGCCGAAGAAATCCTGGCACAAAGTCGGACCGAGCTGGTGGAGATGCGGCGAGTGATCGCCGCGCTCAAGCAGCAGCGAGCGCTGGTATTGGACCGGTTGCGATTGACCTTGAGTTCTTTCCATCGCCTGGTTGAGATCGAAGCGCAACCCGAATCGGCGTATGAGAGTGGCGAACCGGATATGAATCCCGAGACTGCCTCACACCGGGAAGCGGGATAGCCTGTTCGTCCCTCTCATCACGTTGTGGATCACACCGATCCCATTGCCCGTATTCTCCTTAAAGGGATTCAGGAGCAGGTCTTTCCGGGCGCGGTGTTGTTCGTCCGTCATCACGGGCAGATTCGCTTCCATCAGGCCGTCGGTCTGACCTCCGGTCTTCCAAATTCTCAACCCGTCCAACCTCATACCGTCTACGACTTGGCTTCCCTCACGAAGCCTCTCGCCACCGCATCGGCCATTCTACTCCTCGTGCAGGACGGACACATGGAACTGACACAATCTCTTGACGCGTTGCTACAGGAAACCAAAGGGTTTCCATTAGGAAAAGTCCTCCTAAAAGATGTCCTCTGTCATCAAAGCGGCCTTCCGGCGTGGCGCCCGTTTTACCAGTCTTTCCCTCCTTCACTTCTATCGGGAGCTTCTGTTCGCCAGGAACGAATCAAGGCAGTTTTGAGTTTAATACTCAAGGAACCGGCAAGTTCCTGGTCACCACCAAAAAGTGTCTATAGTGATTTGGGCTATATCGTGCTCGGGTTTATTGTGGAACGAATCACGAATCAATCCTTGGCAGATTTTTGTCAGAGTCGGATCTTTGCCCCTTTACACGCGAGCCCTCTTGGCTACAGAGGCCTGAACTTCAATGAGGAAACGGGCTCACCGATGGAAACGTGTTCCTCAACCGAACAGGATCCGTGGCGTGGGCGTCTTCTGCAAGGGGAGGTCCATGATGAAAATGCGTTCGCGTTGGGTGGCATTGCCGGGCACGCAGGGCTCTTTGGAACAGCCGAAGCGGTAGGACAGGTCACCCGAGCCTGGCTGAATGGCTATAAAGGCAAGCCCGGAATATTCGATCCTCACCTGGTGAAACGGTTTGTGACGGCACGGCCTGGAACCAGTTGGGCGTTTGGGTGGGATACGCCATCTCAACCTTCATCTTCAGGCAAGTGGTTTTCCCCGGAATCGTTCGGTCATCTGGGGTTCACTGGCACGAGTATCTGGATAGATCCCGTCCGTGAATTAGAAGTGATCTTCCTTTCCAATCGGGTCCATCCCACCCGGGACAATCAAGCCATCAAAGCCTTTCGTCCAAAACTACATGATGTGATCATTCAGGAATTGGGGAAATGATCTCGCCTGAAACTCGAGCATTGTCGAGTTTCGGCCCGGCAGGCGAGGCCCTTTTGTTCCGGCGAAAGTAGCCAAAACACCGTACGCCGAGAATGTCCTTAAAGCAGGACTCTTCCACAGTTTGACGGAAAATAGAGTGATAATCAAAAATTGGAGAGGAGGGTACAATCAGGAACGGCCGAACAGAGCGCCCGGCTACCAAGTTCCGTCAGCGGTCTTTGAAAGAACACATTATCGGAATCCCTAACAAGCTAATTAGCCAATGAATGGGGACAGCTTTAGTTTCCATTTCTCCGAGGGAAATTCACTTGTTCTAGATAGCTTGGGATATTGAAACGCCGAATGGTCAAAATTCTGAAATTGTTAAATCTTGGTGTTCCAATAAAATGCTTGCCCGACCTTCGGATGAGCCGCAAGAAAAGACTCTCCATTTTCGCAAGTGTAAAAATTATGTCGGGGAGTGGAGTTTTTATTAGCAGGAACATCTTCGGGCCACCAGGAACGATTTAAATGGGGTTTTGGCGAATCAAATGGGTCAATCGGCTTGCAAACTTCCAGCGGGTTCCAGCCTTCAGCGATTTTATATTGGAAGGACAAAATTTTTTCATTTGTACTAATATTATAGGCCACCATGATTTGATTGGAAGTATCTGGCAACCATTCTGGAATCAATCCTGTTCGAATGGCATTTTCCTTCTTTGCTACATCCAAAGTGGAATACGCGGAATCAACAGTCTCCGAACAGGCGGAAATTGAAAAGAGGAGTAAAATCAGGATATTTACAGAAGTCTTCATGCTATTTCCTCTTGCTAGGGATTTATATTTCTGTTATCGGAATTTTTTTTACTAATATTAACCTGGGAAATTAAAATACTTCATGAAATATCATAACGGCCTATGGAATAAGCCGTTTCAAGAAATAAATGCAATCAAAATTAATGCCGGATACATGACTCCAACAAAAATTGCGAGTCTAAAAGAAAAGCTTCTGGATGAATTTATGTTGGTTTTACTTAGGGGGGATTGGGGTGGACAGTTTTAAGTTCCAAGTGAACTCAAATGCGTATAGGGTCTCTTGGTCATGGCCACACCTTAGCCGACTAGGGCTGGAAGTGTGGCACTTGGAGCTAGAACCAAAGCTTCTCTGCGTTAGATGAAAGCCTTACATTATTCATGATTGTTATAAGTTAGGAAGCGTTGGCATGTTTCGAACTGACGAATTTAGGAAAAAGGTAAACACAACCGCCGCAATGGTATCGAGAACTTTGGAAAACAAGCTAAACGTCCTTTACAAGGTGAATGTCACTTTATCTAGGAAATCCCCGAACATTTTGGTGCTAGAAGGCCTTAATTTTGAGGAAAAAAAACCGAACTAGTAATAAAGTTCTCCGTAGGTAGCTGACGGGATAATTATTAGTGGGATGCCAAATCCGAAACTCCCACGCGATAACCCACGTAGCATACGACGGGGAATAGCCAGTTAAAATGGCGATGAATACGCAATGTACAGAGATGTGAAAGGCAGTCCTCGAATGAAGAACAAAAAAGATATTCTTCAACTGCTAGAAGAAGTTACTACCGCTGCTCAAATTTTGCTTAGCGAAAAAGCAAGTCTGGGAGACCTAGTAAAAAAAATAGAACCTGAATTGTCTAAACTTAGAGCACACGAAACTCACTTCACCCAAGCCGTACAGGCTAAGACCGAACTCGCGCAAAAGGTAGAGACGTTACAAGCAGGCCATGCCCAATTGACCGCAGAATTGCAAGAGACAAAAACCCAACTCACCCAAGCCGTACAGGCTAAGACCGAACTCGCGCAAAAGGTAGAGACGTTACAAGCCGCTCATATGCAATTGACCACAGAGTTGCAGGAGACAAAAAACCAAGTATTACAGGCTACTCCGCCTCAGAAGGCTGAACCCACGAAAATCGAAGCGGATTTGTCCAAACTAAGAGCCGAGAAAACCCAAGAAATATGGAATCTACAGGAAATCAATGCGCACTTGACCGAAGAGCTGCAAGCTACAAAAGCTCAACTCGCTCAATCCAAACAGACGTTGCCGACGGCCACGGAGCCCGCACAAGAAGTGCAGCGGTTACAGGCCAGCAATGCCCAATTGACCACAGAGTTACAGGAGATCAAAACCCAACTCGCCCAAGCTAAACAAACACCGCCGATCGAACTCACGCAGGAGATGCAGCGGTTACAGGCCAGCAATGCCCAATTGACCACAGAGTTACAGGAGATCAAAACCCAACTCGCCCAAGCTAAACAAACACCGCCGATCCGAACTCACGCAGGAGATGCAGCAGTTAAGGGCCAGCAATTTAAAATTGAATAAAGAGTTGCAGGAGACGAACGCTAAACTTACTGGTCAGTTACTAGAGGTTAAGAAACTACTTGATGGATTTCATCCTGAATTACAAAGTCTCCAGGATGAGCTTGGAAATATGGAACTCCAGAACCAATTATTGAATAATGAGTTGTCGAAGAAAAACGACGAAGTCAAAGACTTGGAAGACCGCCTTCGTGTATATACCTCTCTTGCCTCGTCTCCTTAACCGGTTGATGAGTCCACCGCTTGAACTTTAGCAACATTCCTTGCACACGCATTTTTTGTGTTTCAAACAATCCTGAAGCCATATCCAACAACTATCTCAAAGCAGGCACAGTATTTTGGCATCAACCTAGACGGGACCAGAGCGGTTCCGGCGCTTCTTTTAGGCTCACCCTCTAACTTCAGACAGTTGAAGTGGTACAGGCAATCGGATCATTCAAAATTTCTTTTCGTTCCCACTCAGAGGTTCTTATTTTGAACTTTTCTGGAGAAGACACCCGTCTCTGTCCCAAGTTGTAAATTTCGTAACAGTGTTCATCAGCATAGATGCAATATCCTGTAAAGGAAGAATATGAGAGGCGGCTTTGACTGCAATGGCACGTTGAGGCATGCCAAATACCACACAGCTTTGCTCGTTTTGCACGATAGTGACGCCCCTTTGATCGGCAATAGCCAACATGCCGTCGACTCCGTCCTCTCCCATCCCTGTGAGCAGGACCCCAATAACATGCCTGCCGAATCGATAAGCTGCTGATTGAAAAGAAACCGTGACGGATGGGATGTGATTATCAGCCGGGGACCCATTTGCTACAAAAAACCTTCCATGAGCATCGAATTTCAGATGCTGCCGTTCTGGAGGAAAATAGACGGTTCCTCCTTGGGGCCTTTCCCCTGCCTTGGCAATGGAAATGGGGAGGGAGCAATCCACTGCCAGCCAATTTACCAAGCCCTGCAAGAATCCTTGGCTTATGTGTTGTACGCACACAATAGGGAATGGAAAATCAGCCGGAAGCTGGGCCAGGATTTCTTTGAGGGCTTGAGGCCCTCCCGTGGACGCTCCTATCACAACTATCCCTGGTATCCTTCGAGAACAATCATCCGAAAGAGCCATTTGGGCCTCCATAGCCATGTGTGGAAGAATCTGTCGTCTTCGCAAGACCATGACTCCTGAGAGAATTTTGATCTTTTTAATCAATTCTTGCGTATTCGCGTAACGGGCGAGTTTGCTTTTATTATTAGACATAGGAAAAATTTCAATCGCACCGGCTTCAACAATCTGGAACGCCTTATCGCGATCTTCTTTTTGGCCAAGGCGTGTCACAACAAGAATGGCACGAGGATCTGTGTCCATGATGCCTCTTGTGAGATCCAGGCCATCCATGACGGGCATTTCTAATTCGGTGCAAATGACTTGTGAATCGTTCTTGAGAATGAGCCCCAGGGCTTCTTTCCCATTCTTTGCGGTTCCACTGATTTCAATTTCGGAGGATGTGGCAAGTATCTGCTGGAGAGAGACGAGCGCTTCGCCTACCAGGAAGGTTCGGATTGGTTGCTCAGCATATGGACCTGGGAATTTCGACATGGTCCACTTTACCTTCCGGACTCACGGGCACAAAATGGAAGGACCGGTCATTCAGGAATAAACTATATTAAGTGGAGCGAGAAACCGCCAAATTTTTCTCGGCGGTTCGTATGAGGTCGTCTGGGTTCAGAATGAGACATACCTCTCCAGTATTGAGAATGGTCGAACCGGACACATTCCGTACTCTCTTTAGAATGAGACCTTGTGGTTGGGGTTTTACTTCTTGCTCAAACAAAATTTCATCAACGAGGCACCCAAGCGGCTTCCCATCAACTACCATCACGACGCATGGACAAAGTTCGTCCGGTCGACATTGTCCTTCAACTTCCAATAAATCAGCCAAGGATACAAGTGGAACAACTTGACCATCTTCAGTCACAAATTCCTGATTCTTAGAAACCTGCGATCCTTTCGCATTTGAATGTGTCGTCTGGGTCGTCGTCTGAACGTGGTCAATGGAAATTCCATACTTCTGCCCAGCCATTGAAACAATTAACAAGTGAATGGGCGGCATGGGTCCTGGCAATTGGATTTGGATCATACAGCCAGAACCGGGAGTCGACCCGGCATACACGGCTCCTTTCAGATGCTTGACAGCAGACTGTACTACATCTAATCCCATCCCCTGCCAGGTACCCTGAAGAGAAGAACCTGTGGAAAAGCCTGACTTGAACACTAATGATTCAATTTGTGGAAGAGGCATCGCCTCTAATTCCTCACTCGTAAACAGTTGATCTTGGACTGCTGCCTGTTTAATAGCCTCAAGATCCAATCCTCTTCCATCGTCCCATAATTCAAGAAGCAGGTAGGTTCCCATTTGAAAAGCATAGAGCCGAAGAGCCCCCTTTTGTGGCTTGCCGGCCTGAATCCGCTCGCTTGGGGATTCAATGCCATGTTGAATGGCGTTTCGAATAAGATGACGCAACGGCTCCTTTAATTCCTCCAGCACTTGCATATCCACGGTCATATGCCCGCCTTCAATACTCAACTCGACCTCTTTTCCTAATTGCCGACCGATATCAGATGCCGTCTTCGGTAGATCCTGGAAGAAGGAAGAAAAAGTCAAGAGCCGCATTGACCGGATATGTTCCTCTAGTGTCTCGGAGATCGAGCTCAATCGCTGATGTTCATCAGCGACCGTTCTGGCTACGCGACCAACCACACCGGTTAAAACGGTAAGCTGTTCGCTTTCCAGTTTATAAAAATTCGCCATATCATCCCTTGCCATTAGCTTTCTAGAACGAGTTCCCTTGAAACCAAGGGCGCGATACTCAAATACGGCATGACTCCAGGAATCGGAAAACTTCACCAGATGCGCGGTATCAACGAGGCAACCCTGCCGTCCGCAAATGATTGCCTTCAGGTCTTCGATCAGTACCATCAATTCATCCAATCTAGCGGATTCAACTGAGAGGGCTCCAGCATGGTTTCTTTGGATTGTCTCTTCATCCGGACGTTCTTGCGTAGACTCATGAGTCTTTCCTGCTTCGACTAAGGCTCGTTCATCCAAAAAGTCGAGGGGATCAATGTCCGTCGTCGTAGCCCCTGTCGTAAATTCATCCAAGAGAGTTTGGACCCCATTGACGCCACGATCCAAGTGGTCCACAAGTTGTAAGGTCACGACGTTCTGTCCTCGTTTTGCCACCCGTAAAAGATCTTCAACCCGGCGAGCGACAATTTCCATTTTTCGGGCTCCCAACATTCGTGCAACACTCATTAGAAAATGCGATTGGTTGAAGGCTCGTTGTAGCTCCGCTCGACCGCCTTCCTCCGCTTTCTCTCCCGTAGCACTCAACATCTTTCGCAAATTCATAATCGATTGACGAAGATCTCTCAGGGATTCTTTGCTCTCCCGCATGAAAATGGCAAGTAATTCATTCACTTCACCTACAGGTGGCTTCACATGATCTTCCGAAACTCTTTGCTGATGATCAGAGGCTA
This sequence comes from uncultured Nitrospiraceae bacterium, assembly GCA_963734345.1. Taxonomy (GTDB): domain Bacteria; phylum Nitrospirota; class Nitrospiria; order Nitrospirales; family UBA8639; genus Nitrospira_E. The sequence goes on from CAVTGT010000011.1 coordinate 397,263, forward strand.
CCTGGGAAAATGTTTGATCAACTGTTAGCTCTCCATTTATCAAGAGCTTATGCAAATCCAACACCTTCAAGAACTTCTGATCATGGAATTGAGCAATACCTCGAACGTACCCTTCTTCCTTCACGCTCTCAGTTAAGGACCCAGACACCATATCACTGGCTTGAAGAAAAATAGATTCAATGATTTCTTCTACAACAATACCGACGGAAATATTTTCAAACTGGACAACAACCGCCCTGTGGAAATTTTCGCGTTCATCGATCCGCACATCAAGTGTGGCACGTATGTCAACAATAGGTAACACTTCGCCTCGGACATTGATGACTCCGATAACAAATTCTGGACAACCGGGAATGATGTGCACAGATTGAAATTCAACACATTCCCGGATTAAACCTAAATCAACTCCAAAGTATTCTTCTTTGATGCGGATAACAATGAGCTGCCTATGCTCTGAGAGGTCTTCTTTGTCAGACTCCATGAGATCCATCGTTCGTTCCCGCATCAGGGATTGTTCCAACAAGGTCATTCCTCGGATAAGCTTTTGAGCATCATTCAACTGACCATCATTGCCAGATTCAGATATGTTTTGAATAAATTGTTGAATGACAACTCGATCTTGGGATACCGGTAGTGGATGCATCACATTGACGGCACCGTCCTCATGCGGCATCACATGGGCTATCAGAGGGTTAGATTGACCAGGTTCGAATTTTGGTGAGGATTCCAATTCCATCTTTTCGGGTCGAATATCCAACAAATCGCGAGTTTCATCGACAATCAATCCACAAATGAAACCATCCCATTCAACGAGAATAACGTTGTCACTGATCTTGTACCGAAATGATACGTGCCCTAAAGAGCTATCCAGATTCATCACTGGTACCATTTGCCCATGGTAGTTAAAGATTCCAACGATATGATTTGGCATATTTTCAATGGAGACTAACTCAGGGAGACAAATGACCTCTTTCACCGTAGGAAGAGGCAACGCATACTGTGTTTGATGTCGAGTGAAGATTAGGTGCAGTCCGGAAGTGATTGGCAAATTTAAGGTAGAACAGTGCATGATTCACCCACAATTTGAGCCCAAAGCACTCTCCCAAAATGGTGAGAATAACCGTGCTTTGTGATGATCCAAAGGATTGGCTTTTGAAACCGGGATTGCACAGATGTTCATATTCCTACAATCCTAAGATATGGCACACATCGTTTGTGGTCGCTGATAAATGACGGAATCTGGAAAGTTTTTGGCTTGTAGCCATCCTAACGTTTCGGCAGGCAATTCACCATGACCTGTGAGGAAATATCCTTCACTCGTCAGCGTCTCTGACATTTTTTTCACCACATGGCCGATTGCATCAGTGTGAAAATAGAGAAATACGTTCCTGCAGATAATCAAGTCCAGGTCATAGATTCCTAAATTCGATGACGAAAAGGTGTCGGCAAAAATATTACTATTACGGAACGTGACCATTTTCCGAATGGATTCATTCAAAATCCATTGGCTTCCTCTTTGCCGGAAATACCGTTGTTGCAAACCCACATCGACCTTTCTGAACGCCCATTGGCCATAAATTCCATGCTGAGCATGTTGAATGGCTCGGAGATTAATATCAGTCCCGAGAATAAAGATCTCCCAATTCTGACGATCAGGAAGAAGTTGATCGACCAGAATAGCTAGAGAGTACGCTTCTTCACCCGTCGAACATCCGGCGCTCCAAATCCGAAGCGATCGTTCTGCCTTCCGCCGATGAATCAATGTAGGAAGGATATGATCCTTGAGAAGAGTGATTTGACCACTATCCCGAAAGAAATGCGTTTCGCCGTTCAAAAAGAGAGCAAGCAATTGTTCCCATTCTGCTACACCCTCCCTGGATGGAGATTCAACAAGTTGAAAATATAATAACGGATCTTGTACAGAATGAACCGTCATTCTCTTTCGAAGGATTTCAGTCAATTTTGGCTTTTCATCGTTGGACATACGAATCCCACAAACGGAAGAAATTCGAACTCCCAACCACTCTATCGTAGCGTCTAGGGCACTCGATATATTCTTCGAGCCTTGTCGCTCTTGAATCCCATCCATTATTGACATGCGTTACACCATACCCTGAAGGGTATCAGCAATCTTTTTCAGCTTTTTCACTCCCTCCTTGGTTTCATGAATTCCCTCGGCTGTTGCTTTAGCTCCTGAATTGAGCGAACTCATCGCTGCGATAACCGGCTTGACAGCCTTGGCTTGTTCTTTCACATTCAGCGTAATTTGCCTGGCACTTTGAAAGGCACTGTCCACAGCCGCCCGGACACTCGCGAACGAATCTATGGCACCTTGCGCATGTACCTTCACTTGCTGGACGGTCTTGGTCCCTTCTTGGGTCACCTTGACGGTGGATTTAGTCGTTTTCTGAATGTCAATCAACAACACATTAATTTTTTCAGCTGAAGCTTTACTCTGATCGGCAAGTTTCCGAATTTCGCCGGCCACGACCGCAAAACCTTTGCCATGTTCTCCGGCTCTGACAGCCTCAATGGCCGCATTCAAAGCCAAGAGATTAGTCTGATTTGCTAAATCACTGACAAGCCGGGTGATATTTTCAATCTGGCTGGTGTGTTCCGAGAGAAGAAATATTTCATCAGCGATTTTCTCGACCTTTTCCAGCATGGCATCAATTCCCTCCCGAGCCAGTTCGATCATGCCCGAACCTTGCTCAGTTAGGGTGGCGGCCTCCTGAGTCCCAGTCGACGCTACTTCTGATTGTTCGGCCATCCGCATTGAAGACGCACCCAATTCTTCCATAGTCGCCGTGGTTTCATTCGCCGATCCAGATTGCGATATGGCCGCTTGCTCCTGCTGTTCAGCGGCGTCCGCAAGTTGCCCTGATGTTGCAGATAATACCTTCACTGCCTCGTGAATGGGTTTTTTGATGATAAAAATGCTGAACCAAGCCACAACAAGCAACCCGACAGCAACACAGCCAAGGAGAATCATCGTCCCATTTAATAACCCCACATATTCCTGATCAATTGGGGTAATGATTTCTACCACCCCACGAACGTCTCCAACCTTCCAATCGACTTTTGGAGTTTCCGGATGGGAATTATGGCAACTGACACAAGCACTACTCATCACGTCGGCAATCGCATAACGCATGGACAATCTGCCATTGATGATTTCCTTTCGGTAGAAAGGTTTTTGGGGGGTTTGCTCAACGGCCCTCAGGGCATCATTTTCAAATTGATCGTAGGTCTCAGTCCCTTTTCGATGGGGAAACGGGTATCGACTATAGAGGCGAATTGCCGTACCAGGATTTTCTTTTTTTATCTGTTTACCCAACACGTTCGTAAACGTCGCAGGCAGAGGCAGCGTATTGGGGACCGTTTCCCAATCGTAATTAATGCTCATTCCTGATTCTTTGGCACGAGAAACGACTTCTTGTGTATAAAAAGTCCGTAAGGTTACGACTTGATCGGCCAATGCCTTGGCCTTGTTGATTCCAAGAGTCTCAACATTATGGGAATTGACCATCCACATGACTCCACCACAAAGGGCTACAACTAAGGCGGCGCTTAATCCAATTAAGAAACGGACATTGACCCTTTTCCCCGAAGCTTTCATGCTTTCCTCTACATGTTTGTTCCGAATTTTTTTTAAATCTTCCATGAGTTAACCCTCGTGTTTATGGGAGAAATACAAGAATTCCCCTGCATGATTTGGTCAATAAATTTGTGACTCAATTGCCTAATAACCCAAACCCAGATGAGAAATGAGTTATTCCATTATTCTCTACTTTACTCATCTTTTTTCTCCAAAAATATTGATAGAAAAAATACCATCCAATCCCTTTTCCTATTCATCCGAACACAGCCTATCTCAAGGTATTCCCTTATTTTCATTATGATCTGCTAGGTTCATTCATGCCTGGTGCATTAATCCTTCACTTTCGTCTCTTCTTATCGGGAATTTGAAACTTACCTTTAGTGATCACTTTTCTTTATTAAGTACAATTACCCAATCTGCCAGAAAGCCCCAGCTGGAACGGTGGGAATGAATAGCAGCCCGGAGTGAAGTGAAGGCAAAAAAGTTGTTGAGGAGGAAGCGAAGAGTTGTTGAAAGATTGGGGCGCTCAATAACTTCGTGAGAGTAACCGGAGAAAAGACCGCGATCTGATCCAGAAGGGTGTGCTTGATTACCGTGACGTCCTTGCCTGCTGCTCCTTGCAAATAGGCATGGAACTGGATTAATACAGATTATCGGTCTTGTCGGAGGGATTCCAAGTCGAGTTGAAGCTTGATCTTACCCTTCAGGGCACGAAGATTTCGATAGGCCCCACCGGCGGCTACCAGTTCTAATTCGCGTCGAATGGTTAGAGTAATGCCTTCCCCTGTGGCTTGGGTTGCTCGAGTCAGAAGATCATCCGGAACTTTGCTGGGTCAGTTTTTTGAGTTTGGTCGCCATGGGCTCTCCTGGGTGAGAAGGATTCAAATCGGAGACTCAAAGATACCTTCCTTTATGCGACATATTCATATGGTGTGTGGCGAGAGTCCAGAGTCTAAAGTAATACAGCTTTTCCACCGTGAGTCTAAGAAGTGATGTGTGAAAGCTCTCCCGCGGCCATTCACAATCTCACTAAATCGTTTTATCATCCCTCCCAAAATGTTCTGAGCTGTTGGAGCACACATTCTCCTCACTGGAAGAATGGCCATGTTTGAGCGTTGCCGGGTTTCGACCCGTCAGGCGAGGCTCTTTAATTTCGGCATAAGTAGCCAAAACAATTGATGTCCAGCCTGGCCAGACCGGATAGGGCGAACGCGGGTCTTCGGAGGGCGGCCCAACTCGCTACGCTCGGACAAGATCTGCCGGTGGATGAGAGCGCCCGCCCCAGGGGCCAGTCAGCAGGCGTCAGGGAAAAAGAAGTGGAGAGACCCGGAGATTGGGAAATTCGCTCTTGTTTTTCAGAGAGATGGCTGCCAAAGGTGATTGACTGGTTACCCATTTCATTCGAATTTGATTGTCATGAGTAAATCTCCCGGTAGTTCCTCACCTCGAAGTGCTCTTTCGTTGAGCGTTTGAATGTCAGATGGAGGTTCCTTACACGAACCATTCTTCCACAGGCGTTTCGCAATGGGTGACCCGACCGCGGCGACCACGCTGTCAAAAACAAAATAGTTGCGAACTTCGGTATTGGCTTCCATGACGGCCTTAAGGCCCTCTGCAATTACAGCAACGGAATCGCCGAAGGTGTGCTGGTTGTCAGGCTCATATCCACAGTGGTGAGCCACAAAGAGCCAGTCATGGACAATGTAGGCAGGTGCGTACCCCCAGGGAGAATAGCCTTCAATACCCCACAAGAATCGGGGGATCGACCCGCCGTCTGTGTACATGGGACCCGGTCGAATGGACTGACCGTTTGCCCGGACCAGCATAAAGGGATTGTTTTTGTTAGGGAGAAACAAAAAGTAGTCATTCTTGACCCATCGGACATCGAGAGCACCAGTAAACTTACTCTCTTGAGTCTCGCGGTATGATTGACTGGCACAGCCAGAGATAATGATTGTGATGAGAAAGAGGATTCCTAAACGCATGCGAATCTCCTTGGCAAACTGTTGTGCGGCCTAACTAATAATTAGGGGGATCACCATAAAATACGGATTATTGATTTCCTGTTCTTATGACACCTGATGGGTTGCCTGTCCTGTGGACAAAGAACGCATGCTAGTCACTACGAAGGCCAGACCACTTGCGCATCCTCTGGACTAATCGTATAGGGAATTTTATTCAATTGAAGTACGAAGTCAAATGATTGGACTAGATGAACGTTGCCGGGTTTCGGCCCGGCAGCCGAGCCACTTTTGTTTCGGCAAAAGTAGCCAAAACCATTGACGCCCAGCCTGGCCACATTGGATAGGGCGGACGCGGGCTTCGGAGGGCGGCCCAACTCGCTCCGCTCAAACAAAGCCCGCCAGGGGATGAGAGCGTCCGCCCTTGATCAGTCAGCAGGCGTCAGGCAAAAGGAAGTATGGTGCTCATGCCGGCAAGAATGCTTTGGAAATTATTTGGAATTCCAATAACTGAATAAGGCACTGTCCGAGTACATGCGATCATTAGGCATTATTCATTGTCAAAATAATCTGAATCCACTTTCTTGACCTCGTAAAGACCGACTCTTGAAACCCCCACATTGTGTTCTGCCATGAGCTTTGAAAGATGCTCCCCATCAATCAGGATGATTTTTGATTCGATAACCGAGGCGTATTCTCGTGCCTCTTTTGTAAAAGATGATGTGGTAATGAATACACCTTTTCGAGCACGTTGTCCCTGTAACGCACCGGCGAATTTCTGAATTTCAGGACGACCAACCGCACCTTCCCATCGTTTAGCTTGAATATATATTACATCCAGAGCCAAGGACGGTCTTCGTTGATAATGCCATCTATGCCACCGTCGCCGCTCTTACCAAGAGCCCTGCCAGCATCTCGGCGATTGCCGCCATATCCCATATTTACAAGGAGATCGACAACCACACGCTCAAAGAATGATGGGGAGGCTTCTTTGACTGAACTCAGTATTTCAGACTCAAGAGTTGAACTGAGTTTATTGTATGCAGATGCAAGTGCGTCTTCTGGTGTTAGGGTTGATTCTTGTTCAAACGAGAGGGCACAATTTCTGATTCACTTTCGCTTTTATCCTTTTTGCGATATTTTTAAAACTCGATAAACTCGGGATATTGTAGAAGAATAGATGTATCTACTTGTGTTGGATTTGTTGTGAGAAGCTCAGTACCTTTTTGTGTGATGGAAAAGAAACCCACGCTTGGGAGATGCGAGCAAACCAGCCTGTTTCAGGTAAGAGCGTGCCCATCCCACGCGATTATTGAAAACGGCTTGACTGCCACTCGGAAGGAGTTCGTTTCTTTCTTCGTGGTAAGACAAAATTCATTAGCTAGTTCTTCGACCGCTTGGCTGAATTTGTGTTCCTTGCCATCCGATGCCAGTTTCAAAACTGGTAGCATGAGTGTTTGGTAATCTGGAATTGCCACGAGTCTTAGATTTCCTTTTTAAACATAACTTCGGTATTAAGCCGATACGAGAAGCGGGTTCGGCTTGAATGGAATGTTACGCATCTACTCTGCGCCAAGCTTCCTCAGGCAGCCCTTGGGGCCGAAGAACATATTGTCATCTAGCAGAGGCATATTGATCTTGTACTGGTCCACAAACCCGAGCGAAACTTTGTTGTCCGGTCTGCTGTAAGCCGCGATGCCGTCCCAGTGGCGCTCGATCATCGCGGCGAACTGCTCGTAGGGGCGAAGCCGCTGGTATCTCAGTGCTCTTTCCAGTGCTCGAAGAACCTCCGTGCCCATCCCTCTGTCTGATAGCTCCAGAGCTGTCCGAACGTCTCCTTCAGCAGGTAGGCCGTATGCAGACGTTTGTTGGCGCCCAGGAGCTTCTTCAGCGCCCTTCGGCCGTCCAGGGTCAGGTTCTCACGGTTCGATAGCAACGTGTACTTCTGTCCCTTGATGTAAGAACGGTTCTTCCCGGCGAGCCGACCATATTCCAGCTTCCGAACCTGATCCAATGCCGTTCCCAGATGTCTCATCACATGGAACTTGTCGTACAGGATTGCCGCCTGTGGCGCGTTCTTCCGCGTCGATGTTCTCAAAGGCCTTCCACATGTTCATCACGGCCAGGCGGATCCCGGCACGCTTCTTCGGCCCAACCCACTCGTAGAAGGCGTCCAGGATCGTCTCGGACCGATCCTGCCCTCCAAACCAGAGGGGCGCCGTCGCTCCGGATCGCTGACGACGATCCGGTAGGTATGCCCCTTCTTCAGAGCAATTTCGTCGATCCCGATGACCTTCGGAGCGGGAAGGCCAGTACGTCGGAGCTGCTCCTCCATGTACTGCTGCTCCAATCTCTTCACCGGTATGCCAATCCAGATGCACTTCCTTGGCCACGTCCCGGATGCTCATGGCGCGGCACCGCCGCCCGACAAACAACGACAAACCGTTTCGTGTAGAAGGGATTGTCGGACAGCCAGTTCAGCCGCTCCCGTTTCACCTTCCCGCACCGCCGGCAGGAGACGCGCCGAACGGCCACTGCCAGGTAAATCCGCGCATCCCCGCAGGACGAGGTCCCGGACAAGCCGCGTCTTGCTGTCGTCGTAACTCCGGTGCCCCGCGCCGCACCGCCCGCACACTGTTTTTTTTGACGCCGCTCCAGTCGAATAACACGAGCCGTCGGATCGCCAAATACCCCCGTGATCTTGGCCTTCGGACGAAACCCGGGGACCTGGTATACGTCCAGCAATCGCCTGATGTTTGCGATCCGACGATGATGCCAGATTTCCCTGTCGGCCACAAACATCGTTTTTTCACGTGAATAAGACCGTTACAACATGCGGACCTCTTAGATTTACCCACTCACTTCCACGTGAGCGGTTTTTTTTAAGCATGACGAGATGGATTCTTCTGCATTTTCTAAAGTTTCGTCAGTTGGACGGATTCGGATCCCTGCCGAAGCGAGATGAGCAAAGACCATATTTAGAATTGAAAACTCTTTCTGAACTTTTTCCGAGCCGTACTTTTTGGCGATCTGAAGTGAAGTGTAATGTTTGGCGGATATCGAAGACGGCAAAATTTTGCTAGTGTTTAAATATGCAATAGCGACTTCCCAAAGCTGTCTTATTTCTCTTTTATTGTGCAGGTTAGACACGTCTTTAAACTCAGATGGTCGCATAACACCACTTCTTTGGATGGGTTCAAAGCCCGTCCAGCGGATGGCGAACACATTCCCGTCCAAGGACACCAGACCACAAGCGAACGCTCTGGAATGGCCGTGTGGAGATTCTTAGTCAACTGATGAAATATGTCAACTGATTGGACGTTTTTGGCTGGTCTTTTTGACCAGGCCTATTGGTTATGAAGAATTGGGGAATCCATAATGGGAGATCGCCGCTCATGAGAGTCCCTGAAAGGTTCGTCTCCGATGGTCGACGCCTGCCGTATGGCCCAAGGGAGGGACGCTCTCATCTGCTGGCGGGCCTTGTTTGAGCGGAGCGAGTTGGTCCGCCCTCCGCAAGCTGGCGTCCCTTCTCTCTCATGAGGCCAGACGGGGCGTCAATGGTTTTGGGTCCTTTTGCCGAAACAAAAGGGCCTCGCCTGCCGGGGCGAAACCCGGCACCACAGAAAATCATGTTGAAACGAGAGTTGGGGACCCGGCCATCAAACCTTTCCTTCCCAATTCCTTCAACGAGGGAGCCATAATATTCTGTATGATCCCCAAAAACCCGTCTCGATTATTCCAACGCCTGGGACAGAGGATTTTGGGGGTTGCGTAGGACCTGAGAGGTGGTTTCAAATACCATAAAAATTCGTGTTGCTGTTAGTCAGACTGGCGGACATATGGGGAATCAGATAATCCATAGTTAGAGCGAAAATGAAACCAGGGGAATTAGTACGGGCATGGGTGGAGGTATTCAACCGGGGGGATGCGGAGGCAATCGCGGAATTTTACGCTGAGGATGCGATTAATCATCAGGTGGCGAATGAGCCCGTTGTGGGGCGAGAGGCCATCCGCAAGATGTTCTCGGAAGAATTTGCCACTGCGGATATGTATTGCTTTGTTGAACACATCTTTGAAGTCGATGAATGGGCCATTTTAGAGTGGCGAGACCCTCTTGGGTTACGGGGGTGCGGATTTTTTCACGTGGTACATGGCAAAATTGTTCTCCAACGCGGCTATTGGGACAAGCTGTCATTTCTGCGTCTACACGGCTTGCCTTTACCGGACAAGCCATGAATATCAGGCTCACAGCGCGACAGACGAGTCGCAGAGCCCACACGAACGGAGGTGTTGAATGCCGGACTTAACGGAGCTGAAACAGAAACATCGAGCCACCTGGGCAGCCGGTGACTATGACCAGATCGCCCAAGGGATCAAGGCCGTCGCTGACCATGTGGTGCGGAGCGGGCGCATCCGCGCCGGGGAGCTGGTGCTCGACGTGGCCTGCGGAACGGGCAATACCGCGCTCATGGCGCGCGCGCGTAATGCTGTGGTGACGGGACTGGACCTTACCCCGAACTTCTCGATATCGCAAAGAAGCGTGCCGCGGAAGAGGGATACGTCGACATTACGTGGAAGGTGGGAGACGCGGAAGATCTTCCATTCCCGGACGGCACCTTCGATATCGTCGTCTCCTCGTGCGGGCTGATGTTCGCGCCCGATCAACAGAAGGTGGCCAGCGAAGTTGCACGGGTAACCAAGCGGGGTGGACGCATCGCGATTCAGGCCTGGACGCGGGAGAGCGGGGTCGGGCGCATGTTCAGCGTCACCGGGAAGTATGTCCCTCCTCCGGCCGGTGTTCCGAGCCCGTTTCTGTGGGGCGACGAGGAGCAGGTGAGGAAGTGGTTTGGTTTGTCGTTTCGGGATTATCACTTCGAACGGTACGACTGCCCGGAATATGCGGACACCCCCGAACAGATTGCCGATCTGTTTATCGACTGGTATGGGCCTACTCACCGTGCCTATCAAGCACTCCAGGCGGAAAAGGCGGCTCTCTTCCGCAAAGATCTGATCGATCTTTACCGTGGCTACGTGACGCCTGCGGACGGGAAGGTGCGTTGGGGCCGTGAGTACCTCCTGACCCTTGCGACGCGAGCCTGAGGAAGAGATCATCCTCGGTGTTTTCTGCAGGACCCGAAGGGTAGCTTCAGATGCCACAGAGACATTTGCTACCGGCGGACCAGACCGGTAGACTTTTTTGGAACCAGATATCCATAGTTAGGTGTCGTTACGCACATCAAACAACACGACATATTGTATGACACCCATCCGAAATAACCCGGACGAATTATCCGACAAGAGAGCACTGGTGACGGGCGGAACAAAAGGCATCGGCGAAGCTATCGTCAAACGCCTGAGGCTGTCTGGTGCAACCGTGATGACGACCGCCCGCTCACGGTCCGACGGACTTCAGGACCCGGCATTGTTCATCCAATCCGACATCAGTACGGCTGATGGCGTGGATAAAGTGGTGAAGGAAGTGCTCTCCCGGCTCGGCGGGGTGGACATCCTGATCAATAATGTCGGTGGTTCTTCTGCGCCAAGCGGTGGCGCACTTGCTCTTCACGATGATGATTGGCAGGAGACATTCAATGCAAACTTGTTCGCCGCTGTGCGCCTGGATCGAGCATTTCTACCCAAGATGCTGGAGCAGAGATCGGGCGTTATCATCCACATTTCGTCTATCCAGCGCACCCTTCCGCTTTATGATGCCACCTTGGCATATGCCGCAGCGAAAGCGGCTCTGACCAACTACAGCAAAGGACTCTCAAACGAAGTTGCGCCCAAAGGACTGCGAGTTATTTCGGTGGCACCCGGGTTCATCGAGACGGCGGCGGCTACTGGACTCATCGAGAGGCTGGCTAAGAATGCGGGGACAGACTTTGATACCGCCCGGCAAGGGCTGATGGATTCCCTCGGTGGTATTCCCATAGGCCGCACGGGCCTTCCAGAAGAAGTTGCCGAGCTTGTTGCTTTTCTCGTGTCTGACCGCGCTGCCTACATCAACGGCACTGAAATCGTTATCGATGGCGGAACCATTCCAACAGTTTAATGAGAGGCATATCGATGCGAAAGCGAATTATCGATCACGTTCAGCAAGGAACCGAACCACCGGGGGACTGGTTGAATGTGGAGGAGCTTGCGGAGGTAGAAATCACCTCGGAGGACGCCGCTTATCCGATTGAGTCCGCGTTGGTGCCAGGTGGGACTTCGGGGTGGCGTGCCGCAGGGCCGGGCAAGCAGACGATCCGGCTTCTCTTTGCCACTCCGCAACCGCTCCAGACGGATCTGGCTGAACTTCGTGGAAACCCGCATCGGGCGCACGCAAGAGTATGTCGTGCGTTGGTCGCCGGATGGCGGACAGTCGTTTCGGGAAATCGTGCGGCAGCAGTGGAACTTCAGTCCCGACGGCGCAACCTGCCAGACGGAAGATCATCACGTCCAGCTTCAGGGGGTCACGGTGCTCGAGTTGAGTATCATCCCGGAAACCAGTGGGGGAAATGCGCTCGCTTCGTTGGCGAAGTTGCGGCTTGCCTGACCCTTCAAAAAAATGAAACATTAACTCAAGAAGTCTGAACTCCAATCCCTCGCATAGAGAGCCTATTTCGCAATGGTGATACTGGGGACATTCCCGCGTGGGGCATCGGTGACGGTCATTTGAAACAATTGATACAGCAAGCGGAAGGACTCCTGATTCCATGACCGCTTCTCTTCATCGGCGATGGAATAATATTGTCCTTCATGGATGACGGAAAGTTGGGCATTGGGGGGTTGAGAGGTAGATTCGATAATGTCCATTACCCGGACGGGATTCTCTTCAATTATTCCGGTTCGTGGATCCGGATCCACATGATACTCCGGCTCAACCTCGATGGTGCGACCCAGAAAATTGAGAATGCCGTTAAAACTCCGGAGCCGAAACACCCCTTGTATCGGGTATTCCCCTCCCGGATTGCCGGGTCGAATATCGACCAGGATATCATTCGGCGGCGAACGATCCGCCTTGGCCTGTAGAGTCAATCGCTCTATATTGGAGATGGTGGAGGGGTCGTAGTTCGTAATCACGGTATGCCCGATCGACCGTTTTTGAATCGTATAGATTTGCTTATCCGCATCCACAATCACGCGATAGTTGGTTTCCAGGGTTTGAAAGTCTCCGGCAGAAAAGGATGATAATGGCAGGATCCATTCCCGGTCATACACCAATGGTTCTATGTAGAGTTGATTGTTGTCTTGCAAACCTGAAAGATGAAGCACGATTTGTCGAAATATGGGGTATCCGGTCTTATCCGAGGGTCGATTATAGTAAGCGGATTCTTGATTATTCGTGGTCGTACGAATTTCCGCGGCAATGAGGCGGAGGAGTAAATCAATATCGACCCCCTGTCTAAGCAGGAGTGTCAATTTTCCTTCCCGGAGAGGTGTCAGGAGGCGTTGGGTAAAATCTTCTCCTTCAATGGGACTAATGGTGAAGGTCGGATTTTCTGCAATGGTCGCCCCAAAGATGGGAGAGAGGCGAAACCCTCCGTCCAGTCCTCCCAGAGGTGGAGTCGCTCCCATCGTGTATTGATAGTCAAACGTGGCGGCAATGCTGGAAATGGCTGTGAAATGAACGGGTTTATGATGATGCGCTCTGGCGATGTTAATCAGCAATTGTTCGACCAGAGATTTGGTCACAGATTCGTCATAGGCGATTACCACATGTTCCAGAGCTTTCGGGGAAAAACAGCCGGATACCATAAAAGACAGACTCCAGAGCATGACGCAGGACAAAAACGAGAACCTGATGTGTTTCTTGTGCACGGTGTCCTGTTCCTTATAACAAGTCGGGTTTTTCTCTGTATGTTGACCCTTACAACGAATTGTAGGATCTTTTCTGTCGGTGTGTGCTTGGAAAGGAAATCTAGTGAAACGATTTCTCTGCCCGTCCATGAGCGTTGAATCACTTCGGGTTAGCCAGGGTTCCTGTAATCCGAGATTATCAAAGACGTAGTTTCTGTCAAGGGCAGAGAACGTGCCGATCCGGAATCCACATGCCCAAGACCGCGTTTTTTTTTGAGAATGCTTTCCTCATCCCGATTGGTTTTGTGTCTGAGATCCCGCTTTCAGCGCGTGACCTCCTTTTGATGATGATCGTATTTCTTCATATTCCCGGAGTATCCAGTTAACCCAAAAGACTGGAAAAAATCGTAGCCAGTCCTAAAAAACTGAAAAATCCGGCCACATCGGTGACCGTAGTTAAAATAATGGATGAGGATTGGGCCGGGTCTTGTTTGAGTGCGCGCAAGATGATGGGAATGATCGCCCCTGAAAACCCCGCCATGAGCATGGAGATCACCATTGAGACTCCGATGACCATGGTCAAACCCCATGATCCGCTCCAGATAAACACTGCGGTGCACGTCGTAGCCGCAACTGCCACGCCATTGGCCAAGGCGACATAGGATTCTTTCAGAGTCACGCGGAGCCATTGGGATGGCCGGATATCCCGTAACGCCAATCCACGCATGACCACCGCTAACGCCTGGGCCCCCGTATTTCCGGATTGGCCGGCCACGACCGGAAGCAAGACGGCCAAGGCGGTAAATCGGGCAATGGTGTCCTCAAATAACCCGACGACAAACGCCGCCAGAAAGGCTGTGAGCAGATTGATTTGCAGCCAGGGCAGACGTTTTCGAATGGCGAACCAGGGCGGCGACAAGGCTCGTTCGTCTTTGCTGGCCCCCACCATGGTCTGCATGCTAATCGTGGCCTCTTCCTTTTCGACCTGAATGATGTCTTGACTGCGGATGATGCCCAGCAAGCGACCGTCCAAATCAGTGACCGGGATGGTCAACACCTTCCATTCATTGCAAATTTCCACCACCTGCTCCTGATTTTCGAGAGGATGGATTGTTGGCAGTTCCCGCTTCATTAAATTCTCGAGTTTTTTCTGCGCGGGGGCCAGAAACAGATCCCGAAGGGGAAGCACGCCAACAAGGATTTGGCGCCGATCAATAATATAAATTTCATTCATGTGATGGGTTGTGTGTGTGCGAATCTGGTGAATCGCTTCCTCGACGGTCAGATCTTCTTGTAGGGCAAAGAATTGCACGTCCATGAGCATGCCCACCGAATCGTCCGGATATTCCATGAACGGAGTTATGTCCGCTGAGACATGCTGAGGCAGGGCGGTCAGGATGGCGTCACGCGTTGTCGCGGGTAATCGTTGAAGGAGGGATGCTGCCAATGAGGGTTGAAGAGAGACAAGGGTATCTTGCCGTAAGGGTTGGGGCATGTCTTTGAGGAGGTCTGTAGCTAATGAGGGAGACATGGCCGAGAGAACCTTGCCAACATCTTTGGCATGGAGACCCTCAAGGGCTTGGATGACTTCCTGGGGGGAATAGGACTCCAAAACATGTGCGGCTTCATCTGGAAAATTGGCAATAAAGGCCTGATGCATATGTTCGGTGGTTGCAAGTGTTGTCATGGCATGTCCTGTTCTTCCCGAGCAGGGACGGAAGGTGTGGAGGTGACCAGAGCGTCTCCCAAGGTGGTCATCAGTCCGATGCCGGAGAGCGAATAGGCTTCCCATAATTGTAGAAGGGCGTCGGAAAGAAATGCCGGCTGGTAGTCGTTGGACCGTGACTGGAGAAATTTTCTCAACGTTCGATGGCGAAGGGTCCCAATAAATGTTTTGTCACGATCAATGACCGGAAGGCTGTCGAAAAGCGTCCACGCCGGATGAGCCACGATGTCGATGGCATTGGCGGAGGCGGGAATGACTTTGACGTCCTGGTTCATGATGGAAGCCAGGGTGTTGGTCGGTTCGGCACCCAGAAGCTCCTTCATGACCATAACCCCACGCAAGATCGTCTGATGATCAATAATGTAGAGATAATACATCGCCTGCCCGATGGTTTGAGATACGCGCTGTAAAGCCTGAGCCACCGTAATATCCGGTGGAAGAGTCAGGACATGCGGATCGGCCAGACTGCCGGCGGTATGATCCGGCAGATGGATCGTTCGACGGAGATATGCCGCAATGGCCGGGTCCACACCTTCCAACAGGATGGTTTGTGTGGATGGATCACATTGCCTGAGCGCCGCCCGGGCGGATCGGGCGGATAATCGGCTGAGAATTTTAGAACCGGTTGCCGGAGGATACTGTTTCAGGATTTCTGCGGTGGGGCCGGGAAGACAATATTCCAGGAAGGCGGCCACATGCTCCGGATCCATGGAGAGTAGCATTTCTCCGGCTGTACGGGCAGGGAGTCCCTCCACGTATCGGGCCGCCTCCAGGGGGTGTTCCTGTATAAAGGTTTGTCGGAGATGTTCAGTCAAATTCATGGGCCTACCCCTCTGTTGGAGAAAGAATGCTGACGACCTCGGTAAATTGGGCGGCAGGAATCACGACCCGCCCTCTCTCCGTATCCAGGACGACGACCATGGGTGTCACCGCCGTTACGGTGCCAAAGTAGGACCCTACCTGGATTTTTTCTCCCATTCGGACAATGGGTTGAATGTAGTGAGCGGCAATTAGATTTTTCACGGCTGAACGGGAACCGATACCGAATGACAAGGCTGCACCGGCAATGAGTCCGGCCACAACGAGGACGATGATTTGGTTCATAAGCGACGTGTCAATCCCCAGTTCATTGATCGCAGTCACGAGAACGAGGAGCGTGGCCGACACATACACCGTTTGGGCAATGATGGTTCCCTGCCGGATTCCAGAAGAATCGCAAGCCACGGAGATGAGGTCACGCACGAAGTTTGTGGCAAGGAGACCCAGAACGAGAATAAGGGTGGCCCTGCCGATTTTCGGCAGATAGTGGACCAGTCCCGTCAAGGTTTCCGACAAGAGGGCCAGACTGAGGGCTTCCGTGGCGGAAATGAGAAAGAGGAGAAAGACCAGCCAGAATCCTAAGAGGCCGATAATCTGTGAAATCGTTTTTTTGCTTCCGATTTTTTTAAGCAGCGATAGAATGCCGGTGCTGCTGAGTAACCGATCGACGCCAATCAAGTTCAACAGGCGGCTCGTTCCCGCTTCGACGATTTTTCCCAGTAGGATTCCCAGCCCCAACAACATCAATGCCCCAAGGGTTTTAGGGAGAAAGGCCATAACCAGTTTAAAGCTGTACTCAAACGATTCTTCCAGGGTTGCAGTCCAAAGGGTGAGCTCCATAGGAATGACCTCCTTAAGATTTACATTGAAAGATTAAGAATGAAATTGAAAAACCAGAGCGTGGAATTGCTGCGAAGACTGACGAAGTACGGGGTAGCTGAGAATACGGTCATTCTCCATTGAGTAGGTTGGACGTATGAGGGTTGACGCAGGACTCCTCATCACGACCGTCTGCGCCGGTCGGGATTTCATTTCGGGGTCTTGCAGTTCGCTAGTTCCCCTCCAGATCTTCTTCTTTCCTTCCGTTTCTAACAATTAATTTTTGGGATGTGGATCAACTCCCGTTTCCACGGATGATCCTCCTGATGAGGGCGACGAGTCTGACTGCGAGCCCGGGAGATGTCCGTCATTCATTGAAGAGGGTGGGGGAGGGGCCGGGACCTGTATCTCTCGTGCGTGTTTGTTGACTTTCAACACCGGTGGATCGGTGACAAAGGGTTCATACTGTTTTACATCCAACGTGACCGAATCCTGTTCCTCCACCAGCAGGTCAATTTCCGGAACCTGTTTTTGAAAAGTTGCCAATATAGTGCCATCTTGTGTGGTGATGGTCATTAACAATCGATCCTGATCGCGTTGTTTATGTGTGACGGTCCCTATAAGAGGGTGAATGGTTTCTTGAAGAAACTGGGGTAGATAGGGTTGGGCATATCGGGAGGCGAGGAACGGTGCCCCTAACCCGACTCCTATTCCCAATACAAACAGCGTCACGTAAACGATCAAGGATTTCATGTATGTATTCTCCGAGGTTGAGGAAGAGGATATTGGTTCTTCTTTTTCAGGCGACGATTCAAACGAACATGATTTATCCTGGACGTGAATGAAAGATTCGAGGCGACCGGGGCCCTCGCTTTCATGCCGCGTGTCCCGTTCCTGTTTTTGCGTTTTTAATTTAAGCTTTCTACATGTTGGCGGAGATAGTAAATGGCCCCTGGATCGTTATCTTTCGGATATTCGTATGACAGCATGGAAAGAATAGACAGAACCTTCAATTATCGGTGCCATGTGATTTCCTGTGAGGTCGTCTTCATGTTGAAAACAAATCAGGGTGACGTCAGTCTAGCAATGCTGTCAGAGCTTCTCAAACACCATGAGGGTAATGCGATGGACCAACGGCCGATGATTGTGCCCTTGAGGTGACATTGGTGAGGGCAAAACGATTGAAGAATTGATCATAGTTGGCTCGAACACAACAGTCCTGGAGGGAACAGGCAAAGGGAGTAATGTGCAGAAATTTCTTTATGCCTTCGAAACCATCCTGTTCCGAATATCGGTTTGAGCATTATGCCTCAGTCGATGAGATGGGTAGAGGTAAAGGGGTCCGTACATGCAGGTCCCTTTGAGGAAAAGGAATTTCCACTCCTTTATTTCGAAATTTCTTGACGATGGCGCAATTGATATCAGATTGAACTTGCCTTCTGCCTTGGGGATCTCCCACCCAGGCTAATAAACGCATGTTCCAGGCGGAATCTCCGAAACTCATGAGCCAAGCCTTTGGCTCTGGGTGCGGTAAGATCAAGGGGTGTTCTTTCCCCGCTTCCAACAGTGCATTCATCACGTTGTCTAAATCTGAATTGTACGAGACCCCCACATCGATCTCCAACCGGGTTTTGGGATCGCCGTGTGACCAGTTGATGACGGTGGAAGAGATAAATTCAGAATTTGGAACCACGATGGCAATATTGTTGAGAGAGCGAATGGTGGTTGAACGAATGTTGATTTCCGTGACATCCCCTTCCGTGTCTCCCACCGTGATGCGGTCCCCAACCTGAATATGTTGTTCGAACAGCAGCATGAGACCGGCAATAAAATTTGAAGTTAGATTTTGCAGGCCGAATCCGATTCCGACGGAGAGAAATCCAAAAATCACGGCCAGGCCGCTGAGGTTCACGCCGATCACTTGGAAGCCAATAATAATTCCGACAAAAAGGAATACATATTGGATAATGCGGGTTAAGGTGTATTGGGTCGACAAGGGCATCTTGAATCGATTGAGCACCCGGTTATTGAGGAATTTCCGAAGGAGTGTGTTCACAATCCAGAAAATGCCCATGATGATGACGAAGAAGACAAGGGAGGAGAGGGTAATCGGCGTTTGATTGACGATAAACAAGGGATAGGTAAAAAACTGATCCAATCTGTCCAGGGCCGTTGAAAAATCCATTATTCAGCTCCTCTAAGCTTTGGTGGAATTTCTGTCACTTTGCCATTGGCAGGCATACAATTTCTGAGTTCGACCCCCTCTAGGATGCCTAGAAACGGCGTCCGATCCCTTTTCGTGTTTTGACCCGCCCCCAGTTTCGTTTGGTTCCGATTTGTCTATGAACAATGAGGGTGTGAAGAGGCAAGTTCTCGCTTTGAACTAGAATTGAATTTTTTGATCTGTGCCTCACGCTGTAAAGCATGGCTCAGCGATGGGTGGATTTCCGTATACAGCACGGAAAATGGACCACGACCTCTGGTGTATTTTGCGCCTTTTCCGTTTTCGTGTGTCTGAAGGCGGCGTTTGAGATCTTTCGTGATTCCTGTATAAAGAGTGCGGTCAGCACACTCCAAGATATACACAATCCAACTCAAATGATTTTCTTTTCTCTAGCTGAAAGTTGACCTGCCATGCCTTGAGCGAGGTCGAAGGGATCCCCTCGGGTCGCTCTTTGCTCTATTGTTGTGATGACGGTTTGTCATGCACATCCTCGCGCATCACCCAAAGGTCACGTCCTGGTGACCCAGTAGGCAACCTAACTGACTGCTGAAAGGATTTTTTTGAAAGGTAAGTTCTTAACGACCTGCTGGAAGTGAGCTTCATTAGTTTTAGATTACAAAGTCGGTTCAAAGGATCCCAAAAATATGGTTGGTGTATTTTTGAGGTTTTGAAGATGTGTATCGGCTCTAGGTTAGCGACGAGCTAAAGTATTGGTTTGACGGAGAAATTGCTGGGGTCAAGAAGAGGGCAAAAAGGGGGCTGTTCGAATTTTGGACTGAAGAATTAGGCGTCGAGATAATCAACCCAGGTTTCTTTTTCGGCCAGATATTTTTGGCCTTTGAAGTTGAGGCGAGTCCGCATGGTCGTGAAACCTAATTCTCGTAACTGATCGGAGATATCCCTCAGCACTTCCTGGACGGTTGGGTAAACCTGGGACTGCACGTTCAGAGCTTCGTACATGACGGTTCCCGAGTAGCCGCGTTCCACACGTTTGATCGGAATCATCCGGTTGAAATACCGGTCACTGGGGTCCATCCCCTCCAGTTGATGCTTTTCTACGACGGCATTTCTGACTCGAAAGGATAAGGGAAGCGATGTCATGTGCTCCAACTCCGGCTTAACAATAGGATAGCGGCAGATTTTCTTCGTGATAGCCACGGATTATAGGCCGCATTGCCGAGTGTCGCAAGCCTGGTTGACTTCCGTCAGAATCCCCGCGTAACCTTCTTTACGCTTAGGATAAAATACGGTGTTGAGAAAGGTGTTGTGGCGCAATGGACCGCGAGTTACGGGTTGCCGAAAATCCAATCAACCTTCCCAACAGTCTCACGGTCCTCAGGATCCTGCTCGTTCCGGTCTTTGTCGGGTTTTTACTGTATGAGTCCTTTGATTATGCCCTCGTGACTCTCTTAGTGGCGGCGTTGACCGATGGGTTGGATGGGGCGATTGCTCGTATTACCGACCAGCGCACCCGCCTGGGAGAGTATCTCGATCCTCTGGCTGACAAATTACTCCTGACGTCGGCAATCGTGACGTTATCCGTTCTTCATTTTATTCCAGTCTGGGCGGTGATTCTCGTCGTGAGTCGTGATGCCATTCTCCTCACCGGGACGATCGTGGCCAATCTGACGGAAATAGACATTGATATCGCTCCCACCTGGTGGGGGAAGGGGGCCACCCTCGCTCAAATATGCTATGTCATTATGGTGATCCTTTTTGCGACAGGGCGTGTGCCGACTGAAGCCATCATTCCCTTTCTCGCGGCCATGGTCATCCTGACGACCGGTTCGGGCGTGCATTACTTGTTTCGGGGTATTCAACATCTGAATTCTTCAGGTGAGAAAAAAGATTGAAGGAGAAATTATCGTTGAACCGAGAGCGGGTTGGACTTCAGTTGGTGGATGCGAAGGTGATCTCTTCGGATGACCTCTCCCAGGCGCTCGAAATTCAGCAGGGAGAAGGAGGACGCCTCGGAAGTATTTTAGTTCGTATGGGGGTTCTTTCCGAATCCACCCTCTTGGAATTTTTGAGTCAGCACTATGGGGTTTCCACAGTAGAATTGTCCACGTGCTCGATTGATACCAGTCTTCGGTGCCTGGTCCCTTACGAGATTGTCCACCAGCATCTCGTCTTGCCGGTGCGAAAAACCACTTCCCGGCTGAATCTGGCTATGGCTGATCCTACCAATGGTCCATTACTTGATGAACTGCGATTTCGAACGGGATTGCATATCGTCCCAATGGTGGCCACTGAGTCGGATTTACGAACAGCGATTAACAGCTTGTATGGCCAGGGTCAGGATCGGTCTTCCCATGCAACGGTGACTTTGCCAATGGAGAAGGGGTTGGATTCCAATAATCGGAGGATTGATACCCGGTCCTCACCCAATGCTCCGGGCCAGCCTGTGAACAGTGTCCCGTCTTTTGCCCACGGCTCGAATGATCAAGAACCATCTCTAGTATTTCAGGACAAAGGTGCGATGTCTCGGGGGAAGCTTCATGTCAAAATTGAAAAAGATGCTTCAGCCGTGGATGTTGTGAATCACCTTGTTCAGCAGGCTATCGAAATGGAGGCGAGCGATATTCACATTGAGCCGATGGAGAAAATGATCCGGATTCGCTTCCGGTTGGATGGCGTCCTTCGGCCCATTCAAAATCTGCCCAAGGATCTGCATCAGCCCTTACTGGCCCGGCTGAAAATACTTTCTGATTTGGACATTGCCGAGCGTCGGTTGCCTCAAGATGGACGGATGAAAGTGGAGAACTTTCCCCATGTCGATATTCGCGTGGCTATTCTGCCTTGTTTGTTTGGTGAAAAAGCGGTCCTGCGTCTCTTGAATCAGTCCGGACTGGCCTTGCATTTGACGAATATCGGGTTGGATCAGCCCGATCTGGATCGGGTGACGACCGCTCTGGAAAATCCCTATGGCATGATCCTGGTGACGGGGCCTACGGGAAGCGGGAAGACAACCACACTCTATAGCGCGTTACAATTTCTGAATACCCCTCAGATGAATATTGTGACCGTCGAAGATCCAGTGGAATACCAGATTCAGGGCATTAATCAATTGCAAATTCATGAAGAAATTGGATTGAATTTTTCCACTGGTTTGCGAGCCTTTCTGAGGCAGGATCCCGATGTCATGATGGTGGGAGAAATTCGTGATCGGGAAACGGCACAGATCGCGATTCAGGCTTCCCTCACCGGACATCGAGTGCTTTCCACCTTGCATACGATGAATGCTCCTGGAGCCATTGCCAGGCTGATCGATATGAATATTGAGCCGTTTTTGGTTTCTTCCGCCGTCTCGCTTATCGTGGGGCAACGATTAGTGCGAAAAATCTGTGAGCACTGCCGGGAACTGGATATGGTTTCCCGGTGTCAGCTATTGGAATTGGGGTTTGATGGAGATGCGCTTGGGGCGCTCCAAGTCATGAAAGGGCGAGGGTGCGGATTCTGCCATCTGACCGGGTTTAAGGGGCGCATGGCGTTATTTGAAACATTACCTATTTTTGAGGGTTTGCATGACAAGATTTTGGCGAGGGCCTCGACCCATGAATTGAAAACCTGTGCGATGCAGGAAGGATTTCGAACCCTTCGCCAAGCGGGATTAGCGGCTGTCCAACGTGGGTTGACCACTGTTGGTGAAGTATTTGCTGAAACGAGATCGGATACCTCCTCCTAGTAAATAATAGCGGAAGATGGACAAACGTATGGATTTGACAACATTACTGTATGAATTGCGTCGGCAGGGTGGGTCAGATTTGCACCTGGTCTCAGGAAGTGTGCCACGCCTTCGCGTGGACGGGCATCTACGGCCTATGGAGCCACCAATATTGACCAGCCAGGATATGTATCGGTTGGCGGAGAGTCTCTTGACGGAAGCGCAACGTCATCAGTTAACGCAGACTGGTGAATGGGATGGGGCCTACAGTCTTCCTGATATCGGCCGGTTTCGGTTTCATGTCTATACCCAGCGGGGATCACTTGCCATGGCCATTCGCGCGGTTTCCGGAGAGATTCCCACCTTTGACGAATTGGGTCTTCCGCCTATTGTTGAAGAATTGATGAGAAAGCCCCAGGGGTTGATCCTGGTGACTGGTCCCACGGGAAGCGGAAAAAGTACGACATTGGCCGCGATGCTGGATCGCATTAATGAAGAGAGGCGGGCACATATTATTTCGTTGGAAGACCCCATTGAGGTTCTGCATACGCACAAAAAGAGTTTAGTGTCCCAGTTGGAAGTCGGGTCGGATGTCCGTGAGTTTCAATCCGCGCTCAAAGGGATTCTTCGGCAGGATCCGGATGTGGTGTTTTTGGGCGAATTGCGTGACCTCGAAACGATCCATGCGGCTCTCACGATGGCCGAAACCGGCCATCTCACGATGGCGACGTTACATACGAATTCGGCCATCCAGTCCCTCACGCGATTGGTCTCAGTGTTTCCTCCCCATCAGCAACATGAAATTCGAATTCAATTATCGATGGTGTTGGAAGGGATTTTGTCTCAGCGGCTCCTGCCCCGTTCAGAGGGAAAGGGACGGGTGCTGGCATTGGAAATTCTGATTCCCTCGCCAGCTATTCGGAATCTGATTCGGGAAGACAAGATTCATCAAATGTATTCCATGATGCAAACGGGACAAGCCCAGTATGGCATGCAAACGATGAACCAAGCGCTGACTGATTTAGTTGGTCAAGGCGTGATCTCCTCTGACCTGGCCATGGGACTCACGTCACTTCCTGATGAGCTAGGCAAATTATTAGAACGTACCGGCAGGGATCGACCCGGATCGATGTCATTAGCCAGATTGCGTCCACGGATGTAAATGGTAATCTTGTCTTTGTCTCCCAGGAAAAGGTTGAAATATCTCTAGATGCCCACTTTTCTTTACCTGGCAAAAAATAGTGGTGGACAGACGGTGCAAGGGGAAGTGTTGGCTGCCTCTTCACGGGAGGCGTTACAGCGTCTGCGGGAGCAGGAAGTGCTGGTTACCCGTTTACAGGAAAAAGTCGAACGGGTGTTCACTCTCAGCGACTACCTGAGCGGCTGGAGCCATCGGTGGAGTTCGCGAGGAGTGAGCGGCAAAGAACTTGTGGTCTTTACCCATCAATTGGCCACATTAATTCGCGCGGGAGTCCCTCTTTTGGAGTGTTTGGACATTCTGTCCGGCGAGGCCGAAAACTCGACCCTGCAGCAGGTTGTCACACGTATTCGACAGGATGTGACGGGCGGGACATTGTTAGCGCATGCTTTAAGGAATTATCCAACGATCTTTCATGAATTTTACCGAAGTATGGTGGAGGTGGGAGAATCGACAGGCCGCTTGGATGAAAGTCTGGCGCAACTGGCGGTCTATCTGGATAAGCATGCGCAGCTACGCGCCAAAATTTTTTCCGGATTAGCCTATCCCGCTTTGTTGGTGTTTGTGGCCATGTTGGTCCTGATATTTTTAATGATTTGGGTGGTCCCGCTTTTTTCGGGATTATTTCAAGATATGGGTGAATCGCTTCCGTGGTTAACCCAGATGGTGATTGATGTGGCTGAGGGGTTTAAAAATTATTTTTTTCTCTTGTTGAGTCTCTTTGGATGCCTTGTCCTGGGCGTCCGGTGGATGCTCAAGGATCCGAAAAGTCGGCAAGTCATTGATGGGTTAGTCTTGCGCACTCCACTTTTTGGGGACGTGTTTCGAAAAGCGGCGATTGTGCGGTTTGCCAGAACATTGGGTTTTTTAATTCATCGCGGGGTCCCGTTGTTAACCGCATTAGGTGTGTCTGGAACGGTGACCGGCAATAAGGTGCTGGAGCAGAGCATCAAGCTGTCGACGACGGCTGTTGAGGACGGGAGGCCGCTTTCCGAGACCTTGCGCGCCAGCCATGTCTTCCCGCCTATGGTGACACAAATGATCAAAGTGGGAGAATCAACCGGCTCGTTAGATGCCATGCTGGATAAGATTGCGG
The DNA here is from genome assembly GCA_963734345.1 of uncultured Nitrospiraceae bacterium. Classification (GTDB taxonomy): domain Bacteria; phylum Nitrospirota; class Nitrospiria; order Nitrospirales; family UBA8639; genus Nitrospira_E. Next base: position 422,153 of record CAVTGT010000011.1, read on the forward strand.
ATCTCTTTGAACAAGAGGTCGATCGAACGGTCGCCACCTTAACATCGGTCTTAGAGCCCTGTGTCATTTTGGTGGTGGGGTGTGGGATTGCCCTTGTTGTCGTGGCCATGTATCTTCCCATTTTTTCAATCGGTTCAGTCATTGGATAAATTGGAGGGTTGTATACGTGAGTGAGGGTACAATTTCAGCTTCCGAAATCGTGGTACGGGCACCCGCTAAAGTGAATCTTTTGATTCGAGTATTGGATCAATTGCCCAATGGTTACCATGAGCTGTGGTCCCTCATGCATACTGTTGATCTCTTTGATGTTCTTCGAATTCGGCTCAACCCTCATCGGGAAGGTCTTTCCCTCATGTGCGGAGATGCCCAGTTGCCTGTGGATAGAGGCAATCTAGTCTATCGGGCGGCTGAATTAGTGCTTCAGCGGGCCGGGAAGTTTGTGGGAGTCGAGATTGAATTGACTAAAGTCATTCCCCTATCCGCCGGCCTGGGAGGCGGAAGTAGTGATGCCGCAGCCACTCTGTATGGTCTGGTTCACTTGCTGGATTTAGATTGGACCCTCGCTGAATTTTGTGAGGCTGGCGCTACTCTTGGAAGCGATATCCCCTTTTTTTTTAGGGCTCCCTGTGCGGTCGTTCGGGGGTGGGGGCAGGAGGTGACCCCATGTTCCCTCAAAGGCGAACGGTGGGTTGTTCTCGTTAATCCCGGTTTTCCCGTTCAGACCAAATGGGCCTATGAACAGCTGGCCTCCCATCGGTCGTCGGTGCTTCCTCTCGGTGAATTTCCAAACAGGCTGGATGGTCAGGTAAGCATTTCTTGGGAAGAAGTCGTTGAGGCTATGGAAAATGATTTTGAAGCGCCGCTATTCCCGTATTATCCAATTTTGGGATTTATTAAAGAAACGTTACTTTCTCGGGGGGCGCAAGCGGCACTTTTGTCGGGAAGTGGGGCCACAGTTTTTGGGATTTTTCACACCCAGGAGGAAGCAAGACAGGCATCGACACAGTTACGGGGGGATACCATGTGGCGAATTTTTGATGTCCCGATGGGTACCACTGATTTGCCCCATGACCCCTTCCTTCTTACCCCATCTTCCAGTGCTCTATCTGATATGAATCCAGAGATTTGAGTTGACAAGCCGAAGTTCTTAGAATTACCTTTTGCGCTGCTTTTTTCTGTGCAAATCTGCTACAGTTCATTATTACCTAGGTAAAATAGAGATTGACTCTATGCTCCGTGATTTAAAATTGTTCACAGGGAACTCTAACCCTGCCTTAGCCAGGGAGATTTCCCAGTATATTGGGCAGGATTTGAGTCAGGCGACGGTCACGACCTTTAGTGATGGAGAAATCAGGGTCAGAATTGAAGAAAATGTGCGGGGAGGTGATGTCTTCCTCATTCAATCCTGCTGCCACCCCGTGAACACCTCCATCATGGAGTTGTTACTCCTCATCGATGCGGTTAAACGATCCTCGGCCTCTCGGATCACAGCGGTCATTCCTTATTACGGATATGGGAGACAGGACCGAAAAGATCAACCTCGAGTGCCCATTAGTGCCAAGCTCATCGCAGATTTAATCACCGTGGCCGGAGCGAATCGGATTCTGACCATGGATCTCCATGCCGGACCTATTCAAGGATTTTTCAATATTCCCGTTGATCATCTTTACGCAACTCCTGTGTTGTTGGACTATATTAAAAAACTAGATGTTTCTGATTTGGTCATCGTGTCTCCTGATGCAGGAGGAGTGGAGCGGGCGAGGGCCTTTGCCAAACGACTGAATTCCTCCTTAGCCATCATTGATAAGCGGAGGGAATCACCTAATCAGGCGGAAGTGATGAATATTATTGGCGATGTGCAAGACAAGCATGCGTTGTTGTTTGATGACATGATTGATACCGCCGGGACCATTGTCCAAACTGCTCAGACCTGTATGGATAATGGTGCGCTGTCGGCTTGGGCGGGAAGTACTCATGCCGTTCTGTCGGGGCCTGCTCTTGAACGGTTGCAAGGGTCCTGTCTTCGAGAGGTGGTGGTGACCAACACCATACCTCTGAATGGGAAAGAGCAGCAGTGTTCAAAATTGAAAACCCTCACCGTGGCCCCGCTGTTAGGTGAGGCGATTTTGAGGATTCATCGGGAGGAGTCGGTGACGTCCTTGTTTGTATAAGATGGCGAACGTATTGTTCATTCACTAATCATTTAGAAGAGGTCAAGACGATGAAATATGAGCTTGAAGTAGAAAAACGGGATCGGGCTGGCAAAGGTATGGCACGGCAGCTTCGCCGACAGGGGAAAATTCCCGGAGTCCTATATGGAGGGGGGAAATCTGAATTTGTAGCCATGGACCATAAAATTGCCCGTAACCTGGTGATTTCACAGGTGGGTCACACCGGTCTACTGACTGTTCGAATCTCCGGGGCACAAGAGCGGATCGCGGTCCTACAGGACCACCAAATCGATCCTATTACCGGAGCGATTCTGCATGTAGACCTCTTTGAAGTCTCGATGAAGAAACCTATTCGAGTCAAAGTTCCGGTGACGATTATCGGAGAAGTCCCACTTGGAGTGAAGGAGGGCGGTATTTTGCATCAGCCTATGCGGGAATTGCATATTGAATGTTTACCGGATCAAATTCCGGATCATATTGAAATTAATGCTTCAGAATTTGGGGTAGGGGATGGTGTGCATGTGAAGGAGGTCGAAGTGCCTACAGGCGTTAAGATTTTGGATGACCAGGACCTCATGGTGGTGCATGTTGCCACTAAAATGTCTGAGGCAAAGTTAGAGTCCCTGCTGGCTCGAGAGGCGGGTGAGGGAGTGGTGGCTCCCGTTGTAACCGCAGAAAAAGCTGCGGTTGAGGGGACAGCCGCTGCTCCAGCGGCCGCGGCAGCGTCAGATAGTAAGGCGAAAGTCGCACCAGATAGTAAGGCGAAAGTCGCACCGGATAGTAAAGCGAAAGTCGCACCAGATAGTAAAGCGAAAGTCGCACCAGATAGTAAAGCGAAAGAAGGCAAGAAATAATCCTTGTATGTGGTAGTGGGCCTTGGAAATCCTGGACGGTCGTATGCACGCACTCGACACAATCTAGGATGGATGGTTCTTGAACAGGCGGCTGATCGTTGGAGTATCCGCTTGATCCAACAGGAACACGGGTTTCAAGGTCGGGGCGAGGTTGCCGGCCATCCCGTGGTGCTGGTTCTTCCCCTCACATGGATGAATCAAACTGGGGTTGTGGTTCAGGCTGTCCTTCAGAATTTGAATCGCGCATCGTCAGATCTCATTGTGGTCCATGATGATCTGGACCTCCCACTTGGGGCGATCAAGATAAAAACCCGTGGCGGAGCTGGTGGACATAATGGCCTGCGTTCGGTCCTGTCGTGCCTGGAGACGGAAGAATTCGTGCGGGTCAAAGTCGGTATCGGACGTCCTCCGGAAAATAAAGATCTCGCGGATTTTGTGCTGTCGCCATTCCCAATAGAGGACTGGGGACAGGTTGTGGCATCCCTTCCGAAAGCTGTTGATGCTCTAGAATGTCTCATTTGTGAGGGAGCTGCCGCTGCCATGAATCGGTTTCATGGGCGGCCCTTACAAGGAGGAATGGAAAATGACGGCAATTGATTCTTTGGCATCTGCTCTGTTCCACGTTCGAGGGCAATATGAGTGCATCCTTGAATTAATGGGTGAGATTGAATTTTCTTGAAAGTGCCCGGATTATGAAACTTGGCACCGGGTGGGTAGAAAGTTATTGATATTCCTGGCTTATCAAAGTCGTCCCTTCTGGTTTAGGCTCTCGGGGACCGATCTTTTTTTGACAGACATTCACCAGGTCGAGACTCTGTTGCATTTTTAATTTTAATGTAGGAAGAGCCAATCCTCCCGGTCATGCACTAGAGCTGGTTTTTCCTCATCTGAAGTCCGACAGGTGTTATGTCTACGACCCGTTTGACACTCCATTTTACCCTATGGTAGCTTGGGATCCCTTTTGTGATAAAAGACGATTGCTCTGCCTGAAAACTAGAAAATCCTTCAGAGGGAAAGGTTGTTATGAAACTCTATGAATCACTGTGCATTCTTCGTCCCGTTCAAGCAGAAGCAGAAAATGAGCGGGTGATCGAAAAAATGAAGGAAGTCCTGACTCAGGCCGGGGCTAATATTTTAAAGCTTGATAATAGTGGGAAAAAGAAATTGGCGTATGATATTCAACACGAGCGGAAGGGAACCTATATTACGGTTCAATTTGAAGGCCCGCCGACTGTTGTATTTGAATTGGAACGCTTCCAGCGTATGGAAGACCAGGTCATGAAATTTATGACGGTTCGGGTGAACCCGAGTGACTTGGTTGCTGTCGGTGAAGCAAGTGGAGAGGATGCTGGAGATGGTGGGATTCAATAAAGTTATTTTGATTGGGAATCTGACCAGAAATCCAGAACTTCGGTATACACCAAGCGGAACGCCTGTGGTCAATTTCCCATTAGCGGTGAATCGGCGATACCGTCAGGCAGATGATCAAAAAGAAGAGGTCTGTTATGTTGATATTGTCGTGTTTGGACGCCAAGCCGAACATTGCGGCCAATATCTCAATAAAGGCGATGGGGCCATCGTTGATGGTCGTCTGCAGCAACGGCGTTGGGAAACGGACGACGGGCAGAAACGAAGCAAACATGAAGTGGTCGCACAGACAGTGACGTTCTTGCCAAAAAAGTCCTCCTCGGGCAGCCCTGGGGCAGGAGTGGCTGAGGAATCCACTTATGATTCGTCGGAAGAGTATTATCCTGACCCCATGCCCTAATTTTTAGCCTAGGAGAGGTTTCTGTGGAAAAAGGACGATTGTTTCAGCGGAAGAGGGTGTGCCGCTTTTGCTTCGATAGTACACCATTGGATTACAAGGATGCCAACCTATTACGGAACTTTCTTACGGAGCGTGGCCGGATCATCCCGCGTCGTACGTCTGGGAATTGTTTGCGGCATCAACGAAAATTAACTCAAGCGATTAAGCGTGCCAGGCATGTCGCGATTCTTTCATTTGCGGAAGAACATTAACGATCAAGTGTGTGTTGTTCTGTGAATGTAAGAGCAACTGCGTATCTGGGAATAATATCGCAGTTGGATGTTTCGTATGTCACTAATCATCAACCTACTTGATGCTCCTCCAAGCGGCCTTCAAGTTGATCATGAGGTGGAGGGATCGTCGTTATCGCTTTCTCCTGATGAAGGATCGGTGATTGGAAGCTTACGTTGTAGCGGAAATCTTTTTCTGACAGATGCGCGTTCAGCACATTTTCAAGGGATGATATCTGGAAGAGTTTCTCGAGAGTGTGTCCGCTGCTTGACCCAATATGAAGAATCCTTGTCTGTGCCATGTGAGGCCGAATTTCAAAAATCAGTCAATGCCACTGTTCCGAATATCGCCAAAGGTAAGGGCAGCAAGAGATCGGGTGTCTCATTGAATGAGGATGCGCCAGACGAGGATGTCTATCCTATTTCAGGAACGGACATAGACCTTCTCCCGGCTATTCGGGAACATGTCATTCTTGCTACACCACTTCAATCCTTGTGCAAGGAGGATTGCCTTGGGTTGTGTCAAGTGTGTGGGGCCAATTTAAATGAAGGCGTATGTGCGTGTTGTCGTCCCGTGACCGCCTCATCGCCTACTGTCCCTTTTCAGGAATTGTTCTCAAAACCAAACCAATCTAAACGTTCCTCCTCTCCCGTTCGAAGGGGATCGTGAAGACACCAGTCACCGCTTAACTTATAAGTTGGACTATTATGGCAAATCCTAAACACAAAATTTCTAAAGCTCGACGAGACAAACGGCGATCCCATCTCAAGCTGACCCCGCCTAATTTATCAAATTGTCCGCAATGTCATGAGCCCAAGCCGTCTCATACGACCTGCTTGAATTGTGGAACCTACAAGGGTAAGGCCATTATTGCAGTTGAAGAGGGGTAATCGCGACTTTTTTCCCGCGTCTCTCTGTCATCTTTTACTACCAATCCCATGAAAATAGCCGTGGACGCGATGGGGGGGGATCATGGTTTATCTCCCAACGTCGAAGGAGCCATACAGGCTACCAGAGAATCGTCTCTCTCGGTTATCTTGGTCGGAGACGAACCCTCTCTCAAATCTCACCTGGACCGCCTGGGCGGTAAAAAGCCGAACGTCGAGATTTTTCATGCACCGCAAGTCGTGGATATGCATGAATCTCCAGCGCTGATTGCCAGGAAAAAACGAGATTCCTCCATATGGAAAGCCACGGAGTTAGTTAAAAATAAGCAGGCCGATGCATTGGTGAGTGCCGGAAATACCGGGGCGACGATGGTGTCGGCATTTTTCCTTTTGGGATTGATTCAGGGGGTGGAACGACCGGCAATCGCTGCGACGTTACCGACTCGCCAGGGCAAAGCCATCATGTTGGATGTCGGCGCGACCGTGGATTGTACGGCCAAACAACTTTTCCAGTTCGGGATTATGGGACATGAATACGGCAAGCATCTGTTAGGAGTTGATCGGCCCCGTGTTGGCCTCCTGAGTATTGGGGAAGAAGATACGAAGGGGAATGAAGTTACGAAAGAAACGTTTAAATTGTTGAAAAACAGCCCGATCCATTTTATTGGCAACGTTGAAGGGCGTGATGTGTATAGCGGGAATGCCGATGTGATTGTTACGGATGGGTTTATTGGAAATGTTGCCTTGAAAATTTCTGAAGGATTGGCGGATGCCATTAAAAAAATGTTGATGAAAGAAATTGCCCATTCGGCCCTTGGGCGTCTTTCCTATCTGTTTATGGCCGGACCGTTGCTGCGTTTGCGGCGAAAAACCGATTATGCCGAATTTGGCGGGGCTCCCCTTTTGGGAGTCGAGGGAATCAGTATGATATGTCACGGTCGCTCCTCCTCAAAAGCGATCAAAAATGCTATTCTTCAAGCTCAGTCTTTAGCGAAAGGTGGGTTGATTGAGGAAATTCGAGGTGACATTGCGCAAGGGTGCCGTTGAGTTCAAGGCTGTGTCTCAGGAATGAATAGCCAGATACTTGGGACAGGATCGTACGTTCCCAAACGAGTGGTGACCAATGCGGATTTGGAACGCATGGTTGAAACCTCAGACACCTGGATTGTCGAACGGACAGGGATTCGTGAGCGCCGTGTGGTTGAACCGGGAGAGGCTTGTTCCGACTTGGCCGTTGAGGCAGCTCAGCATGCCTTAAAAGCCGCTGACGTGGCTCCATCGGAGATAGACTTGATCCTCCTAGCCACCTGCACCGGGGATTCCCCTCTTCCTTCTACAGCCTGTCTCATTCAGCACCGGTTAGGTGCCAGAGGGGCGGCGGCTTGTGATATTTCTGCCGCATGTTGTGGATTTATCTATGCGCTGGCCATAGCAGATGCCTATGTGAAAAATGGAATGCGGCATGTGTTGGTTATTGGGTCGGAAGTCATGTCCGCCATTACGGATTGGACCGATCGCAATACATGTGTCTTGTTTGGCGACGGGGCAGGGGCTGTTGTGGTGGGTCCTGGCTCTGAAGGTTCCGGAATTCTTTCCACCCATTTGCATGCCAATGGTGGACTCTCCGATTTGATTCAGGTTCCCGGAGGTGGATCTCGAGAACCGGCTTCCGAGCAGGTTCTTCAAGAAAAACGGTGTTTTATAAAAATGAAGGGAAATGAAACCTTTAAAATTGCCGTTAAATCAATGGAGGAGGCCACCAAAGAGGCGTTAGAGGCCAATAAACTCCATATGGATGATGTGGATTTGTTCATACCGCATCAGGCCAATATGAGGATTTTGAATGCCGTGAGTCAGCGATTAGGCCTTACACGGGAAAAATTGATGATAAATTTAGACCGATTTGGTAATACCTCTGCAGCATCGATTCCATTGGCGCTCGATCAAGCTGTCCGGGAGGGGAGAATTCACAAAGGGAGCGTGGTTCTGTTGGCAGCCTTTGGTGCAGGGCTGACATGGGCTTCTGCTGTGGTTCGTTGGTAATTCGATGACCAGCAAGTTTCCCTTGTCTGAATGAGGAAACTTGCCACCCTAGCAGGAAGGGAATCTGACAGGATCCAACAAGAGAAAACTGAAAGTATTGAAAGGAATGAAGAGAGGGGAATTATGTCTGTAACGACCTCATGGGGAGAAAATGATTGGGCGCTGATACTCGGAGCTTCCAGCGGATTTGGAGAGGCGGCCGCGTTGGAACTAGCCAATTTAGGGTTGAATATCTATGGAGTGCATCTTGATCGGAAATCGACTCTGCCGAATGCGGAACGGATTGTGGAAAAGATTCGTGCACTCGGACGGGAGGTCCAATTTTTTAATGCCAATGCGGCGGACCCTGAAAAACGTGCTGACATTTTGAATGCGATGAAACAGCGAGCGCAGGAATCCGGAAAGCCGGTCTGTGTGCGAGTGTTGTTACATTCGTTAGCTTTTGGGACCCTGAAACCGTATATTGCGGAATCACATGCAGAAGCCATTAATAAAGCGCAGATGGACATGACGTTAGATGTCATGGCCAATAGCCTGGTCTATTGGACCCAGGATTTGGTGTCACAGAAATTTTTGGGATCAGGGAGTCGGATCTTCTCGATGACCAGTGCCGGGGGAGCACGGGTCTGGCGAACGTATGGAGCGGTTTCGGCCGCGAAGTCGGCCCTGGAGTCGCACACTCGACAATTAGCGTTGGAGCTGGCTCCTCTGGGAATTACCGTGAACTCGTTAATGGCAGGTGTGACGGATACTCCGGCTTTGCGAAAAATTCCCGGTTCCGATGAAATGCTCACCTTAGCCAAACGAAAAAATCCTTCAAATCGATTGACGACCACACAAGATGTCGCCGATGCGCTTGGATTGTTAAGTCATCCGAAAGCCCATTGGATCACCGGAAATGTCATCTGTGTCGATGGTGGAGAGTTTATTGTCGATTAGGCCATATCAGTAAGACGAGTCATCGTGTGGCCCGTTCGGGAATCATGGCCTTTTCAGATTGTGAGCGAAAAAAATGACCCCAGTCTTCGGTTTTCTGTTTCCCGGGCAAGGATCCCAGTCTGTGGGCATGGGCAAGCCTCTCTATGACAGCAGTCCTACAGTCAAGGCCCTTTACAAGGAAGCCACGGAAATTTTGGGATATGATGTCGGAACCTTATGTTTTGAGGGTCCCCCGGAGCAACTCAATCGAACGGAATACACACAGCCGGCCTTGTTGGTGACTAGCCTCGCAGCGTTTCAACTTGTCAACGATGGGCCGCTCGTTCCTGCTGCGGTTGCCGGTCATAGCTTGGGGGAATATACGGCTCTGGTGGCGGCGGGGGCGTTGGGGTTCCGTGAAGCGGTCGGTCTAGTTCAGAAGCGTGGGCAATATATGGCAGAAGCGGTGATTCCTGGGAGCGGGTTAGTCGCGGCGGTACTGGGTCTTTCGGAAACGGATGTTCGAAGCGTATGTCAAGATGCGGGAATTGTGGGAATTGTTGCGCCGGCCAATTTCAATTCCCCTGGCCAAACCGTGATTGCCGGAGAAAAAGCGGCCGTGGAACGTGCGACGGAATTGGCCAAAACCCGTGGCGCCAAACGGGTGATTCCCCTTCCGGTCAGCGTGCCTGTTCATACCCCCTTGATGCAGGTAGCCGCAGACAGACTGAAAAAAGATATTGATTCTCTTCAATGGTCTGATTTAAAGGTACCCCTGGTGAATAACGTGGACGCGAAAGCGTTGCACTCAGCGGAAGATGTTCGGGGATCGCTTGTTCGACAATTGCCTTCACCTGTTCGATGGCAGGAAACCATCCAGGCCATGTCTCAGATGGGAATCACGCAGTTTGTTGAAATCGGTCCAGGGAAAGTCTTGACCGGATTAGTCAAGCGCATTGTTCCGGAGGCCATCACGTGGAATGTGATGGATCAGGAATCCTACGAGCATGTGCTTTCACATTGTCTCTAATGATGAAAAAATCCAGTTTTTAAATTGGTAGGGGATTGACAATGGCGTTGACGGAAAAAATTGCAGTCGTGACAGGTGGAGCCCAAGGCATTGGCCGGTCAATTGCGACCACCTTGGCCAAAGAAGGCGCAGATGTGGTGGTGGCCGACCTTGATGCCGAACGCTGTCAGGAAACCGTGGTTCTTGTCCAACAATTAGGCCGCAAAGCGATGGCGGTGTCCGTCAATGTTGGCGATTGGGATCAGGCCAAAGGTATGATAGATGGTGTCCTCAAGGAATGGGGGCGGGTCGATATCCTGGTGAACAATGCCGGGATTACTCGAGATGGATTATTGATGCGGATGAAAGAAGAGGATTGGCAGGCTGTCCTGCAAGTGAATTTGACCGGCACATTTTTTTGTGCGAAGGCGGTGTTGCCTTCCATGAGTAAACAACGAAGTGGTCGCATTGTGAATATTGCTTCAATTGTCGGAGCGATCGGAAATATCGGCCAGGCCAACTATGCGGCCTCAAAAGCCGGTGTGATCGGTCTTACCAAATCGGTGGCTCGGGAATATGCCAGTCGAAATATTACCGTCAATGCCGTGGCGCCTGGATTTATCGATACGGCCATGACACAACATCTTTCCCCGGAAATCAAAGAGGGGTTACTGAGTCAAATTCCATTAAAACGTTTAGGGCAACCGTCTGATGTTGCCGATGCGGTATGCTTTCTGTGCTCGGAGAAGGCCGGATATATTACCGGCCATGTTTTACATGTGAATGGTGGAATGCATATGGCGTCATAACCCATGCGCAAACAGGTTGTGTCACTTGATAAACTTTGCAAGGAGGAGCCAACAATGGCAGTTGAAGAGCGGGTCAAAAAAATTATTGTCGAACAATTAGGTGTTGAAGAAGATGACGTGGTCCCCGAGGCCAAGTTTGTGGAAGATCTCGGCGCCGATTCGTTGGATACGGTAGAATTGGTGATGGCATTAGAGGAAGAATTTGAAATTGAAATTCCCGATGAGGATGCGGAAAAGATTCAAACCGTCTCCGCCGCCATCGATTTTATCAAGGAAAAAGTCTGAATACGCCATCGATCATTGTGTTGCCTGACAGGACACCTTTGGTAAATCGCGGACATCGAGAGGGGGAACCCTTGCTGCACATCTGGATGTCAAAATCATCATATGCACGGGGTGTTTGCAATGACTGAATGGACTCCACGACGAGTAGTCGTGACGGGGTTGGGCTTAGTGACTCCTTTGGATATTGGTGTGTCAAACACATGGGATAAATTATGTCGCGGCCAATCCGGGATTGGACCCATTACGCGATTTGATGCCAGTCAGTTTTCAGTGCGGATTGCCGGAGAGGTCAAGAATTTTGATCCTTCGACGGTCATTGAGAAAAAAGAAATCAAAAAAATGGATACGTTTATCCATTATGCCGTTGCGGCCAGTCAGGAGGCTGTGGATGATGCAAAGCTTGTGATCACTCCGGACGAGGCGGATCGTGTGGGAGTGTATATTGGAGCAGGCATCGGCGGTCTTCCGGGCATCGAGCATTATCATAAAGTCTTGATGGAACGAGGTCCTGACCGGGTTTCACCATTTTTTATTCCGATGGTCATTATTAATTTGGCCTCAGGGCAAGTGGCGATCCGGTTTGGCGCGAAGGGTCCTAATTCCTGTGCCGTCACAGCCTGTGCCACCGGGAACCATTGTATCGGGGATGGGTTTCGACTGATTCAGCGGGGAGAGGCTGATGTCATGCTGGTTGGTGGAGCGGAGTCGACGATATGCTCCACAGCGGTTGCCGGATTTGCCGCAGCGAAGGCGTTGTCCCGTAGGAATGATGAACCGCAGCGAGCCAGTCGGCCTTTTGATAAAGACCGGGACGGATTCGTCATCGGAGAAGGGGCCGGCGTCTTAATCTTAGAAGAATTAGAACACGCCAAATCTCGCGGGGCACGCATCTATGCCGAACTGGTCGGTTATGCCATGAATAGTGATGCGTTTCACATTACCGCTCCGCCAGATGATGGGGGGGGAGCGGTGATCTGTATGGAGCGCGCGATTCAGGATGCGAAAGTTGACAAAGAATCGGTGGGATACATCAATGCCCATGCGACATCCACCTTTGCTGATCGGATAGAAACGCACGTCATCAAAAAAGTATTTGGGGCTCAAGCCTATTCTATTCCCGTGAGTTCAACCAAATCCATGACAGGTCATTTATTGGGTGCTGCCGGCGGCATTGAAGCAGTTTTTTCCATTCTGGCGTTGCATCATGGGGTCATCCCTCCTACGATCAATCTGGATACGCCGGATCCCGAGTGTGATTTAGACTATGTTCCGGCGAAGGCCAGATCCTGTTCCGTGGATGTGGCCATTTCCAATGCGTTCGGATTTGGCGGAGTCAATGCCTGTTTGGTGTTTCGACGTTGGAGAAGCGAATAGTCCGCATTTCCCCTATCCTATTCCCATCGTTCCGGATATGTTGTCTCTCAGGATGCCAGAAGGGATCACTACGACCTCGCCTCAAAAAGATATGATACAATGCAATGTTTTGGTAAAGGGATGAAAGAACTGCCATACATTTCCGGAATGTTATGACGTTGTAGACCTCGTGGCTGCTATTGCGTTTGAAGATATCCAAGGATCGTTGGGCTATGTATTTAAGGAGCAGGGGTTGCTCTGTGAAGCCCTGACCCACCGTTCCTTTTCTCAAACTCAACCCCAGGTCGCCAGTTCGCACAATGAGCGATTAGAATTTTTGGGGGATGCCGTGTTGGGACTGGTGGTGAGCGAGAGTATTGCGGCCATCTTCCCCTATTGTACAGAGGGAGAACTGTCCAAGATTAAGGCTGGACTCATTAGCCGGTCCACGCTTGCCAAGGCCGCAAACCGCCTTCGCTTAGGACAGTGGTTGAGACTCGGGCGGGGTGAGGAAGTCACCAAGGGGCGAGAGAAAAGTTCGTTGTTGGCCAATGCTCTGGAAGCGATCATTGGTGCGGTGTATCTTGATGGAGGGTTGGAGGCGGTCAGGGCTTTCATTCAAAAGGTCCTAGCCATGGAATTTTCTGTCTTGCAACACAGTCCGGTGTCATCCGTTGGATGGGATGGGAAAAGCCGCCTGCAGGAATGGACGCATAAACATTTTGGAGCGAGTCCACTGTATCGCCTCGTTCAGGAATCCGGCCCTGACCATCAAAAGGAATTTACCGTCACAGTGGAGGTTCAAGGAAAAATCATGGGACGGGGCGAAGGTCGAACGAAAAAAGAAGCGGAACAACGTGCCGCAGCACAAGCAATAGAAGAGGCGAACCTTGAAGTTTCGGGGGAGCCAAAGTCGTCAACCGGGAAATCACTATGAATAGCCAAGGAGGAGGAATTATGAGGGTTGTGTTGCAGCCACGGACTTTAGCAGATGCCTTACATCAGCTCGTGATCGCGATCGGGATTCTCACCATCGTCACCGGCAGTGTTTCTTTGTCGGCCACTCGGGTGGCTGCGGCCGAACCATCGAATGCCGAATCCAAATCTCCTCACGTTCTGATGAAAACGAAGTTTGGCGAAATGGAAATCGTGTTATTTCCCGACCTGGCACCCAAGCATGTTGAAAGTTTCCTCAAATTAGCCAAGTCAGGGTTTTATAACGGGACGATCTTCCATCGAATCATACCTGGGTTCATGATTCAGGGAGGGGATCCCTTGACCAAGGACCCGGCCAACCGAAGCCGGTACGGAACCGGTGGTCCCGGTTATACGGTGCCGGCAGAATTTAACAAAGTCATTCACGAGAAAGGCATTCTATCCGCCGCGCGAACTGCCGATCCCAATAGCGCCGGGTCGCAGTTTTTTATCATGGTGGATAAGGCTCCTCATTTGGATGGACAGTACAGCGTATTTGGTGAAATTGTGAAAGGCCTGGACGTGGTCGATACGATTGTGAGTCAGCCACGCGATTTAAAGGACAATCCCCTCGAGCGTATTGAAATGACAGTAGAGGTCCTGCCTTAGCCCGAAAAATGGTTGTCGGGCAATTGGAGGGAGCGAAGTTTAGCCGACTTGTTCGGGCGAGGGGTGATCGGGTTCATATTTAAATCCGCTGGGAATAATGATACGCCCTCCCGCCCCGGTTTGGCGGGCCAGTTGTTCAGCCACATCGGGATGGCGTTCACGGATATAGCCGAGTAAGCCATGCAAAAATCGATGGGAGCGAAGCCCTGAACCGGAAAATTCTTGAATGAAGGTGTGGGCCCGGTCCAACACCTGGGTGACCAGGTTTGGTTCTAAGGGTTGGCGGTCTCCGAAGACTTTAAATTCCTTCCGTAATTCTTCCCCAAATGCTGGTAATCCAGAATCAGGGATGTGGATCAGGCTGAAACTTCGTCGAAGGCTTTGGAGCCCTTCCAAGACCTCGGCGTCCTGAGCATCCCGACGATCTTGAAAAAATCGATAGGCCAGGGCCTCAAACACATAAAAGATCTCAGTCGCGCGTTCTCCCCCGAGATCCAACAGTTGGCGATAGAACCCTCGACGTTCCAGTTCGAACCGGCTTCCCACTCGTTTTTGTTGGTAGTCATCATTCGTCTCGAGAAAGACGCAGGATGTGGGGCAACTGATATCGGTAATGCGATGGGTGCCGCAACATTGGCTGCAAATCATCCCTCCCAGTGCGGGACACGCTCGTTTACCCTTTCGTTGATGGCAATAGAGACACTTACTCATTCGGTCTTGCCCTCTTTCTTGAAAAAGTCCAGGCCATAGTCAGACCAGGACCGCTTCTTTTTGTTGGGGTTATCATTCGAGGGCCGTTCCAACCCATTAATCTCTGCCCCATTCGCATAGAGATAGGGAACCATAATGATATGATTCACCCGGTCGATGCCGATTCCCGACGGCGACAATAAAAACTCAGCGATCACCTCTTTTTTGTGATTGGGACGGATACGCCAGACTTTCCCTGCCGTCAAATCAGACACATACATAGTGCCATATTTATCGAAATCGATCCCGTCCAAATTATAAAACCCGCCTGTAAAAAAGGAATTGGTAAACAGTTCTTGAATGCGTCCCGTCTCATCGATCTCAAAAATTTTTCCGTCATCCCATCCAACCCCCGCCACATGCCCATTTTTAGGATGAACGGCCAGGCCGTGGGGGTGCGACAGGCCTGCATGCTGGGCAAAGACCGTCACGGCATGATCGTGGGTGGTGTCAATGTGATAAATGGTATTGGAATCGGCATCAGAGACATACAACCCGCCTTGAGAATCGGACGCCAGCCCGGTGAGCGAGTGACAGTGAAATTGTGTGAAGGAAATGGTCTGCAGAGATTCTCCGGTGTCTTTGTCGAATCCACGAACCGCATCCAGATCAGCCACATAGAGGATTTGACCCACGATGGCCATCTCTTTTGGTGAGTTCAGGGTGACAGACTTGTGCCCACCCTGGATAAAATGAAGGTCAAGCACTTTTCCCTCATGGGTTACTTTGCTGATGAAGCCTGCATTGTCCCGCGTTCCAGGGTCTCCGTTCGCATTGGCAATAAAATAAATTGCCCCTTGATCGGCAATCATACTTTGTGGAAACGCTAAATTGGACACCTGATCGGCATGCACGGAAGACCAAGACAGTCCCACCAGGCAGGTGAGGGTCACGTTTCTCAAAACGGTCACTAGGGAATATCGTTTCATGAGATGAACTGAGGTATTCGCTGAGATTGAGATGATGATGACGGTCAGAGTTACAAAGGATGCCACGGAGGAAAAGCTGACGTGGGCATGGTAAGTGACGTTTTTGCAGGGTGTCAAGGAATGGGAATCGAGTCATTTCGTTGACGAAGTTTTTCCTGACTGATATCGTGAATCACTTTATCGGCTACATGACCATTTCCAGGTGAAGGAGTGAGCGTGGCTGCATACATTATTGATGGAAAAGCGTTGGCCCAGACGATTCGAGAAGGTATTGCTGAAGAGGTCCGGATTCTCGAAAAAGACACGGGTATCAAGCCGGGGTTAGCGGCGGTGTTGGTGGGCGATGATCCAGCCTCCGCCGTGTACGTGAAAAACAAGAAGATTGCCTGTGAAAAAGCCGGGCTCTATCCCAGGGAACATCTTCTATCGGCATCCACCACCCAGGAAGCCTTGTTGAAGCTGATTCATCAACTAAATGAGGATTCTCGTATTCATGGCATTCTCGTCCAGCTTCCCCTGCCTCCGGGCATAGACAGTCAAGCGATTTTGCAAGCCGTCTCTCCGAAGAAGGATGTCGACGGCTTTCACCCGGTCAATGTCGGGCGTTTAGTTGAAGGGAATCCGGTGTTTATCCCCTGCACGCCGAAAGGGGTGATCCAGATGATCGATTCGACCGGACAGGACATTGCCGGGAAACGAGCAGTGGTGATCGGTCGAAGTAACATTGTGGGAAAACCTGTGGCCATGTTGCTCTTACACCGACATGCCACCGTGACGATCTGTCATTCGCGCACAAAAGATCTTCCCGGAGTGGTTCGTGAGGCGGACATCGTGATTGCAGCGATCGGGAAACCCCGGTTTGTGACCGCAGACATGGTGAAGGAGGGGGCTGTGGTCATTGATGTCGGTATCAATCGTCTTGCCGATGGCAAATTAGTCGGGGATGTGGATTTCGATCGGGTAAAAGAGCGGGCCGGATGGATCACACCGGTTCCCGGTGGAGTGGGCCCGATGACCATCGCCATGTTGCTTCACAACACATTGGAATCAGCCAAACGGACCGGTGGAAAATAAGCCTGGCGTCAAATAGAAGTTGGCAACCATGACGATTCCTGAATTTCAACGATACAAAAAACAAGACAAAAAGTTAACGGTGGTGACGGCCTACGACGCGCTGTTCACACGGATCGTGGAGCAAGCGGGGCTTGACATCATTCTCGTCGGCGATTCCCTGGGCATGGTCGTGCAAGGGGAGCCGAACACCTTATCCGTGACCATGGAAGATATGCTCTATCATACGCGGATTGTGGCCCGGGCGGCCCAACGGGCTCTGGTGATTGGAGACATGCCGTTTATGTCCTACCAGACCAGTATAGAAGACGCGGTGCGGAATGCCGGGCGCTTGCTGCAAGCGGGAGCCGCTGCAGTAAAAATTGAGGGTGGCGCGCCCGTCATCGATCGGGTGGAGGCCATGACCCGTTTCGGCATTCCGGTCATGGGGCATGTGGGTATGACACCCCAATCGGTCAATCAATCGGGCGGGTATACGGTCAAGGGAAAAGGCCAGGAAGAAGCGGACACCATTCTGAGCGATGCCAAGGCCTTGGAAGCTGCCGGAGCGTTTGCCGTGGTCCTGGAATGTATGCCCTCAGGGCTGGCTCAGCGTATAACCGAAGCCCTCTCGATTCCGACTATCGGGATAGGAGCGGGGCAGGGGTGTGATGGACAGGTCTTGGTGCTCTACGACCTGTTAGGCCTGTTCGATGACTTCGTCCCGAAATTCGTCAAACCCTATGCTCATCTCAAGGCGGATGCCGTACAAGCGCTCCGGCGATATAAAGAAGAAATTGAATGCGGAAAATTTCCAACCGACGCTGAAAGTTATCATTAACAAGATCTTGAACCCTGAGATCTTGACCTTTCAGACATTGAACGAACAATTTGAGACTGAGGTCCACCTTGAATGAGGCTGTCATCCTGAGCCAACGGCGAAGGATCTGTGCCCAGGTCGAGAAACCTCCAGGCCGTCCGCTATTCCTCCATGGGCTGCGGAATTATTTAAAGGTAAAACCCTCTCGACATCCTTTTCTCTATTTTTCCCGTTGTCATGAGTGCTGACTCACCTGTCTGCGTGCAACGCACAGGCAGTCCTACGCATGATGAACAGGGAGGTTCAGTCAGGAGGCAGGAGTAAAGAACAGACCTCCAAGCCTTCAACTCCTCACTTTTGACTCCTGACGATTTTCAAAGCAGACCCCAAGCCTGACACTCCAAGCTTGACAAATTTCGTGAGTTGAACAAGAATTCGCCTGTCCAATTTCAGTGTCTGCGATGGAAGTCTGATATCGGCCAGGACCTGAAGGGTGGCTCAGACGCCTGAGAAGACTTGTTTGGAGAAGGTGAAGGGGAGAATGCCAACCGCGCTAATCCGGATGAGGGCAGGAATTTGTTCGGAACCTGATGCCCTGCGGGATCGTTGCACGAGGAGAGTCGGATGATTGTGAGCATCCCCTATTCACCCGAGCGTGTGGCGAAAAATACGATGCCGGAAGACGATTGCCGGTCGGCGGTGGCATCGGCACGAGCAATATTGGAGCGTGCCCCAAGCCCCTGGCGCCCTTACGCAACTGCTGACCCTCTTCGACGGAGAATCCGTCGAGGTCGATCCTTCTCTGGACGCCGTGCCAGCATCCCAGCAGGAGAAGCCGTTTCCGGAATCACCCTCGGCCATGGTCGATCGGCTGTGTGCCGCGTTGCGTGCCAGGCACTATGCCCGTCGGACCGAACAGGCGTATGGCCATTGGGTGACCCGGTTTACCCACTTCCATCATGATTGCCATCCTGCCGAGATGGCCGAGCCGGCGATGAATGCCTTTCTGACTCATCTGGCCGTCAAGGTATAGATAGACTTGGACAACCTAATCTTTGCCGGGTTATACAGCCGACCGCAGGCGGCGGACGGTATGCAAACTGGAATGAAGGGGGCCGTGCCTGCTCGGAGTGATGGAGGGAAGGTGAGCGGTCGGTTGAACCGAGTCCGCGTCTGGCCGTGCGTTTCAGCCGCCTTCGGCAGCCGAACGCGCGGCTCGAATCGACGAGCCTCCGGCCCGCCACTCAGCCGCGGACTCTGTTAGGTGTCACATTCATACATTGGTCGTTCACCCATGTCTATAATTCGTGACGCATATCCTGGCAATGCGGACATAACCATGGAAGCGAATGGGATACAAGTCAACTGACCTGTTGAAAAGGGAGAAGCGATGCCTGGAATCTACAAGAACCCGAAGATTGGAAACAGAATCCTTATGTTTGGTATCGTCATGTTCATCATCTTTATTGCATCTGTATTTGCAATGGCCTTCGGACGAGAATCCTATCCCCAGGGCTCAATTGTTCTTGGCGCAGCGTGGGTAGTCGGTGTTCCGATATATTTCTTCTTCGAGCACGTTGTTTTGTTTCGGAAGTACGGAGATCCGGACCAGTATGACCAGTTCGAACGAGTACAGGACTTAGCTGCAAAGATATGGGCGGGCGCCGTCATCGTGCTTGCGGCGTTCTACACACAAACATTTCCGAAATAGAGACACCTTCCAAGGAGTTGTGACGTAACCGACTGAAAAAATGGTCCTACGCAACAGCTTTTTTATCGTGTGGGGTGGCTCAGCAGCCTGGGCACCTAACCAGGCACTGGAGCCGACGCCCTACAGCTTACGCTTCGCTTCAGCTTCCGGGCGCGGCTCACCGCCAGCGTTCAGCCGACCGCAGGCGGCGGACGGTGTGCTGACAGGGTTGAAGGGGGCTGTGCCTGCTCGACGTGGAATAGAGGGATATTGATGCGCGGTCGGCTGAACAGACTCCGCGTCTGGCCGTGCGTTCCCAGCCGCCTGCGGCAGCCGAACGCGCGGCTCGAATCGACGGGCCTCCAGCCCGCCACTCAGCCGCGGACTCTGTTAGGCTGCTACACGCAACAATCGGTCCATATCTGTAGTCTCGAAGGGAGGTAACGACATATGATTTGCGTCACCGGAGCCGGTGGGACTGTCGGTAGCGAAGTTATCAAACAGCTTGAATCCGCAAAGGCGCCGTTTCGCGCCGCCTACTTCTCGAACGAGAAGGCGGAAGCCGCGTCGTGCGACAGGGATCGACGCCGTCATCATCAACTACAACTCCCCCGAGACCCTTCGTGCGGCGTTTCAGGGAATCGATAAACTGTTTCTCCTCGCGCCAAGCGGGCCGAATCAGACGCAGCTCGAGCTGAACGCCGTCGAAGCGGCGAAGGCGGTGCGGGGTGAGCCACATTGTGAAGCTGTCCGTCTGGAGAGCCGACAAAGAGGCGTTCGTCTTCGCGAAGGTTCATCGGCCGGTCGAGAAAGCGATTGAATGGAACATCGCCGCCTCTTAGACCGCCCGCTCACTTTCGGCGATACGGAGTCAAAACAACTTGACGCTTATTTTGCGGCTGTTGAGGACGTGCGGAGACTTGTGCGTTCTGCGGAGGCGGACAGTATGCCGGGCGTCGAACAAGGAGGCGAACCAAAAAAGTGAAATGACAACGCGTCCTAACCATGCGCTGCAGCGAACCCGGCCATCGCGCTCCGGTTGCAATCCACGCGTCCCGCGGGCCGGGTCGCTGAGCTTGGGTCGTTAGGCGTCACATGAAGCTTCGGAAGTTGTTCCTCGAGCACTTCGCTCCCTGCGTGGAGCGCTTTCTGTCTGGCTATGCGAATCGCGACTCACCAGTCAACAAAGACCTTAAACACGGAAGCGACCTAGCCGGCATCCTCCTCAACTTTCCCGATTACGCATTTAGAGAGGACCCTCGACCTCCTGCGCTGCTACCCTACGCCTCAGCTCGCGAGTACCGAGAGAAGCAGTGCTGGGTCGCGGAACCTGCCTACGAGCTGGCTTGCGACTTCGCAAACTCGTGGAAACATCGATTCGTCACAAGGGAAGGCGCGAAGTTTCGAGGAATGACCCGTGTTCGAGACGGGTTCGGGCTTTGTAGGTATCGGGACGACAAAGGGGAGTACTATCGCTCTGTAAAGCTGGTTCTCCTAGAACATGTCGACGGTCACCTCGTGGATCTGCGACGCGTCCTTGTCGCCTCAAGCCAGTTCTGGAACAACGAACTTGTAGCTCTTGGCCTCGTTGAACCGCTGCCTCCGCAAATCTTCGCCTACAGCGAATTGGTACATCGCGATGACGCGCAATACCACGGTCCTCTATTGACCCATGCCACAAATGGCGAGGTGGACTGGAGCCTGCACGCGCACTGCCTCGAATATGACTACATAGCCAACCATCTCGTAAGCCCAAACGTTCCATGTGACTTCAAGGCCACCGTCGACATCCGAGTTGCTGTTCACCGCAGTCCACTTTCTCCACTTCCTAGGCCCAAGGAACTCAAGCGCCTTGAGGTGTCAATCTCCGCTGACCTCTCGCGGGAGAACAACACCGGTCCCCATGTTGCGGTGACGCCTAACCCCTCGCTCAAGCGGAGCGCCAACGGCAGGCCACCAGGCCCGGGCCGCAGGTACGCGTCGCCGAAAAATGGGGCCAGGTCTTGTAATAATACATCTTGCCTCGCTAATCTCTTGCCAAGAGAAGAAGAGCTGCTCTTTAACTCAGTTGCTGCGATTCCTCCAGTCCCAAAAGCTTTTGCCTTGATTTATTTCAATAAATGACCAATCCCCCACGGTAATTCCAGAGTGTGTGATGGGAATCTGGCGCGTCGGAATACGGTGTGGACAAGAGGGCGAGTAGCAAAAAATTGGATCAGGTCTTGAAATCAAGTGCCAGTGGAACTCGGTCTTGCCAGAGGAATATTCCGTGCGGTTCACGACCGCTGTTCCATCACACAACATTGACTGCCAGGTGTTCCTGGATGCATTCCTGCTGTGGATCAATAAACGGAGACACTGGAGATTTGCGAGAAGGTAAGCGTTTCGGCGCAGTTCTCGCGATGAGAAAATGTGGTCCCGCGTCCCTCGGCGGGTTACCACGAACGGTTGGGAGCGTTATGGCACTCCCCCTTAATGGCCTTAAGCAAAAATTTCCATGTCCTATGCACGCATCATTTGACGTTGCTAGCCATGATGGCATTTGCGGGTAATTCACTGCTCTGCCGGGTCGCTCTCACCCATACCAACATCGATGCAGCAAGCTTTACGACGATTCGATTGATCTCCGGCGCGATCATGCTTTGGCTGGTGGTGCATATGGAGCGCGGTACACATACCGGCTGGGGCAACTGGTTGTCGGCATGAACATTGTTTGTGTATGCCGCCGGCTTTTCTTTTGCCTATGTGAGCCTGCCTACGGGAACAGGTGCACTACTGCTCTTTGGTGCTGTCCAGGCAACGATGATCGGTCATGGCATTTGGACGGGAGAACGTCGTCTGAGGCTGCAACTCGTCGGTCTTCTGCTCGCGTCTCGGAGGGCTTGTCGGTCTGTTGCTGCCAGGTCTCTCGACACCGCCACTGTAAGGTTCCCTATTGATGTTGGGCGCCGGGGTTGTATGGGGTGTTTACTCTTTGCGCGGGAAAGGTGCGGGCGATCCCATCAAGGTGACGGCGGGGAATTTCCTGCGCGTTGTTCCTCTCGCGGCAGCATTGAGCCTATTCATGTTGAACTGCCTATCGTTGGATATTGCCGGATTGTGGTATGCGGTTTCGTCGGGCGCACTGGCTTCCGGAATAGGGTACACTATTTGTACACCGCATTACCTGCGTTGAAAGCCACAGATACGCTGCGACAGTCCAACTGAGTGTTCCGGCCATTACGGCCCTGGGTGGCATCGGTTTTCTGGGTGAGCTCCTCACCCTGCGCGTCGTCTTGGCGGCCGTAGCGATTCTCGGTGGAATCGCGCTGGTTATTCTGGAGAAGGACCATGCTTATGGCGCGTACCCGGTTTGATCGGAAAAGTTTCATGGCAGAATAAGATATTAAATCCCTGACCCCCTGCACCCGGACCGCCATTCTGCTGTGCTTTTTGCCTCCGCAGAACACGAGGGTCGGCCTACCAATCAATCTTAAATGAGGCAGTGAGGGACATCATAAGTAATAAAATACTGTTGTGTTAACCAGCTTTGAGAAATATCCCGACCTGAACCGGGCCACTGGTTTGTGGCTAGGAGAAGCCGTTCGCTTCGTGAAGAACGTCGAAAAAGCTGGCTATGCCATTGGGTTTGTTTCTAGGTCTCGATGACTTTGTCCTCCAAATTTGTTAAACCCTATGCCCGTGTATTAAGACGGATACCTTACAAGATCCCCGGTGTTCTGACGGAGGAAATTGAATGTGGGCAATATCCAACAGACGCTGAAATCTATTATTAAGAAGGTGTTGAAAAAATCACCGATGCTGGTGAAGAGTCTTCCAGCTACGGGTTCCATGTCGGTGAGTTGGAATTCAACCGGAGGTTATATGCTTGAATTTGTCAAAGAGGTAATGCGTTCGCTGGAGAATGATCCCGGGGTCACGACTCGAAGGGATGCCATCACAGGTCTTCGACCACTCGGACTCGATGACTTCGGCTATATTCTGCTGTCCATGCCGGACCCAGAGTATCCGAAGCTTTCAGGACTACTTCCTGCGATGGCGAGTGACGAGGTGCAGCGGAACTGGACGGGGAATCACGGATTAACATTACTTCAGCAAACCACGGCGTTCGTGCGTGCGTTGAGTTACCACTACACGCGTGTGACCGGGCGGCAAATGGATGACGCTTCCGTCCTGGACTTTGGATGCGGGTATGGGCGTATTGCGCGATTGCTCTACTACTTCACTGGTGAGGAACACGTCTACGGGGTCGATCCCTGGGATCAGGCCATCGACCTATGCCGGAAGTCGGGGCTGAGCGGGAACTTCATGGTATCCGACTATCTCCCCACGTTCCTGCCGGTGGGAGAGGGAAAGTTTGATCTCATTTATGCCTTCTCCGTGTTCACTCATTTGTCTCGCAGGGCGATGATCACCTCATTAAACACCTTGCGAAAGTACATAGCGGATGATGGCGTGTTGGCCATGACCATTCGACCTGTCGAATATTGGGAGCATGACCCTCAAATGTCACGAGAGCAGAAAGATACTCTTGCCGCTCGCCACCGCGCGGAGGGCTTTGCTTTTTGTCCCCACAACAGGGTTCCCATCGACGGTGACGTGACTTATGGGGATGCCTCGATGACTGTGGATTGGATCGTTGCCACTTTCCCCGATTGGGCCGTAAAGGCGACCGATCGGAGTTTGAATGACTCTCTTCAGCGGTATGTCTTCATGGTGCCACGCTAACCGAAATGGGAGGAGTGTTGAAAAAGGCCGCCAGCGGCGTTCTCGCCCCTTGGCAATGCTCACGTACTTCTTCGTACGCTCCGCCCGTCCAAATGGCTGCGGCCTTGCTGGACGGGCCTTTTTGAACACTCCAAAATTTTTTGTATTGTTCTTAGTTACCCACATGCGGGTCAAAAGGGCCAATATCTCCATTATTCAATTTCTGATTTTCGATTGTTGCCAGTACACCACATAGGCCGCTGGCGCTTCTGGCAAAACGCTGCTCCAGATAAATGTAAGCTTCCCCTGAGATTTGGGAGAATGTACCCGTTTCGGTTCGGTGGTTGTGATGGGGAAATGTGGGCGTATGCATGCAGGAAAGTAATACGCTGGACCTAAGAAACGCTCGCTTGCCACAGCATGGCATTCCTTGTATGCTCCTGCCTAAATTGCGGATTTTCCAGCATAAAGGATAATTCTCATGGCTCTTCCCGAGGATATCCAACCGTGCCGACAAGAGATCGATCGGCTGGATGATGAAATTCTCAACCTATTGAATGAGCGATCCCAATATGTCATTCAAATCGGGAATCTAAAAAAACAACAGGACTCGTCCGCCCATCTTCATACCCCTGGGCGTGAAGCCGCGATTGTGGAACGGCTGATGCGAAAAAATCCTGGGCCGTTTCCCAGTGAAGCCCTTCGTCATCTCTACCGGGAAATTATGTCGGCGTCTCTTTCCTTGGAGGGAACCCAGACGGTCGCCTATTTAGGACCTCCTGCTACCTTCACCCATCTGGCTGCCATGCGGAAATTCGGAGGATCAGCCGACTATGTGTCGGTCAATAGTATTAAGGATGTGTTTGATGACGTGGAACGCGGTCGTATGCGGTTCGGGGTCGTTCCCATAGAAAATTCTACTGAAGGGGTGGTCAATCATACCTTAGATCTGTTCGTGGACTCGCCCCTGTTGATTTATGGGGAGGTCATGCTGGAAATTTCACATCACTTTCTCTCGAAGGCGGATAAGCTGGAAGAAATCAAGACAGTCTATTCTCATCCGCATGCTATTGCCCAATGCCGAAACTGGCTGGAAACCAATTTGCCCTCGGTGAATTTAGCGGAAGAGCCCAGTACGGCTCGGGCTGCGGAACGGTGCGTGAATGATCCAACCTCAGGGGCCATTGCCTCCGAATTGGCCGCACAGTTATATGGCTTGAACATTCTGCGGTCCCGGATTGAAGATAATATTCATAACTTCACCAGGTTCCTCATTTTATCCCTACGGGGAGCGGAACGTACCGGCCGTGATAAAACGTCTATCATTGTTTCGGCCAAAGACCGGGTCGGAGCCTTGTATGACCTGATCCGCCCGTTCTCCTCGTTCGGTATTAACATGACTAAAATCGAATCACGGCCCACCAGACGAAAGGTGTGGGAGTATCTGTTTTTTATGGATTTGGAAGGCCACCAGGAAGATGACCGGGTCAAGAAGGCATTGGAGGAAGTGAAGTCCCGTTGTTTATTGATGAAAGTCCTGGGGTCGTACCCTGCCCACCAGTAGGTATATTACAATGGATAGCTAGTGGTCATTAGTAAGGGGAATAGCCCTGTGCAGAAGATCATTTTGGGTAGACATGCGAATTCCGCGATTCATCTGAATACGCACCAGAGAAAGAATGTGAACGTATGCCATTGCGTGTTCATCACACGATCGCCTCGTTAACTCCCTATTCTCCAGGGAAGCCCTTGGACGAATTGGAACGCGAGCTGGGCATTAGCCAAGCGATTAAGCTGGCGTCCAATGAAAACCCCTGGGGGCCTTCTCCGAAGGCGCTGCAGGTATTAGCCGCCGCGTCAGCGTCGCTTCACCGGTATCCGGATGGCGGGGCACATTATCTTCGCCACGCATTGGCCGACCGATGGAAAATTCCCGGGGATCAGGTGCTGGTGGGGAATGGTTCGGATGAAATCATTAGTCTTCTCATCCGCGCTTTTCTTTCTCCTGGAGATGAAGCCGTGATGGCCGATCTCACCTTTGTGATGTACAAATTATCTGTGTTGGGTGGGCATGGGGTGCCGGTGGAAGTGCCTTTGAAACATTGGGTCCACGACGTGGCCGCCATGGTTGATGCGGTCACCGACCGCACCCGGCTCTTTTTTCTCTGTAATCCGAATAATCCCACCGGCACCATGCTGCCGGCCAAGGATATCGACCGGTGCCTTTCCCGGCTTCCTGATGATGTGATCGTGGTGCTTGATGAGGCCTATTATGAATATGTGCGGCATCCGGACTTTCCGGATAGCTTGCAGTATGTTCGTGACGGCCGGCCGGTGGTGGTGTTGCGGACGTTTTCAAAAATTTATGGACTGGCAGGTTTGCGCGTGGGGTATGGATGTACGACTAAAGAAATTGCAGGCTATGTGAATCGGGTTCGTCCACCGTTCAACGTCAATAGCTTAGCTCAGGAAGCCGCGCGTGCGGCTCTGTCGGATGACGAGCATGTGGCCAAAAGTCGGGCGATGAATGAAGCCGAAATGGCTTTTTTGGAAGAAAAACTGAAAAGTATGGGGTTAGAGCCCGTTCCCAGTCAGGCGAACTTTCTGTATTTCAATGCCGGCACGGATGGAAAATGTGTGTATGACGCGTTGCTTCGTGAAGGCGTGATTGTCCGGCATATTCGCGGGTCGATGATTCGAGTGACCATTGGACAACCGACCGAAAATCGCCGTTTTCTCGAATCTCTTTCCCGCGTTCTCTCCACCGCTTCATAGTTCAAGGATCCTGAGTCCACCATGATTATTGTGTTAAAACCGGAAGCCACCGAGCAGGATATTGAACACCTGGTTGATCGCCTCCGTTCTCTGGGTCTGAAAACGCAAATTACGAAAGGGGAAGAACGGACCATTGTGGGGGTGCTGGGCGATGACCGGGTGTTACAGGGACAACCCTTGAGCGTATTTCCCGGTGTGGAAAGCGTGACCCCCATTTTGGCTCCCTGGAAGTTAGTGAGCCGGGAATTTCAAAAACACGATTCCGTGATTGATGTGGCCGGTGTGAAAGTCGGGGGAAAACGGATCGCGATAATGGCCGGTCCTTGTGCGGTGGAAAAATTAGAAATTACGGTGGGGATCGCTCAGGAAGTGGCGAAGGCTGGCGCGACCATCCTGCGCGGCGGGGCATACAAGCCTCGAACGTCGCCCTATTCGTTTCAGGGGCTGGGACAAGAAGGATTGGAATTTTTAGCCGAAGCCAGACGACAGACAGGCCTCCCGGTGGTCAGTGAAATTCTGGATGCCCGTGATCTCGGACATTTTTTGGAAAAAGCGGATGTGATTCAAATCGGCGCCAGAAATATGCAAAATTTTGAATTATTAAAAGAAGTCGGCGCCTATGACAAACCGGTCTTGTTAAAACGCGGGCTGTCTGCCACGATTAAAGAATTACTCTTGTCCGCGGAATATATCATGTCTCGTGGCAATCGGAATGTGATGCTCTGTGAACGGGGGATTCGGACTTTTGAGACGCAATATCGCAACACCCTCGATTTGAGTGCGGTGCCAACCTTAAAGGAAATGACCCACCTGCCGGTCATTGTGGATCCGAGTCATGCGACAGGCAATTGGAAACTCGTGGCTCCCATGGCCAAGGCCGCGATTGCGGCGGGAGCAGACGGTTTGTTGATTGAAGTCCATTCCAATCCGGAAGGTGCATTGTGCGATGGGGAAGAATCGCTAAAACCCGACCGGTTCCAAGCACTCATGAATGATTTACAAAAGGTGGCGCAGGCAGTCGGCCGAGAACTCTTCTGATCTTTTGTTGAGCCCCGACGCTCCTCTCTTTCCGCCATGGCTATTTCTCATTCAGAACCCCTATTCCGGCACGTAACCATTATCGGCCTCGGCCTGCTTGGCGGCTCTCTCGGCCTGGTGCTGAAAGAAAAGAACTTGGCCACGACGGTGGTGGGGATCGGTCGTCGAAAAGAAAATCTCGAATTAGCCCTTCAAATGGGTGCCATCGATCAATTTGCCCTGGAGCCTCATGAAGCCGTGAGCCAATCGGATTTGATCGTTCTGGCCACCCCGGTTGAGACCTATCTCTCCCAAATTCAAATATGGAAGAAAGATCTCGCCCCATCTACCATCGTGAGTGATGTGGGGAGTGTGAAGGGCAAACTGGTCTCGAACATTGAATCCCAATTACCCTCTTCCACATTCTTTGTCGGAGCACATCCCATTGCCGGGAAAGAAAAATCGGGAGTGGCACACGCCGAGTCGCGGCTGTTTCACGGCGCTCGGTGTATTGTAACCCCTACGCCCTACACCAATGCCAAGGCCATGGAAAAGATTTGCCATCTTTGGGAAGCCGCGGGGTCTGGGGTGGTGTCTATGGATCCCATGGAGCATGATTGGGTTTTTGGTGCGGTGAGTCATCTGCCCCATGTCGCGGCCTTTTCTCTCATGCACACCCTGGAAGCGTTGCAAGATCGAACACCAAAAGCTTCGGACTTGCTGAATTTTTCTGGCGGAGGGCTGCGCGATACGACCCGTATTGCAGCCAGTTCACCTGAAATGTGGCGAGATATCTGTATCGCGAATTCCGAGAATTTAGTGAAGATGGTCGATCAGTATATTCAACAATTGCAGGAATTTCGGGAGTTGTTGAATAAGCGGAATGCAGCTGGATTGTTTGCCGCAATTGCACGGGCCAAAGAAGCACGAGAACGCTTGGTATGAGTCAGCTCACCATCTTTCCCGCCAAGAAACCTCTCCGGGGCACTGTGTCGGTACCAGGGGACAAATCGATTACTCATCGTGCCTTTATCCTTGGGGCCTTGGCGCAAGGCCGAACTCGTATTACAGGCTACTCTGAAGGAGAGGATTGTCTGAATACCCTTCGTGCAATTCAGGAGTTGGGCGCAGTTGTTCAGGAAGTCCCTGAAGGACTTGAGGTGACGGGCAAGGGCTTATGGGGATTACACGAGCCCTCGAATGTTCTGGATTGTGGTAATTCCGGAACCGGCTTGCGCCTCCTTGCCGGGGTCCTGGCAGGGCAAAATTTCTTTTCCGTTCTCACCGGTGATGCGTCCTTGAGAAGCCGTCCGATGGGCCGGGTGGTAACTCCCCTTCGCCAAATGGGAGCCACCTTATCGGGAAGACGTGGCGGAGAGTTGGCCCCACTGGCTATTCAGGGCGCCGGACTCAGGGCTGTCTTTTACGAATCTCCGGTCGCAAGTGCACAAATTAAGTCTTGCATCTTATTGGCAGGCCTTTTCGCTGAAGGTGTTACCATTGTGAAGGAACCCCGAAGGTCGCGAGATCATACGGAACGTCTCCTGACGTATTTAGGTGTTCCTCTTCAGGTCGATGGGTGCACCGTGCATCTTCCAGGTCGACCCTCCTTCGATGGAAAACCGATTGCGGTGCCGGGAGACATATCGGCCGCCGCGTTTTTTATGGTTGCGGCTTCTATCGTTCCCGAGTCAGATATCTTGCTCACCAATATCGGATTAAATCCGGAACGAACCGGCATTCTGGATATTCTCATTGGGATGGGGGCTGATATCACTATCCTCAATAGACGGGAAGAGTCCGGGGAACTCGTGGGTGATATTCGCGTTCGGTCTGCTCCGCTAAGGGGGATGACCATCGGGCCTGAACTTATTCCGAAGACGATTGATGAATTGCCTATTCTCTGCGTGGCGGCCGCTCTGGCCGACGGCAAGACGCGAATAACGGGAGCTCAAGAACTTCGGGTTAAAGAAACCGATCGCATCCGAGCTATGGCGACTGAATTAGCGCGACTCCAGGTTGATGTTGAAGAACAACCGGATGGGTTGGTTATAAAGGGGAAATCGGCCCTCGGAGGAGCATCTTGTCAGAGTTATGGCGATCATCGGGTTGTGATGTCCCTGGCCATCTGCGGATTAAGGGCAGATTCTCCCATCACTATTGATGATGTTGAATGCGTGGAGACCTCTTTCCCAGGTTTTAAAGATAAGTTATTGGATTTATTGACAAATTCTAAGTGACGATTATAATACTCCAAAAATTTCGCCGTGAGAGGAGAACAGGACCGTTCAACGTCGTCGATCACTCATTACTATTGACGGTCCAGCTGGAGTCGGGAAGAGTACCGTGGCCAAGTGTTTGGCTTCCCGTCTGGGATATGTTTACCTGGACACCGGGGCTTTGTATCGAGCCATCGCCTGGAAGGTTCAAATAGAACAACTCGACCCAGACAATCTTGACCACATCCGTTCGCTTCTTTCCCGGACGGTTCTGCGACTTGTGCCCGGGAGTGAGGGATTCTCCATCTGGGTTGATGGGAAGGCAATAGATCAGGAGGTGATACGGACTCCGGCGATCAGCCAATTAGCCTCCTGTGTCGCAGCTCTTCAATCCGTCAGGGAATGGTTGCTTCCGGTTCAGCGAGATATTGGGGATGAAGTCGGGGTTGTTGCTGAGGGAAGAGATATGGGCACACGGGTCTTTCCAAGTGCTGACGTGAAGTTTTTTCTTGATGCGGATTTGGGGGTTCGAGCGAGCCGTCGTCAACAGGAGTTCGCTCAAAAAGGCAATACGATTCAGTTGAAGACGGTGCAAGACGATATGTCCGTTCGGGATGATCGTGATCGGACCCGAAGAGTGGATCCTTTGCGCCCCGCACCTGAGGCGATCATGATTGACACCTCCCGCCAATCTGTTGAAGACGTTGTTGGACATATGATGAACATCATCGCGGATCGTTTGTGAGTGAGGTGATCTACTGGCTTTTATGGCTTCTGTTTAAGGGGTTGGGACGTCTTTTTTTTCGATTTCGGACTGAGGGGGTCCAGCATTTTCCCATGACGGGTGGTGTGATCGTTGCGGCCAACCATGCCAGTTATCTTGACATTCCCCTGTTAGGATGTGCGATCCCCCGCCGGGGTTTTTTTTTAGGAAGGGCAACCTTATTCCCTAATCGGTACCTGAAATGGGCGTTACAAAAGCTTGGCTGGATTCCTCTGAAAACCCATCGACTGGACAGAAAGGCGTTTGGCCAGGCACTCTCTCATCTGCAAGCAGGGAAACCCGTAGTTATTTTCCCTGAGGGAACACGAACGGAGGACGGGGTATTGCACATCGGGAAGCCAGGACTAGGGTATTTAGTGGCTGAATCACAATGCCAGGTGATTCCTGCGTATATTTCTGGTACCTTTAAGGTTCTTCCCATCCGATCTCAATGGCCAAGGCTTTTTCCAATACGAGTCACCTTTGGAAAACCATTGAATTTTTGTAGAGATGAGGGAGATAGTTCCAAGGCATTTTATGAGAAAGTTTCCCTAGCTGTGATGGATCATATAGCTCAACTAGGTGGGGTCCCTTCTCCAAACCATGCGTCTCCTGAAACAGATGGCAGTTTCTATAAACCGTGTGAATGATAATGGCAATCACAATTTAACCCGCCCTACTCTGCTGGAGGTAACAACGTCGGATGAATACTCTTACTCAACAACCTGAAAAAATAGACCGGGAAACCCTTGCCGCGTTATATGACGAAACGTTTAAAAATATTGAAGAAGGTACGATTACCGAAGGCAGGGTCATTGATATCCAGCGCGATCGAGTGGTCGTGGACATTGGGTATAAATCTGAAGGCATGATTCCTGCCGACCAATTCTCCCCTGAAGAGCTTGAGAATTTGTCGGTGAATGATCCGGTTCAAGTATATATCGAGCAATGTGAAGATGCCGATGGCAACCTGGTGCTCTCCAAAGAAAAAGCGGACAAGATGAAGGTGTGGGAGGACTTGGAGGTTGCCCATAAAGATGAAAAGCAAGTGCAAGGCAAAGTCATTTCGCGAATTAAGGGCGGCATGATTGTCGATATTGGGGTAAAGGCCTTTTTGCCGGGCTCGCAGATTGATTTGACGCCGGTTAGGGATTTGGATGGCCTGGTAGGGAAAACGTATAATTTTAAAATCATTAAGATTAATCACCGCAGGGGCAATGTGGTGGTATCCCGCCGGGCGCTTCTCGAAGAAACCCGTGATAAACGAAGACAGTCCACATTATCTACCTTGTCTGAAGGGCAGTTGATTGAGGGGACAGTGAAGAACATTACCGATTATGGAGCCTTTTTAGACCTGGGCGGTATTGATGGCCTGTTGCACATCACCGATATTTCCTGGGGGCGAGTGGGCCATCCATCGGACATGTTCTCCATTGGCGATCGTGTGGAAGTCTTAGTGTTGAAATACGATCGGGAAACAGGTCGTATTTCTTTGGGCGTCAAACAAAAATCTCCTGATCCCTGGACAAAAGTCGAAGAAAAATATCCGGCCAGAAGTCGAGTGAAAGGGAAAGTGGTGAGCTTGACCGACTATGGCGCGTTTGTGGAATTGGAGCCAGGGGTGGAGGGGTTGGTCCATGTGTCAGAAATGTCCTGGACCTATGAGGTTCGCCATCCTTCCAAGGTGGTATCGGTGGGTGATTCCATTGAAGCTCAGGTGCTTCATGTCGATCAGAATAGCCGAAAGATTTCTCTTGGAATGAAGCAGACGGCTCCAAATCCTTGGGATATTATTGAAGAAAAATATCCCGAGGGCACTGAAATCGAAGGCAAAGTGAAAAGTGTTACGGACTTTGGTGCATTTGTGGGGTTGGATGAAGGTGTCGACGGGTTGATCCACATTTCTGACATGTCATGGACGAAACATATTAAGCACCCATCCGAGCTATTCAAAAAGGGGCAATCGGTCAAAGCCGTCATTTTAAAAATTGACAAGGAAAAAGAACGTTTATCTTTGGGATATAAACAGTTGATCTCGGATCCATGGTCATCAGAAATTCCAGAACGGTATCATGTTGGGGAAACCACTACGGGTAAAGTTTCCAAAATCGCCGATTTTGGTGTTTTTGTTGAATTAGAAGGCGGGGTGGAAGGGTTGATCCATGTCAGTGAGATCGGGCCTGAGGTGCAGGAACGCCTTGAAGAAAAGTTTACGGTTGGGCAGGAAGTAGAGGCTAAAATCGTCAAGGTCGACTGTGATGATCGGAAAATTGCCTTAAGTCTTTGGGAACATTTAAGGGATCTGGAGCAAAGCGAAGTGGAAGAATTTCATAGTGCTCAAGGGAGTGTGGACCAGAGCCTTGGACGAGTTGTACAAAAGAAAGATCAACAGGACGAAGGCGAATAGAAAATCAAGACCAATCCTTATAATGGAGGAACGTGATTGTCTAGGACCAGAACCGAAAGCTATGAGTAACGGATATCCTCGATGGAAGCGCGTGGCCTGGATGGTCCTCGGAGGAATTGTTCTGTTTGGAATCGGGAAAGCCGTTCTACCCGAGTTGCTGTTAGCCGGCAAGGAAGGAGTCGCCGTCGTTCGGGTTGAGGGCCCGATTCTTGATTCGCATCAAACGGTCGCAGAACTGAAAAGCTTTGCAGAAGATCCTTTGGTCAAGGCGATTGTGGTTAGAATTGATAGCCCTGGCGGGAGGGGTAGCGCCTTCACAGGAAATTTACAATGCCGTTAAGCGAGTCAGAAAAGAAAAAAATAAAACGGTTATTGCGTCCATGGGCACGGTTGCGGCCTCGGGAGGCTATTACATTGCTGTAGCCACCGACCGCATTCTGGCCAATCCGGGAACATTGACGGGAAGTATTGGTGTTATTATGCAGTTGGCTAATTTCCAGGAGTTGTTGGAAAAAATCGGTGTCAAAAACGTGGTGATCAAAAGTGGAAAATTTAAAGATATTGGCTCTCCATTCCGTCCTATGCAGGATGAAGACCGCAAATTGTTGCAATTCGTCATGAATGATGTCCATCGTCAATTTATTGATGCGGTCGCCGAGGGACGGTCCTTGGATGTGGCCGAAGTTGAGCAGTTAGCGGATGGGCGGGTATTTACCGGGCAACAAGCGAAATCTATTTTGTTAGTTGATGATATTGGAGATTTGCACGATGCCATTAAGTTGGCTGGGGAATTAGGCGGGATTGAGGGTGAGCCTCGGGTCATGGAAACGAGCAAGCCGTTTTCATTTAAGGATTTGCTTGAAAATACATTCATTGGAAACGTTCGCACATTTACTTCAACTCCTTTTTCGATGCCGTTGCTTTACCTCTGGGTGGCCTGACCCGGACAGGAAGGATCAAGCAGAACTAAGCCTGAGTTACACGATACGTGAAGAGTGGAATTTCAAGAAAAAGGTTGCCGTGAGAAGGAGGGTCGGATGACAAAAGCGGATCTGATCGAGAAGTTGGCGGAAAAGGCTCCCCAATTAAGTCGAAGACAAGCCGAGTTGGTGGTCAACACCATTTTTGATTCTATCCGTGACTCTTTAAAACGTGGAGAAAAGACCGAAATTCGTGGGTTTGGGAGCTTTCGTCTTCGGCACCGGCAGACAAAAGAGGGCCGTAATCCAAAGACGGGAGAATCGGTGTCTGTCCCTGAAAAGCGGATGCCGTTTTTTAAGGCCGGTAAAGAAATCAAAGAATTGTTAAACCCTGACGAATCATCTGTTTAAGCGATGTCTACTGAGCCATCATCCACCATACAAGGGATGCCCTGGACGGATGAAGCCCTGACTCGTTTGGAGCGCGCTCCGGGATTTCTGAGGGGAATGGTTCGTCGTCTTGCAGAAAAAAAAGCGAAAGAACTGGGGTATGCAGAAATTACCGCAGAAATTTTAGACCAATTTAAGCAGCAAATGATGGGCTCGATGGGTGGATCTGCAGGTTTGACGCAAGCCGCTGAGGATATGGCTCAGGGGAAACTTCCCTGGACGGCCGAGGCACGGAAGCGATTAGAAGCCGTTCCAGAGTTCATGCGAAGCATGATCGGCCGGATTGCTGAAGATGTGGCCAAGGAACGAGGTCATCTGGAAGTGAATGTTGAGTTATTTGAGAAAGTTGAATCCTTAGGAGAGGTGCCACTTGAGAATAACGGGCCCTTGGAATGGACCGAGGAAGCATTGGCCTTGTTGAATAAGCGCATTGAGGATTCTCCTCCGATTGCCATGGAATTTGTCACAGATATGTTGAAACGGGATGCGGAAGATTTAGCCAGGGAGCAAGGGATCGCGAAAATTGATGTTGAGACCTTGGTTCGTCTCTGGGAAGCCCCAGCTACACAGGTGGCTTGGACCGATGAAGCCTGGAAACGTCTGCATACTTCACCGGATTTTGTTAGAAGCGGGATTCGGAAAGCCGCTGAGCGTCGGGCGAGAAAACTGGGTTTAACCACGATTGATTCTGAACATCTCACCACTTTCAGGAATGAAGCGATGATGAAAGCGGTGAAGCGGATTCGGAGTTTTGGATATCAGGAACTGACCTTTGATGCGTTTGGCGATGCCATGCAAAAAGTTAAACGATTAAAGGGGAATGAACAGGCTGAGCATCGATTGGATGAGATCAGGGATTATATGAAGAAAAAGCCTGATGTTGGTCTGTTGGGTGATGAACTCATGACCCGTTTTCGAAACTACTTAAAAGGAGAAGGAACCTTATAACTGGCGATTGCGTTTTTTGTTTTACCTACTTTTTATTTAGGCAACCCCTCCACCATCGAATTCCTCCTCAATTTCCCTGGGCGGCTTCCTTTGCAAGTTGATCCACAATGTCATTTTCCTTATTTCCGGAGTGGGCTTTGACTTTGACCCAATGAATAGTGAGTCCCGAATCTTTTACCGCGTCCGCATAGGCTTGGGTAAAGGGCAGTTTGGCTCGCCAGTCTCCGGTGGCCCAACTTTCCAATCCCTGGTAGTCATAATAGATCGTTAATTCCGTAATCTCCTGGGATTGGCACCATTGAATAGCTTTAAGGATAGCCAGTATTTCCCCCGCGACATTTCGGTGGATGATTGCCGCTGGCGGAATATCGTTTCCTTTGTCCCTGTGAATTTCCTGTCCATTTTTTTTGACGAGTAATCCCCATCCCAGGCGAAGTGAGCCATTGGCTTGTGGAAAGCAAGAGCCATCTACCCAGATTTCGATGATGGGAGATGTAGACTTTTTTGACTTTCCCTTGATGATTGGTTGGCCAGATTTGGAAGGCGAGAGAAAGGCTTCGGCTTCTTTTCGTGTGGAAAAGCCTTTATAGATAGCACCGGGGAAATGGTACACCTGAGCCCGGCAGGCTTCCCAATTCTCAAAGATGCCAGTCGTGCGCCCTTTGCGAACCCCATAGAATTTCATAGACAGTTATCTTGTGAAAATGTACAGATGGCCTGCTTCCCAAAATAGATTTGTAGATCACAAGCCTTTTTTCGACGTTGGTGCTCGCCTGTGGTTACCGGGGGGCTCCGCCTTGTAAGGCCTTGATTTTACCTTTGGCAAGGCCAACTTTCGTCGACTCCTCAGGTTTATCCTCTGCTAAGATTAAAAACGTCTCATATTCTTGAATCGCGCGCTTGGGGTTGTGTGATTCATACGCTTCAGCCAAATTAAATCTGGCGTGAGCATAGTCTGGCTGTAAGGCTAATGCGTGTTCGAAGGTTTCAATTGCTTTTGGCACATCTCCCAGTTGCGCCAGGACCGACCCATAACTATTCAAAATAATTGCAGAGTGTGGCTGGATAGTTAGGGCCTGTTGTAACGTGGTTTTAGCCTCTTGTAGCCGCCCCAAACTTCGCAAGGCTAATCCAAGGCGATGGTGGGCTTCCGCTAATTGTTTCGTATCGGGTAATCCATATTGAATAGCCTTTTGATAGGCGTCCAAAGCCATAGCTGGACGTTTTTCGCCGCATGATGCAAATAGGGCAATCTCCCCTCTGGCAAATTGCTGAAGTCCTAAAAATTCCTTCTCGGAATTCAATTGGCCGGTCCCTCCCATATCCTCTTTCTGCTGAGAATTCGGGTCTTCGATATACGAAAGAAATTTTGTATGACTGCCATCTAAGAGTGTTTCATAGGGATCAAGGAGGAAAACCGCCATAACCAGTTGGTCCTTCTGACCTGGGGAGTGACGAATAAAATATTGATGCGTGTTAGTGGCTTCTCCGGTTCGATACAAGGTGCCAGAATCGGGAGCTTGTCCTTTCAGGATCTGCGAGGAGTGAAAAAAGAACTCACGAGCCGGGGGTAATTGGGAAAGAGTGTGGCGAAGCTTCGGATAGCCATCCAAGGATAGACCATCCGGGAATACGGTAATGACACCCACAAGAGTTTGATCTTCGTTGAACATGAACCATTGTCCATGCTTGTACGGAGATGGGACTTCTTGAAAAACTTCTTTCCCTGCACCCCAAGGAGATTCTTTTACTCCCGATTTCAGCAAACTCGATTGAACATCTGCTTTAGTTTGGCACAATGCCGTCTTTCCTAATAAGTTGAGGTCACTTTCGGAAGGGGGGAGCGAAGAAGCGGGGGGAGATCCAGCGCAATGCGGAAGCAATAAGAAAAGAAGGAACGCCATGAGGAAATTTGTGGTCGATGGTTTTCTGAGCGTTCGATTGCTATGCCCGATATTTCTCATCATCATTACAGGCTTTCGAAGATGTTGTAGTTATGATGGGGGAGAACATTGTGGACGGCTGAACTGCCTGGGGTTCGGTCGGGTAGTTGGTGACAAAATCACAATCAAGAAGCCTTCGCTCCAACTTAAGGAGGGGGCGAGGTGACGGAGGTAAAAAATTAATCCAGGCAAGAAAATGTATAAATAATAATTATGGTGGGCGATACTGGGATCGAACCAGTGGCCTCTTCCGTGTGAAGGAAGCGCTCTTCCACTGAGCTAATCGCCCGCGCGGGTCAATTTATCATAATGCTCTGATGGGAGCAACGAAGTCAGTTGTGCCGGTAGCACGTGTCTTGACGGTTATGGAAAGTGTGGAGTAGTCTGAAATTAGTTGTTTCATCGACTTTGTCAAGGAGGTGCACGATGGACAAACAGGATCGAAAATATGATTCTCGAAAAACCAGTTCTCCCAAAGAATCGGAAGAGGTTCAGGCTGATCCAAAAGTTGCGGAAACCGGCCAACGCTTGAAAGAAGAATTGGATGATTTGGTTGATGAGATTGATAAGGTCTTGGAAGAGAATGCCGCTGAATTTGTGAAAAACTATGTGCAAAAAGGTGGAGAGTGACGAGCATGGCTATTGGAGCCATGACATTTCACTCCTGCCTTGTTCCTTTTCCCACCTGCATTTCCTGACGTTTTTCCCTCTCTCCTTTTTCTTGCTTTTTTTGGTAACGTCGAGGACTTCCGACCTTTCAAATCATACATCGGTTCTGTATTTGAGAAAGGGTTCCATTTTGAGTGAACCCACCCGGAATCCCTTTTCCATACCTTGTAGGGGCTTAATTGGATCCATGGGGACAGGGACATCGGGTGACGGAGGACAGAAACACAGCAATTTTCTCCATATTTTGTTATGATTTGTTTGACTTGTGTCTTCAGATATTCTGATGAGGGATTAAATCAATGGGTGTGACACATTTGGCAGACATTGAGCAGTTGATGGACCAGGTGAAAGCCTATCATCCCGAAGCTGATACCGGACTCATTAGACGAGCTTATGATTATTCCGCGAAAGCTCACGAAGGCCAAACCCGGCAGACAGGAGAGCCCTATGTTCAGCATCCTTTAGCGGTCGCCGGAATATTGACCTTTTTGAAATTGGATGTTCCAGCAATTGTTGCTGGGCTTCTGCATGACACGCTTGAGGATACTGTGGCGACAAGGGCCGAATTAGAAAAAGAGTTTGGAAGCGATGTGGCTCGATTGGTTGAAGGCGTTACCAAAATTGGACAAATTCCTTTCAAGACCTATGAAGAGAAACAAGCTGAAAATTTCCGGAAAATGGTTCTCTCCATGGCCGATGATATTCGGGTTGTGTTTATCAAATTGGCTGATCGGCTGCATAATATGCAAACTCTCGACGCCTTGACGGATGATAAACGGAAAAAAATTGCACAAGAAACGATGGAGATCTATGCCCCATTGGCCAATCGACTTGGCATGAGTTGGATCAAACAGGAACTCGAAGACCTGTGTTTTCAGTACCTCCAAGCGGATGCCTATTCTCATTTGAAACTGCGTTTGGCCAAAAAAGATGAGGAGCGGCAGGAATATATTCAATCTCTGATTCGTCTGGCTCAACAGGCGCTTGCGGAGGCGGATCTTCCGGGGCAGATTGATGGACGACCCAAACACCTTTTCAGTATCTATCAGAAGATGGAGCGCCGGTCAGTCTCTTTTGACGAAATCTATGATCTGACCGCCATTCGCATTGTCACGGATACCAAAATGAATTGTTATGCCATTTTGGGATTGATTCATTCCATTTGGCCTCCAGTCCCTGCCCGCTTTAAAGACTATATCGCGACCCCACGTTCAAATCTGTATCAATCGTTACACACCACGGTCGTTGGTCCCCAAGGCGAGTATGTGGAATTTCAAATCCGGACGGCGGATATGCATCGGATTAATGAATATGGCGTGGCGGCCCATTGGCTGTATAAAGAACCGGGAAAAGTTGGCGGGCGCGACGAACAGGTGTTTAGCTGGCTCAGGCAGTTTGTAGAGTGGCATAAGGACCTTGCTGATAATCGCCAGTTTATGAATTCGGTCAAATTAGATTTATTCCATGATGTGGTGTTTGTCTTTACGCCGAAGGGAGAAGTCCGGGAGGTTCCTGTGCGGTCTACCCCATTAGATTTTGCCTATGCGATCCATACGGAAATTGGAGATCACTGTGTTGGGGCGAAAATTAATGGAAAACTCGTTCCCCTCCGTTACCAATTAAATAGCGGAGATATGGTGGAGATCTTGACCTCCCCTTCCCAGGTTCCTCACAGGGGTTGGTTGAAATTTGTCCAAACCTCAAGGGCGAAAACTAAGATTAAGCATTGGTTTAAAGTCGAGGAACAAAAGCGCGCACTGGAACTTGGTCGACGTTTGTTGGAGCAAGAATTCCGACGCCAAGATTTCCCTGTGGCGCAATCACTGAAATCCGATCGCCTGTTGTCTATGGCTAAAGGGAAGGGCTGTGAGACCTTAGATGAGTTGATTCGCCTGGTTGGATACGGTCGCTTGGCCCCGGATCAAATTGTAAGTCATTTTCACGAGGGGGTTGAGCAAAAGGCACCGGCGTTCGCTAGGAGTGGCGCTCCATCTCTTCATCAAAAATCGCCGGGTCTCCTTCAAGAGGGATCTGTCAAATTTGGAGGAACTAAAGATGTTTTAATGCAACTCTCCAAATGTTGCAAACCAGTTCCTGGCGAGCCGATACGCGGGTACATTACCCGAGGGAGAGGGTTGACCATTCATGCGATAGATTGCCCTAACTTCCAATCATTGGAATGGGATCATAATCGATTGGTCGAGGTGGAATGGGATTCGGACCTTGAAGGGACCCATTCAGTTGAAGTGTCAGTTTTAACGTTGGATCGACCTGGAGTATTAGCTAAGGTGTCAGCTGGAATTTCTCAGTGTCAGGCTAATATCACCAGGGCGGAGATTTCTACCAGAGAGGATCGGAAAGCGGTATTAGATTTTGTGATAGAGGTCAAGAATACCACACACTTGGAACTAATCCTGCAGGAAATTCAACGGGTCGACGGTATTCTTTCTGCTAAGCGAGTGCGAGGGTGGTAAGGAAAAGAATTAGGTAAGGTTTAATAGGGAATAGGGGTTTGGGGAACGGTTATCTTCAAGCGGCTCCCAGGAATCAGTTCTAGCTTTTCTGCCATTCCGGCATTGAGTTCGAGAACCTGCCAAGACTTTTTGTGAGAATAATATCGAGGGCAGTGGTCATCTGTCCGGGTACAAATAGGAACGTCTGATTCCAAGTGTATGATTGTGCCTAATTTGTCCAGCCATAGTATATCCAGAGGGATTTTGGTATTTTTCATCCAAAAGGTCCAATATCCTAATTCAGGGAATTGAAATAACATTCCCGCGTCCGGTGCCATGGAAGGTCGATCCATCAGACCTTTGGCTCTTGTGGTTGGATTATTTGCAATCTCTGCGAAAATGACGGAGCCCTTAGGAGTGGAGATGCTGGCAAGTTCGTTGTTCGGTCGATTGCCCGTTTCCCCCCAGACATGCTGAGGGATTCCGAATCCGGTCCCTAGGCAAATCGTAAGAAGGACAAGCACAACCCAAATACAGGAATGAAGAAACAACGAGAATATTTGCTGTCTTATTAAGGGAGGCAAGCAAGGGTTTTGGAAAGGGTTCATTTTTTTAAATGTGACTTGGAGCGAGTTGACTTGTCAATTTGGGATTAACCCGCCGTTAAAAATACAGGCAACGGGTGGGTCTTGACCAGGCCATCTTTAAAAATTATAATGATTCGTTTACAGGTAGGGTATATTTTTTCCGCTCCTGTTTTTAAGAACACAACACTAGGGTTTTTGTTGTTGATCTGTACATGCAGGGGCTAATTTCTGCCTTGTCTGTCTTCACTTCACAGAGATCTTCGTCTTAATAAATTCCATGATGTAATTTCAAAACGGTTTAGGTAGAAGACGGTCCTACTCATTTCAAAGGGCAGGTACCCAAGCGGTCAACGGGGGCAGACTGTAAATCTGCTGCCATCGGCTTCCAAGGTTCGAACCCTTGCCTGCCCACCATGATTGATTGAAGGGGATCTAGGGCTGGAAGTCATGCTGAGAAGAAAATTGAAAGTATTAAGCACAATAAATAATAGAGGGGCAAATCGGAACTGCGGGCGTAGCTCAGTGGTAGAGTCGCAGCCTTCCAAGCTGTGTGTCGCGGGTTCAAATCCCGTCGCCCGCTCCATACATTTCGGATGGGCTAATGCTGAGAGATGTCTTCATGAGGGAAAAGAGCCCATGTAGCTCAGTTGGTAGAGCACGTCCTTGGTAAGGACGAGGTCACGCGTTCGATCCGCGTCGTGGGCTCCAGCTAATAATTACGGTTAGGATTATTTGGATTATCCAGGGAGAGGTAGGGCATGGCGAAGGCGAAATTTGAGCGGAAGAAGCCGCATGTCAATGTCGGGACGATTGGGCATGTCGACCATGGCAAGACGACCTTGACGTCGGCGTTAACCAAGGTGATGAGTGGTGCGGGCAAGGCCAAGTTCGTCCCCTACGATGAGGTGGCGAAGGCCAGTGAAAGCCAGGGCCGACGGGATCCGACCAAAATTCTCACCATTGCCATTTCGCATGTGGAGTATGAGACGGATAATCGGCATTATGCGCATGTGGACTGTCCCGGGCATGCCGACTATGTCAAGAACATGATCACGGGGGCGGCGCAAATGGATGGCGCCATTTTGGTGGTCAGCGCGGCGGATGGGC
Organism: uncultured Nitrospiraceae bacterium; assembly: GCA_963734345.1. Lineage (GTDB taxonomy): Bacteria > Nitrospirota > Nitrospiria > Nitrospirales > UBA8639 > Nitrospira_E. The sequence goes on from CAVTGT010000011.1 coordinate 464,308, forward strand.
CGATGCCGCAGACGCGGGAGCATATTCTCTTGGCGCGGCAGGTGGGGGTGCCGTTTATCGTGGTGTTTTTGAATAAAGCGGACAAGGTTGAAGACAAGGAATTGTTGGAGTTGGTGGAATTGGAAGTGCGGGAGTTGCTCACGAAGTATGGCTTTCCGGGGGATGATGTCCCGGTAGTGATCGGGTCGGCCATCAAGGCCATTGAAGGGGATCAAAGTGAGGTGGGCGTGCCGTCGATCATGCGTTTATTGGAAGCGGTGGACACCTATATTCCCACGCCGCAGCGGGCCATCGACAAGCCCTTTCTGATGCCCATTGAGGATGTCTTTACCATTAGCGGTCGCGGCACGGTGGTGACGGGTCGGGTGGAGCGGGGGCAGGTGAAGGTGGGGGATGAAATTGAGATTGTGGGTCTGAAGCCGACGCAGACGACGATTGTGACGGGCGTCGAGATGTTCCGGAAGGTGTTGGATGAGGGACAGGCGGGGGATAACATTGGGGCGCTGTTGCGGGGCACGAAGAAGGAAGATGTGGAGCGGGGCATGGTGTTGGCGAAGCCGAAGAGTATTACGCCGCATACCAAGTTCAAGGCGGAAGTGTATATCCTGACGAAGGAAGAGGGGGGGCGGCATACGCCGTTCTTTAATGGGTATCGGCCGCAGTTTTACTTCCGGACGACGGATGTGACGGGGGTCGTGCAGTTGAACCCCGGGGTGGAGATGGTCATGCCCGGCGATAATGTGTCGTTTGCGGGCGAGTTGATCTCGCCGATTGCCATGGAGCAAGGGGTACGGTTTGCAGTGCGAGAAGGGGGCCGCACGGTGGGTGCCGGCGTGGTCACGGAAATCGTCGCGTAAAAACATAGGGGTGTATCCATGAGAGTTATTATTTCGTTAGCTTGCGGAGACTGCAAGCGTCGCAATTATTCAACGATAAAAAACAAGAAAAACGACCCTGATCGGTTGGAAATAAAAAAATATTGCCGATTTTGTCGGAAGCATAGCCCTCATAAAGAGGTCAAGTAATTGCTGGGAAGGGTTTTTTGTGTTGCGTGCAGGTTGAAGGGGCATAGTGTCAACGGCTAGCACGTCGGTCTCCAAAACCGAAAGTCCGGGTTCGAATCCTGGTGCCCCTGCCATAACGATTCCCTGATGGGCGCCAAGCGAAGGAAAGTTGTCATTTTTGGATGAAGAGAGAATGTGAGGAATTAGGACGTGTTTAAGAAGATGTGGTCTTCCATAACGGAATTTTTGAGCGATGTTCGCGGTGAGCTTAAAAAGATTTCTTATCCTACTAAAACTGAAACGATAGGGTCGACGACAGTGGTTTTGTTGTTTTGCCTTTTTATGTCCATGTACTTGTCTGTCGTAGATTCATTTTTAGTTTGGTTAATCAGTAGGGTTATTTAGCGTATAAAGAAGGGGATTCATGTCAAGCCATTGGTATGTCATTCACACCTATGCAGGATACGAGGGACGGGTTCGGACCGGTATTGTTGAGCGGGCGAATCAATTGGGAATGGCTGAGTCAGTGGCCCAGGTTCTTGTTCCTACGGAAGACGTTGTGGAATTCAAGGATGGCAAACGTCGAGCCTCTAAACGAAAATTCTTTCCCGGATATGTCTTGTTGGAAGCGAACGGACCGCTTGGTGATGATGTCGTCAATATGATCAAAGAGACTCCAAAGGTTACCGGTTTTATTGGAGGTGGAACCCGGCCGATCCCTCTTGATCCAGAGGAGGTATCAACGCTGTTAAAGCAATTAGAATCTGGCGCGACGGCTCCCAGGGAGCTAGCGAATTTTTCCAAGGGAGACAATGTCAGAATCGTTGATGGTCCATTTTTGGGTTTCAATGGATTGGTGGATGACGTGGATCAGGATCATGGACGGGTCAAGGCGCTTGTCAGTATTTTTGGGCGGTCAACCCCTGTGGAATTGGCGTTTTCACAGGTTGAACGCGTTTAGAATTGAATCAATTTCTCAATTATTTATTCAAGCACTAGCGAGTCGATGCAAGGATAGGTGAAGGCATGGCCAAAGAAATAATGAGTCAAATTAAATTGCAGATTCCAGCGGGGAAAGCCAATCCGGCTCCTCCTGTCGGGCCCTCGTTGGGGCAGCATGGTGTGAATATCATGGAATTTTGTAAGCAATTTAATGCGAGGACGCAGAAGCAAGAAGGCAGCATTATCCCTGTGGTTATTTCTGTCTATAAGGATCGAAGTTTTACCTTTATTACCAAGACACCTCCTGCATCAGACCTTTTGAAGAAAGCTGCAGGGATCATTAAGGGTTCTGGGATTCCGCATAAAAATAAGGTGGGGACAATTACCCAGGCGCAATTGGAGGATATCGCTAAATTGAAAGTTGAAGATTTAAATGCCGGAGATATTCCTGCTGCGATGAATGTGATTGCAGGAACAGCGAGAAGCATGGGTATTACGGTTGAAGGGTAAATATTCAAGAGCTTTTAACAGAGGGTATGCACCGTGGGAAAGAAATTTGAATCAGCATTAGCAAAGGTCACAAAAGCTCTGTATTCCTTGGATGAAGCGAGTGACCTGGTCAAGCAAACCGCGTTTGCCAAATTTGATGAGACGGTTGAGATGTCCCTGTGCCTTGGGGTAGACCCTAAGCGAGCCGATCAGATGGTGCGCGGCACGACTGTTCTTCCTCATGGGACTGGGAAAAAGACCAGGATTCTGGTCATTGCGAAAGGAGAAAAGGAGCAAGAGGCACGTGAGGCAGGTGCGGATTATGTCGGAGGTGATGATCTTTTGCAAAAAATTCAAGATGGGTGGTTGGACTTTGATTCCATGATTGCGACGCCGGATATGATGGGTGCGGTGGGAAGAATGGGGAAAGTGTTGGGCCCGCGAGGGTTAATGCCGAATCCCAAGACCGGAACTGTGACATTTGAGGTCGGGAAAGCTATTCAAGAAATCAGAAAAGGTCGAGTGGAGTATAAGGTAGATAAGGCCGGGAATATTCATGTTCCTGTGGGGAAAGTATCTTTTCAGGGCCAACAGATCAAAGAGAATGCCCAGTCAGTGTTTGATGCTATCCTGAAGGCTAAGCCGTCTTCCAGTAAAGGAAAGTATGTCAAAAGTGCGACTTTATCCAGCACCATGGGCCCCGGTATCCATCTAGATAGTATGGCGATTGCGAAGCAGGTTGGTTGAAACTTTAATCTCAGCAGGTGAGTTCGAGGTATGAAAAAAACTGATAAAAATGAAGCCGTGGCGACCATGCATGAGCGATTCGCGCATGCGCGAATCGCTATTGTGACGGAATGTACGGGAATGCCTGTCAATCAAGTCAATGATTTGCGGAAAAGGCTTCGGCAGGCGAAAGCCCATTTGCATGTGGTGAAGAATACGCTTGCCGTGAGAGCTATCGGGGGAACGGATCTTGTTCCGTTACGGCCATTCTTTAGAGGCCAATCGGCGTTGGTGATTGGATACGATGATCCGGTTTTGCCGGCAAAAGTCATACGGGATTTTATCAAAAATGAAAAATGTGAAGAGAAGTTGCAGCTTAAGGGGGCAATTCTAGACGGGATGGAACTCGATCCTTCCCGTATTTCGTCTGTGGCGGATTTGCCGTCAAGGCCGGAATTGTTGTCAATGCTGTTGTCTGCCTTCCAAGGGCCGGTTCGTGGGTTTGTCGGAGTGTTAGGTCAAATTGTCAGAAGTATTGTTGCGGTTTTGGCCGCAATACAAGAAAACAAAACGCAGAAAGGAGACGGGGAGATGAGTGCAACGGAGGCCAAGATGTCAAAGGAAGATTTTATTAAGGTGATAGAGGGCATGAGTGTCCTGGAATTGTCAGACCTCGTGAAAGGGTTGGAAGATCGGTTCGGTGTGACGGCTGCAGCTCCGGTCGGAGTGGCTGCTCCAGCAGGGGCCGCAGGTGCCGCTCCAGCGGCAGAAGAGAAGACGGAGTTCACGGTCGTACTTGGTGCCGCTCCTGCCGACAAAAAGATTCAAGTCATTAAGGTCGTTCGAGAAATCACTGGTTTGGGCCTGAAGGAAGCCAAGGATCTCGTAGAAGCTGCTCCAAAGCCGGTCAAAGAGGGAGTATCGAAAGAGGAGTCCGAGACCATCAAGAAAAAGCTGCAAGATGTGGGTGCCACCGTCGAGGTGAAGTAGTCCTCTTTTTTGGAGGATGTGAAGGTGGCGCGAGGAAGTTTCGAGGACCAGCAGAAAGCGGAAGTGGTCGTTAATCCTTAAGGAGACAGGAATGGGACAACCAGCCTTTGAAGGCAGTATTCAGCGACATAGCTTTTCAAAAATTCGCTCGCATATTGAGATTCCGGATTTAGTCGAGGTTCAGCGCCGTTCCTATGAAGAGTTTTTGCAGGCAGAGACGTTACCGGATCGTCGTGAGGACAAGGGGTTACATGCGGCGTTTAAAAGTGTATTTCCCATTATGGATTACAATAATTCGGCCATTTTAGAATTTTCCAGCTATTCCTTGGGAACTCCCAAGTATGAAATTAGAGAGTGCATTGAGCAGGGAATGACCTTCGCGGCACCTTTAAAGCTTCGAGTGCGATTGGTTGTCTTCGATCAACAAGATAAAAGTGTGAAAAACCGTGTGTTGGATGTGAGGGAACAGGAAGTCTATGTGGGTGAATTGCCTTTAATGACCGATCGCGGAACCTTTATGGTTAATGGCACGGAGCGGGTGGCCGTTAGTCAGTTGCATCGTTCTCCAGGGCCATCGTTTGGTCATGATAAAGGTCGAACGCATTCCAGTGGGAAGGTCTTGTTTTCTGGTCGGATTATCCCTTATCGAGGATCATGGCTCGATTTTGAATATGATGCCAGGGATATTTTGTATGTGCGGATTGATCGACGGCGGAAGATGCCGGCCACTATTCTCTTGAAGGGTTTTGGATTTAGCACTGATGATCTTCTCAAGATGTATTATCCTGTAGAGGAGGTGCGGGTTGTCAATGGTGCGTTACTCCGCAAGCTTGATCCGGACATTCATGCGGGATTGCGAGTTCCAATTGACCTTTTCGAGAAGGGGGCAAGTGAGCCGTTAGTTAAAGAAGGCATGAAGATCAACAAAACTCTCATGGGACGTATCCGCTCGGCAGGAATAAAGGAAATCCCGATTAAGAAAGAAGATTTATTTGGAAGGGCTGTCCTAACGGAACTGGTGGATCCGGGAACTCAGGAAGTTATTTTGGAGAAAAATCAACGACTCACGGCACCAGTGATAGAGCGGATTCTGGAAAGTCGAGTTGAAGGATTTAAGGTCATTTACTTGGATAGTCCCACGACCAGTCCTGTCATCCTCGATACGTTGGAGGCCGAGCGGACTAATTCAAAGGAGGAGGCGTGGGTTGAGATATATAAACGGCTCCGTCCGGGAGAGATGCCCTCGATCGAATCTGCGAAGTTGTTATTTGAAAATCTCTTTTTAAATCCAAAACGATATGACCTTTCCCCTGTTGGTCGGTTGAAAATGAACAAGAGATTTAATCTTGATTTGTCTTTGGAGCAACGGACCTTATCGGCTCAAGATATTGTCGAGGTGGTGAGATGTTTGGTGGATCTCAAGGCCGGAAAGGGTACGGTAGATGATATCGATCATCTGGGAAATCGTCGCGTTCGATCGGTAGGCGAATTACTGGAGAATCAGATTCGTATTGGTTTGGCCAGAATGGAGAGAAGCATTAAGGAGCGAATGAATCTGCTGGATATGGAAACCGTGTTACCGCATGATTTGATCAATGCCAAGCCCATTGTGGGTGCCATTAAAGAATTTTTTGCCGGAAGTCAATTGTCGCAGTTTATGGATCAAACTAACCCATTGGCTGAAATTACGCATAAGCGAAGGCTTTCAGCATTAGGCCCTGGTGGGTTAACCAGAGAGCGCGCGGGATTTGAAGTGCGGGATGTCCATCCCTCCCACTATAGTCGTATTTGTCCGATTGAAACGCCGGAGGGACCCAACATTGGCTTGATTACCTCGTTGGCTACCTATGCTCGGATCAATGAGTTTGGATTTATTGAAGCGCCCTTTCGAAAGGTTCGGAAAGGCCGTGTGACTGACGAGGTTGAGTTCCTCTCGCCGTTGGATGGGGACCAGGTCGTCATTGCGCAAGCTAATTCGGCTATGAATAAAGAGGGGGCCCTTACTTCGGAAACCATCACCGCACGAGAAGCTGGGGAGTTTGTGACGACCACCCCGGATAAAGTGGATTATTTAGATGTCTCTCCGAAGCAGGTGGTCAGCGTGGCCACGGCGTTAATTCCATTTTTAGAACATGATGATGCCAACCGAGCTCTTATGGGTTCGAATATGCAACGTCAAGCGGTGCCCACCATCAAAAGCGAGGCTCCCCTGGTTGGAACAGGAATGGAAGCCGTTGTAGCCAGAGATTCAGGGTACTTAGCTATTGCTCAGCGAGATGGGATTGTTGAGTCAGTGGATGCGAGAAGAATTGTGGTAAGAACCGGACTCAAGGAGAAGGATGACAAAAAGAAGGGTTCCCGAATCCTTGATACCTATGACTTGGTCAAATTCCAGCGGACGAATCAAAATACCTGTATTACGCAAACTCCTATTGTTCGAGTCGGGCAACCCGTAAAAACGGGTCAGGTCTTAGCAGATGGACCGGCTATGGATCGGGGAGAATTGGCGTTGGGAAAAAATATCTTGGTCGCGTTTATGCCTTGGGGAGGCTACAACTATGAGGATGCCATTCTTTTAAGTGAAAAGTTGGTCAAAAAAGAAATCTTTACTTCCATCCATATCGAGGAATTCGAGGTGGAGGCACGCGACACCAAGCTGGGAAAAGAGGAAATTACCAGGGACATTCCAAATCTTGGGGAAGAGGCTCTTCGTAATTTAGACGAAAGCGGGATTGTGCGAATTGGTGCAGAGGTCAAGCCAGGCGATATTCTTGTTGGGAAAGTTACCCCGAAAGGAGAAACGCAGTTAACGCCGGAGGAGAAGTTGCTTCGAGCGATTTTTGGTGAAAAAGCCGGTGATGTGAAGGATACCTCGCTCCAGGTTCCCCCTGGAATTGAAGGTATTGTGGTGGATGTTAAGATTTTTTCGCGAAAAGGGGTGGATAAGGATGAGCGGTCTCGGACCATTGAGACCGATGATCGCGTGAAGGTCGAGCGAGACTACCAGGAAGAATTGCGGATTATCGAGGAAGAGCGAAATCGTAAGATTCGGAAGCTCCTGCTTGGGCAATTTGTCGGGCGGGACTTGATGGATCCTGATAGCGGTGAAGTGATCCTAAAAAAGAAGGGACGGATCACGGCGGAAGTCCTTCGCAAATTGTCCGACGATGATGCGCGTCGAGTGATTTTGGCTGATGCCGAAGAACAAAAGAAATTGGATGAGATTGAGCGGGAAGCAAAAGATCAAATCGAGATCTTGCAAACCCAATATGATGAAAAAGTCGGGCGGCTTCGGCGGGGTGATGAATTGCCTCCCGGGGTTATTAAGCTTGTGAAGGTGTATTTAGCGATTAAGCGTAAAATTGCCGTAGGCGATAAAATGGCTGGACGCCATGGAAATAAGGGCGTCGTTTCTCGGATCATGGCGGAAGAAGATATGCCGTATCTTCCTGATGGAACGCCTGTCGAGATCGTTCTGAACCCGTTGGGGGTTCCTTCTCGGATGAATGTGGGGCAAATTCTCGAGACCCACTTGGGGTGGGCGGCAAAAGCTTTGGGAATTCTGGTTGAAACCCCCGTGTTTGATGGCGCATCTGAAAAGGAAATAAAGGAATTATTAAAAAAAGCTAAACTGCCGGAGTCCGGTCAATCAGTCGTCTATGATGGGCGGACAGGAGAACCGTTTAAAAGTCCGGTTACGGTGGGGTACATGTATATGTTGAAGCTTCACCATTTAGTGGACGATAAAATTCACGCTCGTTCAATCGGACCCTATTCACTGGTTACGCAGCAACCGCTGGGAGGAAAAGCTCAATTTGGTGGTCAGCGTTTAGGGGAAATGGAGGTCTGGGCTCTTCAGGCGTATGGGGCGGCTTCGACCCTGCAAGAGTTTTTGACAGTGAAATCGGATGATGTGCCTGGACGGTCCCGAATGTATGAAGCGATCGTGAAGGGAGAGAATTTTCTTGAGCCGGGTCTTCCGGAGTCCTTTAATGTATTAGTAAAGGAATTGCAGAGTTTAGGGTTGGATGTGGAGCTTATCAAATCTGCTGATTAAGCCAGTAGCCTGATTGTGCATTCCCACCATTCAACATAATCGGAGGAACGAACTTGGACAGTATCTATTCGCTCTTTGAAAAACCTCGTGACGCGGTTTCGTTTGATGCCATGCGGATTCGTATTGCTTCGCCTGAAAAGATTCGCTCGTGGTCGTATGGCGAAGTAAAAAAGCCAGAGACGATCAATTATCGATCTTTTAAGCCCGAGCGGGATGGCTTATTTTGCGCAAAAATTTTCGGACCAACCAAAGACTGGGAATGTAATTGCGGTAAATATAAGCGAATGAAGCATCGTGGGATTGTGTGCGATAAATGCGGGGTGGAAGTTATCCAGTCAAAAGTTCGACGAGAGAGGATGGGCCATATCGAATTGGCTGCACCCGTTGCCCATATTTGGTTTCTCAAGGGTGTGCCCAGCCGGATTGGCATTCTTCTGGATATGAGTTTAAAACAGTTGGAGAAGATTCTGTATTTTGAGGCGTATGTGGTCCTGGATCCGGGCAATACGAATTTAAAAGAAAGAGAGTTATTGACCGAGGAGCGGTATCGTGAGTGTGTAGAGGAGAATGGGGCCAATTCCTTTAAGGTGGGTATTGGTGCCGAGGCCATACGTGAATTGTTGCGGAAGGTCGATATCAATGCCCTGTGGGATGAACGACATGTCAAAATCAAGAGTACGACATCTGCAGCTGTGGGGAAAAAGCTCACGAAGCGATTAAAGGTGATTGAGGCGTTCCATAAATCAGGGAATAATCCAGAGTGGATGATTATGGATGCCATTCCGGTTTTGCCACCGGAGCTTCGCCCTCTGGTGCCTCTAGATGGGGGACGATTCGCAACCTCGGATCTTAATGATCTCTACCGGCGAGTGATAAACCGCAATAACCGTCTTAAGCGATTGGTGGAATTGAAAGCTCCTGGCGTCATCATCCGCAATGAAATGCGAATGCTTCAGGAAGCGGTTGATGCCTTGTTTGATAATGGGCGTCGCGGGAGAGTGATTCGTGGAGCGAATAAGCGTCCTTTGAAGTCGTTAAGTGATATGTTGAAAGGGAAACAGGGGCGGTTCAGGCAAAACCTCCTGGGTAAGCGGGTTGATTATTCCGGACGCTCGGTCATTGTGGTGGGCCCAGAATTACGGCTCAACCAATGCGGTTTGCCAAAGAAGATGGCTTTGGAATTATTTAAGCCCTTTATCTTCCACAAGCTGGAAGAGCGTGGTGCCGCAACGACTATCAAAAGCGCCAAGCGATTGGTTGAAAAGGAGCGCCCAGAAGTATGGGATGTTCTTGATGAAGTCATTCGGGAGCATCCCGTGATGCTGAATCGTGCTCCCACCCTTCATCGACTGGGAATTCAAGCCTTTGATCCTATCTTAGTTGAAGGAAAGGCGATTCGTCTTCATCCGTTAGTCTGCGCAGCCTTTAATGCGGACTTCGATGGGGATCAAATGGCCGTGCACGTTCCGCTTTCGGTTGAAGCGCAAATCGAATGCCGGGTATTAATGATGGCGGCAAATAATGTCCTTTCGCCGGCTAATGGCCGACCGTTGTCTATTCCCTCCCAAGATATGGTGTTGGGAATTTATTGGTTGACGAAGGATCGCGACGGAGCCCGTGGAGAGGGAAAAATACTCTCCTCCGCAGATGAAGTCCGTATCGCCTATGATGCGCAGGAAATTGAGGAGCAAGCCAGAATAAAAGTGCGGATCGACGGAGACTTGATAGATACGACGGTTGGACGAGTTATTCTTTCGGAAATTTTGCCAGCCAGTATGCCGTTTTCACATGTGAATCAACTCATGACGAAAAAGGAGCTGACCAAATTGGTCGATCGAGTATATCGCCAGGCCGGTCTGCATGAAGTGGTCGTCATGCTTGATCAATTAAAGGACTTAGGGTTCTCCTATGCCACTAAGGCTGGTGTTTCGATTTGTATTGACAATATGCATATTCCCTCTCGTAAGGGGGAACTGATCAACCGGGCAAAAGTGGATGTTTCGCAAGTTCATGATCAATACAGCGAAGGGTTGATTACTAATGGCGAACGGTACAATAAGGTTATTGATATTTGGGCCCACGTTGGGGAACAAGTCGCTATAGAAATGATGAAAGAAATTAGTGAGGGAGGTGGACGGGGTGCTGCAGAGGGTCTTAATCCGATCTATATGATGGCGGATTCAGGCGCTCGAGGAAGCTCACAGCAGATTCGCCAATTAGGTGGAATGCGCGGTCTTATGGCCAAGCCCTCTGGTGAAATTATTGAAACCCCTATTACTGCCAATTTCCGTGAAGGGTTGACGGTTTTGCAATATTTTATTTCCACTCATGGGGCAAGAAAGGGGCTCGCCGATACGGCTCTGAAAACGGCCAATTCAGGGTATCTTACCCGTCGCCTGGTTGATACGGCTCAGGATGTGATTATCAGTGAGCCGGATTGCTTGACCACAGATGGCATTATTGTGTCGGCGTTGGTCGAGGGAGGGGAAGTGATTCAACCCCTGGATGAACGAATCTTGGGGCGGTTAACGGCTGAGGATCTGCATGATCCCGTTACCCAAGAGATTATTGTAAAAGCTCATGAGGAGTTAAACGAGGATCTTTGTAAAACGATTGTGGAAGCTGGAATCGATCATGTGAAAATTCGTTCCGTCCTTACCTGCCAGTCTCGTTGGGGAGTTTGTGCCAAGTGTTACGGTCGAGATTTGGCACGTGGCCGTCTTGTGGAGAAGGGGGAGCCTGTTGGGGTCATTGCGGCTCAGTCCATCGGGGAGCCCGGGACTCAGTTAACCATGCGGACGTTTCATATTGGAGGAACGGCCAGTAAGGTCGTCGCGCAAACCGTCCTAGAATCCAAACATGATGGCACGATTAAATTGTTAGGTTTTGACGCTAAGAAAAATGCTGATTTCCATAACCCCAGCATGGCGGTAAAAACCCGGCAAGGAGATTGGGTGGTGATGGTAAGAAACGGCAAGGTTGCCGTATGCGATGAGACGGGCCGGGAACGGGAAAAATACCCGGTGGTGTATGGAGCAAAGATAAAAGTACAGGATGGTGGCAAGGTCGAAGTCGGGCAAAAGTTTGTGGAGTGGGATCCGTATTCCCTCACCATATTGACGGAAGTTGGAGGGAAAGTGGCTTTCGGTGATATTACGGAAGGTGTCACCATGAAAGAGGAGGTCGATGAGGTCACCGGCCTATCGCGTCGCGTGGTGATCGAGCAAGCTGGGACCAATTTGCGTCCACGCTTGTCCGTCAAGGACGAGTCGGGAAAGACTGCAAAGCTTTCCTCAGGGTCACCAGCACGATACCTGCTTCCTGTGGGAGCTCATATCTTTGTGGAGAAGGGTGCTACGGTATATCCGGGGGATGTGTTAGCAAAAATTCCTCGAGAAACAACCAAAACAAAAGACATTACCGGAGGGTTGCCTCGTGTGGCCGAGCTGTTCGAAGCGAGAAAGCCAAAGGAGCATGCCGTGGTCACCGAAATTGATGGTGAGGTTTCTTTTGGTGGGTTTGTGAAGGGACTTCGCAAAGTTGTTGTGGATAACAAAATTGGTGATGTGAAGGAATATTTCATTCCACGTGGGCGGCATGTGAATGTTCATGAAGGGGATTGGGTTCGAGCTGGCGAGCCTTTAATGGATGGATCTGCTAATCCGCATGATATTCTCAGCGTTTTGGGGCCACGTGAATTGCAGAAGTATTTGGTGAATGAGGTGCAGGAGGTCTATCGCCTTCAGGGTGTGGTCATTAATGACAAGCACATTGAGGTGATTACGCGCCAAATGTTGAAAAAGGTCAGAATTGAAGATGCTGGCGATAGTTCATTCTTGCCGGGAACGCAAGTGAATAAATCTGTCTTTGATGATGAAAATGAAAAAGTGCTTAGCGAAGGAGGAAAGCCGGCTTTAGGCAAGCCTGTCTTGTTGGGTATCACAAAGGCTTCTCTGAGTACCGATAGTTTTATTTCGGGAGCGTCATTTCAAGAGACCACGCGAGTTCTCACTGAGGCTGCCATTAATGGACGCACGGATGATCTGCGGGGATTGAAGGAAAATGTGATTGTGGGAAGATTGATTCCAGCTGGCACTGGTTGGGGTGAGTACCGCGAAACATTTGTTCCCAAGCGAAAGGAAGAAGAGGCATTGCCTTCTGAAGGGCAAGCCCATGTTGAAATAGTTCAGTCGTCAAGTGCGAAATGACTTAAATAGAGTGCATAATATGTTTAAGCATCTTGACAGTATGAAAATGAATCTATAGTATTGTCAGGTTCGCCACCATAATAATTTTTACATTTATCATGAGAATGATTTGGAAAGTTTATGCCAACAGTTAACCAATTGATACGGGTCGGGCGTAAAGCCATAAAGGCAAAAAGTAAGAGTTCGGCGTTAAACCAATGCCCGCAAAGAAGGGGCGTATGCCTTCGGGTATATACTACGACCCCGAAGAAGCCAAATTCGGCGTTAAGAAAGGTCGCGAGGGTTCGATTGACGACTGGTCTGGAAGTGACTGCCTACATCCCCGGGATGGGGCATAACCTGCAGGAGCATTCCATTGTTTTAGTGCGTGGTGGACGTGTGAAGGACCTTCCTGGTGTGCGATATCATATGATTCGTGGTGCCTTGGACGCGGTTGGAGTTGCGAATCGCAAGCAGGGACGATCAAAGTATGGAGCAAAGCGTCCAAAGTAATCTATTTCTTTCGGCTTTTACCAACCCCCTGTTTGAGCGTAGCTTTTTAATTATTAGGAAAAAATTATATGCCACGTAGGCCGCTTGTTCTTCGTCAAAAGGTTGTTCAGGATTCAAGGTATAAAGATCAGGTTGTCGGAAGATTTTTGAATATCCTCTTGCAAGACGGGAAAAAGAGCACGGCTGAACGGGTTTGTTATGGCGCTTTTGATATTGTAAGGGAAAAAACCGGTGATGAGCCGCTGAAGGTCTTTCATGCTGCTCTCGGAAATGTAAAGCCTATGGTGGAGGTGAAGTCTAGAAGAGTTGGTGGGGCTTCTTATCAGGTGCCGGTTGAAATTCGCCCCGTCCGTCAGGTTGCTCTGGCTTTGCGTTGGATTAAGCAAAGTGCTTTGGCTCGTAGTGGGAAAAGCATGAGGGAAAAGCTGGCGGCTGAACTCATGGATGCTGCCAATAATAATGGTTCTGCAGTGAAAAAGCGCGATGAAACCCATCGAATGGCTGAGGCAAATAGAGCTTTTGCCCATTATCGGTGGTAGGTTTGGTATTTATTATGCTGCAGGGGATTTGTTCATAGGTAGGGGGATTTTTCTCCCTGTTTTTTTTTGGAAATGAACCGAGCCCTTCGCAGCATTGTTGTGTGAGGAATTTGTGACTGGGGAAATTTCGTTAAGCCGTACTCGGAATATTGGGATTATGGCCCATATTGATGCCGGGAAAACGACGACTACAGAGAGGGTTCTTTACTATACGGGAGTGTCCCATAAAATTGGTGAAGTGCATGAGGGCGCTGCCACCATGGATTGGATGGAGCAAGAGCGTGAGAGGGGGATAACCATAACCTCGGCGGCAACGACATGTTTCTGGAAGGATAATCGTATCAATATCATTGATACCCCAGGTCATGTTGACTTTACGATCGAGGTGGAGCGATCTCTCCGCGTTTTGGATGGCGCGATAGCCGTGTTTGATTCCGTTCAGGGAGTGGAGCCCCAATCGGAGACGGTGTGGCGCCAGGCGGATAAATATCAGGTCCCGCGAATTGTTTTTATGAATAAAATGGATCGGGTTGGGGCCGACTTTTTTGCGAGTGTCCAATCCTTGATTGACCGATTGGGGGCTAAGCCCGTTCCGGTGCAATTGCCTTTGGGGAAAGAGGATGGATTTCGTGGAGTCATTGATCTCCTTATCATGAAGGCGTTGGTTTTTGATGACGAGACTCTCGGCGCAGCCTTTTCCGTTCAGGATATTCCTGAAGAATACCTGGCCTCAGCCAAGGAATATCGCGAGAAGTTGTTGGATGCAGTGGTTGAGTTTGACGAATCGGCAATGGAGCGGTATCTCAACGGGGATATTCTTGGAATTGATGAGATTAAGCGGGCGATACGTTTGGGGACAGTGGCGTTGAAGATTAACCCTGTTTTTTGTGGCTCGGCTTTTAAGAATAAGGGTGTTCAGCCTTTATTGGATGGAGTGGTGGATTACCTTCCCTCTCCTGTGGATCTTCCTCCTGTTGTAGGTATAGACCCTGGTACGGAGTTGGAGATCACTCGAAAGCCTGAGGAAAGTGAGCCTTTTTCTGCCTTGGCATTCAAAATAATGTCTGATCCATTTTCTGGGCAACTTACCTATTTCCGAGTGTATTCTGGAAGGCTGACGTCCGGGTCCTATATCTATAACGTGGCCAAGGGTAAAAAAGAGCGCATTGGGCGTTTATTAAAAATGCACGCCAATAAACGAGAAGAGATTGGCGAAGTGTCCGCTGGTGATATCGCCGCCGCAGTGGGGTTGAAGGATACCAGGACCGGAGATACGTTATGTGATGAAAAGCATCCTATTCTGCTGGAAGTGATCAAGTTCCCGGAGCCAGTTATTTCTCTGGCCGTTGAGCCGAAAACCAAGCAGGATTTAGATAAGTTGGGGTATTCCCTGGAAAAGCTCGCTCAGGAAGATCCTTCTTTTCAGGTGAAATCGGATGAAGAAACTGGGCAAACAATCATTTCCGGTATGGGAGAGCTTCACCTTGAAATCATTGTGGATCGCCTTCTTCGTGAATTTAAGGTTCAGGCAAATGTCGGGAAACCGCAGGTGGCCTACCGAGAAACCATTCGTGGAAGGGCGGAAGCTGAGGGGAAATATATCAAGCAAACTGGTGGCCGTGGTCAGTATGGGCATGTATATCTCCGAGTGGAGCCGGCTGAGTCTGGTGTAGGGTTGGAGTTCGTGAATAAAATTGTTGGTGGTGCGGTCCCAAGGGAATATATTGCTCCGGTTGAAAAGGGAATTCGGGAGCGTATGGAAAGCGGAATACTGGCTGGGTATCCGCTGCGTGACCTTCGTGTCACGCTGTATGATGGTTCTTTTCATGAAGTGGATTCCAGTGAGATGGCGTTTAAAATTGCCGGCTCAATGGCTCTGGTGAGTGCGTGTCAAAAGGCAGACTTGGTATTGCTGGAGCCAATTATGAAAGTCGAGGTACTTGTTCCTCAAGACTTTATGGGTGATGTCATTGGAGATCTAAATAGCCGGCGCGGGAAGATTCATGGAATGAGGGCAAGAGGGACTTCCCAGGTAGTTGATGCTGCAGTGCCCTTGAGTGAAATGTTTGGATACTCCACGGATTTACGATCTAAGACTCAGGGGCGAGCCACGTATAGTATGGAGTTTGAGTCTTATGAAGTGGTGCCAAAGCTCATGGCTCAGCAAATCATAAAAAAGAATCAAGGGGAGTAGTGGCTCTCTTTTATATTTTTCAATTTTGAACGGCATGGATTTGAAGAGGAGGTAGGGCATGGCGAAGGCGAAATTTGAGCGGAAGAAGCCGCATGTCAATGTCGGGACGATTGGGCATGTCGACCATGGCAAGACGACCTTGACGTCGGCGTTAACCAAGGTGATGAGTGGTGCGGGCAAGGCCAAGTTCGTCCCCTACGATGAGGTGGCGAAGGCCAGTGAAAGCCAGGGCCGACGGGATCCGACCAAAATTCTCACCATTGCCATTTCGCATGTGGAGTATGAGACGGATAATCGGCATTATGCGCATGTGGACTGTCCCGGGCATGCCGACTATGTCAAGAACATGATCACGGGGGCGGCGCAAATGGATGGCGCCATTTTGGTGGTCAGCGCGGCGGATGGGCCGATGCCGCAGACGCGGGAGCATATTCTCTTGGCGCGGCAGGTGGGGGTGCCGTTTATCGTGGTGTTTTTGAATAAAGCGGACAAGGTTGAAGACAAGGAATTGTTGGAGTTGGTGGAATTGGAAGTGCGGGAGCTGCTCACGAAGTATGGCTTTCCGGGGGATGATGTCCCGGTAGTGATCGGGTCGGCCATCAAGGCCATTGAAGGGGATCAAAGTGAGGTGGGCGTGCCGTCGATCATGCGTTTATTGGAAGCGGTGGACACCTATATTCCCACGCCGCAGCGGGCCATCGACAAGCCCTTTCTGATGCCCATTGAGGATGTCTTTACCATTAGCGGTCGCGGCACGGTGGTGACGGGCCGGGTGGAGCGGGGGCAGGTGAAGGTGGGGGATGAAATTGAGATTGTGGGTCTGAAGCCGACGCAGACGACGATTGTGACGGGCGTCGAGATGTTCCGGAAGGTGCTGGATGAGGGACAGGCGGGGGATAACATTGGGGCGCTGTTGCGGGGCACGAAGAAGGAAGATGTGGAGCGGGGCATGGTGTTGGCGAAGCCGAAGAGTATTACGCCGCATACCAAGTTCAAGGCGGAAGTGTATATCCTGACGAAGGAAGAGGGGGGGCGGCATACGCCGTTCTTTAATGGGTATCGGCCGCAGTTTTACTTCCGGACGACGGATGTGACGGGGATCGTGCAGTTGAACCCCGGGGTGGAGATGGTCATGCCCGGCGATAATGTGTCGTTTGCGGGCGAGTTGATCTCGCCGATTGCCATGGAGCAAGGGGTACGGTTTGCAGTGCGAGAAGGGGGCCGCACGGTGGGTGCCGGCGTGGTCACGGAAATCGTCGCGTAAAAACATAATGGTGGAGTGGAAAGGGTAGGTTTTTGTGGATCGAGACCGCAGAATTCGAATACGATTAAAAGGGTTTGACTATCGGGTGTTAGATCAATCCCTTAGAGAGATTGTGGATACCGTTCGTCGGAGTGGTGCGCGTATTGCCGGTCCGGTTCCTTTGCCGACGAGGATAGAGAAGTGGACTGTCCAGCGTTCGACTCACGTTGATAAAAAGTCACGAGAGCAGTTTGAAATTCGTACGCACAAACGTTTGCTCGATATTATGGAGCCAACTCCAGAGACTATGGATGCTTTGATGAAATTAAATTTGGCTGCTGGGGTGGATGTCGAAATAAAGTTGTAAATTTTGAGATTAAGGTGGGAAGTGTAGTTTTTAGGTACCGCTTAATTTTTAGGTATTGATGAATTATGGTTAACGGGTTGTTAGGTAAAAAATTAGGGATGATTCAGGTATTTGATGAGGATAGGCGTTTAATTCCCGTGACGGTCATTGAGGCTGGTCCCTGTGGAATAGTCCAGGTCAAGAAAAAAAGTACTGACGGCTATGCGGCGGTTCAGATTGGTTTTCGAGAGGTTCCTGAGCGGAAGGTCACGAAACCTCAGCTCGGTCATTTGAAGAAAGCAGGTGATCGGCTTTGGCGATATTTAAAAGAGGTAAGGTCTGATGGCGAAGTTCAGGCCGGCTCTCTTGTGAAGGTGGATATTTTTTCAAAAGGGGAGTCGATTGATGTTCAAGGAATTTCCAAGGGAAAGGGATTCCAGGGAGTCATTAAGCGACATAATTATGCCGGCGGCCCGGCCTCGCATGGATCGATGTTTCATCGGGCTCCTGGGTCTATCGGATCGAGTTCTTTTCCGTCACGGGTTTTGAAAAATAAAAAGCTTCCCGGTCATATGGGGAATAAGCGAGTAACTGTCAAAGGCCTGAAGGTTATTGGCGTCAAGCCGGAGGAAAATTTACTCCTAATTTCCGGCGCTGTCCCTGGGCCGGTCGGTGGAGTCGTGATTGTAAGGAAGGTTGGGTGATGCCACCTATGGATGCTATTCCCGTTTACGGACAAGATAATAAGCAAGTCGATAAGGTCAATCTCAATGAGGGAATTTTTAATTCAACCGTCAATCCGTCGTTGGTTCACCGAGCTGTGGTTATGCAGATGGCTAGTGAGCGACAGGGAACGGCCTCCACACTTGGGCGTGGTGAGGTAAGGGGCGGGGGTAAGAAGCCTTGGAAGCAAAAGCATACGGGTCGTGCTAGGGCTGGATCAAGTCGTTCTCCTATCTGGAGAGGGGGCGGAACAGTTTTTGGTCCAAAGCCAAGATCCTATTCTTCTGTATTGCCAAAGAAGGTATATCGCGCTGCTTTGAGAGGTTCTCTGTCGGCTAAGGTAGCCGACGAAGGTCTGATTGTTATGGACGAATTGGTCGTGACGGAAATGAAGACCAGGCATTTGGTGCAGTTGCTTTCCAGAGTTGGTGCAAGGGGAAAGGTGTTGTTGGTTATTGCGGAGGGTTTGGATGATCTCATTCGTATCGGAAGGAATGTGAAGAATTTAAAGATTCTTCATGGTAAAGATCTTAACGTCTATGATGTGCTTTGGTGTGACAAGTTAGTCGTCACCAAGGCGGAGTTGGAACGAATTCAGGAAATTTGGGTGTAACGTGAATCCACATGATGTTCTTATTCGGCCATTATTGACAGAAAAGATAACGGCTATCCGAGAAGTAAAAAATGGAGTGGCGTTTGCTGTGCATCGACATGCCACGAGGATTGATATTCGCAGAGCAGTGGAGAAAGTATTTAGCGTAAAGGTCGCCTCCGTAAATGTGATGAATGTTAGGGGTAAGAAAAAACGTCAGGGACGTTTTACCGGAAAAAGGTCGGATTGGCGGAAAGCATTCATTACATTGAAGGAAGGCGAAAAAATCGAATTATATGAAAGCGCCTAGGGTGGTTTTGTATGAAACTTTCAAATATTGAGAGAAAAACTTCATGCCAATAAAAGAATATAATCCCACTTCACCCGGTCGGCGGGGAATGTCGGCTATAAAAAACGAAGGGTTGACCAAAAAGAAACCTGAAAAAAGCCTGACGACATTTATTTCTCAAACTGGTGGAAGAAATAATGTCGGGAGAATTACCTCACGATTTCGAGGTGGTGGGCATAAGCGACTTTACCGAAAGATCGATTTTAAGCGAGACAAGTTTAATGTTCCGGGAAAAGTAGCCAGTCTCGAATATGATCCAAATCGTTCGTCTAGAATCGCGCTTTTGCATTACAAGGATGGAGAGAAGCGGTATATTTTGGCCCCGCTCGGGCTGAAGGTTGGTGATTCGGTTCAGTCGGGTACTCAGGTGGATGTGAGGGTGGGTAATGCATTGCCTCTTGTGGAAATGCCTTTGGGGATAGTTGTGCACAATATTGAGTTGAAGCCTGGTAAGGGTGCCCAACTGGCTAGAAGTGCTGGGGCCTCTGCTCAAGTGATGGGCCGAGACGGCGGCTATGTGCAAATTCGTTTAAGTTCTGGGGAAATGCGAAAGATTCTTGGTGTGTGCATGGCTACCGTGGGACAGGTCGGGAACCTGGATCATAATAATATCACTATTGGTAAAGCTGGCCGGTCTCGATGGTTGGGGAAAAAACCGCATCAGCGTGGTGTAGTCATGAATCCTGTTGACCATCCCCATGGCGGTGGTGAAGGAAAGTCAGGCCAGGGTAATCCTCACCCGGTTTCACCTTGGGGGCAACCCACGAAGGGTTTTAAGACCAGGAAGCCACGAAATCAAAGTTCGCGATTTATCATAGTAGGCAGAAAGAAAAAGTCCCGTTAATTGTGGGGGTAATCGATGTCAAGGTCAGTTCATAAGGGTCCATTTGTCGACGAACATATCGCCAAGAAAGTTGAGAAAGCGCGGGAGACGCGGGAATCCAAGGTGATAAAAACCTGGTCTCGTCGTTCAACGATTATTCCGGATATGATCGGTTTAACCTTTGCGGTTCATAACGGAAAAAAGTTCATTCCGGTATTTATTACGGATAATATGGTGGGCCATAAATTAGGGGAGTTTGCCCCAACAAGATTTTTTAAGGGACATGGTGCGGCCAAGAGTGAGAAGGCCGTGGCGTTAAAGTAAAAAAAATAAATTAATGAAATTTGATGAAATTAAAATAGCAAGAAGGTAGAGAGAAAGATATGGCCGAAGCTAAAGCAGTACTGCGACACGTAAGACTCGCCCCACGGAAAGCCAGGTTGATTGTCGATTTGGTGCGAGGGAGGAATGCGGCTGAAGCGTTGGCTATATTAAAGTATACCCCGCGTTCAGCGGCCAGGATTGTTGAGCAATTGCTCTTTTCGGCTGTCTCCAATGCCGGGCAGAAAGATTTAGGCGAGCCAGAAAATCTTAAGATTGCCAGGGCGTATGTTGATGGCGGCCCTATTTACAAGCGGTTTCGTCCGCGTTCAATGGGAAGGGCTAATCCCATACAGAAACGTACCAGCCATATAACAATTGTCGTGAGTCCAACCAGTTAGGGTTGCTTGGATTTCCT
Source organism: uncultured Nitrospiraceae bacterium (assembly GCA_963734345.1). Taxonomy (GTDB): domain Bacteria; phylum Nitrospirota; class Nitrospiria; order Nitrospirales; family UBA8639; genus Nitrospira_E. The sequence continues at coordinate 484,764 of CAVTGT010000011.1, forward strand.
GAAATGGAAGGTTAGGGGGAGAAAGAATTCATGGGTCAAAAGACACACCCGTTTGGTTTCCGGCTAGGATATACCAGAACCTGGCGATCTCGTTGGTATGCTAAAAAAGATTACGCGAAGCTCCTTCATCAGGACTTGTCTATTAGGGATGTGGTCAAAAAGCGATTGTACCATGCGGGGATATCCAGTGTGGAGATTGAGCGATCTGGTAATCAACTGAAGTTAATTATTCACACGGCTCGTCCTGGAATCATCATAGGGAGGAAGGGCGCGGAGGTTGATAAATTAAAAGCTTCGCTTGAAAAAGAATATGGAAACGAAGTATTTGTGACGGTGAAAGAAATAAAAAAGCCAGAGCTTGATGCGCAATTGGTCGCTGAAAATATTGCCACTCAATTAGAAAAGCGAGTCTCTTTTCGTCGTGCTTTAAAGAGAAGTGTGGCTTCGGCTCTGCGTCTCGGAGCATTGGGGATCAAAGTGTATTGTGCTGGGCGTCTAGGTGGACATGAAATAGCGAGAACTGAGTGGTACCGGGAAGGGCGCGTTCCTCTTCACACTCTTAGAGCCGATGTTGAGTATGGATTTGCTGAAGCAAAGACTGCTATGGGCCAAATTGGAGTCAAAGCGTGGATTTATAAAGGAGATGCTCAGGTCCCATCCCTTGAAAAGTCTGAGCCTTCCCTGGGTTTTCTATAAAAGACGATAAGTTTAATGTGATTGGAGTATTAGGAAGATGTTAGCTCCGAAAAGGGTAAAGTTTCGAAAAGTTCAAAAAGGGCGAATGCGCGGAAAAGCCTACCGCGGTGGTGAAATCGCTTATGGGGTTTTTGGACTGAAAGCCATGGAGCCGGGACGAATTACGGCTAGACAAATAGAAGCTGCTCGTATCGCGATGACCCGTCACGTGAAACGCGGAGGCAGAATTTGGACAAGGATTTTTCCGGATAAACCTATTACCAAGAAACCGGCTGAAGTTCGAATGGGAAAGGGAAAAGGAAATCCCGAGTATTGGGTTGCTCCAGTTAAATCCGGCAGGATTCTTTTCGAAATGGATGATGTCACCCAGGCTGTCGCTGAAGAAGCGTTGCGCCTAGCTGGCCATAAGTTGCCTGTGGCCACGAAATTTGTCATTCGTGGAGAAATACCGGTTTTATAGGTACTGAATATGGAAATGAACGAAATAAAGAATTTAGAAAAATCAGAGTTGTTGGAGAAAGTGAATAAATTGAAACAGGAATTGTTCCATTTTAGAAGCCAGTTGGCATTGGGACGTATGGAAAATCCGATGCGAATTCGGGAAACCAGGAAAAATATTGCCAGAGTGCAAACCGTTCTTCGTCAAATTGGCCAATAGCCCATCACGTTTTCGAAGGGAAGTTATTCAACTATGACACAGTCAAGGTCGGTGCCTCGATCCCTAATGGGAAAGGTTGTGAGTAATAAGATGCAAAAGACGGTGGTGGTTGAGGTCGTCCGAATAGAGCGGCATGCCTTGTATGGGAAGGTCATGCGAAGAAAAACAAAATTGAAGGCCCATGATGCCGTTAATCAATGTCAAATAGGCGATCAAGTTAAAATTGTGTATTCCCGGCCATTGAGTAAGAGCAAGCATTGGCGCGTTTCGGAGATTTGCAGTAAACGGGTTAGTGACTAACTTGGTTGGAGTATTGTTCATGGGAAAAGTGGCGATTCGGTACCTTATGATGCAGAGTTAACCAAATGATACAAAATTATACTTATCTTGATGTCGCAGATAATTCCGGGGCAAAAAGCGTCCGTTGTTTTCATGTGTTGGGCGGGACAAAGCGGCGGTATGGTTCTTTGGGGGACATTATTGTCGTTTCTGTGCGAGAAGCCATTCCTAAGGCATCGGTTAAAAAGGGTGACGTTATGAAGGCGGTGATTGTCAGGACTAAAAAAGGTTGTCGACGAGATGATGGGTCGCATATTAAATTTGATCGAAATGCCTGTGTATTGGTTAATGCTCAAGGAGATCCGGTTGGGACTCGTATCTTTGGGCCGGTTGCCAGGGAGTTGCGAAAGAAAAAATATATGAAAATCATCTCATTGGCTCCTGAAGTTATTTAGGGGGCGTGGACATTATGGCTGAAAAATTTCATATTAAAAAAGGCGATACAGTTATGGTTATCACTGGTAAGGAACGTGGAAAAACTGGAAAGGTTCTCCAGGTTCAAGGGAAAAATGCCAGGGTGACAGTTGAAAAGCTCAATATTATCAAACGGCATACCAAGCCTAATGCTAAGAATAAACAGGGTGGAATTCTTGAGCGGGAGGGGTCCATGGCCATTTCAAATGTCATGGTGTTTTGTGAGTCTGCTCAAAAACCGTCAAGAATTAAGATGAAAACTTTTGATGATGGGCGGAAAGTACGTGTCTATCAAAAAGCTCCCACTGAAGCGTTGGACAAAAGCTGATGAAATCAAAATCTCCACAAAAAGAAACAGGTAAGGTCAAAGAGAAAAAGGTCTCGTCTGCGGCGATTGCCCCGAAGGATTATGTCCCGAGGATAAAGGTCCTTTACAAAGAAAAAGTTATTCCGGCAATGATGAAAGAATTCGATTACAAAAATCCCATGCAAGTCCCTCGAATAGAGCGTATTGTCCTAAACGTGGGAATGGGGGAAGCTGTTCAAAACGTAAAGTTGTTGGAAAGCGCTGCTGCCGAACTCGAGCAAATTACCGGGCAGAAACCGGTCTTGACCAGAGCAAAAAAAGCGATTGCAGGATTTAAGCTGCGTGAAGGAATTCCCATCGGAACAAAGGTGACCTTAAGAGGGGCGAGGATGCTTGAGTTTTTGGATAGGTTGGTGTCGGTGGCATTGCCAAGAATCCGAGACTTTCGTGGCGTTTCTCCGAAAGCGTTTGATGGAAGGGGCAATTACACATTGGGTTTAAAAGAGCAGCTGACCTTTCCGGAGATAAAGTATGATGATGTCGCATCAATTCATGGAATGGATATTACCTTTGTCACTTCTGCTAGACGGAATGATGAAGCCAAATCTTTATTGGCCCATTTGGGGATGCCTTTTCGGAAACCCTAAAGAGGGAAAGGAGCGTTGTGTCAAGGTTAGCACTCAAGAATAAGGCGAAACGGGAGCCAAAATTTTCTTCCCGTCATTATAATCGGTGCCCCGTATGCGGGCGGGTAAGAGGTTTTTTGCGGCGGTTCCTCATGTGTCGGATATGTTTCCGTTTTCTCAGCTTGCGTGGGGACATTCCGGGTGTAACTAAGTCAAGTTGGTAACTCCAGGGCGGGAAGTGGGTTTTTTTGAAATTGGCAATTATTTAATTATGAGGTTTTGAAGCATGTCGATGACTGATCCCCTCGCAGATTTATTTGTCAGAATCCAGAATGCGGGACGCCGTGGACACGATTTGGTGCAAATTCCTTCTTCACGTGTCAAAAAAGACATCCTTCGAATTTTTAAGGAAGAAGGTTTAATCCGTGACTTTAAGGCATCCACGGGAACTGATGGGCATCCTGTTCTTGAGGTTTCGTTGCGATATGCTCCCGGGCGACAGAAGAAATCTTTTATTACCGGCATAAAAAGAATTAGCAAGCCTGGTTGTCGGGTTTATGCTGGGCAAGAGGATCTGCCGCGTGTCATGAGGGGGCTAGGGTTGGCAATTTTGACCACGGATCGTGGTCTATTGACCGATGAGCAGTGTAGGAGCTTGAAGGTTGGTGGTGAAGTATTATGCCATGTATGGTAAGAAATGTTCCTTATTTACTGTGATTTTTAATAAATAGGTTACCTATGTCGAGGATTGGACGAAAACCGATACCTATTCCACAAGGTGTGGAAGTTAAGATTCATGAAGGAAGCGTTTTAGTGAAGGGTCCCTTGGGGCAGCTGCAATGGGGCTTGAGTCCTGGCATACAAGCTAAAGTGGAAAATGGAGAAGTGTCTCTAACCAGAAAAGGTGATTCGGCTAAGTTAAAAGCCATGCATGGACTGACAAGGGCTGAAATAGCCAATCAGATTCTTGGGGTGAAGGAAGGTTTTCAGAAGAGTCTTGAGGTGATGGGGGTAGGGTACCGTGCCCAAATCCAAGGACGGGAACTGAGTTTTACTGTCGGGTATGCACATCCTATATCCCTTCAAATGCCCAAGGGTGTTGATGCTTCTGTGGACAAGCAAACCTCTATCTCTCTTAAGGGAATTGATAACCGCATGGTTAGCCTGGTAGCAGCCCAGATTCGAAATATGAAAGTACCAGATGTCTACAAAAATAAAGGTATAAAGTATGTTGGGGAAATCCTTCGTAAAAAAGCTGGGAAAGCAGGTAAAAAGTAGGGTGAACTCGTGAATATTTTAGAAAAACAAAAAAGATTAACCAAACGGAGTCGGCGGGTAAGATTGCGTATAGTAGGCCTATCCTCCCGCCCGCGATTGAGTGTTTTTAGAAGCAATTCCCATATCTATGCCCAAATCATAGATGATGCAGAAGGGCGGACACTTGTCTCGGCATCATCCTGCGATCCTGGTTTAAAAGACAAAATTAAATCCGGTGGAAATATTGAAGCCGCTAAAATTGTGGGACAAACGATTGCCGAACGAGCGAAGGCTATTCCAATTGAACTTGTCGTTTTCGATCGTGGGGGACGGTTGTACCACGGAAGAGTTAAGGCATTGGCTGATGCTGCTCGTTCTGGAGGGTTGAAATTCTAATGGTGTCAAGCCCCAAATTTTGATTAAGGGAAGGATTCACTTCTGTGAGGGTTAATGTTGACGAGCTTAATTTAAAAGATAAACCGGTCGTTATTAACCGAGTGGCCAAAGTGGTGAAAGGGGGAAAGCGATTTTCCTTTTCAGCTTTGGTTGTTGTGGGTGACGGCGATGGTTGGGTGGGAGTGGGCAAAGGTAAGGCGACCGAGGTTCCGTCTGCCATAGCAAAAGCGGTGGCGCATGCGAAGAAAAATTTAATACGGATCCCGTTAAAGTCAAACACCATTCCCCATGAGGTTCATGGATATTTTGGGGGAGAGCATATCTTATTGAAGCCGGCTAAACCGGGGACGGGAATCATTGCTGGAGGGGCTGTTCGTTCCTTATTGGAAGTCGCAGGTGCCCAGAATATTGTGGCTAAAACGCTTGGTCGTGGGAATCCATTCAATGCGGTGAGAGCAACTATTCAAGGCTTAAGGCAGCTTCGGGATCCTGTTGAAGTACGGGAGATGCGTCGAACAGCCGTAGGCATGGAAGATTAATTGATTTTTGAACGACCAGTGAGGTAACCAGCCATGGGGGCACCATCAAATCTCTCTATTACGTTAAAGCGCAGTACAATTGGTCACCCAGATAAGATGCGTGTGCTCTTATTAGGGTTAGGGCTCAGGAAAATTGGGCAGACGGTGAGTCGTCCAAATTCAGATCAAGTTCGAGGTTTGGTTTATAAGGTAAGACATCTTATTGAGGTTTCAGCTTCATGAACCTACATAATCTACATCCATCTCCTGGTTCGAGAACTAAAAGAAAGCGCCTAGGCCGTGGCCCTGGTTCCGGTTTGGGTAAAACTGCCGGGAAGGGGCATAAAGGTTTGTTGGCCCGTTCCGGCAGAGCTAACCAAGCTGGATTTGAGGGAGGGCAGATGCCCCTTGCTCGTCGATTGCCAAAGCGGGGATTTACGAATACATTTCGTATCGAATATTCGGTAGTAAATTTGAAGACTCTGGTTGCCCATGAAAAAACAGCGCATTTCAATCTTGAAATGTTTAAAGAAATTGGATTGATTAAGGGACGCAATCAATTGGTGAAAATTCTTGGGGCTGGGGAAATCGACCGGCCGCTTATAGTTGAAGCACATAAATTTAGTGATTCTGCTAGGCAAAAAATTGAAAATGCTGGCGGGCAAGCCAAGGTGATTGGCCGTGCTTGAACGGCTTGTCACGAGCCTTCAAAATATATTTAAAATTCCTGAGTTGCGTAGCAGGGTGATATTTACCTTGGCTATGCTTGCTGTTTACCGGATTGGGGCTCATGTTCCCACCCCTGGTATAAACAATGAGGAATTATTTAAATTTCTCACCGAACGAGGGGGGGCCCTTATGGGCTTCCTTGATATTTTTTCCGGAGGAGCGTTATCGAGACTGACGATTTTTGCATTAGGCATTATGCCTTATATTAGCGCTTCGATTATTTTGCAACTTCTCACCGTTGTTGTTCCACATCTTTCGAAATTGGCAAAGGAAGGTGAGCGGGGAAGAAAAACGATAATCCAATATACGCGTTACGGGACCATCGTTATTGCCTTGATCCAGGGATTTGGAATTGCTCTCGGGCTTGAGGGGATGAACGGAGGGGCTTTCGTACTGGACCCTGGTTGGCCCTTTCGGTTGATGACGGTGATAACGCTGGTGGCTGGTACAGCATTCCTCATGTGGTTGGGAGAGCAAATTACGGAACGGGGAGTGGGAAATGGGATTTCCCTCATTATCTTTTCTGGGATCGTTGCCAGCCTTCCTAGTGCAGTTGTTCAAACGTTTGAATTATATCAAGTGGGCCAAATCAGTATTCTCCTGCTGGTGATTTTAGGAATTGTCATGTTGGGAGTGATGACGGCCATTGTTTTTTTAGAAAGTGGCAGGCGGAAAATTGCGGTCCAATATGCCAAACGAATAGTTGGCCGTCGGGTGTATGGAGGGCAGAATACACATATTCCTTTAAAAATTAATACGGCCGGTGTGATTCCGCCTATTTTTGCTTCATCCATTATTGCGTTTCCTGCGACCATTGCGAGTTTTATACAAGTTCCATGGGTGCAATCTATTGGATCACAACTGGCTCCTGGATCCATTCTGTACACGATGTTGTATGTGGGGATGATTATTTTCTTTTGTTTCTTTTATACGGCCGTTGTCCTCAATCCTGTTGATATGGCTGATAACATGAAGAAATATGGGGGCTTCATCCCTGGGATTCGTCCAGGACAGAAAACGGCTGATTTTATTTATAAGGTGCTGACCAGGATTACATTTGCGGGAGCCATCTATTTAGCCATTGTATGCGTCATTCCTGAATTATTGATTTATAGATTGAATATGCCATTTTACTTTGGTGGTACCTCATTGTTAATTGTCATCGGGGTTGGGTTAGATACGGCGCAACAAATAGAAAATCACATGCTTATGCGGAATTATGACGGTTTTTTGGGAAAAGGTTCCATGAAAGGGAGAAGCGGATAACAGCATGAGGGTGATTTTTTTAGGTCCTCCTGGAGTTGGGAAAGGGACACAGGCAGAATTTATTGCTCAAAAGTACCATATCCCAAAGTTATCGACTGGCGATTTGCTTAGGGAAAGTGTGGCCAAGCAGACATCGCTTGGGAAAGAAGCTAAAGGGTTTATGGACCGAGGGGAATTAGTTCCTGATGAAGTCGTGATTGGATTAGTTGAGGAAAAGCTCGCATCTCCCGAATGTCAACACGGTTTTTTACTCGACGGATTCCCTCGAACCGTGACTCAAGCGGATGAATTGTCAGGATATTTAGAAAAGAATGGGAAGAGGCTAAATCATGTGGTGTATTTTTCCCTTCCAAAAACAGAAATCATTAAACGGCTAAGTGGAAGACGGAGTTGCCCGGCATGTAAATCAGTGTACCATCTGGAGTCTATACCTCCGATAAGAGAGGGTATCTGTGATAAGTGCCAGATGGCCCTTATTCAACGGAATGATGACAAACCGGAGACTATTGAATCTCGCTTGGCTGTGTATCAGGAACAAACCGAACCACTAATACAATATTATAGGCAAAGGAACATTCTTTCTGAGTTGGATGGGTCAGGGTTGGTTCCTGCTGTCCGTGAACGGTTGATAGGTCTTCTTACGCAGCCCAGGTAGAATGATTATTATAAAAACGCCTGATGAAATTGAACTCATTGCTCGCGCTGGAGAAATTGTTGCTAAATGTCAAAAGTTGTTAGTTCTTGAAATTAAGCCAGGGATGACCACACTGGAGTTAGATAAACTCACCGAACAATGTATCCTTGATTTGGGTGGAATTCCAGCATTTAAGGGCTATCGAAATTATCCCAATAGTCTTTGCGCATCCATTAACGAAGAAGTGGTTCACGGGATTCCTTCAAAGCGGGTGCTTAAAGATGGAGACATTATTGGATTGGATGTTGGGGCGATAGTTGAAGGCTTTTATGGGGATGGGGCAGTAACGGTTTCAGTTGGGGAGATACCTTCGACCATTCAATCCTTGATTAGAGTTACCCATGAGGCTTTACACAAAGGTCTTGAACAGGCTGTCGTCGGCAATCGACTTTCTGATATTTCTTTTGCCATTCAATCTCATGTTGAAAAGCATGGATATTCGGTCGTACGGGATTTTGTGGGGCATGGCATTGGACGTCAATTGCATGAGGAGCCACAAGTGCCAAACTATGGAAGGCCAGGACAGGGTCCACGTTTGAAATCTGGAATGGCTCTCGCCATTGAACCGATGGTGAATATGGGAAGCTCTGGAGTCAAAATCCTCCATGATGGGTGGACAGCAGTCACTTGTGATAATTCACTGTCTGCTCATTTTGAACATACGATTTCGATTGAAGCAAATGGACTACCTCGTATATTAACAGCTTGTGTCTAGTTGGAGGTCTTGGTAATTTCCTAATGGGGAAAGAAGATATTATAGAAGTTCAAGGGGCGGTAACTGAAACCTTGCCGAATGCGATGTTTCGAGTTCAATTAGAAAATGGACATAAAATCTTAGCTCATATATCCGGGAAGATGCGGATGCATTTTATAAGGATTTTGCCAGGAGATAAGGTGACAGTAGAACTTTCCCCTTATGACCTGACACGTGGCCGAATTACCTATCGTTTTAAATAGAGGTTTGATACCGTGAAAGTTAAATCTTCAGTAAAACCTATTTGTGCTAAATGCAAGGTTATTCGTCGAAAAGGGGTGGTGAGAGTTCTCTGCACCAACCCCAAACATAAACAACGACAAGGCTAATGAACGTGAAGTCGACAGGGAAGGAATTATCCATTCCTAAGTAAAGAGGGAAATTAACAATGGCTCGAATCGCAGGCGTGGAATTGCCAGTTGGAAAACGGATTGATGTCGGATTAACATATATTTTTGGAATAGGCCCAGCCAGTTCACGGGATATTTTGCGAAAGGCGGGTGTTTCTCCTGAAACGAGGATAAAAGACCTTCAGGAAGATGAGGTCGTTCGATTGCGGGAGACTATCGATAAAGATTATGAGGTAGAAGGTGACCTGAGGAAAGAGGTCACTATGAGTATTAAGCGTTTGATGGATATTGGAACATATCGTGGACTCCGGCATCGCAAGGGCTTACCTGTGAGGGGCCAAAGGACAAAAACGAATTCAAGGACGAGAAAAGGGCGACGTGGGGCAATTGGCGGAAAAGTCAAGAAATAAGCTGCCGAAAGGGATCTTTCATGAGTGTCAAAAAAGGTAAAAAGAAGGAACGGAAAGTCGTACAAGTTGGAATCGTGCATATCATGGCATCATTCAATAATACCATCGTGACGATTACCGATATGACCGGTGGGGCTGTATCCTGGGCCAGTGCTGGAAGCCAAGGGTTTAAGGGGTCAAGAAAAAGTACGCCATTTGCGGCAACGCGTGCGGGAGAAGTCGCCGCAAAAAAAGCGATGGAATTTGGTCTTCGCCAGGTTGATGTTTATGTGAACGGACCCGGTTCGGGACGAGAAGCGGCTGTGCGAGCACTCCAATCAGCTGGTTTGCGAGTCAATCTGATCCGAGATGTGACGCCGATCCCACATAATGGATGTCGGCCTCCAAAGCGAAGACGAGTATAAAAACGGAATAGGGTAATGTTGCTGGTAAAGTATTTGTCAATAAACGGGTTTGCGTGATCTGGAGATAGGGGGGGAGAAAGGGCATGGCCAAATATACTGGACCTGTATGTCGATTATGCAGGCGTGAAGGGGTGAAGTTATTCTTAAAAGGGACCAGGTGCATGACGGAGAAATGTGCGATTGAGCGTCGAAGTTATCCGCCTGGCCAGCATGGGCAATCACGACGAGGACGCGCAACGGAGTATGGAACTCAGCTTAGAGAAAAGCAAAAGCTTCGTCGGGTGTATGGCATGCAGGAAAGGCAATTTCTCAAGACCTATCATATGGCTGTCCGCCGAAAGGGCATTACAGGGGACCATTTGTTAAGTTTGCTTGAACGGAGGCTTGATAATGTTGTGTATCGGCTAGGGTTTGCGTCGTCACGTGGCCAAGCGAGACAACTTGTGAATCATGGACATTTATTGTTGAATGGGAGAAAAGTGACGATTGCTTCCGTGACGGTGAATGTTGGGGATACGATTGAAGTCAGAGAGAAAAGTCGGCAACTTGTTCCGGTCCAAGCCGCCCTCGAAATTTCCGGTGGTCGAGGAGTCCCGAATTGGTTGGAGATGGAGCGAAATTTATTTAAGGGCACCGTCCAGGGAATTCCCACTAAGCAGGACATTGATGTATTGGTCAACGAACAGGTTGTGGTGGAACTGTATTCTCGGTAAGGGAGCTGGGTAGCTCAAGTAAGAATTACAAATAAAAATGCAAATTGATCAATTACATGGCCTTGGGAGCAAGCAAGAAAGGGAGACGCGATCCTTATGATTAAAAGCATGAAGGATTTCCAAATACCCACGAAGCTGGAATTGGAAAAAGACACTGCTTCAACTACTTATGGCAAGTTTATCGCTGAGCCATTTGAGCGAGGGTTTGGAACAACGATGGGTAATTCCCTTCGGCGGGTATTGCTCTCCTCTCTGCCTGGAGCAGCGGTTACTTCAGTGAAGATTGAGGGAGTTTACCATGAGTTTTCTACCATTCCCGGAGTAACTGAGGATGTCACGATTCTCATTTTAAACATTAAAGCATTACGGTTGAGATTACATTCCGATAAGGCCAAGGCCATCCGTCTGAAAAAGAAAGGACCAGGGGAAGTTCGAGCGGCAGATCTGTCGGTTGACCCTGATGTGGTGATTTTAAATCCAGATTTTCATATTGCCACCTTGGATAAAGATGGAATATTGGATATAGAACTGATTGTGAAGCCTGGACGTGGATATGTCCCCGCCGAACGGAATAAAGAAGAAGGATTGCCTATCGGGGTCATTCCTGTAGATTCAGTCTTCTCTCCAATTAAAAGAGTCAATTTCAGTGTAGAAAGCGCTCGGGTCGGTCGAATCACCGATTACGATAAACTGATCCTTGAAGTATGGACCGATGGCAGTATCTCACCACAGGAAGCTGTGACCTCAGCTGCGGGAATTCTCCGTGATCATTTAGATATTTGCCTGCCAACTGAGGATAGGGGAGAACCCATACAAGAAGATGGAGGAGATGAGAGTAAGCAATTGATTAATCAGCACCTATTCAGGAGCGTGAATGAATTGGAACTCTCGGTCCGTGCCGCTAATTGTTTGAAAAATGCGAATATCAAATCTATTGGGGATTTGGTTCAAAAAAGCGAAAATGAGATGTTAAAGACCAAAAACTTCGGAAAAAAATCATTAAATGAAATCAAAGAGGTCTTGGCGGAGATGGGGTTGGCTTTAGGAACTAAAGTGAGTGAAGTGACAGAATCCCATACCTGAACTTTTTTCAAAGGACGTGTATTGTGCGTCATCGAAAACGCGGAAGACAATTAGGACGAAATAGTAAACATCGCTTGGCGTTATTTAGAAATTTGGTGACGTCTCTCCTAGAACATGAGAGAATCGAAACCACAGAGGCCAAAGCAAAGGAACTTCGTGGTATCACGGATAGATTGATTACGCTTGGTAAAGAAGGAACCCTCCATGCGCGACGAGGCGCTTTGCGTGTGTTGAGGACAAAACAAACTGTGCAAAAACTTTTTGATGATGTGGCCAAGCGATTTCCCTCCAGGCACGGTGGATATACCAGAATTATCAAAACTCGCCAACGTCCAGGGGATGCGGCGAAATTAGTGGCTATTGAGTTAGTCGAAAAGGGGAATGAATCCGGGGATTCGATCTCAGCCACTCCATCCAAATAAAATAAACGTGAATTGATCTATCAATATTCTATTCTCCATTCGTAACGTTTTTCTCACGTAATTTTTCCATTCCTTTGTTAGTCTTTCACGGGGTGTAGGGGATTTTATTTACTTGCCCTAGACCCTGTGCTATCCTTTTTAATGGGTTGCTAACCCTAAGGGGATACTTGTTACTGAGCCACGTCTAATGCAATTCTATGGTCCGAGAATTCTATTAACATTGACTATTTTAGGAATGGCAGTGTTTATTGGACATCGGGTTGTGAATCACATGCAAACTAAAAGCCAGGAAACAACGGTAGTGACGTTAGATGAGCAGCAAGGAGCTGATGCCTGGATTCAAGGATTTTCTTATCGCCAAACGCGGTCTGGCGCAACAAAATGGGTCGTGAACGCTGATCAAGCCAAGGTATTTGATAAGGACCATCTTGCTAAATTGAAGACGGTTCAAGTGCGGCTATTCGACGGTACTTTCCAACAAGAGAAATTGCTGATTACATCAGAAGAAGGAGTGATGGATACCTCCAATAATGATTTTGAACTCATGAGCAAAAACGAGAAGACAGTGATGACTTTTGATTCGGGTTATCAAGTCTTTTCAGACGTCCTCACATGGAGTGAAAAAACACGACAAATTCACACAGCAGATCCAGTGACGATCCGGGGAAATGGATTGGTCATCACCGGAACAGGTTTAGCCGGAGACATGGATAAAAGTGAATTTCGATTGCTCGAAAATGTTCGTGCGGAGGTATCATCGCCATAAGAGTAGCCCCGCTGTTCTCCCTTGTTTGGTGTATGGGTGTTGTGGTTTTTGTTCTATTCCCAATTGTCGGATGGGGAGAAGAACAAAAAACGACAACTGTGATAACCTCAAATACGATGACAGCCAGTAGCGAGAAAAACCAGGCTATCTTTCAAGGTGCAGTCAAAATGGTTCAAGGAGAATTAGTGGTTCACTCTGATGTTATGATTGTATATTTCAAAGAAAAAGCTCCTTCAGTGCCTCTTGCAAATCCTGCCTCAGGGCCTAATCCCGATTCTGGGAAAGAAATTAGTTTCATCGAAGCGAAAGGGCGGGTCCGAATTGAAAAAGGTGAGAGTCGGGCTAACAGCCAGCATGCGCTGTATAACAAAGCTGAGGAAAAGGTTATTCTGACAGGGTCTCCTGTGGCCTGGCAGGACGGGACACGGATTAGTGGTCCTAAAATGACGATGTTTTTAAAAGAAAACCGAAGCCTAGTGGAAGGTGGAACTCGGGTAGTCATAGAAGGAACTGAGCAAAATTAGGGTTGGACTGTGACTGAAAATGTTTCACATCGTGGTTAGAATGAATGTATGCTGCCAAAATGAAGGACGTATTTATTGGGGATGAGATGTCCAGGTTAATGACTCGTATTTTGTTTTCTAACAAGTGGGGTTCCAGTTTTCCTTCAGATCAAAAACGGTGGGTTGAATCAAAAACTCTTTATGGCTGAAACACGCACCAAATCTCCTCATAGAATTTTTGCCGAAGAACTGAAAAAGAGCTATAAAGGTCGTCAAGTAGTCAGAGGCGTCAGTTTAGAATTACTGGGGGGGGAGGTTGTTGGGCTTCTTGGTCCTAATGGCGCAGGGAAGACGACTATATTTGATATGGTGGTGGGGCTTTGTCAACCTGATCAAGGGAAAATATTTCTCAACAAAGATGAAATTACCACCTTGCCGATGTACATGCGGGCAAGACGGGGAATTGGATATTTACCACAAGAAGCGTCAATCTTTCGGCGGCTTTCCGTTGAAGATAATGTCTTGGCCGTCTTAGAAACGCTAGCTCTCTCCTCGGCCAGACGAAAAGCCAGACTAGAGGAGTTGTTGGAGGAATTGAATCTGACTCGGCTTCGTACGCATGGTTCTTATACCCTCTCCGGTGGCGAACGTCGACGATTGGAGATAACGCGAGCGTTGGCCACCAACCCGAAATTTTTACTTCTCGATGAGCCTTTTGCCGGGATTGATCCGATCGCAGTGGGGGATATTCAAGATATTCTGACCAATTTAAAAAAGAAAGAGATTGGAATTTTAATTACGGATCACAATGTCCAAGACACTCTTTCCATTACCGACCGAGCCTATATAATAAGTGAAGGGTCGATATTAGAAAGTGGTTCACCGGACGTCATTGTAAATAGTCCAAAAGCCAGGGCTGTATATCTAGGCGAACGCTTCAAAATGTCCCAATAAAATGGATTTAGGTTTCTGAAATGGATCTTCGATTAGACCTTCGCTTATCCCAAAAGTTGGTGATGACTCCGCAGCTGCAACAAGCTATTAAGCTGTTGCAACTCTCACGCTTAGAACTTCAACAAGTGTTAGCGCAACACCTGGTAGAAAATCCACTCCTAGAAGATCTGTCATTGGAAACACAAGATGAAGAAGCCACAGTAGGGGAAGAAAACCCTGACCGTGTAAAGGAGCCAGAGGTTGAAGGTGAATCATCTGTTGACGCGGCAGAGATACAACCAACCGTCAAGGAAAGTGAGCCATTGTCCTCAGAAGAATGGGATAATATTTTGGGAAATGATTGGCGGCCTTCTCAACGAGATGAAGCCTCCTCTGGGGATGAAGAGTTTCCTTCATATGAACAAACACTGACCAAGCCCACTTCCCTTGAAGATCATTTGGAATGGCAACTCCGCCTGTCCTCTCTTGAAGGAGATGACCGAGATATCGGGAGAATGATCATTGGGAATTTGGATGAAGATGGATATTTACGTGTGCCTCTGCTAGAGCTGGCGGAAGACGGGAAATGTCCCGTTGAACATATTGAGAAGGTCTTACGTCAGATTCAACAGTTTGATCCCCCAGGGGTGGCCGCCCAGGATTTAGGGGAATGTTTGTTAATTCAACTAGAACACCTTCAACATGATGAATCCGGTTTGGGTCATCACCTACAAGCCGCTGTCCCCATGAGTGTAGTGGCCGCTATTTTGAAGGATCATTTAGTAGATCTTCAAAAAAAACGGTATCAGGTTGTAGCCAAAACATTGGGAGTGACTCTGGATGATGTCTATGAAGCTGTTCGAGTCATAGAAAGTTTAGAACCGAAGCCTGGCCGCCCCTACTTTTCCGATAGTAACTCGATCATTATTCCGGATGTCTACGTGGTAAAATATGAAGGAGAGTGGGTCGTCCTGCTGAATGATGATGGTCTTCCTCGATTGAGAATAAGTCCTTATTATCGGCGCCTTCTCTCTCATTCCGGAGAAGATGCAGGGAATACAAAAACCTATCTCGAGGAAAAACTAAAGGGAGCACAATGGATTATTCGCAGTATTGATCAGAGAAACAAGACAATCGTGAAGGTTGTCAAAAGCCTTGTGAAGTTTCAAGAAGCTTTTTTGGAAAAAGGCATTCAATATCTCCGGCCACTAGTCTTGAAGCAAGTGGCCGAGGATGTGGGAATGCATGAGTCCACCATTAGCCGAGTGACGACAAATAAATATCTCCATTGTCCGCAAGGGATATTAGAACTTAAATTCTTTTTTAATGCAGGGATTCAACGGGCTGACAATCGTGGGGAAGATATGTCTTCCGTGACAGTTCGGGAGATGATCCGGGAAATGGTGGCGCAAGAAGATGTGGCCAATCCCTTGAAAGATCAGGAAATTGTTTCAAGGCTTCGTAATAAAAATATCTTAATTGCCCGTCGAACCGTGGCTAAGTATCGAGCTGAACTGCACATTGCATCTGCCAGCCAACGGAAACGAATCCCCACATAACCTCCATGTGCCGACTTCACGTAATCCAAAGTGCACCTGAGATTGTAATTGAAGAATAAATGTGCCTTACGTTATTGGACTATTGAAACTTGATTATGTGGGTTGGACGACGAGTATGTAAATTCGTGACTCTTGTGGGAGTGCGATAATGTCGATTGAAACTCCTCACGTCTCTTTGAATAGCAATCCATCGCCTCTTCGGTTGATGATGGTGACTGGAACATCGGGATCAGGCAAGACTCAAGCCTTGAAATGTTTGGAAGATTTAGGGTTTTTTTGTGTGGATAATCTTCCGCCTGCCCTGTTTCAAAAATTCACGGAATTGTGTGTTCAACCTGACAAAGATGTGAAGAAGGTAGCCCTAGGAATTGATATTCGGGAACGGGCCTTTTTTGAAGATTTATTGAGTAATCTAGAAGCTTTGCAAAGTGATGGTTGTCATGTTGAACTGCTTTTTTTAGAGGCACAAGATGATGTCCTAGTCAGGCGATTTTCTGAATCTCGTCGCCCACACCCCCTACTTCCGCATCGGCCGATTATTGAAGGGATTCAATTAGAGCGTGAACGGTTACAGAGTCTTCGGGCCAGAGCCCATCGAGTATTGGATACGTCTGAATTCTCCGTCCACGAACTCAAAGCTTGGATTATTAAACATTACCGGGAGCGGGGTGAAGGTCAAACTCTGAAAATTAGTCTTATGAGTTTTGGTTATAAATTCGGGGTGCCATTCGATGTGGATTTGGTGTTCGATGTTCGTTTTCTTCGGAATCCTCATTTTGTGCCAGACCTTCAGCCGTTAACGGGGGAACACGCCGATATCCAACGCTTTGTGATAGACACGAGAGAGGCCACCGTCTTTCTCGAGCATATGAGTGAACTATTTGCCTTTTTATTGCCATTATTCGAAAGGGAACAACGAAGTTATGTCACCATTGCCTTCGGGTGTACGGGAGGACGTCATCGTTCCGTAGCGATAGCTCTTCGTATGAAAGATATTTTGAAAACATTAGGTTATGACGTCACGATTCACCATCGAGAAATATCACACGAAGGTGTTCCCCACTAATTAGCCCTTCCTCTCTCCGTGGCATTCTTTCATTAAACCACTTTCTAACGTTCCCGAATGTGCTGGTTCTCAAGATCGTTCATACTTGCTACTCCCTTTTCGCAGGTTAGTGTGATTTGGTAGGCCCATAAAGCTTCTTGAGAAAATTGGATTAGTTCATGAGGGAGGGAAAGTAGGGCTTGGGGTTATCCAGCACCTGAAATATGACCAGTAGGGTATAAAATGAACATGCCTAGGTAAAAACACGGCATCATATTGAGGAATGGCCTTTAACTGGCGATTCTAGCTACAACGTCAATTGAGAATTACTGAGCAATTGGCGACCATCCTTGGATCCATAAAGATGACAACGATCTGGAAGGGAATTGCTGTAAAGGCAAGTGTTTTTCTTGGGAAAATCCAGCATGCCACAGGCGTGGATGTAGGATCTCGATTCATAAAGTCGGTGATGCTACAGGAAGGGCAATCATGCCCGACGTTGAAGGGTTTTGTGATTGAAGCGGTTGCTTCTAGACCCAATATTGATTCCCGACCCGGTCTGCAAAAAAACAACTTCGTTCAAGTTCTTCGAGACCAATTCAACCCTCCCGTTAAGACTGTTGGGATTTCTGTATCGGGTCCCCAGGTTTTGTTAAAAATTCTTACCCTTCCTGGTATGACGGAAAATGATCTAAAAGAACATTTAGCTTTGGAGCTTGACCGGTATATTCCTCTCAATGTTCTGGATGTGGTGTGGGACGTATATCGGCATAAAGCCTCTGTTTTTTTTACAAATGAAAAGCGGGAATATTCTTTGGTTGTGGCAAAAAAAAATTTTATTGAGGATCGAATTCAACAGTTTGAACATCAAGGCATTAAAGTCCGCTTTGTCGATGTGGATATTCTTGCGTTGGTGAATATGGTTGCCTACAACTATGGAGACGAGGGCGCGTGGATTATCATACACCTCGGGCCGACCGGTATCCTTTCTGTGATTATGGAGGCAGGAGAACCGGTAAATATTCGACAAGTATCCTACGAGGTCGAATGGTATGGGGATCTGCTTGACCGGGTGCTATTAGCTCATGAAATGTCTGATGAACCTCATAAAATCGGGGTTTCGGAAACCTTACTGCTGCAACAATTTGTTGAGGAAGTGACCGGTCAAGTCCTTGAAATCTTAAAGCATTTTTCGGATATATCTGAAAAGGCAGTCGTGCCCGGCGTCCTCCTGTCAGGGGGGTATTCCAGAGTAGAGGGGCTTCCAGCGAGATTAGCTGACTCGTTGAAGATGGCCGTAAGCCTGATTGATCCCTTTAAAAAAATAACAGTCCCTCAGGCATTGCAACGGGATTACCGATTTCAACAGGCATTGCCGTTATTAGGTGTTGCCGTTGGAGTGGCAATCCGTGGTGTTAGGACACCATGATTGAGATAAATTTAGCTCGACAACTCCAGCAACGTTCTATAAAGCAAAAGGATCCTTCAGTGCTGGTATGCTGGCTGGTGGGTGGTGTCGTGTTCTTGGGATTTGGACTGACGAGTTGGTGGTGGACGCAATCATTACAGGAGCAGGCTGACTCCTTGATACAAGAAAAAATGGTCAAAACTCAGTCTTTAGTCCGCATGCAGGAGAGACTGAAAAATATGGAACGTTATGGTCAGGAAAAAGCCCTTCTCATGACGTCGGTTGAACGGTTGAGTGTTCAAGAGAAAGAGAAAGCTTGGCCGGTTGCATTACTGGATGGATTGAGCCGAAACCTAGATGGGTTTGATATTTGGTTGGAGCGTGTACAGCTTGAAGCCCAAATTGTGGAATTGCACGGACAATCTTTGGTCCTAGAAGATATTGGAAAGTTTATTGAGAGATTGGAGAATGATCAGGTCATCATGAATTTGCCGGTAGTGGAAATCCCGGATCGTTCAATAGGAGAATTGGAAGCATTTCCCTTTATGATTCGGTTTGTATTTGATCAAAAGGGGGTAACTTGATCATCGGGTGGAAGTCACTATCGATTTGGCATCAATTAAGTTTTTTGGTAGGAGCGATGTTGGTGTGTCTGCTGTGTGTGCATCTCGTGATGTGGCGTTCGATGGATCAATCGATAGAGATGTTGCAACAAGATGTGGCTCGGCTAGATTTGGAGAGCCAGGGGCTTATCCAGAAAATTGGCTCTTTAAAAGGCATAGAAAGTGACGTCAGGACATTACGTGAAAATCTTTCCTCTCACGTTAGCCAATTCCCCGAACATATTGAATCAAATTCCTTTAGAAGGAATGTCGTGGAAATTGCGAAGCGAAGGAATGTGACAGTTCGCCTATGGAAACCTGAAGTTCCCTTGAGAGACCTTCAGCATTCTCAGACTTCAATTCCGATAACTGTCAAAGTAGAAGGGGATTTCAAGGGTACTCTTCAGTTTTTGGATGACCTACGCCAGCTTTCATGGGTCCAGAGCATTCCTTCTCTTGTCGTATCCAGAGAACAAGGGAGCGAGGATTCATCATTCATCATCACAAACATCGCCATACAGGGGTTGACTCCTTTGGGTATTGAACATGTCCAAAATCTGCCTAAAGCATAAGCTGGTTGGCCAGAGCCTAATGCGCGTGCGAGGCATCGACGTCTATGAAAGGCAGGATGTACGGTCCACCATGACTCCCGGCTTGAGATGGTCAGGAAGCCACTTGTTCTGTTTGCTATGGGGGGTAATTTTTTGGTTAATAATAGGAGCGGATGGGGTGGAAGGACAAATAACTTTGCCTGCTCAGTCGAATAGTCTAGCAAAGAATAGCTCGGTGTCCGACAATGCCCGACACAACCAAATGAATCGCCGAGATCCTTTTAAACGGATAGAAAAGCGCATGCCAACTCCCATGGTCTTGAAAAAATCTCATCATGTGCCCCCAATTGTCCCTGGCATTGAAAATCCAGCCTGGAAGCTCCTTGGGTTAGTGCATGGCCACGATGGCCACCAGGCAGTGATCCAACTATCTCCTAAGGACCGTAAGGATCGGGTGGTCGTGCAACGAGGGTCAAAACTGGCTCAGTCAGGATGGACCGTAAAGTCCATCAGTGAGGAGGGGGTATTATTTGAGCACCTTTCTTCAACTTCTTCAATGGACCCCTCTTCCTCTACAAGAAACCTCATTCTCTCCTTCCCCTCCATTCCAAAGTCACCATAAATATATTGGTTGAGAAAGCCTGAAAAAACCTTCATAATCTATCTCCCTGAACGTTTAAGACCCAATCCAATGTCTGTATAGGACGGCCTCGGGAATGGGACATTTCATAAATATTGTTGTGTGCTGTGTATTTGGGAAATGAGTCAATTGAATAATCATACTCAGGACTTGCTGAAGCTTTCTCGATCAAATTAAGCGTATAAAGACAGGGTTCGAGTTTGCGAAAAAAACTTGTCCAACAATGTGATACGACTAAGGGGCGAAGGGGTCCATGGCGGGATTTTTCAACACTCCCTAAAGGAATAATATGTTGAGATATTTAAATGCTGGGGAATCCCATGGGAGAGGTCTCATGGCAGTGTTGGAAGGCGTGCCGTCCGGCTTACCGGTCACGGAGGAGGAGATTAATGCGGATTTGATCAGGCGTCAGGGAGGATATGGTCGAGGCGGCCGGATGCGCATTGAAAAAGACCGGATTGAGTTTATTTGTGGGGTTCGAAAAGGGAAAACCTTGGGCAATCCATTAGGGCTGTTGGTTTGGAACAAAGATTGGGAAAACTGGAAAGATATCATGGCGTCGGAACCTGGTCCGCCTTCTACCGAACGGGTGGTGACTCGTCCGAGGCCGGGCCATGCCGATTTGGTTGGAGCGATTAAATATGGCCATCGGGATATTCGAAATGTTCTGGAAAAGGCCAGTGCGAGGGAAACAGCCATTAGAGTAGCGATTGGTGGGGTGGCGAAGTCGTTGCTGGCTCAGTTCGACATGCGGGTGGTCAGCTATACTATGGATATAGGAGGTATTGGTGCTCCAAAACCGAATGATCCGTTGATTGCATATGAACAAGCGGAACAATCTGAAGTACGATGTCATGACTCTGAGACGGCAAAAAAAATGATTGAACAGATTCGAGCTGCCAAGCATAAAGGAGATTCCTTGGGGGGCATCTTTGAAGTCGTCGTCACGAACGTCCCGATCGGACTAGGGACCTATGCCCAGTGGGATCGGCGACTGGGCGCTCGTTTGGCTTTTGCCGCAATGAGTATTCAAGCCATGAAAGGCGTTGAAATCGGAATGGGATTTGAATCGGCCCGCCGATTTGGGTCCGAAGTGCACGACGATATTTATTTTGATAAAGCCGCAGGACAATTTATCAGGAAGTCGAACAATGCTGGAGGATTAGAAGGGGGTATTACCAATGGGCAACCGATTGTCCTGCGGGTGGCCATGAAACCCATCGCCACTCTATACACTCCAAAAGACAGCGTGGATATCGAGACAAAAGAACCCTTCGAGGCCACCGTGGAGCGCTCGGATATTTGTACCGTGCCGGCGGCTGGCGTTGTCGGAGAATCCGTGATTGCATATGAAATGGCCAACGCTCTGATTGAAAAATTTGGAGGAGACACGTTGGATGAGATGAAACGGAACTTCGAATCCTATCAAACATATGTCCGTTCTTTTTAGGCATTTCAACATAACCTGTCAACCGATAGGATTTTTTTCGTTCATCCCTGCCTTCCAAATGATCCCTTCTGTGGTGACTTCCTTTAAATGAAAACCACTTTGTACTCACATCAAGTTCCGGTTTCTTTAGGAGATCGGAGCTATGAAGTCTTGATTCAACCCAAAGCTCTCACTCAGATTGGCTCTGTGCTTCAAGATCTTGGATTATCAGGCCGGGTGGGCATTGTGACCAATCCGGTCGTCAAGGAACTCTATGGCCAGGTTGTCCACCGTGCATTAAAAAGAGCGGGATTTTCTCCATTTCTCATAGTAATTCCCGATGGAGAACAGGCTAAATCGATGTCCTGGTTATCAAAAATATTGGATGCACTTGTGACCCATCGATGCGAACGCCAGGATGTGGTGTTGGCGTTAGGTGGAGGGGTCGTGGGCGATGTAGCAGGATTTGCGGCCTCCGTGTACTTGCGCGGTGTCCAATTTGTCCAAGTGCCGACAACCTTGGTTGCCCAGGTAGACTCCAGTGTGGGTGGCAAAACAGGGATTAACCACTCTTTGGGAAAAAATTTGATAGGAGCGTTTTATCAGCCACGTGTCGTGATAATTGATCCTGAAGCATTGCAGACGCTTCCCAAGCGTGAATGGGTAGCGGGATTAGCGGAGGTGATTAAGTATGGCATGATTGCCGATTCCCAGTTTTTTGAATATTTGGAACGGCATATTGAAGGATTGCGTGCGCAAGCGGAAGAAGTTATCCCTGGAGTGATACGCCGATGTTGTGAAATTAAAGCTGAGGTGGTGGGAGGGGATGAGCGAGAGTCCGGACGCCGACGCATTTTGAATTATGGCCATACGGTCGGCCATGCTTTGGAAACCTGGGGTCATTATAAAAAATGGATCCATGGAGAAGCAGTGGGAATTGGAATGGTCCAGGAGGCTGCGATTGCCCAGTATTTGGGAATGTGCAACAAGGAGGTTGTGGAACGGCAACGTGACCTGATTCAGGATGTGGGGTTACCCATAGCAATGCCCTCCATGAATTTTCAGGAACTCTGGGGTGCCATGCAACACGATAAAAAGGTCGTCAAGGGTCAAATAAATTGTGTGGTGCCCAAAAGAATCGGTGAGGTACAGGTCGTGCCTTTGGTTCAACAACGGATTCGCCAATGGTTTGCCTCCAGTCAGTCCTCTCGTACAAAACAATTAAAGCCGGTTTTACGGACGTCGACCCGTCCGCGTCAACTCAAGAAAAATTAACATGGCTCAGACCCGCCACTCGACTACAGAAGAGCTGAAACACACCGTGCGGGAACGGACGCGGGAGGTGCACATTCTTCATCGCATCAGCGAATCCATTAGTAGTACCTTGGAACTGGAAACGGTGTTGAAACAAATTGTGGAAGTGGTGGTTGAGGTCACGAAAGGCGATGCCTGCCTGTTGTATTTAATTTCTGAAACAACAGACGAACTCATTCTTCGTGCCTCGAAAAATCCCCATCCCCGGCTTATCGGGCGAATATCCATCGGATTGGGAGAAGGAATTACCGGGTGGGTGGCCCGGGAAAAAGTTCCAGTGGTGATTCCTCGCAATGCGAGCGATGACGCAAGATTCAAATTTTTTCACCGCCTGCCAGAAGACCGATACCAGGCATTTGTGTCAGTCCCGATTATGAGTAAGGGGAAAATGATCGGAGTCATTAATGTGCAGCATAAGCGGCCCAAGCGTTATGCCGAAGAGACGCTGGCCCTTTTACTCACCATTGCTAATCAGGTCGGGGGAGCGATTGCCAATGCCAGACTCTATGATGACATGCGACAAAAAGCCCGCCGATTGGAAACCCTTTCACAGGTTTCTGAAACTGTGGCCTCTAATCGACTCATAGAGGATGTGCTGCAATTAATTGTCACCATGACGGCTCAGCTGATGAATTCCAAGATTTGCTCTATTATGCTTGTTGATCAGGAATCGGGGGAACTTCGTATTGCCGCCACCCAAAGCTTAAGTGATGCCTACCGGCGGAAAGCCCCGTTAAAAGTTGGTCAAAGCATGAGCGGACGGGCTGTGCAAGAGCAGTATCCGGTATATGTTCCGGATGTGACGGCAGAGGATGGATATTTTTATCGTGACTTGGCTAAACAGGAAGGGCTCCATTCGTTGTTGTCTATCCCCATGCTCATGAAAGATAACCCAATAGGCGTGATTAATGTGTACACCTCCAGTTATCACGCTTTTTCAGATGAAGAGGTTAAAACGCTACAAGCCATTGCGAATCAATCGGCAGTCGCCATTGAGCATACCCGCCTCATGGAAAAATCATTTGAGATGCAGGAGGCACTGGAAGTGCGAAAATTGGTTGAGCG
Organism: uncultured Nitrospiraceae bacterium; assembly: GCA_963734345.1. Classification (GTDB taxonomy): domain Bacteria; phylum Nitrospirota; class Nitrospiria; order Nitrospirales; family UBA8639; genus Nitrospira_E. The sequence goes on from CAVTGT010000011.1 coordinate 508,615, forward strand.
TGCTAAAGGGTTTTTAATGATGTCCAAGGGGTTGTCAGAACCTGAAGCGTTTCGCCTCATGCAACGACAAAGCATGAATCTTCGAAAATCCATGAGGGAAATCGCTGATGCCATTATTCTTGCTGAGGAACTTCAACGGGCCACTCAGTAGGTAGATCGAAAGGCGTTCATGCAAATAACCGGAATTCTGGTGAAAGGCGGTTTGACGGGTCCTTAATCGTTTGTATAATGTTTTGAAGGGAGACAACGAAGTCTTCGTGTAATTTTTGGCTCAAGGGACAATGACGTCCTCGGTTCCACTGGGACAGAGGACGTTTTTTTTATTATGACCCTTCGATTGGCGATGGTTCAGATGAATGCGGTGGTTGGAGACCTTGAGGGTAATGTGCGTGCTATTTGCCGGTGGATCCGGGAGGCCAGGAAGGCGAAAGCGGATGTGGTCGTCTTCCCGGAATTGGCTGTGTGCGGATATCCTCCGGAAGATCTACTCCTTATGCCTAAGTTTCTTCTTGATATCAGCCGTATGCGCGATCGTATTGCCAAAGTCACAACCGGGATTATGGCAGTGGTGGGAAGTGTGATAGAACACGGTTATCTAATTCAACGTCCCCTCCAGGAGTCGTCGTCTGATACAAAGAAACCATTTAATGCGGCTTGGATTTTGGTAAATGGCCAAATAAAAAAACCCTATGCCAAATGTAATCTGCCTAACTATGGGGTGTTTGATGAAGAACGGTATTTTCAACCGGGAAGGGTCAGTCAGATCTATAGTTTGGGATCGATGCGAATTGGAATCAATATTTGTGAAGACATATGGTTTGCAGATGGTCCAGCCAGCCGGCAAGCCATCACTGGAGGTGCTCACCTGATTTTGAACATCAATGCTTCACCCTATCATGTCGGGAAAACACAAATCCGCGAACGTATGTTGGCGGCTCGCGCGAAGGACAACGATGTGATCGTGAGTTACACTAATATGGTTGGGGGACAGGATGAATTGGTGTTTGATGGAAATAGTCTCGTATTGGACTCTACCGGTCTCGTGGTCGCAAGGGCGAAAGCCTTTGATGAAGACCTCCTACTCACTGAACTTCAGATACCATCGGTCCGAAGGCGAATACACAAAAAGATTGGAACTCTATCAGGAAATAAAGCCGATAATGTTCGGATTCCCACTATTCGTATTGGTTGGACACCGGTGCGGGCGCAATCTGCAGGTCCTGTTGCCACAAGGATAACACCGGCAATCGAGGTGTCAGAGGAAATATACCGGGCATTAGTGCTGGGGGTGAAAGATTATGTGAGAAAGAATGGATTCTCTAAGGTGCTGGTGGGGATCAGCGGGGGTATCGATTCGGCCTTAACAGCCGTTATTGCCCGAGATGCCTTAGGACCTTCCAATGTGATGGGGGTGATGATGCCATCTCCCTATACCTCACGGGAAAGCCGACAGGATTCCCGACAATTAGGGAAAAATTTAGGAATTGAATTACTCAATCTTTCGATAACCAGCGTGTTCAAGGTATTTCTTCGACTGTTGCAAAAATCTTTTCAGGGGTGTCAGACTGATACGACGGAAGAGAACCTGCAAGCCCGAATCCGAGGAACCCTTCTGATGGCTCTTTCTAATAAGTTTGAATATTTAGTATTGACAACGGGGAATAAAAGCGAAATGAGTGTGGGGTATGCCACACTCTATGGGGATATGGCTGGCGGTTTTGCAGTCATCAAAGATGTTCCAAAAACGACGGTGTATCAACTTTCTCGATGGCGAAGTGAGTACAAGGGTTCTTATTTTGAGAGGGTGATCATTCCTGAGAGAATTCAGGTACGTGCGCCTTCGGCTGAACTAAAGCCGGATCAAACAGATCAGGACACACTCCCGCCTTATCCGGTATTAGACGCGATTTTGCAAGCCTATGTTGAGGACAACTATTCACGAAACAGGATTGTGAAGATGGGATATGATGCACATGTCGTACGAAAAGTCATGGGTATGGTGGATCACAGTGAATACAAACGTCGACAAGCTCCGGTGGGAATTAAAATTACTCCGAGGGCATTTGGAAAGGATCGGCGGATGCCGATTACCAACCGGTTTCCTTCAGATACCTAAGAAGGATGTGTTTCATGACCCGTATTCCGGAGAATAGCATGCGATGAGCGCAGACAATTCTTTTACCTCTACGTTTTTTACAGATCTTAAGACGTCCTCATTGGGCCTTCATGTTCTTCATGAGCAACGGGAGATCCTTCGACATCGATTGATCGAAGGGGTGACCGGCGGTGAGATCACTCAAGCCTTTTCTGATTTTATGGATGCCCTACTGATCGCGCGGTTTCGTGAGGTGATTCAACAAGGCAATGCTGGAGTACGAGCCGGATGGCAGCAGTGTTGCTTGGTGGCGATGGGAGGATATGGACGGCGGGAATTAGCGCCGTACTCGGATATTGATGTCATGGTCTTGACCCAGGGCAATCAACCGGAAGTCGCTCAGGCGCTTTCTACAGGGGTCTTCCATCGTCTGTGGGACCTGGGTTTTCAAGTTGGCCATAGTGTCCGGTCTATTATGGAATGCCTGACGATTGCGGAAACCGATTTGCCAGTTTGCACCTCGCTGTTGGAATCTCGTTTCCTTGCCGGCAGTGCTCCGGTGTTCCAGACATTTCAGAGAAAATTTGAGCGTCGGGTCATCAAAAAAAAGTCGCAACGATTTATTCTGGAAAAAATTGAAGAGCGCGACCGGGAATATGTCAAATTTGGCGAGAGCGTCTTTATGCTTGAACCGAATATTAAAAAGAGCAAGGGCGGACTGCGGGATGTGCACCTCCTGCAATGGATTGGCCAGGTTCGATATGGGGCGGGGACGATTCAGGAGCTATCGAATCGGGGATTGATTGCCATTCAGGATTATCAGGTGTTGCAGGAAGCGCAAGAATTTCTCTGGCGCGTTCGATGCTTTTTACATTTTGAGGCGGGACGGGCTCAAGATATTCTCACGTTTGATGATCAGGTCAGGCTCTCTGCGCAATGGGGGTTCGTGGACCATCCGCATTTGTTGGCGGTAGAGCAATTCATGCAGGTGTATTTCCGTCATACGACGGGGCTATTTGACCGATGTCGACGGTTTCTTGATCAAGCCAAGGAAGTAGGTTGGTGGGGCCGAGTTCGACGATGGTGGCCTCCGCCCTTAATTGAAGGGTGCTTCAGTATTTTGGAAAATCGGCTGACTATTCAGCCAGATAAATTACTCGAGGTTCTGGAGAGCCCCATGTTGCTCCTCAGGTTGTTTGAGATTTCTCATCGTAGAGCGGTCTGCATCGATTCGCGCATCCTCAATGAATTGTCGCAGCATATGGGAACTATCCCCAATGAACGGTTTCATACGGAACAGGTGAGTGCGCTCTTTCGACAAATTCTTTCAAGCCCCGGCCGAATTGCACAAACTCTGGAGGCCATGCATCAGGCTAGCCTGCTGGAAAAGTTGGTGCCGGCTTTCTCCAGGGTACGGGGCCTCATGCAGTTCAATCAATATCATAAATATACAGTGGATGAGCATAGTCTTCTCGCGGTAAGGGAAGCAGAACGTTTACAGGACCATCCCGGGATGATAGGAGACGTCTATCGGAAAATTTCTGATAAAGACCTCTTGCATCTTGCCCTCTTGCTGCATGATTTAGGAAAGGGGCGCCCCGGGGATCATAGTGAAGTGGGTCGGGAGATTGCCCATAAAACAGCTGATCGGTTGGGATTATCTGAGAAGGAGCGGCAAGTTCTCGCCTTCCTGGTCTTTTACCACTTACAGATGTCTCATACGGCCTTCCGTCGAGACCTCAACGATCCAAAAATTATCGTAAATTTTGCCCGAAAGGTGAAGACCGTGGAGGTGTTACAGAAAATGTTTATTCTGACCATTGCTGATATATCAGCGGTTGGCCCTGAAGTGATGACGAAATGGAAAGAGGCCCTATTGGGTGAACTCTATTCCCAGACTTACAACGAACTTGTCGGTGACAAAGGCCGTGCTTATCCTGCCAATGGGGAGGAGAATCTTCAAACAGGTACTCGAGACGAACTCATCGCGATCTTACGTGAACACCGACTTGAAGGACAGATGGATGAACCCGATTGGTCACTATGGGTGGATGCCCACCTTCAACAACTTCCTACCCGGTATGTTCAGTCGACACCGGTTGACCAAATGGCGGCATATCTCTTAGCTATTCGTTCCTTAGTTGTCAAGCCGACCCATGTGGAGGCCAGATTTAATAAGATACTAAGCGTTTCGGAGTACGTGTTGATCACACATGAACAAACCAAACCTGGTATTTTCATGCAAGTGAGTGGGGTATTAGCGGCCATGGGATTGGAAGTATTGGAAGCGCAAATTATGACACTCCAGGATGGCACGGTGTGGGATGTGTTTTCGGTCTACGATCCCGATTATGAAGGGTCGCCACCTGCAAGCCGATTGGAAGAAGTGTCGAAGGAAATTCAAGAGGTCGTGGAAGGACGGGAATCGGTACATCAATTATTTGAACGACGACGGCGTATGGCTTTTGGCCGCCCATTTCCCACGGGTCGGCATCCCACAGAAGTCCACATCGATCAGGAGATTTCTGATACCTTTACGGTGATTGATGTGTTCGCCGACGATAAGCAAGGGTTGCTCTTTGTGATTGCCAAAGCGCTGGTCAGTTTGGACTTATCGATTCATATGGCAAGGATAGGCACCAGGTTAGACCAGGTGGCAGACATTTTTTATGTGACGAATCTGCAGGGAGAAAAATATTTTTCCGGTGAAGTCTGCGAACAAATTAAACACACTCTTCACACCGCCATTGAACAATTTCTGGCTGAGTAGTTCCCCATGCACAAGCGATGGAGGAGGAGATTTAGAAGGCGAAAATCCATAAATACTTAGGGTTTTTCAGCCAGAAACCAGCCTTTGGCCATTAAGCACTGCTCCATGGCATCTTCAGAAATTCCAAATTTAAGGGAGAGAATTTCTGAAAATTTTTGATCGCCGGAGCCCGAAATTAATGTTTGGCGGCACTGATTGACGTCCTCTTCAAATTCGCCTGGTCTGGCATCGGATTTTGCCCAATACAATTGTGGATTGCATCCGACCGTGAGGATGATTAAAAAGGCGGAAAGAACTCCGGTATGCCAGAAATAGAAATGTTTAAATGGGTCGCTCATCAGGGAAAGCACACACAAAAAGACATTTCTTTAGCATACCAGACGTGTCTTTGTGGTAAAAGAGGACGTCTTCGTTAATTTGAAATAATTCGAAGGGAGACCGGTCTTAATACCCACCGATTCTGCCCCGCAACTCCTAAGCTCTCCTAAACATAACGAGAATGGTTTTGTGTTCAATCTTGCCGGTTGACACGGGAAAGATGGTTCGGTATTTGGTGACGCGAGATGTGGCACCGTCAAAATTTAAAAATGATTTTCAAAAAGCGGTCAATTAGAGTGTGCGGTGAACGAGTCGTGATTGTCGGTTGCCCCTGGTATTTGAAGTGGCCTGTATTGCCGCTAAGGCCTGCGAGGTGATCGCAGTATCACACTGAATGCAGCACCAATAGGCTCCGGTCGGGGCAAGAGTACTTTTTTGACATTGAGGACAGCGTTGAAATGACATTGAGATCTCCTTTTTTTATAAACCGTGGTCAAGCAAATTATAAAAGCAAGCGGGGGACCCAGGGAGTGCGGGTGGATCCCCCACCGGCTTGGAGAAGGGATGGTCCCTCTCCCGGAAAGTGCAATTGCTCGTCAAGAGTTATCCATTAGTTATTGATGAGCGGGTTGGAATTTAAAAGGATTTGGGAGTGTTCACCATGAGGAGAGGAAAAAACCATTCTTCCAGTATTAGTCTGCATGAAGCGAGTTACCACGACTTCGATTGCTTGGCCGACTAGTGTGGCACCATGGTCGACTACGACCATAGTGCCATCGTCCAGATGTGCAATTCCTTGGCCTTGTCCCTGGCCCTCTTTATGAATAAATACGCGAATCGTTTCACCAGGCAACACCAAAGGCCGTAATTGGTAAGTGAGGTCGTTCACGTTGAGAGAGAGCACTCCTTGCAGTGATGCAATTTTTGCCAGATTCCAATCATTGGTCACGATTTTTGCCTCACGGTTTTTGGCTATTGCGATCAGTTGATGGTCAACCGCCGATATGGCCGGATCCCAATCATCGATCACTTGCACGCCCACATTCGGCAGTTGTTGCAGTTGGGATAAAATTTCCAAACCGCGCTTGCCTTTGTTTCGCTTAGAAAAATGTCCGGAGTCGGCTAATGCTTGGAGTTCATGTAAAATTCCCTGAGGAACGATAAAGGGACCTTCCAAAAAGCCCGTCGCGCAGAGAGGCAGGACACGTCCATCAATAATGGCGCTGGAATCTAATAATTTTTGAACATTGTTTGTTGGGGATGGCGAAATGTGAGGAGAGGAATCTAAAGGTAATTCGGTGATTTGGGAATGTGAAAAAGTTTGGCAGATGTGAATGCCAACTACCATCCCAATGTAGGGACAGAGAAGAAGTACCGGAAGCATGATCCAGGGATTGAAAAAAGAATACGAAGGAAGTCCCAACCCCATTCCCAGAATCAACAGTCCGGTTCCCGCTATCCCCACGATGATGCCAAGACTCCCGCCAACGATGGTTGAGCGGCCGCATGCCATAAGTTGGGTTTCTATCCATAGACCCGCGCACCCAATTGCTAACCCAATTGTTCCCCATAGGATAATATCCGGGATAAGGCTTGGCCACTGGAAGGGAGCATGGCCGAGACCTGCATAGAGCCCCGCGATCATACAGAAGACGAGATAGAGCAGTTTGGACTTGTGAAGAATAGGATAGGTCGGAAATAGTGAAGAAGTGGAAAATGATGCAACCATCTTGGAGTGACTCCTTCCTGGGATGATGAAATATTCGATTGGTTGTGGGGGCTACCCTATGTGATCTGGTTTGAGATGAACAAAAATTCTCTAAAGGAAATCTCTTTATGCGTGTTGTCCGGCGAATGATAATCCAAGAAAAACAATTCTTTAGGGATTCAAGGGGGCGTATATCTGAACAATAAGGTTTTTCCTTTACTTCCAATCGGCCGGCAACGGATGAAAATCCGAATGAGAACAATCACTTCATTGTGTATGTTCCTGTTGGAGTTTCTGCTTCAGATCGTTGGGAAGAGATATGATCGGAGTTGAGCATTGACTCGGGATCTTCTTGAGTGGATCTCTGGCAGACATGACTTTCTGCGACTTCCAGGACGGTGGCGATTCCGCGAAGATTCAAATCATGGACCAGACGAAATTGAAGACGGCTGTGTTGGTCAAAAAATAATGTTTCGCATCGATGGGAGGGTAAGGAGCGAGAAAGGCGTAGAGAGCGGCCTAATCGTCCGAGTGGGTCTGCTAGAAGTGGAAAACAAAATTCATGAGGAGGACGAACCCACGATTGCCCAAACCCATGTTCATCATGCACCAAGACGGCCAATACAACCCCGCACTCATGAAATCGATTGACTTGCGGATCTAACAACCAAGCCTCGGGTTCGGGTAATGAAGGAAGGCAACACAACACCAATTGGTTTCCTTGAAATGCAGTTAAGGGAAGATAGGTCATTCTGCCGTTCAGCAAGCATGGGACCCTCCATAGGGGTGCGTGTGTTCCGATTTTCATAATCCGGGCCTCCTTGATATTTCTGTTAAATTTCCTCTGTGATTAAGCGAATCGTCTACTCTGATTCCCATCGTGTATTAGTTTGTTAAATCTGTAGATTTTTTGGAAATATGTTGGTAATTCAATGATAATTCAAGGAATTGAATCCAGTTTAATATGAATTTGAAACCTATTATCAATATCATATTAAGAGTTGTGAGCCTTTGTCAATACTTAAAATTTCTCAGTGCTCAGAATAGTTTTTAGCGAGTTCGACGTTGTTAATAAAGGTCGGCTAGTGATGAATAGTAGGAGGAACCAGATAGGTGATGGAGATAAAGAATCTGGGGGAAGCGACCCTCAAAAAAATGAGCGTGACCGGGAATGGTTATATTGAGAGACGTATCTTCTAATCTGTGAAAGACAGCCTTTTAAAAAATGACGCTGGGGCCTTATTCAAATGGGGAGAGCCCACGGTGATTCAAGACACCGTGGGCTCATCGGATATAAGGCCAATTTAAGTCCCGCTGACGAGAAGAGACTCTTGCAGGGGAAAGGATAAACTCTGTTACTCATAGTCTTCATTTAATGATTTCAAAAAAGCGGTTAATGAGGGAATATCTTCTTGAAGTAAGGCGATGTCTTTGAGTCGAGAATCACCATTCCGAAGTTGCCCATTTCTGGCTAAATCGGAATTTGTGATGTAACCGTTGATCACGCCTTCAAGGGTATCGGCAATTCCGGCATGACTATATGGCGCCGAATGGCTCAAATCGCGAAGACCGGGAGTTTTAAAAGCGGCAATCGCCCTTGGTAAGAGCCGTTCAGGCCGGCACGCCCGGAATCCACGAAATACGCCAAAGTGTTCGCTCAGGGCGTCTTCGCAAAGAGTTTCCCAAATGGACAGTTGAGATGAGAGGTAATCGGGGTTCCAGAAAATATTCCAGACCCCGAGATCGGTCAATTGCGAGTTATCCGCTATGGGAATGGACCGGAAGATTTCTTGGGCATAGGGATGTTGTGCGGTAGCCGGGAGGAATGCCTCAGGGTTCATATTTCGTTCTACCAGCCCGGGAATATCAAGTCCGACAAAGGCCCCTGGTCCATGGATCCGATCATACTCCAATTGAGCAATTCCAGTGTTGTGAAATCGGAAATCGGTAAAATCTGGGGCGGCATGACAGGCAATGCAATTGCCGATTCCTCCTTGTGCGAGATCACCAGGTCGAAGGTGACCTTGCTTTTGGGCAAAAAAGATTTTAAGACCCTTCAATTCTTCTTCACCAAAAATAAAGGGTTGGTCGTGAAACTGAAACTTCCCGTCTTCCGTATGAGGATTGCTTTCAACAAACTGAATGGATTTTTTCGAGGATGATTTTTGACGTGTCTTGAAATGCCGTTTAAAGGATTTTGAATGATCCTTGGATTCGAGACGTTGAATCTCTGCCAGGAGCCTCTGACTGTATGAGAGTGCGGATTCCCATTTTCCAGGTTGTTTTGGCAGATCGTTGAGTTCCAGGAAAACATCAAATGGGGATAAATTGAAATTGCCCTCCTCATCCTGTGAAAAGACGAGGTTTTCCGTATAGGCACCGATGAGTTGGGAGACGGCCTGAAAAATCTGCTGGTCAGTTGCCTGAATAACATCTACACGAAATTCCTCAGGCAGCAGGAATTCTTGAGGAATGGCGGGGTCGGTACCGGTCAGCAAAACGGTATAAGAAATCCCGCCGAATTCCTGCGCAAGGTTTCCGGTCCCGTTATCTTCACGAATCACTCGTGCCACATGAGCGATGGCGATAGCTTCCTCTCCAGGAAGCCATCCATAATTCCTTCCTGTCAATGTGCCTTGTACCAAATCAACCAATGACGGAAATTCCGCATCCGCATGCATGAAGAAAGCATTTCGAGGACGAGACGCATTGACGAGGGGAGGGGAATTACGAAGCGTGACCGTCTTGCCGTCTTCCCTGGCAGGAATGGGGCTACGCCGCGCAAAATCCGTATAGGTGCGCATGCCGTAACCAGTGGTTTCAAGTTGTTCATCCACAAGATGGCAGCTCCGGCAATTCATGGATTGCCCGACAAATGGTCCCTCGGCGAATTGATCGGAGGGCAGTTTCCAGTTCACCGTTTTGTCCAAAGCAGGATCACCAAGAAGCAAGGGGTCATTGACATCCCCTCCATTATCCAAAAAGACCTTGAATAATTGGGCGAAACGAGTTTCTACAAATAATCGTTCTCCATTGGCGACTTCCGGTGGATCGGCGTCTTCTGTTTCTTGAGCAAAGACATGGGAAAGGGTCCATACGCTTCCTGAGAGAATCGTCAGCAGCGACAAAAGCATGACGGGAATAAAATGTGCGGTGCACCTTGAAACGGTACTCATGATTAAAACCTCCAGAAATAACCCTCGAATAAAAAAATGGCTCTTTGGCCTTGTGAGAAAGGACATTCTTCTGTGCCTTTCCCATTTTTCTCTTATTCCCCCTTCCACATCATGCGGGGAGGGGTGGCGGAGGATCCAGGAGAAGATCCTCCGCCTTTTAAGGCGGGCAATGAGGAGTGCCCGCCTTCAAACTGATAAGCCGATAACCCAAAGCTAACGATATAAAAAAAAGAGCCCATGAACGCAAATAGCTCATGGGCTCTGGACGAAAAATCTCTGGCCTACAACCGATGTGTCGTGAGTCGCAGTTTAGTCTTCGGATTCCTCCATCATAAAGGCTGCTTTTTGCCACCACATTTCATACATGGGGATGATAAACATAATCAAAAATCCTATAACCATCAGCAGATCGCCTGTGAGCATGGTTAAGACGAATACCGGCGACACATAGGTAATCATCCAGGGTGAAGCGAGATCGAGCGTCACACCGAGAAATGAAATCCATGTAGTCATGACCTTTAGTGTGGGACTGATCATCGTCAAATACAGCACATGCACCATAATCATGAACACCACCGGCATGGTGAATAAGTGAAAGTGAGTCGTCTCCGACAGTTGTCCGAAGGACATGGGTTCACCGAATGTCGCATCCGACCCTCGATAATGTTCTGCAAGACCTTTTGGACTTAATTCCGTCATGCTGTGCGCCCAGAAGAACGTAAAGACAAAACCGATGAGCATTAAAAGGAGAAACCAGGTATACACGAGGCGAATGTGGCGGTCGGTATCACGTAAAAGAAATCGTTTATTAAAATTTCGCATCTCATTGCGCTGTGCTCTAGAATCCCAATAGGGACTCAAAAAATCCTTTGTTGTTTCCGTTAGCCATATTGATGGCGCTCCTCTTACCTGATGGTTTGAGATATAGCTCTTCAACCAGCACCAGCGCTCGTTTGACACCGGCACTCATGGAGCGGACGGACATGGTGGCACCGGAAATATTGATGATGTCCCGGTTGATACGGATCGGGTGGTAGGGAGTTTTTCCTTGAAATTGGTAATTGAATCGTTTCGTTCGAACTTCACTGCCTCGGGACTCACGATACACCAAGACTTCTACGTTCAGGACTTCCCCCTGAGGGTCGACGCCCACCATGTAGGTCATGGGTTTATGTTTCCCAATGGTATTTTGAATAAGCGCCCACCCGTCGATCTTGCCTTTGGTCTCTCCAATAAAAAAATCAAAGGTGGTTTCCGGAAAATTCCATCCGATACGTTCTTCGATGAGGTTCTTTTGTTCGGGGGAGAGAGTAAGCAATTCATTGCGGGTGTGATCAGAGTCGGGAAACATCAACTTTGCCGCTTCCTCTGGGGTCAGGTAGACGTCTTCCTGAACCATTTCCTGTGGAGTCAGATACCGCTTCAATTCCTCATCCCAGACCGGGTCATTCTGGGCATGGGCGGCGGGTTGGGGGATAAACGCCAGTAAAAGACCTCCGAAAATAGCAATGTTTAAGATTCGACGATGCATCCTTCCGCCTCAAGGTTCTTGGTTAAAGTGTTCAAAATTTGATTCATCTGTTCTTGGGAGGGTTCCACCGGAGCCCAAGCGTATATTCTGCCTCCTCCACGAAATCCCCAATGTTGTCGGCGTTCGGCGAGTTGAAGCCGGATCACGTTCGCTTCGACAGAGGTGAGGGTTAAGCTGAGCTGTGAGCGCTCTTTATTAGCCAACCCTTCACGGCGCATCAGCCCGTATTCGGGGCCTTGCACGTACTGAACCCGCCATCCCGTTTCGATGAGCCCCTTGGTTTTATCCTTAACGGTCAAGGGATAGGCATTGAGAGCTTGCAGGGAAGAATTCCAAACCGAATCCATCGGACAAGCCAGATATCGTTCGGCCGTCAGATCGGCGCCTGTTAACGAAGCGCATCCCATTTGAAAGGCACTACAGATGATTATGGCAACCCAAGTATTGATCTGCTGAGAATGAGAAGAAACCGGATACAACTTCATAAAAAAATAACGAAAATGATAACCGTTATATTTGAAAATGATTCTTATTATGATAATGAAAACGCGCATATCCTACCACCGGCTAATGTATGGGGTCAACAGGCGCCGAACTGAAAATTTCCATCAGGATTAGGCTGCCTGATGGGCACTAACAAGAATTGTAAAGGGGGAAGGGAAAGGCCCTTTATGAGGCCCTTTCCCTTCTCGATGCGGGAGGTGGCCTAGAAATACGTCGCCCAGGAGGCCAGGAAGGCCGTATCGTGTATCCGTTGCCCGTTCGCTTGTCCAACCGGTGTGTACTGGAAGTCGGTTTTAAAGACGGTATCTTCTGTGGGACGGAAGTTCAGGCCAAAGGTCCAACGTTGCCACTCCCCTAGTTTCCCCGCTTCTGTGTTGTCATCTAAATCCTGTCCCAGATTCATTTGTTCCCATCTTGCCACCGCGGTGAAGGTGGAAACTTCCTGTTTGAAGAATGTCGGGGCCATGTTGCTCATCCATTGGGGAAGAAAATGATAATTCAACTGGAGATAATACCCTTGCATTCTCCGTGGGTTGCCATTTGGAGTGCCGTTTTGATTGATATTATTATCCCGGATATAGGCCCAAGCGCTTTCTCCGATGAATTCAAACGGGCCACGTATGAATGTCCAATCCAAAGCCCAAATGGCTATAGGACGTTTACTCGCTGAGTCATACGACCCGAATAATCCCGACCCACCGATTTCCACTCCCAAAATTGGACTAAACGCGACACGTCCCATGACGGATTTACCATTATTATTGTCAAAGCTCGTATTGTCTGATCTCGCACTGCGTATTCCGTTGGTTTGGTTGATATTGGAAGTGTTATTAGGATTGCCATTTCCTCCAAAGGCATTGGTGAATCCACTTGTCACGTAGAATTCGTAATCTAACTTCGAGAGGGCGGTGGGGTAAAAGGTTCCGTAACTCCCGATTCCCGGTTGGTGAAGAGTTGATGGGATGATCCGTTGGGCCACGAGAGGGCGTTCGGTGAGATCACGGAGTGGTGCGTCATGCAGGAGGTTGAATTTTCCAAGGGGAGCGAGGATGATGCCGGCACGCAAATTAATAGGTTCTTGAATCAGATAATCGATGGTGGCAAATTCCACTTTAATGTCATTTGTTCCATGCTCAAATTCAATCTCCGCGGCGAATTTGACCCGGTCACTGACATCTCCGTATATGAAGGGCACTAACCGGTGTTGATCGAAAAAGCTGTTGCCCTGGTTTTTCCGATTGAAATATTCGATATCCATGTAGCCGCCGACGATGGCCTTAGGGGAGGAGACGAATGGTCTGGCATAGATTAGGCCACCTGACCCTTGCATGGTTGAGTTAAATTTTTTGTTCGGCGTACGTGGTTGTGATAATTCTCCCAAGGTTTCCTTGGCCGGTTCGCCGGGACGTTGAGTGGGTGGGGCCGCGAAAGTCGGCGGCGCTTGACGTTGTTGGTTGAGATACTCCTCCACTGCTTTTTGGACTGCTTCCTGTTGCGCGGGAGTCAATTCTTCTGCTCCTGGTGCGGAGAAGGCTGGAACAGTTGAAAAGAGACAGAGGGCCACAAGGACACCGATGGCAGGCTTCTTCATGAATGAAAACCTCCTTAATTAAGGCTGGGACGCGGAGGTCCTCAGGGAAAGGGTAGGGGACTCGGGGTCCTCAATGGAAGGGACTCACGATTGACCGTGAATCAGAACGCAACACATCACATTTTTCAGTCGCACACTCGATTGAAAGTGTTCCCCCGTCATTAGGAGCTCAATGAGGTAAAGGGAATGAAAACAAGACGCTTGCAGCGTTTGCATTTCAGTTCCACTCCATCTTTTTTTAAGATGGCCATCAGTTGCCCGCAATGGCAGCGCATCTCGGAGGTGGTTGCGCATAACGATAATATTTCTGTTTCTCGAATCATCTTGATGATGAATGTAATTATTGTTAATTTTGAAATTGAGAGCTGTTCTTAATACCGCATCCGTTTGGCGTCTGTCAAGTTGAGACCTGCTTTACTTCCAGGTCCATTTATGCCGTGCGAGTTTGCGGGAAATGGAGGGGTATAATGGCTGAATGCCCATGCTGAATGTTCTTGCTTGCCGTATTGCATTTCTAGGAATTTTTGTTGGAATGAGTATGGGATGCACGCATCAGCTCCCCTCTCATCCCGCTCAGGAAGACCTCAGAGAGCCCCTGGTTTTCGGGCATATCGAAGTGTGGCAGGAAGAGCCGTCAGGAAGGATTTTCCTCCCAGAATTGGCTTCTCTTGAATTCATCTCCAAGGATGGTCAAAGGCGTTATCGTGTGGATATTGGGGCGGCTTCCTCCTATTTCTTTTTTTCATTGGACCCGGGACAGTATCAGGTGACCCGAATAATAGTTCAGGAAGGCGGGTTTCGATCCAGTGCGGAAGTTCCGCTAACCTTTGAAGTGCCGGACCAGGGAGTGGTGTATCTTGGCGGTTGGCGGTTCCAGATTGATCCTCCGAATTATACAAGGGAGTTAGAAGTAACAATTGTCTCCGAACCAGTAAAAGCCATTGTAGGAATGACGGTTCGTTATCCGACTCTTTCTTCCAATGTGGTTGTGTCCTCCCTGGCGGAACCTCCTTTGTTACGGGCACGATTGTATGAAATGACTCCATACCCCCGGGTCCGATGGTTCAATCGACATAATTCCACATAAATTCTTTCAAGCGGATTCGGGCTATTCTTAAACAAGCGTAATTAAGGAGGATAGGAGATTAATCATGTGGAGAAGGAAGAAGATTGTCCTTGGACTCTGCTTTTTGAGTCTCCTCCTGGCGGGTTGTCAGGGAACGCCTCATTTGGTGAAGCGCAGTCAGATGCTCATGGGGACCGTGGTATTTGTGACGGCGGTTGGAGCAGATGAATCGACTGCGCAGCAGGCTGCCAAGGCTGGTCTTGATGAAATCCGGCGGTTGGAAGAACTGCTCAGTACCTGGATTCCAACCAGTGAATTATCGAAGGTCAATGCTGCAGCGGGACGGGAATCGATCCGGGTCAGTCAAGAAACGTTTGAAGTGTTGGAGCGTTCACTGGACATGGCCAAACTTACAAACGGAGGGTTTAATATCGCTGTTGGTCCAGCGGTGAAGGCATGGGATGCGAGTGAGGAAGGACATGTTCCACCACAGGATGATCTGGACAGGCTTCGCCCTCAGATCGACTTATCCCAAATTCTACTTGATGATAAAAACCGAACCGTTTGGTTGAGACTGGCGGGTATGCAAATTGATGTGGGAGGGATCGGGAAAGGATATGCGGCTGACCTGGCTGGCAGGGTGATGCAGGCTTCAGGAGCGACAGCAGGCGTGCTTGCACTGTCCGGAGATATTAAAACGTTCGGACGCATGCCGGATCATCAGCGGTTTGTCTTTGGCATCCAGCATCCTCGTAAAGAACAGGGCGAAATCTTAGGGCGTATCGAACTGGAAAATGAAGCGGTATCCACTGCGGGGGACTATCAACGCTATTTCATGAAGGATGGAGTTCGGTATCACCATATCTTGGATCCGGCCACCCTTCTGCCGGCTCGAGGATGTCAAAGCGTCACGGTCATTGCCAAAGACGGTATCATGGCCGATGGGCTGGATACCGGTATTTTTGTGATGGGGCCGGATAAAGGCATGGCGCTCATCGAGTCGTTGCCGGACGTGGAAGGAATTATTGTCGATCAAGACGGAAAGGTTTTTGTGTCAACGGGTCTTAAGGGCCGATTGAGACTCGAGGAGCCATATCCCGGTTCCCTCGAATAACTCGAAAGGGGGGACTGTTCCCTCCCTTTCGAGTTGAGCATGGTCCAGGAAAATTGTGCTTAGCTTTGTTTGTCCTTGGAATGGGGGGAGGATCCGCCGGGATGGCCTTTCGGCATCCCGCCATCTTTATATGAGTCGAGACGATCATGCACCGTTTTCATGCGGGCACGTTGCTCGTCCGTTAAGACGGATTTTGCATCCCTCCCGGCTTTGACTGAAGCCAGATAGAGACCGGCTCGAATTTCATAAAGATGTTTCAGCTGGGATTCGACTGCGCCCAAATCGCCTTGGTCGTTCCGTAATAATTCATGCAAATCTAAACTGACCAGTTGCATGTCGGCTTTCATTTTAATTTTGGTTTTTTCAAAATCGGTTTTAATCGTTTGAAGTTTGGCAACCTGGTCATCGGTAATGGCCATGCCTTCTTTGAATTTCAACATGTGTTCAATAAATTCTGACGCACTTTGATGCGGACCATGTCCTGATTGGTGGGGGCTTCCTCCTTTGCCATAGCCACCGGACATGCTCGTACCATGATGAATCTGGCCATGACCATACCCTCCGGCTCCATGCGGTGACATGCTCTGTCCTGACGCGTGGTGTGCATCATCATACCCCATGGCCATCGTCATGACGGGAAATCCCAGAATCAATGACAGGACCCCGGCCATGAGGGGAATCATCTGTTTGTGGTGAATGCGGTGTCTCAGTGCCATGTTGAAAGCCTCCTTTCAGTCTGCGAAAAAATATGTGGTTGAGAAAAGACGATAGGCAAATCATTATCCGTCATTTCACAAGCTCTGTTCCTATTATACACAGGAATAGGGAGAATGCAGCACTGGATATTCATGTCCGTCCCAAAAGTAGCTAAAAAATCCATTGGCCAAAAAATTGCCCTGGAGCGCGGTCTGAATAGGAAAATTCATTATCGGAGAAATGGTTTAGTTTCCCACGGATAGAACTGTGGGCCAAACAATTTCTCAGAAGGATGTGTTACTAAAAAAGGCTGTGGATAAAGGACAGGAGACTCTCATGTCACGAGGGTTTTTGGCAGTTCTCACAGAGGCCGTACAGTTCCAATTTGTGGGTTTGAATCGTAAAGCCGTTTGTTCTGGCCACCTCTTCTTGCAAATGTTCGATTTGGCAATTTTGAAATTCGACAATTTTCCCGCAAGAGGTGCAGATGAGATGATCGTGATGTCCCTTGTGGGATACATTATCGAATTGTGTTTGTGAGCCAAAATGGCGTTCCTGGGCAAGGTCGGTTTCACAGAATAATTTGAGCGTGCGATAAATGGTGGCCAGCCCGATATGAGGGTCTTTCTTGGCGAGGATATGATATAACTGCTCGGCGGTGACATGCTCCATTTTCAGGAATGTCGTCAGAATCAACTCGCGTTGACGCGTCAGTTTGAGACTGTTTTTTGAGAGATGATGTTTAAGTGTTTCGAGTTCTTTGACGGGTTTGGGCATAGGGAAAAAACTTTCAATTCGGAAAAGAAGATATTAAACCCCAACCCGCCAATTTGGTCAAGAATTATTTTGTCTGTCTCCTCGTGAAAGAGGGAAGATAGGGAGAACGTATGAGAAAACCCTCAGAAGTGACCGGTGACCGAGCTTTATTGATCTATGTCTTGCATTTAACCGAATCTATGGGGCTGATGAGTGACGTCAAGCTGCAGCAATTACTCTTCCTCTGTGAATTGCAAATGTTGGGGAAAGGGTTGAAGGGCTTGCATTTTGAATTCGTGCGATTTCCCTATGGGGCCTTTAGTAAGGATGTGGATAATGATTTATTGTTTTTGCGTCGGAAGGAACGGCTGGAGAATTTTGATGTCACAGAACCGGCACAGCGAGTCGTGACATTAGTTGAACAGATGATGAAGGATCTCGAAGCGAATCAACAGGTTATGGAAATTATTAGTACGGTGGTGGAAAAATATGGACCTATGGACACCAGCGCCATCATGAGTGCCGTGGAGGCGGTGGAGTTAGGTCCCGCGGACAACCCTGAGCAAAAACTCGCCATCCGGGACATATCCTTTCATACCATCATGCTCGTACCATCGAGGATTGAAACGACCGAAACCATGACTCTTTCGCCTGAACAGGTGAAGAATTTGAATACGGCAATGGGATATTAAGAAAAACGCAGGACAACCCAACATGTGGTTTGTTCATATCGAATTATGCGGTCCTGAGCTCAGGAAAGAAAACGCACGCATGACGGAGGCCGGGTTTTCGCCCAACCTCCGTCTTGATACTCCAAAAATACTTGAAGTTATTTTTTAGGTGATGTTTCCCCGGTGGATGGGGTTGCAGCAACGATAAAAGTTTCCCGCAGAGCCTCCAACCGGACTTTCCCCACGCCTTTCACTTTGCCAAGATCATCAAGAGTTTTAAAGGCCCCATGGTCTTTCTTGTAGGTGAGAATGTTTTGGGCGATGTCATGTCCGACGCCTTTGACCGCTTCAAGTTGTTCAAGACTGGCTGCATTAATGTCGATTTTGCCTGCGGAGGCTTCGGCCCAGGTCATGGGAAACAATAATCCAACTGAGAGGACAAGGGCCAACACGAAGACGGAAACCTGTTTTGTGTTAATGTTCACGAAAAACACTCCTTTGGAAAGGGTTGATACGGGTCGTTGCGTGTTTTCTCCCCAATGAGGAAGAGGCAACGAATGAATTGGTGAGGCCAGAGTAGGGACGTGCGCAAATCAGCGGCAACCTGTCGAAAAGGTTGTCTCGCAAATTGAAAACGCCGATGAAATCTGATGATTTACGAAGCGTTTGAGGGAGAGGATGTTGTCGGAAATTGATACAAGGCGCCGAATTTTTGTTCAAGGTCCTGGATGAAAGGTTCAGGGGTCAGAGATTGGCCGGTTACGCGTTGTAGTAATTCAGCGGAGGTATACTGCCGTCCCCAACGATGGACCCGGTCATTCAACCAGCCTTTCAAGGGAATCAGGTCTCCTTGACTGATGGATTGGTCGAGGCCCGGGAGATCCTTCTGTGCCTGACGGAATAACATCGCCGCATACAAATTCCCGAGCGTGTACGTGGGGAAATAGCCGAACGCGCCAAAAGACCAATGGACGTCCTGCAACACGCCTTCTGCGTCTGAGGGAGGAACGATTCCCAGGTATTCCTGAACTTTGGCATTCCAAACCTCCGGGAGATCTTCAACCTCCAGGCGTCCTTCAATCAGATCCAACTCAATTTCAAATCGCACCATGATGTGCAGATTGTACGTCAGTTCATCGGCCTCCACCCGGATGAGCGAAGGGGTCACACGGTTAATGGCGAGGTAAAACTCTTCTGCAGGCACCTCGCCAAGTTGTGCAGGAAACACCTCCTGTAGTTTCGGATAAAAATATCCCCAAAACGCGCGGGACCGGCCCACACAATTTTCCCACAAACGGGACTGGCTTTCATGAATGCCCAAAGAAAGGGCTTCGCCTAATGGCGTCCCGTAATGTTTCGCGGGCAACCCTTGTTCATACAGGCCATGGCCTCCTTCATGGATGCAACTAAAGAGACAGGAGGGGAGATCGGTTTCGAACACGCGCGAGGTCACCCGGACATCGGTGGGGTGGAATGACGTGGTGAACGGATGCGCGGACAGATCCAGTCGCCCGCGTTGAAAATCGTATCCCATGTGCTTGAGCACGAGTCGCCCGAAGTCCACTTGTCGAGTCTTGTCATACGATTGTGTCAGGAGATGGGCTTTGGGTTGGACAGGGGACTCTCGTATACGGTCCAGCAGACGGATCAATGCGGTCCGCAACGTGGCGAAGAGCGGTCGCAATTGGGCCACCGTCGATCCCGGTTCATAGGTATCCAGTAACGCGTTGTAGGGAGAATCTTTGTAACCCAAATATTCCGCCTCTTGCCGTTTGAGTTTCACCAGACGTTGCAGATTGGGCAGAAACAGTTGGAAATCATTGGTCTTCCTGGCTTCTGCCCACACTTGTTGGGCCAGGGAACATTCCCGCTCCAGTTGATTCACGAACGCCGAGGGCAATTTTTTCGCATGGGAAAAATCACGCCAGGTCTCGCGAAGGAGGGCCTGGGAAGACTCGTCCAATGTCGACGTGTGATCCGGATGAAGGGTGCCGGTGGTCACATCTAAAAAAAAGGCCAGCAGAGATTCAGTTTCGGTGGAGACAAATTGATCATGCGCCAGCGTTTGCAGGGTGGCCAGTTGTTCGGCGCGAATCGCCCCGCCCCCTGGAGGCATGTACGTTTCTTGATCCCAGGAGAGCACAGCTGCGGCATCCCGCAGATGATGGATTTGTCCTAAAGTCTTTTTCAACAGATCAAGAGAAGCCACAGTGGACATGAGCGGAAACCTCTAACGAGATGGTAAATAGTGAAGAGAAGAAGCGGCCTCACTGTAAGACAGCCATAAAGATTTTGGCAAGGCAGAATCGCGTGTATCATTTCGCAGGAATGCCCGGATGTCAAAATGTCTGAAGAAGTGAGTAAGAAAAAGGAATCCTTAGTTAACACTCTGAGAGTAGACCATCAGGAAATATGCCGTAGATGCTTGCAGGCGAAGGATGAGGAGAGGGACAATAGCGGTCAATAAAAAGATGGTTGGGCGATGATGAACATTCAAGGGGGTTCACGATGAAATCGTTGGTGCCACCTGAGATTGAAGCCTATGCCGAAGCGCATTCCTTACCGGAATCCGCTGTCTGTCGGCGATTGCGGGAGGAGACCTATCGCAAGATGGATTGTCCTCAGATGGTTGTCGGTTCCCTGGAAGGGGCCTTCTTAAAGGTTATGGCATTGAGTATAGGAGCCAGGCGGGTCCTGGAAATCGGAACCTTCACCGGCTACAGCGCCTTATGTTTCGCCGAAAGTCTACCTGACGACGGGCAAGTGATCACGTGTGATATTGATCCTGAATCGACTGATATGGCCAAGCGGTATTGGGCGCAGAGCCCGCATGGCACAAAGATCGATCTCCGTCTTGCTCCCGCCTTGGAAACTCTTGCGAAGTTGACGGGACTGTTTGACCTCATCTTCATCGATGCGGACAAGGCCAACTATGTGAACTATTTTCATCGGTCGTTGGAACTCATTGCCGACCGGGGCGTCATACTCATTGATAATGTCCTCTGGAATGGCGATGTGCTCAAGAGTCCCGCTCCGGATACCAATACCGCCGCCATTCAAGAATTGAATCGGGTGGTGCATGCCGAGCCGAGGGTTTCGGCAGTGCTGTTGACCATTCGCGACGGGATCTTATTAATCAAGCCACAATCTTTCTCGGCAGCTAACCGTCAAGCGCAACAGCAGGTCCAACAATAAAAGAAATCTCAGAGGTGCTTGTCGCTCTGACATGTTTCCCAAACTCGCCATGGCCAATCTGATGGTGATTGATGTTACCTTCGATAATCCCAACGTCCGGTACGAATGGGGTGGGGGCTATGTCTTTGGGGCTGGTGGTGTGGACCTGATTCGTGACGGTCTTGGAGGAACTCCTCTGATCTCTCTACATCAAGAACAGCGAATCCGACCCAGCAGCAATCAAACAGGACAAGATAAATCAGGCAGACATGGGTAAAGCGAACCTCGACCCTGCAAGACACCAGATTGAGAAGTCTGAAGCCCGGTGGCAACCCCGGCAGGTGTTGCTCTTTAGCGGTCACATGATCGACGCGCCGGATAGAAGGACTCCGCGCTTTCCTGCGGTCAAAGAATCCATCGCCGCACAAAAAATCTCCGAAGCATTGGATACAATTGGGCGCGGGTCCCGAAGACCTTGCACTCACGCAAGGCGCCTGTGGAGGTGACCTCCTGTTTACAGAGGCCTGTCAGCAACGCAACGTGACTATGCAGTGGATGCAGCCGTTCCATGAGCCGGAGTTTATTCAAAAGTCCGTCATCTGTAGGGGCGAAGCCTGGCGCAATCGGTATTTGGCTGCCAAAGCCAAGCTCACGACCGCAATCCGTTCCGCGCCGGAGCAACTTGGCTCACTTCCCGAAGGGATAGATCCCTATGAACGGTGCAATCTATGGTTGCTTCACACCGCATTGGCGTATGGTGTGGAGAAGGTGCACTTCATTTGTTTGTGGGATGGAGGCGGAGGTGACGGCCCTGGCGGCACGGCGCACATGTATGAGGAAGTAAAAGGCAGATCAGGAAACGTCACGTGGATCGACACTCGGACTCTTTAACCGACGTTCCTCATGTCATCTCAGCGGAAAGCTGTGAGGCTGAAAAAACTCTTGCTTAACTGTACGAATACTCCGGAGGCGCCATGCATGAGAAATTGCTAGCCCGAATGCAATCTCCCGGCCCGAAGAAAATCCTGGCTCTCGACGGTGGTGGGATCCGGGGGATGATCACTATAGAGGTATTGGCTGAAATTGAAGAGCCTCCTGCGCCGGAAGCTTGACCGTGCGTGACGATTTCCGGTTGGCTGACTACTTTGATTTCGTCGCCGGCACCAGTACGGGTGCCATCATCGCGGCCTGTATCTCGGTCGGCATGACGGTGTCCGAGATCCGCGACTTCTACCTCAGCAGTGGCAAAGAGATGTTTGATAAGGCGTCCTTGCTCAGACGTTTTCGCCATACCTATGAGGATGAAAAACTTGCGTTGAAGTTGCAAACAGTGTTTGGAAAAGACGCCACGTTGGGAAGCGACAAGCTCAAAACGGTATTGATGATGGTCATGCGGAATGCCACGACCGACTCGCCATGGCCGGTTTCGAATAACCCCTTGGCAAAATACAACCAGCGATTTCGTGACGACGGCTGCGCGCGCGACAACTGCAATCTCGATATTCCGCTGTGGCAACTGATCCGGGCGAGCACGGCGGCCCCGGTCTATTTTCCACCGGAAGTCGTGAAGGTCGGCACCCGGGAATTCGTCTTTGTTGACGGCGGAATTACTATGTATAACAACCCGGCCTTCCAGGCGTTTCTAATGGCCACGCTCAACCCCTATAAAATGGAGTGGGCGGTCGGGGAAGACAAGATGCTGGTGGTGTCGATCGGGACCGGAACCAGTCCGCAGGCGAATGCCGATCTGGATCCCAATGAAATGAATCTGATGTACAACGCGTCTTCCATTCCTTCAGCCCTGATGAGTGCGGCGCTCAACGAGCAGGATTTGCTCTGTCGGGTGTTCGGCCAGTGTCTTGCCGGTGAAAAACTGGATAGCGAAATCGGAGACTTAAAGGCAGTGAAGGGACCGGTTGGTCCCGACAAATTGTTCACCTATCTCAGATATAACGCAGAACTGACTCTCGAGGGATTAAAGAATTTAGGACTTCCGGGGATCAAGCCGGAACATGTGCAACAACTTGATTCGGTGAAGCACATTACCGAGTTACAGCAGGTAGGACAGGCAGTCGCCAAGAGCGTGAAGCCTGAACACTTCGCGCGATTTGTGTAATCCTACAATAGACTCTGGCCTCGCGTTGAAAAATTGTGCAACGGTCGACCCGCCCTGACAGGATCGGGAGCTAGCGCGCCTGTCGGATCGTCTTGTCTCCTGCCGCCGGCTTGGCAAACTCGAACTTCAATTCATTGACTCGTGCCAGATAGGTTCTTACGTCGTGGTCGCCGCAGCGTTGGTGGCGGGTCAGCCGGAATTTGCGTGCGGCATAGGCGCGGCCGGCTCCGGCTCCACAGAGATGAATCACGGCGGCCAGATTTTGCTTTCGCCGGAGCGGCACCTTGCCCATTCGTTGCGGTCCTATGATCTGCATAACTTGCCGATCGAGCAGCGCTGCCGTCAACTCGATGGCATGGCTCGGCAGGATGCGGGTATAGAGACTGTTGAACCAGCAGGATTGCAGGTCGTGCCACGGGCCGTCCTCGACTACGACGTGGTCGTGGATGCAATAGCGGGTCGCCTCATCTGAAGGTCCCGTCGGTGATCTGGTACATGCCAACCGCCGTCGACGCCGGTTGATACAGTCCCAAGGGATTCCAACGTCAGCTCCCATCGCCAGTAGGTCCGTGCCACAGGATTGCCTCCGCCCTCGACCTGCGCCAGCGCGGCAAGAAACTCAGGTGTGATGACCGCGGTCGCATGCTCGCGAAAAAGCGATTCATATTCCCTCCACGTTTCGACAGGGCTCTTGTTGAGTGAGCGGTCCAAGGGAAAGAGGATCTCGGTTGGCTTATGGAATGTATGAAAGGCCCAATTGACGCCAAGCCACAGGAGAAGGAAGAGGGCAGAGAGCACGGCACCACGAACGATCGGCGGTAAGGCCAGCACCGCTCTCATGACCGCACGGAGCACACGCCAACCTTCGCGCACGAAACGCCAGAGCGTGCTGAGCGTTATTACGACGTCTGTGCCTCTTTCGTCGGCGAGGATGTTTGGGAGTCTGTCGATTGGGTCTCAACGCCATAGGTTCACTATAAACCGAAAAAAAGGGGAGGGAAGGCCTGGTTGGTCTTAATGCTCAGATACCGCGCAACTTCGAGAAACGGGTAAGCTTGGAAGGGTCATCTAGAAGAATTAGGGGGTGTTTGTGAAGACAAATCGAGAACCAGGAAGCGGAAACATTCCGACTTCCCCGATCAAATCATCCGTCCGCGTGGAAACCGGCATCCAAACTATTGCTAGCTCGTGCGGTCTAGCTACTTACTACGGCTGCCCAGGAAAGTGACGACGTGACCTCGTAGAGCGGCCACGAAGCGCTGAAAATTTAAGTCTTCAGCCGGCTGCGTGATTTTGGTTTTTCGTGAGTTCGTGGCCATCATGAAACAGGCTGAGGTATAGAGTCGTTCTAGCACCAAGCGGCGACACAGCAGCTCGTAGCGCTTGCTATAGGATACTCCTCTATACCGTCGGAGGGCTGCTGTATCTTTGAGATGAGCTTCTCCACGAAATTCAGGGTCTACCTGGAAGTACGGCTCCTTGTTGCCGACAGGGGTTTTGACGTTGTCGCGATCTTCCAATAAAAACAAGTAGCCAAGAAAAGGGGTGAGGAGACTGACCAAAGCGGCCTTCTCGGAATGCTGTCCAAATATCCTTGGCACTGCCCACCGCTTCTTCCGAACGGTTGTTCACATTGTTTCCGATCGATTTGCCGGCTTGGGATTTTAACTCCATCGCCAAGACCAACGCACCGTCTGAGACGACAATGAGATCCCATTTTTTCGTGGCTCTGAAATAACCTGGCAGCTCAAGCGCGGTTCTTGTGCGGACATCGACCTTCTTCAATCCGGCTTCGCATAGGATGTCCGAAACTAAGACCTCCAGAGCACCCATCTGGGTGCCTCCTGTGACCTCACCTCGCGTTCCGGCATCAATTTTTCCAGATTTGACCTGCTTTTCTTTATTTCGTCTTCGGGCGTCCCAGTAGCTTTGGACGGCGGCTTGCAGTCTCTTATCAATGTTCAAGCGCCGCCTCCAGAGTGCGAACGTTAATCCCATACAGATCCAAAGCCACTTGGGTTGCGCGGGGCCTGTCACGATGACGGAAGGCGTCTCTCAGTTCATGGGACTGCATCTTGGACAAGGTCGTAGGGGCAGGGACTCGAATCCGGCGCAGATACTGTGCTTGGAAGCGCAAATAGCCGCCTCGCATGCGGACTCCATATGATTCGATGAAAAACTGTCCGACTTTCGACATCAGTAGGCCTCCGAGTACTTCCAGGTCCCACTCGTCCGACTGAATGAAGTACAGATTGTGGTGCGGGTACGTTTCACCACGATCTAAGACCGGCTTGAGCGTGTTCTTAATATCCGGGATGTAGAGTTTGTGTGTGTCGGTGAGGGCGTGGTTGACGCGATCAATTGTCTTGTACCACTTGCCGGCATTCTTCTCAACCGTGTGGCGTTTCCTCAGGGCTGCCGCATGTCGCTCGTAGTAGGCTTTCAACTTCGGATAGGTTTTCAGATTGACGAGTCCGTCGTGGTTCCATGGATTAACCAGATAGTGCCCGGACCATCGCACCGTTCCTCCCGCCACGTCTTTCGCGAGTGCGAGCTTCAGGAGGCGAGACGGCTCCACAAGGTCCGCATCGGTCGTGATGTAGACACGATCGTTCCCGGTGGCGACACCTATTCCCACCTTGGCATTCATCTCGAGAGGAGGAAACTGATCTTCCAGTCGTCGGAGGAGTGCCAACTGTTCGGGTGAATGGCAGGGCCAGGGGTCTGCGCCTTTGAACCACGTTTTTACTACTGCCCTATGAATACTCTGAGGCAATATGTTGCGGCCGTTTGTCTGGAGGGTCGTGACCAATTGTCTTGGCTGAATCTTCTCAGCTTCCTGACCGGCACTTGCCACAATGGTCGACTGCTGTTTTTTGTGTCGAATTACTGTAATTGCCGGATAGGCGTCCACTTCATCGTCGAAGGCGTTGGCGTTGTGCATACTCAGGAGCATTTCAACACTGTATGCTGAGGTAATAAGCTGCCGCAGTTCTGCCCCATATTGGTTCCGCATCCATCGATCAGCGCAGATAAATGCGCATACACCGCCAGTTTTAAGCTGCCGCAGTGCGGCCTCAAAAAAGGCCACATAGAGATCAGCTCGACCGCGCATCGTCGGATACGCATTGCGATAGACTGAGGCCGTTTCTTCTGGAATATCTTCAAGGCGTACGTATGGAGGGTTCCCGACAATGAAATCAGCCTGTCTGCTACCGGTATCGAAAAGGTAATCCCGGTTTAATACCCACGCTTCGGCCAGTTGCTTGGCTAGCGGGCGCCCTACGCCACGATTCATCAGGATGTTCTGGACAAAAACTCGTGCACGAGCAGCACTTTTCTCATCCAGTTCGTAGGCGAGTAAGGAATTTTGACATTCTGAAAACGATCGACCGAGTTTTCGACAGGACTCCACTAGGCGCTCGACCATAAGACCGAGAAATGCGCCATTACCAGCCGCTGGTTCGACTGCCAGGGCATCTACCAGGTTTTTATCCGAGCAGTAGCCGCTCAGATCAAGTAGTAGTTCAACGACCCAACGTTTTGTGTATACGACGCCTTTCGGCTCGACTACCGCAAAATGCATAGGACAGGGAAAAGGTGCGATCAGCTGGAGTTGAATGCCTCTGGTTCCACCTGATCGACTAATTTGGTTGTTTGCCACTATGACCTCGGAATTTCGGTTGAGGTTTAGGGGAAAAGGGAGCGGCTGATATTAACTTGTCTGCTCTCTTCGTTCAATATTCATTCACCAGCAGAGATACACTTGTTAGGTGCGATGTTTAAGCAGAAAACAAAACTCTTGCCCACACTTGAATATATTCCGCCTCTAGTGTCAGCTTTTCTAACTCCCTTTTAATTACTGGTTTCTTCAACGAACCACAGGTAGTTCAATGTGCGATGGTCGATTGAGTGTGTGCCAGATTTCCCATGTTGGTGGCGGGCCATCCAAGTTCTGGAAATGGCCTTGTTTAAATTGATAGGACGTGGAATGAAACTCGACTAGCAGGGGTTTTAGGTCAGTCAGGTCTCCCAACCTCATATCAAGACATTTCGTCGCGGGCCGTGGCGATCCCTTTCCGCGTCTTATGCGTCAAGGCCTAGCGGTTTGCCGTTACGGCGAGGCGGAATCCTAACGCATGGAGGAGTGCGTCGAGGCTTTTGAGTTCAGGATTGCCCCGTTCGGAGAGTATTTTGTACAAACTTTCGCGGTTGAGCTTGGCCTTTTCGGCGAGTTGTGCCACACCGCCCTGAGCTTCGGCCACATTCCTTAACGCCAGTAGGAACAATTCGGGATCGCCCTCCTCCAGCGCCGCATTCAAGTATTCTTCGGCCTCACCGGCATCACGCAAGCTTTCAAGCAGGTCTGGTTGATAGGTTTTGCTCTTTTTCATGGCCTCCCCCTGTGTTCGCTCCATTATCGTTTCGCGTTTTCGAAATGTCTCCCCTCAATCAATTCTTGAAACTGAGCTGTTTTGATCAGATTAGCAATCCTTCATGGGCGTAGAATTGAGTTGGGCTCATATCGCGCCATCAAGTCCTCGCCGATTGATCGCGCCAATAGAGTGTCCTGTTGTGACCGTCAGAAAAGAACCGATGGAAATTCAGTTGATGAATTCCAAATTGTAACAAGGAGGTACTTCCATGAAACCGATCCGCTATCTAGGAGGAGTTGCGTTAGTTTTCGTGTTGGGCTGTCAGGGCATGCCTACGGTGACGAGGACCGGGGACGTCAAAGACATCATGATTGGGGATAGTCTGACGTCAGGCTATATCGCTGTCGGTCCAGGCGATGAAGTTCGATGGATCAACAAAAGGGCCGCACCTGTGCAAATCGTTTTTCTCGACCCTGAGTGGGACAAGCAGTTGTCATGCAAGAATAATTTCGGCGGGTGGATGACCCGCAGCGACACAGCCCAACTGGCCACGAACGAAACCGCCAGCGTCTGTTTCCGGGATGCCGGCACGTTCCGGTATACCGTCAGGATGGAATCAGACAGGGCGAGTGGTAACCTCAATGTTCCGGGAGTCGTTAAGGTTGGCGGGCAGGGCGGCCAGGCCGTTGGTCAAACAAGTGAACAGAACCTTGGCCGAACCAGTGATCAACCCAGTGATCCAACAAGTAGCCCTGCTAGTCATCAACTCAGTGATCCGACAGGTGGCGGTATCAGTGAGCAACCCAGTGGTCCAACAAGTGGTCCAACAAGTGGTCCAACAGGCTCAACGTCGACCACCACCACCACTACGACGACCATGCCTGCTCAGAAGTGAATGCGGTATTGAGAACAATTGAGGGCAGATTCCGATGGAACTGGGAGAGAGGAAATGTAGCAATGGAGACAGAGTATGCCGCCATTGAAGGTTCTCCGTGACAGGGAGTGTTAAAACAACTCCACCGCGAAAAGAGATTAGGGGTTTTTGTTGGAGCACCTTGCCATGAGCTGCGGCATGGCGTGGTTGCTCCCCTGTCTCATTAGAATTCCTCCAAGGTGATCTTCTTTCCGGGACTGGTTGTGTCCGATGTAGTCGTTCGCATATCCATCAAATATGAATCGTTTGGCAAATTGAAGCCCGGTGCAAGGTTGGCTGGGCTCAGATCGTTCGTTCCACTTAAGATGACAAATCGATAAGACTAATGCAGCTTCACCGAACGACGGGCAGTTCAATCTGGGATGGTTGATTTGGTGTGTGCCAGATTTCCCATGTTGGTGCCGGGCCATCTAATGCCTGGAAATGATCTTTGTCGGCTCCCGCCAGGGCAATCCGGATGCGATGACCCTGTTTGAATTGATAGGACGTAGGAAGTAACTCGACTATTAGTGGCACCACTTCACCGGGGATAAGCGGGGCGGCATCAGCACGGCGGAAGGTGTGAATGGGCAGAGCACGCGATGGGTTTTCGATGGCCTCGGTCGATTGTCTGCGCCGATGGATGGCCCGCAACTCGCCTTCCGTGACGTAATGCACGTCTCCTTCAGGGGTGACATCTTCCAAATACACAAACAGGGTCGTATCCGGCGTGGTGGAAGAAAGATAGACAGTGGCCACCGGATGTCCTGTGACTTCGATGTGCTTCTGATAGCGGCTCCGAGGTATACACCAACAACTCCTGATCTCGTTCTTTCCGGTCGGGGTAGGGATCTTTCAGAGAAATTCCCACCAACGTGTCCCACCGGGTTTGCCTGCCGGTTCCTGTGTTTGGATTGACCTGGTACCGATCGGGGATGTACTCCGCCGGGGGCGGCTTCATTCCTAACAGGCCTTCTTGTTGGAAATACATCGAACGGGGAGAAGACTCAGGTGGCCAGCGAGTCGAGGTTTTCCATTGTTCCTCGCCCATTGTGTAATAGCGGATCGGTGGATCGTTCTGGCTGCCGTTGGCCACGCCTTTCAGGTGAAGATCGAAAAATTTGAGGAGTTCCGCCGCATGGTCGAATTGTGCCGGCCCAAGCGCATAGGGACTGATCCGGCGTTTCCCGCCATGATCCCATGGCCCGAGCATGAGGCGGTGAGTCGGCTGCTGATA
The DNA here is from genome assembly GCA_963734345.1 of uncultured Nitrospiraceae bacterium. Classification (GTDB taxonomy): domain Bacteria; phylum Nitrospirota; class Nitrospiria; order Nitrospirales; family UBA8639; genus Nitrospira_E. Next base: position 538,427 of record CAVTGT010000011.1, read on the forward strand.
GTGGAGATAGCGATGGATGGCAGCCAATGGATACCCCCCGTCGAACCACCCGCTATAGCTGTAGATGGCTGCGCCTGACTTGGCAATCTCGTCCGCATAGGTTTGGGGGCTGAGGACATCGATATTGGCGGCCTGCCGTGATGGAGGAGGATCATCCCGAAAATCAATCCCGGAGGCTTCCCGATAGGGACTCCAATTGGTCTCGTGTTCCTGTAAGGCGAGGGCCAAAAGGTGCTGACCGGTATCCCCATCGACCGGCCGCACTCCACGCACGAAGAGATTGGCGGTCCATCCGGCGTGCGGTAATCGGTTGTGGTCAAGCCGATGCGTAATCGCACTCCAGGTTTCTGTAAACCAGTTGAGATGGATGCCACCCGGAAAGATAATTTCGGAATAGAGATCAAATCCTGAATACATCGGGGCGATTGCTTTGACGGCCGGATGCTGATTGACCAACAACATTTCCGCCGTTCCACCGCTATAGGAAATACCCATGGCGCCGACATTTCCGTTTGACCAGGGTTGGGCAATAATCCAGTCCACAATTTCAGCCCCGTCTTGAATTTCCTTCGGGGAATAGGCGATCGGGCGTGTTCCGAATGAGGCGCCGGAGCCACGCACATCCACATCCACCCACGCATAGCCCTGTTGAAGAAACCGTTTCGCATACGATCCCATGAGCCCCCGTGGTCCATCCTCCTTGAAGAGGGAGACCAGCCATCGATATTCGATCGCCCGCCAATACCGGGTTTGATGAAGGATCGTGGGAATCGTTTGGCCTGCCTTCAGTCCGTCGGGGAGATAGAGATCCACCGCAATCTTGACCCCGTCCCGCATCGTGAGATACTGCGAAGTACGGTGAAATTTCCCGTCGGGCTCAACAACGCTGATAGCCGAAGATGGCGGACTGGCCGCCGCCGGGTCAGACTGCTCAACAGTATTTGGCGCACAACCCGTGAAGAAAGGGAGTGCCAGCCCGAGGAGCATGAGGAAAGCCCATAAACGGAAAAGTCCCGGCGTGGGGAGAGGGGAGAAACGGCTGGCAGTTCTAAAACGGAGATTGGTTCGTCTGAACATATGGAGTGGATGGATATTGGTTTTGGTCTTACAGCGTTACGATGTAATTGAGGAATTTATCTACTTTGGATTTGCCAGAAAAAACGATTGCAGGTGAACGCATCGCACTTGTGTCCCTAACTCCCTTGTCTAAGTGATTTTCTGCGTTGCCGGGTTTCGTCCCGGCAGGCGAGGCCCTTTTGTTTCGGCAAAAGGATCCAAAACCATTGACGCCCCGTCTGGCCTCATTAAGAGAGGACGGACGCCAACTATGAGGAGGGCGGCCCACCTCGCAGGGCTCAAACATGGCCCGCCAGCAGATGAGAGCGTCCCTTCCTTGAGCCAGACGGCAGGCTTTCCGTCAGGCGCAGTGACTTCATGATACCAAGAGGATGAACAGAAGGAGAAGGTAATGGCATCAGCGTTTGGACATGTGGCCGTGGCGTATGCCATGGGCAAAACTCTCCCGTCTCCATTTCACATCTTGAGATTTTGGTGGCTGACGGTCGCCTGCTGTCTCCTGCCCGATATCGACGTGATGAGTTTCTCGTTGGGCATTCCGTATGAGCATGTGTTGGGGCATCGCGGATTTACGCACTCAATCGTGTTTGCGATGCTACTGGGATTAGTTGTGGCAAGGTTGGCTGACCCCTTGATCCCATATGTAAGCCGGACATATTGGGTCTCCGCTCTCTATTTCTCTCTCGTCACCATGTCGCATGGGATCCTGGATGCGTTTACCGATGGAGGTTTAGGAATTGCCTTTTTCGCTCCCTTCGATTCCACCAGATATTTTTTCCCATGGAGACCGATCGCCGTCTCACCCATCGGGATTTCTCAATTTTTCTCTGAATATGGAATGGCTGTGGTTCTCAGTGAATTGCTTTGGATTGGGTTACCCGTTGGTCTCTGGTTGGTTGTGTTAAAAGTCACGGGAAGGAATAGAGCAAAGGAAGCGCAGAGATAACACCCGAAGCTGGATTAGTCGTATCCGGCTGACTTCATCTGTCATTTTAGGTACAGTCCAAGGATCTCAAGATGAACACCCTTCCTCAACTATTGCCTCTTTAATGGCCTCATCCAATAAAAAAGTCATTTACGCGGCGTTAATCGGCAATAGCCTAATTGCCTTCACCAAATTTGCGGCTTCGGCATTGACGGGAAGTTCCGTGATGTTGGCCGAAGGCATTCATTCTCTGGTGGACACGGGCAATCAAGGGCTCTTGCTCTATGGACTTCATCGTGCCAAACGACCAGCCGATGAGCGGTATCCCTTCGGGTATGGCAAGGAGATCTATTTTTGGAGTTTTGCTGTGGCCATTCTGGTCTTTGCCCTCGGTGCCGGAATTTCCTTGTATGAAGGCGTGTTGCACATTATTAAGCCGGAGCCGATTACCAATCCCATGGTCAACTATGTGGTGTTGACTCTCTCCCTCATATTTGAGGGTGGGGCCTGGTACATGGCTTTCCGGGAATTTTCCGGAGGGCCAAGGGAAAGTGGTCGTATTTGGAGGCGGTCCAACGGGGAAAAGATCCGACAATTTTTATGGTGCTCTTCGAAGATTCGGCTGCGGTGCTGGGGTTGGCGGTGGCCTTTATTGGCATTTGGCTGGGACAGGTCACCGGTATTGTCTATTTTGACGGCATCGCGACCTGTATCATCGGATTGATATTGGCCGCGATCGCGATGTGGCTGGCATTTGAAACAAAAGGGTTGTTAATCGGGGAAAGCGCCAATAGGGAAGTGGTCCAGAGCATTCGCGACATGGCCAGACAACTTCCCGGGGTCATGCATGTGAATGAAGTGCTTACCATGCACATGGGGCCGGAATTTATCCTGGTGAATCTGAGTGTGGAATTTGAAGATCGAGTCACGTCCGAAGAGTTGGAGCGCTGTGTGGCCAAATTGGATAAGGATATTAAAGTGAAGCATCCTCTCGTGAAACGGATCTTTGTGGAAGCCGAAGCCCGGCGTGTCTCCAAGCTTCCGGAATAATATGCCAATGCCTATGTGTCAATCAGTGTAAGAGGCCAACCGGTCTGTAGAAGGGAATAACAGATCGCTATGGGCGAAACTCGTGTTGATTTGCTTCATCTGTTGGAAGATTTGCGTGATGCCTATCCGGGCGCGCTCGAAGAAACCATTCTCACGGAAATCGTGGCCAATTCTTTGGATTCCGGAGCCAGCCGGATCATGATGGAGGCAAATCCATCAGAAGGCACGCTGATGGTGAGGGATAACGGATCGGGCATGCAGCGGAAGGATTTGGCCCGCTATCATGACATTGCCTCCAGTACCAAACGACGTGGCCAAGGCATCGGCTTTGCCGGCGTTGGCATCAAACTCGGGTTGTTGGTGTGTCGGGAGGTGCTGACGGAGACTCAGCGAGGTCAGACTCATGTCTCGACGACGTGGCATTTATCGTCGCGGCACCGGGCTCCCTGGAAATGGGTGCCTCCAATAGGCATGGTGATCCAGCAGGGAACCGCAGTCCGTCTTAGCCTTCAAAATGTTCTCTCCCCACTGTTGGATCAGGGGTTTTTAGGCGGAGTTGTCTCCAGACATTTTCAACCGTTGCTGGATCCCACGTTTTCCACCATCCTGCATTCCCACTATTCGAAAGGCGTGGTCTTTGAAATTAATGGAATAGAGCTGACCTCTCAACGGTTTGAGGCTCCGGTCCACGCGCCTTTGCAAATTCGTCTGTTGCGAAAACGGAAACCCTCGGCGGTGGGATATCTGGTGCGAACCGAACATCCTCTGCCCGATGATCTTCAAGGATTAGCCATCAGTACTTTCGGCAAAGTTATCAAGTCAGGGTGGGATTGGTTGGGTGTCACCCCACAGGCTCGTGAATGCATTTCCGGCCTGATTGAAGTTCCGGATCTTGCCGCAAGTCTGACGCTGAATAAAGGAGATTTTATTCGAGTGGGGGCACGAGGCGCGACGTATTTGGCCTACCGGAAGGCTATCCAGGAAGCCGTTCAACGGCACCTTTCAGAATGGGGAGTGGGGGATAGTCCGGTCGAAGAAACGCCGCCCCGCCAAATCCGTCCGCTGGAGCGGGACCTTGAGCGAGTACTGGAAGACCTCTCCGATCTCTTTCCGCTCCTGGGTTCCTTGGTGGAACATCGGAAGGGTGGGCAGAAACGGTTGCCGTTGGGCATGCCGGGATCGGTTCAAGACCTGCGTGCCGTCATGACCACTGGAGAGGCGACCCGGAAGTCGGACGGTGAAGAAGAATTAGTCGTCCACGCCCCGGCTGAGGACAGGGGTGAGGAGACATCGGATGAACCTGGCGAGCCGGAAGAAGAGGCGTCGGTGGTGTCTGATCTTTTGTTGCCGGACCGTGGCAGTCCCAGGCGTCCGGCCCGTTTTGGGCTCGGTATTCAATTTGAAGATCGGGAAGGTGATCAGGAAATTGGACGGTTGGTGGAATCAACCGTATGGGTGAATCGCGTTCATCCAGCCTATCAACGAGCGGTGGCGACGCGGTCGGTGGGCTATCATATCGCCCTGGCGGTGGGATTGGCCTTGGCGCCGCTGGCCGTGGAGCCTGCTCAAACGAGCATGCCTTTCTCACCGCCTTTCTCTCCTGTTGGGGGGAGGCCAGCCTTCCTAAAAAATCAAAGAAACGCAAGCGGTAAAAGATTGTCGGTGGTAAGTGGCGGGATAAAGGGTTGTTTAATCCTGTTCTGTATTCTCGATTTCCATTACCACCGGACAATGATCAGAAAGGTGTCGATAGGCGAGAGGATACTCACCACGAATGCGTTGACAGGTGGCGACGGCACAGTATCCAGTGACGACTGTATCAGCAATGTGCGGACATGGGAAACGACGGTTGTCAGCTTGCCATGGGTCAGCTCAACGAGTTCGGCGAGGGCGTACCGAAGAACGAGAAACAAGCGGCAAGCTGGTATCGAAAATCTGCGGATCAAGGCAATGCCATCGGACAAAAAACGCTTGGACTTCTTTATGAACTCGGAAAGGGCGTGCCGGAAAACTGGACCGAAGCGGCTCGGCTATACGCCAAGGGCGCGGAGAAATTTCAAGATTCGGCGTTTGCCTTAGGGCGCATGTATGAATTTGACATGGCCGTTCCGCAAAACCGCGCGGTCGCGATCCAATGGTTTAAGAAAGCCGCCGATATGGGACATCCCAAGGGAGCCTATTGGCCCCGTTGGTTGAACGATTACAGCAACTGCATCGGCTTTCGAGACCAACAGGAGCAGAACGCGATCCGGGGCCTTCGCTGTCCGGCCGATCCGGTCGGCGTCATCTTTCGCAACAGCCGCGAGCGGGCGGCCTACATAGAGCAGAAGGCCAAGGAGTTTGACGCGATCGAAGCGCAGGCGGCTGCGGCCCAGGCGGCGAGGGTGGGGCGCAAAATAACTATGAATGTAACAGCGCCGGAGGAAATTGGACGGCGGATAGGCAAGCAACATTTGGAGGCCGCTGCAATTAGCCGAAGCGTGAAGCGGAAGCGCTTGTCTGTAGTGGGCCGCGTGTCTTCGTAGAGAATCGGCTTTCTTGAGCCCTTCCGCGAAAATTTAGCGTTCAGGCGATGGAGGTCAGGCCGGTTTCCGATTCCAGAAGGGCGGCAGCGGGTAGCTGCGGTCGCCATAGCCGAATTCCTCATATGCGCTCTGTAATGCGCGAGCGACGGGTAGGTGGCTGGATGTAGGTGGGAAGCTCCGGATGCGGATACTCGCCGAAAGTCATCGGTCTTGGTGGGTCAGTAGCGCCGCCAGCCGCCTTTGCCGCGGGTCCCGCTCTCGGTTGGACTGAACCGGCGGGAATTCTCATTCGCCGAGGCCCGATTCAGAAAGCTCCGCCAGCCATAGAGCTGCTGCTGATCAGAGATCTTCTCGAAACACTTCACCGCCGCCGCCGCAACGCGATGAGTTTTCCACAGATCGTCACGCGGACGCTGATAGGCATTGGCGCCGCCGGTCCGGGCGCGGCCGTCATAGTCCAACAGCTTTCGGAAATGCTCTGCTGCCTTGTCGCACTGTCCAAGGCCCGCCAGCTCGACCGCCGCAAGAGCGCGGTTGGTGCGCATGAGCTCGCCGAAGGTCGGCGGTACCTGCCGGCGGTTCGCCGCCAGGTTCGGAAGCGGGAACATGGCTGTGTGAACGTGTTCCTGGAGTGCAGCATCCTTGAACCCGGATTCGACCGTTACATTTTGCAGGTAGAGGTCCGCCGCCTGCTGCGGATGTTGCGCGCTGACGAGTTCCGCGATGCGACTGCGTAGCTCAATCGCCCGCCCGGTTTCGCTGACGTACCAGTACCCGGTATTGCGCAGCCATGAGCCTCCGCGCTGCCTGGCGTGAGCCTCTTCCAAGGCATAGGCCGCCCGATAGAGTGCCAGGGCGGCGTCGCTCTTGCCCTGGGCCTCCGCGATCACGGCCATATACGCAATTGTGCGGGCGTCACCGGGATCGACGGATACCGCCTTGTCGAGAAAGCCCGATGCCTCGGTCTCCCGGCCCATGGCAATAAGATCCCACGCCCAATCCAACTGCGTCGCCGCCGTCGTGTGCTCCAGATTGCGTCCGACGGTTGCGTGCTCCATATACGCCTCAACCTGGTTTTGTTCGGAATAGGCATTGGCGAGGCTGTAGTGGTAGTGGCGCGTGGCAGGATCAAGCTTCACCGCCTTCTCCCACGACTTCGCGGCTGCCGGATAGTCTTTTGCAGCGAACGCCATCGAACCGACGAAGTCGTGGCTGGCGGCATCGTTGGATAACGTCGTCAACGCCTTCCTGATATAACCAGCTGCAATCCCGTATAGATTGCCGGCCTGCGCATCATAGTTATTGGCCTTCGCCAGGTCCGCCGGCGACGGCCTCGCCACGTACTCGTAGACAACATTGCCGTACTTTTCCTCCCATCGGCGAGTCATAAGCAGGCTCATCGCCGCCGCCAGCCGCTGCGCCGCGGCAGCTCGCATGACGTCGCGCATCAGCTTGAGAACCTCGCGGTCGGTGGTCCCGGTCGCAATGGCGCGCCGCAAATACCGTTCGGCATTCGCCCACATATCGACGCGGATCTCCATCCGTGCCAGTCCGGCCAGGGAGGGTACGTGATTCGGATTGAGCGTCAGCGCCTGGGTGAATATTTGTCGGGCCTGTTGGAGCTCGGCTTCCTTGAGAGCCTTTCCTTGCTGGCGGTAAGAGATTATGTAGCGTGTCGGCTCAACGGAATCGCCACGAGCGTCGATCTCATCGATGAGAAACCTCCCGACCGCCGCCAGCCGATCGGTATCTTTAGGATGTGTACCCGCCGCCCACATGAGTTGGCGCTTCGTTTCCGAATAAGTTTCGTCGCCAAGCCGGCGCTCGGAGTTGGACGCCTTGAGGAGCTTCACCGCTGTCTCCACGAGCTGATCCACGGACTTGCCGACTCGAGCTGACTTGAGCAGGTCGGCGTGGAGTTGCGACGCCGGCTCCTTGGGAACAGTTCCCAGCGCAGTCTCGATCCGTTGCTGGGAGTTTCCAATCACCTTGAATTTATGCTTGCGGGTCGAGTTGGCGCGCGATCTCCAGATCGTGTTGGGCCTGTCGAGCTGCGCCCATCTCCGCCGCGCTGACGGCCCGAACCACGTAGCCCTCGACAAATGAGGGCTTCCAACTCAGCACGATCGACATCTCCTGCCGCGCTTGTTCGTGCAAGCCCATCCCGGACATCGCGATGGCATAGCAGGCACGCGCCGTCATGTCGGTCGCAGATGTGTCGACGATCGGCTGAAGGGCGGCATAGGCCTGCGTAAACTCGTGCTTCAGCGCGAGATCGCAACCGCGTTTGGCCTGGCTGTCGCTGGCGGGGTTCAGGGTTGTCGCCGGGGGGACGATTTCAGCGGCACCTGCATGGCCTGCGATGCCCACGACGATCATCGCCAGGATTGCTGTGATGTGCAGCATGGACACCTCCGGATCGACCGGTCAGCGATCTTACAGGCTCTCACCAAAAGAGACAATCGAGAATAGGAATTTTAAAGGGGCTTTTTGGCGCGAAACGCCGCTCCTATTCAACTACCCGCGTCGATTATGAGTTCGAACGAGAACACAGTGGGGCTTTTTGGCCTAGACATTAGATTGATCCACACTTAATTTGGCCATGACTGACATACTCCTCTAAAAAGAATCTTTGATTCATTTTAAGGAACAATTCACCTAGCTATGATTTACTTGAAATTAAGGTACTACGGCAAAGAGTACAAAGGCACCGATCAACATGCATTTGTCAAAACCTGCCAGCAACATGGTATCGGCCAGAAATTTACTCGCGTTATATAGACCTCAAACCAATGGTAAAGCCGAACGCGTTATTCGTACTTTAATGGACGGCTGGCATAACCAGCATACCTTCAAAGATGCTCAACACCGACATATTGAACCGATCCGCTTTATTAACTTCTATAACAATGCTAAACCTCATAAAGATTTGAATAATAAAGATTTGAATAACTCTACCACTTTATGCAATACTCTAAACCTTTTTTGATCTATCAAACTGTAAACAACCCGAGTAATTCTTTCACATTATTTAATATATTGATATGAATATGACGGCTAAAACACATCATCTTGTTAAGATTGCAAAACATCTACACTTGGAGGCTTGGCTGTACTCCTTTATCTATCGAGCATTCAGACAAATCAGTAAAAAGAATGGGGTACGCATTACAACCAATAACTATGGTTATTACCCTACCAAGATCGATGCCCATGAGAAATATCAGCTGCAACTGTATGATGAGTATGTCAATCTTTTGGAAGATGAAAATATAGAACAAGTATTAGAAATTGGTTGCGGTGCTGGTGGTGGCCTCAGGCACATGCAATCACGTCTACCTCAAACAAATTTTACGGGTTTGGATTGTTGTAAGGAGGCGGTAAAGACTTGTAAATATTTTTTCGGTGAGCAACAAAAAAACATCAATCTTTACAATAATATCGAAGACATATTTACGTATGACAAAAAATTTGATGCCGTCATGAGTGTTGAAACAGGCCTATACAGAAATCCAGGTATTTTTGGCGATATTCATAAGCTGTTAAATGACAATGGTATTTTTATCTACTACGATAATACTAATTTTAGTAAATCAGATATGGTCATCAGATCTATAGAATCTCATGGTTTTAAAATAGATAGCATGAGAGACATTACTGAAAACGTATTTAAAGCATGTGAACACGACACCCCCAGACGGTTGGAAATTGTAAAAAAATATCTACCGAAATATTTAAGACCATTTAATAGCGAGATACTACGTTATTTGTGCGTAAAAGATAGTCCACGCTATATCAATTTTGGTACCGGTAAAAAAAGAGCTTTTATGCTGAAAGCAAGGAAGCTCAGTACTCCTGTGGATCGTTCATCTACAGTTTTCGCCTGAATACTGTAAACAACGCTAGAATTTCTTACAAATGATGCCTTTTGTTTGGATATAAGCTTTAATGTTTCGTCGCGTTCTTTCATACTGATAGCCTGAAGCATTGCATTACGGCGACGCGTATCACGATTATCATCCTTGGTCGCATCAATAATCCATTGTTCTATCTCCACGATAATACAAATCTGGTCTTCCCCCGGTTTCACGGACAGGTTAAAGAAGACTTTTGAGAGTATTGCTCCATAAAATTTCTTGGGGCCAGTCCCTGAGTACAGGAGTGGCTCCGTCGGTGGTTATAAAACCGCTCGATGTAATCAAACACATCAGCTCGGGCTTTCGCCCGAGTTCCGTACTGCCGTCGGTGAACCCGTTCGCGTTTCAATAAGCCAAAGAAACTCTCCGCCACCGCATTGTCATAACAGTTCCCCACGCCGCTCATGCTACTCACAATCCCATGGGCCTGCAGGAAGGCTTGAAACTCCTGTGCGGTATACTGTGTGCCTCGGTCCGAATGGAGGATCACCGTCTCCGGACTCCGTCGTTGCCACACGGCCATCGCCCAATCAGCGGTCTGGGAAATGACAGACATCCGCCTCCTCGAACAATTTAGGGTGTCTACAATGAATAAACAAAAATGGCCTAGGAAAGCAGAGCCCACATGAAATAGGTACCGAATCCGATAGCGAGGAATCCGGCACTCACTTTCAGATTGTGATGCCATGATTGAGATACAAAAACAAACGGAAGACTGATCAGCCCACTCATCAGGAGCATGCCCCCAATCGAGCCAATACCGAATAATAGAATATAGATCATGCCCATTTCCATGGATGGCATAGTCGTCAGTACCGCAAGGCTCAAGGCGGCACTGCCTGCCATTCCATGCACAAAGCCCACTAACAAGACTTTGACGCGAGAACCGCGCGGATGATGGTAATGGCTGGCATGATCCTGACCATGAACATGAATATGTGAATGGGTCATTTCCTCATGATGATGTTCATGAAGGTGAGCCGTCCATGGCTGGAGGGTCCTCCACAGAAGGTGAACACCCAAAGCCACAATCATGGCTCCGACCATCACATCCATATGGGCTGCCATTTGTTCCGGAATCGTCCACTTGAGACTTAACACCAGATAGCCGACGAGTGCTAAGGCGCACGTATGTCCGACTCCCCAGATCGCTCCTAAAAAAGCCGAACGACGGATATCCCGTGATTCTGAAGCCAACGTTCCCATGGCAATGAGGTGGTCCGGGTCGAGCGCGTGCGTCATGCCCAACGTTAAGCCCAGCAACCATGAGGTGATGATTAAATGATCCATGTGAAAATCTGACCTGGATTTTATATTTTGTCCAGCCCGGTACTCTTGACTGCTCTCATCATGAAATACGAAGGATCTGAGGAATGGCCCTCTTCAGTTCTCAAAGGTCTGCTGTGGATTCATCAATCGGGCGTTGACCCATTACATCATCCTCCATATCACTATTCCAGCAAACGGTTTCTATCAGATTTGACCCCTCGGTCCGCTCATCATAATCTAACGCCCTATGAAAAATCTTAGGGTGTTTACGTTATTGGGATCGATAACACACAAACCTTAATAAAGGGGAACATCCCAATCTCTGAAATGCTCATTTTGCCGGGGACATCATGCAAAATGGAGCGAAGCCGAGATTCTGATCACAGAATATTGGCGGTGGCCTCTGGCGCGGATGGGCAACTCCTTAATGCTGCGATCATTGCGAGCCGCCACGGCGTTGAATCTCCTGTAGGTCGTTCTTCAATTGCTCCAGGTCTCGCTCCTGCTTGTGGACCTTTTCCTGCAGGGCACGAAGGGCGGGGTCTTCCGACACGGATTCCCCTTGGACGGGAACGGTCTTCTGGTTATTTGGTGTAATAGCAGTCTCGCGGCTGTGGGTAGGCGAAGGTGTTTCCGTCTGTCGGATCAGGGAGTGGGCTGGCTGTTCACGGGCCTCTTGCAACGTTTCGAGAAGCGGATAATTGATCGCCAGGGTAACCTCGTCAGGGTGGCTCGGCTTCTGCGGAGACTTGTCGGGCCTAAGGGTTTCCTCAGGTGCGAAAAGCACGGTCTGATTACCAAGGCCTGTCGGGTCGGGGGCCTGACGGTCATCCACGTAAACAAAATTTATTCCCTCGTGTTTCTGTGTGAAGTGGGTGATGGTTAGAAAAAGCAGGTCTTCGTGGAGAGAGAGAGTCCCCGCCGTCATCCTTGAACCGTATTCCCAAGGATAGATCCGTTGAAAGACTATCTGCTCTTCCGGGGTTGCCTGCGACAAGGCGGAGAGAATGTGCGGAGTCAGGAGCTCCACGTCTTCATCGGAGAAAATTCTCTTGGGCCCTTGTTGCCCACTGAGATGTTTGTCGAGTTCGGCTTTTAGCTTTTGCACGCGCAACCCCCGTAGCGCTCCGTGGATCACGGTCTGCGAGAGAGTAGCTGGATGGGAGGCGCGAAAGGAGGCTTGCGGGACCCACTCCAGATAAACGCGGCTGGTCTCATTCTGGTGAAGGGGAGTGCGTATGCCGGATCCGGTACAGCCAAGAAGGAATGCACAAGCGACAACGCCTGCCAAGGTCATGCGACTCACATCCACAGCGCTGACTCTCACGTTTTCTCCTTGTTAGCATCATCATCGGCGTTGGGTCGATTGGCGCGCAAATATACCATAAGCCACGGGGACACAACCATCAGGCTTGTCCCCCCATAATTTATATGCCGGAGAGCGGAAGTTTGATTTGTTCAATTATATTGTTGACAATTTTTTTGGCTTTTCACATAGTACCGGCCTCGTATGAAACCCAGCTGAATTAATCCGATATGAAACAAATTCTTATGAGCTTGGATTCGAAGATTGATTATCTGCGGATGATTAAGTCGTGCGCCATTCTCGTCATGTTCATCGCGATCGTGGTGAACGCGCCGGTTGTGCACGGAGCAGGAAAGATTGAAATCGACGACACAAAGTGGATTAGTGTGGGTCTTGGTCTGAGGACGAGTTTTTTCACGCAGGAAGATGCGGCGTCGAACGGATCGAATTGGAGTAATAACTTCCAATTGGACAATCTTCGTCTGTATGTGAATGGGCAGATTCATCAATATATCAAGGTTGAATTTAACACGGAATGTAACAATTGCGTCTCCTCCAATAATATACAGGGCGGAACGATAATCGTCCTTGACGCCATCGGGAAGTTTGAATTCAACCAGTACTTCAATATCTGGGCAGGGCGCCAGTTGGTTCCACAACACCGGGGAGAACTCTCCGGCCCGTTTTTTCAAAGTACCTTTGACTTTGTTGAAACGCCGTTTTACACCTCGGATTTCTCCGGGTCTATCGGACAGGGTGGGCGGTTTGGCCGCGATGACGGTGTGAACCTTTGGGGAGCCTTAACTCCGGATAGGAGATTGACCTATGTCGTGGGTATCTTTGGAGGGCATGGTGGCGCGTCGAATCAGTCGGACAATCTTCTCTATGCCGGACGGATCAGTTACAACTTCCTCAATGTCGAAAAGAATCCCGGTTATTACACCAGCAGCACGTATTACGGAAAGGGCGGCGATATATTGACCGCGGCCTATGTGATCCAATATCAAAACGATGGCGCCGGCACGCAGGCCTCCCCTTCGACCTTTTACGGAATGAATGGGGATCTGTTGTTCGAAAAGGTTCTGCCCGACAAGGGCGTTCTGACCCTGGAGGGTGAACTCAAGTATTTCAATCCCAACCTGAGCGCCCAGGCGTTGGCAGACCCCAATTGTTTCTGCCTGTTCTCCGGCGTTTCCTGGATGGCAACCGGACTATATCTTTTTCCCCAAAAAGTCGGGATAGGGCAATTTCAGCCTTTCGTGCGTTATGTGGACACCAATCCTAATGAGAGCTCCTCTCGATACCTGGTCGAGGGAGGCCTGAACTATGTGATTGATGGACATAACGCAAGGATTTCGCTGTTTTATCAATATGGCGATTTTTTAACCAAAGGCAGGACCTATACGCCCGGTGTCAGTGGCGATGCGGTCAGCGCTGTGGGGTTGGGTCTTCAACTCCAACTGTGAGGCAGGGGATCTGACATGGCAACAGAGTCCATCAGGAATGATCGGCAACCGTTATGGGATCCGGGAAATTTCTTCCGGATCGTCTTGCGAGGGCTTGGTCAAGTGATGTTCCAGGGCCATGCAGGCGCATCTGATGCAATTCATCACACATACGCTCGTCCCCAAGACGAGCCTGGGTGTTTCGCCGGGTGGTAATTGCGGCTTCGTCGATTCAAAAGGTAATTCCGCGCCTTTAGACGGCCTTCCTATCCTGTTGGGGGGAGGCCAGCCTTCCTAAGAAATCGAAAAAACGCCGGAGCTAACATGTCGTTTGAAAGAAAGAGAATGGCTCGGCGAGGAGGTTCCTAATCTTTATCTGTATTCTCAATTTCCAACACCACCGGACAATGATCCGATAGTTGACGGTAGGCGAGCGGATACTTTCCACGGATCCGTTGGCAGCCGGCGACGGCGCAATATCCGGTGACCGTGGCCGATGAGACGGTAATCTCTTTCATGTCCTGTGGCACAAGGACATGGTCTAACCACCCGCCGCGTCCGCGAAAATAATGAGAGCATTGCGGTTGTAAATCCAGATCGGAAAAGCCCGGCTGTTCTTTGGCGACCTTCCGGCGGAGGTTTTTCAACTCGGATTCCCGTGATTGCCAATCTCCAGCACCCATCGTATTGAAGTCGCCGAGTATGACCACATCCCGATCGCGAGCCAGCAGTGGAGCAATTGCCTGATCAATCCGGTTTAACGCGTTGTGCCGATCCTCTACCGCAAAGACCGTCGGTCCGGATTTCAGATGCAGCGCAATCAAATGAAAATCGACTCCTTGGGATTGCCGGGATTGCACCCACGCATATTGGCCGGGGCGCAATCCGTAGGTGCAGGCGTTCGTGGCCGATTGAGCCTTTGCGTTGAATTGCCACAAGCTTTCAAACTGTGACAGGGAGGCGCGGGTGTCGTTCCACAGCAACGCAAGATGGTGGTCGTCGGGCCGGCCGCACGGCTGGCGATACCATCGCCACGTCGCCCCGGTCTGGGAATTCAGGGAGGCGACAATACCATTCAAGGCCTTGGTGGCCTCGGATGTGGCCAACACTTCCTGGACTGCGAGAATATCAATCTGCATCCAACGAATCGCGCAGATGAGCCATTCCAGGTCCGTCGGATCGGCAAACTCTTCAGATTGGTCAGCCGGCTTGCCAACGGGAAACCACCGTACATTCCATGTGGCGAGTCGGAGCTTGGAGAAAGATTCAGGAGCCATACGACTGCCTTGTTTGACCGCTGCCTCGCATTGATCCCGGCTGGCCCACACTGCATGCTCTCCTCCGGCAACATTCTTGGGACCTTCGGGATTGGCCGATGTATTCGGTTGCGGTGAATCGACTTTGAGGTATTTTTTATGAACCCAGGCAGCGTTCTCATTTGGCAAGCGAAGAAAGAGCCATTGTCCATTCTGTGCCGCTTTTTCAATAGTGGCCTGAGTGCCAGCCGGGACATGTTTCCAAAAACTAGGAGAGGGATTGTGATGGAGAGGGACCCCGATGGGTTTGGTCGCCTCAAGAATTACCGATTGTCCAACCTGAAAATCCTGGGAGAACGCGAGGGACCAGCCACAGACACTGAGCCATGTCAGGAGGATGAGTGTGCAGAATGGCCTTCGCATGGCTCCGTCTTAACAGATCCTGTCAGGGAATACCAAGGGTGACTGGACGGCGTGTAGCAGAGTTTTTTGTTTCAGGCCAACGGAGGCAAAGACAGATAAGAACCCAGAAGCTTGTGTCGAGTATGCGATAATGAAGCACGTGATGTGTAAAGCTTCTATACCAAGCACATACTTTTGAGGAGTGAGACCGATGAGCCATTCTTCCGTCAATCTCGATATCGCCAATCGCATCCCTTTGCAACCCATCGCCGACGTGGCCCGGGAGAAACTCGGGCTTGATCCGAGTCAGATCGAATTGTACGGCAGATATAAGGCCAAGATCCCGCTAGTGTCCCTCCCGCCCTTTCCGACCAAACCGGAGAGCAAGCTCATTCTGGTGACCGCCATGAGCCCAACGACGGCTGGCGAAGGCAAGACCACGACGCTCATCGGTCTGGTGGATGGGTTGAATAAGATCGGCGAAAAGGCTGTGGCTGCGATTCGGGAGCCGAGCCTGGGGCCGTGTTTCGGGATGAAGGGCGGAGGCTGTGGGGGAGGGTATGCCCAGGTGGTCCCCATGACCGACATCAATTTGCATTTTACCGGAGATTTTCACGCCATTACGTCCGCTCACAATTTGTTGGCGGCTCTGGTGGATAATCATTTGTATTGGGGACAGGAACCTCACATCGATCCCCGCCGGGTGACGTGGGGACGGGTGCTGGATGTCAATGACCGGTCATTGCGATCTGTGGTGACCGGGCTTGGCGGAAAGGCCAACGGGTTTACCAGGGAAGGGCGGTTTGACATCACTGCCGCTTCAGAGGTCATGGCCATTCTGTGTTTGGCGACGGACCTTCAGGACCTTCAGCAACGCGTAGGCAATATCAAAGTGGGGCGAACGGTCAACAAGGAGATGGTCTTTGCGAAGGATATCGAGGCGGAAGGCGCCATGACCGCATTACTCAAAGAGGCTCTCAATCCCAACCTTGTGCAGACCCTGGAACATAATCCGGCGCTGGTTCATGGCGGTCCCTTCGGGAACATTGCCCATGGGTGTAGTTCGGTTGTCGCAACCAAAGCTGCTCTCACACTTGCCGACTATGTGGTGACAGAAGGAGGATTTGGAGCCGATCTCGGTGCCGAGAAGTTTTTTGATATCAAATGCCGGCAATCAGGTCTCAAGCCGGCCTGTGCCGTGGTCGTGGGGACGATCAAGGCGTTGAAACTTCATGGTGGGGCAAACGAAAAAGAACTCGAACATGAAGACCTCAGGGCGCTCCGGCAAGGCCTGCCGAATCTGCTGCGCCATTTGGAAAACGTGAAAAAATTCGGAGTGCCTGCGGTTGTGGCCATTAATCAATTCACGAGTGATACGAAGCGGGAGTTGGAACTTGTAGAACAGGCCTGTGCGGACCATGGGGTGAAACTGGCCTTGGCCAATCATTGGGCTCAAGGTGGAGAGGGAGCCGAGTATCTGGCCGAAACCGTTCGAGATGTCATCGAAAAAGAACCCGCAAACTTTCGTGTCCTCTATCCCGATACGACTGCCGCTTGCAGAGAAAGTGCGAACTATTGCCAAAGAAATCTACCGGGCTGAGGATGTGGAGATTCCCTCCACCGTCCAGGCCCGTTTTACGGAACTTGAAAAAAATGGGTTTGGTCACTTCCCCGTATGTATGGCCAAGACCCAATACAGCTTTTCTGCCGATCCCACCAAAAAAGGGGCCCCGACCGGATTCACGCTTCCGGTTCGCGAAGTTCGCCTCGCGATGGGCGCGGGATTTGTGGTGGTCATTACCGGGGATATGATGACGATGCCGGGCTTGCCGCGGGTGCCGGCGGCCGAATCGATCGGGGTTGACGAAAAAGGGAATATTGTGGGGTTGTTTTGAAAAAGGGAGCGTGATTTTTAGTGGCAGTGGCAGGCTACTGTTCATGGAATATTTTTGTCATCTGTGTGAGAAGGAAGACCCTCTTCGCTGCTGAAGCGACGCTCAATTCACATAAAGAGACGGGTTCGTTCTTCACGTCGTGAGGTCAGAAATTTCCGTAAAAAGCTGTGGAAATCTTGATTTCTTCGTCCCTCCTGTTGCTATTCCACCTTTGAACCCCCTCTCTCCTGCCTCGCAGAATCACCTTGTGGTACATTGGCAGATGGCAACCATGAGCACCTTTTCTCTGCAATCCGACTACATGCCGAAAGGCGACCAGGGCAAAGCCATTGCCTCGTTGACTGACGGACTGAACCGGGGACTCAAGCATCAGGTGTTGCTGGGTGTCACGGGATCGGGCAAGACCTTCACGATGGCGAATGTGATCGCCAATGTGCAAAAACCGACACTGGTGGTCGTCCACAATAAGACGCTGGCGGCCCAACTTTACCAGGAGTTCAAATCCTTTTTCCCCGACAATGCCGTGGAATATTTTGTCAGTTATTACGACTACTACCAGCCGGAGGCCTATATTCCAACCACGGACACCTATATCGCGAAGGATTCGGCGATCAACGACACGATTGATCAAATGCGACATGCCGCGACCACGTCATTGTTACAACGGAATGACATCGTGATCGTCGCCTCGGTCTCGTGTATTTATGGCCTGGGCTCGCCGGAGGTCTACCATGACATGTTGTTGTACCTGGAGCCGGGAATGGAGATGCGCCGCGAGCGAATCCTGGCCAAGCTGGTGGACATTCAATATTCGCGGAATGATCTGGAATTGCAACGCGGCATGTTCCGCGCTCGCGGGGATGTCATTGAAATTTTTCCGGCCGCATCCGATTCCAATACCGTCCGGGTGGAATTGTTCGGCGATGAAGTGGAAGCGATCTATGAAATTGATCCGTTGACCGGCACCTCCTTGCGGAAGCTGCCCAAGGTCGCCATCTACCCCAAGAGCCACTATGTGATTGCGCCCGATCGGTATGAACAGGCGATTACCGGTATTGAAGAAGAACTGGAAGAGCGCATCGCGTACTTTCGCCGGACGAACCAATTGCTTGAAGCACAACGGATTGAACAACGGACGAGATTTGATCTGGAGATGATCCGGACGATGGGGTATTGCCACGGGATTGAGAACTATTCCCGACATTTGAGCGGCCGGGCGCCTGGCGAACCGCCACCCACGCTGCTGGATTATTTCCCCAAGGACTTTTTGCTGATTGTGGATGAAGCCCACGCGACGGTTCCACAGTTTGGCGGCATGTACGAGGGAGATCGTTCACGCAAGAATACCCTCGTCGAGTATGGGTTTCGTTTGCCCTCGGCGATGGATAACCGGCCGCTGAAATTTCCCGAATTTGAGGCGTGCATGAACCAGGTGGTGTATGTCTCCGCCACTCCCGGGCCCTATGAACTGAAACATGCGGGGAAAGCGCTGGTCGAGCAGATTATTCGACCTACCGGTCTGATCGATCCGGTGATGGAGGTGAAACCCGCGAAAGGCCAGGTCGAACAGTTGCTCGAAGAAATTCGACTGCGGATCGCGAAAGGGCAGCGGGTGCTCGTGACGACGTTGACCAAGCGCATGGCGGAGGATCTCACCGAGTATTATCACGACCAGGGGCTGAAGGTGCGCTATCTGCATTCGGATATCAAAACGCTGGAGCGGGCGGACATTATCCGGGATTTGCGCCGGGGCGTGTTTGATGTGTTGGTGGGTATTAATTTATTGCGTGAAGGTCTCGATTTGCCAGAAGTCAGTTTAGTGGCGGTGTTGGATGCGGATAAGGAAGGCTTTTTGCGAGGGTATCGTGCTTTGGTGCAGACAGCCGGGCGCGCCGCACGCCATAGCGAAGGCACGGTGATTCTGTATGGCGATGTGGTCACCGAGTCCATGCGGAAAGCGTTGGAGGAAACCGGACGCAGGCGGACGATCCAATTGGCGTATAACGCCGAGCATGGCATTACACCGGAGACGATCAAAAAACGTATTTATGATTTGGAATCCCAATTGGCGGAAGCCGATTATGTGGATGTCTCGCTGGCGGCCGAGGCCGTTGAGGCCTATGGAGCCGATGGCGATTTGGAACAGAGCATCGCCAAATTGGAAAAAGACATGAAGGCGGCGGCTAAGGCCTTGGAATTTGAACGAGCCGCACAGTTGCGCGATACGATTCGACTTCTCCGCCAAAAGCTGATCCAGGTCGGCATCTAATTCGACAAAATTCCACCCGCTCTTTCTCCTGCTCTTATCATCGCAAGTTTGAACGGATGATCAACCGAGGAAATCGCAGATGGATGGCCGGGGCCACGGTATGATGATGAGGCAGGATAGGGCTGTTCGGAGTCACCCGGACAAATCAGGTGGGTGCGTCTTGAGTCGTCTACACGTGTTTATAGAGGTAGGCCCCGAGGAACATACCCAGAACAGTGAGAAGGTTTATTTTGAGGAGAAACCCCAACGTAAATTTTATCAAGACTAAATTCACGGTCACCGGGGGATCCAAACCCAAGTTCAACGCTTGAACAAAAATATTTTGTACGGTTCCCTGCGGTGCCACAACCTGTAGAATTTCCCCCAATATACTGCCTAAGAGTCCGCCGATAAAAATAAATAAGAGTAAATAGCTCCCACTTTTTTTTAACACCGATTGCCTCCCGGCAGATTGTTGGGGGTCAGAGAAACGCGTACACCTAAACGTTGGATGTGAAAAAATTTCAAGAAACGCCGGTTGGAAATGACCAAAAATATGCTTAGGGTAAACTGCTGAACACCATACAAGAAACCTCGAATTGAGTCAAGAAATTGTCCCAACGCGAGGGGTGCAGGCAAGCAATGGTGTTTACGGTACGGAAGGCACAGCGGGAGAAGAGCGTATGGTAAATCGCATGCTTCCCATTTTATTCACTGCGTTGGCGATATAGCCCACGTAGATATCTACGCGGTAACGGCCTGGTTGCCAGATTCCTCCGGGAGGAAAAAATTTGAGAAATCCACTTTCGTCTTCAGTCGCCAGATCCGCGGTGTCTTCGTCAAGCCATTGGGTGGAATCCAATCCGGTTCCCGTTTCATGAAACAGCCGGCCGATAATTTGGTAAGACGACAAATGTTTATGAACAGAAAATACCAGAAAGATCGATCGGGCATGCGGGGAGAAGGTGGTGGTCGGGTTGACAGGTACATAGATATGCCCGCTTCTGATGGTCCGATCTTCCTCGGCGCTTTCGGCAAAATCCAAACTCTGAAACACCCCGCCCGGTTTTTCATCTGGTGGTGAAAAAGCCGGTGAAGGAGAGTAGCCATCATAGGGGGGAGGACCCTCAGACGAAAAATCGGGTGGAGTATCATATTCCGCAAACCCGTGTTGGATTTCATTGGGCTGAAACACGGGTGGGGAATCGGTTGTTGCAGGTTCTTGAGCGTCGGCGGTGGTGCCGGCTATCGCGAGAATCATGATCATCGCCATTATTCCGAACCATGACCTGGCCTGCATGAATGGCCAGGGATGTCTCATGCGCGTCTTCGTGTGCACGATGTGTGGTCTCGATGATCTTTACGCATTTCTCTCAATGGAGAATCCACAGATTCTCTAACCTCGATTGAGTCATCAGGTCAAGGAGTGAGGCCTTTGCCTTGCAGCCCCATGGGGTGTTTGTTAAAATTTCGGCCGGTTCTACGCATTTTCATCTACTCTGTTGCCCGGTGGCATTATCATTCATTCTGTGTGAAGGAAAACAGGTCAGACATATGAGTGTATCACCAATTAAAGATCCCGACGCCTTGCCTCAACTCGTAGGAGAATTTCAACCGGTGGATATGTGGCAATCCCATATTAACCGCCTTTTTTACGGTTTGCGGGGGAGTCGTGTTCGTGAATATTACCAGACGGTTGCCGCGGCTGATTATCGTTTAGGGTTTGCCTTGGCCGAGGACTACTGGCGTCGGTGTGGAAAACGGGCAAAAAGCCAGTCTGGCGATCACATGACCGGAACCCTCATGGTGATGGAGTGGGGGCCCGGGAATGGTAATCTGGCGGCCTGTTTCCTGGATCGTCTTCAGGAACTCGATCAAGAGCAATTGATCGCGCCGAGAGTTCACTATCTCTGCATCGAGCGGGAGCCTGCTTTGTTGGAGCAGGCCAAAACCAATCCGGATTTGGCTAAACATCGCGAGCGAGTGACCTTTGAATCGTTATCTGTGGAGGAACTTTCCGCATATCCGGATGGCAGTGTCGATCGAATTATCTGCAATGAACTCTGGAGCGAGTTGCCGACTAAGTTGATTCTGCGAAAAGGAGGGGAGATTCAAGAGGAGTATCTTCGTCCCAATCTCAATGAACAGCGGTTAATGGATTTTCCGGATTGGCCTGCGTTTGTAGAGGGGTTTAGTCAGAAGGACATCGACACCCTCAAAGCCCTGCCGTCCTTTCTCGAAGATCTTGTCTGGGAGCGTGAATACCGTCCGATAGATACCAAAACCCTTCCGTTTCGCCGCACCGTCGCCGAGTTTCTCAAAAACATCGACGAAGAAGTCCTCGTGCCCTACAACGTGGGGGCATGTCAGAGCATCAAGGAAGCCAAGCGATTGCTGGCACCGGAGGCTATCGGGTTCAGCAGTTTCGATGCCGGCACGGTCGATCATCGTGTGCTCAACGATCCCGAAAAACCCTGTTATACCGTCCAGGGTGGACAATTCAGCTTCATGGTCAATTTCCGGTTGGTGGAAGAAGTGTCCAGGCATCTTGGAATTGGTACGGCGGTGATCGAATCGCAACGGGAATATGTGGGCCGGAGTTTGGGTACGAATGTGCTCAGTGTGATGGATCTGCTGGCTTCGCATCCGTCTCCGCCCGAAGGCCAGGCCTGGCAATTGGATGCGTTGATTCTTCGAACGTTGGAGGCATTGAACCGTACCTACCGTAGCCCATATCAACGGCATATCGCATTTCCTCTTTCTGACAGTACGCCGGAGAAGGAACGCGCAGAATTGGAAACCCTTGTGCAATCATTGCCCCCTAATGGCGTGCCGGATACTATTGCGTTTCTCACTGAATCAGAGATCTGGAAGGCTATGCCGGATTTGCAAAAGTTAGGATACGATTCAGAAGGCGTCAAGGCCATGTTGCAGATTCCTCCACAACCGGTGGATTATTCTCACCTGTTTTTCGCCCCTGCCGCTTCATAACGCTTGCGGCTGTCGTGTAGACGCCGAATGAGGGGACCGGATGAACCTTTGATGGGGTGTGGCGGATATTCCTCCGCACGAAATCTGAAGATGGATTTCAACTTATTAAATCAGGATGATGAGGACATTGAGAATGCGAACATTGAAATTGGAAGGTTGCGTTGGATCGTAAAGAATTTTGAAACAAGTAGATTTTTTGATAATGGTTGTGTATACTGCGGCGACTTTTTCTGGAAAAGTGTAAACTCACACACATAAGACGAGGTTCCACGTGTTTGGATCGTTTGGATGGATGGAGCTCATGCTCATCCTCATTATTGTGCTCATTATTTTTGGTGCGGGGAAAATCCCTCAACTCGGTGAAGGGTTAGGCAAAGCGATCAAAGGCTTTAAAAAGTCTGTGGCCGAAGCGGATGCGCTGGATGTGACGCCGAATGAGCAAGGCGAAGGGGGGCAGCCACCGCATCCGGAGCAATTGACAAGCCCACAACAGACGGCACAGTCCCCTCCACCCGTACAAACGGTGCAGCAGCCCACGGAATCAACACCATCAAAACAGGGATAATTCGCGGGTGAGACGAAAACGGTGAAGACCGCCCACCGAAGGAACAGGCAGCGTGAACTACGGCCTGATCAACCCTCAGGGTTTAAATTGGAAATTCAGATCATAGAGGAGTGCGAAGATGTTCGGCTTAGGAGCGATGGAAATCTTGATCATCCTGGTCATCGCATTCCTGCTCTTTGGCCCCAAGGAATTGCCGGAAATCGGCAAGCAGGTCGGTCGGGCCGTTAAAGGGTTTAAGGAAACGACTGAAGATCTGCGGCAGTCGGTTGAACCGGAGATCAATATGATCACACAAGAGTTCAAGTCCGTGGAACAAGATTTAGAGTCATCAATGAAAGAAGCGGAAGAACAAATCAAAGGGGCGACAGAACAAGCCACCGAATCTGGTGGGTCAAAAAAGGCGTAAACAGGCAGGGTTTTGGGTTTGTGAGGAATTTGACTTCTGGATCGTTTCGTTGACACTCAGACATTATTAGGGGTTGTTTTGATCTTTCTCTTGTCATAACGAAATCCTTCCGGACGGTCATCAGACTGTTCATCGTGCTTACTGCAGGCGGGTATTCGGTTCTCTTCTTTGGTGTAGTGCTTTTGCAACTATCGTCTCATTCAAGCGATAGGGAACAGAAATGCAGTCATAAAGAATGTCGCGTAAAAGACATTACTTTTAATGATTTAGCACAAAAAATGGAAGTTGGCATTCAATTCGCAAATGTCTGACATACGCAATGGTCCTTACATGATCCTTGCGATGGGGAAAGAGACAAGGCCGGTGCTCAAGACGGCCAATTCATGTAGTCAAGTTGATGCAGTCAAGGCAGTCAAGAAGGAAGCGGACAAGAATCTTCAACAGCCTGAAGGAACAATTTGGGGAATAGGGGGTTGGGATTCGAGTCCAAAGGGGTATTCACTAACAGGAGGAGTGCAATGAGGACTTTTTACCGAACCTTTACCAGGTTGACGACCGCGGCGTTGATTGTGGCCATGTCTGCAGCGCCAGGGTTGGCCGCCAAGACCACCCCGGCTACCGACAAAAACACCGATGTGGCTGCTGTGCCACGGGCCATCCCGGATTTGGTGCCTTATCAAAATTTTGACCCACCCAAAGGTGTTTTTGATGCCAGCAAGTTGACGATTTCCGGCGATATGCGGGTCCGGCCGGAATTCCGAACGAATGGCAACTTTAGTAAAAATGGAAACTCCAATGCCTACTTCACCCAGCAACTCATCCGGTTGGGATTTAATTACGACCTGTCTCCGGATGTCGTGTTTTTCGTGCAGCCCCAGGTTTCAAATAACTTTGGTTCGAATACGTCCACCACGAACGTGACGGGAGCCGGCAATCCCAATGGGACGGATACGCAACTGTTCCTTCGTCAGGGATTCATGTTAGTTCGGAATTTCGTGCTGCCGAATTTAACGTTAAAAGCCGGGCGGCAATTAATGGTGTGGGGGAATCACCGGATCTTCGGTCACTTTGACTGGAACAACGTCGGATTCGCGTTTGACGGAATCACCATGCGGTATAACCATGCAAAATACCCTGTGGAATTCGGCTGGTTGCGCGTAGCGGAAGGCAACTGTGTATCGAATGCCGGTGCATGCACGACTGGCAAAGCTTCGAGAGGTGATGGCGACATTTTATTTGTCCATATGCCGTGGAAATTCGGTTCGTGGGCGGTTGAGCCCTCCTATATTTATGAAGATGGGGGTTCGACCACTGGTGGACCGTTGACTGCCGGCGGTGGAACGGCCACGGGACCAGTCGGCGGGCAACAGTCCAATCAAGAGCGAAGCACTGTTGGTGGCCGGGTGGCGTACAAGGAGGGCATGTTCGATCTTACCGGTGAAGGATATTGGCAGTTTGGTGAAATAGGTGTTCCAGGACAGGCCAGCCAAACGCGGATCAATGCCTTGGCCGGACATGCGGATGGTGGTATCACCTTGCCGGTTCCAATGCAACCTCGTATCGGTGCGGAAATCAACTATGCGACAGGAAGTTCTAACCCGAATGGCGGGCATACGTTCAGCCAATTGTTCCCGACGAACCACATTCATTTCGGGTACATGGACTTGATGTCCTGGCAAAACATGCTCACTTACGGCGGGAACCTCCAATTGCGTCCCACGCCGGAGAGCCATTTCGAAATTGCCGGCCATATCATGCGGTTGGCGAACAAGAGGGACAACTGGTATACGGCCAGCCAAGCGACCTTCTTCACTACTCCTGCCGGGAATGATGAAAAGTCACTCGGTGGTGAAATTGACGTGGTCTATACCTTGTTCTTCCAAAACAACCATGTAGGATGGCAAGTGGGCTACGGCCACTTCTTCACGGGTGATTACCTGAAGGAGAACGGGTTTGGCACGGCTGACCAGAACTGGGGCTACACCCAACTCTGGATCAACTTCTAATAATTCGATCTTAGGGGACTTAACCCTCCCCGTTATCCTGAAAAGCCCGGCTGGATCAATCCAGCCGGGCTTTTTTTTCTCTCCTGATTATTTTTTTCGAGTTGTCTTTTTTCGTCTGTCATTCCGGCGAGTCCTTGACCTGAATTTTACCTACCTTCATTCACGTCTATGGCCGCAACTATCTCATTATCTTCAACGATCCTTCGGGCCATTCCTTCTTATCAACCCTCTTCAGTTCAAGTATTTTTCAAGCTGCGGCCACCAACGGGGCTATCACCCAGGTTTATATATGGCAATGGGTGACGATATCTTTATCAACGTATTCGGTGGGATTTGTGGAGCGGTTAGTACGACAATTGAAGGCTGAAATGGCGTCAAAGGCGCCATGATTGGGACATCTCTTGTGCTGTCAGTGCATCATCTAATCCAGCGGCCAAACCGCAACGAATCCAGAGCAAGGTCAGTTATTTGAAGAAGAAGTTAAAAAGTCGTGAGTGAGTTTTTGTCTTAGATCCGGCATTTTCCGATCCTCTTTTATGTAGATCGCCGGTGACTTCTCCTCACCGTTAAATAAACCTTCATCTCCTAGCCACTCCCAAGTTAATTTGAACAAGACTGCGTGAAAGCAAAGCCGGCAGTGTTCCATCCCAAAAGAGAAGGCTGTGTGGAGTAATTCTGAAGGGAAGAGGCATTTACCGCGTAGGGTTTTTTAAGGCAGGCCTTGGTTGGATCTCGGTCAGAATGGTATGGGTTCCGGGGGGCAGGCCTTCGGACAGGATAATCCCGATGATCAGCTCTCCTTTGAGGTGTTCCTTGACCTCACCCATGCGCCCCCGTATTTCAGCCGTTCGTTTTTCGCCGGCTTTCAATGCCCCGATCGGCACAGGAATAGGAGCTACCCGTTTAAATGCTTCGACTAACTCTGGTGTGCCGCGCAGCTCCACGTAGGCGGATGGAATCGTTGATCCGCTGACATTTGTGGTTTCGATTAACAAGATTACCGCCTCGCCGCCTTCCAAAATGAGATTCCGGTTGGCATCGACCAGTTTGGTTCGAAATTGGACCGACGGGCTTGCCACGGGTGGGGCCGCTGGCGGCACGGCTACGGGCTGGACTTGAGTGGACGGTGCAGGGAACCCCGGTTGTGTGGGGACGGATTGTTGCCCCGGAGTGAGTTGGACCAATTGGGGGAGAACCTCTACCATCTGTTTAGCCAGAGTTTCGGCGGCGTCCTCTACCGTTCCATCAATTCCACCGGTTTCGCATGAGACGGATTGGCTGGTGAGTTCCGGGACGTATATTCTGACTTTCTTGTGGTAGGTCAGGGGACTTTGTGCAATGGGTGTGCCTTTCGCATCTTCGTAGACGACGTGGAGTTTCAGATCCACAAAGACATCGTATCGATCTTCCTGGCCTGAACGATCAAATGGATCAAATCCAAATTGATTAAGATTCACGATTATTCGATAGCCATCGGGAGGAACCCCTTGTGCTTCTCCGACGGGAGGTTCTGCTCTGACGCCATTGAAGCGATTTTGGCCGACTTGGAGAAACGTTTGAGCTATAATCTTTCCTACGGGAATCGTATAGGGCAACCCGCATCCGCCCACGGTTTGGGTATAGTCCAGGAGCGTTGTTGGAAACGCATAGATCACCGTGATAGGAATTCGTGGTTCTGAATGATCGTCGTAAGTGAGGCGGGGAATGGAGACCTTGTCGCAGGCGAAAAGGAAGGATAATAAAACGCCAAGTAGGCTGTAATGAAAAAGTTTTTTTACCAGTGCGCACACAGGCCTACCCTACCCCAAGATCTTGAAAGTTGGCAACCGCGTCATGCTTTTTACACGCAAAGGTTCATGTGTTCTCGGCACGTTGTCGATTGAAGCGGCAAGGACCGGTTTAAGAGAAAAACGAAAGATGGTCTCCGGTTTCCGGAGGTTGAGCACGAAGGAGAGATAGAAAAGTATGGGTTCTTTCATGTCCACACAGGAATGATCCTGAGAGGGAACGATGGATTCCGGTCGACCTCATGTCTCCTGTCTCCTTTTTCTCTTCGACCAACATCCTTCCGGTTTCTCTTTTTCTTGACGATCCCTGCTCGAAGGGAGGACAATTTGACTATAGACGAATTTTACCTTAAACCAATGGAGGCTTCATCATGTGGCGTCACCTCTGGTTGATTGTCGGCTTGCTGGGCTCGTTGTTTTTCTTCGCTTGTTCCATGGACAGTACTCCCAAAAGGCTGGGAGTTTACCTCCCTCAACCCGCCGGTCAGGCAGGAGTGGTTGGGAAAATAGCACTTCCTGCTGAAAAAGTGAGCAGTGCGTTGGTGGTGCTGAACGATTCGGGATTTGAAAAATCAGCTCCTGTACTTCGCCGCGGGACCTTGGAGAATCTCGGGGAACACCTGAAAACGGAAATTCAGAAACAAGTACCGATTCAAATCACTTCCGTCGTGTATCCTGATGATCTGCAATCCAATCATTCTGCGGACCAATTTATTCAATTGGCCAAGGCGCAGAATGTCCCCTATCTTCTATTAGCGGTATTGTCCAGTTCCGAATGGGAGGTATTTGATCGTCTTCCGCTGAGCGGTTATCAGCAGCCGACGGGTATGCGGGGTGGTGGAATGCCTGGGTACCGCGTGGAAAATTATGCGCGGCTGGAATTAGCGTTGCTGGATGCCCGGACAGGCCAACCGGTGGTCACCACAGATGGTCAAGCCTGGGCTACCCTTGAACGGTTGGTTGTCCCGCTGGAATCCAACGTGTATCCCGTTGTCCGGAGAGATCAGACCCAGCCACCTATTTATCCCAATTCGGAGGGAGAGGGGTATGAGACTCTTCGCTGGATTTCCGGGCAGGATGCCATTGGCCAAGCGGTGATGCACTTAGAAATATTGTGGAAGAAGAATCAGGCGACTTCCTGATCCGATGATCCTTGTCAAAATATGGGTGACATGCCTTTTGACAGCTATTCTGGTGGGGTGTGGGGCAGGCTCCACACCCCGGATGATTGACCTTGTCGGAAAGGATGCGTTTCCATCAAGAGACCTTCTCTCGGAGGATAATGAGTGGAAAGTGGCATCAAAAATCGGGCTGATGGTGCATTCGGATGCCACGGCTCCAAATGCCGCTCCGGCGATCATGTCCGGATATCTGGAGACGCTTACTCGACGAACTGAAGAATTTCTCAGGCAGCGTTGCAAATTTCAAGAGATCGTGACTGTTTCACCAGTATCCAAATCAGTGGACCTTTCTCAAGAACTGAAAGCCCAAGGCCAACGCTTACGAGTCTCTTATGAAATTGTCATCGTGTTATCCAGCCATGAGCAGGCTGGTCCTGAAAAAATCGGAGAAGCCACGATGATGACGCAAATGGGCGGAACGGTTATTGAAAATTCAGCGATGGCTGAGGTGGCCATACTTCGATTTTCGGATTTCACCGCGGTTTTTTTGGCATCGGGGATTGGGACTGAAACCTTGGAACAATTGGATGTGCCAATTGGGAGTAATCGGCCTTCGCCAATAGAGGCTCGTGAGATTGTGAGAGCTCGCGCTGGTCAGCACGCGTTAGATCGGGCACTGGATCGTTTAGGGTTGGCCTGTCAGCTTAAGACGTAAAAATTGTCAAGTGTTACCGGTAGTTTTCGAATTGCAAATCGAGTCCGAAATCCTGCTCCTTCAGATGCTTCATGACGGCTTGCAGTTCGTCTTTGCTTTTACTTTGTACCCTGACTTGTTCCCCTTGAATTTGCCCCTGGGCTTTAAATTTGGCCTCTTTGATCGATTTGGTGATGGCTTTGGCTTTGTCCTCTGGAAGGCCGCTTTGAATCGTGATGGTTTGGCGGACGGTTCCCCCTAAGGCTTCTTCTACTTTTCCATACGTCAGGCCCTTCAACGACACATTGCGTTTGACACATTTGCCTTTGAGGATATCCAGGACGGCGTTGAGTTTGTAATCGTCATCCGAGATCACCACCAATTGCTTTTCTTTCTCTTTTAACGTCAACTCGGTTTTCGATCCCTTGAAATCAAATCGTTGCCCGACTTCTTTCAGGGTTTGATCCACCACATTTTTCATTTCCTGCATGTCAATCCGGGAGATGACGTCGAAGGAATAATTGTCAGCCATACGTCTCCTTACTCTGGGTTGTTGCAGGCAGCCGGACTAACAGCACGGTCCCGCGGGAAGTTGAATACCTTCGCCCTCAAACACTTCTGTATTATTCAAAGGATGTTTGTGCACAAGATAGCCATACCATTTTCTGGCGCTATCCGCGAGGACAATGAGCGCGAGCACGGCCACGAGCCCTACGAGTGCCGCATTGATGGTCATGGTCAGGGTGTGCGTCTCGCCGGACGAGAGGGCACGGTTGATAAATAACACCAGGAGTTCGTAGCATCCGGCCAGCGTAATCACTCCCACAAACACCATCGGGATGATCGTGACCCAGAGATATGACGTTTTGTTCATTTTTATGAGTATGGTTGTCGCAATACAGAGTGCGAGCATGCCGAGTAATTGATTCGCTGCCCCGAACATGGGCCAGATGGTCGAAATGGTTCCCGTGCCAATGAGATATCCCCACGCCCCGACGACCAACAAGCTGGCACCTATCACTCCGGGCCACCAGTTGATCTGTTTGAGTGGTGGATAGGCTCGTCCCCCTAATTCCTGAACCAGATAGCGGGCGACTCGTGTGCCTGCGTCAATCGTGGTTAAAATGAAGAGGGCTTCGAACAGGAGGGCGAATTGATACCAATAGGCCATGAGCCCGGACATACCCGGCAGGCCTGAAAAAATGGAGGCCATCCCCACCGCTAAGGACACGGCCCCTCCGGGTCGGCCCGACACATCCACTTCCACCAGGCGGGATAACTCCGCAATGTGTGAAGTTGGAAACCCCATCGTCTGCAAGGTTTCAGGTGATAGCGTTGTGTTGATGGCGAGATAGTCACCGGGAATGAGGAGGCATGCGGCAATGAGCGCAATGACTCCCACAAAGCTTTCCAGGAGCATGGCCCCGTACCCGACGATGGCTTGGGATTCCTGACTGATCAGCTTGGGCGTGGTCCCTGAGGCCACGAGTGAGTGAAAACCGGAAATGGCACCGCAGGCGATGGTGATGAAGAGAAACGGAAACAGTGTTCCGGGAATGATCGGCCCGTTTCCGGACACAAAGATGGTGGTGCGAGGCATTTCAATCGTTGGTGCGAGCACAATAACGCCGATGGCGAGGAGAGCTACCACGCCTAATTTCATAAATGTCGAGAGATAATCCCTGGGGACCAATAACATCCAGACGGGAAGGACTGAAGCCAGAAACCCATAGGCCGCAAGACTCCAGGTGAGCGTATGACGATCCCATACAAACCATTCCGCCCAATCTGATTGGGCCACAGTCCGTCCAAAGATGATAGCCAAGATTAAAAGCCCTAACCCGAGCAGGGTCATTTCGCCGACGTGTCCCCGGCGAACTTTCTGAAGGTACAGTCCCATAAGCAGGGCGATGGGAATGGTCATGACGATGGTAAACGTGCCCCAGGCATTGTGGTAAAGCGCGTTCACGACAGCCAGACCCAACCCGGCTAGAGCGACAACCACGATAAATAATACGGCAATTGCGGTGGCCAGTCCGGTGACGGAGCCCAATTCGGCATGGGCGATTTCCGGAAGGGAACGGCCGTTTCGACGCATGGAAGACACAAGAATGATGAAATCCTGGACGGCGCCTGCCAGCACGGCGCCAATCACAATCCATAAAAATCCCGGGAGAAAGCCAAATTGTGCCGCCAGCACGGGACCGAGTAATGGGCCTGCGCCGGCAATCGCCGCAAAATGATGCCCAAAGAGAATATATTTATTGGCAGGGTAAAAATTAGTTCCATCTTCCAGCCGATGCGCCGGTGTGCGACGGCGGTCATCCAGGTTCATGACCCGTTGCGCCAAAAACCGTCCATAAAAGCGGTAGGCCAACACATAGAAACATGCCGCGGCGACGACCAGCCACAGTCCGTTCACTTTTTCGTGAGGATTGAGCACGCCGACGACGTGGCCGAAGGCCACGGCACACAATCCGGCAAATCCCAGCCATCCTATTTTGTGCCACAGCGACATGCGGGCCATCCTAGCAATGCGAAAAAATGGTGTAAACGGGTTGCGTTAGGTCGGGGTGTTTTCGTGAAACACAAATGGCGGTTTATCCGCTTTTTCTCGCAGGGAGTTGATGACTTTGAGGATTTGGGGTTGCCGAATGAGTTTTCGTTCAAGTCGGTTCTTTCCGGGAAAATCCAGAAACAAGACACCCAGAAGCATGGTTAGGAGACCTTGGCCTGGTAACACTAGCATGGCGATGCCGGCTACAAGGAATATGAGCCCCAGAGCATTTTTTATGATCAACCCCATGATGCGAATGAGTGGATGGTGATTGGCAAACCACTTTCGGTTGCCATGATTCTGGAAATAATCCTCCGGCAAGCGAATGAGAATAGCCGGGATCGCAATGAGAGTTCCCACGAAGGCAACCAGTGAAAACGTGATCATGCCAACCCAAACCTCCCGGGGAACCCAGGATTCGGCAAATTGGATTATTTGTTCAATCATGAATGGGAAAAGGACACAAGGATGTGAGAGTAATTAACGGTGGTTTGCGAAAACTCTGCCGGATGTACACAAGAAAACGGGCGCTTTATAATCACCCAATTATTTTGGGATCATGCTCATGAGTAGATCGTGCTTTTGAAAATGAACAGTCAAATATTATGACCCAATATTGGTTATTTAAATCGGAACCCACATCTTTTTCCATTGATGACCTTGCCAAGTCCCCTCGCAGGACTACCTGTTGGGAAGGAGTCCGTAATTACCAGGCTCGAAACTTTCTCAAATCGATGAACGTCGGAGATTTGGGGTTTTTTTACCATAGCAATGTGGACCCTCCGGCTATTGTGGGCATCATTCAAGTCGTGAAGGCCGCCTACCCTGACCCGTTTGCCTTCGATGCGAAGAGTCGGTATTTTGATCCTCGCAGTACCTTAGATTCGCCCAGATGGTTCCTTGTGGATGTCCGTTTTGTGAAAAAATTTCCTCAGGCGTTACCTCTGGAGCAACTGCGGGGGATCAAGGGTCTAGAACACATGGAACTCCTTCGAAAAGGTTCCAGGCTCTCAGTTCAACCGGTTCGTCCCGAGGAATGGCAACAGGTGTTGAAGTTCGTTCCCGATAAGGACTATTCTTGGTCCGCCCCAGCATAATTTTCGGATATTTCTCCAGGGTAGTCGGTCATTCGGGCTTTCCCGTGGCACATTTCATCGTGAATCACGGGTTTTGGGAAAAATCTGCGAAAAAGGATGAATCCTGACTTCCTGGAACACGCCATGTACGGTATAGGGATCGTCCTTGGCGAACGTCTGGACTTCTTCCAGTGATTCGGCTTCGACCACGATTAAACTTCCCGTTTTATCGGTCAGGGGTCCGGCCAAAATAACTTTGCCTTGTTCTGCCCATGCTTCAAGTCGTTGAAGATGTGCAGGTCGATAGAGCTGACGCTTTCGTGGCCCATCCGGCCCATCTATTCCAAAAATCACAAATTTCATCAATCTCTCCTCTAACCCTGGCAGTATCCCGTCCTCGTGGACCTTTCGAGAGCCATGGTGGATTTAGTATTGAAAAAAACGGTTGCGTATTCATTCGGGGAAGAAGACGTGATGGTGTGGGAGAGACGTGAGCAGATTTAGGATTTTGAGATGGTAGTATAAGGTTATTTCTCTGTGTCTTCAATGGGTTGTCTATTGGCATACCCGCTGTCGATATCATGCCACCAGCGAACTTTTTCTTCTCCGGATTTCCAACATAAAAACACCAGCCGGTCATTGAGGAGAAACGGGAAGTCACATAATCCTATTTCAACATCTTTAATGACCACGCCCAGTTCTTGAATGGCATGTAAGCTGCCATTAATGTCTTGTAACCCTTTGATGTATTGGACGCCAACAACAGTTCCACCTCCCAGTGACGCCTGTGCGCTGGCTTTTTTGACTTCTTCGCGAGTGTCGACAAGTATTTGTCGCCCCGCTTTTATGTTGGACCATAATTGTTCCAACTCGGGGATTAAACCGTTGGCTTCAGAGAGGGTAAAAATCCGCTCACTGGAAAAGGGAAAGCCTGATTCGGACATGCGTGAGAACCCTTCCTGGTTGACTTCCAATTAACCTTTTATTGGTTTACCATAATAGGGAGAATGGTGCCAACTTCCGAGGAAATCGATTTTATCTGTCTTCTATCCATTAAGGGGGTTGAGTTTCTGATTGCATCTTCCGAAAAGAAGCCTATTGACAAGTCGTTCAATGGTGAGATAAAAATTTACTAAGACCTGCCCAATAATTGCAAAAGTCATTTCCGCCTAATTAACTTCTCGGACTTCAAGCGTTAATACAAATCGTAGATAGGACAACACGGCTGCTTTTGACAAGTGTGGTTCCTCAGTTTTTCTAAATAATCTTCCTAACACACAACAGCGGTCTAATGTTTTTATTTTTTAATGGGTCTGGAGTGGTTCCTTTACAGGAGACCGCCAATATGTGCAGCGTAAATAAAAATAATGAGAGTTCGTATTTTTTCCACCCCTCATAACAGGCTGAGCCTATGAGACAACCCCTCCGGCCTATGAATGGAGTACACTAATGTATCTTGCCGAATTGAAGCAAAAGTCCATTGGAGAATTAAATGAAATTGCGCGCGATTTAAAGATCGACGGCGCGCCCAACTTGCGTAAGCAGGAACTGATTTTTTCCATTCTTCAAGGGCAGAGCGACAAGAACGGAGTTATTTTTGGAGAAGGCGTTCTTGAAACCCTTTCAGATGGATTTGGGTTTCTCCGGGCTCCGGATTCGAACTACCTGCCAGGTCCCGATGATATCTATATCTCTCCATCGCAAATTCGACGTTTTAATTTGAGAACCGGAGATATCGTCTCAGGACAGATTCGTCCGCCAAAAGACGGGGAGCGGTATTTTGCCCTCTTAAAAGTGGAAAAAATTAATTATGATGAACCCGAGGTACAACGGGATAAAATTCTGTTCGATAACCTCACCCCACTGTACCCTGAAGAGCGGATCAATCTGGAATTTGATTCTGAGGAGTATTGCACCCGCGTGATGGAACTGACCACTCCTATCGGTAAAGGTCAGCGAGGGCTGATCGTGGCGGCTCCCCGGACGGGAAAGACTATGCTGTTGCAGGCTGTGGCGCGGGCCATTATTGCGAATCATCCTGAAATCGTCTTGATTGTCCTCCTGATTGATGAGCGCCCTGAAGAGGTTACGGATTGGCAGCGCCAGGTCAAAGCCGCCGAAGTGATTAGTTCCACGTTTGATGAGCCACCTCAACGCCATGCTCAAGTGGCGGAAATTGTCATGGAAAAGGCCAAGCGGTTGGTCGAGCATAAACGGGATGTGGTGATTTTGTTAGACAGCATTACCCGATTGGCTCGAGCCTATAATACGATTTCTCCTCCAAGCGGGAAGGTGCTGTCCGGAGGATTGGATTCCAATGCCCTTCAACGCCCCAAACGGTTTTTTGGAGGGGCCAGAAATATCGAATTTGGCGGGAGCCTGACAATTTTGGCGACTGCGCTGGTTGATACGGGAAGTCGGATGGACGATGTGATTTTTGAAGAATTTAAGGGAACGGGTAATATGGAAGTTCATCTGGATCGGCGGTTAGCCGATAAACGGCTCTTCCCGGCCATCGATATCAGCCAATCCGGCACCAGAAAGGAAGAGTTGCTGGTTGACCGGGACCGGTTGAATAAAATGTGGATCCTCCGAAAGGTGTTAAGCCCGCTCGGGACCATGGAAGCGATGGAATTCCTCATGGATAAAATCGGGGGAACCAAGAATAATAATGAGTTCTTGCAATCGATGAATCGATAATTCACAATGGGTTTTTCCCAGTTGCGCATTTTTAGGTGCGAGCCCCGGACACGGGGGATTGCCTTGAAGGAGGTAGTATGAAAAAGGGTATTCATCCGGCTTATGAATTTGCCAATGTGAGTTGTGCCTGCGGTATGACCTATCAAACCCGGACCACCGTGGGAGACTTGAAGGTCGATATCTGTTCCAGTTGTCATCCCTTTTTCACGGGGACACAAAAAATTGTGGATGCCGAGGGTCGTGTGGAACGATTCAATAAAAAATATGCCAAAACGACCAAATCGACACCGACGGCCAGAACCATAGCGAAAGCCAAATCGTAAATATTTTTTTCCTTCTCTGTATGGTCCTGCCTCTTAATCAACCATGGGGATACGTCTGTATGGGGCGGTGAATGTGCCCCGGTCGGACGCTTTCTCGGTCACTGTGGTCGCATCCTGGGCTTTCCCACCGAACACTCCACGTCTACGATGATGAAGGGGATCGTTGTGCAAATCCTATCCTGATACGAATTGCCCAATGAGGATGGACTCAATCGTTACATAAGAAGAAGGAAATTTTGAGTTGTTCGATTTCCTGGTAAAATATTTCCATGCCACCTGTCACTAAAGCAGAACTCAAAGAGGGCGGTTTATTTAGCAAATGGGAGGCCATTGCGAATAAATTTGACACACTCAATGATCAACTGACGGATCCTGCGGTTCTTTCCCAACCCGCCCTTCTCGTTTCTCTCAATAAAGAGCGTTCGGAATTGGAACCGATTGCGCAGTTGTTTGGTGGGTATCGGCGGGTGGTCGAGGAGATTTCTCAAGCTCGGCTGATGGCGGAAGACCCGCAATTAGATCCAGATATGCGGCGTTTGGCCGGGGAGGAATTGCAAAGCCTGGAAAGTCAGCGAGAGGCGATGGAGGCTCAGGTACTCGAATACCTTTGTCCGGCGGATGAAGGGGATAATAAAAACTCGTTTATTGAAATTCGGGCAGGGACCGGGGGAAGCGAGGCTGCGCTCTTTGCCGGAGATCTTTTGCGTATGTACACGAAGTTTGCAGAAACGAAGGGTCTGCGTGCTGAACTTGTTGAAATGCATGAAACGGGGCTTGGTGGGATCAAAGAGGCCGTCCTGCTGGTTGAAGGCAAGGGGGCCTTTGGATTCTTTAAATATGAAAGCGGAGTGCATCGGGTACAGCGGGTTCCGACCACGGAGGCCAATGGACGAATTCACACATCGACGGCCACTGTCGCGGTTATGCCGGAAATTGAAGAAGTTGAGGTGCACATTGATCCGAAGGACCTGCGAATTGACACGTATTGTTCATCAGGGGCTGGTGGGCAAAGTGTGAATACCACGTATTCAGCAGTCCGGATTACTCATATTCCGACCGGGGTGGTGGTGACCTGTCAGGATGAGCGGTCCCAGTTGAAAAATCGGACAAAAGCCATGCGAACCCTTCGGACGCGTATTGGCGATGCCGAGCGCGAGAAACAAGAAGCTTCCATTGCTCAACAGCGCCGTTCCCAAGTCGGAACAGGGGAGCGGAGTGAAAAAATCCGCACGTATAACTTTCCACAAAATCGTGTGACCGATCATCGAATTGGGCTGACGTTGCATAAGTTGGATCGGGTCATGGAAGGCGACCTGGACGGATTAATCGCCGGACTCAAAGCCCAATAACACCTTTCGTCTTCATTCTCCTTTCGTTTATAACCCACCTGTTCATCCTGTTCGCTGTTTTGGAGCCCGTGATGCCCCTCTACACTTTCTATTCCCAGTTATATCGTGGAGCGGTGGATGCGCTGACTCAAGCCGGTATTCCCAATGCGAGGCAGGAAGCGTTATGGATTCTGGAATATGCCCTTGAAGTCCCGCGGTTGCAGCTTCATATGAATCCATGCGCTCCCCTTGATCCTGAAACGTGTCGGCGGGCTGTCGCGTTGTATCATCGCCGTGCGTTGCGGGAACCCCTCCAATATGTGTTAGGGACCCAAGAGTTTTTTGGCCTGGACTTTATCGTCCGACCGGAGGTGCTCATTCCCCGACCGGAGACGGAGTTACTGGTGAAGGAGACGATCACCCTCCTGCATTCGGAAACGCGGCCGGTGATTCTGGATGTCGGGACTGGGTCCGGGTGTCTGGCGATCAGCCTGGCGGTTAATCTTCCCCGGGCGGTCATGATCGCATCAGACAAGTCAGTCGCGGCTCTTCATATCGCCCGATTGAATGCCATGCGCCACGGGGTTTTTCAACGAATTCTGTGGGTGGCCGGAGACCTTCTCGCCCACTTGTTATCCGGAAATTTAGCAGGTAAAGTGACGGCCATTATCGCTAACCTGCCGTATATCTCCCATGCGGAATGGGATCACCTTTCTCAAGATGTCAAAGACTATGAGCCACGGCTGGCGTTGGATGGAGGGCCGGACGGGTTAGATGTGTACCGGCGGTTGTTGGTCGAGGCGCCGGGAATTTTGTCCCCAGAGGGATTGATGGTCATGGAAGTGGGAATAGGTCAGGCTGACTTACTGTGCCGGGAGCCGTCGGTCGCAAAGGGTTTCCAGGTTTTGAATGTCCGGCCGGATTCGCAGGGTATTCCAAGAGTGGTGAGCCTGCAACGGCGTATATTCTAAGGACGGAACATTTACGTGGATCAGATTCGTATCACGGGAGGAGTGCCCCTCAAAGGATCGGTTGAAATCGGCGGGTCCAAGAATGCGGCCTTGCCTATTTTGGCGGCTTCGTTGTTAGGGGGGGGCGAATGTGTGATTGACCATGTTCCCCGCGTTCGGGATGTCGTGACGATGGGTAAGTTGTTGGCGTTGTTGGGGGTCAGGGTTCAGGAGGAAGGCGCCAGGGTCACGCTGAATGCGGCTCACGTGCAATCGATTGAAGCGCCCTATGATTTAGTCAAAACGATGCGAGCTTCCATTCTGGCCCTCGGTCCCTTGCTGGCTCGCTTGGGAGAAGCCAAAGTTTCCCTGCCGGGTGGATGTGCGATTGGCACCAGACCGGTGAATCTCCATCTCAAAGGATTGGAGATGATGGGTGCCGAAATTCAAGTCGAGCATGGCTATATCCATGCGAAAGCCGCTCGCCTTAAGGGGGCACGAATTGACTTGGATTTCCCCACCGTCACAGGAACTGAAAACCTGATCATGGCGGCCTGTCTGGCGGAAGGGACAACAAGTTTGCATAATGTGGCCCGGGAACCGGAAATTACCGATCTCTGTGCATTCTTAACGAAGCGGGGAGCCAAAATTCTTGGGGTGGGCACCGATACGATTACGATTGAAGGGGTAAACGAACTTCATGGGGCGGGGCATTGGGTCATCCCTGACCGGGTCGAAGCGGGCACCTATTTGATGGCGGGCGCGATTACCGGTGGGGATGTGATGGTGAAAGGGTGTGTGACAGATCATTTAGGCAGTGTCTTGAACAAAGTACAAGAAATGGGAGTTGAATTGACGGAAAGCCGTGAGGGGGTACGAATCCGCCGGTCCGGGTCGCTGAAAGCCGTGGAAGTTAAAACCCTACCCTTTCCGGGTTTTCCGACCGATCTGCAAGCCCAGATGATGGCCCTGATGTCGGTGGCACAGGGAACCAGCGTGATTTCAGAAACCATTTTTGAAGGACGGTTTCTTCATGTCCCTGAATTCCACCGGATGGGTGCTTCGATTGAGGTGGAAGGGTCACATGCGGTCGTTAAAGGTGTGCCGTTGCTGACCGGTGCACCGGTCATGGCTTCGGATTTACGGGCCAGCGCCGGGCTGATATTGGCCGGATTAGCGGCTGAGGGCGAAACGACCGTGTCCCGGGTGTATCATTTAGATCGAGGCTATGAACGGTTGGAGGAAAAGTTTCAGGCGCTCGGTGCGAAGATTGAGCGGGTTCGTGAGGTTGCATGAGCGAAGTCATCACGATTGCCCTGTCCAAAGGCAAACTTCTCAATCCAACCCTTGAATTGTTCAGACAGGCCGGATATGCCGGGTATCATGTGCAGGAGAATGACCGTCGATTGATCCTAGAATACCCTGAGCATGGTCACCGGGTTTTGATCGTTCGCCCAAGCGATGTGCCCACATATGTCGAATATGGGGCCGCTGATTTAGGCGTGGTGGGCAAGGATGTGTTATTGGAGCAAAGTCCTGATGTGTACGAACCGGTCGACCTGAATCTGGGGGTTTGCAAACTGGTTGTGGCAAGACTTAAGGGTCAACAGCCTGTTCAGCGATTGTCCTCCAAGCTTCGGGTGGCTACGAAGTACCCCACAATTACCGAACGGTTTTTTAACCAACAAGGGTTGCCAGTGGAACTCATTAAGCTCTACGGATCAATCGAGTTGGCTCCTTTGGTCGGGTTGGCTGACCGGATTGTGGATCTGGTGGAGACCGGAAACACGCTGAAAGCCAATAATCTGGTGGAGGATGAGATAATCGCCTGGTCGTCCGCGCGGTTAATTGTGAACCGTGCCAGTCTCAAGATGAAACATGTGGTGATTACCGAACTGATTGCCCGAGTCAAAAAAAGTCTTCCCGTTGTTCGCTCTAAAAGGGTTTGTGCATGAAAATCTTGTCCACAAAAGACCGAGGGTTTTCGCAGATGGTGGAAAGCGTCAGTCAACGCGCTGCCCAGCAAAATACCAAAGTCGAAAAAGCGGTCCGGGCGATTCTGGATGCCGTCCGACGAGAAGGCGATCAGGCACTCCAGCGATTGACCTGGAGATTTGATCGTATTCGGATCAGTCCTGACCGTCTCCGTGTCACGTCGAAGGAAGTTCACGATGCGTATGCCGAGCTTCCCTCTTCCGATATCAAGGCCTTGAAATATGCCGCTAACCGTATTCGTATTTTTCATCGGCGGCAGAGAAGGACGTCCTGGGTCTATCGAAAGCAGGGGGTTCAACTCGGTCAACGTATCACGCCGTTGGATGCGGTGGGAGTGTATGTTCCCGGCGGGAAAGCCTTGTATCCTTCATCGGTGCTCATGAATGCCATTCCTGCGAAAGTGGCTGGTGTGACGCGAGTGGTCATGTGCACGCCGACTCCGACCGGCACCATCCATCCCGCTCTGTTAGTTGCAGCCGATCTGGCGGGGGTGGATGAAATCTACCGGGTCGGAGGTGCTCAAGCTATTGGGGCGTTAGCATTCGGCACGTCCACGATTAGGGCTGTCGATAAAATTGTGGGCCCCGGGAATTTGTATGTGGCCACGGCTAAACGGCTGGTCTACGGCCAGGTTGATATTGATATGATTGCGGGGCCGAGTGAGTTGCTCGTTATTGCTGATTCCGCGAGCAATCCCGGTCATGTGGCTGCGGATCTCTTGTGTGAAGCGGAACATGATGAGGAGGCCCGGGTTTATCTGGTGACGACTTCTATGGTGTTTGCCAAACGCGTGGTGACCGAGCTGACCCGCCAACTTGCACAATTGGGGCGAAAGGCGATTGCGTCCAGGTCGATTGGCTCCCACGCACTGGCCTTCGTCGTCCGAACTTTGGAGGAGGCCTTTGAATTGGCGAATCGTATTGCGCCAGAGCATTTATCCTTGAATGTGAACCGGGCCGGGGACTTTGTGGCTCGTATCCGGCATGCGGGTGCCATTTTTGTCGGGCGGTATACGCCTCCTGCCGTGGCGGACTATGTCGCAGGGCCAAACCATGTCTTGCCGACAGGGGGGAGTGCCAGATTTTTTTCGTGTTTGGGTGTGGATGAATACATCAAAACCAGTAACGTGGTGGCCTATTCTCGGACCGCGTTGCGCAAAGCCAGAGTGCCGGTGATGCGTCTGTCTAGGCTGGAAGGCTTGGATGCACACGGGCGATCCATGGAGAGTCGATGGACATGAATCAACAACCAGTTCCCAGAACGGCTTCTCACGAACGTAAAACCGCAGAGACGGCCATTCGAGTGCAATGGGCACTCGACGGGTGCGGCAACAATCAGATTAAGACCTTAATCCCGTTTTTAGATCACATGTTGAATTTGTTCGGCAAACATGGATTTTTTGATCTGACCGTGGAAGCCAAGGGGGATATCGA
Source organism: uncultured Nitrospiraceae bacterium (assembly GCA_963734345.1). Lineage (GTDB taxonomy): Bacteria > Nitrospirota > Nitrospiria > Nitrospirales > UBA8639 > Nitrospira_E. The sequence goes on from CAVTGT010000011.1 coordinate 579,674, forward strand.
GATTGATGACCATCATACGATTGAGGACATCGGAATCGTGATGGGGCAGGTGTTAACCCAAGCTCTCGGGAGCAAAGAAGGCATCACTCGCTTCGGGTGGGCGGCTGTGCCATTGGATGAAACGTTGGCCCAGGTGACCGTTGATCTCAGCGGCCGACCGTATCTGGTATACAATGTATCGCTACCGACGCGGTACATTAAGTCCTTTGACCTGGGTTTATTTGAAGATTTTTTTCAGGCGTTTGTAAACCAGGGAGGGTTGAATCTCCATGTGAATGTGCCCTATGGAAGAAATCCTCATCATATCATGGAGGCGATTTTTAAGGCGTTTGCTAAAGCCTTAGACCAGGCAGTCAGGCGGGAAGATCGAATCAAGGGGGTACTCTCCACCAAAGGATCCTTGTAATGTGTGAGAAATAGGAAGGCATGAAGTGAGGGAAGCAACCGGAACATGATTGCCATCATTGATTATGGGATGGGAAATCTTCGGAGCGTGCAAAAAGGGTTTGAGTGTGTGGGTCATGAAGCGACTGTGACTCGAGACCCACGCGTGATTGACCACGCCAGTCATGTGGTCTTGCCTGGTGTGGGAGCATTCGGAGATTGCATGGACAATTTGGCTCGCTATGGGTTGATGGAGGTGATTCATGGCTCCATTGCCAAGGGGAAGCCCTTTCTCGGCATATGTTTAGGCTATCAGTTGCTGTTTTCGGAAAGTGAAGAATTTGGATGCCATAAGGGGTTGGGTATCCTGCCAGGAAAGGTGAAAGCCATTCCACGGCCGCATCCTAATCGGGTAACCACATTCAAGATTCCCCACATGGGGTGGAATACGATTCAGATCAATAAACCGGCGCCACCTTTACAAGGTATCGCCTCTGAGGCTTTTGTGTATTTCGTGCATTCCTACTATGTTGAGCCGGAAGATGATTCGCTCGCCAGTACTCAGACCGAATATGGCATTTTGTTTGCCAGTAGCGTCTGGAAAGACAATGTGTTTGCCACACAATTTCATCCAGAAAAAAGTCAGGCAGTCGGGTTGCAGGTTCTGAAAAATTTCGGTGATTGGCAATGAGTGAACATCAAATGACAATCAACAGGTTGTTCGTCAAACCGCATGCCAGGTTTATCGTGCCTTGGCTCATGGGGTGGTGTTGTCTGAGTTTGGGATGCGTTCCTTCCAAAGTTCAGACTCAGGCCTCCCCTCATTTTGAACCCTCTCGCATATCCAGTATTGCTGTTCTTCCGTTTCAGACGATTCAAACCCCTCAATGGAAGGATGGTTCTAGACGTGGAGGCATAAGGGATCCCGAAGAAATTTTAACTCAATTTCGATTACCAGGCACGGATCAAGCGGATGGGATTCAAACCAAAAAAGATCTCTATGTGGTGTCAGAATCGTCAGCACACCGTATCACGGCCAAAGTGGTTTCCGTGTTGGGCACTCGGCCGTTATTGCGGGTAATGAGCCCAGAGGAGTCATTGACCATGGCAGGCAAGGGAAGTCAGGAAACTCAATTATCATTAAAAGCGATGGCTCAAGAAGTGGGAACCCGTCTACAGGTGGATGGCGTGCTGACGGGACTGGTCCGGACATACCGGGATCGCGAAGGGAGCAAACTTGGGGCTAAACCTGCAGCAGTGGGTTTTGAAATGTATCTGGTGGATCCTTCGGATGGCACCGTCCTGTGGACGGGGGAATTTTTTGAAGAACAAAAACCGCTCACGCAGGATTTGTTGGGTTTTTTTGAAACAGGAGGATTTGTCACGGCCGGAGAACTCGCCGACCTTGGTGTGGAAAAAGTGATGAAAGAATTTCCTGTTGGCCTTGGTAATGATAATCCTCCTCTTCCCCCCATCTCTTTAAGCGGGAAGCATTAGCCGATGCTCTTGATTCCTGCGATTGATCTTAAGGATGGGAAATGCGTCCGGTTGCGGCAGGGCGAGATGGACCAGGTGACCCGGTATTCTGACGATCCTGTGGGAATGGCCGCCCATTGGCAAGGGCTTGGCGCTCACTACCTCCATGTGGTGGATCTGGACGGTGCAGTGACGGGAACCCCCAAGCATTTGTCACACATTGAGGCGATCACCAAACAATTGACGATTCCGGTGCAAGTCGGCGGGGGCATACGAAATACCTCAACCATTCGTGACTACCTGTCATGTGGGGTTGATCGGGTGGTGGTCGGGACCGCGGCCTTACAGGATTCGAAGTTTTTGGCGGAGGCGGCCGGGCTCTTCCCGCATAAAATTTTAGTCGGCATTGATGTCAAACAGGGATTAGTGGCGGTTCATGGGTGGAAAACGGTTTCGACCTTGACTCCGCGCCAGGTGTTTGAATCGGTCAAAGATCTGCCGTTGGGAGGCATTGTTTTTACCGATATTTCACGGGATGGGATGTTGACCGGACCCAATATTTCAGCCTTACGCGACGCGGTTGCCAGCTCGCCCTTTCCCGTGATTGCTTCCGGCGGTGTCACGGATCTGAAGGATATCCAGGCCATTCAGGAACTCGGGAGCAAAATTTCTGGAATCATTATCGGCAAAGCCTTGTATGAAGGGACCCTGGATTTGAAAGCGGCTCTTGCCCAGGTGGCGTCGGCAGGAGATGTACGAACGTCATGCTGACCAAGCGAATTATCCCCTGTTTGGATGTGAAAGACGGGCGGGTGGTCAAAGGGGTGTCGTTTGTCAATCTTCGCGATGCGGGAGATCCGGTTCATGTTGCGCAGGTGTATGATCGCGAGGGTGCGGATGAACTCTGTTTTTTGGATATTACCGCTTCTCATGAGAAGCGGGATACGATTTTGGATGTGGTGGTTCGAACTGCCGAGCAGGTGTTTATGCCTTTAACGGTGGGTGGGGGAATCCGGACCATTGAAGATATTCGCCGGTTATTGGAAGCGGGTGCGGACAAAGTGAGTATCAATACGGCTGCTGTGGATCAACCGGATTTTGTCAAGGCTGCGGCCAATCGCTTCGGTTCGCAATGTATCGTGGTGGCGATTGATGCCAAACGGGCCACGATATGCGAAGGAGAGCAACCCGGGTGGGAAGTGTTTACCCATGGAGGCCGGAATTCGACGGGCCTGGATGCCGTTCAGTGGGCCAGACGGATGAAGGACTATGGAGCCGGAGAAATTCTCCTGACCAGCATGGATCAGGATGGGACACAGGATGGCTATGATCTCGCCTTGACGGCGGCGATTTCCGAATCCATCACCATCCCCGTGATTGCTTCTGGAGGGGCCGGCACGCTTCATCATCTCTATGAGGCTTTCCATGTCGGGAAGGCCGATGCGGTGCTGGCGGCATCAATTTTTCATTATCAGACCTATTCCATCGGGCAAGCCAAATCGTATTTAGCCCAACAGGGTATTCCAGTGCGCCTGGGGACCATCCCTGTTTCAGTTTCCTAACGATCGATGAATTCAACCTCTTCAACAATCGCGTTGCAGTTTGATGAACAGGGACTTCTTCCGTGTATTGTCCAGGATTGGGAAGACGGGACTGTGTTGATGGTGGGTTTTATGAATCAGGAAGCATGGGAAGTGACCTGTCAATCGAAGCGTGTGCATTTCTGGAGTCGATCCAGAAAACGGTTATGGAAGAAGGGGGAGACATCGGGGCATGAATTAATCCTGAAAGAAATGTTTGTCGATTGTGACCGGGATACGATACTCGTGAAAGTCCAACCCGTCGGACCGACCTGCCATACCGGAAACCGGTCATGCTTTTTTTCTCCCATGCCGTTATCGACTTCCGAAAAAGAGCCTGTGGCTTTGACCGGTACGGCCTGGGGAGGGATCACTCGCCGGCTGTATGAAATGATCGCCGACCGAAAAGCTCATCCGACCCCTGATTCGTATGTTTCGAAATTGACGGAGGGAGGGGTCGATCGAATTTTAAAAAAAGTGGTAGAAGAAGCCGGGGAAGTCCTGCTGGCTGGAAAAAACGGCGACCGGGATGAAATTGTTTATGAAATGGCCGATTTGTGGTTTCATTCCCTTATCCTGCTCGGGCACTGTTCCATTCCCCCTGAAGAGATCTATCAGGAACTTGGCAAGCGATTTGGAAAATCAGGCATACGGCAGCCTGAAGGAGACTCTACCCATGGCTGAGTGCATTTTTTGTCAAATTGTGGAGGGAAGGATCCCTGCCAAGACACTCTATGAGAATGAACAGGCGATTGTGTTTGACGATATCAATCCTCAAGCGCGGGTGCATATGTTGGTGATTCCCAAGCGCCATGTGATGTCGCTGGATGATACCACAGACACCGATGCTACCTTATTGGGTCAATTGATGGTGGTCTGTGCCAAGATGGCCAGGGAGCGCGGAATTGCCGACAGTGGATATCGGGTCGTGACAAATACGGGACGCGGGGCGGGGCAGAGTGTCTTTCATCTGCATTTCCATGTCCTTGGGGGGCGGCAATTTGAATGGCCCCCAGGATAGCGCCGGCTTGATGGGAAATACCCGTCCCGATAGAATTTGTTGTCTGACAGTGAACGGATCCTCTGTGTCTGAAAAAAGTTTTTTGTGGGGAGCATGATGACAGTCGATAAACGAGGGGTTCCCCAAGAGATTCTTCAGCAAATTCGAGATCGGATTGATCTCATTGATCTCATTTCCACGTATGTGAGTCTTTCCAAAGCCGGTCAAAATTATAAAGGGCTGTGTCCTTTCCATTCAGAAAAAACTCCATCCTTCTCGGTGAACCCCGTTCGACAAATGTTTTATTGCTTTGGGTGTAGTGTTGGAGGAGATGCCTTTACCTTTTTGATGAAACAGGAAGGTATGGATTTCATGGAGGCTCTGCGTGAGTTAAGCCAACGGACAGGGGTGATTCTCCCTGAGCGGCGGGAATCCACGACGAAGACGATCTCCGGATTGTCTCGCGAACGGTATTTTCATCTGTATCAATTAGCCGCGTCCTGGTATCACCACAATCTCCAGGATGGTCCTGAAGGACAAGTCGCCCGTGATTATCTCGATCACCGTGGGATCAATCGTGAATCCTGGACCACGTTTCAGTTGGGGTATGCCCAGGATGGATGGAATGGGTTGTCCAAATGGCTGGAACGACAATCCGTCAAGCCGGAAGAACTGATTCAGGCCGGATTGGTGGTGCGGAAGGAAAAAGAGGATGGCAGTCGGGCTTCTATCTACGACCGGTTTCGTGCACGGGTCATATTTCCCATTGCTGATCCGCGAGGACAGGTTTTGGGGTTCGGGGGGCGGGTCCTGCAAGACGAGGCCTCTCCTAAATATCTCAATTCACCTGAAACCGACCATTTTTTTAAAGGACGATCGCTGTATGGAATGGACAAGGCCAGACAATCCGCAACCTCGGCAGGCCGGTTTTATGTGGTTGAAGGGTATTTTGATGTCATTGCCCTGCACCAATACGGCATTGCCAATGCCGTGGCACCACTGGGGACGGCGTTAACGTCCGATCATGTCCAGATTTTACACCGGTTGGCTCCCTCCGTGATGTTAGTGTTTGATGGGGATGCAGCTGGAATCGGTGCCGCCTTGCGGACCCTCGATCTGTTTATGAATTCGGGACTTGACGTTCGGGTGTTGTTGTTACCCGCGGGGGAAGATCCTGACACGTTTATCCGGAAAAACGGCGTGGCGGCATTTCGTGAGTTGGAGGGGAAAGCTGCGACCTTGCTGGATTTTGCCATCATGTCGGTGTTGAACAAGGCCAAGAAAGATTCAATCCAGGATCGAGTCAAGCGGGCGGATGACATTCTCGCGATTCTTCAAAAGACCAAAAACCCGATCGAAAAAGACGAATATCTCAAAGTGGTCTCGGAACGACTGAACATTCGACAGGATTTACTGAGAAAACGTCTGCCGACTGTTCGTCGTCATGGTGATTCGACTCTATCTAGTCACGCACAGGAACAACCGGTCCCCGATCTATCGATTCCTCAGGGCAAACCTGAGGAACGAGACCTCATTGTCTTGTTCCTCCAAGGACGCCTGAATCTCGACCAGATCCGGCAATTGAATGAAGGAGTATTCACTGTGCCACTCTACCGCCATATTCTGGCTAAGGCCTTCGAACATGTAAAGGAAGACGGGCATGTGAATCTGGAGGCCTTGCGTGGAGAATTCAGTGAGGATCCTGCGTATGAATCGGTGATCTCGCGGTTAAGTGTGTGGGATTTGTATTTCGATGATGTGTTCACCCATGTTGTCGGATGTCTCCGCGTCCTCGAAAACAAGCAGATCCAACGCCTGATGGACGGGTTGATCAGTCAACTTAAAGTGGCGGAACGTGAGGGACGCCAGGAAAGGGTGGATGCCATCAATGTGGAGATCAATAGGCTTCAGGGAAAAAAAGCCTTATTGACGGTTTCTTTGTGAGTTTCGACCCATGAGGAAGAGAAAAAACGCAGGGGATTTTTTCTTGCGCACAATCTATGGTAAAAGATATGGTATGTGGTTGTGATTTCGGGCCCATAGCTCAGTCGGTTAGAGCGGCTGACTCATAATCAGTTGGTCCCAGGTTCAAGTCCTGGTGGGCCCACCAAGATGCAGGGCCGGACTTGAGAACACGGGTGAGCAAACGGCTTTTATCATGTTGAGGACCTTGTGAACTTGCAGTTGCAATACCTTATTAATCTTCAAAAATTTGATCTTCGAATTTTTCAGATTCAAGACCAACTGCGAAAAGCCCCAGAATTTCTTAAATCCGCTGAAGCACCGCTTCAGGAGGTGCTCACAAGGCTGCAAGCCCTTAAAAATACCGGGGAATCTCTCGTCAAACAACGGCGAAGCGGGGAACGGGAACTCGCCACTCAGGAAGATCAGCTCCAGAAAATTAGAAATCGGCTCTCCGAATTAAAAACCAACAAAGAATACCAGGCCCACCTGTTTGAAATTGAGTTAGCTCGAAAGAAAAAAGATTCCATTGAGGAAAATGTGTTGGAAATGATGGAGCGGGTGGAGCAGAATGAACAGGCCGTCAAGGAACTGGAGGAGCAAGCTCACGCAGCCAAGAATGTGTTTGATGTTGAAAAAGCGAGGTTGGAGACTCAATATGCCAATCTGGCAAATGAATTAGCTGATCTGGATCGGCAGCAAAAGACTCTTGCCGAAATGGTGGAAAAACCGCTGTTGGTTCGATATAACCGATTAAAGACGATGAGAAAAGGATATGCTGTTGCCCAGCTTCATGGTGGGGCCTGTGGAGGATGCCAGCTTCAGCTTCCTCCTCAATTGGTCGCGGAAGTGAAGCGAGGTGACGAATTGTTGGATTGTTCTTATTGCCATCGAATCCTCTATATGACTCACCATCTCGAAGCGGAGACGACGGAATAATATCTAGCGGTTAATCCGCTTCTCTTGCTTTCCATTTTTTGGCATCCTACGATAAGAAATTGATGGTGCGAGTGGGCCGGGTGACTGCTCACGGGAATCTTCGTGAGAGGAAAGTCCGGACTCCAAAGGGCAAGGTGCTGGGTAACGCCCAGGCGGAGTGATCCGACACCAGCGCCACAGAAAATATACCGCCGATGGCAAAAAACTTGTTTTTTGCCAGGTAAGGGTGAAATGGTGGGGTAAGAGCCCACCGCGCCTGTGGTAACACAGGTGGCAGGGTAAGCGTCACCTGGAGCAAAACCAAATAGGGGGACGATTCCAGGTTTGTCAGAGAAAGAAATTTTTCTCCCAAATCTGGAGAAAGGCCGGCCCGGTCGAGGTCCCCGGGTAGGTTGCTTGAAGCCTAGGGTAATCTGGGTTCCAGAGAAATGGTCACCACGGGATGAAATTCGTTTCCTCCCGTACAGAATCCGGCTTACAGGCCCACTCTCCATCATCTTTTTTCGGTTGTGCCGAGGCCTCATCCAATCCGTTGGACATCAAAGAATGAGTTAATTCATCTTCTCGTTACAGGGGAAAGTGATCATGAGCGGTCTGACGAGGTCCAGGTGTGAGAATTTGATGAGATTTCCTTGAATTTCTTCTGAGTTCATACGATGGTCGTGATGATAACTTCTTGGTTTGACTCGGGTTTTCCGCATTGATAGAATGGCCGCTTCATCGCTTCAGCGTTTGCATCAAAAAGCCTGGAAACATCATCCTGAATGACAACGTCCCCATCGTCTAGCCTGGCCTAGGACGCCGGCCTTTCAAGCCGGCAACACGGGTTCGAATCCCGTTGGGGACACCACTTTATATTGTATTTTGTAGGTAGTATCACAAGGATGTGGGTAGGATTCAGAAATTAATTTTTGCCCGATTACCAGGTTTCTGCATTATTTCCAACTTAGGCTAACATTGGCGTTCAGGTCGTCGTTCTAAGCGGAAGCCTCATGAAAACCGTGACTGCTGGTGGCACGTGTTAATGTAGCCAGTTCCTTTTTCTTTTCCCTGTAGTTTCCTGTCTTGGCCCTGATCTTCCAACCATGCGCCATCCGCTTTCAGATGTTAATGTGGCATTCGCACTCCTTTCGCATAGGACGTCACCTTCTGGAGATAATCATCTACAATAGGCTTAGGGTAATCTGGCGTTCTAAATTTGGAGGAATGTCGTGGGTGGATGCAATGAAGGGTGGTGTTGTCCCACACGATATTTATTGCTTGCCCAATAACTTGACCCTCTTCGTTTCGCCCAATTTACCTGCTATTTATCTGTAAATTTGAGGAAGGCATTGCAAAATGCCAGATCATTCTCGTGCTCACTCCGATCTTGGCCGGAGACAATTTCTTCAAAAAATTCTTTCAGGTGCTGTCGTCGGGGTTGCGGCGCAAGCTGGAATCGAATTCGTTTCTCCCCAAAAGCTTCGTGCCCAAACCAATCTCAGTCCCGATGCAGCTCTACAAGAATTGCTTGCAGGCAATCAGCGATTCGCTTCAGATCAACTCACATCCATTGAGCCCGATCTGGCCATCCTGAAAAAGCATACCGTTGATAAACAAGAGCCATTTGCAGCGGTACTTGCCTGTGCCGATTCTCGCGTACCCGTGGAACTTGTCTTTGATCAGACGATTGGTCGCATTTTTGTCACACGAGTTGCCGGGAATGTGGTGACACCGGAGATTATCGCCAGCCTGGAATATGGAGTTGCTGTCCTAGAGATCAAAGTTCTTCTCGTGGTTGGTCATAGTGGGTGCGGGGCAGTAAAAGCTGCGATGAAACCCGACATGGTACCCGGACAAATCAGCGTGTTGTATCAGCACCTTCTGCCAGCGATGAAACAGTCTGGCGACAATCTCGATAAAGCAATCGAAGCCAACGCCAAGTTTCAGGCCGATTTGCTACGCACCTCTTCTACCGTCATACGGGATGCTGTCAAGGCTGGCAAACTGAAGGTAGAAGCCGGAGTGTATGATCTTGCTACAGGCAAAGTCAGTTTAAACTAATCGCCCCAACCCTGGTTTTTTCCATTTAACCGGAATCTTGTAGATTGGAAATCCGTCTTGTCACCAAACTCGAACTTGCTGTTTCTTTGGGCGTAACTTCAAATTCATAGTATTTCGTTCCATCTTGTTCCCCTCTCCTCCGATTACCGATACTTCAACAGGGAATTGGGATGGTGAGTACTCATAAAGAAAGTATTCTGTGCCAAGTCATGTATGGCATAGATTGATCCTTGAGCATCAAACTCCAAATTTGCCTATTTCCTGAGGAGACCATTTGGCTACCATAGTAATTTAATTATAAAGGTCTTCGAAAAATACCACTCATTTAAGAATCCTCGTGGATACGCCATGACTCAAGCCGTTGAAGGGTTTTTAGAGGCTTTTGTTTTTTAATGCAGCATAGTGGATTTATTAAGAATTTGACTTTGCCCCCTTCACTCGGGCAGGCAAGTTCGATATGGTAAAACACGAGACCAGAGTGTATTTTTTTCGTGAGTATGCCTCAAAGGGCGCGAATTCTGTCTGCCTGGGCGACTGAGGGTTGGGATGGTCCCTGACGGAAACTTATAGTAGTACTCTTAATCATTCATATCTTTGGCGAGGATTGTATGACGCGTACATGGTTTTGGGGAATGGTTGGAATCTTTTTCATCATAAATGGATTGAGTCAACCTACCTGGTCTCAAGAGTCCAAACCGGGAAATTCCTGGCTGGATGCGCCGGTAGAGGATGATGGGCCTCCGGGATCTATGATTCTCATTCCTGAAGGGGAATTTCTCATGGGAGATAATGAAGGGTCTCGAAACGAACGACCGGAGCATAAGGTCTGGTTGGACGCCTATTCTATCGATCGATACGAAGTAACAATGGCGGAATACCAAAAACTCTTGGATAAGGATTACAGCATTGAACCGCCACCGTTGTGGGATGATGGGGTTGCGTCGGGAGAATTGGGGGTTCGACCCGCCGTGGGTGTTTCCTGGGAAGACGCCAACCGGTACTGCCATTGGGTGGAAAAACGGCTACCGACCGAAGCGGAGTGGGAGAAAGCCGCTCGTGGCACCGACGGGCGAAGGTATCCCTGGGGGCACATGCAGCCGTTTGTGGATATTGCCAACTATAACCAGGGGACGACCGGATGGGTAAGTTATAAGCTGACCCTATCTCCGGTCACCAGCGGGACCAGGGGCATGAGTATTCGTCATGGGTTAAAGCAAGGGGGGAAAAGCGCATATGGCCTGTACCATATGGCGGGCAATGCCGCCGAATGGGTGAATGATTGGTATGATCGATTTTATTACGAAGAAAGTCCCAAGAAAAATCCGCAAGGTCCTGCTGAAGGGGATTATAAAGTGTTGCGTGGAGGATCGTGGGAAGACCAACCCGTGAACTTACGAGTCACCGCCCGCTCAAAAGGGGAAGTCGACTTTCGGGATCTCACAACGGGATTTCGGTGTGCAAAGGATGCAAAGTGAGGATGAAGCCACTGTCACCCTAGGATGCGCGGATAACGGTTATTGTGGGGAATGGATAAGATCACCAACAGACTCGATCGTCGTGAGGCCTGCTGAAGCTTGCCGTTTTTGTCCGTAAAGCCAGCGAGCGGAGGTGCCTCCGATGTTGCGAATCGTATACGACATGCCCCCAGGAATGTGAATTTCTTTTCCCAGGGAAGGTTGAAACCGTTCACCGTTCATCTCCAGTTCAAATTCTCCAGACAGCGCCATAAATAATTCGTCCCTCTCATGGGTGGCCTCTTTCCACTCCCGTCCGGCATGGTCAATCCACATGCCGCAAGAAAATCCCCTGGCATGCCAATCTTTCGCGACACTAGAACGATCGATGAGGGAAGAGCCTTCCATGATAGGCCTCTCGAAGAATAAATATGTATAAAAAATTCAGGTGAATGAATTGGTTACTGCCGAATGTTGTTCCATTGACTCCTGGTGGAGATGAACGAGCATAACATGAAAACACGCAGACAATTCGTAGGGAAAGAAAGTCATGGAAAGGCACTGTCCGCACATCCATATTGGAAGGTAAAAGAAAGAGAGAAGAGAAAGAAAGAGAACCAATTGTTTCGATGAATGCGTCCACTTATATAGAGGAGACGCATTCGTGTCAATCTCATAAATTGTGGAGAAGATGTGAAAGATGGTGGATAAATTCTAACGGGAATTCACAACCTGTTTTGTGCAAAGAGAATTCACGATGTGAATTATGTGGATAAATATTTTTTTTGCAAGACATAGGGCAATGGAGTGGGGAACGAGCCTATCTAATCGAACTGTTGGTGTACGAGGGCAGGCAGTGTGTGTGCGTCCCATTGGGAAGCATCAGCGGAATCTAAGGCATTGGATAAAGGATGTCTGCCTATTGCTGATACCCCAATCTCTGGTGTGTTTCCATGCCCTTCACGTATATTTTTAAAGGAATATGGGTTGGATCGAAACTTCATTTCACCCTTAGAACACCATCATGATTGACGGAATAAACTACTACCAAATCCTGGGCATTCCTGAAGATGCGCTCCTAAAGGAAGTCCAGAGTGCATGGCGGAAATTTGTCAAAGAAAATCATGAGGATGTAGTCCCGCCTGAAGAGCGGCAAGCCGCCAAAGAACGGATGTTCAGGATCAACGAAGCGTATGGAGTGCTCAGCCACGAAGAAAAACGGGCTGATTACGATAATTCGCATATGCTGAACGGCGGTTCAACCATTGAGCTTGTCAGAACTCGTGTCAGAAAAGCCAAAGAAATTATGCTCAAAGATCGATCGCTCATCACCAGAGAGGAGATCAAGCTGATCGAATCGATTATTGATTATCTTGATAAAAACACCCAGGAAACATGTTTTGGCTGGATGACCGATATTTTATGCGAACGTCCTGAGATGGCGAAATATGTGGTTGCCTCGGCGTTTGATGAGCAACTGTTGGGAGTCAACGGCCATTTATTCGACACGCTTCTAGAAAAAGCGCCGTATGTCGTGACATGGGAAAAAATCTATCTCTATGGAGAAGACATTCTTGGGATTACCGGGAAGGAAAACAAAGAAAGAAATTACAACCAACTTGCCCGTATTTTGTGTCACCGGATCGATTTAGCCAAATACCTGGTGTATCCGGCTTTCCAGGAGCAAGCCTCCGGTTGTGAAAGCTGTCTGCTGCCGACATTATTAAAAGTGGCCCCGCAAGAAATTACTCAAGACCATTTTAATGATTATGTCGATACCGTTCACAGCATGCGTTGGATCATTTATGGCCAGCTCAGAAACTATAATGAGCAGGCCATCACCTGGGTACTGAAGGCCAGACCCGATCTTGTGAGAAAACCTGAAGAGAAACAAGCACCGAAGGAGCTGCCACTTCCCTTGCGGTCATGACCTAATGGTCTAATGACATGTTTTAAGGAAAGGGTCTTGCTTTGCAATCCTCATTTGTACCATGGCTATGCTCAATCGTCCCTTCTTATCCATCAGTAACATACCCGTCGAAAGGAAATCCAAATGAAGTTTGTGCATTCTTTGAATAAAAAAAGCCACGTCATTTGAAGAAGTTTTCTTCAGAAAGGCCATGGCCTTTTCAATCTCTAAAACTGCCTTTGCGGCTAATGTCTCATGGATCAGGAGAAAGTGACATCAAAGGAATAAGATGAATAGTGAAATCCTTTATCACGAACACCCGCTGGTGGAGCCGCAGTTATCGCACTTTAAGCAGGTTCCATTCCTTACCATCTTGAACTCTTTGCATTCCGGACAGGGATCGCCTTCATAGCCTTTTTGCCGGGCCTCTTGTACTTCTGTGATGGTGAGAGTTTCCCGCTTCATTTCGAGTTTTCGGGCCACTTTCCCATTCTCTCCATTCCTGCCAACTCCATTGCCCACAGCCTTTCGGGAAGGAAACACTTCAGGACTGATCGAGGTCGAGCTGAGTGATCGAGGATCGACCAAGCCCTCTTCGCCTTCATCCGGGATATCCGTCTCCTTCTTGAGCGCATCCACTCGAAGATCTTCGGGAGCCACCTGTTCCAGGTCGTGGCGGTCCAGATAGGTGATCGCCAGTTCCCTGAAAATGTAGTCGATGATTGAGGTCGACATTTTGATATGGTCGTTGAGCTTGACCGGCCCGTTAGGCTCGAATCGCGTGAACACAAAGGCATCCACGAATTCTTCCAGTGGCACGCCATGTTGAAATCCGAGGGAAATCGCAATGGCAAAGCAGTTCATCAGACTTCGAAAGGCGGCTCCCTCTTTATGCATGTCCAGGAAAATTTCTCCCAGAGTGCCGTCTTCGTATTCACCGGTTCTGAGATAGATTTTATGACCGCCGACAATCGCCTTTTGGGTATAGCCGCTCGACGGGTCGGAAGCGGACGGCGTTTCGCCAGGTAACGGACCAATACGCGGGATGCCGCTTCTTTGGCGACAGAAGCGATGTGCTCATTTTGAACAGATAAATCGCCCCATTCACTGACGGTATTCAGCGGTTGGCTGAGTTTTGACCCATCCCGATACAGCGCCACGGCCTTGAGCATGGAGGTCCAGGACATCATATACGTCTCCTTGACGGAGTCCATGGACGCTTCGGCAGGCATATTGATGGTTTTGCTAATGGCCCCGCTGATGAACGGCTGGGCGGCTGCCATCATCCGGATGTGGGCCGGAGGAGTAATAAAGCGTTGCCCCAGACGCCCGCACCGGTTGGCACAATCAAATATGGGAAGGTGTTCCGGTTTGAGATGGGGCGCGCCTTCCACAGTCATGGTGCCACAGCAATAATCCGTTGCCGCAAGAATTTCTTCCTGGGTAAAGCCGAGAATTTTGAGAATATTGAATTGAGGACTCTGAAGTTGAGATTCGGTCAGACCTAATTTCTCACGACAAAATTCTTCCGTGAGGGTCCATTTATTAAAGGCAAAGTGAATATCAAAGGCTCCGTCCAGGGTGGCCTCCATGCGTTCCAAGACGGCGCGGTCGAATCCCTTGGCTTGCAAGGTCTCATGGTTGATAAACGGAGCGTGTTTGAGGGTACGGGTGCCCGTCGCATACGTGATGATATCTTGAATCTGGGTCGGACTATATCCCAGATGCCGTAAGGCCGGTGGAAGACTTTGATTGATGATTTTGAAGTATCCACCGCCGGCCAGTTTTTTAAATTTCACCAGGGCGAAATCCGGCTCGATGCCGGTCGTGTCGCAATCCATGACTAATCCAATGGTGCCGGTTGGCGCGATGACCGTGGCCTGTGCATTGCGATATCCGTACTGCTCACCCAGTTCCAATGCACGGTCCCAGGATGTTTGCGCAGCTTTCACAAGGTCGTGAGGACATTGGTCTGGATGAATCCCTACCGGCGGGATGGTCAGCCCTTCATATTCCTCGGGCGGAGCATTGTAGGCTGCACGTCGATGATTACGCATGACTCGTAGCATGGCTTCGGCATTACGTGGATAGGCGTTAAAGTGCCCTAATTCCTTTGCCATTTCTGCCGATGTGGCATAGGACTCCCCGGTCATGAGGGCTGTAATGGCACCACACCATGCCAAGGCTTGTGGAGAATCGTAGGAAATCCCGAGTTTCATCAGAATAGAGCCCAGGTTGGCATAGCCCAGACCGAGAGTCCGGAACGCGAAACTTTTCTCGGCAATGGCCCGGCTGGGGAATCCTGCCATCAATACGCTAATTTCCAGGACAATCGTCCACAACCGGACGGCATGTCGAAAGCCTTCAATGTCAAACTGCCCTTCCGAGGTGAGAAATCTCCCTAAATTGAGAGAGGCCAGATTGCAGGCGGTATCATCTAAAAACATATATTCGCTGCAGGGATTAGAGGCGTTAATCCGACCATCCTGGGGACAGGTGTGCCATTCATTAATGGTGGTATCGTATTGCACCCCGGGATCGGCGCAGATCCAGGCCGCCCAGGCGATTCGATCCCACAAGTCTTTTGCCGGAATGGTCTTGCAGACGGATCCGTCTGTGCGACGGGTCAACTTCCAATCCCCACCTGCCTGAAGGGCGTCAAAAAACTCATTCGGAATTCTGATGCTATTGTTCGAGTTTTGCCCGGAGACCGTCTGGTAGGCTTTGCTGTCCCAATTCGTGTCATATTCATGAAAGACAAAATGAGTAAAGCCTTCCTGGGCATAGCTGAACATCCGATGAATGTAGGGTTCAGGGACCGCCACTTCCCGTGCCGCTTGGATGGCTTCGCGTAAGGAAGGATTTTCCCGAGGATTGACTTCAACCTGAGAGCTTCCGTCCGGGCGTGAGACGTGACAGGCCTTTAAAATAGCATTCAGATGGCGTGCGCAGATTTTTGAGCCGGTGACCATCGCGGCCACTTTTTGTTCTTCAATGACTTTCCAATCAATGAATTCTTCAATGTCGGGATGATCCAAATTCAGGCACACCATTTTGGCGGCCCGGCGGGTTGTTCCGCCGGATTTGATGGCACCGGCGGCCCGGTCCCCGATCTTGAGAAAGGACATCAGTCCTGAAGAGCGGCCGCCTCCGGATAACGATTCGCCGTCTGCCCGTAGTCTGGAAAAATTGGTTCCGGTACCAGACCCGTATTTAAAAAGACGGGCTTCGCGAACCCACAGGTCCATAATCCCGCCTTCGTTGACTAAGTCATCAGAAATCGATTGGATGAAACAGGCATGGACTTGAGGTCGCTCATAGGCATTGCGAGCCTGTTTGACCCGATGCGTATTCGGGTCCACATAGTAATGCCCTTGGGAGGGACCAGACAGGCCATAGGCAAAATGAAGACCGGTATTAAACCATTGGGGAGAGTTCGGTGCGGCCATTTGCCAGGCCAACATAAAACTCAGTTCGTCCTTAAAGGCTTCAGCATCTTGAGGAGTATCAAAGTAGTGATGGGTGTTGCCCCATTCAGTCCAACAGCCCGCAAGTCGGTGAAAGACTTGTCGGGCATCACGTTCCCCGCCGAGAATGGGATTGCCCTTGTCATTGAGAAGGGGGCGTCCCTCGTCGTCAAATTGTGGAACCCCCGCCTTGCGGAAATATTTTTGGGCCAAAATATCGATCGCCAGTTGTGACCAATGTTCAGGAGCCAAAATGTTATCCTGGCGGAACACGGCCGAGCCATCGGGGTTTCGAATTTCTGATAATCGGGTAGAAAAGGGAATAGCCTGATACGGGCTCTCACCAGCTTTTGTGAATCGACGTTCAATTTTCATGAAGGGACTCCTTTGGAAGATACGGCAATCTTGAGGGGTATTTCTTCAGTCATTTCCGGCTACCTGCGCTGTTAACCCTGTCTTCCCATCTCCCCAAGAGCGCACATCTGAGAAATGCCTCTTTTTCTGTCTCCAGAATGCCCCAAATAGCAGCCTTATTGTATCGGCGGTGGCATTATATCAACAGTTTTACCAAGCCAACATTTCACCCTTTCGAGGAAATTTGATACGCCTTTAGTCGGGAAGTTTCTGCCTCTGCCAATGCTGCGCACATCAAGGAAAAAACAGGAAAATATGAGACCGGAAGAAATAATTGGTAAACACCAATGACCCACAATCTATAGCGGAGTAAAAAAAATGTCAATACTAAATATTGTAATTTCAGCGTGATGAATGGGGATTTCTGTGCAGAAGATGTGAGTTGAAAAAACTTAATATTTGATGCGGGTTTCTGTGTGAATTATTAGGGTTATCCACAGATGGAAACATCTCAGCATCCAGTTATGCACATATAAGATGTTTTGTGGAAGAAAAAAATTTTGAAATAGAAACTGAGGGGACCACGTCTGTAGTCCTCCAGCATAATTTTAAAATAAAAAAACAACTAAAAATCGTGAGAATAAAAATGGCAGGAGTGTGGTTAAGAAATAGCGAAGTCAAGAGGGATTCTTACAACCATTTTCTTTACAAGGATGCTTTGATTTAAAACAGTATCTTGTGCCACGTTATGACGTATGGATGGCGGATGGACAGGGCTTGAACGCCGAGAGCTGATGAATGAATTCTTTTTTCAATAAGGAGCCGAACCATGTATGTGTGGAGTAAACAATTAGTTATTGGGTTAATGCTGGCATTTGTCATCTTGGAAGGGATATTTGTCTTGATGACCGTTGGGGGAGGGGAAAGTCAGCTACATGTCCGGACAACCCAATGGATTTCGGCCAACTATGTGTTGTTGATGATTTGGATTTTCGTCTGGATGTATGACCAAGCCCGGGTGAGAGGGAAAAATGTGTGGGTGTGGTTGTTGCCTTATGTCATTTTTCCAATTCCAACGCTCGCGTTTTTTATCCTCAGGCTGCAGCGGCGGATCGCCTGACCAGGTTTACCCTATGACCACTCGAGCCTGCGCATACCGATAGGGTTTGGGGACGAGGGTTTTGACGGCAAACAACCCGATCATCAAAGGACCGAACCGGCCCAGCAGCATGGATAGCATAATCATCACCTTCCCGAAATCGGTGAAGAGAGCGGACAAGCTCAGAGTTTCGCCGTTCCCTAATGACATACCCACAATACCCATGGCTGAGGTGACTTCAAACATGAGAGATAAGAACGGTTGCGATTCCGTGGAATCCAACAGCAGCGTCATCCCGGTAATGAGGGCCAAGGCCATGACCGTCAGACAGAGGGCTCGGGTGATAAGATCCTGGGGAATTCGCCGGTGAAAGACTTCTACGTCACTATTCCGACGAAGCATGCTTACGACTGTCAAAAACACAATCGCTGCCGTCGTAGTCTTCAGGCCTCCCGCCATACTCCCGGGCGATCCTCCAATGGCCATGAGTAACAATAGGAAATAGAGTGTCGCATCACGCATGTCCACAATGTCAATCGAAGTGAATCCGGCTGTGCGGTTGACCGCGTGAAAATAGGAAATCGTCAACTTTTCCCCAATGGAAGAAGAGTGAAAGGTGGAGGGATTGTTCCATTCCAAAATAGTAATGCCCAGGGTCCCGACCACGATGAGAATACTGGTCGTCACGATAACCAATTTCGTATGGGTCTGTACCCGGAAGCGTAGTCCCCGAATATTGTCGAGAAGATCTTCGAAGACTAAAAAGCCGATGCTCCCGAAGATCACCAAAATGGTGATAATGCCATTGATGGTCCCGTCTGTTTGATACGATTTAAAACTATCAGAAAAAAGGGCAAACCCCGCATTGTTAAATGCCGAAATTGCATGGAAGATCCCGTAATAGACTGCCGTCCCCCAAGGAAAATCAACGGCAAAGCGTAGCGTCAGGAGCACCGCTCCCAGGCCTTCTATGCCAAATGTAATCATGGCTACCAGCTTGACGAACCGGACCAATCCCTGCAAATCCATGGTGTTCATCGATTCGCTGAGCATCATGCGGTCTCTCAAGCCAAGGCGACGTCCCAGCATGAGTAAAATCAGTGTGGCCATCAAGGCATATCCCAATCCTCCAATCTGAATCAAAAGGAGAATCACCCCCTGTCCAAACCCGGTGAAATCTTGTGGCGTGTCCATGACAATGAGGCCTGTGACACAGACGGCGGAGGTTGCGGTAAAGAGCGCGTCGAGGAACGAGATGTGTACCCCCGGATGGGTCGCTACAGGGAGCATGAGCAGGCTGGCCCCGAAGAGTATGAGTCCTAAGGCGGCCAAGGCCACCACCTGCCCGGGAAGCAGGCGAATGCCCATAAATCGGGAAATCAGGAGTTTTCCGAAACCGTCACTCATAGCGTGTAGTGAGAAGTTTCGATGGAGAGTGAATCGGAATGGGCAAAAACATGACATCGTGCTTGAAAGGGCAAAGATGCCAGCATGTGGTCAAATTTCAAACTCAGACCTCCGGTCGGAATAATAGGGATGGTTAGGCTGTGGGGAATGAAAAAAAATGGCTGGTGGCCAATCCTTGACAGCTGCCTCGTCGAACACGTTGATCGAAAAAATACTAGCATGTCCAGACGGCAATGGGAACCTTGTTGCGCGCTGTCTTGTTGTGTGGAAGGAGCTTCTTTATAATCACATCCGTATGATTTCGCAGGATTTCCATCAACCGCGTGTCACCTTGTATACGTTAGGGTGTCGGCTCAATCAAGCTGAAACCGCTGTCCTCACAGACGGATTTCAGCGGAGCGGGTTTATCCCTGTAGAATTTGGCCGGGAAACGGATGTCTTCGTCATCAATTCCTGCACAGTCACCGAAGGGGCTGAGGTGGATTGCCGACGAATCGTTCGCCAAGTTCTTCGCCATTCCCCACAGGCCTTTGTGGCGGTAACCGGATGTTATGCTCAAACCGGTTTCGGAGAGCTTCAAGGCATTGAAGGCATTGACCTTATAGTGGGAAATCAATTCAAGATGCAGCTTCCTGACATTATTCCCCCTTTTCCTCAACTCAAAAAACAGCCTGAGCCGCTGGTTCATCACGAGCGGATTGATCCAGAGAATTTTTTCATTGAAGGCGTGGGAACCTATAATACCACTCGCGCGAATTTGAAAATCCAGGACGGGTGCCAATTTATGTGCTCGTTCTGTCTGATTCCGTTTGCCAGAGGCCGCGAGCGAAGTCGGTTTCTGGACGATGCGGTTCGTGAGGCTGAGGCGTTGGTGGAGAGAGGGCATCAAGAATTAGTTCTGACGGGGGTGAACATCGGTCAATACCGTGATGGAAATACAGATCTGTTGCTGTTGATTCAACGGCTTGAAGCTATTGAGGGGCTGAAGCGGATTCGTATTTCCTCCATTGAACCCACGACGGTTTCTGAGAGTCTTCTGGACTTTATGAGTAGTTCCCGCAAGCTGTGCCGGTATTTACATGTGCCGGTACAAAGCGGGGATGATCGTATTTTGCAAGCCATGAATCGGCGGTATTCGGTTCGGGAGTATCAGGAAGCGATGGAATCTGCTCTTCAACGGATTCCTGACTTGTGTTTCGGCACGGATATCCTGGTGGGATTTCCTGGAGAGGGACCACGCGAATTTGCCAATACCGAGGCGGTGGTGCGAAATCTTCCCTTTGCGTATTTGCATGTGTTCAGTTACTCGGCTCGGCCCGGTACGGCCGCGACGAAGCTGGGTCATACTGTACCTGCAATAACAATCAAAGAACGAAGCCGCACATTACGAAAGGTTTCTGATCAAAAACGGATGGTGTTTCAGCAGCGGTTCTTAGGGCGACGAGTCTCGGTGTTATTTGAGTCCGCGGAAGTCGAAGGATATTGGCCGGGTCTGACGGATAATTTCCTTCGTGTGGCGGTTCGTTCTTCTCGCCGGTTGCACAACACGATTCATTCGGTCGTGGTGACGGGAATGATGTCCGATAAAGTGCTGGGACTATTGGATCCCTCCTCTGAATTCATGATGCCCGATCAACATCTTCCAGGCTCCTCTTTATTCGTATCAGCCACATAGGAAATCATATTGTATGAGCGGTCCACCCCTACTCCTCCCTACCAGGTTGAATGCCCAATCCAGTTCGTCCGGCAGAAGCGGCTACCAGATCTATATGGAGACGTTCGGATGCCAGATGAACGAGTATGATACCGAAATTGTCCGTTCGCTATTGAAGGCCAGGGGATTTCAATTTACTCCGCACGATGACGAAGCGGATGTCGTGCTGTTTAATACCTGCGCTATTCGGGAGAATGCCCATAATCGCGTGTATGGCCATTTAGCCCGCTACACCAAGAGAAAACAGGAACGTGGAATGGTCATCGGGGTATTAGGATGTATGGCTCAGAATCTTAAACAAGAGCTGTTGGATACCAGATCGTTCATTGATGTGCTGGTCGGGCCTGATGGATACCGGCGACTGCCTGATCTCCTCATGGATGCGCTGGAGCATCGCAAACGAGGGTTGGCCGTTGATCTGTCCGAATACGAAACCTATGCTCACATCGTTCCGGACCGGACGGTTGGAATTAATGGATGGATTGCGGTGATGCGGGGGTGTGATAATTTTTGCTCATTTTGTGTGGTGCCGTATACGCGAGGGCGAGAACGCTCTCGAGACCCTGAGGGGATAATCCAGGAAGCCCATCGCCTGGTAAGCCAGGGAGTACGGCAAATCACCTTGTTGGGACAAAATGTCAATTCCTACCGGTCCGGTAAATGGGATTTTGCCCGTTTGTTAATGGCAGTCGGGGATGTTTCCGGGATTCAGCGTGTGCGGTTCATGTCTCCCCATCCCAAGGATTTTCCTCCGGCCCTGCTTGAGGCCGTTGCGGAACATCCCGCCATCTGTAAAACGATTCACCTGCCGCTGCAATCGGCAAATGATCGAATGTTGGAACGCATGGGGCGGGGATACACACAAAGAGAGTACCTGAAGCTGGTTGAGGCCATTCGGAAGAAAGGCCCTCTTGTCCTGACCACCGATCTCATTTGTGGATTTTGCGGGGAAACCGATGAAGAGTTTCAGGAGACCTATCGCCTCATGCAAGAGGTAAGATATCAAGCGGCGTTCGTGTTTAAATATTCAGAGCGAAAGCATACCATTGCGGCCAGAAAATATGTTGACGATATTCCGGAACAGGTGAAGGGGTATCGGACAAACCAGGTGATTGAATTACAAAAAGAGATTTCTCTTTCTAAAAATAAAGCACTCATTGGCCATACGGTGGAGGTCATGCTTGAGGGCGATTCGAAGAAGTCCAACCTTCAATGGATGGGGCATAGCGACCACAATGTCACGGTGGTATGGCCTAAAGATGACCTGGCCCGTCAGCCAGGCGATCTGGTGCCGGTTCTTGTTCTGGATGCCTCACCCTCCACACTCTATGGGCAGGTCCGATCCTGAAGGATTTTTTATTTCCTCAGAAGTCTAAGGATTTTCGAGCCCAGGCCTCTTTACAGTTTATCCCCTATTTTCCTGGTATTTAAGGGTATCTATCCTCGCAGGCTGAGCCTTTTTGGTCTATCTAGGTCGTTTTCCCCAGCTCCACGATTAGGTACTGTTTGCCATCAGGTCTTTACCTCAAGTCAGATGCCCATTGTCCGATAAATCCTTTGGATACCTGTCAATTTCAGGTCACCTGTGAGTACCGATTTGTTTGAAAAACCAGATGTTTTTCCCGGAATGAACGATCTGTAAGGTGAGAACAAGTGTAAGTATCGTGAAAAGGTAAAGAAGCGTGTGATCGACTTCGAAGACGGGGAGAGGCGGCCAATTGCGAGATAAGGAACAGGTCTGACGGATTATGGATTCCCAAATCCTTCAACGTATTAAAAATTGTAAGACCCTTCCGGCGATTCCGGCCTTACCCCTGCAAGTGCTGCAATTGTGTCGAGATGAGAGGACTAGCGCCAAGAAAATCGGGGATGTCATCAGTAAAGACCCTTCCTTTGTCGCCAAATTGTTGAATGTGGCCAATTCCAGTTTCTATGGGGGTAGTCGGCATAAGGTGACGACTGTGACTCATGCGGTGACCCTGTTAGGGATGAACTCCATTGCCACGTTGGCGTTTTGCTTTTCGTTATACCGGGATTTGCGAAAAAAAGGTGGAGGAGTTTTTGATCATACCCATTTTTGGCATCGATGTATTCTGGCCAGCTTGGCCGCGAAAATATTAGCCAATCGGGTGCGGGTCACAAACGAAGAAGAAATTTTCCTTGCCGGGTTATTGCAGGACTTGGGGGTATTGGTGATGAGTGAAGCGTTAGGCACGGAATATGGATTGCTCTATAAAAAAGCTGCCCAGGATCATCAAACCCTTGAGGTGTTAGAACAAGATCGATGGAAAACGGATCATTGCGAGATCGGAGCCTGGCTGGCGGAAACGTGGGAATTGCCTGAATTGTTGCGGGAATCAGTGAAAGGCAGTCATGATCCTTCACTGGTGTCTAGTAGCGATGAGGTGTCCAGGTTAACCATTAAATGTGTGGCGTTGTCCGGTCGGCTGGCTGATATGTGGTGCCACCGAGAACCAGAAACTGCGATTCATTCGGCCATTCAATTTTCAAAGGAACTATTGGACATTGAACCTCAGGGGGTGATGGAAGTCGCTCAACAAATTGCTGATGGGATCCCTGATATGTCTAGTTTTTTCCAGATCAGTCTTGGCAAACCCGAAGAAATTCAGAAAGTGTTGGATCTCCTTGAGCAAGTTGTGACGGGCATCGCTCAACCCGAACTGCCTGAACCTGTTCCTGCCTCGTAAGGGAATCTTTTCTTCTATCCTCCCAATCCGATTCCGTAGGGATTCTACCCACGATGCCAATGTTATGTAGTGGGACCGGCAAGGCCTTCCCATGCAAGGAGATTTGGCGCAGGGGGGAACCGTTAATGTTCCCGATAGCGTGAGAGAAGAAAATTTTATCGACTAAAGGGAACTGTCAGAATCGAGATCCAGTCCTTGGGATCTTCGCTTCCGGCGCGGATAAGATCGAACTTGTCGACAGTGAAGCGGAGCCGACGGGTTTCGAATAAGGTTGACGTGATCTTGTCTTTCTGTTCAGCGGAATAATGGCCATATAACAGACTGAGATGCGGCATATAAGGTCTGGTATCATTGACGAATTGTTTTCTGGCCAATTCATGTGCGTTCATCAGCTCCGGACTTTTCTGAACCTTTAAGAACACACATTGAAAGTACTGATCTCCATAACCCGGTTCCATCAGTTGAATCTCAAAAGGTTGAAGCGATATTCCGAGTTGCTCAGATCGAAAGGAAATCTCCTCTTCTGTGCCTGTGAGAAAGCTCAGGAGAGTGATATGTGGGTCGAAAAGCGGTCCTTGATAGGCTTTGCTCAGGTCGTCAATGGTCTTCCGAAGAATTTCGTCAGCTTTGCCTGAGGGTTTAAGCCAAAGATGATAGGTGAAGGCCATTAACTCTTCTCATGTCTTTTGTAAAAGCTTCGATTCATCCATGGCGTGGTGGTGTAGAGTGATGGTGTGACCATCAAACTAATATGAGGAACGCAGTCTAAAGTGCGCCTTCTGGAAGGGTAACGATACAACAATTACCCAAAGGATTGCTCTAGGTCTAAGTGTCTCCTGTCGGTTTTGCTGGTCTGATCCCGGTCCAGATGAGTATCCCTCCGCTAATAACCAATGTCATTGGGAAGAGCATCACCATTGACAAAATGTTTTCACTGTCTTGCCAGGCGGCAGTACCCATTTTCCCGCCTGCCAAAGCAAACCCTATCCCGATTGTGACAATGATACACCTCAAAAAGAAGAAAACGACCCGCTTCACAGTGATTCGGCGTTCTTTAGGACCTGCAATATCTCTCTTGGCCTGAGGCGCCGGAATCCTTACCGCGGAATTTTTTTGTTCCCTCTCGATGGAAGGGATATCATTAGACGTCACGTCACGTTTTTTTGTTCGGATTGGCCCAAGGATTTGAAAACGAATGGCAATAAATCCTTGTTTTGCGATATAGATGCAATCAAGTCTCAGTTGCAAGAATGGCCAAAGCCCGCTGCTCACGATCTGTTTGGCCACATCCCCTGGAATGTATCCCAATATTTCGTGTTTCGTAGAAAAGATCTGCTCCGATATCCCAATTATCTTGATGGCATTCGGATCCTTTGGATTACTCGGTTCTTGTTCCCAGTCCAACTGTTGATTGGACCCTTGAATAAATTGCCAGACGGTGGTTTGGCGATCTTCAATTCCCTCGATTTCAAGGTTCTCGTAATAGATTTCATAGCCGACTTGAATTGGCGGCAGGAAAGAAATGACTTCTTGCATAATAAATTTCTTATCGTCCTCTAATTTTGACACGTTTCAGTAGCTCCGGAATAGTTGAGATTATGGGAGACTATCGGTTGATTTCCCTTTGGAAAAAATTAAATATTGCCTCTATTTATAGAGTTCCTTTTCTGCATCTGTCATGGATAATCTGGCCCTGATTAAGCAGTATTGTTTACACCTTACAAAATTGAAGGCTAAAGGAAAAGTGGGAAAGGGGAGCCGGTTCCTAAGCTGTCATCCCTAGTCTCCCATGTTTTCAGCGGATTTCAAAAGATGCTTGACTCTAATAGACCCTTGTCTTCAGAGAATCAGCCCTGACTGGAGCATCAAATTAATGATCCGTTCAATAAAGGCCTCGTCGGCGTTGGTGATGTATCAATGCTTTCGAGAGGTATTGTTCAGTTCGGTGATGAAAGGAGGGAAGATGTGGGGGTGCCTAAATAGCTGAATAGGAATGAATGGGGTGAATGTTTATGTGGTATGGGCTTCGGAATCAAAATATGTAAGCGGGAAGGCGTTCTTCACAGGAACCATCATCATCGGGTGATGATTGATCCTCGAAGTAATCTCCGGTGAGTAGCGTGATGGTCGGATGACGATGTTCTTTGCCGTGCTGCTATTATCTCAATAACCACACCAGTGCCACGGATATGAAGAGCAGCCACCATCCGATTCCGAAAGAGAGTTTTTCCCCTTCGCTTTGATAGTAAAAACGTTTGTTCATATCTAAGTTCCTTATTTTTTGTATCAAAATCTACAGAGATAGGTTGATGCCGACCATTCCTCAAACGTGGTATCGCTGCGGATTGCGGCCTATCATGAGGCAATCCTTCCTTCAATTAATTGAGGATTGGTTCCACAAAAAAAGAGCCTGACCCACACTGGGTCAGGCTCTTAGGTGATCACCCGAAAGAAGCTATCTTCTTCTTTATGTTTGTGACTTGTTCTTTGCGCCTCAGTGGTTAAGCGGGGACGTATCTAGGGTTGAATCTCCCAATCCGTTGGCGCGCTCCCCGGAAAGCCCAGGGCCGTTACGGTTCCGCCGTTCATCACCCAGACCGCCACCGTGCCCTTCGTGGCATTATGCCAGATGACATCGGCCTTGCCATCGCCATCCACATCGCCTACCCCCGCAATCTGCCACGTCAAGGGCACTCCGCCCGGGAAACCGGAGGCGGCAATCGTCGTCCCATTCATCAACCAGATTGCGGTGTTGCCATCACTGGTGTTGCGCCAGACCAGGTCGGCTTTCCCATCGCCATTGAGGTCATATGGCGTATTAATGGGTAAAACGATGGGGGGAGGAACAGGCCCACTTCTGGTGTCCGTTCCCGTTTGAGTATACCGACAGGTATCTCCAACCAGGTCTTGACCATTTAGGATTGTACGTCAGGGTATTTCCCACAAGGGAACCCGTTACAGTATCTGTGCGCTATACCAAAATGCTCCATTGAGGGTCACTTCATAGGGACTTGAGCTACTTCATTGATCCATCAGGTGATAGCGTGCCTAAGCACGTCTCCGTTAGGATAATGGTATCTCCATTGTCGATCACGGTATCCATATGGGTCACACTAAAGTTGGCGCCAGTTTGGTTGGTAATACTGTAGGTATTCCCGCCTGGATCATTGTAGGATCCGTTATCCATCGGATTTTGACATTCCGTTACTGATACACTGCTGGGGCCCAATGTCCAGGTGCCCGAATGTCAGGCACTGTTGCCGCATACAATTTTTCCATGGGCAACGGCAAAAAAAGTATCCCACTAGCTAAACACACTTTCATTATTCCAATTGTCCAATTTCTCCGCTTCATGGGACCAATTCTCCTGTGAGTCTGAAAAAGTTAAAAATAAGCCTTTTATCTTAGTGCAAGGATTTTCATTAGCGCAAAGCGCTTATAGAAGATCTTGTTGATGGAATCGGGAAAATTACCGGGCGAACTCTACCTTCTGCTTAGGAAGAAGCCAAGTGAAAATGCTGAAGAGAACGGTTGGACGTTTTATTCTTTTCAAAGATCTGTTGGCAGGATTGTTTGAGGGATTGCAAATTAAAGGGCTTAAGAAGGAACCCTTGAGCACCTTCGTTTAGAAGTTGACGAAGGGCATGGAGGTCTAATCCACCGGACATTGCCAGAACTGGCATCTGGTAGCCTAACCATCGTAATTCATCGAGCATGGTTCGCCCGTCCATCACGGGCATATGCACATCCAGAAGAATGCCATCGACAGCAAGTTTTGCAATTACATCCAAACCTTCCCGCCCATTCCGCGCCACAAGCACGTGATATCCCCATTCTTCGAGGACATTTTTTAGTAACTTTGCCACTGAAGGATCATCCTCTACCACCAAAATACAGGATCTGGCTTTTGTGTCATCCAAGTGGTTATGCGATGGGCTTGGGTTTGCAATTTCTGGATTTGCAAGATCCTTTGTCAAATGGATGGATGACGACAGATGATTCATAAAAGCCCTCTCTTGTAGATCAGTTTTACCAAATAAAACCTTTGGGAGAACAGAGATTCCCTCAACTAGTGCGCATGCGTGTCAGGCACAGATGCACAATGGTTGCTTGCAAGGGGAAATGACTTGTTGGTCACCAGAAAAATCGACGATTCACGTCTGTTGACCATATGGGAAATTTATAAGCTGCTTGTTAGTAAAGCCAAATACAGGGTGAACGGGCTATACCTAGAAAGAGGGGGAGCACAATCCAGCGCACGTATTTTCTATTTTTCCAAGAAGTCCGGATGTAGAAACAAAAATGCTCAACCTGGTCAGAGATCAGGCATTTTCGTGAGCAAAAATGTTCGGGGAGGTTTGGATAATTCTCGATTAATAATGAAGGCCAAAAATCACAAATTTTTTCTATGTGCTTTTTGCTCCTTTTCCTATGGTGATGCTCTCCCGTCGCCGTTGAAACATAAGTACACCGACTTCTCCATAATGAGTTCACTCCAAATCATAGATTCACATAGCATGAACTCTTCCGTGCGGGGTTAGTTTTGAGTCGTCTCTGAACATGGTTCAGGCCGATTCAGGCCTTGTGTGAGTTTGGTGTTGAGATCCAGGCATGCCATGTTAATTTGTGATTGGGTGAGTCCTTCTACCTCTGTTAAATCGACCTCCCTAAATATGGCTTTGTAAAGCATGGCGTGACGTAAAGATGTTGTCTTTTTAAAGTGGGTTTTTTTAAATATGGCAAGATGGAGCATGGCATCATCCAAATTAGTTCCTGTCAGTTGAGCTTGGGTAAAGTTGACTCCGGAGAGATTGGCGCCCTGTAATTTGGCCTCGTTGAGGATGGCTCCTGTAAAGTTTGCCTCTGCGACCATCGCCATTTGAAAGATCGCGTATTTTAGGTCAGCTCCTTGGAAATTGCTTCGGGGAGGGAGCTTGGCTCCACAGAAATTGGCTTGTTGTCCTTTGGGGTCCTTTGAATCTGTTAACCACTTCTCATGCGCCAGGAGTATCTTTTTAACATCATCTTCGGAAAGTTTCTTGTCCTTATTCGGACCACTGCATTGGTAAGGAAAAGCTGAGAGAATCGGTAGGGGCTCATTCCCATTCAGGGTTGAGCAGCCGAAGACCAGGATGATAATCAACACACCTGCTGTCCGAAACATCTTACCTCAATAACCCTACCTCAGGCCGAGAGATACAACTGTTGATAATTCACCAGAAGGTTAATTCCGTTTTTTTCTTGTTCGGAAGCTTTAGGCGATTTTGGCATCATAATAGGCAAACACAATTGGCAGAACAATCCTTTTGCGAGTATCAATTTCCGCTACCATGATTTTACAGCTCTCCACGACAAGAAAACATAGCCCTTTCCTTATCCTCCACCCTTGAAGCCTGTTCTCCGTAAGATGAAGAATGGCTTGCCTACCCTTGGCCAGTCGCCTAAATGCTTTAGCTGTCCGCCATTAACACGCCGAGATGTGAGCCTCCACTGCCTCTTTCTCGGAGTGGTAGATGGGGACAATTTCCGAGAGATGGACCGCTTCTAATAGATCTTTAACGGTAGGCTGCGGGCTGACGATACTGAGGTGAACGTGATTGAGTCTCATATTGTGATACCAAAGAAATAATTGACCTAACCCCATTGAATCAATCCATGTGATGTCCGAAAAATTAAGGACGATATGGTGACAACCCATTTCTTTTGCCCCGAGGATGGCAACTTCAAGTCCTAGCTTGGAACTGACATCAAATCGTCCTGAGAGGTCCAGGATTTTCGTATTGTGATGGTAATGTTCTCTGACGGCAAGCATAGGCTCCTCCTTTCTTTCTTAGTAAAATTTTTCTGGGATCTCATACGGCGTCTTGCTTCTAATATTATGGTGAGAAACTTTCACCTTTCCTTACTCCGAATCCCTCCAGATAGGAGCGGGCGAAGTTAGCGGGATTCCTGATATGACTTTCCGGTAAAAAAAACTTGAATCATAAAATTCTCTGTGGTCCTGGTACCCCAAAAGATATTCCTAACAGTTGACGCCTTGGAGGTTCAGGCCTCAATTCCTCAGAAGTAGTAGCTTGATTTATGTAAGTACTAACACTATTTTTTGCCCATAGAAAAATTACAAAAACTGCGAATAGAGAGAGAATTATTCGTCACAAAAGCGGTGTGATGAGTGGGGCCTATGCCGGCTCATTTTTTTCGGTGTAAGGAGGAGAGCTTTGACCTTCGCTTTAATCTCTTTTCGGAAACTTATCCTGGGTTGGATATGAGAAACTCTGCCGGCATTGTTTAGACATGTAATAAAGGAGCACCTTTTGTGGAATACGCACGAGAAAGTAGGAGCGGTGGCATAGTAAGTTACTGAAATCCCGTCTGGCTGGGAATACCATTGAGCCATATTAAAATGGGGACGGACTATAAAGCGCGAGATTGACTATTGAATCATGAGACCCTCAATGGCGTTGAACACCCTCATCAGGTTTTCTGTCTTTACTTCATGGTCTATTAGGCAGGACTAAGGAAAATTCACTCCTTACCGGACGGGTTTGGTTCAAAGGAAAGAAGATGTGGTTGAATGCAGAAAATTCCCCACCTCCCAAAAGCAGGATCGGGACCTTGCCCCAAAGTTGACGTCGCTATTAAGGGATCTGTATAAAGTTTGCTACCTTGAGATAAAAAATATATTTTTTAGGGACAAATCATTCGGGCAGTTCCGTCAAGAAGGAGTCTAATGCGGTTTGCCATCCAGCCGATCATCGCTGGTTTCACTCCATGAATTCCGATTATAGTCTTCAGTGATATGAGCCGGGAGCGGTTTTAATCCATTTAATAATTTTTGACAATGAGAGGACGTAAGACTTTGGAAGTCCTTAAACAGTAGAATAGATTTCTGGAAAGTGCTTTCGGGGAAGCGTCCTTCAATTTTAAATCTTATTTAACACGAGCCCATTCTGCTACTTTGACCCACCACCTAAGTCATTGATAAACCACATCTAGCGCCCGTAGCTCAATGGATAGAGCACTTGACTACGGATCAAGAGGTTACAGGTTCGACTCCTGTCGGGCGCACCAGGTAAATCAACGACTTGTGTTTATTGCCTTCCCACTCTCCCTTTTAATTTCGCAAAGACCAGAGTGCGTTTCTTGAACAAGGGGTAACACTCCTATCCCTTTACCCTCCTGTGTGGGCACTTGGGCTCAGTTGCCATAGACTCGAACTCAACATTTCCCGAAGGGTCTTCATGTCAGGACTGGTGGAGGGATTGGTCCAGGCTTTCAAATTGAGTTTTTCCAAAGGTTGAATTGCGCGTCGATCACCAAGGTTTCCCAGGCCTTTTACGGCTTCGGTTTGAACTTTGGGATCCTCCGCATCCAAAAGGTTTATAAATTGAGGGAATAAGGCTGGAGATTTGCTTTGGGTGGCAATGGCTCCCAAGGCCTGAATGGCGAACAGTCGGTAATCGGAGTTGGAGGTCGTTTCCAGATAGGAAGCCAGGATTGGGATTGCCTTTTCCCCCTGTTGCCCCATGGCCACAAGAGCAGTCGGCGTCAAGGACGGATTGGTGAGGGCCTCCTGAAGAGCCTCGAAGGCTTTGTCGGAGGACAGCGTTCCCAAGAGTTGAAGTATGGTCGTTTGTCTTTCGATATTGTCCGTGGAATTCTGAAAGACCATTAACAATCGGTCGGTTTGTTCCCATTCCGCCACAAGATACAAGGGAAAATCATCCTGTTGAAGTTGGTCGTTGAGGGCATTCAGGGCGAAGGTTCCTGTACTGGAGGCACCTGCGGCTTCGGCAGCTGCCTTTGTATCTTCAAATGACGCGTGGACGTCCCAGTTCCAATTAGGAGATTGATCTTCATAGCGATAGGAAAGATGACAGGCAGGGCCTGTCCATAATCGAGAGGTGGGGACAGGATTAATGCTTCGATGCGTGCTCGGGCCGGTCCATGTCTGTCGTTCTTCGCATTTAACCCGTACGACGGCATCATGAGGTTGATCCGGAGAGGAGGTCACGGTAAAGCCCACTTGGCGTAATTGATCAGTGACGGTTTTCGTGATAGTGGAGGAATCCTGGAGGCCTCGTTCAGTAAGGGCGATGCCTTCAACCAGCAGCACCTGGGCTGTAACGAGAGGATGAATCAAATGTTCCGAAGGTTGTGGTTGTTGAGCCCGTGCCGGAAAGAGAACGCTCATCCCACAGGATATTCCCACGACT
Source organism: uncultured Nitrospiraceae bacterium (assembly GCA_963734345.1). GTDB lineage: Bacteria > Nitrospirota > Nitrospiria > Nitrospirales > UBA8639 > Nitrospira_E. Next base: position 611,386 of record CAVTGT010000011.1, read on the forward strand.
ATTCCAACAGAGACGAAGAGAATGTGGAACTGCCTGTTCATATCGCTCGGCCTTTTTTTATCGGGTGAATGAAAAATGGATAAATCTGTAGGATTGAATCAACTATGTGTATGAAATGGACGACAAGATATGGAAGAGAAAAGTTCTAGCGAAGAATGTGTTATCTCAGTCGAGAGGCATACGGTGAACCCTGTGAGTGTCCATTTTTGTTTTTCTTAACTGATCATATCAGGCATTCTAATCGAAAAAAAACCGTGAAAGGCAAAAATGAGGGAAGCTTGCAGGGAACAGGCAGTATGCCTCAGCAAACGATTTGTCACCAAACCGTGTTCGACGATGGGGATTCTGTTTTCTCATGGGACTTGCGCTGAGAGGTGTTGGTCTCGTTTCGGCTGAAGTTCTCACGATGACGGATTTTGAAACTGGAAACTTTTCTGGCTGGACAACTTTTTCCACTGCTAATGGAACCTTAGGGGAGAAAGGGATTTTCTTCGGTTGCCGTGTGTGATCATGAGGACCTGGTCTCTCCTTCTCGGTGTCTCCAAGTCCAAGTCGGACAGCTTCTTTACGCTCCGCTCCAAGACGTCCAACAAGGTGGCGGGATTGAACTGACAACAATAGACGGGTTCGGGCCTCATTCAGCTCTCAGCTCGTGTGGGCGTCACGTATGACTCCCCGAATAAAAAGAGGAACCTGAGTGGAGAATTGTTTGAATGGGTCGTCGATGACCAAGTTGTAACTGGTCACGATATTGGACCCATTGATGATGGTGCCCCCGTTCAGCATCAGTTCATCGGAACAGTTCCAGTGGAGGCGGGTCGCCATACGATCCAGCTTCGTATAACTCGTCCATTCCAGAGCGGAACAAGCCAATCGGCGCCGGTCCAATTTGTGGATGAGGTCAGAGTGGCACTTCTTCCTCATCCCTGAATGCACCCATTCGGAGGATCTGTCAAAAGGGTTTCCGGCTCTTCTCTTCGAAACGGTTAAGAGTTCCTCATCTCAAGCCGATACACAAGGGAAGACGAATCAACCGGATATAAGGGGTGCCGTATGGTGGTTTCAGAACGCAGTATTAGCGAGTATACCGTCGTCGAAACCTTTGTGGGTCGATTTGATCAACATGCCAGACAGGATTTTAAATGGCGGATCGATCACGCCATCATGCAAGGTTATCGGTTTGTTATTTTGAATATGGTGGCTGTCTCGTTTATCGACAGCGCCGCCCTGGGGTGGTTAGTTCTCGCCCAACGGCGCTTTCAGCGAATCGGGGGCAGGCTCGGCATCATTGCCCCGACAGGATTCGTCCGCGATGTCTTGGAACTCACCGAAATTAGTGAATGGATCCCTCTTTTTACAAATGAAGACGAAGCCTTGAAGACACTTGAATCGACAAAAAAACCTTTATCGGAATCGTAACTGTGGGTAAATCGAATCCGGCGGAACAAGATGCTTTGCGACCTGTTCCCATTCCGCAAACAGATCGGCGGACCGTTCGTCGGATGTCAGTCAAACTCCACCATGTGTTTCCGGTTGTCATTCGTTGTGGGCAAGGCACGGTCTGTCAGGGTCGTCTTCTCAATCTGAGTGTTCACGGCATGCTTGCCGAATTTCCTAGCGGGCAGATTCCTCCCGTGTCTTTGGATGCCAAGGTCTCTGTTAAACTGCATTACCTCGGTGATAGCATTTGGTTGCCTGGCCTTGTTCGGCATCGAATGGGCCAAAAGATGGGTTTTTTCTTTCCGGCCTTGACCAATCATCCCACCCGGGTGGCCAAACATCCATTGACCGTCGTGCTGCATTCTCTCTCCCGGGCCGTTGCCACTCCATCGCATCTCCTTCCTCCATTCAGCCATTCCCGCAGTAGGGAGCGGATATCCATCTGAAGCCTGACCAGGAAAACGTCTTGATGGGGCGTCCCAGCTAAACGTACCATTCCTGACGACTACGCTTTACTCTCTCATGATAAAAGCCAAGTTCTGCCGGAAGCAGAGTTGAGGGACCAACAGCATCTGGAATACCGGTGCAGGGAGAGGCCTGTTGCGGTGATTGTGCGAGGGGGCAGGCTTATGACCGTGAAGAAGGACGGCGACCTGTTCTCATGACCATCGGAACAGGTCGAATGGAGCGTGTGGGACGGATTATGGGTTCCTGAAGTGTTAAGGTGCATTCCAGACGGGGACGAACGGTATCCACTTCTTTACGCAAATGAATTTCGGTGATGCGGTTGTCGTTTAAATCGATGGCCTTGCAAATGGCATCCTGCGCGATTTTGAGCCCCCCATCCAGATCCCGTCGCAGAGCTGTTTTAAAATGAAAGCGAAGGGAGAGACTAAGGGCATGCGTTTCCAGTTGTTCTAAAAATCCCGTCCGATGATGAGATTGCCGCAGGACGGCGAGGAGGTGGCGGGCCACGGCGGTCTTATAGTTTCGACCCGGGAAGGCGAGAACCCTTCGTCCGTTGACGGTGGCGTATTGATGGTTAATGCTGGGGGGGAGCGGTAAGACGACAAAGAGTTCGCGCGTCGAGAGAGAATCTCCTCCCAAATTCCCCCAATCCGTCACGGAGTCTGCTATCCGGGCTTTTCGTTTATGGCCTGGGAGGAGGACCAAGCCACCTTTCCCTTGGGACAGTAAAACCTTGGGAATGGATGGGATCCTGATGGTTCTCAATGAAAATAATTCTCAGTGAGGGTCTATGAAGGAATAGTGGTGGTGTGCGTGAATGAAAGCGATAGAGGACGGTTAGAGGAGGCTCAGGATTTTGCCCATGTTGTGTTCAAACGTATCTTCGTTTTTGTGGACAAATCGTCGCCACTCCGATGGATTCCACACCTCCAGACGATGAAACATGCCGACCACCACCACTTCTTGATCCTCATCGACCGGGATGAGTTTGCGCAGCCGCCCAGGGATTAAGATACGCCCGGCCTTATCCATTTCGGAGCCGGATGCTTCAGAGACCATGTGATACATGAAGAGTCGCCGTTGGTCTTCATCCAATGACTGCTTCGCCTTCTCCAAAATGCTTTCCCATTCCGGGTTGGTATAGGCGGAGACGGGCATATCCTGCCCTTTCAGGAACATGAGACTATTCCCGTGGGTTTCAATTTCTTCACGAATTGGACTGGGGACGACGAACCGTCCTTTTTCGTCGATTTTACAGTAGTATTGTCCGGCAAACATACAGGATGTTCCTTAAAATCTCCCGAAAGCCTATCTGTGACTGTAGCTTACCGAAAGATTGGAAAAAGTCAAGTAGTTTTCCTTGAGTAGTCTAGCTAGTCTCCCTCGGAGGCAGACATATCCATGTCCATGTCGTCCTGGTCCATGGAATCCATCGCCTCGTCCATGTCATCTCCTAAATCTTCTCCCATTTCCTTCCCCATTTTTTTCATGAAGCGCGCCATGCTCTTTGGATCGTTTTCGTCCACGTCCCCGAAGTTGCTGGGGTCGGCTAAGGCTTCCATCCGCGCTTCTTCGGATTTGGGAGCAGCAAAGCGTGACATAATGCGTTCCAAGTTGGCACTCCGGCAATGTTTGCAGGACGGGGCTGGGGCATTCGAAGTGAGGATTAAATAGGTATTACGTTTTCGGCAATCCTGGCAACGGTATTCATAAATAGGCATAGGGTCTTTCCTTCTGATAGCGATTTTCAGGTTGTATATATCGTAAAACATGTTGTTTGGGGAAGAGTGGGGTCCTGGCCGAGGGAATCATGAACGGGAAAAGTGGGTTCAATAGGGACCTTATCTGACAATATCCAATAGGCCTCAGGGGTAAGAGAGAATATTTTAAAAGTATGTTTAAAAAAAGGTCCAGCCAGGCGAGGCAGAGGGGATAGACAGTATCGTTTTAGAGAGTACTACAAAAAGGAAAACCACGATGCCAGCTTCTTTGCCATTCTCTGGGCAGGGTTTGCTTTAAGTATCCTTCTACACCATTCTGGCGAGCGTCAGCCCATATACCGGGCCTGAGCCGGCACGTCGAAGCGTCTTGGCACATTCATGCAGGGTCGTGCCGGTGGTGAAGACATCGTCCACCAGTAATATCCGTTTACCTTGAATGTGGGCAGGCTTTGCGACGGAAAAGGCTCCGCGCAGGTTCGTGAGACGATCTTTTTTAGACAGAGAGGTTTGAGGGGCCGTGGACCGAATCCGAATGAGACATCCCAGTAAAAGGGGAATGTCCATTTGTTGATGGAGCCGGTCTGCCAGCAGAAGTGATTGATTATATTCCCGTTCCCGTAATCGTTGCGGATGGAGCGGGACAGGGATGATACCGTCCAAGGCTGGTAAGGCGGGCAGGGCCTCCATGAAGACCCGGGCGAGTGGTTTGGCCAAGGACAGCTTCCCCCGGTATTTGAACAAGGTGATGGCTTCTTTGAGCGGAGTCTGGTACGGAAAGAGACTCCAGGCTTGCGTCAATGCCAACGGCCGGTGGCGGCAGGCTCCACATTGATGGGACGGGCTATGCTGTAAAGCTGTTGGGGAGGCAAAGGGGCGACCGCATCGCGGGCATACGGGGCCGGGAATAGGTTTGAGCGTGCTCCAGCACTTGCGGCAAAAGAAGGGAATCGGATCGTCCCACAATGGTTCCCGGCAGACGGCACAGACGGTGGGGAAAATGACATGAAGGAATTTTTGTAGAAGGCCCGTAGTCGTCAATGGTAGGGCCATGGGGGCCTCCTGCCTTGCCTGAATCCGTATAAAGGGGAACTCAAATCTGAGGCGCTCTCCTTGGTCCATTCACCCTGGTTATGATATACGAGGGATGTCGAATGTGCCATGATTCAATCACTTTTCTGACGGCGGTCCACCCGGATTTGTTCCCGTGATTCAGTTTCAGCATGTCTATAAGGAATACCGGCGAGGATCGACGTCGGTGGTGGCGCTTCAAGATGTGTGTGTGGAGATTCCCCAGGGAGAATTTTGCGCGCTGATGGGTCCAAGTGGGAGCGGGAAAAGTACGCTGTTGCATTTAGTAGCAGGCCTGGATGGGGTGACCTCCGGTGATCTGGTATTGGACGGGCGTTCCTGTCTGGGGTTTGGTGATCGGGAATGGACCCGATGGCGTCGGGAGGAGGTGGGTGTCGTCTTTCAGGCTTTCCATCTGATTCCAGGATTAACAATCGAAGAAAATGTGGCGCTTCCCTTACGCTTACGGGGGGAGGCATCCGGGACGGTGCGAACACAAACCGCTGACATGCTGGAGCGAGTGGGGATGAGCCACCGGCTGGGGCACCGGTCCCATGAATTATCCGGAGGTGAACAACAGCGGGTGGCAATCGCACGGGCCTTTGTGCATCGTCCCCGCCTGATTGTGGCGGATGAACCCACCGGCAATTTAGATGGGCCAACCGGAGAGAGGATTGTGTCGTTGCTGCGGCAATGTGCAAAAGAGTTCGGCCAGACGGTGCTCCTGGCAACCCATTCCTTACATGCCGCTCAGACGGCGGATCGAATAGTAGCCATTCAAGACGGACGACTGGAGTAATACACGATGGATCTTTCAACAGTGATTGCAGGTGTGTCCTTTCCCTTTGGCGTGATGAATGCCTCCGGCGCGCTGTGCGTGACCCGGAAGGAGCTGGAAGCGTTGGGAGGGTCACAGGCCGGAGCCATTGTCACCAAGTCCATGACACCGCTTGCCCGGGAGGGGAATCCTCAGCCGAGATATGTGGCGTTTGAGGGCGGGTCGATTAATTCGATGGGACTTCCCAATTTAGGGTACCCCGCCTATGCCAAGCTGATCCCTGAGTTGAAACGGTTTGGGAAACCGGTCATCGCCAGTCTGGCCGGCCTCCATCCGGATGACTTTCTGGAAGGCGCCAAGGCCCTGGAGACGGCTCGACCGGATTTGCTGGAAGTGAATTTGTCGTGTCCGAACATCCCCGGTAAGCCACAAATCGGATACGACTTTGAAGAAACGGAACGATTATTAACGGAGATCCGCGCCCTGGTCACGGTTCCGTTCGGGGTGAAACTTCCGCCCTATTTTGATCCGATCCATCATCAGAAAATTGCCGAGGTGCTTCAGCGAATTGGCGTCGCCTTTGTCACGGTCATTAATTCTGTGGGGAATACCCTGGTGGTCGATCCGGAAAAAGAAATCGGTGGTGATTAAACCCAAGGGAGGATTTGGCGGATTAGGTGGGCGAATCATTAAGCCTGTGGCCTTGGCCAATGTTCGCGCGTTTTGGAAAATCTGGGGTAATCGCATTCCTATCATTGGCACAGGTGGGGTGGAATACGGCGTGGATGTGTTCGAGCACGTGTTGTGCGGGGCCTCGGCGGTGCAGATAGGAACGGTGCTGGTGGAGGAAGGTTGTGGTGTGTTTGCCAGGCTCGAACGGGAGATTGCCGACTGCCTGCAGCGAAAAGGCTATCCGTCGTTGATGTCGTGTCGAGGAAAATTACGGGAAATGGATTGAAGAGGACTTTTTAGACAAGCCCACGACAGCAAGGGAAATGTGGCCTGCTGCCAACCTTGTTAAAGATAGGGCAGAGAAAATCAGTGCACTCAGACTTTTGCGGTGGGGGGACCTTTGGGGATAATTCGAAGCGCAATGGCCTGGCGAAGTAATTGTGCCACGTTTCTGACGCGTAACCGGCGCATCAGGTTAAAGCGGTGGACTTCAACCGTTCGCACGCTAATGTCTAATCGTTGACCGATTTCTCGATTGGTAAAGCCCTGCGCAACCAGGCTCAAGATTTCTTTTTGCCTGGCGGTCAGGGATTGTCCCTCGGAATTTGTTTCCAAGAGTTCTTCCGTTGATTCCGTTTCAGCAACTTTTCCTTTAGGCATATTGAGTCCTGACCCACGCATCTTTTTCTAGTTGTTTTAACATACGCCCCTGACTCCGGACAACCGCTTTCATGCTAAGAATTCTTCTTCTCTTGGTCCTCGACCATGTTCGCCATCGGCCCTTTCGGGCCTTTCTCACCGTGATCGGGGTGGCGATTGGCGTCTCAGCCTGGTTGGCTATTCGTCTGGCCAATGGCGAAGTCTACCGGTCCTTTGAGCAGTCGGTTGAGTCTGTCGTGGGCAAGGCCTCCGTTACTCTGTCCCGTGGGCGCGAGGGGATGGAGGAGTCAATTATCGAGGTGATTCAACGGCATCCCGGCGTCCAATCGGCTCATCCCCTTCTAAAAATTGAGGTGAGTATCCAAGGAGGCCACCCCACGGGTCTTACGCTGGTGATTTGGGGGGTCGATGTCCTGGACTATGCAGAGGATCTGCAATCAAAAGGTTCCACGAATTCGAGTTCAGATAATCAGTGGAAGCAGTTTTTTTCTCCGCGGACGGTTTTTTTAGGGGAGGAGTTTGCCAAAGAATTAGGTGTGAGTCAGGGGCAGACACTGACCGTGATGGATAAGGGCATCTCCCATGACCTGGTCGTGGGAGGCCTGTTGAGTTCGTCCTCTTCCCATCTGGAGGGCGCAGAGCGACAAGCCATCATGGATATTGCTGCGGCCCAATGGCTGTTCGGCTGGCTGGGGCGTCTGCATTATATTGCCGTGGTGCTAGAGCCGGGTGTTTCGGCGTCTTCACTCATCCAGGATTTGCAAACCGTGGTGCCTCCGGATATTCGTATCAGTCAATCCTCGCGGCGAACGCAACAAGTTGAATCGATGCTGAAGGCCTTTCAGTTTAATCTCACCATGCTCAGCGGAATTGCGCTATTAGTGGGAATGTTTCTGGTCTATAACACGATGGCATTTTCGGTGGCCCTCCATCGTCGGGAGATCGGCATTCTCCGGTCACTCGGCATGGAGCGGAAAGCTATCACCGGATTGTTTCTCCTGGAGGCAGGCCTTCTCGGCATGGTCGGTGGAGTCATGGGGGGGTGGCTGGGAGTCTTCCTGGCAGATGCCTTGACGACGCTGATTGGACAGAGTGTCGGCGAATTATATGGAGTGACGTCTTTGGGAGTGTCGGACATTCATCCCCGCCTGTTGGTGGAAGCGATAGGGATTGGGATCGGGGTTTCCCTTCTCGGAGCCTTTCGCCCCTCCTGGGATGCCAGCACGATTGCCCCGGTTCAAGCCTTGTCCGAGGGCCTGTCCCTAGATGAGGAGACGGGCTCGTACAAAAGGTCAGGATGGATCGCAGTGATGGCTTTTTGCGGAAGTGCGGCCTTGAGTTGCATGGCTCCGGTTGACGGCATTCCAATCGGAGGCTATGCCGCGGCGTTTTGTCTGCTGATAGGAGGAACGGCCGCAGCGCCTGTGCTCTGCAAGCTGGTTCATGAGTGGAGAGGAAATTGGCTAAGCGGGCGTTGGGGCCTTTTGTCGTCCTTAGCGGCAGAACAGATTGGCCGGAATCCCACCAGGACCAGTGTAACCATGGCGGCCATTGTGGTCGGGCTGGCCATCATGGTGGGGGTGGGCATCATGATCCAGAGTTTCCGGCACACCGTAGAAGTCTGGGTTGATCAAACGATGCTGGCGGATATCATTGTGGCTCCGGTGTCATGGCTGGGGGAGCAGGAGGTTGAGAACGGAAGGGATCGTCTGCCATTGGTTCTGGTGAAGACGGTGATGTCGGTTCCAGGGATCGACGCGGTTGATCCATACCTGGAAACGGTGGGGGAAGTTTCAGGGCAGACGGTGTCGTTGGTGGCGCGCGACATGCGCCTTCATGCCGGGCGCAGCCGATATCTTTTTGTAACAGGCGATTCTGCTCGTATTCTAGAAGAAGCGATTGAAGATCAAGGAGTCATTGTGTCTGAGGTGTTAGCTGATCGGCTGGGCCTAACGGTAGGAAGTTCTGTAGATCTGAAGACACCCTCTGGACAACAGTCATTTCCCGTCAAGGGCATTTTTTATGATTATGCGACCGATGGTGGAAAAGTGGTTATGGACGAGCATCTTTTTCGTCAGTTTTGGGGAGAGACCGGCGCGTCCGTCTTTGCCGTCTATCTCAAGGCCGGTCAGTCGCTCCCGGTTGTCAGACGTGAGATCGAACAGGTGTTGAAAAACGATACACCCATCGTCACGATCAGTAACGGAGAACTGAGGGCTGAAATTTTGAATATTTTTGACCGGACGTTTCGCGTGACCTATGTTTTGGAATTGATTGCGCTGAGCGTGGCGGTGCTGGGAATTATCAATACCCTCATGACTGCCATTACCGAACGCCGGCGAGAGCTGGCCACGCTGCGCGCGTTGGGAGTGAGCCGTCCACAGATACAAGGACTGATCTTCTGGGAATCCTGCTATGTGGCCGGCTTGGGTGCCGCCTGGGTATCCTGGTGGGATTGGCTCTGTCGGTATTATTGATCAATGTGATCAATAAGCAATCCTTTGGATGGACCATTCAGTTCACCCTGCCATTAGAAACGTTGGGGATGGCCGTGCTTGTGGCGTTGTTGGCCGCGTTTCTGGGAGCATGGGGGCCAGCCAGATGGGCCAGCCGTCAATCGATTGCCGACGATTTACGGTATGAATGAACAGGAATGAGGGTGGGCAGGTACAGGAAGGGAAGCGCGAGTTGATAAATCAGTCGAATATTGACGAATATCGACGCACAGACCATAATAAAATAAAACCAATAGGAGGAATGGTTATGGGTAGCAGTTTAAATCTGACCTTAACTGATGAGCTTCGTGCGTTCATTGATCGAAATTGTGGGGATGGCACACTCTACGCCACTCCCACGGAATTTATGCGGGATGTCTTGCGTGAGAAAAAACAACGCATGGAGGCTGCGGCCTTACGCGCTGGTATATTGGAAGGATATCAAGATGCGATTGCAGATCGAACTAAGACCTTTTCAGGAAATTTGAAAGACGATATGGCCCAGTTCGAAAAACAGGGGCAATAACTGTGTCGATTGTCGTCAAGCTCACGGACAGAGCCCATTATGACCTTCAAGAGATTGAAAGCTATTCTCTCCAACGATGGGACAGGAAAACGGCCAATCGTTATCTAGAGGATATCCAAACCGCATTGTCCCTCCTGCAAGAAAAACCCGATTTGCTGCGCCACGACTCCAATATTTCCACATCATTTAAATTTTATCGGGTCCGCGAACATTTTCTGATTTGCACTGAAATAGAAGGGGTTCATGTGATTCTCACCATCAAGCATGGGCAAATGGATTTACCTAGTCGAATCCTAGAGCTGGAACCCGCGTTGCTCCAAGAAGCCGAGCTTCTACATCAACGACTTGAGTGCTGCCGAGAAAAAACGAAATAGATCCCACTCCAAGAAATAAGTCAATCTGCCGCACCGGAACAAGCGCGTGCGTCTTTTTCATCGCATCAAGCAGCTTGCCGGCGCGGGTCAAGTCTCTTGTGGACTGGCCACTGACAACCAAAACCAACGCATGGTTACCGAGTTATCAAAGACGAAACTCACGTCACGTCTCTCCTCGCTGAGTTCCTTGACGATCGATGCCCCGAACGGGATCAGCCAGCATGAAGGCCTTGAGTTTTTGCTGCTGCCGCAACTTGGTCCTTCGCTCGCACGCTTGCGCTAGGCACCAGATCTGCGACAGCTTCTCCGCGATTCGTGATGGTAAAGCTTTTGCCGGTTTTAACCTGCCACAGCAATTCAGGGAGCTTGGTTTTTGCTTCATAGGAACCAATTTCGATCTACATGAGTTCCTCCTGCCAGGCAAATCAAATATAGACCAGTATAGAGACCAACCTACGATAAGGCAATGATTGAGTTTGATTTTTTTAACACTGATGCTGATGCTCTAGGGATGAGCCCCCCAGGTTCATGGCCTGATTTTTGGGAATCGTGCTATGTGGCCGGAATCGGGTGCCGGCTTGGGCATCATGGTGGGCTTGGCTCTGTCGGTATTATTGATCAACGTGATCAATAAGCAATCCTTTGGATGGACCATTCGGTTCACCCTGCCATTAGAAACGTTGGGGATGGCCGTGCTCGTGGTGTTGTTGGCCGCGTTTCTGGGAGCATGGGGGCCAGCCAGATGGGCCAGCCGGCAATCGATCGCCGACGATTTACGGTATGAAGAATGAGAGGTCGTTTAGAATATTTTTTCAACCTCCACTCTTTCTTTTTAAATTACTCCGACCCCATTTCTGTGCCATTGAGGCCTGCTGGCTGGTCCGATGGGCCGGTCGACAAGTTAGTCATTCAGTTACCAATGTCTTGATAACCTTCAATCTGAATCATATAAGCGTTTTGACGTTAAGTAGTCATAATGCTATATTATATTTTAGAGGAGGTAAATCAATATGGGAACAACTTCAAAGCGGGCCACTGGTCTATTTTGATGAGAATCTTCATCACGTGCTTCAACTTGCAAGTTGCACATACGCACCGTTCGGTTAGACAGTCCAGGTGCGGTGGGATCAGCTCGTTTGCCGAAGCTCAGGAAGACTTGGCTGCGTTCGAAGAGCGAGCTGATGAGCCGACACTCAGCTATGGAAGAACTCTTGAAACGCTATGAAAGCTCATGGCCGTTTATCGGCTGACTTTTAGGAAGTCGGTTGCCAAAGATCATCGATGAACCCCACCAAACGACCTTTCTGGAATTCTGAACGCGTATTGAAGCCTTAGCCGATGATCCCCGACCAATGGAAGTGAAAAATTGTCAGGTCAGGAAAGATACCGGGTGCGTCAGGGCGTGTATCGAATTGTGTACGAAATTCAGGACGAGGAACTGGTGATTATAGTGGTCAAACTGGGCCATAGACGAGATGTCTATCGGGAGAGATAGTGCAACTTGACTCGCTATTGGATCCGCTCATGCAAAGATTGCCCTCTGCTTTGTTCCTCAGGGCTCCTTCCCCCCATCATGTTCATGAGGCTTAAGTTATGTCGTACAACCCTTTTTGATGTATGCGGGTTACCGGGCGTATTGGGGTGTAGGCATTGGTTTTGCCGTTGGGATGGCGCTCTCGCTCTGATTAATCACGGTCAGCAATAAACAATTCTTTGGATGGACCGTTCAGTTCACCCTGCCATTAGAAACGGTGGGGATGGCCGTGCTTGTGGCGTTGTTGGCTGCGTTTCTAGGGCATGGGGACCAGCCAAATGGGCCAGCCGCCAATCGATTGTCGATGATTTAAGATATGAATGAAGAGTGTGATTATTGAGGTGTCAGTATCCCCGTATCAGGCCACGAAGTTTGGCGGCGGAATCAGGCAAATTTGTTTCAGCCATTGAGTCGGTAATGTCCATTCCGGTGGATACAGTTGAAATTTCGATTGGAAATTCGTCATCAAATATGGTCGGTCCACTCCCTGGTGGGGTACGGATTAAGAATCCGATGTGAACTTAAATAATACCAACAGTTTAGGAGGGTTATGGTGGAGGGGAATTGACTATATGGTCACCTGCCTCTGCAATGTCAAATTGCTAAATCGGCAATGCGCCAACGAAGGATCGGTGCGGGCATCGGCGGTACTCGCACCAACTCCCAGGCTTACCTGGCGACGGACGACTCTCGGTCTTGTCGCAGACGTCGCGCCCAACGCTCTATGGCAAACCTAACCCTCTCGGCGTCCTGCGGTTAAATGAAAGTTCGTCACAGCGCATTCCTGCGCAATCACGTGGCAGCACGTCCACCATCTGTTGGACGCAGCGAGTTAAGCATTGCCGCAAGGCTAGGCCTTTTGAAGCATGTCCGGTATATTTGAACCATAAAAGTACCTTCTGTCCGGGTTAAATTGTACCAACAGCGAAGATTTAGCGCCATGCATGATTGATACGAAGCAGAAGCATCCCGGATTGTCAATAAAGGAGAGCAGTGCACCAAAACGGTGATGCTGATTATCTGATTCAGCGCGGTCTTGGTAGGTATGTAGAATTATTGGAAGAGATGGGGTGGCAGGGGTTAGGGTGAAGTTTAGGAAGGGAGCGGGGGCGTGTGGCACTCGATCTTGGCGATAGAATTCCAATGTGCCGGAGAGCCCGACTACGAGGACTTCCTGGATACCTGAAGCAAGATAGGCGTGAATTTTGTGATTGATTTCTGTTTGGCGGTTCCCTGGCAGAATACTTCTACGACGAGTTCTGGCGCCTGGATTAACCCTTCCTCAGTGGTGACGATTTGCCACTTTTCTTTTCTGGCATCCAAACGACATCTGGAACGCGAGATGCCGGCAGTCGGAGTGGACCGCTACTCGACTCCCGCTTGTCCTCCAGTTGCGTTTGGGAATTGAAGGGCTATTTGAGTACACAGGAGTTGATGTCGATTATGGGGTCTTCGGTCTGATTACGACTTCTCTGACACCACCGGATCCGGATCGTCCCGAAGGGCCTCGACTGCTCGTCTACCGCCAATTTCTAGAGTAGCGAGAAATTCGAGCCCGACACCCGGCGGCACGTTGCGTCCAACATCTGCGTGACCCGTTCAATTGCCTGCAATGGATAGGGAAGATCGCCTCCCCTCGCTAGCAGCCCCATCGCGAGCACCTGGGCGTACTCATGCTCCTCGCTCTTTGAACCGAGTGCGATATTGGCAACATCCTTCCGCAACTCTCGCCAAACACTCGCATCTGGCGGATATGCAAAGAGGCCGCGCAACGTGCAGATTTTTGTGCTGTCGAAGAGACGCTGGCGCAAACAGGAGCCCAGCAAGGCGGTTTCAGACGGCTCTTTGGCACTGGACGCCACGAAATTAACAATCGAGATGGCCGCATGAGGAAAAGTAGTCAAGTCTTCCCCGACATGCTCCAGCAACGCCGGATCCCTCACCATGCCGGCGAGGCCATAGAGCCTCTTTACCAGACGCCCCGCCTCGTGGCTCTGACGAGAGATGGCCACACCCCGCAACCGCCGGAGTATGGCTGCCATGTCGGGGGCAGTCGTGTACTTTGCTGCCGCCCCTAATCGGTCAAGCTCGCTGTGTTCGTTCTCGAACCAATGCTGCTGGAATGCTCTCAATGTCGTCAGCCGGCAGGTCTTGGCAGGGCTCAGGCGGAAACCATCCTTTCCCAGGATGTGCGTGATGCTCTCAAGGCACGCCTCCAGACGCCGATGCGGGATTGCAACGTAGAGGTCGTCGACCCAACGCACATAGTCCACTGCACCCGCTTCTCTTCGGATGCATTCGTCAACTGTCGCGAGAACTAGGTCCGCAACTAGGAAAAAGAGCTCGTCGGGACAAACTGGCAAACCACGAAATCTGTGCCCATCGTGGTCAGCAAGGCGACGTATCGTTTGTACTAGCTCGAGAGTGGCGTGCTTACGCGCCACATTCCATTCCAGGAGCGCCGTCTCAAAGCGTTCAGGGCTGATCGACTCGAAGAAGTTCTCCACGTCCAACGCTAGCACTGCGTTGCCGACAGCAAGACAGCGGCGGATCCAGTTTGGAACGCTAGCAGCCCAGACCTCGTAGGGGTCTGAGCCCCTCAGACGGACTCCAAAAAGCTTCGCCGAGAGGGATGCGCTCGGCATCGACACACTCGCTAACAAGTCAAAGGCTGAGCGTTGTAGGAATGCTGAGGAGGCAATGTCGGGAAATGCTTCGAGGCGCGTCCCACCCGAGGGTTTCGGACGCGTGATGCATAGAACACTCGGCGAATTTGGAAGGTTCTCGCAAATATTTGGCGCAAGACCCGTCAGGTGGAGGTCTACGAAGCGCAGTGGGTCCCCGATCAGCCAGTCCTCTCGTGCCGTGCAGCACGCGCTCCAAGCTACCCAGTTGGAATTCGGCTCCTGAGTGGTCACCATTGGGTCGTCCTTGGAGAGAAGAGGAAAAATAACCTTTAATTTAGGGCAAATAAAAAACTAGCAAAGGGGTCCTAGTGTGTCAATTAAGCCTACAATGCGATGGATCAACAATTTCTGAAAAAAAAGCGTGAGCAATTGCAACGATCCGGCACCACCGTTGATGCTCTAGTCTCCGTCCCCCCAATTTGGTTGGCGTATAGCAGATGATTCGGGAAAGCAAACGCCTGGTTTTTCGGCGTTGTTGAAGTCGGCCTCGTGGTGACGCTTTTCTAAGGTTATTGCCCTTGGCCAGCTTGCCGATAAGTTTTGGTGATTTTGTTCCCCCTCCCTTTATCACCTTTCAGATTCACCATGTCAGCAAAGCACTAATCTCCTGTGATGTTGAGGGGGGTGCCTTTTGGACTGTCATATCTGTCCGAGACCTAGTTCGCAGTTAGGCCTTTTTATATATGAGCCCGAAATCCGAAGTAAGTGAGTAATGAATTATGTGGGTGATCTAGAGGAGGCGGCGATGAAAAATTGAGTATTGACGAGTGTAAAGTTATGAATACACCATAGGAAGAACGATCAGTGTGAACAGGTTTCGGCCTTTTCGGTTTCGGCGCCTTCGTACTTCACTTCCACCGTAAAGCCCAGGTCTTCGATCATCTTCCAGACTTCCTGGTGGGCAAGGCCCGGTGTCGTCAGATAGCCATCCACGAAGAGGGAGTCGGCGACGTAGAGCGCCAAGGGTTGGAGCGAGCGAAGATTTTTTTCGCGTCCGCCGGCCGCCCGGATTTCCGTTTTGGGATGGAAGAACCGGAAGAGGCAGAGAATTTTTAAGCAGCGGGTTGGGGTGAGATTTTTCATTTCGTCAAAGGGCGTCCCTTCGACCGGGTACAACATGTTTAACGGAATGGAATCGGGTTGGATGTCCTGTAAGGCCAGGGCCAGATCCACCAGATCTTCGTCCCGTTCGCCCATTCCGACGATACCCCCGCTGCAGAGTTCCAATCCGGCTGCACGGGCATGTTTCAGTGTGTCGATCCGATCCTGATAGGTGTGCGTCGTGCAAATAGAGGGGTGATAGGCTTCACTGGTGTTGAGATTATGATTGATCCGATCGACTCCTGCCGCCTTTAACTGGCTGGCTTGTTCGCCATTCAATAATCCCAGTGAACAGCAGATTTGAATCGGCAATTCCTTCTTTAATCTGTTTGACGGCGCTGGAAATCTGGGTGATTTCGGATTGTAACGGGGAGCGGCCGCTGATCACGATGCAATACCGCTGGGCTTTGGCCTGTGCAGCCCGTCGAGCGCCTTCCAACATTTTTTCGGAGGAGACGAAGAGCATATCGTTCGATGGGAGCGGTGGAAATGGTTGATTGGGAACAATAGTGACAATCTTCCTGACAGGCTCCACTTTTGGCATTGAGCAACATTTGCAGACGGACGGTGTTGCCAAAATATCGTGACCGGATCCGATAGGCCGCATTCACCAGGTCGAGAAGCTGGTCCTGAGGGGTGTCGAGAATGGCCAAGCCTTCCTCCCGACTTGGGATTGTTCCCGCCAGCACCCGGTCTGCCAAATTATTGTAAGGGATCATGGTTGTTCTCCATTTTTGGGAATGTTGAAAAAGGCCGCCAGCGGCGTTCCTGCTTCGCCGGCTCCTTCGCCGAAGGGCTACGAAGGCTGAAAGCGGCTTCGCGCAGGCAGGTCGCCCCTTGGCCGCACTCACGTGTCTGCGGCCTTTCCTTCGAGGGACTCAGGACAGGACTGGACGAACCTTTTTGAACATTCTATTATTTTTTCCTACTTTATCTCGATTACCTATTCTGCTCTGCGGATCAACAGCAAACCCCCTACCTGCTTATTAAAGCGGGGCGACTTTTGCGTTCGGGTTTGCTCTTGAGGCTCTCACGGCCTGGGGAAATGGTTGACTGATTTCGGGAATGGGGATTTGTGGCGCGTCCGCCCACATTTTTTCTAATGCGTAATACTTCCGGACGTCGGATTTGAAAATATGGACAATGATGTCCCCGTAATCCAGTAACATCCAATTTGCCGTTTCTTTTCCCTCAATATCCGGGGTCGTTTTGTAGCGTGTGGACATCGATTTTTCAATAAATGAGGCAATCCCTCGTACCTGGCGTTCTGAATCTCCAGAGGCAAAGACGAAATAGTCGGCTATTGACGTCATGGCTCCCACTTCCAGCACCAACACCTCTTCGGCCTGCTTTTCTTGAGCCGCCTGGGCGATGAAGACCGCTTGTTCTAAGGAAAGGGGTGGTTTCGGGTGGGTTATACGGGCCATTGGTACAATCGGTGCTGAATTATATAGGACTCCACGGTGGGCGGCAACCAATGGCTTACGGGACGGCCAAGGGGCAGGTGTTCTCGAATCGTCGAGGCCGAGACCTCGCTCGGCGGTACTGCTAAGAGGAAAATGGATTTCCCGGAAGAAAGCGAAATATCCAGACGGGTGGTGTCCTGTTGGTCCAGGCTTTGTAAAGCTGATTGCGGTGTAGAAGGAAAGAACGAAAGGGATTGCAGTTGTGTGAAGGTGAATTCCGGTCTGGAACAGACGATAAAATGACACAGGGTCAGCAAATGCTCCACCTTTCTCCAGCTCGAAAAATCGAGAAAGGCATCCAGCCCGACAATAAACCCCAACTCGGTTTCCTCGGGACATTCTGATTTGAAATGTGTGACGGTGTCGACACTGTATGACACCGCGGCAGATCGCAATTTCGTGATCTGAAGCGGTGAAATGCGGAAACGGGGCGATCGCCCGCTTCACCATTTCTAACCGATGGTGGGCTGGTGCCAGGGACGTCAAAGGTTTATGGGGAGGATCTCCCGTGGGTATAAAAATGATTCGATCCAATTTTAGCGCGTTGTAGACAGAGCGAGCAATGTGCAAATGCCCATTGTGGATGGGATTAAAGGTACCGCCGAAGAGCCCAATAAACATCGGGTTAAAAATTTCTCATGGGTTTTTTTGAGCGAAAAAAAACGATCTATACCTATGCCAGGAGAGGATGGGGTTTTGTGTCAATTGAACGTAAGATGGATTTTTTTGAATTCGCAGATTCTGTTTAGGAAATGAGCTGTTCTGTCAGGACCAGGTTGTCCCGGTGAATGACTTCTTCATACTCTAATGCTCCCAGGAGATCCCGGATTTCTGATGTTTTTTTTCCCTTGATGCGCCGGAGCGTTTCGGCGGAATAGTTCGTGAGACCTTGCGCGAACGCGACTCCGTCCCGGGTGGCGCACGTGATGGGATCACCGGTGAGAAAGGTGCCTTGGATATCCAGAATACCGGAGGGCAACAAACTTTTCCCTCGAAGTGTGAGTGCGGCGACGGCACCTTCGTCCAACAGGAGTTCGCCTTTCGGTCTTAGCGTATAGGCAATCCACTGTTTTCGACTTGTCAGTGGTGATTGGTCGGAAGAAAAAAATGTTCCACCGGGTTTTCCCTCAAGGACCTCTGCCTAAGACATTCGGCGTTTCTCCGTTTAACAACAGGGTCGGGACGCCGAACCGTCCTGCCTGCTTTGCCGCTCTGATCTTGGTGACCATGCCTCCGCGGCTGGCCTGTGTTCGAGACGATCCGGCCAGGTCTTCAATGTCTTTGGTGATGGTGGAAACCAGGTGTATGAGTTCAGCGGAAGGATTGAGATGAGGATCCTGGCTATACAGACCATTCACATCTGACAAAATCACCAACAAATCGGCATCCACTAAATGCGCCACTTGTCCGGCAAGGGTGTCGTTGTCACCAAAGCGGATTTCATCAATGGCCACGGTGTCATTTTCATTAATGATCGGAATGACCCCTAGTTGGATAAGGGTAATTAAGGTATGTCGCGCATTCAGAAATC
This sequence comes from uncultured Nitrospiraceae bacterium, assembly GCA_963734345.1. Classification (GTDB taxonomy): domain Bacteria; phylum Nitrospirota; class Nitrospiria; order Nitrospirales; family UBA8639; genus Nitrospira_E. Next base: position 629,907 of record CAVTGT010000011.1, read on the forward strand.
GTCGACGGTCTGCCAAATCCTGATGCGTTAAGAGGACCTGTGCAATTTTGTTTTTGTTTTCTTCAAACGCCATCTCATAGGCCCGCATGAGCCGACTTTGTCCGACGGCCGCCGCGGCCTGTTGAAGCGGTAATTCAGTCGGATAGGACGCAATGCCGAGGTGTGAGAGGCCGGCAACGATGGCCCCTGAGGAGACGATGACGATTTGCCGACTCTGCGATTGAAGGGCGCTCAACTCTTGAGCTAAGCGGTGGATGCGGTCTATACGAAGACCACCGAGGGAGGAAGCCACCAGGCTGCTTCCGATTTTGACCACGACCCGGTTGCACGCCGCTAACACTTGCTCGCGCATGAGGTCTTTGCCTCCAAAACGGATTTTCCCAAATAGGTCACGAGCGACGGGAGGCCTTCACGAGTAATGGCCGAAATGGAAAAGAACGTGTAATGGTGGGCCGCGCAATACTCACGAAGGGTTTCCAAATGCTGGCCCTGTCCCTGTGAATCTATTTTTGTGGCCACGATGGCAAATGGCCGTTCAAGGAGTTCGGGGTCGAAGGCCTGGAGTTCGCGTTGTAAGGTTTCAATCGTCACGATAGGGTCTTCTGAATTCCACTCACTGATATCGACCAGATATAACAAAAATGCGGTTCGCTGGATATGACGCAGGAATTGAATTCCTAACCCTTTTCCTTCATGCGCCCCTTCGATTAATCCCGGGATGTCGGCCACGACAAAAGAGGAATGTTCCATCCATTCCACGACTCCCAAATGAGGCCGAAGGGTCGTAAAGGGATAACTCGCAATTTCAGGATGCGCGGAAGAAATCGCAGAGATCAGTGTGGATTTTCCGGCGTTAGGAAACCCTACCAGGCCCACATCGGCTAACAGCTTCAATTCCAGCTTCACCCAACGCTCTTCGCCGGGAGTCCCAGGCTCGAATTGACGCGGCGCACGATTGGTTGACGTGGCAAAGCGCGCATTGCCTTTTCCGCCTTTGCCGCCTTTGGCCACAATGAATGTCTGTCCTTCTTCGATAAGATCGGCGATGAGGTCTCCGTCCTCGGTTTTGACGAGGGTCCCGACAGGAAGGGTAATCACGACATCGGGGCCCGTGGCTCCGTGGCAGTTTCGTTTTGAGGCCTCTTTCGCCGGCAGTGGCCTCGTAGTGTCGTTGATATCGCAAGTCTAATAAGGTTGAGACCCTGTTGGAGGCCAGAAACACCACGTCTCCTCCATCTCCGCCGTCGCCCCCATTGGGACCGCCGAATTCCGCAAATTTTTCACGCCGAAAGCTACAGTGTCCGGTGCCCCCGTCACCCGCTTTGACAAATATGCGTGCTTGATCAATAAACATACTGATCCCATTCCTACTTGGCTATTCAGAAAGGTACGAAGTGAACGGATTGATAATGGCAGGAGATGGGAAGAGAAGCTAGACGGGAGGATAGACACTCACCTTGCGGCGGGCGATTCCTCCTTCATACTTGACGATCCCGTCTACCTTGGCAAAGAGCGTATAGTCCTTCCCCAGTCCGACATTTGTTCCGGGAAAGAATTTCGTCCCACGTTGTCGAACGAGAATACTCCCTCCGCTCACCTTTTCACCGGCATAGGCTTTAACGCCAAGATATTGTGGATTACTATCGCGACCATTGCGGGTGGATCCGCCACCTTTTTTATGTGCCATGAGTCAAACCTCCAAAAATCTCAATTCTCAAGACCAAATACGACTACGCCACAATTTCGGTGATTCGAACTTGCGTGAATCCCTGACGGTGGCCTTTGGTCCGGCGATAATTTTTTCGTCGTTTCTTTTTGAAAATGGTGATGGACCGGGTGCGCGCATGACGGATAATCTCCCCTTTGACCACTGCATCGGCAATCATGGGAGTTCCGACAATAGGCGCTTTGTCCGTTTGGACAAATCGTACTGAGTCAAATTGAATGATCGACCCGACGTCGCCTTCCAGGGATTCGACTTGAAGAATCCCGTTCGGTTCCGCCCGGTATTGTTTTCCACCTGTTTCGATAATTGCATACATATTGTTATAGCTCCTTAACAAACGATCATTTTGCCAGTATGTTTACATTTATGTCAAGATTTTAGTATATCATTCGCGTTATAGATTCGTAGCACAAGACCCCGTGATGTCCTTGGCTTCCATGCCTTTTCCTGTTCAGCTCATGTCAATCGGAGAAACTTTTCTATGGTAACTGCGTCAAAAAAAATCTGGATGGATGGGTCCCTTGTGGATTGGGACGAAGCCTCGGTCCATGTCCTCACCCATTCCCTGCATTATGGTCTGGCCGCCTTTGAGGGAATCCGTTGCTATGAGGGAAAAACGGGATCAGCCATCTTTCGATTGAACGAGCATGTCGACCGGCTCTTTGAGTCCGCCCATATCACCATGATGCCCATGCCTTTTACCAAAAAAGAGGTGAAAGACGCCATTGTCGAGACGGTTCGGGTCAATCAATTGGCCTCCTGTTATATACGGCCCATCGCTTATGTGGGGTATGGAGCAATGGGTGTCTATCCTGGCGATAATCCTATTCGACTCGCCATCGCGGCGTGGCCATGGGGATCGTATTTGGGAGAGGATGCCCTTGCCCAAGGTATCCGAGCCAAAATTTCCTCCTTCACGCGGCATCACGTTAATGTGTCCATGACGCGGGCCAAAATCTCCGGGTACTACGTCAATTCCATTTTGGCCAAATGGGAGGCCAAAAAGTCCGGGTATGCCGAATGTATTCTCCTTGATCCTGACGGGTATGTGGCTGAGGGGACTGGAGAAAACGTGTTTATCGTGAGTAAGGGGATTTTAAAAACGACACCGTTAACCTCTATCCTGGACGGCATTACCCGGAATTCGATTCTTGCATTGGCTAAAGCGAAACAAATTCCGGTGATTGAGGAACGGTTTACCCGGGATGCTATGTATGTGGCTGACGAAATATTTCTTACCGGAACGGCTGCGGAAGTCACGCCGGTTCGCGAACTGGACGATCGAACCATCGGAGACGGGAAGCCGGGTCCGCTGACCCAATCTCTTCAAAGTGAGTTCTTTCAAATTGTTCGAGGTGAAAATTCGACCTATTCGAATTGGCTCACCCCCCTGGGTTGACCGCCTCGTTCCTCGTGAAAGGCACCACTCTCTGTTGCCTGTCCTCAATTCTCCTGAAATTTTGTCAGACGTAAGCTGAAGCAGAACGGTTTAAGGGGCATTCGGGACTGGAGGCGCCTCGGAAGTGGTTTCGGGGGCCGTGGTTTCTGCCGGGGTCGTCGCAGGAGTCGATGTAGTGGATGATTCATGATGGGTGGTCGGATGAAGATCAATAACCGTCGACGAGGTGTTCGCCTGTTTGGATAAAAGGGCTAAGCTGAGGGATGTCAGCATAAACACGATTGCGGCTCCCACGGTGACCTTACTCAGAAAGGTTCCGGGGCCACGGCTTCCGAACACCGTTTGAGAAGACCCTCCGAAGGATGCACCAATCTCAGCTCCTTTTCCTGCCTGAAGCAGGATTGCGGCAATCATCAGAAAACAGACAATTAAATGAATAATGACAGTCAGTGTATACATAATGTGTATGCGTAGTCGGAAAGAGTTCCCGGTTAATTCGAAATGGCCAATTTGGCTATCTTAACAAAGGATTCTGAATTCAAACAAGCTTTCCCCACTAAAGCCCCATTAATTTGCGGGGATTGAAATAACATTTTGGCGTTGTCTGGGCTCACACTTCCGCCATAGAGGATTCGTGTCTGATCGACATTGATTCCCCATTGACTGGTGAGAATCGATCGGATGTGGGTATGAACTTCCGCAGCTTGCTCGACGGTGGCCGCTTGCCCGGTTCCAATGGCCCAAACGGGTTCGTAGGCAATGGTGATATTCCCAAGATCTTTCGATTCGAGACCATCCAGACCTGCTTGCAATTGACGTTGAATGACTGATTCTGTCTGGTTGGCTTGCCGTTCTTCCAGCCGCTCACCGACGCATAAAATGGGCAAGAGGGAATGGCGGAGGACGGCGTGAATTTTTTTATTGATGTCCTGGTCTGTCTCCCCGAAGATATGCCGTCGTTCCGAATGTCCAATAATCACATAGTGACAACCCGCTTCCAGTAACATGGGTGGCGAAATTTCTCCGGTAAAGGCGCCTTCATCTTTGTCGCAGACATTTTGAGCCGCTAGTTTAATGGGCGTAGCGGCCAGCAGGCCCGAAACCGCCTGCAAGGCCACAAATGGGGGAGCCACCGCAAGTTCTATCGAGGGGTCTGGTTGATAAATCTTGAGAATGTCACGAATTAAAGACTCGGACTGGGAAATGGTATTATGCATTTTCCAATTGCCGACTATGAACCGACGTACCATGAAGACCTCGGAGCTTCTGGAGGTGAAAAGAAATGGCAGGTTGAATCAGAGACGATCGGGTAAGGCCGCAAGTCCTGGCATATGCTTGCCTTCCAGTAGTTGGAGCGCGGCGCCACCACCGGTAGAAATGAAGGACATACTTTCGGATTCTCCGGCACGATACACGGCCAACGCCGTATCCCCCCCTCCCACAATGGTTTTCGCATAGGCATTGGCCACCGCATGGGCCATTGCAAACGTCCCTCGGGAAAATGCATCGCGTTCAAAGACACCCATGGGACCATTCCACAAAATGGTTTTGGCGTTTTGAACGGCTTCACTAAACAGGCGCACCGATGCAGGCCCGATGTCCATGCCATACCAGCCGGCGGGAATTTCCTGCACAGGGACGATTTTTGTTTCCGCTTCAGGATCTAAACTCGCAGCCACCACACAATCCACCGGAAGATAAAATTTTATTTTTTGAGCCATCGCGTGCTCGTGGATGCTTTTCGCAAAATCCAGCATTTCGTTTTCCACCAGAGACTGGCCGATCTCCAGTCCCATGGCCTTGATAAAGGTGAAGGCCATGCCGCCACCGATGATGACCTTATCGACCACTTTGCCAAGATTTTCAATCACTCCGATTTTCCCTGAAACCTTGGCTCCTCCCAGAATAGCCACAAAAGGACGAACAGGGTTCTCGACGGTGCCTTCCAACGCTTCGACTTCCCGTTTCATGAGAAATCCTGCTGCCGATACTTTGATATATTTGGTGATACCAACGGTCGATGCGTGGGACCGGTGTGCCGTTCCAAACGCATCATTGATGTAGACATCCGCCAGGGAAGCCAATTGAGCAGAGAAATGATCGTCGTTTTTTTCTTCTTCCGAATGAAAACGCAAATTTTCCAACACAATCACGTCCCCGGGTTGAGCATTATTGACGACAGCATCAACCGATGGACCGATGCAGTCTCCGACAAATGCTACCGGTTTATTCAACAGCCGTTGGAGTCGCTTGGCAACGGGGGCCAAGCTGAGTGACTCGTTAAACGTGCCTTTCGGGCGTCCGAGGTGCGAACAGAGGATCACTACAGCGTTTTCGTCGACGGCACGATTAATGGTGGGAAGTGCAGCACGAATCCTTGAATCGTCAGTGATTTGGCAGGCATCATCGAGCGGAACATTAAAATCCACGCGGATGAGGACTCGTTTGTTGCGGAGATCGACCTGATCAATCGTTTGTTTGTTGAGATGCTTCATGTCTTCCTCTACCTTCCGGGACCTATGGCCGTCCGTCTGGGAAAAGCCGGGTCTCCGGAGGTGATGCGATGTTTACCGCCGTAAAGCAAGAACCTTGATCAAATCGTGAACACGGCAGGAATATCCCCATTCATTGTCATACCAGGCAAATACCTTCACGAGCCGTTTATTAATGACGGAAGTGAGGGGTGCGTCCACGGTGGCCGAATAGGAACATCCATTGAGATCGCACGAAACGATGGGGGCTTCAGAGACCTGTAAGTAGCCCTTTAAGTGACCCTGAGCGGCTTGTTGAAAAGCCGCGTTCACGGTTGTGGCATCACAATCGCGTTCGACTTCCACTGAAAGGTCAATGAGCGACACATTAGGGGTTGGCACTCGAATGGCCATTCCATCTATCTTTCCTTTCAGCTCGGGGATAACCAGATACAGAGCTTTGGCCGCCCCGGTCGATGTGGGTATCATGGATAAATTGGCGGCTCGTGCCCGTCGTAAATCCTTGTGAGGCAAATCCAGCAGTTGTTGATCGTTGGTATAAGAATGGATGGTGGTCATATACCCATGCCGGATGCCGAATTCCTGTAAAAGAACCTTCGCTACGGGAGCGAGGCAATTGGTGGTGCAGGAGGCGTTGGAAATGATGGTGTGTTGTTGAGGGTTGTAGGTGGATTCGTTCACGCCCAACACGATTGTAATATCGGGGTCTTTAGCAGGAGCAGAAATAATCACGCGGGACGCCCCGGCGGTCAAATGCTGGCTCGCACCCTGACGGTCAGTAAAGCGTCCTGTCGATTCTATGACAAAATCGACCTGCAGGTCTTTCCAGGGCAACACTTTGGGGTCTTTGATGGCCAGGATCTGAATGCGTTTCCCGTTGACGGTAAGAGAGTCAGGTCCATATTGGACATCGGCTTGAAATTTTCCCTGAATCGAGTCATAGGTCAGAAGGTGGGCCAGGGTTTTTGAATCGGTCAGGTCATTGATGGCCACAACCTCAATGGCTGGATCATTAAAACAGGTCCGGAAGAAATTCCGGCCGATGCGTCCGAATCCGTTAATGGCAACCCGTATAGTCATAAGTTTTATTGCCTAAGTGAATAACTTTTTAAAAGAGGTTGGATAGTAGCGAGGGGGGTACTTTCTGTCAAGAAATGTTTCTGCCTAAACAGGGGACAAAAACAGGCTGTACGTTGGTCGGAAAGACACCACAATAATCTTAAAGGATTTTCATGGCATCTTTGACTTCCGTCATGGTTTTTGAAGCAACGGTCGAGGCTCGTTGTCGGCCGGATTCAACAATTTCTTTGGTCTGGCCGGGATGAGCGGTGAGGACGGCACGTCTTTCCCACATGGGAGAGAGATGTTCCACCATTGCATCGGCTACCTGGCGTTTGCAGTCGATACATCCGATGGCCGCCGTTCGGCAGTCCGTGTTCACCTGCTTTTTGACAGGTTCAGAAGAAAAAATTTTATGGAAGTCATACACCGGACAGACATCCGGGTTGCCCTTGTCCGTGCGACGAACCCGGGCCGGGTCGGTCACCATGGTTTTAAGTTTCTGGCGAACCTCAGCTTCGGTATCCGATAAATTTATCGTATTCCCATAACTTTTACTCATTTTACGACCGTCGGTTCCCAGCACTTTGGGAAATTGCGTTAACTGTTCCTTGGGCTCAGGAAAGACCGGTGCGTACAAACTATTAAATCGACGGGCTAATTCCCGTGTGAGTTCCAAATGAGGCAGTTGATCTTTTCCTACAGGCACAAAATCTGGTTTGTACAGCAAAATGTCTGCGGACTGCAGGACCGGGTATCCCAAAAACCCATAGGTGGATAAATCCCGCTCCCGGATTTCTTCCTGCTTTTCTTTGTACGTGGGATTTCGTTCCAACCAGGGAATGGGAATGATCATGGAGAGTAATAAATGAAGAATCGCATGCTCAGGCACACTGGATTGAATAAAGACAGTTGCTTGGTTCGGGTCAATTCCGGCCGCAAGCCAATCAATCAATAATTCCTGTGTGAATTCCTTGAGGCGGCTGGTATCGGCATAATTGGTTGAGAGGGCATGCCAGTCGGCCACAAAGAAAAAACACTCATGCTGCGATTGAAGCGTTTTCCAATTTTCTACCGCTCCAAGGAGATTGCCTAAATGCATGAGCCCGCTGGGTTGCATGCCGCTGAGTACACGTGTGGTCATAGGTAATAATCCGGTCGGTGTTTAGGAGATAAAATCCGGTAAAAACGTCTTTTGAAAAATCTGAAAAATGGTCCCGATAAAGGTACTGACAATGGGGATGTACGAGTTCAGCATCAGGAGTCCAAGAATGATGAACATGCCATAGGGCTCCAACCGATTCAAGACATCAGCAGGTTTTGGGGGAAGAAGACTTCGCAGAACCCGGCTCCCATCCAAGGGAGGGACCGGCAGAAGATTGAACGAAAATAACACGATATTGATAATCATGGAAGATAAGGCCATAGCCGTCAGGGGAACCAGGATCATGCCGAGAAGATCCCGCCGTGGTTCCACTCCAGGCTGAGGGGGCCAATGGGCTTGGAGGGTTGGATCAAGATAGAGGAACAGGCCCAGCAACAGACTGCTGACAATGGCCAAAAATAAGTTCATGAGTGGTCCAGCCGCGGCGACAAAGGCCATGTCTCGTCTGGGGTTATGGAGTTGGTCCGGATTGACCGGAACGGGTTTAGCCCAGCCGAATACAAACCCTCCCGGGATCAGGGATAACATGAGCGGGACAATGATGCTCCCATAGAGGTCGATGTGCGGGAGAGGGTTGATGGTCAGTCGCCCAAGATTTTTCGCCGTCTGGTCTCCAAAGAAATTCGCGACCCAGCCATGGGCGCATTCGTGCAGCACGACTGCGCCCATGAGGGGAACGAGCATGAAGGACAGGTTGTAGAGTAAAGAGGAGATGGAATCCATGATGCTTAGTTCAGTTGGGTAAACGTCTTGTTATGGACTTGCAGAAGATAGAGCCGTCGGTTCAGGATGCCGGCGGAACTAAACGATGCAAATCCGCTCAACGCCGGCAAATCAGAGCGTCGCACAAGTTGGTTCCAGACATCCTGCCCGGATTTGGCGCCTTGGCGGATCGTTTCCATGACCATGGTCGCGGCATCATAGGCTTGGAAGGCAAAGAGGGACGGTTCCTGTTGAAACTGGCTTTGATACCGCTGCACAAACATCTGAATGCTGGGATCGGGGCTGTTGGGAAAAAATCCATCTACAAAAATACTCCCGTCCAGATCGTGTTTGGCCCACCGGAATAACTCAGAATTATGCCAACTATTGCCGCCTAAGATGGGTACATTCATATCATAAAAAGCCAATTGTGCTCTAATGAGGGCCAGGTGCACGGGCTGTCCAGGGACGAACACGGCGTCAAACCCGGGCGTGTACACAATGCGTTCTTCTCCGGTCCGTGTTTTTTCCTTTTTGGTTGTGCCGTATTGGGCCAGATCTTTCTCTTTCAGGCGGCGTAATTGTTCACCAATATCGGTTTGATCTTCGGAATAGCCTTCGGAGACGATAATTTCTCCGCCGGAGTGCAGCACTTCCTTGGCAAACATCTCACTCAATTCGCGTCCATAGGCTGTTTGCGGGTAAATGATGCAAAAGCGATGATATCCGAGCTTCAAAATGGCAAATTCCGCCAGGCGTTTGGCTTGGACGGAGGAGGTCATGGCTGTACTAAACCAAAATGATCCAAACTGTCGCACATTCAGGAGTGTGGAGGAAGGAGTGACAAACGGGGTAGCATATTCATCGGGAAGGCGGCCCAGTTTCTGTATTTCACGGGAAAGCAAGGGTCCCACGATCGCCATCGGCTGAAACTCATCGAGCAATTGCTGCATTTCTAACCGTAAGGGGGCCGTCAATGTTGCGGTGTCTTTCACCACCAACCCCACGGACGTCATACCCCATTGTTCCTTGGCGATATCGATGGCGAGACGTATGCCGTTTAACGAATCGTGTGCCATAGGCTTTCATCGGACCTGAAAAGGGCAGGGCGGCTGCCACAATATGCGAATGGACCTTAATCTTACTGATAAAGGATTGCAGGAGGGCCATGGCGGTTTGAGCATACGGGTGGTTGGGAAAGCGTTTGAGAAATCCCCGGATATCCCGTTCGGCCAGGACTTCATCCCCGTGGGCGGTATGCAGTTCAATCAGCCGGATGGTTGCGATGTCTCCCGGGTAACGGGAGGCATAACTTTCCACCAGTTCCTGGAGCGCGGATTCATCCAACTGTTGCAAAATAAGAGTCTGGGTCAAGCGTTCTAATTCAAGACGTTCCGTTTGATTTGCCAGACTCATTTCATTCAATGTGGCTTTTACCGCACCGAGCGGGTTGTGATTGTTCAGTTCGGTTTGACGGATCAGTTGGAGTATGGAGCGGCGCAATTCCAGATCGGCGGAGTAATCCAGAGCCTGGTACAATTGAGAAAGCGCATGTTCATAGTCCTGTATCTCAATATACAGTTGCGCCATCAATACTCGAGCCGGGTTGGTGGAACTGGAAAAAGGAAACTCTTCCAGGAGCTGTTTGAGCACCGTGAGCGCATCGGTCGGCTGATTATCATTTTTGAGTGCGGTCGCTTGCAGGAGATAGGCTTCTTGAAGGATCTCGGGCGGAGGAAATGTATCAATAAGCTCTTCCAAGGTAGTGATGGCCGCTGCAGCCTTTCCTGATTCCAGCTCCGATTTCGCTCGATCAAGAAGAGGAGAGGTGGAGGAGTTTTGGGCGAATACCAATGGGGAGTCGGCTCCTGTAAGAGGCGACCATCCTTGGCCTAGCGAAGAACTTAAGCTGCCAAGTACCAACAACACAACAATTCGCACCAACGTGTTCATGAATGAGACCGTCCTCAAAGAGAAATACCTAAGCGTGTTGAGTGTGGAAGGGATAGACAGTCTGGAGACAGGCAGACACAATAATGAATGAGTAGACGGATGATTCGATAGCGGATAACGATGACTGTCAGGATATTCATGTTTAGTATATCAGGAAGTTCTCTTAGCTATATAGAAGAACAAAAAAAAAATTCCCGACCGGACAAGTGCCTTTGGAGTCCTGAAGCAGCGGAATTCCTCCCTCAACACCATACCAACAAGGATGGCGTCAGTCGCTGATGCAGGAACTCGTCGATCGCTACCTCACGATGTTGCAAGTGGAAGGCGGCTATGCCGCGAACACCATTGAGAGCTATCGCCGGGATCTCCGAAAGCTCGCGAACTTTTTCCGAATACACGATATTACCGATCCGAAGCAGCTTTCCAAGCCTCTGTGGGTTCAATTCTTAAGCAGTTTGAATGCCGAAGGCCTTTCCTCTTCATCGATGGCGAGATGTTTGGCGTCTGTCCGGGGTTTTTATAAATCGTTCGAAACGGGACAAGATGATGTGACGTTTGAGGGCATGTTGAAAGGAACGCCGAAGCAATGGAGTCAATTGCCGAAATTATTGTCCGAAGCCGAAGTGACCAGATTACTCAACCTGCCTATTATGGATAATCGGGAGGATCCACGTGATGCCGCCATGGTGGAACTGCTCTACGCCACAGGTCTTCGGGTCTCTGAACTCGTCAACTTGGATGTGGCGCATCTTAATCTGGAAGTGGGCTTTTTGCAGGCCACTGGAAAAAGGGACAAACAACGCATTGTTCCGATTGGGGATAAGGCTCGAGAACTGGTCTCGGAGTATCTGCAGTCTTCTCGCCCAGCCTTTGTCAAAAGGCGAACGTCTTCGGCGTTATTTCTCACACGGCTGGGCCGGGCCATGAGCCGGCAATGTTTTTGGAAAATTCTCAAGGATCGCACGGCTCGCGCAGGTATCATGAAACCCATTTCCCCCCATATGCTTCGCCACTCGTTTGCCACTCATTTACTGGACCATGGGGCCGATCTTCGTTCTGTTCAGATGATGCTCGGCCATGCCAGTATTGCCACCACCCAAATCTACACCCATGTCGAACAAAGCCGCCTCAAAAAAGTCCACGATCAATACTTTCCCCGTAAACAACGCACAAGAGCTGTAGGGGGTGCGGATAATTCCCAAGTCTGAGTCCGAGAAATACCTCGTGGAGCTTTCAGGGGAGACATTCAAAACCGGCCTTGCCCTGTTTGTGTGAAGCCTGATTCTTTCCTTCCCACCTGTATGTGTTCCACCAGCCTCCATAGTGAACTCATCACAAGTTGCAATTGGAAAAAGGCCTGTGGCAGGCTAACGCTGAGTTTTTATTTCACATATGGAGGGGTTGGTTATGAAATATAGAAAGCAGGTGCATTATGTGAAGGGGGTGTTTGCATGCCCCAAATGTCATCAACATTTTGTGCAAGAGAAGTGGCTTGAGGAATTTCGGGTGCGGTGTCATAAGTGTGATTATCGCGGTGCCTTGACGCATGTGTCGGTAGAAGAGCAGATAGACGAGGAAGTTGAACGGCGGTAATCGTTAAGGATTCATCGAGGTGTCAGCGTCGTTCAAGTGCTATTCTCCTTCATTTCCCTTCTTCATTCGGCCCTTTCTATTTGAGCTGGTGAACATGTCCAAGCCCTCTGCTGTCAGTATTCTGTTCTGGCTGAGTGGAGTGTTCTTCCTGAGCATGGGATGTTCCCACGTGGCTGCGCAGGCGCTGTCTCAGGGGGAATCCCTTCAAGTTCTGGTGACCTACCATTCATTATCCGGGCATACTGAGGACATGGCCAAGAGTGTGGTGGCTGGTGCCCAATCCATTCCCGGAACTGCCGTCATCCTCCATAAGGTAGGAGACGTGACGGCGGAAATGTTATTCGGCAGTGACGCCCTGGTGGTGGGTTCACCGGTTTATTGGTCGAATATGTCGGGGGAGGTCAAAACATTTTTTGATCGGTGGCAATTTGAGTTTGGCGTGTTCCCGGAATGGAAAATGCGCAATAAAGTCGGAGCGGCCTTTGCAACCGGCGGACAAATCTCCAGCGGGAAAGAGGTCACGATGTTGACCATCCTTGCGGCTATGCTGGGAAATAAGATGATCGTTGTCAGCGATGGGGGAGCGTTCGGCGCTTCCGCGACAACGGAAGGCGACAGCCCTGGAATTAATGACAGGGAGCGTGCGGATGCCTGGGCGTTGGGAAAGCGTGTGGCCGAGGTGGCGTGGATGGTGAAGCGAGGGCAGTTGCTTCCGGCTCAGCCATGAGACACCTTCAATGAATATGTTGCCTGGAAGCACAGACGACAAATGGGTCATTTATTGGGAGCGGGAGTATACCACTGCCTTTGCTCCGGAACGTTTGAAGCTTGATTTTCACCCCCATCGTCCCCTTTTGACCGGCATGCCTTTGTCAGAGCAGCGGGAGGTGGCGGCCACAGGGTATAAGGTCATCCCGGATGATTGCGGGCCGGTTCGCTTTGTAGGGCAATATGGGTGGTTGATCCGCTCGCCGGCGGATTGCCGTATTCGAAGGAAAGGGAGCGGTTTTGAATGGCAGTCCCCGTCGATTAGGCCTGAGGAGCAGCTTTTGGGCTACAAATCGTTTTCAGGAATGTATGTGGATACGATTCTCAATAGTGGATTTCCCAAGCTCTATTGCGGGATTCGTTTTTATTATCCCAAACAACTTGGCATGATGATGAAGGATATTCCCAATCATTTTTATCATTTTCCCAAACGAACGTTCTCCATCTGGGAAGGGATCAAGACGCAAGAATACAAAGTGACACCGAATCTCTATGATTTTCTTCCTGACTACGATGCCTTTGTGACTAATTTTCTACTTCAACTGGACTCATCCGCGGAGGAGCCTACCACTATCTTGCGTGGGGATCCCATTGGACTTGTTGTTCCGGTCCTGCTCCCCAAGCATTTTACTTTACAAGAGTTGAAGCGTACCCCCGAAGAAGCCTCCAACGTTTAATGCACGCCCAATATCCTGGTTGAGACCACCACGTCGTTTTCTTCTCCTCAATCCAGGCTTTTGGTATAGAGATGACCAGGGTCCGCACCCACCGCACTTTTTTCCCTCCACAAAAGGCGCATCCTGATATCGCATCGGGCTGATACAATGGCAAAAGGATGATGAACAAGCCTCGGCAATTTGACGCCTCTATTCTTCCAAGATCCTCTTCACAAGGGAAATAATTTGATTCTTGCCAAGAGTGTGGCATGTATAGGAAGGAAGATATGTTGTGAATCATCTTGTGACTCTGGTCTCAATTCTATGCCGTGAACCTGCTTTGAGTGGAGTGGTGGTGGGGGAGATTACAGAAGCATGTCTGCCGTTTGCGCAATGATGGGATGGATGTGAACCGTCAACCTAAGGGGGATTCGATTATTCGCCAATGGCAGGAACTTGCCCGAGCCTGTCTAGATGGAGAAAGTCAGACCCGCCTGGAGACGCTGTTGAATCACATCAAACGGTTCACGGCCAGACAGGCAGCCTCCGCACATGCCGAGGTCGAGACCGCGTATTTCCTCGCACAAGCCGGTTTTTCCATAGCATTTTTAGAGTCTACCGGCGGACGAACGGCGGACTTAGAGTGTTATGAGGGAACGCATCGATTTTTTGTGGAAGTGACGGTCATTCAATCAACCCGAGGGTCTGCTCGAAAATCCCCGGATGTGCGTCTTCAGCCTCACCAGATTTTAGAATCCTCGGACGAGTTTTTTGAACAGGCCTTAGTGAAACGATTGTTGTCGAGAATGGCCGAAAAAGCCAGACAATTAGAACGCTACTGTGCACCTGTGATGCTGGCGGTGAGTGTTCCCGATGTCCCATGGGGAAAAGGTCGGCGCCAGGAAATTCCCCCGCTGGATCTTCAACGGTTAGCGGCCATGTTGGTCGGGGTATTAGTCGACGTCCCTCAGTTCAGCGCGCTCTTGTTAACGTTATGGAATGCGCCGGCTCAGGAGTCCCGCAATCCCATTCGCATTCGCCAAGTGTCCTGGGTGACTCGACCCCCTGGAGATGCACAAGGTCCTCGAATCCGAATATTGGCGACCAACCCGGTTGCTCGTTATCGACTGACGACCAGGGAACTCCAGATGGTCCAGGAAGCGATGTAAATGAATTGCTGCCGGGAAGGATTGGGAAAAAACGAGAATGATTAGGGTGAAGGCAGAGAAGTTTTGAGCTCTTCCAGATTTTTAATGACGAGAAGATCGCCATTCTTGGTTGCGACGGTGATGCCTTCGGTACATATTGAACGGCATTTCTCAAATTCTTGTTGCCGGTGAAGTGACTGAGCCAATGCAAAATAGGCGGCTGAGTACTCCGGCTTGACCTTGATGCATTGCTCCAGGGCCGTAACGGCCTCTTGCCAGTTTTCGTCACCCATATAGGCTTTCCCCAGGCCGAACCACATCGTTTCGTCCTTTGGGTCCATTTGCAAAACTTTTTTAAACTGTTCGATCTTGGGATTGGCCATGATGTGAAATCCGATCAGCGTGATTGTGGCGGAAAGACAACCGGAATAAACCTATCATGGAGGTGCACGCGTTGTCTAAGAAAATCCCCTTATGGTAGGATTTGTTATGCTTGCCCTTCCTCAATGTCAGTGTGCTGAAGTTGTTCCTGGTAGTCATTGTTGATCGAGTTTTTCCTCTGTGCATGTTTTCCATTTCCAGTGTGTGAGCGATTGATCATGGGACGTGTTGGATACGTTTCACATCCGGCCTATTTACTCCATGATATGGGCTTCAGTCATCCAGAGTCCCCCGAACGGCTTCGAGCGATTCGTGCCCAATTGGAGATTTCCGGCACATGGTCCAGGCTGCAGCCGGTGGCACCGAGTCGTGCCGAACGGAAATGGATTGAACGAGTTCACCGCTCCTCGTATGTGGATAGCCTGGAACGACGCTCGCCCTGCAGTGGGTATGCCTCGCTGGATCCCGATACCTCGATGTCTCCGGATACCCTGAATGCAGCCTATCTGGCGGTTGGCGGGGCCTTGGCGGCAGTTGATGCCATTATAAACCACGAAATTGATCAGGCCTTCTGTGCCGTTCGCCCTCCGGGGCATCACGCCGAGGCTGATCAAGCGATGGGTTTTTGTTTTTTCAATACTGTGGCTATTGCGGCTCGATATATTCAGGAACGCCATGGTCTGCAAAAGGTCATGATTGTGGATTGGGATGTCCATCATGGCAATGGTACGCAACATACATTTTATGATGATCCGACTGTCCTGTTTTTCAGTACCCACCAGTATCCTCATTATCCCGGCACGGGAAGGACCACGGAGACGGGTGAGGGACTAGGGATAGGATTTACTATCAATGTGCCCCTATCTGGTGGACAGGGGGATGAGGAATACCGGGAAATTTTTCAGAACGTTCTCGTTCCGGCCGCCGACACGTTTCAACCCGACTTTATAGTGATTTCTGCAGGGTTTGATGCCCATCGGGATGATCCCCTGGCGAGCATGGCATTAACGGAGCAAGGTTACGCCGACATGACAAGGATAGTCTCGAAGATTGCGAAAAAGTATGCGAGTGGAAGAATTGTCTCGTGTTTAGAAGGAGGGTATCACCTGAAGGGGTTAGCTGAATCTGTGGAGCAACATCTTCAGGCCCTTCTGGAGAGTTGAGAGTATGAAATCGAAACGATCATGGCGAGGAAAGATGTGGGTGGTTCTCCCGCTGCTGCTTGGGGTAGGAATTTATATCTTTTATACCGAGATACGTCCCACCGTCATTTTTGGGTTACGGGAGGATTACGCAAAACCGATTCCCTATCAACAGGTTCCTGTGGGATTGCAAAGTCTGAAAGCGGAAGAATGCGGGAGTTGTCATGTTGAAATCTATCAGGAATGGAAATCCAGCATCCATGCTCATGCGTTTCAAGATCCGTTTTTTCAAGCCTATTGGAAAAAAGACAAGAATGTTTGGGTCTGTTTAAATTGCCATACCCCATTGGAAAATCAGCAACCCACCCTTATTCAGGATCTTCCCCGCGGGCGGGTGGAAAAAGCCGTGCAAATTCCGAATTATCGGTATGATCCGGATTACCAACAGGAAGGCGTGACCTGTGCCTCCTGCCATGTTCGGGATGGGGTAATTCTCGGGCCGTATGACGATTCAGTTGCGCCTCATCCCACTCAGTTTGATCCCTCCTTCCGAACTACTCAAGTATGTTATCGCTGTCATAATGTCGTGTCCGGACCTACCCAATTTTACAATGCGGGGCCTTGTGGAACGTACCCCGAATATGAAGGCAAATTCTTCATGAAGGAAAAGGGGCTAATTTGTCAAAGTTGCCATATGCCGGAAGTCGAGCGACCCGTAGCCAAAGGAAGTCCGATCCGGTATGGACGGCGTCATCTCTGGCAAGGCGGGCACGACCCAGACATGATCAAGCGGGCCGTGGCGGTGCAAGTGCAGACCGATCCTCCCGCTCCGCAACCGGGAGACGACGTGATCTTCACGTTGACGCTCATAAATGCGGGAGCTGGGCACAAAATCCCCACAGGAGATCCTGACCGATACTTTACCGTCGAATTTACCGTGCGCGACCCGAACGGGAACGTCGTTCACCAACAGTCCGATACGATGGGCCGATGGATTCTCTGGCAGCCGGTCATTTGGGAAGTGTACGATAACCGACTGTTGCCGCTAGCCAGCCGGGACTATACCTTTGGGTATGAAATTCCGGAAAATGAGAAAGGGTGGAGGGTTCAGGCACGAATTCGGTATCATATCCAGACCGATGGGCAACATCAGATGTTAAAAGACAAGTACAAGTTGACGGCGGACGATCCGTATGTCTTCACCATCTACGAACGGGAGTTTCCCTTGGATACGACATTGTCCGTGGCCTTACAGGATCAAGATGCCGATCCTCGACTCGGGTGCAGTGCACCGTCCGATGGGATATCTCCTCATCCACCGGCAGAGCATCCTTCACTTCATTCATAAAGGGAACGTACCGTGGTAGAAAATTTTTTTATTGATACCGAATCACTGTCCCAGAACTTGGGCCGTGAAGACTTAGTCATTATTGATGTCCGGGGACGCGGGGCATATACCTCGCATATTCCAGGTGCCGTGCATAGTACCTGGCATGAATACAGCGATCCCTCGGCCGTGGCAAAAGGAATCTTGGACCCTGACCTGGGGCGGATTGAACAGCGTCTTCGAGTCTTGGGGATCAATAAGGCCAGCGACGTGGTCATTTATTCCAACCCTTTCGATAATTGGGGCGATGAAGGGCGGATGTTCTGGATGTTGCAGTACTTGGGACATCCCAGTGTCCGTATTCTGGATGGGGGGTGGGTCAAATGGGTTGCGGAGCAGCGTCCGTTTGAGCATGAGGCGGTTCAACCGAAACCGGGTGATTTTACCGTCTCCGCTCATCCGGACCTCATTGTCAATAAAGATGGGTTGAAGAAGCTGGTCAAAGGATCCCATCCGGATACGATCATCTTGGATACGAGAAGCGTTGAAGAGTATGCGGGGAAAGAGATTGATGGATTGCCTCGGGCCGGCCATATTCCTTCCGCGATCAATATTCCCTGGAATCGATTTTTACAACCGAATGCCACGGTGAAATCTCCCGAGCAGGTGAAGAAAATATTTGAAGATCATGGTCTTCGGGAAGATCAGGTAGTGATTACGTATTGTTTGGGGGGTGTCCGGGCCGCCTGGGTGTATTGTCTGCTGCGATACGTGGGATTTCCAAGAGTGAAAACCTACCCGGGGTCCTGGTGGGAATGGTCTCGGGATTTCGCGGCTCCCGCGGAAAAGGACGTCAAATTGTTATACCGGGTCACGAATCAAGATCCGGCGAAACCGTCTTGATCTTGGATGTGGCGCATGAGAGGATATGGTAGCTTTAATCATTGAAGGTCAGTCGGTCTTTCACATTTTTTCAAAAGGAGGTCAGGGATGAATATTCGCACGATGATGGTGAAGGGAATCGGTGTATTGGGCATTCTGGGATTGCTCACAATGGGGACGTGGGGATCGATGGCTTTGGCTGGAGCCAATCCACATGTGGCTGAAGCTATTACTCATGCTGAGGGAGCCGTGAAGCATGGGGAGAAGGGGCATGCTGATAAGTTAGTCGAACATGCCGAAGAAGCCTTGACCCATGCCCAGGGAGCTCAAAAAGACTTGAAGAATCCTCATTTAGATGAAGGCGTGCACGAACTGATGGAAGCCGTGGAACATGGCAAAGCCGGGCACGCTGATGTCGGGACCAAGCATGCGAAGAGTGCAGTCATGCATCTAAAAGAGGTTAAATAATCATTAGGCCTTCATAAATAGGTAAAGAAAAGCGGGTAGAGTCACCTCTGCCCGCTTTTTTTATCAGGTGGCGATGTCAAAAATACATGGAGGATATTTTCAATTCGCTCCCGTGTTTGGAGAAGTCCAACGCAATCTGGAGACTGTCCTGAACGCGCATCCACACCTTTGATGGGCATCTTCTTGTACTGCCCGAACTGGCACTTTCGGGATATCAATTCCTTTCCCAGGAAGAAGTCCGGGAGCTGGCAGAAGACATTCCTTCTGGTCCCAACATGAAAGCATTGGTAGATGCCGTTCGCGGCCGTGATCTGCATGTGGTCATTGGCTTGGCTGAACGGGATCAGGACAGACTATATAATTCGGCCGTGCTGATCGGGCCGAAAGGGTATATCGGGACCTATCGCAAAACGCATTTGTTTTTTGAGGAAACCCTCTGGTTTTCTTCCGGGGATACGGGGTTTCTGGTCTGGGACATCGGAAAAGTCCGGGTCGGACTACTCGTCTGTTTTGATTGGTTTTATCCAGAAGCCGCCAGAAGTTTGGCCATTAAAGGGGCCGATATTTTGTGTCATCCCAGCAATTTAGTCTTGCCATACTGTCCGGATGCAATGGTCACGAGATGCTTGGAGAACGGAGTGTTTGCGATTACGGC
This sequence comes from uncultured Nitrospiraceae bacterium, assembly GCA_963734345.1. Lineage (GTDB taxonomy): Bacteria > Nitrospirota > Nitrospiria > Nitrospirales > UBA8639 > Nitrospira_E. Next base: position 649,423 of record CAVTGT010000011.1, read on the forward strand.
CAATCGCGTCGGCCGGGAACAGCGCGGTGAAAAACCAGAATTATCCTTCATTGGAATGAGCGAAATGGTGGCTCCCAATGGACGGATCCTGTGTCGGTCTTCACAAAAAGATCAAGAACTTCGTCTGTGTGAGATGGATATTGCAGAAGCCAGGGACAAACGGATCAATCCCTATAACGATTTGCTTAAGGACAGGCAGCCTCATTGGTATGTGTCGTAAGAGGTGATTGGTCGGCCGGAATCCACAACCCAGGCCGCTGGCCTGGCTTGACATAACAGCGAAGATACCATAAATCCTGAAATAAGAGTGGAAACATCATAGAAGCAGTGTATGGATATGAGCCGTTCTTCCATGGACGAAACTTTCTATTGGCAGGGATGAGGAGGATGTTATGAACAGGTGGGTGGTTAGGGTGGTTATTTCGTTAGTGTTCCTGATGGGATCGTCGGGGTGCATGGTCTCTAAATCGAAATATGAGGCGTCGCTTGCGGATATGGAATCGGCCAAGGCCGAGTTGGAAAAAAATCGGATGCATCAGGAAGCGCTTGAAGAGCAAATACGAAATTTGAAGGGGTTGAACGAAAAAATTTCCACCGATTTGGAGATGATGACCACCGAGGTGCAACGGATTAAAGAAGGGCGCAAAAATGAGCACACCTTATTGGAAACCCGTGAGAAGGAATTAGATCAAGAAAAAGCGCAACTGATGTCGAAACTGCGTGTGGTCATGGATCAATATCAAAAAGTGAAGGCACAAAATAAAGCGCTGAAAGATACGGTGGTGCGCTATCAGAAGGAGTTGAAAGATACACGTGAATCCACGGCCGGGAGTGCAGTTGGAGCGATGAAGCCCTCCGAGGCTCCTGCTGTGTCCAAGAGCGAGTCTGCCCCGCCGATCCCTTCCAGCGACTCCGCTTTTTCCAAACCCGCTGCGCCAAAAATTGTGACTCCTCCTACTCTTCCAAAAATCGGAGGAGAGTTGGTGAATATTAATAAGGCGTCAGTGAGCGACCTGGTTCTTATGCTGGGGTTAAAACGGGAGGTCGCCGAGGATGTGGTCTCGAATCGCCCCTATCGGCTTCGTGGCGAATTAGTGGCGAAAAATGTCATTCCCAAGACCACCTTTGATGAGATTAAGGACCGTATCACGGCCTCTCCGTAAGTGGTTAGCAGGAAGCGAGTATCGCGATAAAAATTTCAGACTGAAAAGAGAGGGAATTCAGGAAAAAGAACGATATCTGCCAAGAATGTTTAAGCAGGGGAGCTTCATCGATAACGGATGAGGCTCCCCCATTTGTATTGTGCCAACCAGTCCAATAGGTCATACTTCAACAGCTTTCATCAACAGCCCGCTAAAGAACGATCTTCGATAATTTGTCCATCCTGCAGTTGAATCAGCCGGTCAGTCTGAAGGGAGAGTTTTTCGTTGTGCGTCACGATCACAAAGGCTGTCCCATGCGTGTGATTTAATTTTCGTAAGAGCTCAAATAATTCATCACCGGTATGCGTATCGAGATTTCCGGTCGGTTCGTCTGCCAGGACCAGGTCAGGATTTCGAATCAACGCTCTGGCCACGGCCACACGTTGCTGCTCTCCTCCGGATAATTCCCCCGGTTTATGGTGCAAACGGTGAGAGAGCCCAACCTCGGACAGGAGAGATTTGGCCGCGTCCATAGCCTGGGGTTTGGGAATTTTTTGAATGAGCGCAGGAAGGTACGTGTTTTCCAATGCCGTGAATTCCGGCAGGAGATGATGAAATTGAAAGACAAACCCGATGCATCGATTACGAAATCCCGCCAATGCCGTTTCGCTTACCCTGAACATATTTTTCCCTTCAAACAACACCTCTCCACTGGTCGGGCGATCCAACGTTCCCATAATGTGCAATAAGGTGCTTTTCCCTGCTCCTGACGCTCCGACAATCGAGACCATTTCCTTCCGCTGCAGGGTCATGTGAATGCCGTTGAGGACATTCACCGTTTGTTTGCCCATCTGAAATGAACGACACAGATTTTCGACGGAGACCAGCGGTCTGGAGAGAGTGGAATCTGAGGTTCGAGGATTATTCATAACGAAGAGCGCTGACAGGATCTAATTTGGCAGCCTGCCATGAGGGGTAGAATGTCGCGGCGAAACTGATCAAAATCGCCGAAGTGGCCACCAATATGACATCCAACGGCAGAATATGAACGGGAATGCGGGAAATGTAATACACGGATGCGTCAAAGGTCCAATAGTTCTGAATCAACCAGAGAAAGGTATAGCCAAGAGGGACGCCGATTCCCGTTCCGACGATGCCGATGACCAGCCCGTTCAACATAAAAATCCGCATGATGGCCCCTGGGGTGGACCCCATGGCCTTGAGAATGGCGATTTCGCGTTGTTTTTCATTGACGATCATGGTCAAAGTCCCCACAATATTGAACGAGGCCACCAGAGTAATTAGGACCAGTAAGAGGAACATCATGGTTTTTTCCAACTTCAATGCCGAAAATAAATTTCGATTTAACTGCATCCAATCGCGGGCCATAAAGGTCGTGCCGAGAGTATCTTCCAGGCGATGGGCAATCTCCTGCGCTAAAAATACGTCCTTGACCTTGACTTGAATACCCGTGACGGTATCACCGAGATTGAAAAATTTTTGGGCTTCTTCCAAACTGATATAGGACAACGAGGAATCATATTCGAACATCCCCGATTCAAACACGCCGACGACGATATACGGTCGGATTTTCGGTGTCATGGTCAATGAGGTCATAGGGCCGACCGGTGAGACGACATTGATAGTATCGCCGATAAACACCCCAAGCCGAAATGCCAGTTCTTTTCCCAGGATAATTCCGGGACGATTGGTAGAGGTCGAAGAAGTGAGATCGCTCTGATCGGTGTGGGTAGATGGCGGTAGATTTCTGGGATGCGTCAGATCGGCCAAATCGCCAAATTTCATATTCGCCTGCAAATCAGTCACTTGCGTTTCCTGCGTAGGTTGAATCCCGCGAAGAATGATCCCTTGCACGGCTGTTTTTGAGGTGACGAGCACTTGTTTGAAAATAAACGGTGCAGCGGCCACGACGTCGGGGACTGCTTGAATCTGTTGAACCAGATCCGCATAGCCTTTCATATCATTTGTGCCACGTTCCTGCACGATCACATGTGCGGTCGTGCCAAGAATTTTCGCCTGCAAATCCTCCTTGAAGCCGGTCATGATGCCGAGTGTGCCAATGAGCGCTGCGACACCGAGAGTGATGCCGGTAATGGAGATGAACGTGTTCAGCGAAATCGTTCGTTGCCGGCGCTTGGCTCGAAGATACCGCAGACCGACTAATATCTCATAAGGGAGGGTCACGAAGGCCGGTCCGGTCGAAGTTGAGGAAAGAGGATGACATCGCGTATCGAGGCCTGGTTGGTGAGCAGCATGACGAGGCGATCAATGCCGATGCCTTCTCCGGCTGTGGGGGGCATGCCATATTCGAGGGCTCGAATAAAGTCCTCATCCAAATAATGGGCTTCTTCGTCTCCTGCATCTCGCAAGGCCACCTGAGCCTCAAAGCGTTGTCGCTGGTCCAAAGGGTCGTTTAACTCCGAAAATCCATTGGCCAATTCCCTGCCACCGATGAAAAGTTCGAACCGGTCGGTCAGAGCCGGGTTGGATTCTTTTTTCCTGGCCAACGGGGAAATTTCGATGGGGAAATCGGTAATGAAGGTTGGTTGAATCAAGGTCGGTTCGACCGTGGCCTCAAACAGATTGACGAGGATTTCGACATGGCTGGCTTGCGGAGTCATGTCCACTCCTAACCGGTTTGCCGCGTCCACAGCTTTCTTGTGGTCGGATAAGACCTCACGATCCAACTGGTTGACCTCTACGATCGAGTCCAAATAGGACAACCGGCGCCAGGGCGGGGCCAGGGATATGCTTTGGCCCTGGTAATCCACGGTTGTGCCTCCGCACACTTCCAGACTTAAGGTATGAAACAACTGTTCGGTCAGATCCATCAGATCATGGTAATCCGCATAGGCTTGATAAAATTCCAACATCGTGAATTCCGGATTGTGAATGGTGGAAATGCCTTCATTACGGAAATTGCGGTTGATTTCAAAGACGCGCCGGAATCCGCCGACAATGAGGCGCTTCAGATATAACTCGGGCGCGACACGCAAATACAAATCCACGTCGAGGGTATTGTGATGGGTCACGAAGGGGCGAGCCGTGGCTCCTCCCGGGATGGAATGCATCATCGGCGTTTCCACCTCGAGGTATTCCCGTTCCGTGAGAAACGAACGGATGGTATTAATGATTCGACTGCGCGTGCGGAACACATTGAGCACGGAAGGATTGGCAATCAAATCCACGTAGCGTTGCCGATACCGGGTTTCGATGTCGGTGAGCCCGTGCCATTTTTCCGGAAGAGGCCGCAGCCCTTTTGTGAGAAAGGTAAGGGTGTGAACTTCCACCGTGAGTTCGTCGGTTTTGGTGCGAAACAACCGGCCTTCTACTCCGATCCAATCCCCTAAATCAAACGACTGAGATAGTTCGTAGGACTGATCCCCCAGCAGATCTTTTTTGAGATAGACCTGAAGGCGATATCCTTCTTCCTGTAAGGCCGCGAAGGCCGCTTTGCCAAACCGGCGCATAGCCACAATTCGTCCGGCCACCGTGCAGGAAATCGGGGAACCTTCAAGTTCCTCTTTGGTCGCAGCGCTATACGATTGAAGAATGGTCTCAAGGGTGTGGGTGGTGGGAAAACGTGTTCCAAAGGGACGGAGTCCTCCGTCCTGAATCGCATTGGAGTTTTTCCAGCCGTTGCTGTCGTTGTTCGTTCAATTCATCCATAAATCACATGGCTCAATGATGCATGAAGGTGAAGATCTCGATGGTCATCTGACCGGCAATGGAGAAACGGATGAGTCGGTGATTGATCATGAATGCCGGGTGTCGGTATACGGTGCGGGTTATTTGGCCGGTATTTGTGACGCCTTCGTGGCCTTCATGGTTAAGAACGCTTCGATGAAAGGGTCCAGCGCTCCATCCATGACCGCGGCGACATTGCCTGATTCGTGGTTGGTCCGGTGATCCTTGACCATTTGATAGGGTTGGAACACGTATGAGCGAATTTGACTGCCCCAGGCGATATCTTTCTTTTCCCCGATAATATTTTGAAATTCGGCGTCTTTCTTTTGTTGTTCCAATTCATAGAGTTTGGCTTTCAACACCCGCATGGCCCCGATCCGGTTTTGCAATTGGGACCGTTCATTTTGGCATTGCACGACGATTCCCGTGGGAAGATGGGTCATGCGAATAGCGGTTTCCACCTTATTCACATTTTGCCCGCCGGCGCCTCCCGCGCGGAAGGTATCGACTCTTAAGTCCTTATCCTCAATGACAATATCAATGTCGTCATCCAATTCCGGATAGACCCCCACTGCGGCGAACGAGGTATGTCGACGCTTGTTGGCGTCAAAGGGGGAGATGCGGACCAGCCGGTGGACTCCAGCCTCTGGATCGCAAGTACCCATAGGCCAAGGTACCGGCAATCCCCAGGGTCACGCTCTTGATTCCCGCTTCATCGCCAGGCTGCAGATCGATGGTTTCCACTTTGTATCCACGTTCCTGCGCCCATCGAACATACATTCGCATGAGCATCTGTGCCCAGTCCTGGGATTCGGTCCCGCCGGCACCGGGATTAATGCTGAGAATGGCGTTATTCTGATCATGTTCATCAGACAGCAGTTGCTCCAACCGCCATGCATCCAGTGAAGCCTCAATTTCCTTAATGCCTTTGCTCCACTCCGCTTCCAGTTCAGGATCACCCTGTTGGCCAATAAGCTCAAGGATGGCGAGAAGGTCATCCCGTTGCTGTTCGAGTTGGTGAAGGCGGGTGAACTGGCGTTCGATGTCGGCTTGACGTCGTCCGGCTTTGGCAGCCTGACGGGGATTGTTCCAAAAATCGGGTTGGGAGGTCTCCCGTTCGAGTTCTTCCAGTTCAGATGTTAGACGGGGAACGTCAAAGATACCTCCGAAATTCTATGATATGGCTGTTTATTTTTTCCATTCGGATGCGGATATCTTCGAGCATGGGCAGTACTCCTCTCGTGGATATGTCAGTGAAGGCCGTGAGTTGCGTGTGGATAGCGGTGTGGCGAACCGACACCAAGTGAACAAAATTCCAGTCAGTATAACACAAAACCAACTAAAGACATCCCCATATTGGGTGTAAAAAGTGGGTGATGTGGAACGGAGTGGCAATGATCCCGTCACCGCGTGTTCTGAGAAAATTGATGTCTGAGAAAGGATGCGTCCGTCCGGGGCAATGAAGCCGGAAATGCCTGTGTTGGCGGCTCGGGCAAAAGCCAGATGATTTTCCACGGCACGAAAAACGACCATGCCGAAATGTTGATACGGCGCAGCAGAATCCCCGAACCATGCATCATTGGTAATCGTGACGAGAAAATTGGCCCCCTCTTGGGCCATCCGGCGAACCAGATCAGGAAAAATCACCTCGAAACAAATGGCCACCCCGAATTTCTGACCACTGTCGGGGGGAACCGTTGGAATTTGCATGGTCATGGTTCCCTGACCGGCTTTAAAGTCGCCGATGCCCACCACGAGCTTGTCCAGAAAAAAGAGAATTGTTCGCAAAGGAATGTATTCCCCAAAGGGCACCAGATGCCGTTTGTCGTACCGGTCTGAGACTTTTCCTTCCGGTGTCAAGATAAAGGCGCTGTTGTATAAATAGGGACGACCGTCTTGTTGAAATCGAAGTGTGGGGCTGCCAAATAGCAACGAGCTGTGGGTGTCTTTCGCAATTTCAAGAATCCGGACCTGATAGTCGGGTTCCTGCTCGAAGAGAAACGGTGTGGCCGCTTCCGGCCAAATGAGCAGATCGGTATTCTTCCCGGCTTGTCGGCTGAGTCTGGCGTACCGTTGAAGCGTTTCATCCCGATAGGCTTCGTTCCATTTGACGGCTTGGTCAATATTAGCCTGGACCAAACCGATCGACAGAGTCGGTGCCGAGGCGTCGAGGTCGGCCTGTTCCTGCATCCTCCAGTTGCCGTAGACAAGAATCAGACTCAGGGCACCTAAGAAGCCTATTGTGGACACCCAGGGCCTTGGAATCGTTAAGTCTCGTGTTTTGGCGATAGATCCATAACGAGGAGGGAGGTCAGAGCAACATTCCCCATGACGATTAAAAATGACACGCCATAGACTCCCGTCACGTCGGCAAATTGAATAACTGAAAGCCATTGGTATTGGGAATAGCCCAAGAGCGCCCAGGGAAACCCGCTCAACGCATAGGTTCGCACAAATTCCAAGGCGACCCACAAGGCGGGAGCTCCCAGCCACAAGAGGTTGGGACATGTGTGTTGGAACTTGGCATATCCCCAGCCATAGATGCCCATGTATAAGCCAAGATAGGTAGCCAAAAGGAGCATCAACAAGGCACTCACTATGAACGGCACTTGACCAAATTGATGCATGGCCGTGATGACCCAAGTCACGGTTCCCGCAAAGGCGATGGTTCCCGCCAGCCATCCATAATATAAGGCCCGTCTTGGCGGGAGGTCATGAATGATCATGTGGAGAGGAACCAACACAAACCAGGCCAACCATCCGAGATCAAAGGGCGGGAAGCTCAGAGGATGAAGGATCCCGAGTAAGGCGAGGGCGAAAAAAATAGCTGCTGTCCTGCGAGACGGAAAGGATGAAGGTGGAATGGTCTGCCCCACGTTAATAGGGACCCACGGTTGTTTTCAGGGACGAGCCCTGCTGTCCTATCAGGTGTGGGCGTATGGTCAATTCAGAATGACACCCAGGAATCAGTAGAGATTTCGGCTGGAAAGGGAAGAAGTAATGATGACAGTCGAATTGGTGAATACGATTCAGGGCTACAAGAAAACCAAATGGGAAATACCGTTCACCTCGTATGAACGGCCTGAGGACCGACTAGACGGCTTTTTGGACCAATCCGGACCGCAGACAACGAGTGCAGACTTTAATGCGTTGGGCGGCACCCTTCACCAGAGCGCGAACCGTGCGGAGATTCGGCCGAAAGACCCGTTTTGTGCGATTATTCGCGTGACTGACATTGTTTCCCACTAAGCGGTTTTTTCCGCACACGTCACATGAAAAAGCCATTGTCTTCTCCCTGGATATTTAAGATGACCAAATTGTCGATTAGTTTCTGTTTGTTACCACAGGTGATATTGTACACACAAGTCCCGGAAAATCAAAAAAATCTTTTGATGCCAACAGATTTTCATTAAAAGCCTTTTTTGATAAAACATTCATGACCATTTAGACCGAATAGTTTTCATGTAGTCTTTTAAACAAGTGCGGACCGTTTTAAGCAATCGCTTCTTCCTCTTTTTTCTTTTAATGACGAGTAAGTCTTCCAATCCTGGCTTGATAGGTCTTTGCCTGTAATCATCATGTCGATTCAATCCGCTCTTTCTGAGATTCCTATCCAATTTGCTAAGGGAGTGGGGCCTCGGAGGGCTCGCCTATTAGAGAAGTTGGGCGTGCGGACTTTGGAGGAAGCCTTTTGGTTTTTGCCCTGGCGATATGAAAACCGGTTGGAAGTGTTGCCCATCGGGAATCTTCTCCCGGGTATGAAAGCTACTATAAGAGGCAGAGTGCAGAAAGTGCGGGTAAAAACCACCTATCGAAGACGTCTGGTGGTGGTCACGATTGCGGTGAGGGATGAGACGGGTCTTATCGAATGCGTGTTTTTTAACCAGCCCTACTTGGAGAAAACCTTTGAGTCTGGCGTGCCGCTGTTGTTGACCGGCTCAGTTCTGTCCAATTCTTCCGGGAGTCCTCCTCTGAGTATGCGGGGGCCGGAGTATGAAATGTTGGATGAGGATGAATCTCCCCAGAGTGACGTCGGCCGGATTGTTCCTATCTATCATGAGACCAGTGGTTTGAGCTCAAAACAAATTCGACGAATTATGCGATCGATTTTTGACCATTATGCCGGCCACCTACAAGAGATATTGCCAATAACCATACGAACTCAACTCGGGGTGCCAACCCTTCCGGAGGCGTTACCCGTCTTACATTTTCCCAATCAGGGTCATTCGGTGGAGGCCATGAATCAACAGGCAACTCCCGAGCATAGGCGGTTGGCGTTTGAAGAATTGTTCCTCTTGCAATTAGCACTTGCCCTGCGGCGCAACCGGCAGACAAAGAGCACTAAAGGAATAGCCTTTGCCGTTCGGAATCCGTTGATTGACAGGCTGAAGGCCTTGTTGCCCTTCTCCCTTACTCACGCTCAGGAACGTGTGATCCAGGAAATCGGCGGGGATATGGGACGTCCAACGAGTATGAACCGTCTCCTACAAGGAGATGTCGGATGCGGAAAAACGGTGGTGGCCCTACATGCCATGGTGGTGGCCTGTGGGTCCGGGTATCAAGCTGCTCTGATGGCACCGACGGAAGTGTTGAGTGAGCAGCATTATTTGTCGTTGTTTCCGCTGTTTGACGCATTAGGTATCCGGTGCCTTCTTTTAAAAGGCGGGCAGACGGGACGCGAGCGGACGGAAATTCTCGCCGGTATTCAGTCGGGCAACGTGCAGGTGGTGGTGGGCACGCATGCATTGTTACAAGCGGATGTGCACTTTGCCAGGCTCGGGCTGGTGATTGTGGATGAGCAGCACAAATTCGGCGTGCTGCAACGCGGACAGCTTCGTGAAAAAGCGGCATGGCATCCCGATGTCTTGGTTATGACAGCCACGCCTATTCCTAGAACCTTGGCAATGACGTTGTATGGCGATTTAGATGTGTCGGTGATTGATGAGTTTCCACCCGGGAAAAAATCCGTGAAGACCTTGTTGTTCTCGACAGGCCACCGGAAAGAAGCCCATCGCCTCATGCGGAAGGAATTAGAAGCGGGGCGGCAGGCCTATGTGGTGTATCCACTGGTTGAACCATCGGAAAAAATTGATTTGCAAGCCGCCATTGAGGCGGCCGAGCAATTACGCGAAGAATTTTCTCATTTTCGTCTCGGCTTGTTGCACGGCCGATTGCCGTCCCGCGAAAAGCAAGCCGTTATGGCGCAGTTCAAAAAGTACGAGATTGATGTATTGGTGGCTACCACAGTTGTCGAGGTGGGTTTGGACATTCAAAATGCGACGATCATGCTTATTGAACATGCAGAACGTTTCGGGCTGGCGCAACTGCACCAACTGCGTGGTCGGGTCGGGCGAGGTCTGCATCAAGGGTATTGCCTCCTGATTCATGCCTTAGGAAAAATTCCACCCTACTCTCAGCAAATGCCCTTGAAACTTGAGTCCAGTCGAAACTTTGTTCATGAGATCGTCGGTAACTCACAAGGGAAAGCGGTCTCTCGATCAACGGCCCGTCGGCGGCTCGGAGTATTTGCGCAATGTGAAGATGGGTTTGCTTTGGCGGAAGAAGACTTGAAAATTCGCGGGCCTGGGCATGTTCTTGGGATAAAGCAATGGGGAGATATCGATTTTCGGGTGGCGGATTTAGCTCGAGATACCGTGCTGTTAATACAAGCCAAACAGATGGCAGTGGAATTATTGGAACGTGATCCCGCGTTGATCCTTCCCGAACATCAGTTCCTCAAGGATACCCTTCATCGCAAGTGGAGTGAAAAGTTGGCGTTGGGGTCAATTGGATAAAACCAAGGGCAAAATTTATTTTACAATGACCTAATGGCATGATATTAGGTTGAAAATGCTCATGGGGTTTGTCATCCATCCCGTTTGACCTGCCTGGAGGTTCATGGTAGATATCGCATGTCAAAATGGCAATGCCCGGATGGCGGAACTGGCAGACGCGCCGGACTCAAAATCCGGTTCTTTCACGAGAGTGGGAGTTCGACCCTCCCTCCGGGCACCATCATAAAAATCTTGTTCAGGAAAAATGTTAAATTCAATAAATTAATGGTGAAATTTTAAGTGAAAATCCGAGTATGGTGTTCAATGTATTACAGCCAAAAATTGACTTGACAGGGGCTACTGCCTTGACTATAGTTTGTGTCCTTGATTCTGAAATTAAAACGTATATTCCAATTTGTTCGTTTTTTGATTATTCACTCACACTTCCAAGGAGGAGTCCCATGCGGAAGGTAGGGTATTTCGGATTAGCAATGATTCTTGCAGGCTCGGTGAGCGTGGCGGTTGCGCAGGAGCGTGCACCGCAAAACGTAGGGTTTGGAACAGGCGTCGGGGATTCCCAGGGTGTTGGCGACAGATCCCGGGTGATGGACCAGGATGATATGTTGCGTTACCTCTCAGCCGATGAGACTATTATGGGGGAAATTGTCGCCATTGATTACGCAGGAGGAAAGTTGTACATCGACATGGGCGGTAGTTCCCAGGATGAGAGGCAATCCATTACCGGTTCCTTGAATCTGAAGGAGCTGTGGTTTGATGGCAAGACCAACATGCAGAACCTCAAAGCTATTGGCAAGGGAGATTACGTCACGATCCAAGCGGAGAATGAGACTACGGCTGACCAAAAGTATGGAACCGGCCGGAAATTGGTTCGTCAAGTGTATGTGTTAACGGGAAGCCAATTGTTAGGTGGATCGAACAACCCTGGGTTTGGTGGCGGGTTTGGGCAAAAGCCGGATCCCTATGGTTCAAGGGGGCTCAATATTAAGACTGCCGGGTATACCGGTGTGCCTGAGGGGTCAGTTCAGCCTGGAGCAGTAGAGTCAGGGATCACCAGCGATGTTGGTGTGATGACCGGTGCCGCTCCTTGCTGGCAATGTGCCCCCCAGCCTAACACCGTCAATGAAAAGACGGATAAGACCGTTGCCACGGACTACGGCGATGATCGCAAGAATTTTAACAAGGGTACGGTTCAATAAGTTTCCGGTTAAAAGGGATATGTTTTCAAAAAGAGCGTGCCGGTTCAAAATCCGGCACGCTCTTTTGTTATGTGAATGAAGAAATACCTAAAACTGAGTCCTTAAGAAACACAATGATTAGGACTATATTTAGGTTGATGGTAGGAGAGTAGTAATTGTCACATGGAAGAGTTGGATCTTCGAGGGGTCATTTGCCCTTACAATTTTGTGAAAACCAAGCTTAAGCTCGAATCATTAGAAATAGGGGCGCAGTTACGGGTTTGGTTAGATGAAGGCGAACCCATTCGGAATGTTCCCCAAAGCATTATCAATGAAGGACACCGGATTCTCCACCAAGAAAAAGTTGATCAATATTATCAGGTGGTTATCCAGAAAGAAGATGTCTGATGCTAAGGTGTTAGATTCCAAATTGTCTTTTTTTTTCTTTGAGGTAACCCTTGAATTAAAAGCGTAATTTCTCCTTTGAGCGACTTACCTGTTAATTGTTGAGCAATTTCTTCGATTTCCCCTCGCAAAATTTCTTCATTAAATTTTGTCAGTTCACGTGTCAACACGATGTGGCGATTTCCCAAGACAGTGTGGATGACCTGTAACGTATTGAGAATCCGATGTTGGGTCTCAAAAACGATAATTGTACCCGTCTCCTCCTTGAGGTTTTGGAAAAACTTTTCCCTTGCACCTGGTTTTCTTGGCACAAATCCTTCAAAGATAAACCGATCGGTTGGGAGGCCTGATACGCATAACGCAGTAAGAACCGATGAGGGTCCGGGAATGGGAATGAGTGAAATGTTTGCTTGAATAGCCCGGCGAACCAGATAAAAACCCGGATCAGAAATAAGCGGGGTCCCGGCGTCGCAGACTAATGCGACGGAACTTCCTTCCTGAAGGCGATGGACTAGAATATCCGTTTTCTCTTCTTTGTTGAAATCGTGATAACTGGTGAGTGGCGTGCCAATTTGATAATAAGAGCAGAGTTTTTGCGTGCGTCGCGTATCTTCGGCTGCGATAATGGACACTTCTTGTAAGATGCGTATAGCCCGGAAGGTCATGTCTTCCAGATTTCCGATGGGGGTACTGACGATATAGAGTGTGCCTGTCATGGATTATTGAAAAGAATGGTGCGGGGCAAGGGTGGGATGGTACTGGGTATTGAGGGGGATTGTCCAGGAGAGTCTACTGGTGGGGCCCATATCTCCGTTACTTGTGAAAGGACATGAGAGATGGAATTAAAAAATGGTTTAAAAGGCCAGGTAGCCCTCGTCACAGGAGGAGGAGTGGGTATCGGGCGGGCCATTACGCAGGCGTTTGTTGGTGAACATGCGCGTGTGGCTATTTGCGGGAGGCGACTTGAAGAATTGGAGCGAACTGCCAGGGAATTGACCAAAACTGGGGCAGAGGTGTTTCCCTTACAATGTGATGTGACCCATCGAGGCGATGTTGAGCGAACCGTCAATGCCGTAGTCAAGAACTTTGGCGGTCTGGATATTCTCGTTAATAACGCTGGAGCATCGGGTCGAACGCCGATCCAAGATCCTGATGATTCGAAATGGCAGAATATCATTCAGGTGAATTTGACGGGCAGTTACCTTTGTTCAAAATTCGCCGTTCCGCATATGCTTCAGCGCCATTATGGACGTATCGTGAATGTCTCTTCAGTATTGGGACGGTTCGGAGTAGCAGGGTATTTAGCGTATTGTACGGCCAAGCATGGAATCTTAGGATTTACCAAAGCTCTGGCCTTGGAAGTCGCTACCGAGGGCATTACGGTGAATGCCATTTGTCCAACCTGGGTAGATACGGATATGGCCCGGCAGGGAATCGATGAAACCGCTGCTATCCTGGGTATTTCATCAGAAGAATTCCGTGAAATGGCCATTGGTGGGGTACCCATCAAAAGGATGGCAGAGGCCGAAGAAGTGGCAGGTGCCGTCGTGTATCTTTGCTCAAAGGCCGCCAGCGCGATCACCGGTCAATCCTTAAATATCTGTGGAGGAGCCACAGCAGGTATTGCATGAGAGGCTTTCCCATGTGGCCTTTTCGTTTCTCCCTTAGCTGGAAAATTCGATAACGTGTTGATTTTCTTGACCTTCTCTAAAGGCAGATTTATACTCGATTCTGGGTGGGTTTGCGTGTCTCGTCAATAGGTTTTTTAAATGCCTGAAATGTTGTCTTACCTCACGATGGGCCTCTACTTTGGAGGAACGCTCCTCTTTCTTCTGTATCTCTGGTATCGCTCGGAAGTCATATCAAAAATTTCTCTGGTGTCGACAGGTCTTGGGTTTTTTTCGCATACCGCTGCCCTCATTATGGCTCTGGTGTCGACCGGGTCTATCCCCATCCTCACCTTTAAAGACGCCATGTCTTTTTTTGCCTGGGGGCTCGTATTGGTTTTTTTAGTCGTCGTGCTGAAGCAGGGCCTAGAGGTGTTGGGTGCATTTATTCTTCCCCTGGCCTTTCTTTCTCTCGTCTCAGCGACCCTAGCTCCTCAGGAACCCGACACGATTGCCCCGGTCTTTCAGACGGTCTGGGTACATGTGACGCTGAGTATCTTGGGGACCATTGGTTTCGCTGTGGCCTTCGTGGCTGGACTGATGTATGTCATGCAAGAGCGTCTCTTAAAATCCAAACAATTTAATGTGTTGTATTTCAAGCTCCCTCCGCTTGATTTTTTAGATTCCTTAAATCAACGATCTATCCTTTTTGGATTTCCCTTATTGACCTTGGGAATTCTGGCCGGGGCGGTTTCCGCACAGTTGACTCTTGGCACATATCTGAGTTGGAACTCTGAGCAAATTTGGGCGTTGATTACCTGGGTGTTTTATTTTGTGGTCTTGCTGGGAAGGGTGACGGCGGGGTGGAGAGCGAAAAAAGCCGCCTATCTCACCATTGTCGGATTTGCCGGAGTGATTTTGACTTTTGTGGGCATTCTCCTGAAAAACCATCAGCCCTTGTCACCCTTATGAATATTATTGTGTTAGGACTCAATCATCGGACGGCTCCTGTCGAGCTTCGGGAATTACTGGCTATTCAGGATAGCCGGATGGGAGAAGCCATGGGGCGCCTCATGGCGTATTCCGAAATCAAAGAGGCGATGTATCTGGGAACCTGCAACCGGGTTGAAGTTTATGCGGTCGTGGAGAAGGGTGACGGAGGTTTTCGTCAACTGGAAGATTTTTTGGTCTCGACTCATTTCTCCTTGTCGTCTGAAGATTTACGTCCACACCTGTATCGCTACAGTGATGATGAAGCCATCGCGCATTTGTTCCGGGTGTCAGCCAGCTTGGATTCCATGGTTGTTGGAGAACCCCAGGTCCTCGGTCAGGTGAAGGAAGCCTATGAGTTGGCCCTGACCCATCGTTCATCCGGGGTCATTCTCAATAAAGTCGTCAAAAAGGCGATTTCGGTAGGGAAAAGTGTCAGAACAAACACGCGGATAGGAGAGTATGCCGTTTCTGTCAGCTATGCCGCCGTGGAATTAGCCAAAAAAGTTTTTTCGAATTTGAAACAGCGGACCGTGTTATTAGTGGGCGCAGGGGAAATGGGAAAACTGGCGGCGCAGCATCTGGTGAACCAGGGTGTAAAAGAGGTCTTCATAACGACTCGAAATCATCACCGAGCCTTGACCCTTGCGGAACGGTTTCATGGGCATGCCGTTCCGTATGAAGAACTTCGAAGCACGTTACCCAAGGTGGATATTGTCATTTGCGCGACAGGTGCTCCTCACTATGTCATTTCAAAGGATGATATTGAAGCGGCGGTGCATCATCGAATGAACCGGCCGATGTTCTTGATTGATATTACGGTGCCTCGCAATATTGATCCGGCGGTCAGGGATGTTGATAACGCGTATGTCTTTGATATTGATGATCTTAAAGCCCATGTGGGACACAATCAGGAAGAACGTATGAAAGAAGCCGAAACCGCTGAACACATGGTGAAGGAAGAAGTCGGATGTATGGTGGCCTGGGTTCGCGGACTGGAGGCGACGCCCACCATTGTGGCCTTGCGAAAAAAAGCCGAAGATATTAAACAGGGCGAGTTGGAGAAAGTCTTTCATCGTTTAGGAGAATTGTCACCGAAAGACCGGGCTACTATTGAAGGGTTGGCCTCGGCAATTGTGAATAAATTGCTGCATGGCCCCGTTGTCACATTAAAATCGGAAGCCCAATCTCAAAATGGATTTGCCTTTATTGAGGCGGCTCGCCGGTTCTTTGAGCTTCGTGAACGAGAACTCAATGTCGGCGAGGATCTGCTCTTGGAGGATGAACCAATTGATGTTGTCATCGAAGAGACGTTGCCGCAAAAGGATGAAATGTGATTCATCGGGACCGTGAGATACGATCCACGCTCATTGTGGGAACACGGGGAAGCCAACTGGCATTATGGCAGGCCGAATGGGTGCAAGGTCAGCTCAAAGCTATTGCCCCGGGGATTTCTGTTATTCTGAAACGCATCCAAACCAGCGGAGATAAAATCCAGGATGTTCCCTTGGCCAAAATTGGAGGAAAGGGGTTGTTTGTCAAAGAAATCGAAGAAGCCCTTCTCCGAGGAGAAATCGATCTGGCCGTGCATAGCATGAAAGACGTGCCCTCTGTGTTACCTGAAGGGTTAGAGATTGTGTGTGTTCCTGAACGGGAAGATCCACGGGATGCCTTAATTGCCCGTGAAGGCCGGAACTTGGAAAAATTGCCGGTAGGGGGGCGAGTGGGAACCAGTAGTTTGCGCAGACAGGCGCAATTATTACATGTTCGTCCGGATCTTGAAATCGCCGTGTTGCGCGGAAATGTTGATACCCGACTTCGCAAAGTTCGCGAGAAGTATTTCGACGCGATTATTCTGGCCGCGTCGGGCCTGAAGCGTTTGGGTTGGGAGCAAGAAGTGACAGAGTATCTTTCTGTGGATGTCAGTCTACCGGCAATTGGTCAAGGTTCCCTGGGTCTGGAAGGGCGGAAAGATGATGCGCTTGTGCGAGATCTGGTCGCCCGGTTTGAGCATCGGCCAACCAGGATTGCTGTCACGGCCGAACGAGCCTTACTCACGCGCCTGGAGGGCGGATGTCAGGTCCCGATAGCCGGCTATGCCACACTTCAAGGAGACATTCTGACTCTGGATGGGTTAGTCGCGAGTCTTGATGGAAAGCGATATATTCGTCGAGTGTTATCGGGATCAGCGGATGAGGCCGTATCTCTTGGTACGAGGGTGGCCGAACAATTGCTGGATGGTGGGGCGCAACCCATTCTCCAGGAAATTTATGGGGCCGCATGACCAAGGTGAATGCAAAAAATGGTCTGGTGTTTCTGGTCGGAGCTGGACCAGGAGATGCGAAGTTACTGACCCTACGAGGGAAAGAATGTCTAGAACAGGCTGATGTGGTGTTATATGATCACTTGGCCAATCCGCAATTATTGAATTATGCCCCTTCCCATGCCGAGCGAATTTATGTCGGTAGAAAAGGGCGAGGAGCGTATCGGGATCAGGCAGAAATTCATGCGTTGCTAGTCACCAAGGCCCAAGAAGGTAAGTGTGTGGTGAGACTCAAGGGGGGAGATCCTTTTGTGTTTGGTCGGGGAGGTGAAGAAGCTGAAGTGATTGCCGATGCGGGTATTCCGTTCGAGGTGGTGCCTGGAGTCACGGCTGCCGTGGCTGTGCCGGCGTATGCGGGAATTCCGGTGACGCACCGGACACTCGCATCGACGGCGGCGTTTGTAACGGGGCATGAAGATCCCTCGAAACCATCGAGTGCGATGGAATGGCCTCGTCTGGCCTCCTCTGAAGGGACCTTAGTCTTTTTGATGGGAATGAAAAATCTTCCCCAGATTGTGGATCGACTCATTCAGGAGGGCAAGTCCCCGTCGACTCCTGTGGCGTTAATCCGATGGGGCACCTATGCTCGGCAACGAACGATAGTGGGAATGTTATCGGATATTGTTACGAAAGCCTCCAAAGCGGACATGAGTCCGCCGACGGTGATTGTCGTGGGCGAAGTTGTTCGGTTACGAGATCGACTGAACTGGTATGAATCACGGCCACTCTTTGGAAAAGGGATATTAGTGACGAGACCACGTGACCAGGCCCCGGCACTTTCCAATCTGTTGGCGGCGCAGGGCGCTGAACCTGTGGAATGCCCCACGTTGGAAATTCATCCTCCGGATAACTGGACTCCGGTGGATGAGGCGATTGACGCGCTGTCGATGTACGATTGGATAATTTTTACAAGTGTGAATGGCGTGCAATCGTTCATGGGACGGCTTTGGTTTCATCAGAAAGATGTGCGAAGTCTGGCAGGTCTGCGTGTGTGTTGCATTGGTCCGCGAACGCAGGAAGAGGCCGTTCGTTGGGGAGTGGGTGCGGATCTGGTTCCTAAAGATTTTCAGGCCGAAGGTATTTTGGAATCCATGGGTGGATTAGGGGTCAAGGGACAACGAATCCTGATCCCACGAGCCAAAGTTGCGCGTGAGATTCTTCCTGACCAATTGGCAGCCATGGGAGCCACGGTTCGGGTGGTGCATGTCTATCAAGCGGTCTCGCCTGCAGTGGAGATTGCCCCCCTTCGAGATCGATTACGCAAGAAGGAAATTCATTACCTGACCTTTACCAGCTCTTCCACCGTACGCAATTTTTGTCAGATGTTTGAGAATCGCAGTGAATTGCAGGAATTAACCCGGAATCTCACGGTAGCCGTCATTGGACCGATTACGGCTCAAACAGTTCAGGAAGAAGGGTTATCCGTGGATGTGGTGGCGTTGGAAAATACGGTTCCGGCTTTGGTCGATGCTATTATCAGTCATGCAGGGCAAACTCCGAAAAATACGAGATTGGTATCATAATTATACTTAATCATATTGGTATGGGAAGTTCCTGACACCAGGCTTTGTTAACCGATTAATGGGAGGAGTAGCATCATGGTTCCTGTTAAATCTTGTATGGTCCCGGCAGACAAAATCGTCAAAGTTGATCGAGATATCCTGGTCAAGACCGCTGCGGAAATGATGCGGGATAATGGAATCGGGAGTGTCGTTGTGACCAGTGGAGAAGAAATTATCGGCATTCTCACCGATACGGATTTGGTGCGACGAGTGGTCGCTGCGGGTGCAGATCCGATGCATACGACTGTCGAAAAAATCATGTCGGCGCCGATTGTCAGTATCGAGGGAGATCGCACCCTGTTAGATGCAAATGATCTCATGGCCAAGGAACATATTCGGCACTTAGGAATTACCCAAAACGGAAAAATGGTGGGAATGATCTCTGTGCGGGACCTGGTCGTCTTTCTCACCAATCTTCCTCGAAAATAAGGTGAGGCGGATTGAAAGGTGGTTCATACCATTGACCTGTATATCAAAAGACATCCGGCAGAGTGACAGCCAACCAGGAAGCATTCGACAACACTCCCTCATCCGCGGATAAGGCCGATTATGGGATTCCCCGTACACCGATTACGTCGCTTACGCCAGCATGAATCTCTCCGCCGAATGGTGAGAGAGACTCAACTGACTCCGTCGGATTTTATTTATCCGTTGTTTGTGACCTTTGGCGAAAATAAACAAGAACCGATCGCCTCGATGCCAGGCCAATCTCGGTGGTCTGTTGATCGCGTGGTTCAGGAAGCCAAAGAGGCCTGGGAATTAGGTATTCCGGCCGTTATCCTGTTTGGAATTCCTGAGCACAAAGATGAGCGTGGATCTTCCGCCTATGATAAGGAAGGGGTCGTTCAGCGGGCTGTTCGGTCCATTAAGGACCAATTGCCCGATTTAATGGTCATTACCGACGTGTGCATCGATGAATATACTTCCCATGGCCATTGTGGAATTGTCCATGAAGGCCGGATTTTGAATGATGAAACGTTGAATTGCCTGCAGGCAATGGCGCTGAGTCATGCGGAGGCCGGAGTGGATATGGTGGCCCCCTCCGATATGATGGATGGCCGGGTTGCTGCTATTCGTGAGGCATTGGATCATCAAGGGCTTTCTGAAATGCCAATTATGGCCTATTCCGCCAAATATGCTTCGTCATTATATGCCCCATTCCGCGATGCAGCCTTCTCCAGTCCGTCCTTTGGCGACCGACGGTCCTACCAGATGGATGCGGCCAATGCCAGGGAAGCGCTTCGTGAGGTTGAACTGGATATCCAGGAAGGCGCTGATATCGTGATGGTGAAACCAGCCTTGTTCTACTTGGATATTCTTCGACGAGTCCGTGACCTCGTTTCCGTTCCTGTGGCGGCCTATCAAGTGAGTGGAGAATACAGCATGGTGAAGGCTGCTGCGCAATTGGGTTGGATCGATGGGAACTCCGTCATGATGGAAAGTTTGCTATCGATCAAACGCGCGGGAGCGGATCTGATCCTGACATATTTTGCCAAGGAGGCGGCTTGTCTCCTCAACCGTGACGGTGTATGAAGGTTACCAGAGGAATACCGTCGGTTTCTCCCGCGTCCTTTCCCGTTCTTACCATTGGCAATTTTGATGGGCAGCACCTGGGGCATTGTGCCTTGGTGCAGGCTGTCGTGGATCGCGCGCAACAACTCAATGGGTATCCTATGGTGTTGTCCTTTGACCCGCATCCGGTGGAAGTGTTGCGTCCTGGATCGGTTCATAAGTCTTTATCCGATGACCATGACAAGATGAGTGTTTTTTGAACGCCTTGGAATAGCGGAACTGGTGATTCTCCCGTTTACTAAGGAGTTAGCCAGTCTGACACCGTCCCAGTTTGTCGGTCAGGTGCTACGAGATGGCCTTGGGATACGAAAGCTGTTAGTCGGAGAAAATTTTGTGTTTGGTAAGGGACGAAGTGGGACAGTACAAGATCTGATTGAATTGGGGGCGAAGGCGGATTTTTCTGTCGAGCCGATTGCGCCGGTGATGATGGGAAAGGATGTAGTGAGTTCAACGCGCATTCGGAAATGCTTGGTAGCCGGGGATGTGGCTCAGAGTGCACAATGTCTGGGGAGACCCTATATGTTACGGGGCGTGGTGATTTCCGGAGAGAAGCGCGGGAGTCAATTTGGATGGCCGACAGCTAACCTTCGACTTTCCGGGAATCGAGTCCTTCCTGCGGATGGTGTCTATGCCACGCTGACGGTGGTGAGGGGGGAGTGTCTGGATTCCATTGCGTATATAGGCACGCGCCCGACGTTTTCGGATGGGGAGCGACTATTAGAGGTGCATATTTTTGATAAGACCTTTCAGCTTTATGGAGAAGATATTTCGGTTCATTTCATAGAATCGATCCGCGGGGACATGACGTTTGCACATATTGAAGACCTCGTGAGACAAATGGATCACGATGGGTTGCGTGCCAGAGAAATCTTACAAGACTATTCCGGAAGCCCCAGAATTCCCACAGTCATTTAGGGAAAGGGAGTATAGAATGAAAAGCCTGGCCGCCCTTGTTGGGCTGGAACGAAAAGTTGAATTAGCCATACAGGCCAATGGGTTATTGACATCTGGAGACCGGATTGTGGTGGCAGTGTCGGGTGGCCCGGACTCTGTCGCTCTTTTCAGGTGTTTGGTTGCGTTGCGAGTACGGTGGAATTGGGATGTATGTGTGGGCCACATCGATCATGGGTTCAGGGGTATGGAAAGTGAAGGGGACGCGAAGTTTGTCGAGGCATTAGCGGCGAAATTCGGAGTGCCTGTCATGGTTTCCAGACTCCATCTGGACAAACAAGATGCCAAATTTCGGAAGCAATCACTTCAGGAATATGCCAGGACAGTCCGGTATCATGCCTTAGAAGAGATGGTCCAACATTGGAGGCCACAAAATTGGCGATTGGCCATACTGCAGATGATCAAGCTGAAACGGTTCTGATGTGGATGCTTCGTGGATGCGGAACGGGTGGGTTAGGAGGTATGCCTCCCAAGCGGGGCGCACACGTGGTTCGCCCCCTGCTAAACATTCCGCGGAGTGAAATTGTGAGCTATCTGAAAGAGCGGCAGCAGGAGTTCCAATTGGATTCCACCAATTTGCAGCAGGTATATCTCCGGAATCGCATTCGCCTGGACCTGATTCCTCAATTGAAAAAGTATTCTCTGGGGATTGTGAACGTGTTGACCCGGCAGGCCCACATTCTAAGTGATGATCATGCGTATCTGGAGGAATTAACCGATGAAGCCTTTCATCGCACGTGTGTATCTGAAAAGACAGGAGAACGGCAATTTGACCGTGTGGCGTTCCTTGGCCTGCCTTTGCCTATTCGTCGGCGGGTGATCCGGCAGAGTTTTCAGCAGGTTGGAGGAAATCCGCAGAGTCCGAGATTCGATATGGTGGAAAGGGTAATAAATCGGTTGGAGCATGGGCAGTCCGGTTGGACGATAGAATGTTACGGGGTACAGGTCGGTCAGGAATATGATCGGTTGGTCGTACGCCGCCGCGAGGAATTTAATCAGGCGACTGGGGTTCGTTCCAGCATAAGGGTAGAGCCCTTGCCTATCCCGGGTGAGGTGACCTGGTCTCCAACCGGACATCGCATTACGATTTCGATGGATACCCCGGCAGTGATTGGCGATCATGTTCCCTCTTCTGAAATCCATCTCGATCCGGCAACGTTTACTCCAGATTTGACGTTACGAAGTTGGGTGCCTGGAGATATTTTTTGTCCCAAGGGATTTGGTGGGCGGCAAAAAAAACTCCAGGATTTTTTTTCGGATATGAAGTTACCCCGTTCCCAGCGGATCAAGGTTCCTTTATTGGTTGCCCCGGAAGGAATTGTCTGGGTTGGAGGATTACGAGCAGATGAACGGTTCCAGGTTTCAGCCTCGACCACATCGGTGGTCGTTGCCAAGATGATTATTTAATATGGAAGTACGTATGGATCAAATTTTTGGAAAACCTTTTGTCACTCAAGAAGCCATGCGGGCTCGAATTAAGGAATTGGGAAAACAAATTTCCCAGGATTATCAAGGCAAGGATCTTCTGGTTGTCGGCGTTCTCAAGGGAGCTTATGTCTTTTTCGCCGATCTTGTTCGGGTCATTCGGTTGCCGATTCAGATTGATTTTCTGATTGGCAGGAATCAGAAAAAAATCGGCAGTTCAGCGAAAAGAGACAAAGTGTGGACGGAGTTAACCGAAAGGATCAACAAACGTCATGTATTATTAGTCGAAGATATCGTGGACTCTGGGGTGACCGCTCAATCCTTAGTAGCCAAATTGATGAAAAAGAAGCCAGCCTCTGTGGCTGTGTGCGCACTGATCAATAAACCGGCCAACCGTAAGGTGGAGATCGATCTCCGGTACGTGGGTTTTGAGGTGCCCCCGACATATCTTGTAGGATATGGGCTGGATTTTAAACAAAAATATCGGAATCTGCCCTACCTGGCCAAACTCGATCCTAAGCTGGTTCGAGAAGACCCTCTGGTCTAACGCGGTTGTCAGCTCTAAAAAGTGCGTGATACAATTATAAGGTTTAAACTGTTGTCGTGATAGCCATGGCTCATTTGTCTCGTTAAGGGGGTTACCCTCGACATGAATTCTCGTGTGAAAAACTTACTATTTTGGGTGTTTGTCTGCCTGTTCATGATTTTGTTATTCAACCTATTTACGGTGCCCAATCAGCATCCTGAGGATCCGGTCATATTTAGCGAATTTATGGCTCATCTGGAAAAGGGGGATGTTGAACGAGTCATCATCAAACATAATAACATCAGCGCAATTTTAAAAGATGGCACCAGAATCCAAACCTACTCGGTGGAGTATCCCGACCTGGTCAACGTCTTGCGGGAAAAGTCAGTTCAAATCGAAGCGAAGCCACCGGAAGACAACCCCTGGTATATCACCTTCCTGTTGTCATGGGGCCCATTTGTGCTCTTTTTGGGCCTATGGTTTTTCCTGATGCGTCAAATGCAGATTGGTGGAAATCGCGCTCTGTCCTTTGGGAAAAGCCGCGCGCGACTTTTGACAGAAGAGAAGAAAAAAGTCACCTTTGCAGATGTTGCGGGGGTCGATGAAGCCAAAGAAGAAGTGGTGGAAATCATCGAGTTTCTAAAGGACCCTGCCAAATTCCAAAAATTAGGTGGGCGTATTCCTAAGGGAGTCCTGATTGTGGGGCCCCCAGGCACGGGGAAAACCTTGTTGGCTAAAGCCATTGCTGGTGAGGCAGGCGTGCCGTTTTTCAGTATCAGTGGATCGGATTTTGTAGAAATGTTTGTGGGTGTCGGGGCTTCCCGGGTTCGAGATCTCTTTGAACAGGGGAAAAAACATGCTCCCTGTATCATTTTTATCGATGAAATTGATGCTGTCGGACGTTTACGGGGCGCCGGGCTTGGTGGAGGACATGATGAACGCGAGCAAACACTGAATCAGTTATTAGTGGAAATGGATGGATTTGATACCACGGAAGGGGTGATTCTGATTGCGGCCACCAACAGACCGGATGTGTTAGATCCCGCTTTATTACGACCAGGCCGATTTGATCGGCAGGTCGTGGTAAATCGTCCAGATGTACGCGGGAGAGGAGAAATTCTGAGGGTCCATACGAAAAAGGTTCCCGTTTCGCCAGATGTGGATCTTGAAAAAATTGCGAGAGGGACTCCAGGGTTTTCGGGGGCGGATTTAGAAAATTTGGTTAACGAGGCAGCCTTATGGGCGGCTCGGCTGGATAAAAAATCCGTAGACCAGATTGATTTTGAAAACGCCAAAGATAAGGTGTTGATGGGTGTCGAACGTAAGAGCATGGTGCTAACTGAGGAAGAAAAACGTACGACGGCCTTTCATGAGGCTGGTCACGCCTTGATGGCTAAACTCTTACCAGGCACGGATCCCGTGCATAAGGTGACAATTATTCCTCGTGGACGAGCTCTGGGCATGACGATGCAACTACCGATCGATGATCGCCATAGTTATTCGAAGGATTTTTTGTACAATACCCTCTCTATTTTGTTTGGTGGGCGCGTTGCTGAGGAATTGATTTTTAAAAGTGTGACAACTGGAGCGGGGAACGATATTGAGCGGGCCACTGAATTGGCGCGCAAAATGGTCTGTGAATGGGGCATGAGTGAAAAGCTAGGTCCGTTGACCTTTGGGAAAAAAGATGAAGAAGTCTTCTTAGGGCGTGATTTTGGCTCTCGTCGGGATTTCAGTGATCAAGTTGCCTTGGAAATTGATAAGGAAGTCAAACGACTTGTAGTCGAGGCCTACGAACGAACGACCAGGATGCTGACAGAGCATATTCATACGCTGCGGGCCATTGCCGAAGCTTTGCTGGAGAAAGAGGTATTGGACGGCATAGAAATTGAGCAAATCGTTCAACAGTCTTCGTCGCTAGAACAAGCTGCGGCTGTTTAACGTGCTTTCCTTCTGATGTTCTCTTTCCAGAATAGTCCAGAGACTCGAGT
Source organism: uncultured Nitrospiraceae bacterium (assembly GCA_963734345.1). Classification (GTDB taxonomy): domain Bacteria; phylum Nitrospirota; class Nitrospiria; order Nitrospirales; family UBA8639; genus Nitrospira_E. Next base: position 674,595 of record CAVTGT010000011.1, read on the forward strand.
TCCATGCTGAGCCATGGTTGCGGTTTCCCAGCCATATCTCTATTTAGATAGGGAGACCATAGAATGCCTTTTTTCCTATTCTCATCTGAATCATCTTTCAGTTTTCCCTATTGACGGCTAAGATATTGAATACGTTCGACTGTTCTTCCCCTGTTGAGAGCTTTGTTCTTTCCCCCCTCACTTTTCCCCTTTGCTTGCTGTGACAAATTTGTAAGCTTTCTGACCAGCTAACCTCGGCTTGCTATGTAGGCTGGACGCCCTGCATTATCCCAGTATATTCCTCAAATATTAGAATTTAAATCGATCTGCCTAAATGATTCCCGTGACTATCCCAGTACCTTCCTTTCACAAAGTTCAGTGTTGTCAGAAGACGTTGCCTCTTGGTTCCAAAGCACTCATCATGGGTGTCCTGAATGTGACACCGGACTCTTTTTCTGATGGGGGACAGTTTATTGATCCTGGAGCGGCTTTTGCACGGGCGCAGCAGATAATTGCTCAAGGAGCGGACTTGATTGATATCGGGGGTGAATCTACAAGGCCGGGGGCTCTGTATGTGAGCGAGGAGGAGGAAATCAAACGAATCAGGCCCATTCTTACCATTTTGGGAAAGCGCACCAATGTCCCACTTTCCATCGATACACGAAAGGCTGCCGTAGCTCGGGTGGCGTTGGATCTCGGAGTGGTCATGATTAACGATGTGAGCGCACTGCAGGATGATCCTTCCATGGCTCAATTGGTGCAAGAATCGGGAGCCGGAGTCGTTCTTATGCACCGGCAAGGGAATAGCGTCACCATGCAGAAGGCTCCCCATTATGATGACGTGGTGAGTGAGGTAAAATCCTTTTTGGCGCAGCGCATCGCGATGGCTCAGTCGATGGGAATTTCCGCAGACCATATCATTGTCGACCCGGGAATCGGGTTTGGAAAAACCCTCCATCATAATTTGAAAATTCTGGCCAACATTGGAGAATTTCTCCAATTAGGACAACCTGTTCTGATAGGATTGTCACGGAAAGCATTTATTGGAGAATTGACGGGAAAGTCAGTGGGGGAACGAGAGATGGGAAATGCTGCTGCTCTTACGACCGCAGTCTGGCAGGGAGCCCATATCTTACGGGTCCATGATGTGGGTGCCATGAATGATGCCATCCGGGTTGCTCAAGCTTTGCGAAATTCGTGCGACAAGTAGTAATAGGTTATTGAAAAATGCTCTAAGCGGCGTTTACGCTGCTTTGTCGTGTGCTCCCGTGTTGTTCATGATAGCGTATGTGTCCTGTCCGGCTGAGGGTCAGAAGCCTGGTGCGACCTTGGCTTGAGATGATTTTCTGGGTTTCCTTTTAAGCTCATAATGTAAAGATAAGTTTTTGACGGGCACCATTTTCGGATATTCGGGTTCTTCGACAATTTAAATACAGCATCACGAAAGTAAAGGGAAACATATGGGGAAGCTATTTGGTACGGATGGGGTTCGTGGGGTCGCGAATCTAGATCCGATGACCAGCGAAATGGCGATGAAATTAGGTCGGGCGGCGGCTCATGTCTTCCGTAAACGGGAAGGCCGCCATCAGATCATTATTGGAAAAGATACTCGCATTTCCGGGTATATGCTGGAGTCGGCCTTAACTGCCGGATTGTGTTCCATGGGCGTAGATGTCTTGTTAGTGGGCCCCTTACCCACGCCAGCAATCGCCTTTTTGACTCGTAGTTTGAGAGCCGATGCCGGTGTGATGATTTCCGCCTCGCATAATCCATATCAGGACAATGGCATAAAATTCTTTTCGAATGACGGGATGAAATTACCGGATGACCTGGAACAACGTATTGAAGATCTTATTCTCTCGAATGAGATTGAACATATTCGGCCTACGGCTGAAGCCATCGGAAAAGCCTATCGTATTGATGATGCTGAAGGGCGATATATTGAATATGTTAAGCGGTCGCTTCCTCGTGATATGGACTTCCAGAATATGCGAATCGTCCTGGATTGTGCGCATGGGGCTGCCTATCATGTGTTCCCCAAGGTCATTCGTGAATTGGGCGCGAAGGTTTGGGTGATGGGACATGAACCCGATGGCTTAAATATTAACGACGGATGTGGGGCGGTTCACCCCGAACGATTACAACAGATGGTTCGAGATCGGAAGGCCGATCTCGGCATTGCGTTGGATGGAGATGCGGATCGGGCCCTATTTGTTTGTGAGCAGGGCCACGTAGTCGATGGGGATCACGCGCTAGCTGCTTTTGCCCTTGACCTCAAACGGCAAGGCCGGTTGCGGAAAGATACCGTCGTTGGAACAGTCATGAGTAATTTTGGATTTGAAGTCTGCCTGCGAGAGGCTGGCATCAACCTGGTCCGAACGGCCGTGGGTGATCGATACATTCTGGAACGAATGGTGGCAGATAACTATAATCTGGGTGGAGAACAATCCGGCCATATGATCTTTTTGGACTATCATACCAGTGGTGATGGGATGATCTCCGGCCTGCAAATGCTCAAACTGATGCAACGGGCTCAAAAATCGCTATCGGAAATTGCACGCTGTATGAGATCCACGCCCCAGGTGTTATTAGGGGTTAAGGTTTCCCACAAACCGGATTTGCAGACACTTCCGCAATTACAGCAGGCTATTCAAGATAAGGATCGCCTGCTGAATGGAACCGGACGAATTCTTGTGCGCTATTCCGGGACGGAACCCTTGCTGCGAGTCATGGTGGAGGGACAGGATACCATTGTCATTCAGGAGATCGCGGAAGATTTAATCAAAGTGGTGAAATCCTGCATCCCGTCATGAATTGTCAGATCCTTCCTGGTCATCTCAAACGGTATTTTCATTGAAAAGATGGCGAATTTTCATCAAGATTAGAAGGAAATGGTTAATGAGTCCCGTCTTTCTCTCTCCCCCTACCCTGTGTGCCAGGACGTTTCCATCTATCTCCGGGGTCTGTGGTATGAGGAGAGAGGGATGAAAAAAGTCCTGGGTCGTATTGTGAGGTCTGTAAATAAGGAGAACGCTGCTGGTAGGCTCTGTGTGCATTTTCCTTAACCAAGTGCGCTGCCCTATGTGATATTACTTGGAGTTGTATCTTATCTTGCCGGCCTATGGCTTGGCCCACTTCTCGCCTTGTTTCCCCTGTCACTTCTTGGGGCTCTTCTTAGTTTTGGATTTTTCCTAACCTGGATCGAACAACAGCGACGTCTCACCCGGCAGGCTGGATTCATCCTGTTTGCTCTTATGGCGGGAGGAATTGCTCATGCTCATTGGGCGTCCATCGCTCAGTTGGATTCGGATCTGGTGGTCGTGGTTCAGGAACATCCCGTCTTACTTGAGGGAGTCATTGTGGCGCCGGTCCGTCAGACTCCGGATGGGCTTGTTCTGTTGGTGGAGGCTCAACGAATGGTGAGGCAGGGGGAAAAAGCCCAGGTAGCCAATGGGCGGATACGTCTCACCTGGCGTGATCCAGGTGATCCTTCGTTGGTTTACGGAGATCATGTGACCTTCACGGCGCAGATGCGTGAACCCTATGGAACGTTGAACCCCGGTGGGTTTCATTATGGTCAGTACCTGAAGCAGCAAGGGATTCATGCTGTTGCGACGGTGCAAGGACCGGAAGCCATTCGGGTTCAGGTTATCCAAGAGAAGAATATCTGGGCACACATCCTGGGTATGGTCGATGGCTGGCGCCAAATCATTCATCACGCGGCTGTCTCCAGTCTCACCAATCCTGCGTTGGGATTATTCTTAGGCATGGTGCTGGGAGAACAAAGTTACATTGAGCAGGACATTCGAGACGCCTTCATGGCTAGCGGAACCGTGCATATTCTCTCGATCTCGGGATCCCATTTAGGGTTATTGGCCTTGTTGATTTTTGCTCTGGGGCGAAAAAGCCTGTCCCTCTTACCGGCATCCTGGCTGGAACGCCTATCGTTGCGCCTCACGGCCACTCGATTTGCTATCCTCATTACGTTGCCGGCCGTCTCATTTTATACCTTGCTGGCAGGGGCGGAAATGGCAACGGTCCGTTCATGGATTATGATCGTGGTGTGTTGTGTCGGCATCTGGTTAGGACGGGAACGCAATTTGGTTACGGCGTTAGCCGTAGCCGCGCTTCTCATGGTTCTCCCGCATCCGGAAGCCCTCCACGATATTTCCTTCCAATTGTCCTATCTCTCGGTCGCCGCAATTGGCCTGCTGATTCTGGCACGAAAAGAGAAAGAAGCCAACCTATCGGGACTGGACGCGGTCTTCCCACCTGCACCACCTACCTGGTTCGAGAGTCTCAGGCACAAAGTCTTGTTGGCCTGGCTCATCACACTCGCAGTCAGCCTGACAACCTTGCCTTTGGTCGCCCATAACTTTCATCAAATTCCCTGGCTGGGGTTATGGACGAATATGATTATTGTGCCCTTGGTCGGAACTTTGATAATTCCTGTTGGTTTGCTGTCCGGGGTAGCCACCTTGATTGGAGGAGGAGCAACCCTTCCCTTAGCCAGTGTCAATCAATGGGTTTTCGACCTGCTCGGGCAAGTCGTCATGGGCCTCTCTCATGTTCCGGGGGCAGCCTGGTATGTCGCCTCGCCTCGCCTCAGTTCGATGATGGTATTTTGGGGAATGCTGGCTGGATTGGTGGTCAAGTGGCACCGGCCTCCTATCCGATGGGGATGTATCACCGTCTTGTTTGCTATTTTGCTGTGGTGGGGATGGTCGCCACGGACTGGATGGGAGCCGGGAACCCTACGAGTGACATTTTTAGATGTGGGACAAGGGGATGCCACCGTTCTTGAATTACCGGATGGCCAAACCGTATTGATCGATGCCGGTCCAGCCTATCGAAGATTAGATATGGGCCGTGCGGTCATCGGGCCATATCTCTGGAATCAGGGTATTCGCCGATTGGATCATGTCGTCGCGACACATCCGCAGTGGGATCATGTTGGTGGATTTCCTTGGGTGTTGCACACATTTGAAGTGGGACACTATTGGAGTAATGGCGTTTCCCGGTCAGAGAGGTTTTTTCATCAACTCCAATCCGCGGTGAAATCTGCGGGAATCCAGGAACAGACGATCGCAGCAGGAACCGAAATTATTAGTTCAGGACCCTGCTCTCTGACTGTACTGAGTCCTACTCGTAGTCATAGGGGTGGATCGGATGTCTCGTCCACCGTATTCAGTGGCATGGATCTCAATAATCAATCGCTTGTTACCCGACTCGAGTGCGACCAACATTCGTTTTTGTTGACGGCTGATGCGGAACAAGAAGCCCTGAACAGATTGATTCACACTCCGAATGGAATCTTGGCTCGCGTAGTGAAAGTGCCGCATCATGGAGCCAGAAGTTCCCTGCATCGTGAGTGGGTGAATCGGCTTCAAGCTGAAGCCATGGTACTGTCGGTTGGCACCCACAACCGCTATGGGCATCCGGCTCCTGAGGTGCTCGCTGCGTATCAACAGCGAGGCCTTCCGTTATATCGGACTGATCTCGATGGAGCAGTCTGGTTTACCGCGACTCTCGGTTCGCCCGACATGACGATTGCCACAGCCAAGCAGGAACGTCTTCACTCAGTGCAAGCGAGTCCTTATATGTGGAGAGAGGAATGGGACAATTGGGCTCGAATGTGGAATCGCTGAAACCAGCCATTTCTGGATGCTATTGAAAGAAATCCACCTTCTTAATCCACGATATACTTTCTGAAGTATCCATTAGTGGCTATGAGAAACACACGATTGTAGAAGGGGTTAATATTTTTGGTACGTCGGGCTGGTGGAAAATAGGAGTCTCATGGCTAATCAAGATCAACTCATATTAATTAAAAAAGGCGTTGAAAGCTGGAATGCATGGAGGAAAATGAACCCTTCGATTCGTGTGGATTTAAGCAGTGGAAATTTATCAGGCATGCATTTACCCGGAGTTGATTTGGATGGTGCGAATCTTCAGGATGTCAATTTTAATAACGCGGATCTTTCTGGAGCCATGATGTCTGGGGCAAATCTGACTGAGGCAAGTCTGATGAAAGCGAATATGACCGAGGTGAACTTGAAAAATGCAAATGTGAGTGATGCTGACCTTTTCAAGGTCACACTTGTACGGTCAAATCTTGAGCGGGCGCATTTGACCAAAACTGATTTGACAGAGGCCGATCTTACAGAAGCGAATTTGACCGAAAGCAATCTCCATTTGGCCAATTTGCGTGGTGCAACGCTCATCGTGGCCAATCTGGAAGGAAGTAAACTTCGAGAGGCTAATCTGGTTCAGGCTGATCTCGCTGGTGCCAATCTTGGCAGCGCCGACCTGGCGCAGGCCAATCTCAAGCAAGCGAATCTTCGCGGTGCGAATATCGACAAGGCCTCCCTGATTCATGCGAAATTACAGGAGGCTGACCTTCAGGGACTTCAAAACATGACCATTATTCAATTATCCAAAGCCCGATCTGTGCGTAATGCTCGACTGGACCCACCGATTTATGACCAACTTATACAAGAATATCCCCAATTATTCAGTCAGGATTAATTGGAAAATTTGAAAAGGCAGGAGAGGTATCAAAAGTTCCTCCTGTGGAGGAAACCTCAAGACCCTCTTAAGGATGTCGGTTGAATCGCAATATCTCACGAGTGGATTCCACTGACAATCTGCAGGACCATCGCAGTGACGAACATGAGGCTGATGCCGGTGAAAACACCATAGGCTGATTGGACCCGACGGCTTGCAGTATAAAATATGGTGGTTAAGGAGAAGATGACGTATAACAGGGAACCGGCGGCCAGTGCAAAAAATATGATGGTGAAATAAGGAGACACCGCAAATCCGCTGATAAGGGTTCCCAGACAAGTTGGAAGACCTGCCAGCAATCCCATCATGATGATATCTTTGAGCCCCGGCCTGGATTTTCCAGCCGAGCCGATGATGGCAAATCCTTCCGTCCCATTGTGTAACGCAAAACCCATGATCAGCACACCGCTGAGGACCCATTCACCCTGCATATAGGCGGCGCCGATCGCGAGACCTTCTCCCAAATTATGGAGGCCCATTCCTAGAGCGATCATATAGGGTAAGAACAGCTTGGATGGCTCTGTCCGGTTCCGACTCTGCTGGCGTTGTTCGAGTACCACCAGCCCCACAAACCCGATCAGCAGGCTGCCAAGAAAAGCGACCCACGAAAGCAGATCCGTGGCCCCCGTGAATTCCACGGCTTCATGCATAAGGTCAAAAAAGAGGTACACGAGCACACCGGTGGCAATCCCGGTTAAATAGCCTTCCCATGATCGGCTCATGGCTTTGGCGATAACTAAAGCCAAGGCAATTCCCAGATAAATCGGGAGTACTCCCGCAATCGCCCCTAACCCGATTAATTGTCCAATTGTTTCCATAGGATATTTCAATCTATCAAAGGCTAAAGTTTATTGGCAAATGAATATCATTTTCAAACTAAAATGAGCCGAGAATCAGGGAATCTTGTCTGTAATGGCCTCAAACAGTGCGCGAGGTTGAGGTAGCGGTTCCCATTGCAGGATGGACAACGAGTCGTCCACATAGACCGGATGGCGAATGCCATTGAGCACGGAAGTCACCCCGGGGAGGCTGGCAATGGCCCAGAGAGCTTTACGGGAAAAGGATTCCTCCCGTTTGAATTCTGGAAGGAGGGGGTCGATAATCTGCCGAATTCCAGAGAGTTTTTTCGCACTTGTGTGCGCGGCTTCCATGCGCATGACTTTGAGGAGGGTGACGAGTTCCGGGACATAGCGATCCCGCCACGATTCCCATATTTGTTCTTCCTCCTTTTTGCCGGCGAAATGCCTGGTGAGCAATTGAAAGACCTGATTGGCATGGGGGGCAATCGTTTGTGATTCGATTTGATCCCAATGCTCAAGATTTTGGATGGACGGTCGAATCCGTTTCAGTTCCTGGGCCCAATTGAAGTAATCCAGCGGGGCGGCTCCCTTTTCCGGTTTTGGGATCTGGGGTGCTAATACTTGCTTGTAGTCGTGTTCCAGTGCGGCGACTTTTGGCAGTTGGGCATCAAAGTTCGTATTAGAAATTTCCACCTGGGGGTCTGCGAGGCGGATCATGCCTCCGCCCTTCTCTGGGATAGCATTCAGGGGGCGATTCACCAGAACTGCAACGGTGGCATCCTGAGCCAATTCCAACACCGTTTTCGACTGATCGGAACCGGTATTAGGTGTGAGCAGGGCTCCTGATTCAAATAGATTCATCGGAAGTTGGAGAACACGAAAATGATGGTGAGGAGTGCCGTCTTGCTTCGCGGCGGCCTCGGCCGCTTTGAGTATGCGAGACAGTGAGGTGGATTCTGGATTATTGGGTTTGGCCGTGCAGGTATTCGATGAAACACCATAGTATTGTAAGCGGCCTGCGGCAATTTGTGATTCCAGATAGGCAAAGGCCCGCTGCAGGCGCCGGTAAAATTCCTGCCGGAGATCCTCAAGCCTGAGGGGGTCGATGGACAATTGCCGGTTTTTGGCATCGGACAGAAAATACTCCGGGTTATGCAAGAGGCAGACATCCAGAGTTTCCAGTCCCAGGCGGTCTAGCGAGAGAGTAAGTTGTTCTTCTAGAAAATCAGGATGGAGGCAATGCCAGATGCCCTCGCCATATTTAACCATCTCTGGAAACGGGTTGCCGGCTTGTTCGCGGGCTTCTGCGCGCTTCAGATTGTTTCCCTGCACGTAGCCGATTTTTGAGACCACAATGACTTCATCACGCGAGACAAGGTGTTTGCCAACAAGATCCTTGAGCACCATGCCAATTAGCCGTTCGCTGCCGCCGTCGGCATAATTGGTGGACGTATCGATGAGGTTACATCCCTTTAGTAAGGCCTGTTCCAGTGCTCTTCGATGGTCTTCTACTCCAATCTCAATCCGATAACCACCAAAACCAATCCGAGAAGTGGTCAGTCTGGTTGAACTCAACGACGTATATCCATGAGCAGAAGGGCGAGAATCGCCTGGGTTGGCTAATATTCTGGCAACGTACTGTCCGGTTCCTTGAGGAGTGGCATGTCCGGGGAGACCCTGGGCGGTTAGGGCCCTCAAAGGTTTTTCGAGCGCTGAGGCGGTGATGCCCTGAGGATGGCTCAGTGCGGATGGCACGGCTTGAGGATCGGTGATCGGGGCTTGGCAAGCAAAGTTCTTACAGATGTAGAGGGCGGATTTCCCATTCACAAGAGTTTTTCCTGCTAACAGGGGATGAGTCGATTCACTCTCAAGATTTTGTCGATAGGCCAAAATGCGGTAAGGCACAAAACACGAATTGACTGCACAACGGAGTTGGTCGTAACCCCTGTCGCCGGAACTGCCCACAACGGCCAATTCCACCGGACCTCGTAATAATAGATCGACGACCATGAGACTCTTCGGAAACCCTCTGGGTACCTGTCCGATTTGTTGCCCGTAAGCCCTGATAGCGTTGGTGGCGGCCGTTCGAAAATCTTCACGATCACCGTGGTACGATAAGCGGGCTAAAGCCGACGCGGCCACGGCGTTTCCGCTGGGGGTTGCCCCATCGGCCCCTTCTCGCCCCCGGATAATTAAGGCTTCATGATCGGTGGCCGTGGTAAAGAATCCTCCATGGTCGCAATCTGCAAAATCTTTCAGAATGCGTTCAGCCAACGAAACCGCCTCATGGAGATACCGTTCGTGCCCGGTGGCTTCATAGACGTCGATCATGGCTTCCGCCGCATAAGCATAATCTTCCAAGCAGGCATTGAGATGGGCTTGTCCCCCCCGATAGGTCCGCCACAGCCGGCTTTCGGGGCGTGAAAGGGTGGTTAGCAGGAAATCGGCGGCCCGGATAGCCCCATCCAGATAGGGTTGATGGTTGAACACCCGACCGGCTTCCGCCATCGTCCCGATCATCATGCCATTCCAGGCGGTGATGATTTTGTCATCGAGTCCCGGCGGCACTCGTTTCCGTCGAGCCAGGTACACGGTCGGTTTTACCCGGTTGATGGTTTCACGCAATTCTTCAGGGGAACAACCTAATTCCTTGGCCACCCCTTCCAGTGATTTTGGGGTGCGTGGGATGTTGGTGTGTTCCCAATTGCCTTCCACGGTGATGTCGTAATAGGTGCAGAAACGGATCGCGTCCTGTTCGTCGGGAACAATTTCACGAATCTGTTCCGGGGTCCACACGAAAAACTTTCCTTCTATCCCTTCGCTGTCCGCGTCGGTAGCCGAATAAAACCCGCCTTCCGGTGCGGTCATTTCCCGCAAAATGTAATTTAAGGTTTCGGTCGCGACCTGACGATACCGATTTTCCCCGGTAAGTTGGAATGCCTCAACGTAGGTCCGTGCAAGGAGGGCATTGTCATACAGCATTTTTTCAAAGTGGGGAACCAACCATTCGTCATCGGTGGAATAGCGTGCAAACCCTCCACCGATGTGATCGTACAGACCTCCTGCAGCCATGCCATCAAGGGTTTTCGTCACCAGGGTGAGAATTTTTTCCTCTCGACTCCAATGATATTGGCGCAAGAGAAACGAGAGACCGGTGGCAGGTGGAAACTTGGGCGCCCGCCCAAATCCCCCGTAACGCGCATCAAAATCTCGGGCAAACTGCCTGACAGCATCTTCGATCTCGGCAGCACTCACGGCAAGCGGGGAGGCCGGTTGCAGGGCGGTCCGCAGCCGTGTTGTGAATCGACTGGCTTGTTGCACAATATTGGATTGATCCTTTTTCCACCCCTCGCCAATGTTTGTCACAATTGATCCGAAACCCGGACGACCATAGCGATCGGTTGGAGGGAAATATGTTCCCGCAAAAATTGGTTCCTGCTCGGGAGTGAGGAATACCGTCATGGGCCATCCGCCGTGCCCCTGGTTCATGGCGGTTGTGGCTTGCATATAAATTTCATCTAAATCCGGCCGTTCTTCTCTGTCCACTTTAATGTTCACGAAGTAGCGGTTCATGAGGTCCGCGATGGCCTGATTCTCAAAGGATTCCCGTTCCATCACGTGGCACCAATGGCAGGCTGAGTATCCAATGGAAAGCAAAATGGGTTTGTTTTCTTGCTTGGCCCGACTCAACGCCTCCTCTCCCCACGGATACCAATCCACCGGATTGTAGGCATGCTGCAGAAGATACGGACTGGTCTCATGACTCAGTCGATTGGGTTGGCGGTCAGAAATGGATTCAGACATGAAGGAGACCATTCTCAACGAGGAGAGGAAGAATTAAAAATAGATCTATCGTATTGTGCAAACACGTCCAGGCTCGAATAAAGGATCATTAGTGCGACTGCTCCCCCAGGCTCCGTTCATACAGCAACACTTTCCATCCATCTTCCTCCGAAATAAATCCGTTTGGTTGGACAACGGGAAGCATCCCTGTTCCCGGCACCCGGCCGGTTTGGCCCATACTGCCATTCTTGAGCACCCACATCATTTCACCAGGTGTCCGATAAGTGTTAAATTTGGGGTTGGTGAAATTTCTCGGTTGAATGGGAAGGTTTTTTGCGGCGGCCCCATCCCCTTTCCCTTCCGCCCCGTGACAACTGATACAGCCTCCACGTCCAAGAAAGATAGCTTTTCCTTCAGCCAGGATTTCAGGTGAAGGCTCAAAAGGCGGTTTTGTCGATTTGGCTTCGGCCTTTTCATTTGAAGGGACTCTGGAGATTTTGATGTCGAATTCACCCCCGGCACTGCCATAGCCCGCAGGGTTGACCGACCAGGCTGATGTCGCGAAAAAAATCGAGATGATAATGCTACTTCCCAAAATGGCCAGGCGGTGGTTCATGATACCTTCCTTCAATATAAATTGGGATATGCTAAATAAAATATTGTATCGTTGGACTAACCGGCTTTGCGCGTTCCGATGTTCGGGCAGCGTAGGGCGTAAAGATAGGCAGGATACCAATCCTACCTGTGTGGGGCAATCTCTCGCCGTCTTATGGTGAGACTCTCGTTTATTTAACAACCGACCTCATCTCTTGATGAGGGAACTATTATGTTACAATTGGCTCCAAAATTTTCCTTAAGCATTGGCATTATGGCGTTTAGTGAGCACAATCGTCGGAAGTTTGTGGCCGGGATGAGTCGGAGGATATCCAAACTTCGTGATCAATCCGAGCAAAGCCTGGATTTTGCCATCGAAACGATGTTTCAGGAGCGGACAGATGCCTATTTGCATGTTGAGCAAGGGCTGATTGAAGTTGATCGAATGTTAGGTCTCGTTGAGGGAGAGTTGGAGAACATTACCGAGCTGACAGCCGCTCAACGCCTGGAATCGCGCCTGGAATTTATTGAGGACCGGTTTGAAGAGTTTGAAAGTGAAATCAGGCAGCGTCCCCGCCGTCGACGGCACAAGATCAATCTGTTCAATTTCTTTAGGGCTGCGGGAGGCGGGGGAGGGGAGGGGGAGCCCACCGCGGCTCGTGGAGAAATCCGTACATCTATCCAAGCGTATGAAGTGCTGGGGGTTGAATTCGGAAGTCCGTTGCCCGTCGTCACGCGAGCTTTCCGGGAGCGTGCCAAAAAGATACATCCGGATATCCGGCAAGGTGACCGTAGTTCCGAACCTGAACTCCGGCGGATTATCGAAGCCTACCAATTTCTCAAAACCGACTATTTCGGCAGTGCGGCATCGGATTCTTTCCAACGGCCATTTTAATTATGTAGATGGTCAGAGCCTGTCAGAGCGATCCATTTTTTGATTGTTTTTAATTAGAACCCCATTGGGGCTGGTAAAATTATCATAGTCCATACTCGGTCATCCGCCTTTTCGAACTCACTGTTTTTTGGTTGTCGGGCTCCTGGCTTGGGCTGGTGTTACTTTAGAGAATTGCCCTGACTGTTTCCGGAGGACGGGCCAGGATCGCCTGGTCCCCTTTTTGGACCAAGGGACGTTGGATAAGATCCGGGTGTTTGATCAGGATATCTAATAATTCATCATCGGTGAATTGCGAGTGTTGCAAGTTAAGCTTTTTGTAGATCTCTTCTTTGGTACGGATGACGTCTGAAGATTTGAGTCCGGCCTTTTTCAGTAAACCTTTCAAAGTGGATTTGGAAAACGTTTTTTCATAATAGTTGATCGCGGTAAAGGATTGCCCGCTTTCCTCGACTAATTTGATGACCTGCCGGCAGGTGGAGCAGGTTGGTTTGTGATAAATGATAATGTCCGACATGGACTCATCTCCTCAGTAAGTGACTGGACGACACCTTCCGCCTTGACCTCCTTTTTGAGGCCATGCTACAAGCTGATTCCACCGTTAATATGTGGACGGAAGGATGAATCTTGAATGTATGAATCTATTTAAAACAAGTGAACGAAAGCAATTGCCGGAATGAGCGACCCTACTCTACCCCAAGAGTTTTCATGTGCCTCCGAGACGGAGCGAACCTTAAAGGATCTGCGGATCAAACGTAAAGGCCAGCCCGTATATGTGATGGGTCATGAGGACCGATATAAGGGCAAGGAAGGAGTGTTTGAATTCTTTAATGTCCGGCTCGCCGTGGTTAAGTTTCCCGATGAAAAAACCCTGGGATTTGACCCTATTGGATTTATTGCTGCCGTGTGAGATCAATGAGGATGGAGTACCATTTTTTGAGATTCGATATTGCGAAACGTGTGACCAAGTGTTTCCATTGACGTCCGCCGAGTTTCATGCTCAGGTGGAACGAAAGGAATGTCCCGAATGCGCCCCTTAGAGGCATGGTGGGAAAAATGCGTTGGTTGAGTTGATTGGCAGCTTGCTCCCCTTTTCTTCATTTCTTTCTCTTGATTCCTCGAATTCATTTCTCCATGATTCTCTCTTGCGCCATTCAGTGGCTGTAGAATTGTCTGCTTCGGTTCCTGGACTCCTCTCTATCGCCTTCTCACACTATAGAAAGGAATTCGATCCATGACGCGTCGCCCGGTTTCTCGGAGGCCATCATTTCCTGAAAACGCCAAGCCGTTACTCTCACGAGCCTCTCGTTCCGGCCGAGCCCGGATCGAACGGGACACGATGGGGTCTTTAAAAATTCCCGGGAGGATGTATTACGGAGTCCAAACGGCGAGGGCCATCGAAAATTTTCCCATAAGCGGAATACGATTTCCCCGTCCCTTTATTCGGGCGCTAGGATTGATTAAATGGGCAGCCGCCCGAACTAATGAATCGTTGGGGATGCTTGGAGGAAAGCCGGCGGGTACGATTCAGCAAGCCGCCAGAGAAGTCATGGCCGGACAATGGGATGAACATTTCCCATTGGATATTTTCCAAACGGGCTCCGGGACGTCCACGAATATGAATGCCAATGAAGTGATTGCCAATCGAGCCTCGGAAATCCTGAACGGTGATCGAGGGAGCCGGACGGTGCATCCCAATGATCAGGTGAATTTGGGACAATCCAGTAATGATGTCATTCCGACGGCAATCCATGTCGCGGCGATTGAAGAAATCCAAAAGAGGTTATTGCCCGGTCTGGCACGTCTCCACAAAGCCCTTCGTCGCAACGCCAAGAAGTTTGACAGGATTGTGAAGGTTGGACGTACGCATTTACAGGATGCGACCCCCGTTCGCCTGGGTCAGGAATTCGGAGGATATGCGCGGCAGATGGAGTTGGCCATCGAGAGGGCCAAACATGCTCAAGTCGTGCTCGCGGAATTGGCTCTGGGTGGCACCGCCGTGGGAACGGGCCTCAATACTCATCCAAAATTCGCCTCGAAAGTCATCCGGTTATTATCAAAGGAAATTGGCTATACCATGCGGGAGGCTGAAAACCATTTCGAGGCCCAGTCCACTCAGGATTCGGTGGTGGAAGCCAGCGGGTGTTTGCGGACTATTGCGGTGAGCTTGTTGAAAATTGCTAATGATCTCAGGTGGATGGGATCTGGTCCTCGCTGTGGCCTGGGCGAAATTCAATTGCCGGAAACTCAACCTGGATCCTCAATCATGCCGGGAAAGGTGAATCCGGTCATTGCCGAATCCGTCGCCATGGTGGCAACTCAAGTCATTGGCAATGACCTAACGATTACGGTTGCCGGGCAGGCGGGAAATTTTGAGTTGTTAGTCATGTTTCCGGTGATGGCCCATAATCTCTTACAGTCGATTGATCTCCTTTCAAAATCTGCCGAAAATTTCTCCTGCCGGTGCGTGGAAGGCCTGGTGGCCAACAAGGAAGTTTGTGAGGGATTCATTGAAAAAAGTCTGGCCATGTGCACTGGGCTGGTTCCCGCGATTGGATATGAGGAAGCCGCAGTCCTTGCCAAAAAATCTTATGAAACCGGTCAAACGATTCGAGAGTTGGCGCGAGGTCAGGGTGTCTTGCCGGAAGCGAAGATCAAAGACCTTTTAGACCCATGGCGCATGACAGGGGCCATCGGTTCTCCTAAACGGGTTCACTAAGCGATTATGCTAATTTGGATGTAGAACGAAATAAGCACATCTGGCCAGATAGTCTCGGGAAGAAAGTGGTTACCCATCGCCCCACTTCAATTTTGTGCGTAACACTTCAAAGTAGCTTCGGTCTGGAAAACGAATGAGCTGTGTGCGATGATCTGATGCCCGAACGTGCACAAGGTCACCCGTCAGCATTTCCGCTCCCACTTGGCCATCGATGGTGGCCATGGCGGGTTCTTGACTTATCAGTTCTATCGTGATCGGCACATCGCCGGGGGCAAGGAATGGACGGTGCGAAAAGGTGTGCGGACAGATAGGGTTTATCAGCAATACTTCCAACCTTGGATCTAAAATCGGTCCTTTGGCCGAGAGGGAGTATGCGGTCGATCCTGTCGGGGTGGCGACGATTAGTCCATCACCACGCAAATTTGTCATGAAGGCGTGATTCACCCATATTTTGGTTGCAATCATTCTTGCCAAATGCCCTTTGCTGATTACCACGTCATTTAAGCCGGAAAAGGCAGAGAGAATTTGTTCACCCCGCTGAAGCTCAATTTTTAACATCAAGCGTTTATCCAGGAGATATTCTCCCACGAACACTTTTTCCAAGGCTATGGAAAGTTCGTCAAAGTTAATTTCAGTGAGGAAGCCCAGTCCACCCATATTGACTCCCAGGATGGGAATCTCTCGTTGTTCGACGAGGCGCGCTCCGCTCAACATCGTGCCATCTCCACCCAATACAATGAGAAGATCCGCTTTCTTGGCAATTTGTATACGCGTGGCGCTGTCGGGTGATGGGAATCCTTGAGGAGAATCAATGAGAACCGTTTTATGATGTGCAATCAACCAGTCATGAATGTGGTTGATCCCCTGCAGTATGTTCGGTGCGTTTGGTTTAGTGATAATGCCGATCGTCTGGAAGGTGGTCATGACTTTTGAATGGGTGGTATTGCCAGGAGCCACGATGTTAGTGTGTTGATAGATGATAGCAAGGGAGGATTTTTTCAAAATGGGTAGGCAAATAATTGCCACTCTGTGGAACAGGCTTTTCTTAGACTGATTTGTATTGCTAGAGTGAATCATGATCGCTTTCACTGTCTCTCGTTTCCAGGCTTCTGACTTGACAGTTTTAAGGGTTCACGGATAGACTGAAATAGTGAATTTCTCTCGAATTTTTTGTGGATTAGGGACGAATGACTGAGCGAGAAGTTTCGCGCATAATCGGCTAGAGGAGGTCCAATGTTCGAACGATTCACGGATCGTGGTAGAAAAATTATCATCCTTGCCAGAGAAGAAGCGGAGCGGCACCAAAACGATTATCTCGGTACCGAACACCTGGTGCTCGCGATTCTTCGAGAATCCGACGGCATTGCCCTAATGATCATCAAAAAGATGGGTCTTTCCCCGGAACAAATCCGTCTTGAAATCGAACGGAATCTGCCAGGTGGCGGAACGACGGTAACATTCGGAGAAATTCCATTTAGCCCTCGTGTCAAGAAAGTCATTGAATACGGTGTGGAGGAAGCCCGCCTGCTGGGACACAATCATATTGGGAGTGAACATCTACTGCTTGGACTGCTACGAGAAGAGGAAGGAATCGGGGGAAAAGTCCTTCGAAGTTTAGGGGCTAATCTCCTGACGGCTCGTCAATTGACCGTGACGTTCTTACGCAAATCGGGAACGAGGGAACGTGATAAAAAAAGCAGCACTCCGGCGTTGGATGAATTTGGCAGAGATTTGACGCAATTGGCTCAGGAAGGGACATTGGATCCCTGTTATTGGACGAGCGGATGAAATCCAACGTGTACTCCAAATCCTCAGCCGTCGGACTAAAAATAATCCCGCCCTGATTGGTGAATCCGGTGTGGGGAAAACTGCCATTGTTGAAGGTTTGGCTCAGCGTATCATTGGCATGGATGTTCCAGACAATTTATTGAATCGTCGGGTTATCGCCTTGGATTTGGGTTCGTTGGTTGCGGGTACAAAATACCGTGGACAGTTTGAAGAACGTCTGAAAGTGGTGATGAAAGAGATTTCTCAAGCAGGGAACATCATTCTCTTTATCGATGAGCTTCACACATTAGTCGGGGCTGGTGCAGCTGAAGGATCCATTGATGCCGCGAATATGTTGAAACCGGCGTTGTCTCGTGGGGAAATCCAATGCATTGGTGCGACAACTCTGGATGAATATCGAAAACATATTGAAAAAGATGGAGCACTCAAACGGCGGTTTCAGCCTATCTATGTGCAGCCTCCTTCTGTCGAAGAAACCGTACAGATCATTCAGGGTCTTCGTGATCGATACGAAGAACATCATGGAGTCGAAATTACGGATGAGGCGGTTGAAGAAGCGGTGAAAGCTGAGTGAGCGGTATATTACGGATCGGTTTTTGCCGGACAAAGCTATTGACTTGATTGATGAAACCGGTTCGCGAGCTAAATTGCTGACGTATGCCCTCCCTCCTGAGTTAAAATCACTGGAACAGGAACTCAAAAGGGTTGCTCGTGAAAAAGAAGTGGCAATCGGGCTTCAGAATTTTGAGGAAGCGGTGAAATTCCGCGAAGAGGAAGAACGTTTCCGGAAATTATTGGATGATGCCAAACGTGATTGGAAGAAAAAGCAAGAGAAGAACCGACCTGTAATATCCGGTGAAGATGTGGCGTATGTCATATCAAAAATCACCGGGATTCCTCTCTTTAAACTGGAAGAAGAGGAGTCTGAAAAATTACTGCATATGGAGGAATATCTCCATAAGCGGATTGTGGGGCAGGATGAAGCTATCTCTGCCGTCTGTCGGTCTATTCGTCGGTCACGGGCCGGATTGAAAGACGCCAAGAAACCAATTGGGTCGTTTATTTTTCTTGGACCAACCGGGGTAGGAAAGACAGAGTTGGCTCGAGCATTAGCCGAATTCTTGTTTAATACGGATGACGCCCTGATTCGGGTGGACATGTCGGAGTACCAGGAGAAATTCACCAGTTCGCGGCTGTTTGGTGCCCCTCCGGGTTATGTCGGATATGAGGAGGGTGGACAATTGACGGAGAAAGTACGCCGCCGCCCCTACTCAGTTGTGTTATTTGATGAAATTGAAAAAGCACATCCGGATATTTTTAATGTATTGCTGCAAGTTCTGGATGATGGTGTGTTAACGGATAGTTTGGGCCGAAAAGTTGACTTCAAAAATACAATTTTGGTGATGACCTCAAATTTGGGAACCCGGTTTATCCAAAAGGGAGTCTCATTAGGATTTCAACGTGAGGGGGAGTCTGATCATTCCTCGCGTATGCGGGGCGAAGTCCTGGCCGAATTAAAGCGTCATTTCAGCCCTGAATTCTTGAATCGGATAGATGAATTAGTCGTCTTCCACCAACTGACAAAAGAACATTTGGTCAGGATTGTGGACATTCTTATCGGGGAGCTCAATGCCCGTCTTGTGGAAAGAGGAGTGCATTTGGATGTGTCCGATGAGGTGAAGCAGTGGTTGATTGACGAAGGATTTGAACAACAATATGGTGCCAGGCCTCTTCGCCGAACCATTCAACGCTGCCTTGGCGATCCACTCTCTGAAGAACTGATCAAAGGCCGCTTTAAAGATGCGAAGAAAATTAAGGTTGTTTTAACCGATCACACCCCCAACTTTATTGAGGAGGAGGCGTTAGCCAGTGTGTGATTGGAGGTAGTGAAGGTCACATCGTTGATGAGACCCTCAGGACCCTCGTCCTGGGGGTCTTGTTGTTTTTGCCAAGTGAGGCATCCTGGTAGAAAGGGACTATGCCAGTGGTTTTAGGAATTGAAACCTCATGTGATGAAACGGCTGTTGCGGTATTGGACGACGAGGGCCACATCCTTTCGAATGTCTTGGATTCACAGGTTGACGTGCATGCCCGTTACGGGGGAGTTGTTCCGGAATTGGCCTCACGTCGCCATATGGAGTGCATCGAACTCCTGACCAATGAAGCATTAGATCGTGCCAAGATCTCTCTCTCCCAACTGACGGGGATTGCCGTTACCAACCGTCCGGGATTGGTGGGCGCTCTACTTGTAGGCGTAAATTTTGCCAAAGCCCTCGCCTATGCCACCAATAAACCCTGCGTACCGGTGAACCATTTAGAAGGACATTTGGCGTCAGCCTGGCTTGCCAATCCCAATATGGCAACTCCTGCCATGGTATTGATCGCGTCCGGTGGCCATACGCATTTGGCATGGGTTCCTCATCGGGGGGAATACCAATTTGTCGGATGGACAATGGATGATGCGGCAGGAGAAGCCTTCGATAAAGGTGCAAAGATGTTGGGGCTACCTTATCCTGGTGGTCCTGCGATTGATAAGCTCGCTGAGCATGCCAATTGTCAATTTGTGTCATTTCCCCGCCCAAATATTCACAGTCAGAATTTCAATTTTAGTTTCAGCGGTCTGAAAACAGCACTACGATATTTTTTGCGGGACGAGCAGGAGAAGGGGAATTCCCCCTTGTCCGTGGCAGATATCGCCGCCAGCTACCAGGAAGCGATTGTGGATGTGTTGGTAGAAAAACTCAGCCGTGCTGCGGGTCAGTATGACGTCAAAGCCATCTCGGTTGTGGGAGGAGTCGCCGCGAATTCTCGTCTTCGCCTGAGGCTTACTGAGCGGGCTTGCGCGTTGGGGCTGGATGTGACTCTGCCTCCACGGGAGCTCTGTACGGACAACGCCGCCATGATTGCTGCCGCAGGATTGGAGAAACTCAGGCGAAATGAGAGAACAGCGTGGGACATGGATGCGATCTCCACGCTGCAGTTTAAACACGACGTGTCAGCGATGGCCGGGATGCAGTCTCCATGACAAAGCTGATATTACAAAAGGAGAACGCCTATTCCTGCTGTCCTGGGTAATCTTCATGGGTTGAAGGCTAACCACATTAGCCGAATGGAGCGTCTGTACCGGCGACGGATCCCTGCAGAAAAAGTTGTGACGCCTGAAGTGGCTCGCGAATGTGCCGAACTCACCTATGAGACGAGGCGGCAAATCGGGTTGTTGGTCAACCGACAAGGGCAAATTGAATCCGTCTTGATCGGCGATCACCACGAGTTGGTCATTCCGAATCTCTCGCGGACCCGCTCGGGTCTTCGATTGTTGCGGGGCGTTCGTTTGGTTCATACGCATCTCAATAATCAGCCGCTAACCCAGGATGATCTGACCGACCTGGCTCTCCTTCGGTTGGATTTAATTATGGCCCTGGGTGTGGGAAAAGATGGCCTGCTTCGTGATGTTTTTGTGGCGCACATTCTCGCAAATCCTATCCATGGTCGAACCACCCTGGAATTACCGCCTTGTGCGTTTCATGCTTTCCAGTTGGATTGCCAGCAATTTATCCAATCCTTAGAGCAGGAGATCGTCCGCTCGAATCCAGGGTTGCGAGAAGGTATTCGGGAGGGGAGGGCGCTACTGGTCAGTGTCAGTGCCGGACATCCGGCTTCTGAGCAAGGGCGTCTCGAGGAGCTGCAGGAATTAGTGCGTGCCCAGAATTTGGAAGTATTGGGGTGTATCACTCAACGGCTTGGAGCCATTCATCCTAAATATGTGGTTGGATCAGGGAAAATGAAAGAGCTGGCAATTCGTGCGCTCCAATCCGGGGCTGATACCTTGATTTTTGACCAAGATTTGACCGCCGCCCAAGTACGGGGTATTTCGGAAATCACGGATCTGCGTGTTTTGGATCGATCGCAAGTGATCCTGGACATCTTTGCACAACGGGCACACTCCTCCATTGGGAAGATTCAAGTCGAACTGGCACAGCTTCGGTATCTGCTTCCTCGCCTTGCTCAATCCAGCACTGCCCTGTCCCGGTTAGCGGGGGGAATCGGAACTCGAGGGCCGGGGGAAACGAAGTTGGAGACGGATCGCCGTCGAGCCCGTGAGCGCATTCAGCGATTAGAACGGGACTTGGAATCTATGGTGCATGGTCGTCAGGAACAACGAAAAATGCGTGTCAAACGAGGGCTTCCCGTCATTTCCATTATCGGATATACCAATGTGGGTAAATCCACCCTGTTTAATGCGTTGACTGACAGTCAGGTCTCTGTGAAGAACCGAGTGTTTGAGACGCTCGATACCGTCAATCGGCGATGGCATCTTCCAGGATTAGGCGATGTCATCTTGACCGACACTGTAGGATTTATCCGAGATTTGCCAAAAGATCTTATGGCGGCATTTCAGAGCACCTTGCAGGAATTACAAGAGGCCGATGTGCTGCTCCACGTTATTGATGCCCATGTGCCAGACCCTGGGCAACATATCACCGCAGTGGAAAACATTTTGAATGAATTGAAACTGGGAAATATTCCCTGCCTGCGTTTTTTTAATAAGGCCGATCTTGTTGGAGAAGAAGAGATTCAACTGTTATGTCAGCGGTATGGGGGAATGGGAGGCTCCGCCTTGCAAAGTTCGTCACTTCAGATGATTCAACGGGATCTCACCAACCTGCTTCAAGGTCGTCAGGCTATGGGCGATAGAAACGGGAGGGCCCTGGAAGGAGAACCTCATTCTTCTCTGGCTTCAGCGGATATCATTCCATGATGGTCTTTGCTTTGCCAAAATTTCGTACACAAGCTTCACGGCGTCCGATCGAATCTCCCTCGGCAGCGAAAAAGCGTGCAGGTCGGATCCTTGTTGCATTAGATCAATCCATCCCTGACGCTAGAGTGGAATTGGATTCATCAAACCCGCTTGAACTCTTAATGGCCACGATTCTGTCGGCCCAGTGTACGGACGAAAGAGTCAATCAGGTTACCCCTCAGGTCTTTTCCAGATTTCGAACAGCCGAGGATTATGCCAAGGCCGATCAATCGGAATTAGAAGTCCTCATTCGGTCAACCGGATTTTTTAAAAATAAAGCACGCCATCTCATCGGGTGTGGCCAAGCGCTGGTCGATCGTTTTAATGGACGGGTGCCGGAAACGATGGAAGCCTTGACCTCTCTACCTGGAGTCGGGCGGAAAACGGCAAACGTCATATTGGGGAGCTATGTGGGAGAACCCGCCATTGTCGTGGATACTCACGTGAAACGGGTGGCCAATCGGCTTGGATTCACGAGAAGCCAGGATCCGACAAAAATTGAAGAGGATCTTCAACGTCTGTTGCCCAAAGCTCAATGGACGGTAGGGGCTCAACGCCTTCTGCTCCATGGCAGATATGTGTGCCTGGCCAGAACGCCAAATTGTCCACATTGTGTGCTCAATACAGACTGTGCATGGGAAGGAAAACGAAAGCCAATATGAAAAGCATGACCGGGTTTGGGAAACGAGAATCGCTTTGTCAGGGAGCAATGGTCGGGGTTGAAGTTCGATCGGTGAATCATCGCTTTTGCGAGATCATGGTGCGTCTTCCCAAAATTCTTTCAAGTATGGAATTAGAACTGAAAGAGCAGGTGAAACGTACCTGCGAGCGCGGGCGCGTTGAATTGACGGTGACCACGAATGGTGGGGGGGCCGGATCCAACAAAATAATGCAGTTGGATCGCGCGATGGCCCATCGATATGTTCAGGGGCTACGGGAATTGCAACGAGAATTCAAATTGAGTGGAACGGTGGATGTGAATGTGGTGGCAGGGTTTCGTGATGTGTTTACCACGCAGGAGGAAACCACGGGAAGCAAAGACCTTCCCAAAGTTGTCGAAGCATTGGCCCAGCGTGCCTTGAACGATTTAGAAAAGATGCGAAAAAAAGAAGGCGCAGCCTTACAAAAAGATTTGTTGCAACGAATTCATACGGTTGAAGGAAGGCTGCAAATCGTTCAGCAACGTATTCCTGTCGCATTACAGACATCCGCGGATCGCATGAAAGCTCGGGTAGCCAAACTATTAGAAGGAGAACGGGTGAACGATGATCGGGTTGCGCAGGAAATCGCCATGTTGGCGGAACGATCGGATGTGACGGAAGAACTAACGCGACTCCAGAGTCATTTGGCACAGTTTCGTTCAGCACTCAAATCCAAGGAACCGGTTGGGAAGCGATTGGATTTTCTTCTGCAAGAAATGGGTAGGGAAGTCAATACGATCGGGTCCAAAGCGAACGATACGGGGATTTCCTCGCAGGTTGTGGAATTAAAAAGTGAATTGGAAAAAATCCGCGAACAGGTTCAAAATATTGAATAATCGACCAAGCGGTTTCGAAACTATGGAGGCACGGTGTCGTTAACGGGCAAAAAGCTGCTATTTGTCGTATCGGGCCCTTCAGGAGTGGGGAAATCGACCCTATGCCGGTATATTCTCAAGAATATGCCGGATATACGTCTTTCGGTATCGTATACCACCAGAAGGCCACGGTCGGGCGAAACGGATGGCAAAGAATACCGATTTATATCGGAAAACGAATTTCGGCAAAAAATATCCGAGCATGCCTTTGCGGAATATGCCGAAGTCTATGGACGGTTGTACGGAACACCGTGGAAGGAGTTAGAGCAAGAGCCGGGCTCGAATACGGATATCCTGTTGGACATTGATGTGCAAGGTGCGAGGCAGGTAATGAAAACCCTTCAAAAAGCGGTGACCGTGTTCATCCTGCCTCCTTCATTGGAAGTGCTTCGGGCTCGCTTGGTTGAACGAGGGACGGATACAATGGATGAGCAGAACCGTCGGTTTCAGAAAGCACAAGAGGAGATGCTGAGCTATACTGAATACCAATACACCATTCGCAATAAAACCCTGGAGCAGGCCATTGAGGAACTCCAGGCGGTCATTGTGACTGAACGGGTCCGAACCATCCATGTCGATCCTGCCAATGTTTTCAGGTAAGTACTGCAATGTAGGGATCAATTTGTGTAGACTAAAAAAGCTCACCAGGCTCTCACCACAGAAAGGAAGAGGTTACTTGAATGGATGCCTTATCGTTATTACCCCAACACCACCAGAAAGATTTTGATTCCCGGTATCGGATCGTGCTGATTGCTGCCCAGCGGGCCAAACAATTAGTGCGAGGAGGAAAGCCGTACGGTACCAGCAAATTTTCGAAAGAGACCTCGAAGGCATTGGAAGAAGTGCTCCACGGGCAAGTGCCCTATTTGATAGGGCCCGAGGCCAAGGAGGCTATACGAAATGCCAAACGGTCGAATGAACGACCGATCGATCCAGCCTTATATGCCCAGCCGGATGAAAATGCTCAGGAGATCAAAAAAGAACTTAGTGTGTATATTGATGATACGGCTCAACATCTTGGCACGGTTGTCGAATCAGGGGAATAGGCCAGTTCACCTGCCGATAGAGCACAGACGATGAACGAAGCGTTGTCGGGGAAGCGGATTGTCCTTGGAGTCACGGGGAGTATTGCCGCCTATAAAGCGGTAGGGCTCCTACGTCTGTTGACCCAGGCTGGTGCCAGTGTGCATGTGGTGATGACGGATTCAGCCATCCGGTTTATTGCCCCCCTGACGTTTGAAGTGTTATCAGGGCATCCGGTGGCCAGTGAGGTCTTTGCCGGCCATCAGGAGATGAAACATTTGTCCCTGACAGAACATGCCGATTTGCTGGTGATTGCTCCCTGTACAGCGAACACGCTGGCCAAATTAGCTTTGGGATTAGCTGATAATTTGCTTGGGACACTTGCGCTCACCGTTCAATGTCCCATGATAATCTGTCCGGCCATGGATGGAGAAATGTGGTCTCATCCAGCGGTCCAAGCCCATGCGCAGACTCTGCGCCAGCGGGGTGCGGTCATAGTGGAACCTGAGGTTGGGGGACTGGCGTCAGGTGAATGGGGCCCGGGACGTCTGGCCACGGAGGAAACCATTCTATCGAGGGCAGTCAGCCTGCTGCATTGCCGAACGGACTGGCAGGGGGAGCGTGTGTTGATTTCGGCAGGTCCCACCCAGGAACCGATTGATCCGGTGCGATTCATTAGTAACGGGTCATCAGGCAAAATGGGGTTTTCCTTGGCTGAGGCAGCAGTCGAGCGTGGTGCTGAGGTCGTCTTAGTAACGGGTCCCACTCAGTTAACCGCTCCGAAGAGAGTAACGGTAGTCCCCGTAGTGACGGCGGAAGAGATGAGCCAGGCTCTCACTGCCCGATTTGAGTGGGCCACCACTCTCATCATGACGGCGGCTGTAGGAGATTTTCGCCCGACACAGGTGCATACGCAGAAATTGAAAAAAGAACAATGGGCCGGCGAAGGGTTGGTTCTGGAACGGACTCCGGACATTTTAATGGCACTCTCCGCCCAACGTACCCATCAGCGGGTTATCGGATTTGCCGCGGAAACTGAAAATTTGATTGAGCACGGTCGAATGAAGCTTCAGAGCAAGCACTTGGATATGATAGTCGTGAACCAGATTGGTGGAGAACAGTCTGCCTTTGGACATGATTCCAATGAAGTTTATCTTCTCACTCCATTTATGGAACCTCGCCATATTGCGCGCATGCCGAAGCGCCAGTTGGCTGATGTCATCTTGGATGCGGCGGTATCCTTGCCACTTTCTATGCCTCAGCCGGGGTCCGTTCCCTGGCCCCTTCACTAGAAAATCAGTCGTTTTCCCAACGGGTTGTATCCTTCAAAACAAACATTTTTCTGACTTATTGTGGATGGCAGGAGTCCTAAGAGCAGAGCTGTGCGGAAAGCCTGTTCCACTGGTATGGGACTTTTCCAGAAGCACAACATAGGCATCAGGTGACAGAATAAGTTCTCATTCTCGGTTTGGGGACTCTCTGATTGTCCAACGATATTCCTAAATCCCTATCATTAGATTAGATGCATGAAAGGGAAGGATCACAATGAGGAAAATCAGTTTAACTGAGAAGACTGCTGTGCCGATCTATAGATAGGGGAAAAATTCTAGACTCCCTTTTTCTGTTCGGGGTCTTTTCTACCTATCTACGAAATTTAAAGAGATGAGCATCCGATTGTTTGAAAGGATGGGAGTAAGCTTCCTCTTCTGGTCAGATTTGGCATTGTTGTTCGAATAAGCAAAAATTCTTTGATCATCTGGAATTGAAAATTTTTTCCTTTATAGAATGGTTCGTCAAAAAATTGACCATAAGGGCCAAAAGGTATTTGCGCCTGGTTCAGGTTATTATACTCATGATACTCATTCGGTTAGGATTGCGATGGGTCCAGCTTCCCAGACTTCTCTCTTGGTTGAGCATGTCTCCCCTCTCATCCGCTGAAAACTTCCAAGCCTTACAAGAAATGGCCTATTGTACGGACCGGGTATTGGCGGCGTGTCCTTATAATGCTAAAGGAAATTGCCTGCCCCGTTCTTTAATCCTGTATCTCTTGGCACCACGATTTGGATTTCGAGTGAAGTTTCATTGCGGGGTTCGAAAAGGAGTGTCAGGGCTTGATGGACATGCTTGGCTCACCAGAAATGACGAAACATTCTTGGAATTCACGCAGCAAAGAGTCGGTATGATTGAGACCTTTACCTATCCGATGGAATGACAAAACCACCAGAAGAGGATGATGAGTTGGGAATGCCGATGACTCGACGATAATTGCCATGCGGCTCTCAAATAAATAGAGGAAAGGTGTTCTCTTCACAGGTATGAGCAATGCCGAACAGGGCTGAAAAAACCATATATCGAATGGATATTACAGTAGCATGATTGATCGCTGGAAACGCCTTAGTCTCTTCCTACACAATTTCCGTCGCGCACTTTGCTATGTGTGGGAAAGCAGTCGAAAATGGGCACTCGCAAATTTGTTTTTGGTTGTGATTCAAGGTCTATTGCCTCTGGGTTCGCTGTATCTCATTAAACTCTTAGTGGATGAGGTGACTGTCGGGTTTACACAATCTGATGTAAGCATGCATCTCGAGAGAATTATTTACCTGATCATGGCAATGGGAGGGGTGACCTTTTTAAATAATATCTGTGGAACCTTATCAACTTTGGTTTCAAGTATCCAAAGTCAAATCGTGACTGATCATATGCATGCCCTCCTTCATGCGAAGTCGATTGAGGTCGACCTGGAATATTACGAGAACGCTGAATATTACGATACGATGCATCGCGCACAAGAGGAAGCCCCTTACCGTCCTATGGCTATCTTGAACTCCTTGCTCCAGATGGGTCGAAATGGAGTCTCTCTTTTGGCAATAATAGGATTATTGTGGTGGTTTCACTGGACAGTGGTGCCTATTTTAGTATTGGTTGCCTTACCGGACCTTCTGGTACGACTACGATTTTCAAAGATACTTTATCTTTGGCAACGGCAACGGACTCCGGAAGAGCGGAAAGCCTCATATTTTAATTGGATGTTGACACGTGATACCCATGCGAAAGAAGTCCGTCTGTTTGATATCGGAAAGCAATTCAGGCAAATGTTTCAAGATGTCCGTACTCTCCTCCGGACAGAGCAAATAGCTATTGAAAAACGTCTTGCTCTGAGTATGATGGGTGCCCAGGCTGTGGGGGTTGCTGGAGTATTCGCAGTCTATTTTTTTGTTGCGTATCGGACTGTTCAGGGCATATTAAGTGTGGGCGATTTAGTCATGTTTTTTCAGGCAATCCAGCGCGGAACAGGATATTTGCAAAATGCAGGCGCTAATTTTTCAGACCTATATGAAAGCAAACTCTTTCTGAATAATTTAGAGGAATTTTTGAATGTTCCATCTCATGTCACAGGTCCTTCCAATCCTCTTCCCCTTCCCCGGCCAATTCAGAAAGGCTTGGTCTTAGATCAGGTATCTTTCACCTATCGTGACCAAACTCACCCTACTTTCACTGGGCTGAGTTTCACCATTCACCCCGGAGAGCATATTGCCCTTGTGGGGGAGAATGGGGCGGGCAAGACCACCCTTGTGAAATTGTTATGTCGTTTATATGATCCGAGCAGTGGGACTATTACTCTTGATGGAATAGATGTGCGGAATTTTTCGCTCACCGAATTTCGTAGAGAAATCAGTGTGATTTTTCAAGACTTTGCCAAATATTATCTGAGTGCCTACGAAAATATCGCCCTTGGAGCCGATAGGGATTCAGAAGCTTCACGGGTCATAGAAGCTGCCAAACAGGCTGGTATAGATGAACGTCTGTGCTTGCTTCCACATGGCTACCAGACAATATTGGGGAAATGGTTTGAGGGCGGGCAGGAGTTAAGTGTAGGGGAATGGCAGAAGGTGGCCATTGCTCGTGCGTTTGTAAGGAATTCACAGATTCTTGTGCTAGATGAGCCTTCCAGTGCTATGGATGCAAAGGCAGAGGCCGAACTTTTCGAACGATTTCATGAATTGGCACGTGGTCGAATGGCCATCCTCATCAGTCATAGGTTATCAACGGTGAAAATGGCTGACCGAATTTACGTTTTGCACAAGGGAAAGATTGTGGAGACGGGAACTCATGAAGAGCTGATTGAAACAAATGGTGAATATGCCAAGCTCTATGAGATCCAAGCCCGCAAATACAAGTAACTCGCCTTCTGGATGAATTTTGACCTTCAGCTAAGGAAAGTCGCTTATGTCTAAATAGCCAATAAGGACTACTTTCAATCTACTACATTTGGTAGGATGAGCTTTTATTAGCTACCATTCATAGGGAACCTCTCCCACGATTCATAACTAACCGCCATTCATTTTTTAAATTGGTTTTCCGGTGCGGCATGACCTGCCACCATTGGTGGAATCCTGGAGCCAAACGACTAAATGTTAGTTATTTTGGGGTATTGTAGGCTTGCCCGTTTCATTTTAGATTATTCTAAGCTCTCAATAAGGAAATTTCCCTTTAGTTTTAGCACATTTACCTTTATCCCAGGAGGAACATCGATGGAAGCATTGAAAGAAAATTACAGTCAACCCATTCTTATCAAGCAGGCGTCATTGCGTGATGTGACGGCAACGGGTTCTCATTCCCGTCACAACAATAACTGGGACAAGAGCAATCACAAATTTGATCTCAAGCAAATTTTCACCTTCATTAAGAACATTATAGGGAACTATAGAAACAGGGATTAATTTACAGACGATAAGATTTAACTCATTTGAAGCCTCCCTGACCATATAATCAGGGAGGCTTTTTTTGTTTAAGAGGGATCAGTTGTTTGAATAGAACGTCACTTTTTCCTAAAACAGAACACAAGGAATTCGACATGAAAATATTTAAACCCAAAAAAAATTCAAGAAAGGTTCGTATTATCCGATTTTTAGTTAGGGGTATGGGAAGTGAAATCAGAGAGCCTTTTTGTGAGCGGGTGAGGCAATTTGGTGGAAAAAATCAGAAAAAATACGGTGGTAATCAAGGTGCGTCGATGCCAGGGTGCGAGACCAGAATATCGTTTAATGGCAAATCGGATAAGACTTCGGACTTTCAGCCTGAGTCTTCTGTTGAGAATTGTTCCAAAATAGGAGATGGACGATATGTCAGAAAAAGAACAATACACCCAAATGGATGTGAATGCGTCAAGAACTCAATGCCAGGCGACAGACAAGAATCTTTCAGAAAAACACATAGAAAGTATTGTGAAAGAAAGCAATGAGCCCGGGAGAGTTCGATTTGTCAATCGTGAAAAATTAACATCCACGGTGTTATGCCCAAGCCCGGATGCAAACTTTTCAATTCTGGATGGAGAAGCTGTACTGTTAAATCTGGAGAGCGGATATTATTACACCCTCAATCAGGTTGGGACTGTGATTTGGCAGTTGATCGATGGCGTCAGAACTCTTCATGATATTCAGAAAGCCCTTTGCGATCGATTTGAGGTTTCCAAGGAACAAGCCAACAACGATTTAATTTCCTTAGCGGACCAATTTTGTGCGGAAGGTCTTACCAATCTTAAGGAGATGTAATCGCTTTCCACGAAAAAAATAAGGGGATGTAACGAGATAATTATTCAAACGTATGGTCCGTAAGGAACCATGACCTTCCTGAAATTGTTTTCGTTCAACATTTCCAAAAAGACAGGGAGAGAAACTCGGAACAGCCGTTTCATCCTGTTGGGCTGCCGTACGTAAAACTTCCTGACAATTACGAGATATGATGGAAACAAAGCGTCACTATTCCATTCATGGGGAGCCGGTTACAATTTCCGGATCTGATCCGATGATTGATCAGCTAATTCAGAAATTTCTTCACAATTTTGAATGTTCGTCTGAAAGTCTTTCTTCTCCCCTGACCATTTCCTTTTATTCAGTTCCCTCCCGGTCTGCGATTCCGCTCGATATTCCTGACGTAACATACAGAATAGAGTCTCACACCCAAAAGGTTTTTGGAGAAGATATGCATGGGTTCTGGCATTGTGAAGTGTATGCGTACCAAGGGAAATTGATGGTGGATCTCCATGAAAATGGAGTGATCTTTATTGATTACCTTGAGGGAACGGCGCAGGGATATTTGATTCAGCCTTCAAGGCTTCATCCGGACATGTGCGTCAGTTACTTTCATTTTACTTTGAGCGAATTATTAAAACGCCAAGGGTTATATACGATCCACGCCACGGCAATTGAAAAAGGAAGCCGGGGAGTTTTGATACCCGGGTATAGCGGGCAGGGTAAGACTACAGCGTGTGTTTCTCTGATTCGATCTGGCTACCGGTGCTTATCCGATGATCATCCCTTGTTTCGGATCAACGATGGGTCATTGGAAGTGCTGTCCTTTCCCGAGAAAGTCGACATCACGGAGAACGCTGTAAAATTTTTCCCTGAATTGAGGAATGCCAACAAAGGCCAACTCCATCAGGGGATAGTAAAACGCTATTTTTATATCCAAGATTTTTATCCTGATGGAATAGGAATTTCCTGCGTGCCATGTATCTTACTGTTTCCACAAGTGGTCGATAATTCAACTAGTAAGATTGAACGGATGTCTAAACGGCAGGCTTTGCAGGAAATTCTGCCGCACGGATTATTGGTGTATGAGAAATCCATTGCCCAAAAAGAATTTGCGGCCTTGTCTCAACTGGTCCAACACGTACAGTGTTACCGACTGTTTTTTGGCCGGGATGTGCTAGATCTTCATCGAATCATCGATCCGTTATTACAAGGATAATGAATTTTCGGAATTGCTTTGGTCTCCGCCAGATGTAAGACAGGAGTGTTGGTCGAGACATTGAGAACGACAAATGGGTGGACCTGATAAATTTTTGCATTTATCTCCTGAATCCCGCTTACTCCTTCAGTGTGCGAGAACCCATTTTTTAAACTGCCATGCCGAACAAGTGGCTGCCCTTGTGGCAATGGGCATTCAGTGGCCGGAATTCCTCCATCTAGCTAAATTGCATGGAGTCGCTCCTCTGGTTTCCAGGAATCTTCGTACTGTGGGCTCTGGGTCGATACCGTCGAAATACCTGGAAATCCTCCAGAACTATTCCCAAGCCAGCGGGGTCATGAATCAATTTCTGACAACAGAATTGGTTGAATTAGTCGAGCTGTTTCGGAATAAGAAGATCCTGGTTGTGCCATTTAAAGGGCCGACGTTAGCCCTTTCTGCATATGGGGCTCTTCATTTCAGAGAGTTTGGAGATCTTGACCTTTTTGTGAGGAGGGATGATATTCCAGCTGCAAGACGGATCCTTGAATCCAGAGGATATCAGACAAAAGATGAAACCTCAAAAGCGGAAACAGATGAGCAGCTCAAAATGCGTATCTATCATACCTTCGTTAAAGGGAACGGAATGATACACGTTGACCTTCAATGGAACATGAGCGGGGATAATTATTCATTTTTATTGGACCAAGCAATATTCTTGGAAGATCTTCACGCAATAGTCGTAGGCGGGAAAACTATTCCTACCTTTACGCCGGAAAATTTATTAATTATTTTATGTGTCCATGGGACTAAACATGTCTGGGAGTGTTTGAAATGGATTTGTGATGTGGCAGAGCTGATGGTTTCTCATCCTGATCTGGATTGGAACGTCATTGTTTCGCGAAGTTCACACCTGCACGTTCGACGTGTGGTGATGATGGGAGTGTACCTGGCCCATTATTATTTTCAAGCCCCACTTCCCGGTTTGCTGAAGCAGGAGCTGTCAACAGATCTTGATATCCCATCTTTGGCCATGGGCGTTCCGAATGATTTATTGGGTCGCCCACAGGAAGGAGTTCAAGAACAATTTTCCGGAGGTTTTTATTTCTTATTAAAGGACTCCGTCTGGGATCGATGGAGGTATGGGTTGCAATTATGTCAAAATACCAATGCCATCTTCGTAACTCGTTTGCCATGGTTCCGGTTGCAAACTAGATTGCAAATGTTATTTTGGATTACCTTTCCTTTCCAGATTGTTTTGCGGACAATGACGAGGTCTCTTGGATTGAGTGGAACAGCGTCCAGGTTGGTGACTTCCTGGTTAAAGTGAACAATCCTGTTGGCCCTTAATCTGAAGACTCACAGTGAACATCCTACGCATAACAGCCAGTTGACTTTGCATCTGCAAACATCTGGATATGCTGATCGTGAATCACATAGGTGGAGAGCAATCTGCCTTTGGGAATGATATGAATGAGGTGATGGTTCTCACCCCCGGGTGGAGCTCCGAACCACATTCCTCGCATGCCGAAACGATACCCCGCAGAACGTTCCTGAATCGAATCTTGTCCCTCCCGGTTCAACCTTCCCCGTAAAAGGGCGTTTCTTTCCCCACTCCATGATTTCTGCGCATCTGATGAGGTCTCACTGATCTTTCTCTTCCCATTGAGGATTGAATGGATAGCGCATACCAAAATATCCCTTTGGATTTCGAAGGGCCGAGAATCAAGGTACGTGCGGTGGTAAGGAAACGGGTCGTGAGTGCAGGAAGGAGAAAGAATCCTCGTAAACAAGAAAAAACTTAACTTTACTCGCACCTATGCCGATAAGGAACAGTATGGAAGGATTCTTCATCAATATCATCTTTATCGGCTGGCTGATTTCCATGGTTCTTCTCGCCCGACGAATCTAACTCCTTATTCCCCCTGCCGCTGAACAGAAGGTGAGTGGCTTCTCATTTGTCGGTCTAATTTCTTGATTGGACTTTGCCCACGACTTGATTGGTCCTTTGATCAAACCCTCAGTCGGTTGAAACACTCATGTTCTGATTGCTTCTTCAAAAATTGAAACGAACAGGGAAGAGTGATGCATGCTATAGAATACCTGGAGTCAGAAATGGATTTTTTTGACCAGACAGTTTTGCCTTATGGAATGGCTCGAATTTGAATGGAATCGACCCGTTGTTGAGCCAACACGTCAGAGATAATCACAACCTTTTCTCCCGTTTGGAAATGTTCCCGTTCTTTTAAAATTCTAAAAGCGGTTTGCAATGTTTTTTCAGGATCGGAGCTAAAGTCGATTCGAAAGGGATAGACGCCTCGATTGAGCGTCATGGTACGCCGGGATTGGCTCCCGTTGGTGAAGGCATAAATATTCGTGGTAAAGGGACGACAATTTGAGACGAAATCGGCCATGACGCCTCTTCGAGTAATCACGACAATCCCTTTGGCCTGTAACCCTTCGGCAAGCTGGACTGCAGCGATAGCCAATTGCTGTTTGTCGGTGGTCAGTTTTAACTGTTTCGCAAACTGTAATCCACGAATCGCTTCGGTTTTGATAGAGATTTTTCGCAGATACTCAATGCATTTCAGTGGATATTTTCCCACCGTGGTTTCCCCGGATAACATTACCGCATCGACCTCTTCATAGATGGCATTGGCCACGTCGGTCACCTCGGCCCGTGTCGGGATCGGATTCTGTATCATCGATTCCAGGAGATGGGTGGCCACAATTACGCGCTTGCCGGATTCCGCGCAGAGCCGGACAATTCTACGCTGCACATTCGGCAAATCCTCCAGATTGATTTCTGCTCCCAAATCTCCCCGAGCGACCATAATGCCATCCGATTCCTGAATAATGGCTTCCAGGTTGCGGACGCCTTCCTGATCCTCAATTTTGGCAATAATTTTGACCTTCCCGGTTTTGTGGCCCATGAGCTGTTTTAACTGTCGGATATCCTCAGCCTCTCGGACAAACGAAAGGGCAATGAAATCCACATCCGCGGCTAAACCAAACGCAATATCTTTCTCGTCCTTTTGCGTAATCGCAGGGAGATTGACCCGGATACCCGGCAAATTGACATGGCGTTTGCTCTTTAACACCCCCCCATCAAGGACACGGCACTGCATGAGGCGACCTTGTTTTTCCAGAACCTCAAAATTAATCAACCCATTATCCACCGTAATTTTATCTCCCACATTCACCGCCTCGATTAAGTCGGCATAGTTGATGTGAATAGAACTTTCTTCCACATCCATGGGCCCTCGCGCAGAAATAGATACGATGGTGCCTTCCTTAAGATTGAGGTCAATCGATAAATCTCCTGTGCGAATTTCAGGGCCTTGCGTATCTAAAAGAATCGGAATGGGAAATGCCACTTTAGTATTGAGGGTCTTAATGTGTTTGATCACGTTGGCGTGAGACTCATGGGTTCCATGAGACATATTCAACCGGACGATGTTCATGCCGGCGTCATACATTTTGCGCAACATCTCATATGAGGCGGTTGCCGGTCCGATCGTACAGATAATTCGTGTCTTTTGCATAAAGTCCTTTCGTGGCATATGAATTATCGCTAATTTTTGTGTTATAGCAAATGGGACGATGACGGTGAACTCAGGAAGAATGGCGAATGGCAACAGATGTTGTGGCCTTCTCATACACGGAAGGTCACCAACCTTCTTCGGACTTCTGGGCACGGCGTCCAACCCCCGTTCAACGGTGTTGAGTTCTGCTCCAGGGGACTTGCCTTACACACGGTAAGAACTAGAATAAAAATGTGTAGACCTCATCGTCCAGGCATCCAATTCTCTGAACAACCCTTAGGTACGATGAGGAAAGGGATTGGCAAGGGCAGGGGTATTGATACGGCCTGAAATCGCTCAGAATGTCATCGTAAGGGCCTCTGTTTACGAAAGAGCGTAAAAATATTAGTATCATCAATATCCACATTTGACAGGTTAACGGCTGATAGCTCTATAGAGGTGCATGATGAAAGCAGAAGGAGAAGATTTGGAGTTTGTGACCATTGAGGGTCTTATATCTTACGGAGAGGCGCTTACCAGGCGTCCGCCCGTGGAGGGAGCGGAACTTCCAGCACCTCCCGCCCCATCGGAAGATCGCCCACAACGGGCCCGAGTGGCCATGGCCGCCATACGGGCATTTGTCCAGGATGCCCAAAAAGAGTTTACCAATGCTGCGGCATACAAAAATGCCAGACACACGCTGATTCAACAAGCCTGCGGGGGAGATGATTTGGTGTTTTTTGCTGCCTGGAATCAGCTCCTCGCCCAAGGCGAACTTGCATCCTTATTTCGAGCACCGATAGGCGCCACGAAAAAACCCATACGACGTCGTCCGGTGGCGATCGTTCCGCGTGAGCAGATGACTCCCAATTTGGCCGAAGGTCGGATCGTCCTTGACATCGGAGACGATCGGTACTGGCTGATGCCTCGGGATTTAAGTGCCCGCACCTTGTTTTTCACGATGCGGCACGGAGTCTCGAAGATGGACAGTAAAAAATTCCGTGTAGGGCGCCGGTTGCGCAACGTCCTTGACCCTGAGCGGGGAATTCCCAAGGCTGAGGCCATCGGATCCGCCCTGGCCAGGACCCTGGGCCTGGTGGGAAAACAATTGGATTTCCTTCACCTGCATAATTACCTGGATTCCAATTCCTTTGTGCATATGGTGAGCAACAGTCCCAATACGCGTCAACTCTTTGAACGGGTGGTCTCCATCCTGGCCCCCGAGCCCGCCAAGGCGACCCAGCCAATCCTGGAAGAGGCATTAGAATCACAAGACTTCGGATGGGCCACCGGTATTGAAAAAACCGCCGAAGTCGAAGAAGCGGCCAAAGCCTTTGGAGTGGATACCAAGACGGCGGGACGTCTGATTAAACATCCGCTGTACAGTTATCCGGGAGGCCACTCATTTTTCGAGCTCTATGTGGAATTGGTCGACGGGTTTCATCAATTGGGCCAGGATCATCAGGGAAAAGTCCTGTGTATGTATACGCATAGCTCAACGTTGCGGGCACTCTTAATTTTTCTCGATCCTCGTCCGTTCATTGAAGCCTTTTCGGAATTCGGAGCCTATAAGGAAGGACAGGACAACGTCGTGCTCCTCACCTATGAGCATGGGCAATTGTCAGGGTATTCCACGGCCGTCGGTCTTTCAGAACGGGAACGGGCCGTCCGCGAGGCCTGGATGGCGGTGGAACAAGAACGCCGCGAGAAGGTCATCCTCAAGCCCCGTCAAATCCGGCGCATTATCGCCCTGGTCTCCGGAGGGGATTTTGCCGGAGCCGGTGCGGCATTAAAGGAACTCCGCGTAACAGGAAACCGGTTGGGCCTCGAAGTCTATTTCGTGCAACACGGATTTCTGGGTCTGGCGAACAATTGGATTGAATTGGTGACGGAGCAGGACACACGGGGCATGAGCAATCACGCCAGCAGCCCGATTGGCAGCAGCCGGTTTGAGGATTTTAAAGATGAGGAAGTGCAACTGGCAGCCATTCATCATCTCAAACCCTACATGGAAGATGGGGCGTTAATCGTGATGGGGGGTGACGGAAGCATGCGTGGGGCTCGGGCCATTTATGAACGGTTCGGCATACAGGTCGTGGGGATTCCCGGCTCGATCGACGACAATATCGCCGGAACCACATCACTCGGTCTCCAGTCGGCCGTCGCTCTGGCCAACCAATCCATCGAGTCCCTGAAAGCGACCAGCGCGGCCATGGGCAGTGTGTTTTTTGTGGAGGTCATGGGGGCAGGCTCCGGTCACCTGGCGTTAATGTGCGCCTACCAGGCACGAGCTGAGGGTCTGTTGGTCAATGAGCATCCTGATCCGGATGCGTATATCGAAGAGGTTATTCTGGGCACGCTGAAACAGACATTAGGGGTCAGGAACAAAAGCCATATTGTAATTGTTGCCGAACGTACGCCACACCATCATCATCCAGATGGCGGGGTCCATGGCCTGGTGGACTATGTCGCCGGTCGAATTTCCCAGTGGACGCACCTACAAACCAGAGCGGGGCATTACCCCCTCTCGGTGGCGACCAAGGCCACCATTCTTGGCCATACCCTTCGAGGGGCTTTCCCGACTCCCGTGGACAAAACCATGGCCCAACTCTTTGCCTACGAAGCCATCCGACGTTTGATCGAACAGCCGGAACACGTCATCGGCTGCATGTTAGCCTACCGGGACCCCGGAACCATTCAACCAATTCCCCTGCATGCGGTCGCTCCCAAACCATTTGATTGGGAACTCTTCGCTCGAATGCACGGCACCGAATTAGTTTAAGAAAAATGGGTACTCCTTTGGTAAGTAATCAGCTGACCGTCCACCGACGTTTTCTCCTCTCAAATGTCAACCAAGATGCTAGCGTGTTACCTGGTGCGGGAGCATAGGAGGTCCCATGTGTGAGATTCCAATACCTCCCCCCTTATTTTAAGCCTTCGCTGTCTTAGGTGAAATCATCAAGATTAACTTTCTTGTTGGAATACTCTACATCTCTCGTCTTCATTGCCTCAGTAAGCTCTGCTTCTTATTCTCTCATTGTTTTCGCTTTGAACCGCTGCACTCACAATTATCGGCGGTCTCGGTCAGCCGATACCTATAGGGTCGGATACGCCATGTAAGTCTGTCGCTACTGCAAGCCGTTAAGATAAAACAAGAAAGGTAAAATCGGCCGCTTCGCCAGCGTCCGCCGACGAGGCATCTCTCGAATAATCCGATTGGGCTGAGCTGACGCATGCCCAACGACAGTTTCGGCTGGGGGGATTTCAAGGTGGAACCTCGCCTTTCCTCTAATCCCTACTCTACTCAAAAAGGAATGTCTTCCTAACCAGGTGGAGAAGCTAGGGTCGCGTGAAGCCCCGGTATGGGGACGTAAGGATCTTGTGATACGTCCTTCAATTTGCGCTATACTTTCAAAATACAATCAATATAAAAAAATTGCACAGTATGTTGAAGTGAATGAGGTGCAGGAATATCTTTCGCCTTCCAAAGGAGGTGTCCCATGTCAGGTCCCCAGTCATCGTCATTTTTTGGATCCAGCGGATCTTCGAATGGTTGCGTAATGGTGGTGGAAGAGGATCTCGCTATCAGGACTACTGTATGTCAAATGCTTGAAAGCGCCGGCTACGATGTGCTTGAAGTGGAGAATGGGGAGAAAGCTATTCAGACGATTGGTGAGGGGGAGAATCCTCTGGTCGTTGATGTCATTATTACGGACATCGATAAGGGTCAGGGGATGGAGGCCATTGCCTATTTCAAGAGGCAGCACCCTCGCATCTCCGTAATTGCCCTGACGGGTATGGAAGACTCCGCTCGGGGTAATCTGGAGCGAACAAAGATCGCCATTCTCGGAGCTGGAAAAGGCGGGACGGCTTTCCTCGAACTGTTGAGTCACCTTCCTGATATAGAAATTGTCGGCATCGCGGATAAAGTTCCTTCTGCACCCGGATTGGCACGCGCCCGTGAACTCGGGGTCTCTGTCTGGGACGATCTTATGAGTCTAATAGCCCACGAGGGTGTAAATCTGATTGTGGATGTGACGGGGAACCCGGAGATGGCACAACTTATTGGGAAACATAAGGCCAAACAAGCCGAAGTGCTGGGAGGTGCGGCCTCCAAGCTCCTCTGGAACGTGGCGCAATACGAGGCTCGGATGCAGACCCAAGTGTTTCAGACGGAGAAAGTCTCCAACATGGTGAAGGTCGGGATGATTAACAATTATCTGGTCAAACCGGTTAAGGACACCAATCTCACCGCGGCGGTGGCCCAAGCTATGGCCCAGCGGGAAATCGCGAGGTTATAAGTTTTAGTCGGCAAGACTACAAGACCATTTAAACTTAAGCTTGATCCATGCCAACCAATCCTGAAACCCCGGGTTGGGAAGGTTTGGGGTTTGTAGTCCTGGTTGGTCCCCATTAATTTGTTTGGAGCGATGCTCTATCAGGGGAGACCCTGAAAAGTTAGGGGGTCGGCCTTTCCCATCGCCCCTAGGACGTTGACTGCGGTAACTGGTCCAATGTCTTTCGACTGTTATTTTTTCTCGATATTCACCTGGACATTTGTGCCAGGGGAGGACATGTCGAAAACCGGTGAGAGTTTGCTCAATGCCTTGAGCTTTTCGATGTTGCCCGCTTCGGTTTTGATCTTAAAATGGACGCGAATCTTCTGAAACCCGCTCCTGACTGTATTTGAGAGGCCAAGGAATCCCCTGATAGTCCAAGTCGCCTTCGAGTTCCGTTTCCATCTCCTCCACTTTCATTCCCCTCACGGCCGCATGGTAAACCAGGGTTGTCGTCAGGCATCCCGCCAACGCATGTAACAGGTGCTCAACGGGATTCGCACCGGTATCGTGCCCGGCCAGAATAGCGGGTTCATCAGAATTCAACGTGAAGGGGATTTCGTGATGGATTTCCTGCTTTGCCGCATAAAAGCTTGAGACCTTCGATTGGTTTTAACCACACGTACTCCAGGTATTTTTGATGTGAAGCCGGCATTCACCCAGCTTGGGATCACTCTCAACATTTTTAGCCAGTTCGTTAACAGCTGCGAAATTGACACCATTCAGAACATGTGCGTCAGCCATGGCCATTCACCTCCATGAATGAGTGACCGCTATTGTTAAATATTCCGGAAGTATGTACCCACCTGGACAGAGACCGCCCCCATTCCGTGATGTCTTTTCTCAATAGTGTTGAGAACAATCCTAACTCTTTTAATTTGAAAGGATATAGCCGGACAGGAAGGACAAGTGGGTTTCCTTTGGTCCTAGGGTTCTGAGATGAAATCGATAATCACCCCTTGCCCCTGATTATCAGCAAGAATGCCGTTGCCAGGGTTGGTGAGGTTAAGGGTAAAGGTGCGAGTCCCCTGGGAGCCCGGACGACAGTAGAGAGCCACACTGATCGTCCCACTCGACGACAAGGTAGGGAGGGCGAGGGTGCCCGAAGCCGCGCTGTAGTCAGTTCCCGCCCTAGCCGAGCCATCGGCTGTTGCATACTGTACAGTCACGTTTCTGGCGCTCAGGTTAGATAGCGTGACTGTAAAGAGCAGTTTATTCGGCATGGGAGCAGGCTTGTAATCCTTTTTTATGCACTCCTCTCCTCCGGCATTGCTAATCGTGAGGCTGGGAAAACGTGGCACACACAGGTTCGAAGGGAAGTTGGCGGCAATGGCTCGCTTGGCACCGTCATACTCGTTTGGTCCGGATACACGCGGGATATCTAACGAGGTAATTGTCAGCGCCGTGTATGAACCCATAGGGGCGGCAATACAGGCCTCGGTAGACGTCACCGGTCCTAAATGAAATTGGCCCCGTG
Organism: uncultured Nitrospiraceae bacterium; assembly: GCA_963734345.1. Classification (GTDB taxonomy): domain Bacteria; phylum Nitrospirota; class Nitrospiria; order Nitrospirales; family UBA8639; genus Nitrospira_E. Next base: position 715,181 of record CAVTGT010000011.1, read on the forward strand.
CGGAACCGTCAAGCGTATAGAGGACAACGCCACTCAAGACTTCTCGAATTCGCACCGCAAATCGAATGGAGAGGTTGGTGCCATCGGCACTCGAAAGCGTAATGCCGGTCACCTTCACTTCCTTATTGCTGGCACTCAATTCCGGGCTCACGAGCTTTTTATAATGCCCAATGTAGGCGTGAAGTTGAGCAACCAGTTCGGCATATAACGCTGAGGTGAGAGCCCCCACAGGTAGTTGTCCACCCAGGCGGTCCAGTATGGTTGGTGGCATATCAAGTTGTGGTGTGACGGGACGGGGCAGGCCTAGAGGCAGTCGTGCAGACTTGGAGCGGATGCCACTATAGGATCCAAGAGCCTCCAACGATGTGCCATCCGGAAAAAGGAGCGCCACCACTAACTCATCTTCTGATGCTGAACGGGAAAGGGCGGTGGGTGCCTGAATGCTTTCTGATATGGGTTAGGGGATGGGCCTCCAGTAAAATCGCATCTGTGTTTGCTCCGCCAAGAGGAATGAACTGAATCCATCCCTCGGCTTTTTCTACCGTATAGGTTCCCGGCTGGAGCAGCACATCATTCCCCGGAAGGGGAAAGGAAATGGGTGGGTTGCTCCAGGATGATCGTGGGTGTCGGAGGGATTGTATCCGCAAGGGCCTGAGCGGCAAGCCAACCGCACAGCGCAAGGACCACGATCACAAGGCGAAATCGTACCATGATGATCCCCCCTTCCATTACAGGTTGCTCCCAGGTGCTCCACACTAACACCTGTGAGTCGTTTTGTCCTTACGGTTGTAAGGATCAAGTCCTCAATCACACATCCGCCGACTCCGCCTGTTTTAAGCTATGACTCACCGTCGCCGTATTCGGCCCAAAATTGGTAGAGGGCCCTGGAGAATTCAAGCCTGACGAAAGATCATAGGGAGGCTTTTGTGTAATCACAAAACTTGAATCTTTTTACTTTCGCGGACCTCCTATGACTCGGACATTGAAAGCGAGGGCAGGCTTTGCATTGTCTATATCCCTTGTCCTTCAGTGAAATAATGTGGAGTCGCGTTACGAGTAAAGAAAATTTTCAACTTCTCCCCGCACAACTCGGCTTGAAAAATTTCCTTCAATCCGAACCTCGTTACAATTTTATGACTTCTCTCACACCATCGCTTGTATCCATACCAACCCCGAGTTCAAGGAATGGTAATGCTTGGAACTGATAGTTGATTAGCAAATTTTCCATTGGGTTGAATATTTTTTCCCCACATCATTGTATTTTATCCATCGCCTTTCTTTATTGATCTTGATATTGATGTACTGAAGGAAAATGAGAGGGGAAAAAGTTGTCGGACAGCCAGACACTGCTCCAGGCATCATTAAAACACAATCCAACAAACAAAGGGAGATGACGGCCGATACCCACGTCCGTTTGACGCTAGGGCAGTGGGCATCCAAGCTTTTCGGCAGAAATTTTCTTCCATTTTATGTTAACGGGTTGTGACACCCAAGGAGAACACCATGAGGACCTGGAAACGAGGCATTGCATTACTACCCTGTCTGTTCGTCGCTGTCGCGTGCAGCCATACGATACCGCCGTACACGGCCAAACCAGTTCCGCCCCAGAAATATACTGCACCGACCCCCGGCGCGATTGAGGTGCCCGTGGTCCAACTTCCTGACTCAGCGCTTCCCGTTACGCTCGTCCTCGATCTCACTCCTCTGGAGCAGACATTACAGGCGTCCATGCCGGAACACTTCAGCGAAGCCTTTCATCCGTTGGGGAACGACTACAGGTGGGATTTCGTCAGAGAAGCAGAGCCACAAGTCACCATTCAGGATGGCTTGGTGACTATCCATTCCACATACAGAGGGGATATTGAGGCCAAAACGGCTCTCCGCGGCTGTCGTTTAGATCCCATCTTTCCCATTCTTGCATACCACAGGGCAACTTGAGTTGGGACAAGAGGGTGATGCGCTCGTCCTGAGTCTGAAAAGCCCCCAAATGGCCATCGACCTCAAACCTGAGAGCGAGAGTAAGTGCAACATGTTTAATATCCCGGTCAAAGATCAACTGGCGGAGCTCCTGAACACGCGCCATGCTCGTCGAGAACATGACACGGGCCGTTGATGAAGGCGGGTTCCAGATTCCCTTGGAACAGGTCTGGACGCGGTTACAAGCGCCGGTGGCCGTGAATGTGGTGAAGTTTAACACGCAGGCCTGCATCTATGGGAAACCCACAGAAATGGCGATCGGAACCCTAAAGGGCACCGTGCAGCGGACGACCATTCCTATCGTCGTCAAGGAAACACCGACGGCGACTTTTGAAAATTCGTGCGGCAAGCCATCCGTCCGAAGCCATGAAAATCACCTCCGGAGCCGCCCTCCTTGAGGGGAAGCCGTATAAAGTCCTGGCCTCCGTGAGCGTGCCATACTCCGAGGTGAACCGAGGGCTGCAGGAGAGGCTGGTGCACCAACCCATGAAAGACGGCAAAGTCGACATGGTCATCGAACAAGGCCACGGCTTCAGACTCGTCGGGGAAAGTGCTGCTCACCATCAACACCACTGGAGATCTCAATGGCACGATCTATTATTGGGGAACGCCGCGTCTGGAAGGCGCGGGGTCTGTGCTGACGATGTCTGATCTTCAGATGGCCAGCGAGTCGAAAACAATGTTGGATGATATCAAGGTGGGATATTGGCAGATCGTCGACCAAACAATTACGAGACAAATTACAAACAGCAACACGGGTCGATCTGTCCGACCGAATCGCAAAGATGAAATCTGCGATCACGGGCACACATTCGAGCGGCGACGTGACCAGGGAAATGACGATCGCGCAGCAGCAACCGCAACGCGCCTATTCCATCCCTGGGGCGCTCGTGGCTGATATTCTGTTAGAAGGCACCGCCACTTTTACCGCGCCAGTGGCAATGGAAACCCGCAGCACGCCCGGACAGACGCCGGACAAGATGTCCATTTTCTCTCAGCCGTCTACCCAGAGGTAAGCGCGCCTCGCATAGCTTTTGCGCCAGCCGAATGCGTATTCATATTCGGCTGGCGCACATCCTGGTTCTTGAGTCCGCTCATCAATCGGGAAGGAGTCAGGCATTCCTTGTCGAACAGCCGAAACCTCTTGTTGTAAAACGGCAATTCATCGGTCGTTCCCGAAAAGTTCATAATAACAAATAATCTGCTGCTTCAATTTCTGGACCTCGGTTAGTATGATAAGACCCGTCGGCTCCTGGCAATGATTGGAACCGCTCCATATCCCGCTGCAGACGGTAGCGGTTAAAATCTTCTTCCGTCGGCAAATGCACTAGATGTCAGGCGATATGTGCTTCCGGCATCAGGAATCGGGGATGATACTCATTATTTCGCTCGCTTGCAGCAAAAGAGCGCACATAGAATGGAATCATGTGCCATCTCAACGGTGACCTGGAAGATGATGAGTATGAAGCAGGTCAGAAACGGTGGTTTTACAAGGAAGACCCATCGGCTTAACCCCGCATCTGGTGCCGATCATTGACGATATCCTGGCGCGGTTGAAAGTGGCAACGTCTTGGATGTGAATTTGGTTGATTACCACTAGAAAGGAGTATGTTATGGGACTGCATAATCCACCTCATCCGGGTCGCTCGATCAGGAGGGATTGCCTTGAAGCCCTCGGATTGACAGTAACGGAGGAGCCAAAATATTGGGGATTACCCGCCATATGCTGTCGAGGATTATAAATGGGCAGGCCGGCATTTCACAGGAGATGGCCGTGCGGTTGGAAAAAGCTTTTGGCGGAACAGCGCAAAGCTGGTTAGCGCTTCAACAAGCGTATGACCTTGCACAGGTAGAACGGGGGAAAATTAAAGTTCGTTCGGTGTCTTCGGTCTGGGAAGAAGTAAAAGTTTAGGAAAACTCGTTTTATGGTTGTTCAAATGAGATCAAAGCAGGGGAAAATAGAAGGTGGGCCATGCCTTCGCGTGGTATGTACTTGCCCCCTATCCAAATACTCATGATAGGAATGGTCATCCATACATCGAACAGAAAACCTGATAGACGTCCCTTTTACTCAGGACTTGTCCTTCCATGTAAACACAGTGCTACAATGTGAGATCTTCAAGTTTTCCTTAACCGGGAACTGATGATGAAGGCTCTCTGTTCTCTCGCCATGATCAGTCTTGCGATAGTGTCTTCGACTGCGACATTCGCCGCAACCCTTTTCCCCATCCTGTGAGATTGCGTTAGAAAAGATAGATACAGCCCGGAAGGCGCTCCTTCCATTTCGTCATACCATGGAAATGGCCAGAGCCCATGAGGATGGAGCGAGTGTGGAAACGTCGACCTGTATCGGTGAAGATCGCTCGAAAGTGAATCCACCCCGACCCTGTCATCAGTCGCAATGGCGCATCCCAAAACCCGACAAGATCGCGTTGGCGGAAATAGACCAATACCGGCAGGAGAGACAAGCCTTTGAACAATTGTTTCGACAGGCCAAGCAGATCTGTCTGCTTGAGCCCTAACCACGCACGATGGCCGTGAACCTTCTATCCGGAATAGATCGATGATGATCCCATTCCTGAAACGTATCGGTATCCCGCTCCTGCTTCTTCTCGCCTGGACGAGTCCTGCTGTCAGCGAACCGTATGCTCCCTCCTGTGGCATCGCCATAGAAAAAGCGATCAAGGCTCAAAAAAACCTGATCCCGTATCAACAAGCGTTACAAGCAGCCATGAACCAGGAGCGGTCAGCCTATGCGGACTTAGCGGTGTGTGCCGGAGGCGGAATCTTTACCGCAGGAAGAGCCATCGCCTGCAACGACGCCTCGTGGAAGGCTCCAAGGCAAACAAAGGAAGTGATTGAAGCGGAAGAAGACTATCTTCAGGCAAGAAATGAATTCGAGACGGCCTTTGAATATGCTGGAGAGGCCTGCCTTTCTACCCCGTAATTCCATTCGATTCGCTCATCTATGATCACAAAAATTGAGGTTGCCGAAAAGCAACTAGAAACAGCCATAAAACTGTTTTTTGAAAACATTGATCTTTTGTCAGCCTATACTCTTGCAGCCGCCTCGCAAGAGATTACAGATGATTTATGCGAACATAGAAAAGAGGAACTTTTTCGGGCAGAGTTTGAAAGAATAGGTGATGCCCAGAAAGTGCGTCTTTCTTTTCGGTATGAAATGGGAATTCATATTAAAACTGAATATCTAAAACAGGCTATGGGTTTAATAAGAAAACCTCAAAATTTTTTAAAACATGCTGATAGAGACCCCGATCAAGAAATAGAAGATATATCGTTAGCACGCTTGGCTGACGTTATTTTATGGGCCATCAAGAATTTTGTTTTTCTGGAAAAAAGATGGACCCCAGCAATGACATTGTTTTTCTGTTGGTTTGCAGTTCAAAACCCTCAATTATTGCGAAAAGATGCAGCAGGTGAGTTTGTGGCTCAAATAGATGAATTATCAAAAGAAATTTCAAATCTTGCCTTGCAACAAACCTTGCATAAATTTTATGAGAGCTTAAAACTAAATGCGCCCTATTTATTTCCTCCAACCCTTTCTTAACAGCTAACTTGGAAGACCAATCCCTTGTTTCCCCCTAAAAATGGCAGATATACAAAGGTAAATAATGGCCAAGACCATCAAAACTCTAGAAGAAATCCAGGAGCGTGAGTTAAGACGCTTGATCATGTCCTACCAAGACTTCCAGCATGCGTCATGGATAGCTTCATACATCCTAGACAAAAAACTCCAAGATATAGTCGATCAAGGCGGAAAACAAGGGTACGATGCAAGGCGTCATTGGCAGGCCTTGAACTGCGCAATGGTTGTCACCTACTGCCGTCCGTTTAGCGGAAATGATAAACGTACCCCACAACCCATCCCTGATTTGCACAAGCGTTTTTTGAAAAACCTCACACCAAAAGGTCGCAAGTGGCATGATGTGGCAATGCAAGATCGGGATAAGGTGTTAGCCCATTCGGATTCAGAGGCATGGAACCTTCGACTGGGTTTTTTGGAGACAGGTCGTAAAAATAAGATGTTGATACTCCAGCACCACGATACCAAAGCGCCATTGATACGAGAGGTGATTAAACAGCTAATTCAAAATTGTGAAATATTTATGGAAGCAATCATGGTGGAGAGGAGACGTCTAGAGAAGAAACTGGCACACGTATTACCAACCGTGACAGGCCCCTCGAACTAAAAACATTTTAATTGGCTTTGGATTCTTCTTAGGAATTTGTAATATTTGAAAAATCCGAGTTTTGATGCCTAATAGAATTGGTGCCAACCAGCGCAAAACTATAGGAGTTTTTTTTATCGATTAAGGGACAGGAATACACTTGTGCAGAATGGGCGTTCTGCAAACAAAAAAATTTCGAAGGTGTATCCTACGAAAGACTCTTCACCTCGGCATTCACGTTGGAATGCCAATGCCTCGATTGGTAGTGAATTTTGGGAGCGACTATGTGCCCCTCGGAAAAGAAGCCAAGCTGTAACTCACTGGTTGCAGGTTAGATGGAGCAAAGGCATGCGGTCTCGATCATCGCGGACAATGTTCTGGCGTAGCAAGGCCTCGACCTGTGATGGGGGGAAAGTGGGGGTCTCATGTGAGATTGCAAGGCTGATCTTTCATTCTTCAAACATTGTTAAAGGTGTTGAGACTATAGGGGCCAAATTACTTTGAGATTTGATTGAGCCAAGAGCAAATTCGAAGGAGATATTACAGGTCAAAACTGTCAGCCAAATACAAGATATATTGAGAAGTTCGTCACGAGAATCTTTTCACAATTGCAATCACTTAAATGAGTATTCAAGAATACATTGCTGCTCAAAGGGCAAACATTGCATCGATCAGTCAACTTCCGCATTTTTCCAAACTCGGAGATCTCACTGATAGACTTTATGAAGTTGCGGTTGCCCTTGTACCTAAATCTTCTCCACCGCATTTTGGACAACTTCTCCTCATTTGCCATAGGTCATTTTTGTCAGCCCTTACTTTGATCGGTCAGGCCCAATCGGATGATGCCGCTCCAATCAGCCGACGAGCTATCGAAGCAGCTCGACTCGCGTTAGCTGTAAAGAGAAATCCTGAAAATGCTATCAAATGGGTGGCTTATGAAAAGAGGATGGAGCGTTGGCAAACTAGGGATAGAGGTGGAAAACCAAAACCACTAGCACCGAAACTCGATCTGCCACGCGACCATCCGATCCTGCCTGATTTAGAGAAGTATCTTGGTATTTTTTCTGACTCGACTGTTCATTTGACGCCTGAATACCTTGGTTCACAGCATTGGATTCGAAACGCAACAAGGTTGGAACTTCGGTACTTCACCTCCGATCAGAGAGCAATTGAATGTAGCTTGATTACTCTTATTGGGATACATGGAAGTATATTGCGCATATTTGACGAATGCCTCGATGGTCCTTTCTTTTCGGACGATCAGTGGATGCAGCTATGGAAACAAACAGCAATTTATGGGCGTACTTTAGCTGCACACTTCAAGCCAACTGAAGAGCCTAATTGGCCCTGATACAACGCTTTAAAAACAAGTCTTTTTTGGAATTTTTCCTAGGATTTTTTTAATGGTAATTAGGGCGTTTCGTAACCATGATGTGCTAGAAGAGGCGCATGGTTACAGGACGAAATACTGTTTTTAGTTGTGCGGCCAACTTTTGGCGAGGCCGCAAGTGTATTTTTTGTGGGTCGTTTAAGATCCTGCACACCAGTCGAGGCTATGTGAAATGCCAGCTTTGTGGAAAGAGCAAGAGTTTGACTCGCTTGCGGCGGGAGATTGCCATTCGCCAAGGCTTTTATCAGCTGCAACCCGCCTATCGGCTGAGCCAGGATTTGGGGGTCGATGTCAAAGTGGTTACCCGAGTCTACCAACGTCTGCGGGAAGCCTTGTACCATCTGGCCGAGTTGGAGGGCGGAAAACTCAAAGGAGAGATCGAATTGGATGAGGCCTACTGTGGGGGACGACGCAAGGGCAAACGTGGCCGAGCGGCAGCGGGCAAAAGTGTGGTGTTTGGGCTCCTGGAGCGGGAGCACCGGGTGTACACCAAAGTGGTCGAGTCGGTCAGCGCAGACGAACTAATGCGGCATATTCAAGCCAAAATCCACAAAGGGTCGGTGTACTTCACCGATGCGTTTCGCGGGTATCAATCCTTGAAGCGGTATGGGAAACATTATCCGATCAACCACTCCAAGACATTCGTGAGCCGACGCCAAGTCACAAACCCTATGAACGGCATCGAAGGCTTTTGGAGTTACGCAAAACACATTTTGTATCATTATCGGGGAGTCTCCAAGTATCATTTTCCGATGTATCTGAAAGAAATCGAATATCGGTTCAATCATCGAACGGAGAATCTGTTTAAACGATTCTTAAAGATCTATTTTGGTTACGTTTCGCCCTAATTACCAAATATAAAAAACATAATTTGTTATTGTTTATCAGAATATCGAAGCCTACTCCCTATTATGACAAATCAAAAAAGTTACTTTCTTGTCGTGAAAAAATCTAAAATAAATGGAAAGGGTATTTTTTCAAAAATTCAGTTCGATAGGGGTGTTCGCATAACTGAATATATTGGTAAGCGCAAAAAATGGAAGAAGTTAAATATACCAAAAAGAAACCGGGTTTGGCTTATGGGTATAAATGATGACCTTGTAATTGATGGTAATGAGGGTGGGAATATAGCTCGATACATTAACCATTCATGCAAACCAAACTGCATTGCTGTTTTAATTGGAAAACGTGTTTTTATAGAAACTGTGCGAAAGATAGAAATAAATGAAGAGATAACAATTGATTACGGCTTAGAGCTTGGCCATAAGCCAACCAGTGAGGATTACATTTTGTTTCAGTGCAATTGCAGAGATTCTAAATGCAGGGGTACTCTTTTGAAAGCCTAAAAGGTCACGCTTCGCATTCTCTCCTGTCCCCCTTGAATCCGGACCTCTTCTCCTCCCCTGTTAAACTGATTTCGAATCAGCTGCTCTCCTAATCCGATGAAATGGCCTTTCTACCATATTCGAGGAAGGGGTTAAAATGGTATGATAATCTGGGTAGGCAGCGGAGGAATTGGGACTTATAATAAGCCTCATCAGCATTTCTAAATTTGTCGCTCACCAGCCACCTGGGCGCACTTCCCGCGGTAGTTGGACCTTGTTGTATTAAGCACATCCGTCAGACAACCTCCGGTCAACTTGACAATATCGTCCCATGTGTAAGGCTACGTCATATCCGGGCAATCTCCGGGTTACCGGCTGACGCCGGAGCCATCCGCTCCTCCGGTCAGAAAGCAGACTGCACAGCATGACAACAGTTCGCGCAAAAATTTCGGGAACAAAAACACCTGGCCTGTTGGCCGTTTTTGTGATGATGTTGGGTGCCATGTTTGCCGCATGCACAAACGGGAGCGGCCAGGATGATATTCTGGAAATTAAGTTCTGGGCGATGGGCCGTGAAGGGGAAATTGTTCCTGAACTGCTCAAAGAGTTTGAACGCGAGAATCCGGGTGTTCGTGTCATTGTCCAGCAGGTTCCCTGGTCAGCAGCCCATGAAAAACTATTGACGGCCTTTGCCGGAGACTCACTGCCTGATGTCGCCCAGATGGGCAATACCTGGATCTCGGAATTTGCGGCGCTTGGATGCCTTGGCCAGTCTGGACGAGTTGGCCAAGGCTTCTTCTGTGATTGAGGAACAGGATTATTTCCCCGGGATCTGGGCGACGAACCGGATAGCCGATACGCTGTACGGCGTGCCCTGGTATGTGGATACGCGGCTGCTCTTTTACCGGCAGGATATTCTCAAGGCTGCCGGGATTGGCCGCCCTCCCCGTGACTGGGCTGAGTGGATGCAGGCCGCAACGGCCGTGAAGCACCACGTCGGGAACAACAACTTTGCCCTGTTCGTGCCGGTGAATGATTTTGAAATGCAGGTGTCCCTCGCGCTGCAGCAAGGTGTGCCGTTGCTGCGGGAGGGTGATCGGTATGGCAATTTTTCCAGCCCTGAGCTGGTGGCCGCCCTTGATTTTTATCTCGACTTTTTCCGCAAGGGGCTGGCTCCGGCTGCCAGTGAATCCGCCATTTCCAATGTGTGGGATGAATTCGCACGCGGCTACTTTACCTTCTATCTGACCGGGCCATGGAATATCGGTGAATTTCGCCACCGGTTGCCTGCCGATCTGCAGGATAAGTGGATGACGGCCATTCTGCCGGGGCCTTCGGGTCCGGGTGCCTCGACAGCGGGCGGTTCAAGCCTGGTGGTGTTTGAACATTCACAGCATAAGGATGTGGCATTCCGGCTGGTTGAATTTCTCTCCCGTCCCGAAATCCAGCAACAGTTTTACGAGTTGAGCGGCAATCTGCCGCCGCGGCGGTCAAGCTGGCGCGGAGACCGGCTTGAATCAGATCCGTATGTCGTGGCCTTCCGGGACCAGCTTGAGCGCGTGCTTCCGGCACCGAAAGTTCCTGAATGGGAACGCATCGTGCAGGAATTGCGCATGGTGACGGAGCGTGCGGTGCATGAGCAATGGACGGCAGCCGAGACGGCGCGTGAACTGGATAGCCGGATTGATCGCATTCTGGAAAAACGTCGCTGGATGCTGGCGCGGGAAGCGGGAGCTAAGTCGTGAAACCGTCTGTGGCAGGCTGGGTGTTTGCCGGGCCGGCGCTGGCGATCATTGCCGTCTTTTTCTTTCTGCCGGTGCTGGCGGCCTTGGCCATCAGCCTGACGGACTTTGACATCTATGCCCTGGCCGATCTTTCCAACCTGCGGTTTGTGGGTTTCCAAAACTATATCGAGCTGTTGCAACGGCCGCTGTTCTGGCAGGCCCTGGGAAATACTTTGTATTTCGTGCTGGCCGGTGCGCCCCTCTCGGTGATGGTGTCACTGGCGGCGGCTCTGTTGCTGAACGGGCAGATGGTGCGGTTCAAAGGATTTTTCAGGACCGCATTGTTTGCGCCGGTGGTGACGACGATTGTGGCCGTGGCGGTGATCTGGCGGTACCTTTTGCATACCCGCTATGGTCTGATCAATTATACTCTCGATGGGTTGGGTCTGCCTGTCGTGGACTGGCTGGGCGATCCGCGCTTTTCCATGCCGGCCATTATCCTTTTCGCGGTCTGGAAAAACTTCGGCTACAATATGATCATTCTTCTGGCGGGCCTCCAGGCGATACCCGTCGATTTGTATGAGGCTGCACGGATTGACGGGGCCAATGCCCGGCAGCGTTTCTTCCATGTCACCCTGCCTGCCCTGGTTCCCTCGCTGTTTCTCGTCGGGGTGCTGACCATGGCGGGGTACTTCCAGTTGTTTGCCGAACCCTATGTGATGACACAGGGCGGACCCGTTCAGAGTACGCTCAGCATCATCTATCTGATGTATGAAGAAGGCTTCAAATGGTGGAGCCTGGGCTCGGCCTCCGCCGTGGCCTTCATTCTGTTTGTATTTATGATTGTGGCGGCCATCGGCCAGCTTGTGGTGATGCGCCGGCACGGAAGCGGGGTGTAAGCTGGTTCTTCATGTGTTGCCGGGTTTCGGCCCGGCAGCGAGGTTTTGCATGCTGCGTCTCGAACAGCGTCAACTATCGTTTGGTTCGTCTCGAAGAGCGAGTCCTTTTGTTTCGGCAAAAGGACCCAAAACCAGGGACGCCCCGTCCGGTCTCATTATGATGGGACGGACGCGAACCTGCGGAGGGCGGCCTAACTCGCGAGCGTCCTGAGTTTTGCGGGCTCAAACAAAGTCCGCCGGCTCATGAGAGCGTCCGACCCAGGGACCGGACGGCAGTCGTCACTGCAGCGGCGAAGAAGGCACACAGATTAAAGAAGCCTTAGGAAATAAATTGGAATCACTATAGTACAAAACGCGTTGTGATGAGAAGGCATCGCACTGGTGGCTCCAACTTTCGTCAGCGTGATTTTCAGTCTTGCCGAGTTTCGCCCCGGCAGGCGTCGGAACCTGGGAGATGAACCTTTCAGGGACGCACATGAAGAGCGGGGAGCCATATATTCTGTATGATCGGTAATACGATGAGACAACTGTGGAGCGGATCCGGCGTGAATATCGGCCTGTCTTTTCTGGCCGTGTTTGCCATTGGCCCGTTGCTGTGGATGCTGAGTGTGTCCTTGATGTCTCCCGGAGAGGCCAGCAGTTTTCCGCCACCGCTGTTGCCGAAGCATCCGACATTCGACAACTATATCAAGCTCTTTGAATATTCCAGCATGGGAAGGAATTTTTTGAATTCCCTGTTTGTGGCGTCGGCGGCCACGCTGTTGTCGCTCACGTTCAATGTCTCCGCCGGCTATGCGTTTGCCAAACTGGAGTTCAAGGGGCGGCAACTGATGTTTCGTTTGCTCCTGAGCGCCCTGGTCATTCCGGCACAGGTTTCCATGATTCCGCTGTTTCTGATGTTGAAAGGGATGGGGCTGGTTAATAGCTGGATCGGTGTGCTGATCCCCTTTGTGGCCAGCATATTCGGGATCTTCCTGGTCCGGCAGTATGCCCTGTCGATTCCGACGGAGCTGATCGAGTCGGCACGGATTGAAGGAGCCAGTGAAATACGCATTTTCCGGTCAGTCGTTCTGCCCTTACTGACTCCCATTCTGATTACACTCGGGCTGTTTACCTTTCTGGCGGCATGGAATGATTTCCTGTGGCCGCTGATCGTCCTGACCGACAGCGGCAAATATACCTTGCCGATTGCTCTGGCATCGCTGTCGCGGGAGCATGTGCAGGATGTGGAACTGATGATGGCCGGTGCGGTGGTCACCGTAACACCGGTCCTCGTTTTGTTTCTGGCGCTTCAGCGGTTTTACATGACCGGAACTCTGGCGGGTAGCGTCAAAGGATGAGATGTTCGTGGCGGATCTATCCTGTCTGTTTGCCGGCATGGTATCCTTATCAATTGCCATGGGCGCGCGGGGTGAGCCAATCGCAACCAATGATTTCCGGTTGCTTGACGGTTTTGAACGGGTCGGGGAATGGCAGGCAGGCGCCACGGAAGACTGTGAGGCGTCTGTCAGTTTGGCAAAAGGCGTAAGGGGCCATGCGCTCAAACTGTCGTATGTATTTCGGGCCGCCGGTGTCGCCTATGCACGTCGGGCACTCCCGCTTGATCTGTCAAACAATTTCGAGATGACATTTCAAGGTCAGGGGGCATGCCCCGCAGCTCGACTTTTGAGGTGAAGCTGATTGATGAAAGTGGTGCGAATGTCTGGTGGAAGCGGTTTCCTGATTACGAGTTTCCTGAGGACTGGACAACCATCCGTATCCGGCGCAGCGATATCAGTTTTGCCTGGGGTCCGATCGAGGACCATAATCTGAAAACGATCGCCAAAATAGAGTTTGTCATTGTCGGCGCAAGCGGTGACAAGGCTTCCGTCGAGTTCGATTCGCTTGAAATACGGCCGCTGCCCGAACTGCCCGCCGTTCTTCCTCCGGTTGTCGCAAAAGCCGATGGTGTTTCTGTGCCTGCCGCAGTGGACGGCAATCTGGAGACAATCTGGACTGCAGGCCAAGCCACGGATCTGATACTTGATCGTGGCTATGCGAGCGAGCTTGGCGGTCTCATCTTGCGTTGGGTCTCCGGTCAGGCACCGGAGTTGATGGACCTAGTCCTTTCCGAAGACGGAAAAGACTGGACGGTGCCGGACTGGCAACAGTATACCGTGCCTTCCTCGACAGGAACCACCGCGTACCTGCGCATGCCAAAAGCATTCGGGCGTTATGTTCGCCTTTCCATGACACCGGTGTCCGGAAGCCGTATTGGTTTAATGGATGCGACGGTCGAATCACCGGAATTCGGACAGGATGATAACGGGTTTCTGTTCTCTTTAGCCAAGGAGGCCGAAAAGGGAGCATACCCCCGCAGTTTCTTTGGTGAGCAGATCTACTGGACCATCGTTGGCGTTCCCCAAGGCGGCAGGGCCGCCATGCTGTCGGAGGAAGGCGCCATCGAACCGGGACCCGGAGCGTTCTCGATTGAACCCTTTGTGATTGAAGATGGTTCCGTGCTGAGCTGGGCAAATGGCGAGCATCGCCACAGCCTGATTGATGATTATCTGCCTATGCCGCGAGTGCGCCGGACCCATGAAGGCTTTTCACTGGAGATCAGTGCACATCGTCCGCCTGTTCACACGGGGAGTGAAGATACATCGGATGGCGATGCCCGCGATGTGGTGACCAGATACCGTCTGACCAATACCGGTAATACCCGGCGAACACTCACCTTGGCCCTTGCCATCCGCCCGATGCAAGTCAATCCGCCTACGCAGACCCTGAACCTGGTTGGGGGTGCCAGCAGGATTGAACGGATCAGCTGGGATGGCGCCGCGTTTCAAGTGAACCACAACTGGTCTGTATATCCTGACCTGAAACCGGACCATGTTTCACTGGCGGGCTTTGAACGCGCCGGTTTCCCGCATGTGCTGGATGCGTCGGCATCCTCGGATTCACAAAGCATCGTGGCTCCGGGAGGTTTCGGTTCCGGCGCCATGTATTTTCACGTTGATCTGGAGCCGGGTGAGGTTCGGGAGGCGACGGTGGTTATGATGCTCGATTATGTGGGCGTGCGGACGCCCAACCTGGACCGCGAGGCCATTGCCAACGCCGAAACGGCGGCAGCCGATGAATGGCGGGACATCCTCAATCAGGTGGACATTTCAGGCCCGCCTGAATCCACGTCGATTCTCAACAGCCTGAAAACCGCCTTCGCCCATATGTTGATCACACGGGAGGGACCTGCACTTCGTCCGGGGCCGCGTTCCTATGCCCGTTCGTGGATACGTGACGGCGCCATGATGAGTGAAAGCTTTTTGCGCCTTGGGTTTAGTGGGCCTGCGATCGATTTTGCGCGCTGGTATGCGCCGTATCAATTCTCCAGCGGCAAAGTTCCCTGCTGTGTGGACAAACGCGGCGCTGACCCGGTTGTGGAGAATGACAGCCATGGAGAACTGATTTTTCTGATCGCGGATGTGTACCGGCACACCGGGGATCGTGCCTTTGCCGAGGCCATGTGGCCCTATGCGGATAAGGCCGCCGCCGCTCTTGATGAACTGCGGCTGTCGGAACGGACGGAACGGAACCGTCTTGATGATCGCAAAGCTCTCTATGGTCTGTTGCCACCCTCGATCAGCCATGAAGGCTATTCGGACAAGGCGGCATATTCCTTCTGGGATAATTTCTGGGGTCTCAAAGGGTTAAACGATGCGGCGTTTCTTGCTGAGGAATTGGGGCACACGGACCGCGCCGCCGAAATCAGAGCCGATGCCGCTGAATTTGCCGGTGATATCGGAGCGTCTGTCCGGTTGTTGGGTGAAGAGATCGGGCATGTGCCGGGGGCGGCCGACCGAAAGGATTTTGACCCGACATCCACGACGATTGCGCTTTCGCCAACCGAAGCGGCCGCAGTTCTACCCCGGGAGTTGCTCATGGCCACCTTCGAGAAAGCCTGGTCCGAGTTTGTGGCGCGGCGCGATGGCACCAAAGCGTGGGACGTTTATACTCCCTATGAATTCCGACAGGTGAGCGCGCTTGTGCGTTTGGGCGAACCGGAACGGGCCCATGCTCTGCTGGACTTTTACATGCGGGATCGGCGTCCGGCAGCATGGAACCAGTGGAGCGAGGTGATCAGCCGATTGAAACGCGAACCCCATTTCATCGGTGATATGCCCCATACATGGGTGGGTTCGGATTTCATCCGGGCCGTGCTTGATCTGTTTGTGTATGCCGAGAGCGAAACGGACTCACTCGTCATCGGCGCCGGACTGCCGCGCTCCTGGCTTCAGAATGAGGGTATCCGGGTGCACGGGCTGAGTACCCGTTATGGAGAGGTGTCTTATACGGCGCGTGATGTGGGTGGACAGGTTCGATTTGATCTGAGAGGATCGACTATGCCGCCTGGTGGTTATGTTCTACCATCATCTCTAAAAGGCGACGTTCAGATGACCTTCAATGGAACGCCATTGACTGTCCGGAGGACATCTCCCTAACCCCGGTTGCTGCGAATTGGATTGTGTGCAAACATCATCAATTGTTGGTCCCTCCTTTGTCAGGCTTTGTTCCTGATAGGAACAAAAGGGAAGGGAAGGAAGCGCCAAATCATTGTGAAAAAAGCTACTGAAATGGATTGTCCCCACGGAAAACGCAGATAAACAAAAAAAGGACGAGAGTACATGAACAACAATTCCACATTTCCTGACGGATTTCTCTGGGGAGCGGCGACATCGGCTTATCAGATTGAAGGTGCCCCGCTGGCAGATGGTGCAGGCCCGAGTATCTGGCAGCGCTTCTCCCACACGCCGGGACATACCCTGAATGGCGATACCGGTGATATTGCCTGTGACCATTACCATCGCTGGCGCGAGGATATTTCCCTCATGAAGGAGTTGGGATTGCAGGCCTATCGGTTTTCGGTAGCCTGGGCGCGTGTTTTCCCTGAAGGCAAGGGAAGGCTGAATCAGAAAGGCATGGATTTCTATGAAAGACTTGTGGACGGCCTTCTGGCAGCCGGGATTGAACCGCTTCTGACCTTGTATCACTGGGATTTGCCGGAAGCATTGGACGATCGCGGCGGGTGGCTGAATCCGGACATTGCCCATTGGTTTGCCGACTATGGGGAGGCTATGTACCGGCGGCTGGATGGCCGGGTCAAAAAATGGACGACACTCAATGAACCCTGGGTGGTGACCGATGGCGGCTATTTGCAAGGCCTCCTGGCCCCCGGGCATTCCTGTCACTATGAAGCGCCGGTTGCCGCACATCATCTGATGCGCGCCCATGGGGCGGCCGTTCAGGCCTATCGGGCTGTCGGAGCCCATGAAATCGGTCTGGTCGTCAATATCGAGCCCAAGTATCCGGCTTCGGATGATCCGAAAGACCTGGCCGCTACCAATCGCGCGGATGCGTACATGAACAGGCAGTTCCTTGATCCTGCTCTCCTGGGATCCTATCCAAAAGAGATGATAGGAGATATTCGGTGACGCCTGGCCGGAATGGCCTGCTGAGGATTTCGATCTGATCCGTCAGAAGATCGATTTTGTCGGAGTGAATTATTACACCCGCGCCGTCACCTGTGATAAGCCGGACGCCTTGCCAATCAGGGCCGGAGGCGTTCGTCAACCGCACAAGACCTACACGGAAACCGGGTGGGAGGTCTACCCGGACGGGCTGTCCGATACGCTGCTCTGGCTCAAGAATCGTTATGGGGAGATGCCGCTGTATATCACCGAGAATGGCTCGGCATTTTTCGATCCGCCGAAGGCGATCAATGGCCGTGTCATTGATCCGTTACGGATGCATTACCTGAACCAGCATCTTCGTGCGATCCGTTCCGCGATTGAGCAGGGCGTGAATGTCCGGGGCTATATGGCCTGGTCGCTGATGGATAATTATGAATGGTCCCTTGGATATGCCAAGCGATTCGGCATTGTGCATGTCGATTTTGAGACCCTGGAGCGGACGCCGAAGGATACCGCCCGGTATTATTCAAAAATTATCGAAACCAATGGTGCGGTTCTGGACGAACCCTTCCTGCCTCTTTCGCTGCATACGCGTCATGGCTAGTCTGACTCTGAAAAATATTCACAAGAGTTTTGGCCACACCGCCGTCTTGTCCGGCATTGATCTGGAGGTCGCCGATGGCGAGTTTGCGGTCATTGTCGGCCCTTCGGGGTGCGGCAAGTCCACCCTGTTGCGTACGATTGCGGGCCTTGAGGATATCGATGAGGGAACTATCAGAATCGGTGAGATGGATGTCACGACGCTTCCGCCTTCGAAGCGCGGCATTGCGATGGTGTTTCAATCCTATGCTCTGTATCCGCATATGACGGTGTATGAAAACATGAGCTTCGGGATGAAAATCGCCGGAGCTTCTGCAAAGGAAATCGACCGGGCGGTGCGCGCGGCTGCCGAGACGCTCGGCCTGACCGCGCTGCTTAATCGGAAACCGAAAGAGCTTTCCGGCGGACAGCGTCAGCGAACCGCCATCGGCAGGGCGACCGTCAGACGTCCGAAAATATTTCTGTTTGATGAACCGCTGTCAAACCTGGATGCTTCTCTTCGCGTGAAGATGCGTCAAGAATTTGCACGACTGCATGAGACGATTGAGACCACCATGATCTATGTGACTCATGATCAGGTCGAAGCCATGACATTGGCGGATCGCATCGTGGTGCTCCGGGATGGACAGGTTGAACAGATCGGGTTCGCCCAACGAACTGTACAAGTATCCTGCCAATCGCTTTGTGGGCGGCTTTATCGGATCACCGGCCATGAACTTCCTGGACGGGTCGGTGATCGAAAGTCGTCCGGATACCACCATGGTCCGGCTCGCACGCGGCACGAGGATCCAGGTGAATGCCGGTTCCGGAGCGTTGCTCCAGGATTCTCCGGTCACGCTTGGCATTCGTCCGGAGCATCTGACGACGGGGGGAGATCACAATCTCGTCGAGACCAAGGTCATACTTGTGGAACCACTGGGCAGCCATTCCTATGTTTATCTGGACACGCCGGATGCTGATGAACCGCTTATCTATCGTGGTTCCGGTGATTTCCGTGGCACGAAGGGAGACAGGCTGACGGTGTGTATTCCGGCTGACTCCTGCCACTTGTTCGGGAAAGACGGCCTAGGACTTCGGCAACAATCTTTTCAACATATCACGGAAAGTCAAGGAGAGCATTGATGACCGTTCACAAAAGAAGTGTGTTCCCGTTGTTGACTGTCCTGATCCTACTGGTGTGGCCCGTGACACCGGCACTGTCGTCATCCGGCATTCCGCCAAAAACCGAATGGCGTGTGTCCGCGTCCTCGATCCAGAACGATGAATTCAAACCGGGGCTCCTGGCTGATGGTGATATGGGAACCCGCTGGTCCAGTCAGACCAACGATAAGGAGTGGGTACTCATTGATTTGGGCAAAGTGGTTGAGATTACCGGCTTCACTCTGTGGTGGGAGCATGCATATTCGAGCCAATACAGCCTCCTGGTTTCTCCCGATGCCCAAGAGTGGACCACCGTGTATGAAAACGACGATAGCGACGGGAAGATGGATGATATGTTTATCCGGCCCGTTTCCGGGCGATATGTCCGGTTGGAGACCAAGGCCCGAGCAACCGGCTGGGGGCATTCCCTCTGGGAACTTGACGTCAAGGGGACTGATGACCTGGTGGAGATCGCCGTGGTCTCCGGGGGTGGCGATAATGCTCAGGCCATGATGGATGGGCGTCGGGATACGGTGTGGAAAAGCGAGGCTGTTGACCGGGCAGAATTACTTCTGGACCTGCGCAAGGCCAGGACGATTTCCGGATTGCGCATCGACTGGGACCAGCAGTATGCAGGATCGATAGACATGGCGATATCGCTGGATGGCAAGGAATGGAAACAGGCCTCCTCCATTTCCGTCTCCGAAGCTCAAGGGCAAACCGATTTTGTTCCGCATGAAGCATCCAAGGTGCGGTTTATCAGGCTGGTACTTGCTCACCCGGTGACAGCCGGAGGCGGATTCGGGATTGCCGAGATTTCATTGCGTGGTCCCACGGAGGCCATTACACCTTTTGTCCGGTATCAGTTTGATGCCCGGAAGGCGCCGTTCGGTGATTATCCTCTTCATCTGAGGGGGCATCAGACGTACTGGACTCTTGTGGGTCTGCCTAAAGATACGGAGGAAAGTCTGTTTGATGAGTATGGCAATCTGGAATTCCGGCGCGACAGCCCTTCGTTGATGCCCTATATCAAAGAGGGTGAACATCTGTATTCGGCTGCCGGCGCTGCGACCATCCACCAGGAATTGCAGGACGGGTATCTGCCGGTTCCTGCGGTTCAATGGGAGACGGGCAATGGACTGCATTTCAGGTCCGAGGCCATTACCAGCGGCCCTGTCGATGCCAGCATTACCTATGTGCGCCATACACTTGAAAATCGCTCCGATACGATACGGAAGGGGGAAATCATCGTCACGGTCAGGCCGGCTCAGATCAATCCTCAGTGGCAATACGGCGGACTGGCGCCGATCAATTCAATCAAGTACGGGCACGAAATCGGGAAACCACTGATTATCAACGGCAAGAACAGCTACCTCTCCCTTTCGCCTGCCGACAGTTTTCTTGCCCCGCAATATGCTCACGGGGATATTGCCAACCGCCTGCGAGGGCGGGACGTGCCTGGGGCAAGAGCAGACCGCAAGGGCGATACCGCCTCTGTGGATGATGAGACCGGGACCGGACTGCTCTCGGCAGCCTGGATCTATACGTTTGACCTGAAACCTGGTGAATCCAGGGAGGTGGTGCTTGCGGCTCCTCTGCATGAGACCCTGTCCAATCTGAAAACTGCCGCGGACTTCGAGAAATTGCGGGAGGAGTCTGTGACCTTCTGGACCCGCCAACTGAACCGTGTGGTCTTTGAGCTGGCCGACAAGTCCGTCGAGCATACGGTAAAGTCTCAGGCTGCCTACATCCTGTTGAACAATGATGGCGTCGTCATCCAGCCCGGTTCACGCAGCTATAACCGGACCTGGATGCGGGATGGTGCGATGATTTCCTCCGCTCTCCTGCGCTTTGGTTTTTTTGAGGAGGTCAAGGAATATCTCGACTGGTATGCCGAACGCGTAGAACCTGATGGCCTCGTCCCCCCTATTCTTGACACCAGCGGGAAGGTGTATGACGGGTGGGGCAGGAATATCGAATGGGACAGCCAGGGTCAGTTCATCTATGCGATCATGGAGTACTATCGCTTTACCGGTGACCGGGATTTTTTGGAAAAGCATATTGATGCAGTTCACCGGGCGATGCAATACCTTGTCACCTTGCGGGCGAAGACGCTTAATCCGGAATATTATGGAACTCTCGAAGCCGGTGAGCGTCTGAAAGGCATCTTACCCCCCTCCATCAGCCATGAAGGGTTTATCAAGCCGGTACACAGCTACTGGGACGATTTCTGGGCCGTTCGAGGTTGGGCGGACGGGATTGAAATGGCAGAGACCCTGGGGCGTGAAGATATCGCCGGCTGGGCGAGGACCGAGGGGAAAGATTTCAGGGACAGCGTCAGGGAATCTATTAAAAAGACTATTGCCTGGAAGTCCCTCGACTATATCCCTGTCGATGCGGACAAGGGTACTCCCGATCCGACCTCCATTGCCATTGCCCTGTTTCCCACCGAAGCCAGGAATGTCCTGCCGTCGGATGTCCTTGCCCGTACGTTCCAGTACTATGACCGTATGGTGAAGGAACGGGATGCCAAACAGGAATCCTATGCCTATACGCCTTACGAGATGCGCAATATTCTGGCTCTGACCACACTTGGGTATCGCAAAGAGGCCTTCGATCTGCATGAAATCCTGTTCAAGGGCAGGCGCCCGGCCAACTGGAATGAGTTTGCCGAGGTGGTCCATTCCGACAGCCGTAAGGGGACCTATATCGGTGATATGCCACATACGTGGGTCGGGTCGGATTATGTCAATGCGGTCCGTGGTCTTATTGTCATGGAAGAGGACCAACGTAAAATCCTGAACCTGCTGTTTGGTACTCCACGGGAATGGCTTGTGGGCGAGGGTATTTTTCTTTCGGACTTTCCCACCCACTTCGGAAGGCTGAAGATGCAGGCGACGTGGAACGACAGCGACCAGAGACTGAATCTGGATGTGGATATGCCTCAAGGCCATGCCGGGCAAAATTTATGTTCGCTGGCCAATCCACAAGGATGGAAAGCCCGAGCGGGTTACCGTTGAGGGTGATGACCGCTACCGTGTTGATGATCACGGTATCTGGTTGTCAGGCAACCGCTTCAGGGTAGTTGCGAATTGGTAAAATATAGGTATGGTGTAGTCGGAAGTTGTGAGGGAAACAGGTCGGGCATGATCATAGGATGAGCCGCATTCGTGCTTCGGAGTTGGTCGGTCGGCAGCCCCCAGGCCGGCCATTCAATACACAGCGGAAGAACCGTGCAGCCGCACGCGGAATGCGACGGCGCTGCACAAGATTGTTCAGAGTATCCCATCCTGATCAACGCCACCCCGGAGATGCTGCCGAAACCCCTGAATGATGACGAACATTTTGTCGATGTGCCACGTGTCATCCCGGGGGTCTTGTCGTTTGTGTACGCAAGTGAACATAGCCAGTTCCGAACGTCCGGTATCACGAATGACTCGTTTTGTCGGTGACAATGCTGCCACGGTCGGCAACCGGTTGTTCAAGCTTGCTCCATTGAAGACCGAAATAATGATACGGCCGGAATCCATGTTTAAGATTGTCAGATGGAAACAAACACCGCGGGAGCGGCATGTCAGTTTCAACACACCAGTCCATCGGTCAACTCGACAACATGATGAGAAGTGAGGAGATAGCTTGATGGTCTCGGTTTGGCAAAAACGGAAGTCAAAGGATTGGGCAACAATCGGGATGGTGTGTGTGATATTGGCGTGTCTGCCAGGCCTCTATATCGCGGAAGCGGAGACTTTGCGTCATGCCAAAAATATGAGCTTTCCGACATATTGTGCGGAGGAAGACAACGTGAATGTACCGATCTATGGCGGCTATGTATCCGACTATCAAATCACTGCGACCTTTCCAACCTATTATCCACTCACAACCGGTCAGGAGGATCTGTGTCTGTCCGATATGACGAATTGCGAGCAGGCATGGGACATGCGGCCGAGCGCGCAGATCGCCTACTACGATTCGGCGCAACGGAAGCTGAAATTTGCCTGGCAGTCGCCCGGCTACTATTGGTATCCGATTGAAACACCGGATACGGTCCATGCAGACGTCGGTCAGTATGTGTCGCTGGCGTATGAGCCGACCGACAGGCATTGGGTGGGCTTATCGGCGCCACCGGCCATGGCCTATTATGACGCGATGAATCACAGACTTATGTACATTGTCCGGGATACGAGAGGGAACTGGGGCCAACCGGAGATTGTCGATGCATCCGGCAATGTGGGGCAATACGCCTCGCTACGCATTAGCCGGGATAGGCGGCATCAGATCGTCTATTACGATGCGGATAAGGGCGATTTGAAATATACCTATAAGAGTGATCCGTATGCGGTGGGCGGATGGGAAACTCCAACAGTCCTGGATGCGAACGGCGATGTCGGGCAGTATGCGGCGATGGCAATAGGCCCTGAAGGGCAGATTGCATGTGGTGTATTACGATGCCGACGCAAAGGATTTAAAGTACGTCACCAAGGATGATACGCATGGATGGTCGGCGCCGGTGATATTGGATGACATCGGGGACGTCGGAAAATACCCCTCAATAACGGTGTATTATGAGGGCAGGAAAGAAAAAATGAACGGGGCGTATGAAGGGCGTTTTCCACATGTCGTCTATTACGATGCGACACATGGGAATTTAAAATACCTCTACCGGGATGAACAGGGGTGGTCGACCCCGGTGGTCCTGGATGCGGTGGAAGATGTCGGTCAATATGCCTCGATTGCGTTTGGTCCGGATGGGACTTTGCATACGGCCTACTATGATGCCACCAATAAGGATTTAAAATACGTGCATAAAGAAGCCTCTGCGGCACATTGGTCGGCGGGGAAAGTTCTGGATGTGGAGGGGGATGTCGGCCGGTTTGCCTCCCTGGGGGTATCGGCGAGAGGGTATCCGAATATTGGTTATTATGATGCGGACCACCAGAGTTTAAAATTTCTGTCGAAGACGAGAACAGACCGCCCCGGATTGGGATAGAGCCCAGGTGATCGCCTCCGGGGGCGCCGGTCAATATGCGAGTTTGGTAACGTCGGGTTTCGTGGACCTTGCCGATCTCCAAGGCCTGGACCTGTACAACGACGGCGATGTGGCCGTGCGGGTCATGGATGTATCCGGATGGCCTTTTGCATCGGGGATGGCCGTCAATATCGTGGGAGGACCTTCGAGGCCTGACCATGATTTCATCCAGTTCCTCAAACGGGCGGATAACGACCACGATCCGCCGCAAATATTTGTTCTCTATGCCAATGGATACGCTCGGATCATCCCGCAACCCCCGGCGGGGCGGGAAAAACGGGTCTGTTACGGGGCATCGATGATCATTGGGCCTGCTGAAGAGGACTCCTTGTATCCGATCACGATGATCGACAGCCTGGATATCGATCCGCAAAAGATGTCCATTAAGGTGCGGTATAAAAACGGGTCGTCGGCGGTGTTACAACTACAAGCCGAGCCGGGCAAAACGACCGTCAAAGTGACGGATGTGACGTATGACACCTTAACCCCACCGTTTGTCACCATGCGGTCCATGTGGGTGGAGGATGATAATAGCGACGTCGCCCGGATTCAGGCCCCATCGCCTTCCGGGGTCATGCAGACGTATACGATCGATCCGACGCATGAGGAATGGACAACGTTACCGAGTGATTCCTGGTGGTTTTACCGTCCGATCCATTCGCGGCACAATACATCGGCCCCGGATTTCAAGGTCGAGGTGCTGGGGCCAAAGGGATATCTTGTGACCATGCAGGCAGAGGACTTTGATTCGGGCACCTTGATGAAAACGCCTCGCAAGACGGCGTCCAGGGGACATACCGTCAAAGGGGTCGGGGAAGCGAATTATCTGTTGAAGCTGACCGAGGATATTTCGAACCCGAGTATTCGCCTGCGATATACAAAGGACAACAGCCCCAGTGATGTCGTTCTCTATGTGGATGGCCGACGCCAGTCGACGATTAAGACCGTCGATGAAGGTTCTCTCGGTGATTACGAAATGACGAAAGAGATGCGTCTCGCAAATGCGCTCTCCGCCGGTTCCCATACAATCACCTTGGAAGTTCAATCAGCTACCGGTGAATTGGAATTGGACTATTTTGTTATCCACGACACCGTCGAGCATTCTGGTCAGTAGGAACACTCCCCGGATCATTCACCGTATTCGACTACCGGTAATTTTTGCCTGGGAATCTGCAGATGTCCGGCAGCGAACGTCTACCCCGCTCATGACACAATGCATCCCGTATGATCAGTCCACCAGAAAGCGGTTGCGCATTTCGAAAGTGGGTATAACATACTGTCGTTGTCCAATAGTCCCTGGATATCTGACATCTGATCGCCGCCTTGGTACGGTTAATCATCACCATGGTTACAAGTTCTTATGGTTTGAATTTTGACGTATGGACAGAGCCATCGCTGTTGTGAACAATCAGCCGTGTTTTCAAGTCGGAAGTGATTCCGATGTAACTTTGAGTAGGATGTGATTCGCTTCTGATGAGATAGACCTACTTTAGGAGAGAGGAATCGTGTGAGTCCGCCTTCGTCACTACGTCGTGGTTGCTACTAATGAACCCTATTCTTAGAGTGAATAGTAAGCTGAACTTATCGATATTGGCTGCAAGACTTCGGCGGACAGCCTTCGCATCCTTTACTTCGGTAGTGTACTTGGTGAAATCTTGGTTCTTTTCTGTGCTGGCCTGCCAGCCGAAGCCATCGCGAAGGCTGGCGGAGAGGGTGGGATTTGAACCCACGGTCCCTTGTGAGGACAACGGTTTTCGAGACTTTGAACTTGCTATTCCCCGGGTCATGCTCCGTGGGTTACAGCTTACGGGTGTCCGATCGATATTCCTTTGAATATCCCGGCAGCTTGCTGCGGAAATCTTTATTGGTCTAAAAATGATAACGACGGACAAGATCAACTTTTTCGCGGAATTTATTGAAGATTTGAAGAGTGACCAAAGACCAACATTTTATCTCGTTGCTTAAGCTGTGAGGGGTCTGAGAGAATTGGCTTATGCAAATCTGTGTGGGGATGGCAATATTCATGGAAATAGAATAATTGAGGACATATAAAAATGTTTGAAACGGATCTAGGCGGCCAATGTTATGAAAACTTTCCGACTCAATTCCAGGAAGAAGGGGTAGGTCCACGATTATCTCTTTTCTGGTTGATTGGTCTCGTTCTTGTGATATTAGAGTTAAGTCTTGTTTCGAGAGTAGGTGGTCACGCGGGAATGGATCCTGAAATTCACGAAATCACTGAGCATCTTGAAATGGAACCAGACCGGGTGGATCTGTGGATCCAAAGGGGGCAGGTCTACCGGTCGTATGGTAGATATGATGAATCGTTGCAAGACCTGGAAAAGGCCGGTGAATTGGAACCGGGAAATAACAAGGTTGTCTTGGAACGCGGTTTAACGTTGTCCGCGATGGGACGTTATAAAGACGCCGAGACTGCCTTAGACTATTTTCTTCAGGAAGAATCAGGCCCGAAACGGATTTTTGCCTTGGCTGAACGTGGGCATATTCGAGAGCAAACCGGACGAATTGAACTAGCCATCAAGGACTATACGTCGGTTCTTCGCATACAACCAAGTGGCGAACTGTATCTCAACCGCGGGAAACTTCAGGAATCTCTTGGCCGGCTTGAAGAGGCAGCTTCAGGTTATGAAGAGGGTCTCGCCCAACTGGGCAATTCCATGTTACTCAAAAAAGGGCTTATAGAAATCAAGATCACTCAAGGAAAATATGATGAAGCGTTGGCCCTTATTGATGAACAGCTCACACGGATTCCTTCAAACACTCAGTGGCACCTTCAACGAGCAGAAGTGTTGGGTCGGATGGGGCAAGGCGATGCAGCCAGGAAAACGTATGAGCAGGCTTTATCCCAAGCCAATCGGATGCTGGGGAAACGCCCCACGGCTATTCATCTGTTGGCCCGAGCCAAAATTTTTAATGCCATGGGGAAACGGGAAGATGCCATCCGTGATTTGCAAAGCGCTCTACAAAAGTCTCCGCAATTCGCTGAAGCCGAAATACTCCTTCAGCAATGGAGAGGAAAATGAATGGCTCAAGGGGTTCACAAATAGTCGAAATAGGAACCAAAGAATGAAATAGGGAAAATATGGACCATTGAAATAGGGGACGAATTTTTTTGACTAATTTCTATCTCTACCTGTTCAACCCGATTCTTGAGGCGTTGGTCTGTGGTCTGTTGCGACCGGACCTGCGCATAGACCCGGCCCACGGCTCCATTTCCTGCAACGGCAGATCCCACAGTGGCTTGATCAGAAATATCGCCACGTTGCGACCATGGTTCGTTTTTCCCGCGACGGCCTTTCGTTAAAGTCGAGACCTCCACATCAAACACCGCGGCGACCTGCTGCAACAACTTCCCACCGCCGGGCGAACGTTTGCCTGCTTAAAGCGCGGATGCTCTCGCGAGAGGCGATAGGCCTTTTTTTTGACCCACTCCAAAATCCGTCCGTGCCTAACACCGGCATCTGGCGTCAGGACGCGTCAAAGGCTTCCAACGCGTCCTCGTTGCCTGCCACCACAAATTCATGAAAGCCCTTTGGCGTGCCAAAGCCTTCTAACACTGCTCTCACGGGCAACCACGAGGGCGGATGTCGGTTTCAGATACCAAGCATGGTTACTCCAGCGATACAGGTCCGGTAGTGTGGTCAATTTGGCTGGAACGGATCGAGATGAATGTCGCGAATCACCGACGCTAAATGACTCCGCTTCCACAAAGATCGCTTTATAACCCTCCCGAAACAACGGCCCATCACGCTGATGCGCTCGATTAATCCGTTGGGTATACACACCATTGAGATGCCGCATGACGCACCCCGGATTCCTTGCTGGCGTGCGCAGACACAGATAATAGTGATTGCCCATCAATCAATGGGGGAAGGCCTCCACCCCCCAAAGGGGTCCTGGTCTCGCCCAGCACTGAAGAAAAGTTTCATAATTCGGTGGGAGTAGGGAAGGTCGCCTGGCGAGCCCGACCACGATTCATCATATGATCGACCGCACCGGGATACTCAATGTGCAGGGGTCGAGCCATAGGCGCAGCCTGTCCCATACGGTCGAAACTCTTATTTTTGATAAGTTAGGTGCGGGTTGGGTTCGAAGGGGGTAGGACGCGGAAATAATGAACTTCGTACGTCCGAGCCTGTCCCAATTGGTTTTTAGAAAAATCGATGTCGAGAAAACAATTGGTGCATAAGGCCAACCTTGTGCACCAGTGGGGTATTCTTATTTAAACGGTGTCGTTTCCCACGTCGAGTTTCCACTTCGATAGTTTCATCATCGAATACCTGCACCACTTTCCAAAACTTGTCAATGATATAGGAATAGTATTCCCCATGTTGGGCCGGGTGGATGGCTTTGGCCCGAGGACTTGGATGAGACGACGTTTTCAGTTTGCTAAAAACAACGAACTCGCCAACTTTGATCCTCATGAGAGTATCCCCTTGTTGTAGATTTCCTTGAGCGACATCTTCCAGTTGCTTATTCGCTTTGGGTTGGTAGATTCTTAGTATTTATTTTAACCTTTTTTCTTCTATTTGCAATTTTTGGTACCTAATCGCCTCCTCGTAGGAACCCAGTTCGTCTCTGTCACCGGGTTGCTCGGATAAAGAGGATCGGTAGTCGTTTATTCTTTCTTAATGGGTTAATCAAACCTGATTCAGGCTAGCTGCTAGGTATGACGATCATTATGTGTCTACCTGGCAGGTGAATTCTTCACCTAATGCAGCTATACGGACATTTGCAAGGTGTTTCGGCGGACTGCCTTCGTCTCAGTAAATATGCTTTTTGATTCGAGGTTAAGCCTTCGTAGGTCTTCCTGGCCTGCCAGCCGAAGCTTTGGCCGCTTGCGCGCCAAAGCTGGCTTCAGCGGCGAGCGCGAAGGCTGGCGGAGAGGGTGGGATTTGAACCCACGGTCCCTTGTGAGGACAACGGTTTTCGAGATCTTGGAGATTCAAAAAACGAGGAAGATGAAGTTCTGATAAGACCAATATTTCAAGGATTTTATGGAAGATTGGGCAAGACAACTTTGCATCCGGTTGCATGGGATGTGCGGGGTTGCGCGATAAAGGTTACATTTACGGTTACACTCGATTGCCTCCCAAGTTTGGATTCCCGGTTTAAGGTGATCATTTGGAGAATGGTCGCATTCTGCACAAACCCCAAAAGGGGTAGGGGCGATTAGCAATCAGGGAGCCCCTGGGGGCGGACGGGAATGAGGCCGAGTCTGCATTCACCCGTGGCAGTCTCGGCCATCCATGGCGGGCGGGGGATGAGAGCCGGTGTGATGCGCTCCGCAATGACACCGCACCACTGGATCATTCGAGGGGGATATGGGCGAGATGAGGGAGAGAACCCGTTACTAGCCAGAAGAAATATGGAGCGGCGGGTTGGCCCCATCAGCAGGAAACGAGAGGGACCATTCTTGCCGCGCAAGTGCCCCGCAGGGCGACCCGGAACCGTGGGTCGCAGCATCCGCCCCCCAAAGCCGCACGCTAACAATTCTTGCGGGTGGCTGGATGGGTGCCCCCCTTTGGGGATACCTTGTATTGGTGGGGGTGCCTCGGAGGGGGGAATCCAAAGGGGGGAACCAAGGCGGGGGCGGGCTGGCAGGGTCGCGGCTGGTCCCGGCCATCAATCAAGCACGGATAGCAGGAGGAGTGAGTGACGGCGCGGCGTGTGCCTTGTTCCAGCAGACGCCGTGACGGAACGTCATCAAGAGGGATGGTTCAATGGCGTCCCATCCCCGTGGGGAGATGGGTGTACTCAGTATTGACGTTCCGGGCATGAGGCAAGGCAGGTGTGAGCGGAGAGGGTGTAAGGTCCTGGTTGGGGTGTAGACTGCATAAAGTATTAAGGCAAGCAATGACCCCAATTTTCTACATCTCTTAACACTCGCTTATTGGTGTTAAAAAATCGAGTGCAGGGGGTACCTCAATTTTCCCAATGGGTCCCATACCCCCACCCCACCCCCAAAAATGGGGATCGTCACACCCACGTATGAAGGGATTTAAAAATTGAGCATATTTACGGGCCTATAGCGATTTGGAGGGAAACTCCATCAAACAAAGACAAAACCAAGTTTAGGTTGAAATCCTAATAGGGGGAGAATGGGAATATGGGTTATTGGTCATTCAATTTTATGCTGGGCCAGCCACTCACGGGCGAGACGCTGAGCTTCAGCAATCTGTTCTGTTGTCATTAATTTTGTAATCATATTCCTAGCCTCTTTAGCTTTCTGATCTCTAGTAGCGGCCAAGTTAAGCCACATATGAGCCTGAACATAGTCTTGTGGAACCCCTTGGCCTAAAAAGAATGCAGTCCCCAGAAGGACCTGGGCTAAGTAAGCCCCTGTTCCGCTGCCAGGCGATACCAGCGGCTGCTTCTTCATAATCTTGTGGAACGCCTTGACCACCCTGATACATTACCCCCATTTTCAACTGGGCTAAGCAACCCTGTCCCCCAGCTAAACGGAACAACCGCACAGCTTCCCTATAATCTTGAGGTAAACCTTCTCCTTTGTAATACATGAGGCCCAATTTGGATTGCGCTGGGGCAAGCCCCTGATTTGCTGCCAAATGAAACCAATGGGAAGATTTTGCATAGTTTAGTTCTTTGAAATAAATTAGGCCCAAGTTGAACTGGGAAATAGCATCGCCCTGTTCTGCAGCCAGGTGAAACCAACGGGAAGCTTCTTCAAAATCCTGGGTTACGCCCAAACCTGCAGCGTATATAGTGCCCAAATTGGATTGTGCAGCAACACGGCCCTGCTCCGCGGCCCTTAGATACCAGTTTCTGGCTTGAGAGTAATCCGGTACCCCCTCGCCGTGCTCGTACATAACGCCTAATTTTTCTTGCGCTTCAGAATCACCTTGTTCGGCTGCGAGACGATACCAACGAACTGCTTCGGTTGCATTTTGGGGAACGCCTTTGCCTTGAACATACATGATTCCCAGTGCTAGCTGTGCCTTGGGGTTGCCCTGCTCGGCGAGTGTTTGCCATTCTTTGAGAGCCATTTCATACTCGCCACGTTCATAGGCATTTTCCCCAGCTTGAAAATCAGCATGGGAGAGAGCTGTCAGGAACAAAAAGAACGTAAGGAAGACGAGTAGAAGGTTCGATATGAAGACATAGAAGACTCTCAGATTAGAAGAGATGGGTAGGTATCTCAACAACTGCCATGGCCACCTTACAAGAATCAGTGAAAAAAGGGAATTGAAGGAATAGGGGCTATGGGGATTAAATGAAAAAAGGCGGATGTGCCCCCACCGAAGGTTTTAAAATCTCATTCCAACAGAGTGCTCTAGCGACCAAGCGAACTGAACCTAGAAAAGGGATCTCCCTCTAATCCCTTTTAATGAATCGAAACCGCACCACGAAGAATGAATCCGAAATATCAGGTGGAAAAGGTGGCAAGGGGTTGACGGCATAGGCCGCTCGAGGGCGGCGGAATCGTAGTTCCCATTTCCTGAACTTTCATCAATGCGAATATTAGAAATTTCTCCAGATCGGGAAATGCGGAATTTGACCACCACGACTGGAGGGGTTGCGCCAAGTGAGGAAGTGACCCACTCGTGGTCAATTTTGTCCTCAACCATCGCCAAATAACGTTATTGATCAGAAGGCACGGAATAATTTATGGACAAGCGGAAGGCACGGCGGAATCCTCAGACGCCTTGGCAGAATCCTCCACCTTCCAAGGGGGCTTAGGGAGGTTTATAACATTCTGGTCTCCAAAGGCCTCCTGGTCATACTTCTTAAAACCCGTAATTTCAGTTGTTAATGTTGTTTTATATTTCCCTTCACCGAGATTTTCTGAGTCAGCACCTTGGTCGATATCCAATTCCATGAGGGGATAGGTATAACGGCCAGTGCCAGCATCGGACCAAGTAAGAATGGCGCGATAGGTTATGGCCCACCGAACCAGCCACCCCTATAATAAGCAATCTCACAGAGATGAGAAGGAACATTGAGTTCCCCACAATAAGAAGGACCTCACAAATCTTAGCTTTATGAGTATCAATGACTTCTTTGATGGGGCCTGGTTCCCGCAACAATTTATTAAGAAATTCTAGGGCAATTTCTTCGGATAAATAATTGGTCGCTTGCCCCCCCTTCAATTCATTATAAACTCGAACCTCTTTGCCATATTCTCCGACTGGGATGTTCCCGGCTACTGTAGCAAATATTGGGTAGGTCATCAGCATGAGAAAGAGCATCAAGAAAGTAAATAGGAATGGATGGTGGAATTTCATAAATTTCTCCTTATATATATTTATTCAAACTGTTCAGCCCAATTCCTACCCAGGAATGCCACTACTCTACGCCTTTCAACTTAATAATCAACTCTCCCCTGAAATAAAAGGTCACAAAGCCAAAAGGGGGTAAAGGAAATCCTACTTGCCAACCTGTTCATTCTTCCTCTCAGGGTGTACATTTTTATAACGTGTGACCACTCAGTTTTTACACCAGCCAAGGGAGGACTTGGGACATGTGGAAAATTATGGGCGGGTGCGTGGTGGGTGTGTTGTTTGGCATATTGATGGTTCTTCCGCCAGCCCATTCTGGAGAAAGCAAAAAACCCCTAACTATTGACGATCTCCCTTTTTTTTGGTGCACCTGGCCTGCCCCCATCTGGTTTGTGACGATTGAAGATGCCACACCCCGAAAGCCGGGCGAAACCTATCCACCTATGACCGAAATGTTTGGGGAGACGAGTTTCTTCGTGTGCAAAAATCCCGAAATCTGGACGGGGTATCGGTGGATTTCATGCACGGGAAGTGAGCCTTACAACGAGCATAGCCCGTTGTATGTGGAGCTACATGGCAGAATTGATAAAATCCTGGAGTTTCATAACAAAAACAATGAGAAGAAAGAAAAGCAATCGGGTTCTATTGTTGGCAAGGGGGCATTTACAAAGTTATGTCTTCATTTAATCCCATGAGTGAGCTTGTCAAAAAGCTCAGAAATTCCATCGAAGATATCAGTCTAAGAAAAAATTATTTTAAAGATTCCGAGGACAAATGGAATCGGTTCTGTGTATCAATGGATACTCTTGAGGACAGTGACCTAGCTATATCCCACTATTTAGGGGCAGGATTAGGAATTATAGAAGAAGAGCGTTATCTTCGATTATATGGAGTTCTTCAAGCTATATATATCCAACAAAATGCCTTAGAGAACCTTTGGGTAATCCTCTTGGAAGACAAATTTCCGAAGAGGTCCGAGAAATCCGCCTGGAGTATTATAAAAAGACTCAGAAACCATACCGGCCATCCAATTGCCGTGACCCGGGATAAGATACGTCCAAATACTACCCGAAGAACCTTTGTGAACCGGGTGAATCTTGAAAGAGAAATTTTGTCTTTGGTCACCTATGATGAAACAGGAATAACCGAACACTGGGGGAAATCTAAAAGATTTTGTAATGGATTATTTAAAGGAAGGGAGCACTCTTTTAAAAATTATCGTGGGGGCTATTCCAAAAAAATGGCCAAACCTTGAGCCTTTACTTTGAGGGTCTCCAAAAACTTTTCCCCAAATTTCTGAAGGCTATTCTCTGCCAACTAGCTCCCCCCGTCCGTACCCACCGCAGGTAGTCCATGCTTATGGGTGTAGAGAGTGTGGTGGGGGTAGTCGACAGCTCCCCCAGAAAAAACAAAGATCCCGCCAGCAAACTATTTCCCTTTTTCGTCTTACTCCGTACAATCCGCTATAGAACCAATTATCCCTTTCACCCGGAATCGGTTCCCGCCATGCTGCGTTCTGCCAGTTCTCCCCCCAAAAGCTTTGAGGTTACGCTTTCCCACCATTCATTCTTCTATGACAAAAAACTATTAGCTGTTATTAAAAAGGCCCAACAAGGAACCTTGAATTCCATTTCCGATGTGATGGTTTTCCTAAACTTAACATGGCCTTCTGCCCTTAGGCAAGCTCTTGGGACTTCTAAAAAATGGAGATCTATTCGCCCTTCCGACCTTTATCTCTGAATTCCCGAAAAGTCTGGCTCATCCATTTATATTTTGGGAGATTGAGCATTTAGCTGCCATAGTGCGAACAGGAAAAACCCGAAGAGACTTTCCAAGTCAAATCGCTGCGGATGCCACCAATCTACTAAGTTCTATTCTCCGGCCTTTCATTGTCAGCCTACACCTTGATGAAGAAATTCTTAAACCTCTACCACACAAAAAGAGCGAAAACGGAAATACCTGTGGAGTGACGAACAGGAATATTATGCAGATTTACATAACCTTTTTAGAACACTAGGAACTCGCTTTTCAAAATATACTCGAAATTTTCGTGAGGATGAAAGAAAAAAAACTTTTTGGAAACCTAGGCGGAGTGAAACTCAGGAAAAGTTTATTCGTCGCATGAAGAAGGTGGTATTTGAATTAAATGGAGCAAGTAATTATGGGAAATATTATGGTCACTCTTTTTTCTTCTGACGAAGCCTTCCAAATGATTAAGTATGCTATGCGTTATAAGAATACCGTTGATCCCCGTCGGTTGCTTATTGGTTTGATTGCAAATTATCAAGGCACAACCCCCGGAAAAATTAGAGGAGTCATTGAACGTTTCGAAGCAAACAACTCTGAGGAAACAGTAAATTTTTTAACATATTTATATCCTGAACCAAAGTTTAGTTCACCTCGCCGCTAACCTTTCCATTCCAAAATCTTCGTTCAGTTTCTGCCAGTAAGATTTCCGCTCGATTTCATGTCTTTTTTGCTTGGCCTTTCTGCAGGCCGGTAGATTGAAAATGATTACTCGAAGACAACAATTCACATTTTGGGAGGATTTATGCCCCAGCTACATCCGAAAAGAAAAAGAATTGGAAAGCAACGGAAAAATCAGTCGCATTCTTCTCGCACATGCACAGAAACTAGGGCAATCCCACCACGACCTTCCCCAAGCCAGACCCTGCAGACGGCAATCCGCACTTACCTCCACATTGATGATCCCTATGTAGTGGAAGTGAGTTTGGCAACAGTCGTGGGAAATTTAATAGGGGATGCCCCCCTTTGGTTGTTGCTAGTGAACCCGCCTAGCACCGGAAAAACAGAATTTGTCCAGATGTTCACAGATGTTGATTTTTGTGAATGGCTGGCGGAGGTGACAGAAAATACTTTCCTAAGTGGCCTAAAGCAAGGGGCTCGGCATTCGGAAAGACGACCCACGCAAGATAGGAAACACAGTTTGTTATTTCGCTGGACAGACCCTGCTATTAGATCTCCCAAACCTCCAGCTCGTGTAATGTTAATCCAAGATTTAACTGGCTTGATTACTCAAGATCGACCGAAGACGGAATACCCTTTTTGGGCAACTTCGCCAAATCTATGATGGGCGTTTGGTCAAAGTACAGGAATGGGGAGAAGACTTGGTTTGGGAGGGATATTTGGGGTTATTGGGGGCTGTCACGCCCGTCATTGATGACGTATCAGAGCTAAATTCAATTTTAGGAGAACGCTTTGTTCTCTACCGCCCATGCCGCACGGACTCCCATGCTGAAGCAAGAATGGCCATTGCACGCAAAAGTTCGGATTGGCGAAAAAGAGGTAGCAAGAGTAGCCGCCCAAGCCGTAGAGGAAGCCTCGCAGAATTTAAGAAAAGTCAGGAATTCCCGATGACCTCCAAACTCAAATAATTGCGCTTGCCCAATTTGCCGGAATAGGTCGAACAGGGATTTTCCGTGATGGATATACCCGGTCCATTACCTCCATGCCTGCCCCAGAGGGCCTCGCTCGATTAGCGCGTATTTTTTCGGGATTGCTAACAGGAATTTGTGCTGGCCGGGGGATACTTGGTCCTGGGGAGGAGGAAGTTAAAATCCTGGCAAAAATCGCCCAAGATTCAATTCCGGCTATTCGGCAAATTCTCATAGAAGAGCTATGGCATAGGCGCCGACAAAAGAACGCTCTTGTGGAAAGAACCCACCTGTCTAATTCTACCTTGGGATATCGATTGGAAGATCTTAAGGTCATTAACGTGGTGGCAGAAGCGGGCGGGTCCTTTGCCCTAACTGAGGAATTTAAAGAAATTTGTCGAAAAGGGAAGATTTTCCCAGAAGTAACCGCTAATGCTGGACCTTCAAGTTCCGCAAGCCCTATCAGGTCACACTGATTGTTTCTATATGAATATACTTACGAATTGTCACCCCTACATGAATAGAAAAATAAAACCCCATAGGGGTGGGGGATATTCGTGTGGGGGGCCAAGGAGTCATTAGATTTCCTGGGGAGTGGAGGAACGTGCCCATTTCTATACGGAAGGAATAATACCATGACACCCAAAAAAGAATTATGGAAAGCCATTCGAGCAAAATGTCTCGATTGTAGTAACCACCAACCCAAGGAAGTTCGATTGTGTCCGGTCACGCAGTGTTCTACACCCACATCGGATGGGGCAGGAGGGGCAGCCAGGAAGGGGACCATTCCCAGACCACCCCATTTTTTCCAAAAACGGACCTCCTAGCAGGCTGAAAAAAAATGTGGAACTTTGGTGATGTGACCCAATGGTCACGGCGACAATTTCTCTTCAAAAATGTGACAGAGGGTGAGTAGGTAATCTAAGCACATGAAGAAGTCCGCTCTCATAGAGAAACGCTTATACGAACCTGGAGGAAGCCGCCGCTTACCTGGGGCGGACAACTTGGAGTGTACGGCACTTGATCTGGAACGGGGATCTCCCCCAGGTTCGAGTTGGAAAGCGGGTACATGTTCATTTGAGGGACATGGAAGAATTTATCGAGAAGCATAAAGAAGTGGGGGTAGCTTAGGACAGCCTTGAAGCCTGGTAAATTCTGTGCTATATTTTTGTATAGCGTATGAAAAGACCAACCAAACTGGCCAAGCTTCGTAATAAAAAAGGGCTCTCACAGCGGGGCTTGGCGAAATTGTCAAAAGTCGGGACACATCACCATTGCCCGGATAGAAATGGGAACCATTGATCCTCAATATCAACCCTGAAAGCCCTAGCCAAGGCATTGAAGGTGAAGATCTCTGAATTGGTGGACTAAGGGAGTGAATTAAATATGGGGATGCTTTTACCGGCGGAAAAAGAAAGACCCTGTGTCAGGAAAACTTGTTGAAGCTGGTCCCTGGTGGATGAAGTATTACGACCAAGGAAAACCATATTTTCAAAGCACAAGAAAGTTTGAAAAAGGTGAAGCTAAAAAAGCTTTAAAAAAGAGCGGAAGGCAAAGTTGTAGAAGGTCAGCGAGAGGGACCACAAATTCATCGAACCCATTTTGAAGCTCTGGTGGAACTCCTCAAACAAGAATATAGCCTCAAGGGTCGAAAGACTTGGGTAAGACGGGAACAACATATTGAACATTTAAAGAAAGTGTTTGGAAAGATTCTCGTAAAAACCATCACGAGCGAAAAGCTCCAAGGCTATGTGCAAAAACGATTGGTCGAAGGAGTTCGTAATTCCACAATCAACAGGGGACTCGATTGTCTTCATCGAATGATGGTCCTAGGGACACACCAGACTCCTCAGAAGGTCGGTCGGATTCCGCATTTCCCTAAATTGGTTGAAGACGACGTGCGGGAAGGGTTCTTTGACCATGAGGAGTTCTTGGCTCTTCGTGGTGCGGCCCCGGATCATCTCAAAATTGCGATGACCATAGGGTATTACTCAGGCGTGAGAAGGGGAGAAATTATTGGTGAGAAGGGTCTAGGGTGGGAGCAAGTGGACTTTGCTTCAAACTGTATCCGATTGGTTTCTTCTCTCAAACTAAGACGAAAACACCACGAATCATTTACATGTGTGAAGATTTTCTCCGGGTGATGAAATGTGCCAAGAACTCCGTGATCGACTTTGCCCCGATTGTCCCTATGTGTGCCATCGGAATGGCAAGCCGTTTTATGAATTGCTTCATGGATGGTATGCCGCTTGTGAACGAGTAGGTATAACCGGCAAAACCTTTCACGATCTACGCCGGACTGCGGTTCGAAATTTGGTCCGTGCAGGTGTGCCGGAAACCGTGGCCATGAGGATAAGCGGTCACAAAACGAGGAGTGTGTTTGATCGGTACAACGTAACTTCAGAGGAAGACTTACAACAAGCGGCCAACCGGCTGAATCAGTACTTCAAAGAAAAAATGGTTACAATTCCGGTTACAGAGACGCAATTGTCGGACTGGGTAGGAGAGAAAACATCTTCACAACCTATTGATACATTGGCGGAGAGGGTGGGATTTGAACCCACGGTCCCTTGTGAGGACAACGGTTTTCGAGACCGTCCGAATCGGCCACTCTCGCACCTCTCCGTATTGGTTTACCTTATGTGGTAGGAACTGGTTGGGTACTCCGTAGGTGTTGGAAAAACTTCTGCAAGATCGCTCGACAATCTTCTGCCAATATATCTGAGTCGACCGTCACCCTGTGGTTAAACCGGGTTTCTGCCGTGAGATTGCAGATCGATCCACATGCGCCGGCTTTTGGATCCCATGCGCCAAACACTAGCCTGGTAATTCTGGCTTGAATAATGGCTCCCGCGCACATGGCGCAGGGTTCCAGGGTGACATAGAGGGTGGTTCCTGTGAGACGCCAGGAATTTAATGCCAGTGAGGCAGACCGGATGGCCGTGAGTTCGGCATGGGCTGTCGGGTCTTGTGTTCCTTCCCGTTGATTGAAGCCGGTCGATAAAATCTTTCCATTCTGAACAAGCACCGCTCCAACGGGAACTTCTTCCGCACGAAGGGCTTGATGCGCCATGTCTAACGCCATGCGCATGTAATGAATATCACGAGTGTGGCCCAATACGTCCATGTTCATGTTGAATCGGTGAAGTCGGATGATGA
This sequence comes from uncultured Nitrospiraceae bacterium, assembly GCA_963734345.1. GTDB lineage: Bacteria > Nitrospirota > Nitrospiria > Nitrospirales > UBA8639 > Nitrospira_E. Next base: position 753,714 of record CAVTGT010000011.1, read on the forward strand.
CGGAGTTGCGTAAAAGTTCTTGTTCCGAAAGGCAAAAAAAATGGTAACATAGCCACTACGTGATGTATAGCCAACCCTCCTGGAAATCCTGGTGAAATCTCCCTCCGGTGTTGCGTGTCAGGGGCTCCTTCCCTTGGAACAGGTGCAAGCCATGTGGCAGAGCCTGGCCCACCGCTTTTTCGAGAATCGACTACCACTCATAACCATTGAGTGGAGCACACGGTTAACCGCATCGGCCGGGATGTTTGTGAGTCAGGTAGGCCCCAGGAGCTTGTGGGTGTCACGTGACTATCGCCAGGGTGGGGCTCGGGTCATCAGGCTCTCTGCCCCCTTACTTCGCGATCAACCTGAAGAAGAACTCCGTCGAACATTGGCGCATGAAATGATTCACCAATGGCAGTTTGATATTCGGAAGCATCGCCCCTCACATGGAGTGGAATTTCGGGAGATGATGCACCGCATGAATCTGGAGGGGCTTGGGATTACCGTACGCCATCAGTTGGATACGGCGGTGAACTTACGGATTCGATTTGCCTGGCAATGTCTCCAATGCGGGATGGCCTATCACCGACAACGACGGACCATTATTCCATCCCGGCATCTCTGTAGCCGATGCCGGGGAAAACTGATTGAGGTGAATCTCACACCGGCGTCCGACCAGGAAGCCGCTATTCCCCATGGCCAACTGAGTTTTCAATTTTGTGCAGGATGAGCGGAGTTGCAGGGTTATCGACGAAAAGCGTCTTTGCCTTTGATCACTTCGGCGAGGAGTTTATCGGCGAGTTTGGCGGCCCGTCGATACCGCCACCATCGAATGGCCAATGCCCAAATCACAACGGTGCTCAAGGTGAGCAACAACCCTGTGGTGACATTGTCCATAGAGGGAGTGTAGAAGAATAATTTTCCAGATGGCAAGGTGGGGGGAAGTCTTTTGGCAGTGGGTTGATTCCATAAGGGATGCTCAGGGAGGAAAGTATTTATAACGATATGAAATAATTATGAAATTTTAGACTATTCAATGAACATGATTGAATAAATTAGGACCGGGTTTTCTGAATATGGATGTCGTGATTTTACTCGCATCGTTGGTCGTCATTCTGCTCGGGGCTGAGGCCTTTACGAACAGTTTAGAACATTTTGGGGAGCGTCTGGGGATTTCAGAAGGTGTGACGGGTTCGGTGTTTGCGGCAATTGGGACAGCCTTGCCGGAAACAATGGTTCCACTATTTGCCATTTTGTTGGGATCGGGTTCCGAAACATTGCGGCACGAAGTCGGAGTGGGGGCTATTCTCGGCGCACCACTGATGCTGGCGACCTTGGCCTTTTTTCTGGTGGGGTTCTTTGCCGCACGCAAACGAGGGTGGCAGGGAATCTTGAATCCTGAACCAACCGGATTTGCACGCGACCTGCTCTGGTTTAATTGGGCTTTTTGTTTGGGGGTGATCGCCACCTTTGTTCCTCACGAGTGGATCGGCGTGAGGCCGGCTATCGGGATAGGGCTCGTCGGGTTGTATGTCGTCTATTTGTATCAAACTATTCGATCATCAGGAGATCTCGTTGACGATGGACATGGGACCGAGGCCGACCATCCGCTCTTTATGACCAAAGCTGGATTGCCCGATCATTTATCCACGATCTTGTTCCAACTGGGATGCGGCCTGGGATTGATTGTGTTGGGTGCCAAGGGATTTGTGCACGGGATTGAACATCTGGCTCCGAAGTGGGGAATTTCAGCCCTGACCCTTTCCCTCTTAATCATCCCGATTGCGACGGAATTACCGGAAAAAGTGAACAGCATTATTTGGATCAGGCGAGGCCGGGATACCTTGGCGGTGGGAAACATCACCGGGGCAATGGTGTTTCAAGGGAGTTTGTTGCCCGCCTTGGGGATTATGCTGACAGCCTGGACCCCGCAACGTGAAATTCTCATGGGAATGGCTATGACATTGGTGGCGGCAACCTATATAACCTGGGTGGTGCGACGGGGGACTGTGAAGCCCATTCACTTGGTCGTCAACGGCCTGTGTTACGTGGTATTTGTGGTGTCCGTGTTGTTCTGGTAAGGGATTGATTTTTATTTTCTGACAACAGTCGTCGGAATACTGGTGAAAGTGCGCTAGGGATGGCTCTTCCGAAAGTGGTCGTCACGCGACGTCTTCCTCCAAAAGCCTGGAATCAATTACGGGCTCAAGCCGATCTTGCGTGTTGGGAGCAGGATTGCCCGGTTGCACGGGAATGGTTGCTGGATCATATTCCGAGCGCGGAAGGGCTGTATTGTTTGCTGACGGATCGGATTGACCGGGAGGTATTACAGCTTGGGAAACGGCTTCGGGTGATCAGCACGATGGCAGTCGGGTATGACCATATCGATGTTGACGAATGTACGACACGTGGCATTCCGGTTGGGCACACGCCGGGTATTTTGACCGAAACGACCGCGGATCTGACATTTGCGCTGCTTCTGGCTGCAGCCAGACGGATTGTGGAAGGGGCTGAGTATGTGAGACAGGGGCAGTGGACTACCTGGAGCCCTGATCTCTTTCTGGGACAGGATGCGTGTGGTGCCACGCTGGGTATTGTCGGGTTTGGACGGATCGGTCAGGCGGTGGCCAGGCGCGCTCAAGGATTTCAGATGAATGTCCTGGCAGTGCGGTCCTCGCATGACGTCAACGATTCCTCTCGATCTGCCGGCTCATCGGGACCCGGCGCTCCGCTCCCTGCCACACAAGAATTTCCCCTTGAGATTTTTCCTTCAGGGACACGTCCCGATCAGCCGTTGCGTTCCTCATTCCGATATGTTGATTTGCGCGAGGCCTTGGCCCAATCGGATTTTGTGAGTCTGCATGTGCCGCTGACTCCTCGAACACATCATCTGATTGGTGAAGCGGAATTTCGACTCATGAAACCATCAAGTATTCTGGTCAATACGGCTCGTGGAGCCGTGGTTGATACCGAGGCCTTGTACCATGCTTTAGTAAAGGGACTTATTGGTGTTGCGGCGCTAGATGTCACGGATCCGGAGCCTCTTCCGGCATCGCATCCGTTACTTACTCTTCCTAATTGTCTGGTCATTCCGCACCTGGGTAGTGCCTCTGTGGCGACTCGGACCAGAATGGCCTGCATGGCTGTTGAGAATATCAGTGCCGGTTTGCGTGGAGAGGTGCTGCCGCACTGTGTCAATCCGGAAGTCTACAACCTGTAATCGGTGTGACAGTAATATTGCAAAATGTCCGTGCCCAAGAGGGAAGGAACCAAATTTAATGCGAAGGATTGCCCGTCAATCCGGTGATAGGCCAACACCTCATGAGGTGAAGACATGATCCATATCACACCACCGGCAGTAAAAAAATTACAAGACTTAATCGAGGAGCATCCCGAAGATCCCATTGTCCGGTTAGCGGTTCGGGACCGGGATGACAAATCCCTCATTTTTTCCATTACGCTTGAAGACGCCGTGACACAGGAGGATTCAGTTTTAGACATTGAAGGATTGATCATCGCCATAGACGGCTCATGTGCCCCACGACTGGAAGGTGTGACGGTCGATTACGCGGATCATGCCGGATTCAGTTTTCACCACCCTGAACCCCCAGATCCTTTCAAGTTAAATCTGATACTTCCAGAATAAGTCAGACCGTCATGGAAACATTTTTTGCGACATGCCCGCGTGGGTTAGAAGATGTCCTGAGCCAGGAACTGCAAGAGCTGGGAGGGCAAGCGATTCGGTCGACTCCCGGCGGCGTCGAATGTCAGGGACCTTTTCCCCTGTGCTATCGGCTCAATTTAGAAAGTCGCATTGCCAGCCGGATTCTCTGGCGGGTCGGGCATGGATGGTACCGGAATGAAGAGGACCTCTATCGTCTTGCCTCACGTCAACCCTGGCCTGAGTGGTTTTCAGTGGAATGCCGGATCAAAGTTCGCATGATCGCCCAACATTCACCGTTGAAGAGCTTGGAATTTGCGACCCTCCGAGTGAAAGATGCGATTTGTGACAGATTTGCCCGGGCGACACAGGCACGCCCTGAGGTTGATAAACGCCAACCCGATATTCAAATTGTGGTCTTCGTCGATCAGGATCACGTGGTGTGGTACCTCGACACATCCGGAGATCCATTATTTAAACGTGGATGGCGAATGGCTGCGGGAGAGGCCCCCATTCGAGAAAATTTGGCGGCCGGCATCCTCAGGCTTTCAGGTTGGACCGGCAACCAGGTGTTGCTTGATCCCATGTGTGGCGCAGGCACCTTTTTAATTGAGGCGGTGTTGATGGCCAAAGGGATTGCCCCCGGTAGAGGTCGGGAATTTGCGTTTCGCCACTTGCGCAATTTTGATCAAACAGCCTGGGAACGGTTGCATGAGGAATCCATGACACGCCTTTCTTCCAGTCAGACGCTCTCCATTTTTGGCTACGATGAGGATGCCAACGCCCTGACCATGGCGAAAAAAAACATCGAAGGGTTGGGGTTCGAGGAGATCCAATTACACCAGGTTGACGTGTTGGATGTGACTCCTCCGGCGCAGGACGGCTTTCTGATCACCAATCCTCCCTACGGTGTGAGGATGGGAGATCGGTTGGAGCTTGAAGAGTGGTATCCGAAGTTCGGGAATCTGTTGAAACAGCGGTTTTCGGGTTGGCAGGTCTATGTGCTCACGGCCGATTCGCGTCTTCCTAAACTCATTCATTTAGCTCCGTCACGAAAAACTCCCTTGTTCAACGGTCCGTTGGAATCGAGACTGTATGAATTTCACATGGTGGCTGGAGGAAACCGGAAATCGGCAAGGGAAGCAAGACACAGAGCAGAGAAATAACACCGGATTCATTCCATATAGGGTTTCCCAGCCATGTTTAGAAGCGTGACCCACACATCCTCAATACACCGCAACACGTAAATCCATTCATCGCAGGTCACCGGTCGTTTGAAGATATGGCAATTGGGGGGGAATGAGAAATTCCCTGATCCACGCGGCGGCTCTTCTGAAAACAAGGCCACTGGAATATTCTGTAATCGTTGGTCACGTTGAAGACCCTTGATGATATCTTCCCCCGACAGATCTGGAAGATGATTGGAAAGAAAAATGAGATCGGGTTGTGGGGCATCCATAAAGGGATACTCTTGATTTAAAAAGGACATGGCCTGTTCGCCGTCTTCGGCTTCAAGAATTTCCACGCAGATGATTTGTGCCACCGTTAACGCTTCTCTGAGGGCTTCCACCTGGGCGGTATCATCCTCAATGGTCAGAATTTTTATGGTGTTTTTGACGGCTCCGCGCATAATCCGATGCTCATCTTCTTCGTCGAAAAAGGCTGTCTGCACTTCAACCTGATGAAGTATTCCCTCACTATCCTCCCGACAGAATACGAAGGTATGGTCTTGTCTGTTTGTTCGGTTGAATCTCTTCGGAGATTAAGAGGTTTCAGGCTGATGCGGGCTATCGAGAAGAATGCATGGAAGGAGAAGGCCCTTGCGGAGGAAAAACAGTGATGAGAGAAAAATGGAAAGAAGCGGTCGATCGGAATAGGGATTCACCAAACAGAACTAATGGCATCCAATTGTGAATAAACGAAAACAATCAAATGAATTTGCAGGCAACGTTTTCACGATGGGCGTGGAAAGGAGAGGATTGGGGGGACTATTCACGAACCGCCCTGGATGAAAGGAAAAAGAGCGAAGAGCCAGATTCAGTTCCGACTAGGTCAGCTTAGCCAGGGTGGCCATCCAGGAATTGCTGAATCACCGGCTTAGCATCGGGACGAGCCGCAATGATGCCATTGACTGAAGGAGTGGGTTGGTTACACTGAAGGGGTTTCAAATCTCTGTCCACGACGATACCTCCGGCGGATTGAACCAGCAGTATCGCGGCGGCAATATCCCATTCATTTTGTGTACTAATGTTGATCACTCCGTCAATGCGTCCGGCTGCAACAAGGGCCAATGAATAAGCAATGGACCCCATGAGGGTGCGGCAGTCGGCGGTCTCTCGCCACGTGCGAATCGTGGAGCGGCTGATAGGCGCGGTATTCACCAGGAAGGACCATCGGCTTCCGGTCGTTCGGCGGACGTGAATGGGAGCGCCGTTCAATGTCGGTGATTCGCCCCGAACCGCACAGAAATATTCCCGGGTGGCCGGGTTGAAGATGATCCCAATGGATGGTTGTCCATGGTCGATCAGAGCGAGGGAGATTGTGAATTGGGGAAGGTTTTTGATAAAGGGTTTGGTTCCATCAATGGGATCCAGGATCCATACCCGATTTTTCTGCAGTCTGATGGCGTCGTCCGGTGATTCTTCCGACAACCAGCCATCATCGGGAAACACGCTTAATAAAGCCGTCTGAAGGATATCATTGACTGCCAGGTCGGCATTGGTCACCGGCGATCCGTCGGACTTGACCTGGATGGTCAAGCCTTCATGCATGATCTTTTTCAAACGATCATTTGCTTCGGATAAGAGCTTGTCGGATGGTGGATAATTCTTGAAGGTAGCCAGACATGATGAGACGTGATGCGATGTGTTGAGAATGTGGGTAAGAGTCCCTTTCTTGATATCTTACCTCAGGAAATCGCTAAAGTGTGGAGAGCCGCCTCGAAATGTCCAATTTGATTGTTCTTAGCATGAGAGCAGCACCGTAAGCTAGGTAACGGTCCAAGTTTTAGAGATCGTCATGACGTTGTATCGGTTAAGTCAGATTATTCGATCGTTTGAGTCGCATAGCCGGTCTATTGAACGATCGGAGAATCTCCCCAACTCGGTGCCACCATAATTAGGTCAATCTCATCTCGAACGGTCTCCTGTATTGCAGGGGTGTTCCTGGTGTAATTTTCCCAGGGCGTTGTTTCAGAAGGCAATGACAAAGTGTCTTTGCTGTCACGTTTCTAGAGATCGGGACGGCAAATGCGTTCTGAGCATGAACTAAAGGGGGTGTCATGCAAACGGTTATCGTAAGGCTGAAGATTTCTCCAGAACGCTTTCAGGCCTATTATCAGGGCGTGGTGGAATATGTGATGGCACGATCAATCGATGGTCGTCTGGTCCAATTTCCTGCCAGAGTGCTTCGTCCGTTTATCTCGTATCAGGGGATTGAAGGGACATTTGAGATCACCTTCGATGCGAGCATGAAATTTCAAGCCATCCGCCTGGCAACAGACGAAATGTGATCTCAGAAGTGATGACTGCAGACACCTATTCTCTCTTAGGATTGTTTTTGAGTGCGTTCCTTTCGTCAACCATTTTACCCGGAACCTCCGAGGTCGTTTTTATGGTGTTGGTGACACAGGGAGATCTGCCTCCATTGAGTTTGTTGGCGATAGCGACCGCAGGCAATACCCTGGGCGGAATGAGTTCATGGGCACTGGGTTGGCTCTTTGGTTGGTGGTATCCGCTGACCGAGTTGACCAAGCCGGCTCAGCGTGTGGCCGTAGAACGGGTTCGCCGGTGGGGGAGTCCGGTACTTCTCCTGTCCTGGGTTCCGTTTATTGGTGATCCGCTGTGTATTGCGGCAGGGTGGTTGCGAATGACCTGGGTCCGGGCCCTCGTGTTTATTGGGATTGGCAAAGGGTGTCGCTATGCCGTTCTGTTAGCGTTCCTGCATGCCAATGGGTGAGGGCTGGTGTGAAGTCTGCCTATAGCATTCGGAAAAGGTTGTTGGTATGGTTGCGCCTTCCGCCACCCCCTTTTTGATGGCAGCCTCGCCATCGGGAAATCTTATGGGTATTGGCCTTTTCTTATTCAACTCGGAACACTTGATGGAGTCTTCTTATCATGAATGTCCCCCTTCTTGATTTGAAATCTCAATACGCCGGCATCCAGCATGATATTCAGAAGGTGTTGGAAGAGGTATCCGCAGAACAGAGCTTTATTCTGGGACCGCATGTTCAGACGCTGGAGCGGACCCTGGCGGAATTCATCGGCACCGACCATGCGATCGGGGTGGCGTCCGGGAGCGATGCGTTATTGTTGTCGTTGATGGAAGTGGGTATTCAACCGGACGATCAGGTTGTGACGGTGCCCTTTACTTTTTTCGCTTCTGCAGGGGTGATTTCCCGGCTTCATGCCCGTCCGGTGTTTGTGGATGTGGCTCCTGATACGTTCAATCTCAATCCGGCTTACTTGGCGGAAACACTTACCCCTCATGTTAAAGCCATTCTTCCGGTCCATCTCTTCGGGCAATGCGCGGACATGGAAACGATTCTTCAAATCGCAGACAAACGGGGGATCCCGGTCATCGAGGACGCATGCCAGGCGATCGGAGCCACTCGAAACGATATCCAGGCCGGAGCTTATGGACGCACCGGGTGCTTCAGCTTTTTCCCGTCGAAAAATTTAGGTGGATTCGGAGACGGCGGGCTGATTACCACGCGGGATCCCCTGGTGGCAGAACGATTGCGCCTCTTGCGGGTTCACGGAAGCCGTTCAGAGTATCATCATCATTTAATCGGGATGAACAGCCGGTTGGACGCGCTTCAAGCCGCCATCCTCCAGGTAAAATTTCAGCATTTGGCCCATTGGACCGCCAAGCGGCAAGCGAATGCGGCGTGCTACCAGCAGCTCTTTCATGAATGTGCCCTGGATGAGCAACTGACATTGCCTGTCGTCGCATCCGGCAATAGGCATGTGTATAACCAGTTTACGATTCGCACCCCTCACCGTGACGAACTCAGCGCCTACCTCACCCAACACGGAATAGGAAACCGGATTTATTATCCGGTCCCCTTGCACCTTCAGGAGTGTTACCAGTCGCTCGGATACCAAAAAGGTGATTTCCCGGTCTCGGAACAACTTTCACAGGAAGTGCTCTCCCTGCCGATTTATCCGGAACTCACACCGGATCACCTCCAGTATGTCGTGGCCACGATCAAAGCCTTTTTTGATCGTCATTAATGCTGGAAAACAAGAGTGAGAGAACAGAAAGGAATAACAGGAGAAGGATTAAGGGTAGGTGGCTTGTATCACGCTACGGAGCCCGCCTCTGGCGGTGAACTCGCCAGTCACCGTTGCTGAAACGGGACGACAGGCTTTGACCATATCGGCAAGAATTTTGTTCACCGCATTCTCATAAAAGATACCGATGTTTCGATAGGCGTGGATATACATTTTGAGGGATTTTAATTCAAGGCAGGATGTGTCCGGCACATAGGTCAACCGGATCGTTCCAAAATCAGGGAGTCCTGTCTTGGGACAAATGGCGGTATATTCCGGAATTTCAATTGTAATTTCATAGCCGGTATATTGGTTAGGCCAGGTTTCCAGTCTGGGTAATTTGGCAGTCAGTCCGCTTTTCGCATGCCGTTCCGAATATCCCGATCGAGACGGAGATTGAGCTTTTTTCATGAATTGAAGACCAAGTTCAAATAGTGTTATTGACAAGGGGGTCTAGTCTACTCTTTTTGGAAATTTCCTCGCAACCTCATGCCGCAGTTTCCTTGAGAATACGTCTACCCTCGGCTATAATCGCCTGTCCTTTTCGGCACGTCACGCATTTGCTGATGCCGTCGTTACTCACACTCCCAAAGGTACGTTCATCCCAGCCCAATCCGGTTGCATAGATCGCCTCATGTTTCGATAGGCGGGGGAAGGTCGTAGGGTTTTTCCAAGAAGTATGAACACCATAACCATGTTGGAAGCTGACGAGTTTGTGAAGGGTCTGCAAGGTATCGGGTTTGATTTTTTCACGGGTGTTCCTGACACGATTTTGGGAGGTATCATTGCCCATTTGACTGAAGAACGGCTGTATACGCCCGCAGTCCGGGAGGATGAAGCCGTGGCGATGGCAGCGGGGGCCTACCTGGGCGGGAAAATTCCGGCGGTGCTCATGCAAAACTCCGGGTTAGGAAACGCCCTTAACGTCCTGGCTTCTCTCAATTTGATTTACCAGATTCCCTGTTTGTTGTTGGTGTCCTGGCGTGGCTTCGAGGGCAAGGATGCTCCGGAGCATCTGGTGATGGGGGAAACGATGACGACGCTCTTGGATACGATGCGGATTCCCCACCGGACACTCTCCCCGGAGACGATCGTGGAGGACCTGCAATGGACGGCCACAACCTTTATGGAAAAGCGGATTCCCGTGGCGTTATTGTTGAAAAAAGGGATCGTGAAAACCATTCAACCCTAGTAAGCGCATTGAACGAGCATGCCTGAGTCTTGCGCAGGGGCCGATCAGGCCGTTCACGGTTCCCTGACAAGCGTTTGAACTCCTGTTTGCTCAGCAAATTGTCGCCGCATCGATAGATAGAAAATGTACGTGGTGTAACGACCTGGTGGGGATAAGAGAAGGGAACATTTGTTTTGGAGATTCGAAGATGATTGGACCAGAAGAAGGGGTGATGCAAAGCCGGGCGCAGGCGATGGCGGCCATTTTGGAGTTGATGACCGATCAGCCCCTCGTTATTTGCAACGGGTTTCCGTCCCGTGAAGCCTGTAAGCTCCGAGATCGGGATCAAAACTTTTATATGATCGGCTCGATGGGTGCGACCGCCGGCATCGGATTAGGGTTGGCTTTGGCTCAGCCCGGGAAAACGATTGTCATTTTTGATGGCGATGGAAATGTACTGATGAGTCTTGGAACTTTGGCCACTATCGGCGCATTGAAGCCGAAAAATCTAATTCATGTGGTATTTGACAATGAGGTGTATGGTACCACCGGCAATCAACCTACTTATTCCAGGGTCGTGGGATTGGACAAGATGGCCAAAGCTGCGGGGTACAGAACTGTCGAACGAGTCTGGGAGCGAGAAGATATTGTCTATGAATTTAAATCGATGTTAGGGGAAGAGGGGCCGAGCTTCTTATTGGTCAAGGTGAATGAACAACTTGAAGAAGCCGATCGGATTGCCGTGACTCCAGCAGAGCTGACGAAACGGTTTAAGAGGAGTGTGACTTAAGGCAGAATGTGTTCGCATGGAAGCCTCATTCAGACGCGTGTATAAGGAATACCATTCATGATTTTATTAAATCCCGGTCCGGTCAATGTGTCAGATCGAGTCCGTCAAGCGTTACTTCAACCGGATCTCTGTCATCGGGAATCGGAGTTCTCGGAGTTACTGGCCGATATTCGCCAAAAATTGCTGAAGGCATTTATTCCTGGGGAGGAAGATGAGTACACCGCAATTGTTTTGACGGGTTCCGGCACGGCCGCAGTGGAGGCCGCCCTCATGTCCAGCATACCGCTTGGGAAAAGGGCGATGGTGATTAATAATGGTGTGTATGGGCAACGGCTGTCTTCCATGCTCATGACGCACCGCCTGGGGACGCCGGACCTCAAGTATGACTGGGGAGTCACACCGGATCCGCAGACGGTTGATTTGGCCCTCAAACAACATCCGGAAGTGCACACCGTCGCAATGGTCCATCATGAAACGACTTTGGGATTGATTAATCCGGTAAAAGAGATTATGGAGGTTGTCGACCGGCACAATCGGGTGTTTATGCTGGATTCAGTCAGCGGACTGGGCGGCGAAGCGTTGGATATTGCCGGAAATAAAATATATCTGGTTGCCGGCGCAGCTCAGAAATGTATTCAAGGATTCCCGGGGGCCGCTTTTGTGCTTGTGCGAAAAGGTTTTATGGAGCGGGTCATGAAGTATCCCAAACGATCCTGGTATTTGAATTTGGCCAATTATTATGAGGAGCAAGAGCGGGGGTCGATCCCGTTCACTCCTGCCGTACAAGTGTATTATGCCTTCCGGGAAGCCCTGGATGAACTGTTAGAGGAAGGGGTCGGGAATCGGATTCATCGATTTCAGGGGTATGCTGCCACCATCCGGACACGTCTGGAGGAGTGGGGGGTGAAACCGGTGCTATCTTCTGGTCTCCAAAGCAATACCTTAACGGCGTTTTATCTTCCTGAAGGGTATACCTATCAACGTCTTCATGATGGGTTGAAGCAGGCCGGCTATGTCATCTATGCCGGACAAGGGAAATTAGAGGAGAAAATTTTCCGTGTGGCCAATATTGGGGCCTTGACGAGTCAGGATATTGAAGGATTTTTATCCGCTTTTCAGACGACCATATCCGGAGTGCGAGCGTGAAAGCCATTATTTTCGCAGCAGGCGTCGGCAGGCGGTTGCAGCGTATTACGCAGGGGCGGCCGAAGTGCCTGGTCGAAATCGGCGGGCGGACGTTGTTATCCCGTCATGTGGAGTACCTGGGGCGATTGGGCGTGCGACAGGTGGTGTTGGTTGTGGGGTTTGGTCAAGACCATATTCGACAGGCCATGGCAGCCGATCCTTTTGCCCAGGATATCCGGTGGGTTGTGAACGAACAGTTTACCCGGGGGAGTATGACTTCCCTGTGGGCTGCACGGTCGGAAATGGATGACGATGTCGTGTTGATGGATGCCGATGTGCTGTATGCCCCAACCATTCTGGCACGACTGCTCCATTCCCCCTTACCGACGGCGTTGTTAATGGATGACACGGTGAAGCAGGAATCCGAAGAATGTATGATTGCCGCTAAAGCCGGGCGAGTGCTTACCTTAAGCAAAATCCTGCCATCGGTCTTTGATGAGGCGGGAGAAGGCGTCGGATTTCTCAAAGTCCAAGAACAGGATATTCCGGCCTTGTTGCGCTCCATCCAAGCCCATGTGGAAGCTGGAAGGCTTGATATGGAATATGAGGACGCGCTTTCGGAGTTTTTCAGTGAGGTGCCGGTGGGATATGAGAAAATTGGGGGTCTGCCTTGGATTGAAATCGATTTTCCCGAGGATATCGACCGTGCCTCTTCTGAGATCTTGCCTGCCCTGAGGGCAATGGAGAATAATACCACCACGACATCTTTGAACCGGTAGCGCTCACTGTATGGACGGAACCCTCAAACAAGAAGCCACCCACGCAGTCGATACGGCGATTTTATTGACGTCGGTGGGCGTGTTTGATCATGGAGTCGCAGGGACCGGAGAGGCTGTTCCCAGTCCCTTGACTCGTGTCGGAGGCATGACGCTGTTTCAACGAGCGGTGTTTACGTTGCAGCGAGGGGGTATTTCACAAATTTGGGTGTTGGCGGGACCGGAGGAACAAGCCCTTCGTCAGCTCCTTCGGGAGGATAGCCGGATACAAGCCGCCGTTCGCTGGTTGCCGGTCCGCGAATTTCCTCCTCATGACCCACAAACATGGGAGGCCCTCGCCGAAGAAATCAATGGGGCCTGTATGATCGTGGGTTGCTACACGGTTTATGCTCCATCATTAGTTCAACGTTTACGAACTGAAGGATCTCAGGGGAGAGCGGTGGTGGTGGTGGGTCATCCTGAAGAAGGCCATCACAAGGGAAACCCCGGTGTGGTGTTTCGGCCTGAAGGGCTTGATGGTCGAACGCCCTCTACCGTGGTTTTTCATGACCCTTCTCTTCCCCAGCCGTCCCAGACGAAAACGAAGCCACAGGCTGAAGATCGGAGCCGTTTGCCGCTTGTCGGGGATCTGATGGTCCTCCCAGCCCGGCTCTTAGGCATTTCGGGGGTGTTGCACGCTCATGGCACCAATCCACTCAGGCTGGCGCTGGAACAAGCGGCGGTAGAAGGGGCGATTCAGACCATTGGCGGAGCTTCACACTGGTTCAGAGATGTCCGTGGTCACAGAGGGCCACAACAGGCTGAACGGACGTTGTTGCAATCACTCCAGACTGTCAAGGGTGGTTTAGACGGAGTGGTTGACCGGTATGTGAATCGCAAATTTTCAGGTTTTCTCACCCGTTGGTTTTTACGGTTGGGTTGGTCACCAAACACCATTACGGTGATATCCATGATCGTGGGGCTCGTGGCCGCAGCGCTGTTCGTGCCGGGGTCATGGGAACTGGCCCTTCTCGGGGCGCTGATTTTTCAATTGTCTGTGATCATTGATTGCTGTGACGGAGAAGTCGCCCGTCTGACTTTTTCTGAATCCAAATTTGGACAAGAACTCGATATTTGGGCCGACAATGTTGTACATATGGTGTTGTTTGCGGGGATGGCCTGCGGGGCATTTCTCCAGGGACCTTGGGAGCACACGTATCTGCCGCTTCTACTTGGGGCATCCGCTGTTATGGCGAATGTCGTTTCTTTATTGCTCGTCAATCATGCCAGGCAACTACGTGCCCGTCCTCGTGACCTTCGGAAACTGACAGAAGGGGAACGGGCAAAAATTGAATTCATGTTAAATGTCGCTAATCGGGATTTTTCAATCGTGGTGTTATTCTGTGCAGGATTAGGCTTTCTTCACTGGTTTTTAGCGCTGGCTGCGATTGGGACGTGGGTTTTTGTGGTGTCGATGGCCTGGATGCTTCGTCGAAGTCTCATCTCTCGTGCTTAAACTCATTTTTCTGATCGTCGGCCTGGCGGCCCTGATCGGGATTATTCTCCACATCGGCATTGAGCCGATCCTCCACACCGTTTCCCAATTAGGTCTCTTCCACCTCGGGCTCATTCTACTCCCCATGCTTGTGGTGTACGGGTTGGAAGCCCTGGGTTGGCAGGTCACTCTGGGTCCCCATGCCCGAAAAATAGGGTTCTTGCGGTTATTTGCTATCAGGATGGCGGGTGAAACCGTCAATGTGACGACTCCGACGGCCTATGTGGGTGGGGAGCCCATCAAGGCGTATCTTTTGAAACGGTATGGTGTGCCAATGGTCGATGGGTTGGCCTCCGTGATTACCGCGAAGACCACGATGACTCTCGCGCAGGTGTTTTTTATCTTGCTGGGATTAGCCATGACTTTTTGGATTATTGGCGAAACGGGTCATTATTGGGTGGCGATGTTGGTGAGTGTGGGGGTCTTAGCGTTTGGAGTCGGACTCTTTGTGCTGCTTCAACGGCATGGCATCGGCATGGGCTGCCTGGGCCTGTTGCGAGCGTGCGGCATCCGGCTGGCTTTTCTTGAAAAACGCGAACCTCAACTGCAAGAGCTGGACGGCACCATCCGGAGTTTTTATTCCCAACACCGGCAAACCTTTTATGCGGCCTTGGCCATATTTTTCCTGGCGTGGATGACAGAAACGCTTGAGGTCTATGCCATTCTCTATTTTTTAGGTGTACCCATTGATGTATGGACCTCCATCTCCATTGCGGCGCTGGCGGTGTTCATCAAGGGAGGGACATTCTTTATCCCTGGTAGTCTGGGCGCACAAGAAGGGGGATACACATTACTGTTGATGAGTTTGGGGTATACGGAAGTGACGGGAATTACGTTTGCGCTCATTCGACGATTACGAGAAATTCTCTGGATACTCTTTGGCCTCGTCTGTCTGATGTTATTAAAAAACCAGGATAGCCCATCGGAGCCTCTGACCATAATGAAACCATAGTCATGCAATACGTGGATTGGATAAAAAATGATTGCGTGCCTTGAACTCTCCGGTTCTATTGTGAATAATCGGATCGTCAAAAATTGCCAGCCGAGAAAGGACTAAGGAAAGATGGATATCGAACTGGGAACGAATACTCTCCGGAATACCAACGGAGTCTTTATCGCTCACGGGCAGAAACAGTTGCATATTGAGTGGTTGGAAGAAGAGAGAAAATTAATGTTGAGTATGGGTGTGTTTATGCCCACGGGGACCGAAGTGGCCAAGCTGCAACGCAATGTCTGGGAACACAACCCGAATGATCGGTTTATTCTTACCGAATTGCCGGATATGGTGAAGGTGGAAGATACGATCCTCAAAACTGTCGTCATGGAAATACACAAAACCCCCAACCAAACAGTGGCCATCCCTGCTGCAAAATTTTATACCTCAAAGGGAACCTTGTCTGAAGTCTCTCCGGAATGGTGGCGGGTCGGTAATAAAATGGAACTGACCGGAATTGACACCGACCTCGAAGGCGGCGGCATTGAACTTCCCGAATAACGCCATTTCTGTTCACGATTACCCTTCCCTCGATTCACTAAGTATCCGAGAACCTTCTGTGATGACTCGTGACTCTCCCTCTCCTGCCAAGGATCCAGAGATGTCGGGTTCTCTCATTCAGTTATGCTGCATGGCATCTTTAGAGTTGTCTGGGAAATATTTTCCACTGGATGTCCGACAAACGGTGGCACTCAACACGGTAGTAGAAGTGTAGGGAAAGCTCAGCGTCATTCTGGGTGGATAGGGGGAAAGAACGTTAAGCCTCAGTCGTATGGTTCAGGCTCTCACATCAATACCCTCTAAGGCATTGAACAATGAAAATAATACAATTCGAAATTATTTTGCTGAGGCCTTCGCGCGAGCCATCATGCGACAAAATGAGCAGGTCCCTGCAGTCGTCGGTTGACTGCAAAGGGTGCAGGGTTGCAACGTGGTTTGGTCGATCTCACTCATGGAGGGGGAAACTGAAGTGGCTTTCTCTTGTTTATCAAGGAATCCCCAATAAAACCGTTGCTTGGTTCCAGGCGATTCGGCCTCTAAGCGATTGAGTGCGTCTTTATACACCAACATTTTCGCGCCCTTGGCCATCGGGCATTCTTCAACTAGATAGTCAATCCGGTTGACCACCGCATAGGCTGCAATTTCCCGTTCCGTCATCCGGTAGAGCGGTTTCACTTTTTTTGCAAAACCTTCGACCGAAGCCGGAAGGCTCGGGGACTGTTTCTGAAGATATTCTTCCTGCCATTGAAGGACATTACCGAGGAGTCTGGCAGCCTCGTCGTCCAAGTTGTGGCCTGTGGCCATCACGTCGTACTGGTTTTTCCAGGCTACCCGGTTAAATTGATACCGTTTAATGGTGCCACAGGCTGAGCAGGTGGGTCTGTTAATCAGATTGGCTAATTCCTTAATCCCTGCTCCCGCATCCTCTTCAACGGTATGAATGGAGAGTTGGGAGCCACACGGCGCAGCTACCTCTCTGGCAAACTTTTCGACTTTTTCTTTTGATCGTCCGGAATATCCGGGAATGCCTAGATCCACATACAAGGCATCGGCTCGATAGCCCAATTTCAGCAAAATCTCCCAGAGGGTCAGACTGTCTTTCCCGCCAGAGACAGCGACCAGAATGCGATCATCAGGGGAAAACATCTGTTGAGCTTTAATGGCACGCTGAACCTGGGTTCGCACAAATTCAGTGAGGCATGTCTCACAAAACGCCGTATTGTGTCTTGGCATGCCCAGCACCGCACGTTTCGGACATTTTCGGCAGCGCATGGATTAGCCCCCAGAAATGACCGGACGAATCTCAATGCTATCGCCATCCGCCAGTGTTTCGTCTTCGGTCATGAGATCTTGCCCGCGTATGACCAGGAAAGCCTCAGGGATCAAATTCAGCTCCTTGAAAATGTCGGCAACTCGTTTTGGGCCCTGAAGGACGACGTCACGGGTGGGATGGCTGAGATGGACTTTCATACATTCGAATCATAATGACAGGTTCATGGAGTTGGCAACTCAAGAAGGTGAGGTTCTCTTTATCTACAACCTGTAACCGATCTTCTGTTTCTTCTATTCAGTCGGCATTGACGGTTGACGAAAAACCTGTTGGGAAACCATGTACAGTGATAGGATTGCCTATAATACGATACAGACGCCCGTGTATCAGATTCGTGGACACTTTTCACACAGGCCAGCACACCTTTTCCTTTCAATAGATCACGAGAGGAACCAGGAATGACCCCCGTCAAGAATTCGCTGGATCAACTCTGCATTAACACCATTCCTCCATTGGCGATGGATGCCGTTCAGGCCGCGAATTCGGGTCATCCAGGCATTTCGAAGAGACCAATGTGAAAACGATTGAGCAAGCCGGGCATCCGGTGATTCGAATACACGTCGCCGACCTGATTAATCTGGGTGAACAATTTTTCTTATGGGAAATGGCGACGGCGGTGGCCGGAGCCATGTTAGAGATCAATGCCTTTGATCAGCCAAATGTCCAGGAAAGTAAAGATTACACCAGGAAATATTTGGAAACCTTTACCCGGACGGGTGCCTTGCCCGATTCTCAGCCCTTGCTGAGCGATGGCGATGTCAAAGTGTATGCCGACAAACAAAATGGTTTATTTTTCAAAGACACAAGCTCATTGAAAGCCGTGCTGAGGGCGCATGTGGATCGAGTAAAACCGGGAGATTATTTCGCGATCATTGCCTATGTGGAACGTACCGAAACTGTTCATCGTCTGTTCGAACGCATCCGTACACGGGTACGTGAGGTGAAACAGGTGGTCACGACGTTAGGATATGGCCCGCGGTTTCTCCATTCTACCGGGCAATTGCATAAGGGCGGACCCAACTCAGGTGTCTTCATTCAAGTGACCTGTGACGCTCAACTGGATCTTCCCATTCCCGATGAGCCGTATTCGTTTGGGGTACTACAAGCCGCGCAAGGGTTAGGCGATTTTGAAAGCCTATCCAGTCGTCAACGACGGGTCATTCGGATCCATGTGGGCAGCGATGTCGGCAAAGGGCTGGCTCGCCTTGAGCAAGCGATTGAAGCTACTATCTGTTCGCTTACTTCCTAAACTCGCTTGGGTGCTGGATAGAAGAGGAAACACAGAAGGAAAAAGATGCGGGACTCTTCCTCTGCACCATTCCCAAGTTTAGAGGAAGACAATTTTCAAAAGGGAGAAAACTAGATCTTTCGCCAATGGTGGCCGGCGGTATGAATGAGTCGATCAGCTTCCACCGGTCCCCAGCTGCCGGCTGGATACTCTGGTAACCACTTGGTTTCGTACGCACTCCATCCTTCGAGGATGTCCGTGACCCACTTCCACGAAGCCTCCACGGCATCCCGTCTCATGAACAATGATGTATCTCCGGCCATCACATCCAATAGCAATCGCTCATAGGCTTCCGGGGAAGGAGCCTTAAATGCATCACCATAGTGAAAGTCCATTTCCACAGGGTGGGTTTGGGCTTTGGTGCCTGGCACTTTCGAAATGATTCGTAGGGCCATGCCTTCTTCGGGTTGAATGCGAAGCGTGAGCAGATTCGGAGCCTGAGGAGTTTGTGGATTGACATTAAACAAAATCTGGGGAATTTCCTTGAATTGGACGGCGATTTCCGTGGCGCGTTTCGGCATCGCTTTCCCTGTCCGAATGTAAAACGGGACCCCGGCCCATCGCCAGTTTTCTACAAAGACTTTTAAGGCCACATAGGTTTCTGTCGTGGAGTCTGGTTGCACGCCTTCCTCTCGTCGATAACCCGGCACTTCCTTGTCCTTGATCTTTCCGTGGGCATATTGAGCGCGAACGGTCATCTGCTCGACGTCTTTTCCTCGAATAGGGCGCAATCCACGTAGCACATCCATGCGGGCATTCCGGACCACATCCGGATCCAGTGAATAGGGGGGCTCCATCGCAATAAGACATAACAGTTGCAAAATATGATTTTGCACCATGTCCCGCAGTGCGCCGGCTCCCTCATAATAGGAGGCCCGACTGCCGAGAGTCACGGCTTCGCTCACGGTCAATTGCACATGATCGATATATTTATGGTTCCACAGAGGTTCAAAAATGGAATTGGCAAATCGCATGACCATGATATTCTGGACGGTCTCTTTCCCAAGGTAATGATCGATGCGATAAATCTGGGATTCATCAAATACCTTGCCGATGGCCGTATTAATGGACTTGGCCGAATCCAAATCATGGCCGATTGGCTTCTCCACAATGACCCTTGAATATGTATCGGTGTGAACAGGGGCACTCACTAATCCGGCGTGATGAAGCCCTTCACACGCGGGAGCAAAGGATGTTGGCGGAATGGCTAAATAGAAGATGCGATTGCCGGGCAAATTAAATTGTGTCTCAATGTCTTTCAGGCGACCAGCGATCGTTCCATAATAATTTGAGGCGGCAATATCCCCGGCACAATAAAACAAACGATGTTGAAAGGTGTTCCACTTGGTATCCTGAAGCGGTTGCCGGGAAAATTGTTCGATGCCTTCTCGGGCAATGTTCCGAAAATCTTCATCCGAGAGGGCTTTGCGCCCTAATCCGAGCACTGAGAAGTTTTCAGGCAACAGGCCATCCAGGAGCAGGTTGTACAGGGCTGGCAGCAGTTTGCGACGCGTCAGATCCCCCGAGGCTCCAAAAATGACAATCGTGGAGGGTTGAGTGGGCGCGGTTCGGTTGGCAGGGGGTGGAGTACCGGTTGTGGCGGATGGTTCGGTGGATGGCATATCGACCTCGTAACGATCCGATTATGGCCGGACGCTATGTCCGCCAAAGGCTTTTCGCAGCGCCGCTAACATTTTCTCCGCAAAGGATGTTTCCTGTCGCGAGCGAAATCGGGTGAATAAGGCGGTGGTCAGTGTGGGAACGGGAACGTCTTTTTCAATGGCTTCCATGATCATCCAACGGCCCTCTCCAGAATCCTGCACATACCCTTTAAGGGAGTCCAGCTTGGGATCCTCTTTGAGTGCCCCGGCCGCCAGTTCAAGCAGCCAG
Source organism: uncultured Nitrospiraceae bacterium (assembly GCA_963734345.1). GTDB lineage: Bacteria > Nitrospirota > Nitrospiria > Nitrospirales > UBA8639 > Nitrospira_E. The sequence continues at coordinate 774,029 of CAVTGT010000011.1, forward strand.
GACCGAACCACGCTGCCATGCATCCAGAGATCGGCAATGGTAGCGAGGTTCAATTTATAGTCGCTCTTGGACATGAGTTCAAACCCCTCCGCATATCCTTGCATCATACTATATTCAATGCCATTGTGGACCATCTTGACGTAATGTCCAGCGCCATGGCCCCCCACGTGTGCCCATCCATTTTCAGGGGCTAAGGTCGTCAAAATCGGAGCCAATCGATTCACGGGTTCGTTCTCACCCCCCACCATCAGGCAATAGCCGATTTGCAATCACCAAATCCCGCCACTGGTTCCGGCATCGATATAATGAATGCCCCGTTTGTGAAGATCGGCGGCCCGCCGGACATCATCATGAAATTTGGTATTGCCCCCATCGATAACGATATCGTTGTCGTCCAGGATTGTCCGGAGTTGTTGTACGGTATCTTCGGTTGGTTGGCCTGAAGGGACCATTACCCATACGGCTCGTGGCTTCGGTAATTTGGCGATCATATCTTCCAATGACGAAGACGCTGTGGCTCCTTTTCCCTCGGCCTCTGTGATCAGGGAGGTTGAGCGGTCATAGGCGACGACTCGATGTCCCCCTTGACTCAACCGAGTGACCATGTTCATCCCCATTTTACCCAGTCCGATAAAACCGATATTCATGTCCTTTTCCTCCTGTGAGATCGGGTTCCTATCCCCGCAATGGCCACTCAGCCTGAGTTTAGAGGGATGAGATTGATGACGGGCGGTTACGCCTCACCACGGTGTGGGCGGCTCGTTTCGTATTGAGGGCCAGATCAAGATTGCACGCGGCCGTAATGAGACCAAAATGCGTAAAAGCCTGAGGAAAATTTCCTAACTGTTCACCGGAGTGAGAGATTTCCTCGGCATATTACCGCAGATGATTGGCATAGCTTAACATTTTTTCAAAGATTAGTCGTGCTTCTGACAATCGCCCGGCTTTGGTCAGAGCTTCGACTAGCCAAAAGGTACACATGCTAAAGGTCCCTTCTTTGCCGTCTATGCCATCGGAAGCCGCCTTGCCGTTTTCATAGCGGAATACCAGGCTTCCCAATGACAGTTGTTCCAGGGTGCGGTCAAGGGTTGAAAGCATGCGAGGGTCGGTGGGGGAGACGAAAAAAACCAAGGGCATAATCAAATTAGCGGCATCCAATGCCTGGCTATCATAGGATTGGACAAAGGCTCCAATTTCGGCATTCCAACCCCGCTCCATAATTTCCCGGTAGATCCGGTCGCGTTCCGCCATCCATCGAGCCCGATTGCCCGGAAAGCCTCGTTTGTCGGCCAGACGAATGCCGCGATCCAACGCCACCCAACACATCACTTTGGAATAGACAAAATGACGGCGGCCTCCGCGGACTTCCCAGATGCCTTCATCGGGTTGTTCCCAATTGTTACTGACAAAATCCAAGAGGCGACAGAGATTCACCCAGAGATCATAAGAAATAGAGGCGCCGTGTTTATTATAGAGATAGACCGCATCCATTAATGCTCCATAGATATCCATTTGCAATTGGTCGGCGGCGCCATTGCCGATGCGCACGGGACGAGAGCTGCGGTGTCCGTCCCAGTGGGCTAATTCTTCTTCATCAACATTACGCCGCCCATCAATGCCATACATCAATTGCAGAGATCCGTCAGGATAGAGATCGTGAAATCTCGCGTTGATCCATTCCATAAAACGGCTGGCCTCGATGGTGAACCCCAAGCGGAGAAGGCCATAGAGGGCAAAGGCCGAATCGCGAATCCAGGTGTAACGATAGTCCCAATTTCGAGGGCCTCCAATATGCTCTGGTAAACTTGTGGTGGGTGCGGCCACAATGGCTCCGGTGGGGGCATAGGTGAGGAGCTTGAGTGTGAGAGCAGAGCGATGCACGACTTCCCGCCATCGTCCGTCGTATTGGCATTGGGACAACCAGCGTTGCCAAAAGGCTGAGGTGTTCTGAAAGGCTTCATCGCCCGATTCCGGTGTGGATAACAGCTGGTCGCCATTTTTAATTTCCAGATATTCCAAAAAAAATGTCAGGCTTTCTCCCTGATGCATGGTGAATTCTTGTGATGCCACTCCATCGCGAACATTGAGGGGAATAGACTGACGAGGCCGACCGAATAATTCTCAGGCTGAAAAACAATTCCTTTAGGAGCGATTTCCGTTTCATGCGTATCACGCCCATAGTTAAAGGCAGGTGCACACTCGATCTGGAAGCGGACTTTTCCGCGAACGACTGAAAGCATGCGAATAATTTGATGCCGGCGCGGGCGGTAGCCGGCTTCGTCGGATTCCACCGGCATAAAATCTGTCAACTCGCCGACTCCGTCGCTTTGGAGAAACCGGGTGAGAGGAATGTTGGTTTCGGGCAGATACATCTGGCGGGTATTCCCCGGATCGGTTGGAGAGATACGAAAGTGTCCGCCGGCTTTGTGATCGAGGATGGCCCCGAAAACACTTGGAGCATCAAATCGGGGCAGGCAGCACCAATCAATGGATCCATCGATGCCAACAAGGGCAATCGTATGCAGGTCTCCGATAATGCCGTAATCCCCGATATTTTTATAGCCCATAAAGTGTGACGAGGCCTCCACTTTCATGAATCCGGAAAACGGGGTCAATATACCGAAAATGTTTATAAAAAACTATATATAGCGATATTTGGTTCTCCATCCAACAATATAGAGTGGTTTTGGCGTTGGCCGCTCGATTATTTTTCCAGCAGCGTAGTCTGATTTGTATATTGATTCGGCTACAAAGCGGACTAAAAGAACCGTGCCTTCACTGGTGTTAAGGCAAGCTCCTTCACATGTGTTGGTTCGGGGTGAACTAGACCCGAATATCAATCATCCGGGAAGTTTTTTCCATGTTCGGGGCAAGCCCTTGTGGATCCGACTCCTCATGAGGATGTTTTTGCCTGTGGGACCGACGATAAAAATTCCCACTCGATCCGGAATCGCCGTCTTCGGTTTTGGATGGCGCTCGAAGAGGTTGAATTGTGGTTGGAGGAAATTGATGAATTTCCATGGGCCACCTCCTGTCCTTGGATGTGGTTGTCGTAATTTGGAGATCTTTTCCCTCTCTTCCTACAACGTATCGTCCGAATTTTCTCAATCTTTAATTGCCGAATTTTCCCGGTCCCTGAATGTGACTGTGGGATTTCTTATGATGAATGATCTTCACCATCTTTTCCTGGTGGATCTCATGGCCAATTTTTTACTAAGCCCCGAAGAAGGATTTTCATATTTCTGATAAGGGAGGTCTCCTCAACACCTAGAATTTCAGTTTTCATTATTTCTCGTTTTCTTTTAATTGGATTCCTCATGAGAAAAAAAGGAATTCCACAACGGCCTTTGGCCAATTGATGACAAGAAGTGAGTGTCGCCGTATAATCAGCCTACATGACAGCACAAGCTTCCTTGCCTTCGACGAGTCTGAATGTCTCACGTGTGACTTCTACTCTTCGTCAACACCTCCCATCTAGCCCAGAACTTGAACAATGCATGCCCTTGGCGGGGGATGCCTCCAATCGGCGTTACTATCGTTTGTATGTGAAAGGGGGCCCTGTCTCGTCGATTATTCTCATGCAATTGGCCGATCCGGAAGGTTTTAAAGTCTCGGAGGAGGCGGTCAGCGGGGCGAGAACCGAAATTTCGGAATTGCCTTTCGTTAATATCTTGAATTACCTGAAGGCTCACAAGGTCCCGGTGCCGGATTTATATTATTACGATGAATCTGGCGGACTACTCTATCTCGAGGATTTTGGAGATGTGACGTTGGCCCAGGCCTGCAAAGTGTCTCCCATCAATATAGTCGAACGCTGGTATAGTCAGGCCATTGATCAACTCGTTCAGCTTCATCTGCAAGCCTCTCAACCCTCAGGCCTGTCTTGTATGGCTTTGACCCGCTCATTCGATGTCCCGCTCTACATGTGGGAATTCGACCATTTTTTGGAATATGGTATTGCAGCCCGACAGGGTCAATCGATGTGTCCCGAAGACTCTGGGCCCGTTCGAGAGGAGTTCCAGAAAATGGCCGAATGGTTAACGGCACAACCGCAGGTTTTTAGTCATCGTGATTACCATTCCCGCAATTTGATGGTGGATGGGGAGAGGTTGGGGGTGATTGACTTCCAAGATGCCTTAATGGGACCCGTGACGTATGATCTGGCCTCCTTGCTTCGAGACTCCTACATCGCTTTGGATGAGTTCTTAATCGATCGCCTCATCACTCGTTACGTGGAAGGAATGGGTCAAATGCTCTCATGGTCTCAACAAACGGCCATGCTGCTCCATGACCCAATTGCGTTTCGTCGGCTGTTTGATTTCACCAGTATTCAACGAAACCTCAAGGCTGCCGGTCGGTTTGTGTATATTGATCGGGTGAAAGGTAATCCAAGCTTTTTGGCGTCCATTCCTCGGACGTTGAAGAATGTTCGTGCCAACTTAGATAAATATTCCCAACTTCAGCGACTGAGTGCACATCTCTCTCCTTATATTCCTGAATGGCAATAGTTCCTCTCTCATGAAAGCCATGATTCTGGCAGCGGGGTTGGGCACCCGTCTTCGGCCGTTAACCGACACAATTCCCAAACCATTATTACCGGTAGGTGGGACACCACTCATACTTTGGAATTTGTTATTATTACGGGCCGGAGGGATTTGTGAGGTCATGATTAACTTGCATTACTTAGGGCATTTGATTGAAGAGGCGATTGGTGATGGATCACGTTGGGACCTGCAAGTGAAGTATTCTCATGAACCCACACTTTTAGGCACGGGTGGGGGAATAAACGCGGCCAAGTGGTTTTTTGAGGATCAGTCTTTTTTGGTCATCAATGGGGATACGTTGATCGGTTTGGATGTGAAGGCCTTGAGAGAATTTCATCGGACGCATGGTGGTGTGGCGACCTTGGTGCTTCGGGATGATCCACAAGCCGCCCGTTGGGGAGCGGTGGAATCGGATGCCCAGAATCGCATCCTCAGAATAAATGGCCGGGGCCTGAGCCATGCCGATTCAACGGGATCCCCGATTGAGCGAATGTTTGCGGGTGTCCATATTCTCCACCCGTCTGTCTTGCGGGATGCCCTGGCCAATACACCGTTTTCCATTATCGATTCCTATACGAATGAGTTGGCGCGTGGTTCCGTAATGTTTGGGATGGTCCATGCCGGATATTGGTCCGATATTGGAACAGTGGAGCGCTACGTTCACGCCCAAGCCGATGCCGAGGCAGGACTGATTTCCCTTTTCCCCTGAAAGGCTTCCCGTACATTCCTTATCATAAGATTGCAGAATCTTGCGCTGGATTCCATTTCTAGGATAGAGAATTTTCATCGTTGAAAGTTCCCCATTTGATGGGTTGACATCTGAGATAGCTTGCCAAAGGATATCGATATTGGGTTTATTATCTGCGATACTCACTCTATATTGCCTTAGCCTTGTGGTGGAGCGAAGATAATCGTGGCGAATTTTGATCAATTACACCAATTACTTGAACAATCCTTACGGGATTTTCAAGCCGAATCGAGTGATCTCTCCGATGCGCAAGAACAAGAACTCAGCCAAGCGCTCAATCGATTGACTGGGCGACTCACCGAGATTCTTGCGACGACTCCCTCCCAACCCTTTTCATCTGAATTGGAATCGGCTAGCAATCCGGCTTCCTCTCTCACAGCTCCCCTCCCTCTACCAGATAAGCTCCAGATCCATTTTTTGACTTCGTGTGAAGGTATGGTCTTGATGGCCAACGAGGCCATGTGCGATGTACTGGGCATGGATCTGGCCAGTATGGGTAAGGTTTCGCTAGCCGAATATGTTCTCCAGGACGAGTGGAGGATTATTCGAAATCACCTTCGTGCGAATACCCCTCCTCAAGGATCAGCGATTTGGGTCATGACTTTTCGCTTGTCGGGGGGACCACCACGGAAAGTCCCGTGTGTAGTGACCCCCATGTTCGATCAGTCTCAGAAGGTGACAGCATGGCATTGGGAGCTTAGCTTAAATGCTGGGCATGCTTCCGCTCAACCATTTATCCAATTGGTGCAGAGTCTCGAAGCAAAATTATTTACAGGCCAGAGTCTGGATAGGTGTCTGACGCAAATCTGTGAGAGCCTCGTGCACACCTTTGGCTTTCCCTTTGTGTGGATGGCAACCGTGCGTAAGGGATATGGTGCCCAATTACGGGCGCATGCTGAGACGGCGGTTTTGGATTGGGAAACCCATGGCCCCATTTGGTGGTCAGAGGTTTCTAGGCATGCCGGCTTGGTCGGGGTCTATGGGGATTCTGAAGGGTCCTTACTTTCTACCTGTTCCTCTCCGCCAGGCGAAATTGCCTGGTGTCCACCTGTATATCAGCTTCATGAAGCATTGCGTGTTCCTCTGTCTTGTCAGGGAGATCTCTCGGGTGTCCTGGTGGTGTGTTCCGCAAGACCACATGTGTTTGATGCGACCGTGGTTGAGTGGTTGCGAGCATTGGGAAATCAAATTGGGCGGTTGATGGCCTATGGAATGCAATTGGAACAGTGGCGCTTGCACAGTGCGGCTATCTGCTCGGTGAAGGACGCAGTGTGTGTGACGGACCTGCAAGGTCGTCTGGAATGGATGAATGAAGCCTATTCTGCGATGATGGGTCCTTCTACACAACAAAAGCTGGGTTCCCCGTTGAGTTCGTTCCCTCATGCGCAACTGCAAGACTTGAATCTTCCGTATGATGCCTCTGTCAAAGATCTCTGTTGTGTGAAGACGGAGATTATGCGGACAGGGAACAAGGGTGAATCTCTGGTCCTTGAACAAGTGGTCACCCCTTTAATGAATGCGCAGGGACAACCCACGCATTTTGTTGTGATCTTGCATGATGTGACATCTCGTAAGATGCAAGAACTTCTAATGAAGCATCAGGCCTATCATGATCCGTTGACGGATCTGCCTAATCGAATTATGTTTGAAGACCGCCTGCAGCAAGCGTTGGCGCATGCCAGGCGAAATGGCACTCTACTGGCGTTATTCTTTTTGGATCTCGATAATTTTAAGCCGATCAACGATTGTTATGGTCACCAAACCGGAGATCGCGTGTTGCGTGTCGTCGCAAAGCGGTTGGCGACCTGTGTGCGCTCGACCGATACCGTTGCGCGTTTATGCGGGGATGAATATGCAGTGATTCTTCAAGGGCTTGATCGCATTCAGGATATCCGGCAAGTCGCTCAGAAAATTTTAGAATGTCTTACTCCCCCTATTCGATTGGGTGGGCAGGATATTCCAATTCAGATCAGTATCGGCATTGCCGTTTATCCCAAAGACTCTACGGATCCTCACCAATTGTTGCAGGTAGCGGATCAAGCGATGTATCGGGCCAAAGAATGTGGGGGGCAGCGCTACTATTTCGCCACCTCTGAATGGAATGCTGAATAGTTTTTGTCCGTCTGCCTCCTCCGGGATTCTTTCTGTGCATTTCCTTAAGCTCACCTCTAACTAGAAAATTTCTTGTATTGTATTTATAGCGTGTTTATTGTGCCGAAAATCTGTTTTGAGATCGGCTGGAAATTGCGTGTCTCTCACTTGTCTGTCTTTCCATATGTCTGCGATCGACCCGTTTTCTCCGGCACTACCGATTCCTATGCATTACCGTATCTCGATTAGGCATTACCTAGGCGGAGGTTTTCCTTAACGAGCGTTGAGGAAAAGCCACGATTGTTGAGAAAATGCTGTGTGGGGAATGCCACAACACTGACCAATAGGCTTTGTCATCCAATATTTCTTCTGACTCCCTTGAAGTTCTGAGTCAGTTTTTCACAAAGGGGCAAGAAGATTGATTTCCACTCGACCCTGACAGGAAATCTGTAACTCTGCGGTCCAACTGTGGAATTTTGAAGTTATGGCTTTCTTAATGTACCTTTCCCATTTTCTCATCGGCAGAATTAGCCCCCTGGTTCGCTGCAGAGATTCCTTTTCTTGATGTGCTTTGTAACTTGGCTTTGTTTTTGCAAAATTTTGTTTCAGGGGGCCGGTATGTTGGCACCCTCACCTCGTGTTCCTTCGCTGTAGCTGTTGAACAAGGAGTTCGCATCATGACATTTCATGCATTTACCCGCAGAATGTATGTTTGGGGAATAGTAGTCCTGATGATATTGCTCGCCACCGGTTGTGCACATCGTTCCTCACACGGAGTCAATCAACATGGCAAAAAATCTGGGAAACCCTCCATGGTCGCCTCACAGGGAGAATTGCCGGCAGGATCCACGGCAAAAGGAATCGATGGAGCGACCCCTGGAAATGAAGGATATTTCCCCGAGGATGCGGGGAAATTAGCAGATCTGCTTGAAGAAGGTTCGATGATTCGGGAAGATAAAAATTTTGGATCCGATCTGAAATCTCCTCATTCTTCAAATGATTATTGGTTGAATCGAACTCGTGCTGAGCAACTCACGGCCCAAAGTGGATTACAAGATGTGCATTTTGAATTTAATAGTTTCCAACTCAATGAACAGGCAAAGGCGACATTAAGCGCCAATGCCGAGTGGCTGAAAGCTCACCCGCATGCTGAAATCACCATTGAGGGACATTGCGACGATCGTGGGACTGCCTCGTATAACCATGTCTTAGGTGAAAATCGCGCAATCCGCACCAAAACCTTTCTCGCCGGTCTGGGAGTGCAGGCTGAACGACTGCACGTCATGTCATATGGTAAGGATAATCCGGCCTGTTGGGACTCGACCGAAACATGTTATCAGAAAAACCGACGTGCCCATTTAGTATTGGATATCAGTGTGGCATCAACTGCGATGCAGTACTCTGCCAGCCGGACTGAATAGAAAAAATAAGTCCAGGTCCCTTGGCAACGATTGGGTTCCATCAGCTCTGAAAGAATACGGAAAAAACGCTATGCTTCAAGTCCGTTCGATTTTGGGTTATTGGGTTGCCCGATTGGTCATTCTGGGACTGGCCGCGCTGTTGGTGGGGTGTGTGGCTCAGCAGGCTGATGTGGTAAGAATCAAGCGAGAGTTGGACGCGAAGATCAGCCAGCTCGACAAGAGTAAAACTTCCCTCCAACAGGCGGTAAGTGAAGCCAATGAAGCGTTGGGAAAAGCCAACATCGTGATTGCCCAACAACGGGCGGAGATTAAGGAATTACTTCAAGCCCGTGCTGAGGTGATGGATCAAATGGCTACACTGAAGGATACCGACCTGTCACAGGTTCGGGGCGCCATTGAAAAACATCAGCATCAGGTCGGCGAGTTGAACCAAAGACTTGCAGGATATGATAGTGAGATGAAGGAAGTAAAAATCCGGTTGCAACAGTCTGAACCTCTAGTGAAACAACTACGAGATCGTTTGGCGGGGGAAGAGCAACTCCTGACAGAGCAGGGAGGGAAGTTGGGAGAGTTTCGTACCTCCTTAGTGGATTACCAACAGGTGCTGGCCTCTCTTCGACAAAATGTTGCACAGCAAGAACAGCAGGTCGCGGAGTTGCGCAAGCAGGTAGAGCTTACAGGACAAAAACAGGAGGTCCAGGGAAAGCAAGTCCAGGCAAATTTCGAAGAAGTCCGAAGAAGCATTCAATCAGTAGTGGGGACCCTGGAAAAAGTCAGCACCACGTTCGGGGGGCGATTGGATGAACACGAGCAAAAGCTCTCCAGGGTAGCTGGTCAACAAGGTCGTCCGCTTTCCTTCAATGCCCCAGTGGCCCAAACGCCCGAACTATCCGCGAGACCTGCAGAATCCCTCCCTCGTCTTCCTAATCCTGGCATCGCATCCCGATCTTCTCAGTCCGATGAAAGCAATAGCCTGCCATCTTCCAGGAAAAGTTCCCAACCTGTTGTGGCTGGGGCAGTTGCCGCATATGCTCCTCCAGCTGATGTGTTGACAGGATCACGTTTCACCGGTTCTCCCAATCGTGCAGAAATACGAGACCCTCAGGTGACCTATGAAGGAGCGTTGTCCCACCTTCGCCAGGGGAACTTTATGGAAGCCGCCAACGGGTTTTCGACATTTTTGCGGACGTTCTCAGACTCTCCTTTGGCCGCAAATGCGCAATACTGGTTAGGAGAATGTTATTATGGAGAAAGACGGTTTCAAGAGGCGATTGATGAATTTGAACGAGTCTTTGCCTTCTACCCCTCCAGCAATAAAGTTCCAGCATCACTGCTGAAAATCGGCTATTCTCATCTTGAACTCCAGCAACTCGCGATGGCCCGATCGGTCTTTCAACAGCTCGTGCGGACTTATCCGCAAAGTCCCGAAGCCGGGAAGGCCTACGGTCGCCTGCAAGAAGTGAACGCCTTTCTCGAAAAACCTTCCTGATCTTCAAATCTCCAAAGGCTCATATTTCCTGGCGTTGGTTTCCGAACTCAGATTTGGAGTCGTCGACCGTGTACGCTTTTTCTGATGCGCATCCCATTCTGGCCTGCCCGTGCCTGACATGCCTCTCTACTGGCATTTCCCGTAGTCTGTTTCCTGCAATAATTTTTCAAAGAAATGAAAAGTGAGAGTGAACAAGCAGGAAGATTGCGTCCACCAAATCTAGAGAAATCCCATCGGGCGGTGGATTAAATTTGGTTTTCCTGAACCATGTGAAAAGGTGGTTTTTGGGGTGGCCATGCCGCCCGTTTCAGGCCAAAGAATCGGAAATTTTCAAACGGTAGTGAGTCGAATGCCCTGATGGGCTGGAATCTGTGGGACTAGTGCGAAAGGGTGATATGCCGTTCGCCAGGATGCTCCGCGTTGTTCAATGAGGGATTCGTGAATGGGGCCTAACCACTGATCGGCCTTCCGTAGGTATTCAATGTGATGTGGATTGATTCCCATGATCCGACAACAGGTGGCATCCACGGCTGGAAGATTTCTCCCCATGACCAGGACTCCGGCTTGAACGGGAGCGCCCATAATCGGACCATCCCCTTCCATCCCGGTTACTCCATCGACAATGGCGAAGTGAGGTTTAAGGGTGGCATTAATATCTAAAATGGATTGCGGAATCCCTACCTGGTGAAGGACATTTTTGGGCCACCCGTAATAGTTTCCTGGCATCACGCCAAAAAAGTTTTTCATCGATAGTGTGGCGCCGGCCCAATGGTGGGTTTTCATCTTGGCCAGGGAAACCACCCAATCAACTTCCTTGACTACTCGCGGAAAAGTCAGAGTCGTCAATTTCGTATGGCCACCCAAGTTGGGTATCGTTACCCCATCCATCGTGTTCAGATCGTGAAAGGGAATATGATCTTCGTACAGGACATCGGCCAGGCCGGATTCTTCCAAGACTAATAGGGTATCGTGACGATGCCCGGGCCCTTCGGCCACCACCACAGAAGCCGCACCAAGGTGCAGGAATGCTTCGACAGCTCCACGTATGACAAGAGGATGAGTATTGATATGCGACAACGATTTATGTGGTTCAACCAAATTAGGCTTTAACAGAATGCGTTTTCCTTTGATCTCCGATGAAGTTACGCCCAATTCTTGGAGACCTTGACGGATGAGTATCCCAAAGTCTGATTCATATGTTCCCACTTGACCGATGAACGTCTGAGCTGTCAAACGAGAGCCTGTCAACCAATGAAGTAGAGAGAATCCTGATACGGCCAATCCGCCTCCCACTAAACAGGCCTGAAGCAATTGTCTTCTGGAGAGCGTTGGCTGTTCTGTTTGCGGGAGAGTCTGGGGCATCGAAGCTGCTTTTCTTCTATTTAAGAGTTGGCAGATTGTTCTTGGTTGGAAGTTCTGAACAGCGAATGTAAACCCTGAGACGCTTTCTCAGCGCACAGGAGCAGTGCCAGAGAGGGAAGGGGGTACGGCCCATACCGTTCTTGCCGTTTCCAACACGCCCTGACCAACTCTTCGGTGTTTTTGGGTTTTAACCCCCAGGCTCCTAGCCCCAGGATAGCCCAACCCAATGAGATGGGAGTCCGGAGGTGCGGAAGTTCGCGTAAGACATAATCGAGACTCCGTTCAATGGCGCGAATAGGGGTGTGGCCTGCCAAAGCCTGCAGAGCAATGGCCGTACATTCAGGAAGCGGGTGTAACTCTCTTTTGAACACCGTCGTACTTCCGTAATTCCATCCACCGTTTGTCAGTTGGCGGTTGACGAGCATCTGTTGCCCTGCGAGAGCGCGGGGATGCTTGCTCAATCCCATCTCTTGTATGGCCAGCAGGGCGAGGGCAGTCGGCACAACCCAACTATGCGTATTGGCAATCCACGGCCACCCGAGGATGGCAGTGTCGTGCCCGCTTATTGAGGGATCTGGATTAGGGAAATGGAGGCCTGTAAATCCCAAGAGATACTCACTAGCCAGGGATTGCGGTTGGTGATACTGGGAAAACCCTTGCCAAGCCAAAATGGCGAGAGGGGTTGGCCACGAAGCGTCAGGGTGTGTGGGAGAGATGCTGACGCGTCCGTCGTCACCTTGTTGAGAAACCAAATACGCTCTTCCACGACCACAACGTTCTTCCTCGAATTCATATGCGGACATCGAGATAATGGCCCAGGCGGTCGAGTCCGGCCGTGCCTCTTCCCCGGAGTGATAAGGAAACCCGCCGTTTGGATGCTGAACGGATTTCAGAAACTCTAAAGCATGAAGATATGGTTCTTGAATCATTGAGAAAAATTGAGCAAAAGAGTCTTCAATAAAGATTGGTCTTCCATGTTGTTCGGTTTCAGCCAGGAGAGACTTGAAAAAGACCAGAATCACACTTTTGTCATTATCGACGGTAGTTCGCGGGGATCCTTCCGATGGAAAAGGCCTGCTGCCTGGGGCCTCTCGATTTTTTAGATGAATTCCGGCTAACGAGTGCTGGAAGGAGAGAAAAAGAAAGAAGGGGTGGCGGCTTGATGACCCGATGCTCCCATGCGAAAGGAGAAAGACCAAGATTCATCGGCTTCCGACAGATGGTTAGATGCGGTTTGCTCAACCGTATCCATCTAAAAATGTACCCGATCAGAAAATTTATTCATTCCATGATGAACAAAGGGAGACAATCTCTCGCACCTCACCACAATATGAAAAAAAACCCAACAAAACACGTCGGCAAGTTTTTCTTGGAGAAGACGATAATGAAGCATGAAAACGAAGTGGGAAAGAACACGAAGTGGAAAACTAGTTTGGGTCTATGAACATGTATCCATGACGATGAAATATGCATTCGGTCGGGTGCCCCTTCCCGATAAGGGCGAACACGTCGGAAGGCGTGGGCGCAAAACCACGGGTCAGAGTTGGTCTCTGATAGCCGGGTTGCCGAAGGAACGGAGAGCCAAGGGGCAACGTCTGCGTCAGAATATTCCGGGCAGTCTGACGTAACGAGGGTTTTTTACCTTCGCCCGTTAAGGAGATGCGCTATGGTTAACCAAGTATTGCGTTTCATGAATGATGAAGAGGGAGCCACCGCGATTGAGTACGGCTTGTTAGCCGCATTGATTGCCGCGGTGATTGTGGCCGCCGTGACCACCTTGGGGACGACCCTCAATGGCGTGTTCACGAATATTAATGGCCAGATTGCCGGAAGCTAAGAGAGCGCACCTTCCGCAGTGAGGTTTGGAAGTGCCGTTCCCGGTGGCAGTGTCATCGGGGCGGCACTTCGGCGGAACCGCGTTTTTGTAGGTCAGTGCAGCGATGATGAATGAAGGAACTTGAAGGTTAAATATAAGAGATAGGGGAGACCAGCATCATGCAGACAATTCTCCTGAATCACTTTCACGAATGGTTAAAGGACCTCCTTTTCGAAGAGGAGGGTGCTACGGCTATTGAATACGCCCTCATGGCTGCGCTCATCGGTGGCACCGTGATTACGGCTCAAGCCGCCATGGGAGCGACGGTCGTCAGTATGTATACAGTTGCCATTGGGCTTCTCACGGGGGCGATGGGGAGTTAACCAGTTGTTGGAAGCACCCGTCCTGAGCGCTGCCAAAGAACTCGCCATGGGCGTTCGCCTCGTGCTAACTCCTCAAATATGCCTCCCGACATCTCTGGCCGCACGCGTCGTGCAGCCTTGCCCGCAGAAAGGCATGTTTGGTGTGTGGGGGGACGGGTCAAAAGATGAGCCTTCCCTCATGGAATCTCGGGACAAGCTTTGATCATCCTGCGATGGGGCATTAAGCCATGATGGAAAATGGAGAGACTGGTGTCTTTAAAAAAAATTGATAGTTCAACATCATGGGAGATCCGTCAGAAATGACAGCTTCCAGGACCGATTTCATATGAACGGGAGGGATGGGGGAATTGGGAGACACGGCTCGGCAGGCACCTCCAAACCATAGAGCCGGAAGGGGCAAAGAGTTATGAGAGGTCTGAAGGCATGCCAAATCAACGATTACAACATCTGAAGCAATCCGAGCGGGGCTCCACGGCGGTGGAGTTTGCTCTCATATTACCGATTCTTGCCACCCTCGTATTTGGAGCGATCGATTTTGGACGCATGCTGTGGTTTAAGGAAGTTCTGGTGAATGCGGCCCGTGTGGGAGCGCGCCAGGGGACGTTATTTGCGGCAGGCAATGGTCAGGCAGAAATTGAAGCTGCCGTCTCAGCTTCGCTTTCCGCTGGAGGTGTGAATCCTTCCGGGCTTTCGGTGGTGGCGAATGGAGTTGGAAGTCCACAGGGGCAGCCGTTAAATGTGGTTGCCACCATACCCTGGAATTATTTTGTCATCGATAAACTCATTCCCGCGATTTCTACACCCAACTTACAAGCTTCTGTGACCATGATGATGGAATAGGACAGGAAAGTTTTCCGGGACAGACTGGCAAGGGAGAGGGAGAATCGAAAATAATGTGGAACAAGCATCGAACATCTGGCGTCTCTGCGCTCTCGAATGAACGTGGCATCGCGGCCATTAACGGCGTATTCATGGGAGTAACCATGGCCATTATGGCGGGCGTGGCGATAGATGTCGGGCATGCCCTGCTCACCCAAAATGAATTGCACAATGCGTCGGATGCCGCTGCGCTGGCCGCTACCCGGCAATTGGGGGTGACCTATCTGGCCATGCCTATTTCTCAGCAGCAGGATTTGAATCGGAATCTGACGAGCAATGAACAATCACAAGTAAACGCGCAGGCGACGGCCGCGGCCTTTGCCAATAGTGCGTCGAATATCAGTAATTTGTCTCTTTCCCAGGGGGATATCGAATATGGCACGTGGGATTTCAATGCCAAGACGTTCACCCCAACCGTGACACGCCCCAATGCGATTCGCGCGACCACACGGCGGGATGGTTCGGCGAATGGACCGATCACGACATTTTTTGGAGGTATATTGGGAGTAAATACCATGAGCCTCGCGACCAGTTCGATTGCCGCACTGGGGACTTCGGGAGGACCAGTCCCACCGGGAGTGGCCGATGTGCCGTTTGCGATTTCCAGTAACTGGTTCAACGGGGTGGCCAACTGCGATGGAGGTATTCAATTCTCTCCGACTGGGGCGAATGGCTGTGCGGGATGGCATGTCTTTGATCAGACCCCGGCCAATGCGAATAAACTTCGTGACACTATCGATGGGTTAAATGACGGAAGTTATCAAAGCCCAGGTATTATTCCAGGGCAGACTCAGTTTACGTTTACCGGTGGAGAAGTGGCTTCCGCATTTCCCAATCTGATTGATCTTTGGGATGCGAAGAAACAATGGAATAATGACGCAGGCCGATACGAATGGGATATAAATCTTCCGGTATACCAGGCTAGCTCTTCATCCTCCTGTAATAACCCCAGTGGTTCTATCACCATTGTGGGATATACAAAAGCCGTAGTCACAAACGTTAAGAAAAAAGATATTCAAGCAGAGGTGAAATGCGACGGTTTTTTTGATGGGACCCCAAACCCCAACCAGAATGGAGGAGGTGCTGGAGCTTTGCAACCCCTATCGGTTTATCCACGACTGGTGTCGTAATGGGCAGTAGTCAGACAAGAGTTCGGATATCTACCTTTCTTTAGGCCCGTCTGAACCAGGACGGGCCCGAAGAAATTTTTCTATTTTTCTTTTCTGCTAAAACTTCCCTGCATGGGCTTTCCAGGGTCATCTCACCATAATTTCCATCACCTATGGCAGGCAATTTGTCCAGAGAAACCTTCTCACCAAAAACTCCCCGATCCTCTGAGGTATTGCAAGCCAATTATTGTATGAACCCCTTCATTATCATCCCCAAAATTTTCGCCTAACATCTGCTAGCCCTTTCCTGGATCGATCACGCCGTCTCCCTGTTCTTCGTTCGTATTTTTTTTGGTGACAAGCCTTAAGAAGGTCCGTTAACTCGCCGAAACAGGAAACTGTCCATAATGCGTTTGCTTCAGGCCTAATGGTTGGTTGCGTTCTTGCTGGTCTCGGTCGTTATCTCATGAGCTTCTTTGAGATTTCACGGGTAAATTTGTAAAAAGCCTTTGACGGGCCATTCTGAAATCATGAGTTCTTCTCTCTTGTTATCCGGACTAGCCTTGGGATTAGTGATCGCTGCCGTCACCGATGTTCGGGAGGGCCGGATTCCCAATTGGCTGACTTTTTCTCTCGCAGGCTTTGGTATGGGTGTTTTGAGTTGGGAGCATGGCTGGGACGGATTCCTGTTCAGTCTCGGAGGTTTGGGCATGGGTTTGGTCTGCTTGATGTTTTTTTATATCAAAGGGGGGATGGGCGCAGGGGACGTGAAATTGCTCGGAGCCATTGGCGCGATCCTGGGCCCGGGCCAGGTGGTGTTTGCTTTTGCATTCGCCGCCATGCTGGGAGGGCTGTATAGCCTCGCGCTGTTGTCCAATCAAGGTGGTCTGCGACACACATGGGAGCGAGTATTTCTTCTGCTTTCGACCTTGAAAGTGACCCGTACTCTCCCAGTGTCTGATGAGCAATTACGGGCCGAACCCAAGTTGCGGTATGCCCTGGTCTTAGGGCTGGGGACCGTGATCGCCAAAACGTTGTTCTATTATGGGGTGTTGTAGTTCGGGAATGTGGGTCCGTCTGCGAGCGAAACATGAGCGATCGGACAAGATTCTTTTCGTTGGCTATTAAGAATGATCATTCCCGTCCGATATGCAGAGTAGATGTATTGAGTGATCACGATATTATGGGGCATGAACAATTTCGGCGTTCGGGATTCGGTGAATAAGGGGGAGGAAGTCTCATGGGACAAAAACGTCCACTCATATTTTTAGGCATTGCCATGGCAATTGCGCTGGTGACGACGGTCATGGTGTATCGGTGGCTTCAGGGCCAACGAATGATTGAGGTGAACACACCGGAAGTGGTGTTAGAGGGCGTGAGCGTGGCCGTGGCCAGTGCCGATATTCCCTGGGGAACCCCACTCGCCGACAAAGCGGTTCGAATCATGATGTATCCCGAAGAAGGGGTGCCGGCGGGACATTTTAAGGATCTGGCCTCCTTGAAAGGCCGTGTAGTGTTGACGAACCTGAAGAAAAATGAGCCGATTTTAGAATCGAAGTTAGCTCCCATCGATATAAAAACGGGCGGGGTGTCGGCCGTGATGGATCCCAATAAACGGGCGATGGCCGTGAAAGTCAACGAAATCGTGGGGCTTCCGGGTTTTGTGCAGCCAGGCGATCGGGTGGATGTCATGGCGACGTTTGATGATCCGAGGGGGAAGAAGAAAGAGGGTAACCGAGAGGAAGTCACGAAGGTGGTTCTTGAGAATACCCTGGTGTTGGCGATCGATACTCAAATGGAGCGAGCCAACGGAGAGGAAAAGCCCACTCCCGTGAAAGTCATCACGTTGGAAGTGTCGTTGGAAGAAGCTGAGAAGTTGGCTATGGCTGAAAATGGTGGAAAGTTACGTTTGGCCTTGCGGAGTCCGCTGAATCCCGAGGTGAAGAAAACAAAGGGTGCCGATTTTAAGGATTTGATGAGTTCCCACCAACTCATTCCTCCTCGGCCCAAAGCGGCTCACAAGCCTGAAAACCAGGTTGAGGTGATTAAAGGGACGGATCGAAAAACGATGAAATTTTAAAGGGGGCGTCGATGGTGACGCGATGATCGGTATGAAAGGTAACGTTATGAATCAGATTCATGGTTTTCCATTCAGGAGCATGTTGATGGCTCTGAGCATGGTTCTTGTGGCTTACACGGGAGCCTTGGGAGAAGGTCTCACCACTCAAGCGGTCCGGGTTAATGAACTCCAAAAACTTTATCTGACCGTGGGAGAGTCCAGAATCCTGGAGGCGGAGAAGTCGTTTAAGCGGGCGTCGGTGGCCAATCCTGAAGTGGCGGATCAAATAGTTCTCTCTCCGAAACAAATTTATCTTGCCGGGAAGGCTGTTGGAACGACGACCTTAACCCTATGGGGGCAGGATGGGCAGGTAGCCAATGTCTTCCAGGTCCAGGTGTCTCCCGATGTGACACGATTGAAGGAGCAGATTCATACCATGCTGCCACATGAACCCAGCATTCAAATCATGAGCAGTCACGATCACATTACCCTGGCAGGCAATGTCTCAAATATGGAGTCCCTGACTAAGGCGTTAACTCTGGCCGAGCCCTATGCCCCGAAACGAATCATCAATCTGGTTCAAGTGGGCGGCGTACAACAGGTGATGATGGAAGTCAAAGTCGCGGAAATGCAGCGAGGGCTGATGAGGCGCCTCGGGGTCAATTTTCAACGGCAACAGAAAAACCATCGGGATTTTTCCATCGGACTTATCAATGATTTATCCACCATTGATCAATATACCCCGTTTACACATCAACAATCGTCACAGACCACGACTCTCACGTTTCCGGATGTGCGAACGCTGGCCTCAAACCTGGTGTTGGGATTCGGGATTGGCCAGGATTTGTGGACGCTTTTTTTAGACATGCTGAAGCAGCATAACCTGTCTAAAACCTTGGCCGAACCCACCTTGATTGCGGAGAGCGGGCAGGCGGCGGAATTCCTGGTGGGAGGAGAATATCCCGTTCCTATCCCGCAGCAACTTGGCCAGGTGACCATTAAATATAAGGAATTCGGGGTTGGATTGAAATTTACGCCGACGGTGCTTTCGGAAGGGCGCGTCTCCGTGATCGTGAATCCGGAAGTGTCCGAATTGGATTATGCCAATGGCATTGAAATCAATGGGTTTAGGATCCCAGCTTTGACCACCCGACGGGTTAAGACCGTGGTGGAATTGGGCGATGGACAAAGTTTCGCGATTGCCGGGCTCCTCCAGGAAAATATCAAGGAAACCGTTGCGAAGTATCCCTTCTTGGGTGATATTCCGATCCTGGGTCTGTTATTCCGAAGTACCTCTTTTCAGAAAAACGAGACCGAACTGATTGTCATTGTGACGCCACATTTAGTGAAACCTCTGGACTTGGTTAAGCAAACCTTACCCACGGATCATTATTTGGAACCTAATGATTTTGAGTTGATGCTGATGGGATATGTGGAAGGGGTATTTCCAGAACCAAAAGTGGCCAAGCCGTCCGATGCCTATACCCTTGGTCAGCCCAAGGTAGCCGGGAGAATGCCTTACCGTAAAGGCGGGATTGAAGGGATGTTTGGTCATCTGGCCCCATAAGAAAATTTGATGAAAAAGGAGCATATCATGCAACGCCAATCAATTGTGAAATCGGTAGGTCTGATCGGCCTGGTTCTAATAGGGATGACCGGTTGCGGGGTGTGGCCGGTTATGACAGAAGAGAATGGCCGTCGGCCGCAGGCGATGGGGAAAAGTGATCAGGTCCTCTCGCCCTGGGCGCCGCAGCCTGTTCATTTGAGTGAAGAATACGGATTAGCCTACCGACAGGCTCTCGAAAATCAGATCCTGAATCCTGCTGCTGCCAATAATACCGATCCCATACCGGGAGCGGCCGATTCACGGGCGTTGCAAAATAGTCTGACTCGCTATCAGTTGATGTTTGAAAGTCCGCCATATTCCCCGTTTAAATTGAAGGGGGGCTCCGGGGGTAGTGCGTCAAGCGGGAGTGCGTCAACTGGGATAATCTCTTCGTCGGATGGGGCAGGAGGATATTAACATGAAGGATAAAACTTGGAAGCCAAAACGAGTAGGGGATTCCGCAGGTGCCCCTTCCGGTGTGCCGGTCATTGAACTGTCTATTCGTACCGCGGAATGTAAGACGAGCCTTGAGGGCATCATACGGGAGATCGATAGCGTCCGACTCAAGGAAAGTCAGGAACACACGGTTCCCTCACTGGTCATTATGGAACTTGAAGATAAGGTGGAGGACACCTTTTCTCTGATTCGAGAGATGGGAAAATTGAATAAAGGGACGGAAATTTTTTTAATCGCTTCCAAGCTGGATTCGGCCATTCTATTGGAGGCGATGCGTGCAGGAGCGAAAGAATTTTTGGCTCAGCCAATCCAAAAATCGGAAGTCGTCGAGGCGATCACGCGATTTCAGGAACGGATCGTTGCGCACGAGAGTAAGGGGGAAGGTCAAAAAAAGGCAGGGAAGCTTCTCGCATTCTTTGGCGGAAAGGGTGGGGTTGGAACGACTAGTATCGCGGTCAATGTGGCCGCTGCCATCAATGCCTTACCCAACAAACCGTCGGTGGTCTTAGTTGATGTGAATCAACACGGTGGAGATCTTCCGCTCTATCTCGATTTGCAACCGAATCATAGCTTTCGGGATATTGCCACCGATCTGTCTCGATTAGACCAGGCGTTTCTCATTCGCGTTCTCACCAAAACTGAATTGGGTATTCAAGTGCTTCCTTCAGGGTATGACGACCTCAGCACGGGTCGATTAAGCCCGGATTGTGTGGAGGCCACCTTACGCCTTCTTCAGGCCACATTTGATTATGTCATCCTTGATTGTGGCCATGTGTTGGATTTGACGACGAAAAAAGCATTGGAATTGGCAACCTTAATTTTGGTGACTTCCACCCTGATGGTCCCGGTCGTCCACCGGACCAAGCGGATTTTGGAATTGTTGCGTGGCTCAGGGTTTCCTGCCAATAAAATTCGATTGATCATGAATCGGTTTTTAGCTGCCGAACAGGATGTGTTGAAAGAGACAGAAGAAATTTTAAAACAAAAAACCTTTTGGCTGTTCCCTAACGATTATCCCTCGGCGAGTCAAGCAGTGAATAGTGGCAAGCCGTTGATTGACGTGGCTCCCCGGTCCGCCGTGGCCAAGTCGTATCGGGATATCGCTCATTCGTTCGACAACCAGGCGATGCAGCAGACGAGTAAGGGATCGTTGGTGGGTTGGTTGAATCCGTTTAAAGGACGGAAAGTTCACTCTTCCCCTTCCGGCGCGTAAGTAACATACTATCCACGTTTTCGATGTAGGCAGGTCTATGTACGACACAAAGTGGAATGAGGTGGGCGAAGGTCCAGGAGTTGGGGCTCTTAACCTGGGTCCGTTAAAGGAGCGGCTTCATCGCCAGGTGATTGATACCCTGGACTTATCCATTGTTGCCAAGTTGGGTGATGATCTTCTCAAGATCGAGTTAACGAAACTCGTCCAGGAGATGCTGGAGAAGGAATCGGTCCCCCTCAGTATGAAAGAGCGGGAAATCCTGATTGCTGACATTCAGCATGAAGTCATGGGCCTGGGTCCCCTCGAGCCGTTAGTCCAAGACCAAACCGTCAATGATATTTTGGTCAATCGGGCCGATCAAATTTACGTGGAGCGTGCCGGGAAGCTGCAATTGACCGATGTCAAGTTTCGTGATGAAGCCCATCTTCGTAAAATTATCGAAAAGATCGTATCGGCAGTTGGACGACGCATTGATGAATCCTCGCCCATGGTCGATGCTCGTTTGCTGGATGGTTCTCGGGTGAATGCCATTATCCCGCCTTTGGCCTTAAATGGATCATCCATTTCCATTCGGAAGTTTTCAAAGGATAAATTGCAAATTTCGGATTTGGTCGAAAAGCGTTCAATTACTCCTGAAATCGCGGAGCTTCTTCGCGGAATTGTTGAAGCACGCTTGAATGTCTTGATTTCCGGCGGAACAGGCTGCGGCAAAACAACCATTCTGAATATTTTGTCAGGGTTTATCCCCTCCGACGAACGGATTGTCACGATTGAGGATTCAGCCGAATTGCAATTGCGCCAGGATCATGTGGTCCGCCTCGAAACCCGCCCTCCCAATGTGGAAGGGAGAGGGGAGGTGACTCAGCGGGAATTAGTCAAGAATTGTTTGCGGATGAGACCGGATCGAATCGTGATGGGTGAGGTCCGGAGCGGGGAGTGTTTAGACATGCTTCAGGCCATGAATACCGGCCATGATGGGTCTCTGACCACGATTCACGCGAATACGCCACGGGATTGTCTCACCCGGGTTGAGACATTAGTGGCGATGGCCGGGTTGAACTTAGCCACGAAGGCGCTACGCCATTATGTCAGTTCCGCCATCGATGTGATTCTCCAAATGACCCGGTTGTCGGATGGTTCACGCAAAATGACCAGTTTGTCTGAGATTGTGGGGATGGAAGGCGAAACGATTACACTTCAGGAAATTTTTCTATTCCAACAAACAGGACTCGATGAAGAACGAAAAGTGCACGGGCAATTCAAGGCCACGGGTGTCCGGCCAAAATTTGTTGAACGATTTAAAGCGTTGGGGATTGTCTGTGATCCGAGTATCTTCGACCCAGAGAAAATTTATGAAGTTTAATCCCGACCTCTCACGTTTTTCCGTTTACACGATGTTCTCGTTTACGGGAGTCCGTCTCCTTGATTCGCCGGATAATTGGGAGGGCGCGTCATGACCGTTGCCATTAGTATTGGAATATTCCTGTCCATTATTCTATTTGTTGAGGGAGCGTATTATTGTTATCACCAATATTTGAATCCTCAAAGCCGGAATCTTAAACGACGGTTGCGTGGTGGATCTAGTAAACCTGGGGACCTTCCCAAAGCCAATGACACAGCGGGAATTCTTCGGCATCGAAAAATGAGCGACCTTCCGTGGCTCCAGGCTTTGTTGGCTTCCATGACGAATTTGGGGGGATTGGAAAAATTACTCCAACAGGCCAACAGTCAAATGCCTGTTGGCGTATTTTTCCTCCTATCAGGCGTGCTTGGTGGTGGAGGGATGCTGGTCGCCATCGTGAAGGACTATGGCTTGATGACGGCTATGGGGTTCAGTCTCGTCGGTCTGGCTCTGCCCTGGCTCTACATCAAAAGAAAGCGAAAGCGGCGCTTTAAGGAATTTGAACGGCAATTGCCGGAAGCCTTGGATTTGATGGCTCGAGCACTTCGGGCGGGGCATGCCTTTTCCGTGGGTATGAAGATGATCGGGGATGAATTCCCAGATCCCATTGGTCCTGAATTTAGTCGAACGGTGGAGGAAATTTCCTTTGGCATCGATGTCCCGCAAGCGATGAACAATTTAAACGACCGGGTGATCAGTACCGATTTGAAATTTTTTGTCACCGCCTTGGTCGTTCAACGGGAAACAGGTGGAAATTTAGCCGAAATCATTGAAGCGATTTCCCGACTCATTCGGCAACGCTTTGAGTTATTCGGAAGAGTCAAGGCATTATCCGCCGAAGGCCGCATGTCGGGAATTATTTTATTCTGCATGCCGCTTGTGATGACTGGGGTGTTGTGGGTGATGAATGAAGCCTACATCCGTATCTTGATTGAGGATGAGATCGGGCGAATCATGGCTCTTGCGTCCGGTCTGTTAATGATGGTGGGAGCCTACGTAATGAAAAATATGTGCGACATTAAAGTATAAAGGGATAGCGTGATGGATCCATTATTGTTGATCAGTGTCTTGGTGTTCTTCGGCATGCTGATAATCGGCTGGGGGGTATGGACCTATATGCAATCCCAGCAAAAGATTAGTGACTGGAGCATTCGGGCTAAAGGTCAATCCCTTTCGAACAGTGCCTCAAAGCAGAACAACAATAAGCCTAGCCTGAAAGATCAGGGGATAAAGCTCCTTGAACGATTGGGTCAGGTGGGTAAGCCCAAAGACCAAGCGGTGACGACACGGTTGCGAGGCTCATTGGCCACTGCCGGGTATCGAAACCCACGAGCGATTGTCGTTTTTTTGGGAACCCGGATTTTTTTGGCGATTCTGTTAGGGCTTGCCTTTCTCGTCTTTGGATCTGATGCCATGCAGGGAAAGGATCCGATGTATTTCCCCATCGTGCTGATTGGGGTCATGGTGATGGGATACTACTTCCCTCAGCTTTGGTTGAGTAATACGATTAAGAAACGAAAAGAACGACTGGTGAATGGATTCCCTGATGCCCTGGACTTGATGGTGGTGTGTGTCGAAGCCGGTTTAGGATTGGATCAAGCCATCTCCCGGGTTGGGCACGAAGTCAAGCAGGGTCATCCCGATCTTGGCGATGAGTTTATCCTGTTAAATTTGGAGTTGCGCGCCGGCTTAAGCCGTGAACAAGGGCTTCGCAACCTGGTCAATCGGACAGACCTCGATGATATTCGTAGTTTAGTCGCCTTGCTGATTCAAACAGATCGGTTCGGTACCAGTATTGGCCAAGCTCTTCGAGTCCATTCCGATTCCATGCGGTTGAAACGACGATTGAAAGCTGAGGAACGAGGCGCCCAGCTACCCGTGAAGCTGATGATTCCCCTCATTCTTTTTATTTTTCCCGCATTAATGGTGGTGATTATTGGTCCCGGGGCCATTAGTCTTTTCCGGAATTTAATGCCGGCCATGGGGGGCTGAACAGGGGTGAGTCACTTGGAGAACGCCACGCAAGGATAAGCTGGATAATCATTTCAAGAAAGTAGAGGAAGATACAACATGGGATGTCCATTAATCGAGTGCGAGCAACAGAATGTTGAAAATGCCAATATAATCGTTCCGTCGATTGCCTTGAACGTATTGAATGAAACCACTCAGATGAGGTGTACAATGATGAAGACAAGCCTCCTCGTAGCCCTGTTCGTGTTGTTCGGTCTGAACGCCACCGGATGTGCGAATAAAGAACAGTCCATGTTCACACTGAAGGATGAACATTACCAACAAATCATGGAACGACAGAAGGCGGGGATCATTCCCGAGTCTCAACCCCCTGTTGATCTCACAAAGGTCATGACCGAAGACGAGTATGAAAAACTGGGAGATGCCCATTTACAGCAAGGCGATTTCCAAACGGCAAAAGTTCAATACGAAAAAGTATTAAAGGCTTTCCCTGAACAGATACCTGCTCGTTATAAGCTAGCGGTCATCTATCTGGAAAAAGGGTCCCCTCAGGACGCCTATAATCAATTTCACCAAATCTTGGATTATGATTTAAATTTTGCTCCGGCCTATGAAGGGATGGGACGGGCACTGCTGAAGATGGAAAAGGACCAGGAGGCGGAGCAGGAGTTTCAGGCGGCTCTGTTATATGACGCTGAAATGTGGACGTCCAAAAATTATCTCGGTATCGTGGCCGATCGTCGTCATGACCATAAAGAGGCCATTCGTTTGTATGAAGTGGCCTTGCAAAAAAAGTCCAATGATCCGTCGGTCCTGAATAATTTAGGGATGGCGTACTATTTGGATACCCAATACGAACAAGCGGTCAGGATTTTTCAACAGGCAGTCCAGGTTGGAGGATCAAACGACAAAATATCAAATAATCTCGGTTTAGCTTTGACGAAACTGGGCCATTATGACCTGGCCTACGATGCCTATGCCCGAGGAATGGATCCCGCTAAGGCTTATAATAATCTGGGAGTGGCATTTCTGGAATCAGGCCGGTTCGCTAGAGCCTCCCGCTGTTTTGAAAAAGCCATTGAGACACAACCGACTTTTTATGAAAAGGCCAATGAGAATTTAGTGCTCAGCAATCGAATGCTGTCGAAACTTCCGATGATTCAGCAACAAACCTTGATCCGTCGGGAGCCCGCTTGCTTGTCAGGAGGGGTTTAAACAATTCCATCCACCGGTTTATTATGTCTACAAGCTTCCGGGGTGTACAATTTTCCCACTCGCGGCATTCCAGGCCTGTCTTATCGGGAATCCAATATTGGTATGTTGCAGTTTGACCTTTCTGACCATCCGTGTGGATGACAACAAAAAGACCTAGCTGCCAAAGTGAGTAGGCGCATGCCGAGACGGGAGAAAGTGGCATGGTCGGTACGGCACAGGTGACATGTTTCCCGGGTCCTTTCACCCCTTCAATTTCCCAGACCTTCCCTTCTTCGGTTCTTCTGTCAATGCCGGGAGGCGTCAGGCAGTGCCGTGGATCTTCCAAGCCGAAAGGCACGATCTCGGTTTGGGCATGTGTGACCTCAAAACAGCAAGTGAATCGCTTCCAATCAGTTTTGCCATTAAGCGCTTCAGACCGAAAAGGTTTGGCGGATTCGCTAATTCCAGAGGCAGAACAGCAGTAAATAACACTGTCACCGGTCCGAGGGTCTTGAAAACTTTAGAGGATCGTCTTGTGATGGAGAGGAGAAAACATGGATTCAAGAATTTTGATAAGGTCAAAGATTTTGTATGGTTTGATCAAGATTCCTTGAAATCCATACTTTTGAAAATCGGACATAATGGGATCGTCGGAATATCCACTCGTGATAATGGCCTTAATATGAGGATCTAAGCTTCGAAGTTGCTGAATCGCCTCCTTCCCCCCCATGGCTCCTGGAATGGTGAGATCGAGGATGGCCATCTCGAATTTTTCCCCATTTGCGAGTGACTGGGAAACCAGGTCGATGGCAGCTTGCCCATCATGCACGCAGGTGACTTCATAACCGAACTGTGTCAGCGCGTCTTCCACCATTCGACGAATACTCTGCTCGTCATCCATGACCAGCACTCGTCCTCGTGCCTTTTTTGCGATAGCTGGGATGCTTTGTAGCCCCCGCTCAGGCGTGGAATAGGAAGAGGGTATATAGACAGTGAACGTCGTCCCAACTCCAACTTGAGACGTGACGCTGATATGCCCGTGATGTTGTTGGATAATGCTATGGGCGGTGGCTAATCCCAAACCGGATGCACCGGGTTTGGTGGTGTAATACGGATCGAAAATGTTGGAGAGTTGGCGGTCCTCAATTCCGGTCCCCTGATCCTCAAATGAAATTTTGACATAGTTCCCTGGAATGAGAGCCTGAGAAGGCAGGACCGCCTGGTCCTTCAGAGCGACATTTCCTACCTTAACGGTAAAGTGGCCGCCCTGAGGCATAGCCTGCCTGGCGTTGATCGTGATGTTTTGAATCACCTGCCGGAGTTGGCCGGCATCGGCATCCAAAGGCCAGAGGTCTTCGGGAATATCGAAATGACAACTGATGGATGATCCTGAGAGGGCAAAGATCGTACTTTTTCGAAGAAGTTCTCCTAATGCGATGGAAGTTTTAACCGGTGCTCCACCTTTGGCAAAGGTCAGAAGTTGTTGAGTTAATTCTTTGGCACGCAGGCAGGCTTGTTCCGCTTGTTCGAGGTTTTGGGCCAATGGATCTTTTGGGACTATCCGTAATTTCGCCACGAACACATTGCCTAATATGGTCGTGAGTAGGTTGTTAAAATCATGTGCCAGTCCCCCTGCCAGCACACCCAAGGAATTGAGTTTACTAATCCGTTGCTGCTCTTCTTGTTGCCGGCATTGGTCGGTAATATCCCGGAAGACAATGACGGTGCCCATCAGATGGCCGCTATGATCGCGGATCGGTCCTTCTCTCATGGTAATCGTCCGTTGAAGACCATGTTTGGTGAGCAAAAAATGAGGCGCATCCGGTTCAGCGAGAACAAAGGACCTGGAGGAAAATTGTAAAGAAGCCCCTCCTTCGTTCTTGGGTCCGTCGCTGCTCAGACGGAAAATCTCTTGTAAGGGACGATGTAAGACCTCACGATTCGTCCATTCCGTGATCTGTTCCGCCAGGGGGTTCAAGAAAGTAATACGGCCTTCACGATCGGTTGTGACGATGCCTTCTGCCACTGATTGCAGGGTAGTCACCAAATGATCTTTTTCAGCAATAAGGGCTTGCTCCATGAGTTTCCTATCAGAAATGTTACGGAGGATAAAGCCATAGTGCGTATCCAGGCCGACTTTCCAACTGGTCAAAGAAATTTCCAATGGAAAAGGTTCACCGCTTTTGCGAAGACCTGTCAGTTCCATTGGCCGTTGAATGGAATGGGTAGAAGATCGACCATAACTGATATCTTCTAATCCTTTCCGGTAAATGCCTCTATATCCTTCTTCCAATAAGGCCAAAATCGACTGACCAAGAACCTCATCAGGCTGGTAGCCAAAAATCGCTTCGGCGGCAGGGTTCCAGGAGACAATGGTTCCATGTAAATCCGCAGAAATAATACCCTCATGCGCGGAGTCCACCAGGGAGAAGTATTGTGTCTGCAGCTCAGTTAACGTATTTCTGACTCGCACGTGGTGCGTGATATCCAGGCCGTACCCTCGCACGAGACCTTTTTCCTGGATAGGAGAGAAGGTCCAATCGAAGTGGCTTGTTTCCACAACGACCGTAAGTCCTCTCATGGGGCTAATCGTTTTGAGGCATTCCATAGCGATTTGCGTCAGGGTCGCCGGGAGGATCTCCGGTATTCCGTCATCCCGAAAGCCATAGGTATCCAGAAGCCGAATCATGGCTGGGTTGGCATAGGCCAGGCGTCCTTGCGTATCCACCTCCACAATCGGATTTGGACTTTCTTCAGGCATCGACGCTAAATGTTGATGTTCTTCGTTTTGCTGGAGTTGCAGACTAAGGTCACGGAAGATAACCAACGCGCCGGGGTTGTGAGGATCGGTCAATTGTGTGCATTGGAATTCGACCCATCGCGTTTCACCGCTGGGCCGGCGAATCAGTAATTGAGGAGTCCAAATTGATTTCCCGGTTTTGATCGCTCTCGCGATCGGGCAGCTTTCTTCCTGCGTGATGAGATCGATATGAAGACACCCCACGTGCTCATGAAAGGATTGTCCGAGGCAAGATTTTTCGGTTCGATGAAGAATCCGGGCCCCTTCCAAATTCAGTGAAAGGATCTGACCCTGCGTATCCACTTGGCAGATGCCAATGTGAATGGAATCCATGAGGGTATGGACAAAAGCTTGGGCCGAGCGTAGGGCTTTGTTTAAGCTCAGGACACCCAATTGATTAAGTTCTTGAAAAGAATGTTGCCGGTCCATTCAAAGATTCCTACCTAAATCATATGATGAGGACAGAGTATGAACGATTCAGCGTTTTACCATAAGGCTTCAAGAATTTTTGAGATATCCCATCCTTCCTGATGGGGGTCTAGAACTCTTTCAATCGATCGTAGAGGTGTGTGACCGTGTTGTGCTGCAAGATCAATGATCTCCTGTTCCGGATAGGGCTGGCCTGAGGGATCCTTGAGCAATTTAATGGTGGGAGTTAATCGGCTATGACTATGAACCCACACCACCACCGCCTGTTCGTTTGTATTCAAGCGGACCAGTGAACCGATCGGATATACCCCTAAGAGTTGGATCAATCGTTGCACGAGGTAGGGATGGTATTGTCCCACGACTGCCGCACGATACAGTTCGGATAGGGCCCGAGCGGGCGGCACGGGCGGAAAGCTGCATCGTCCGCTAATTTGTGCGTCATAGGTGTCGGCAATGCTCAGAATTTGGGTCAATTCGGAAATGTGATTGTCTTGTAACCCCTTTGGGTAGCCGGATCCGTCAAGCCGTTCGTGATGTTCCAGGATCATCCGCTTTGATTCTTCGGGAATATCAGGAAATTGATTAAGAACGGCGACGCCCATTTCACAGTGTGCGTGCATGAGTTTATGTTCTTGGTGTGTGAACACCTGTACTTTACGG
Source organism: uncultured Nitrospiraceae bacterium (assembly GCA_963734345.1). GTDB lineage: Bacteria > Nitrospirota > Nitrospiria > Nitrospirales > UBA8639 > Nitrospira_E. The sequence continues at coordinate 803,661 of CAVTGT010000011.1, forward strand.
ACCAGGTTCAACGGGAGACGCAGTTGCCCTATATCGTGGAGAAGTGCCGCAAGACCGACAAGTTTTAATTGGGGCGGATCGCAGCCATGTTCTTGTCCTATGGCCATGGCTAACATCCCTGTATCCACTCCGTGAGAGGCCAGGTTGGGATCGAAACGACGCATTTGAATTAACGACACCATGGCCGCCTGATGTTCTAAAATCCCATCAAGCAGTGTACTGACCACGCTGCGGATTTCCCGGATGTGTTGTGAGGATGGAGCTTCCATCTGGCGGAAAAACACATCCAGCGTTGAGATGGCTTCCGCACGAAGGAGCCGGGCTGATTCAATATCTTCCGGATTGGGACCGGGGCCAATGCCGGTGGAAGGTGACGGAGTCTCCAGAGAAGCGTCATCGTCCTTCGATATGGGCGGAAGGTCCGAAGCCTCGGAAAGATCGTACCCCTTATCCGTGTCGATTTGGACTTCTTGAATCCCGTAACTGCGCAGTAAGGCGATTTCATCCTCTCGTTTGATCGTCCATTTGTGGCGAAGAAACGGGGTTTTAAACCATGATCGGTCCATACCGGTGATATACATGCCCGGCCGCAGGTCCTGAATAGAAATACGCTTTTTCATGGTACAGGGCAAGGCAAAAGGGGATGAAAATCGCACCAGATGAGACGTGAGCTACTCAGATTGTTCCGCAACCCTAGGGAATGGATGGAATGGAACCCATGGTACCGTTATTCCCCTAACAAGAGCAAGGGAGATAAGACCAGAAACATTCAGGGCCTGGCTCGACTCAGGCAAAAAATGCACGAGAACACAATCCGTTATTTCTGAGAAGAAACGGGGAATGAAGAGGGTGATTTTTTAAGAATTTGTTCGATCCGGCCTGCGATTTCAATTGCCTCCTCCTGGTGTGCTGTCGTCAGTAGGAGGGCGTGATAGGTTTGAAGTGTGGGGAGTAACTGAGGGTCGGAGAGTCCCCAGGATTTTTCACGAATGGCCAATGCTCGTTTGAGAAGAGGAGTGGCCATATCCGATTGGCCTTTGCGGTGATACATAGAGGCAAGTGTCGCGAGGGGATCAGCCATTCGGAGGTGTTCAGGACCCAGGGCCTGAGCAAACAATGGCAGAGATTCCCAATAATAGGCTTCAGCCTGTTTCTCGTGCCCTTCCAGGCGGGAGACCTCTCCCAATTGAAAAATGACAAGGGCATATCGTTCATCAGTGGGACCTTTTTCCCGAACCAATGGCAACATGCCATGCAGAAGTTCTCTGGCTTCTTGAAGCTGTCCTTTGGAGAGTGTTGCATGCACTTGTTCCCATTGACGATCCCATTCGGAAGATGTCGGACACCCGGTGAGCAAGCAGAGGATAACCCCGATTATCCACCGTATTTTAAACGGTGGGCATGCCCTGTTGTCGTGGACTGTATGAAAAATGGTCTTCACATTCACTCTGTGGCGGAGGTGGCTTAAGGATTAATCATGTAAAGTGTTGGGAAATTACAAAAGGAAACTCCGAAACGTTCTGGACATTTTCTGCCACTCTTTGTAGGGTAGCCTCGTGGAATCTCTCAAGACGGCGAACCAAGATGATTGATCGGATACTCCAATACTGTCAGGATGATGTTTGGAAGGTCGATGTCAACACACTCACCGGCCTCCGGCAATTTGGTGTCAAGGCTTTGCGTCTGGCCTTGGTGGCTATCGCCGAATTTCAGGAAAGCGTCCTCAGTATTCGAGCCACGAGTTTAGTCTATACCACCCTTCTTTCCCTGGTTCCGTTTTTGGCCGTGACGTTTTCGGTTCTTAAGGCGTTCGGGGTGCACCAACAGATCCAACCGATTCTGGCCCAAGCGTTGGATCCCTTGGGGCCCAGAGGGGCTGAGATTACCACGAACATTATCCAGTTTGTCGACAATCTGAAAGTTGGGGTCTTGGGGGCGGTTGGTGTCGCGGGATTGTTCTATACGACCTATTCTCTCATTGAAAAAATTGAAGAGGCGCTCAACTTGATTTGGCGGGTGGAGGCGGGCCGACCGCTGGCCAGAAGAGTAACCGATTATTTAGGTGTCGTGCTTGTGGGGCCCGTGTTTGTCTTTACGGCCTTCGGGCTGACAGCGTCGGCGCAAAGTCATTGGCTTGTGCAAAGGGTCCTGGAGGTTCGGCCATTTGGACATCTCATGGTGGTGCTCACGAATCTGGTGCCCTTCTTTTTTATGTGTTTGGTGTTTACCTTTATCTACAAGTTGGTGCCTTATACGATTGTCAATTTTAGCTCAGCCCTCGTTGGAGGAGTCACCGCAGCCGTGTTCTGGCAAGTGGCGGGAATGGCCTTTGCGTCCTTTGTGGTCGGTACAGGACGTTATAGCGCCATTTATTCAAGCTTTGCTGTTCTCATCTTATTTCTCATTTGGTTATATGTCGGGTGGCTCATTGTATTGGCTGGAGCTCAAGTGGCCTATTACCATCAACACCCTTCTGCGTATCTGCTGCATTTGCGCCGAAAAAATCAAACTCCCCTCTTCCGCGAATATCTTACTTTGGCGTTGCTCACTCGAATTACGCGCCGGTTTCTAACGGGGAAGCCGCCTCTTCAGGAAGAGCAGCTGGCTCGTGCGCAACGTGTGCCGCTTACGTTGGTGGAATCGCTCATGAACGATCTCGTGACCGCCAAGATGATCGTCAGGGGCGATGACCCAAAGGGGTTAGTGTTGGCGCAGGCACCAGAAAATATTGCGATCGTCGAGATATTACGAGTCGTCCAGCACCAACCTCATGGCGGACCACAGGCATTTGCGGTGGGCACCGATAACATCAGTCAGTTGCTCATGCGCAGGGATGCGGCCGTGGAAGCCGCATTGGAAGGCATGACCTTGCGGAACTTAATCGGCGACCAGCCGGTGGCATCTGAACTCGATACGGCATGGGAGCCATCACCGGAGATGAATCTCGATTCAGCCCCTCGAAGCGAATCGGTGCGGGATATTCCCGGGAATCCCGATTCTCTTCAGAAAAAAATCCAGGGAGACCTCCCTGCAGAAAGACATTGAGGGTCCGAGGCATGGGTATACTCTATTAAGGCCAAATGATGGATCGATGGATTGTCCCAGGCGCCCCTCTCAGTGATGGTCAAGGTTGGCGTATTTGGTGCTCGCAAAAAGGGGAAGGCAGTTTTGCTCCACCCGCTATTGAAGTGCGACAAGGTGGCACCATGGTCCCCGTTCGGACCGAATGGAAGCTCCTGCCGCCATTACCCGGGTTGAGGCGACGGATGGGAATGTGGTCGGTGCGGTTACAAAACAGTCCGCCACCACAAGGAGCGACCTTTGAGATCCAGGTAGGAACCAACAATGATGGGGACGTTCAAACGTTCACCTGGTCCACACTTCCTCAGAACGTCACTGACAATGGGGTCACGTTCCTCTTTTCCTCCTGTTTTTGGCGGAACAACGACCGGGATGGATATTACCGGGCAGGCATGAGAGAGTTGAAGATTCTATGCCAGCCTCATTTTAAAATGCTGATAGGTGATCAAGTCTATCTCGACTGGCCCCTTTACTGGGATTTTGCTGATGAGGAAGCGATTCAACTTTTTGGAAAACGCTATCGGCAATATTGGGAAGATGAACATTACCGGGAGGTCTTTCAAGTCTGTCCAAATTTTATCACGTGCGATGATCACGAATACTGGAACGATTATCCGGAAAAGCAAAAACATTTGATTCAGGCATGGGATGATTCACATCGCAACACCTATGGTCCTGCTGCTGATCAACTCTATTATCAATATCAGCAATGCCTGAATCCCGGTGAAGCTCGATGGTATGCTTTTACCATCGATCCGGTTTCTTTTTTTATCACGGATACCCGCTCCAAACGGGAGGAGTACCGCGATCAAGGAACCGGACATTTCATTTTGGACGATCAATGGAAGGCGTTAGAGGACTGGCAACAGGGGTTGAACGGTCCTGGAATTTTGGTGTTAGGTCAACCCCTTTTCCAAAAGGACGGAGATTACAAAGATCATTCCTTATCCAATTTCAAGGAGGATTACGCTCGTCTCTGGCGCGTGATTGAGCGGAGTTTAGGCGGAAAGAATACGCAGGGAATGCCACACGACATCTTGATCCTTTCGGGGGATATCCACACTGGCCGGTATGCCGAAGCGCATGGTCCGTTTCCCGATGCGCCCTATGGCGTGCCAGAATTCATTGCCTCTCCGGCGGCCATGATCAAACCGGGCAATACCAAGCCCGAAGCACCTCCTGAACGGATACGAGTGCGACCGAATGCCCAAGGCGGTGAATCGATCTGGACCATTGATTCACCGAAACATACCGAAATCCCGACCATCCAAAATAATGTCGGACTGGTACGGATGTATCCGGGAAGTGCTTTGGGAGGCCAGCCTCGTATCCGGTTTGAATTGGAACTGTGGCGGTTGCCGGCCAAGCGCATTCAACCGGATTGGGACGAGGAAGCGCCTCCACAAGGAATCGGCGGTCCGTTAAAGCTGCTGTTTACAAAAGAATTACAGTTGCGATAGAGCTGGTCATAGCCTATCAGGCATATTTGGCAATTAGAGAGAAAGGAACTCATCATGCGCCATTCTCAAACTTCGACCAGAAATCCGGCTATCAAAGACTGGACCAGCAAATATGGAAAACGCACCAACCTGCAATTTTTTAATGATGCGTTTTCTGCCCTGCATAAACAGAAGATCGGCAATCGTGGATTGATGACCGTGGGGTTGATCGGCAGTCATGACCTTCCCGGACATACGTTGCGAACGGCACAGTCCATGTTGCGTTGGGATCTACGCCCGAGTTTCTGGTCGCATGTGTTTGTGGTAGCGGAACCGGTGACCTCCCGCACGTCGTTGCGGTCCCTGCCGATTCTTGAAGTCCCGCTGCATCCACGGAATGGCATGTTCCCAAAACCGGAACGAAATGGCATCCATGAAGGTACATTAGGACTGTATGAGAACAAAGGCATCGATGCGAATGTCGGACTTGTGGCCGTTAGCATGACAGACGAGGAAGCTAAAAAGCTCAAAAAGCGTGCGATGGCCTGGAATCAGGATCGTGTCCGCTACAATTTTTGGGAGATGTTAGGAGTCTGGCAAAGCTATCTCTGGTCACAAGGAGCCAAGCGCAATCCGTTGCGGGAGGGTATGCCCATCGCCGCCTCCTCGTATATTGAATTCATTTTTGAAGGATTAGGGTTGGGCGTGACGCCGGGGACCTCCGAGCGCAATAGCGCGCCTGAACATCTCTGGAATGCAGCCTGCTGGTGGCACAAGGCGTTCAAGGAGCAAGCCCGGACAGTGGCCGGGATGTTTGTCGCCCGGGATCGCGGGTGTGCCATGATCCGAACGGATGAATAGTGAGAGATTGGTGTTCATCGTCCTTCAAGATTGAAGATACGAGATGTGGGAATTATTATAGGCGTATCGGCTTTTTTAGAAACGAGCCTTCTGTGGCTGTTCCTCATGAGGGCTGGGCGTGAAGTAGCTCGCTAAAAACAAGGTTGAAGACATGGTCACTATTGGATTGATTCAAATGGCCTGCTCCGCTAATCCTGCTAAGAATCTGGAACGAGCATTGTCTAAGGTTGAGGAAGCGGCGCGAAACGAGGCGAAGATTATTTGCCTGCCCGAGTTGTTCAGTTCCCAATACTTCTGTCAGAAGGAAGATGCGGCCTTTTTTGATTTGGCTGAGTCATTGCCTGGACCTTCCACTGAGGCTTTCAGCAAGATTGCCAACAAGTATGGTGTGACGATTTTGGTGTCGTTATTCGAGCGGCGGACAGCGGGAATCTATCACAATTCGATTGTCGCGTTGGATGAACGGGGAGAGGTAGCCGGACTGTATCGCAAGATGCATATCCCGGACGATCCGGCCTATTACGAAAAATTTTACTTCACCCCTGGGGATCGGGGTTTTCAGGCAATCAAGACCACACACGCAACGGTTGGGCCATTAATCTGTTGGGATCAATGGTATCCGGAAGCTGCACGGATGACGGCCTTGCATGGCGCTGAGATTTTGTTTTATCCCACGGCCATAGGTTGGCATCCGAAAGAAAAGACTGATGAGGGCAAAGCTCAACGCGATGCTTGGCTGACGATACAACGCAGCCATGCTATTGCCAATGGGGTATTTGTGGTGGCGGTGAATCGGGTTGGTCACGAAACTCCCGCCGGAGGTGATGGATTAGAGTTTTGGGGCAGTTCGTTTGTGTGTGATCCTTTTGGGGTGGTGCTGGCCCAGGCGTCTGTTGAGAAAGAAGAAACGCTGGTGGTAGATATTGATCTCAGGCGCATTGAAGAAGTCAGACGCAACTGGCCTTTTCTTCGCGATCGTCGCATCGATGCGTATGGGGGGATCACGAAGCGATTTTTGGATGAGTCTCATTAACCCGGCCTCTGTACAAATTTGCGGTGTTGACTCTTACCCTAGCCTTGTCCTCTCTTCGAGGCCGAGCTCTCATAGGAAGAGGGAAGCACCGTACCTTCCAAATGGATAGCATATTTTCCAGTCTTGGAAATTTCCTCCTCCCTATGGGGAGAGGATCACGGTGAGGGAAGCGATGAAGCGGATTGCACCGAGATGGCGATCCATTGCGGCCAGGTTACGTGGGAATCAATCTGATGCTGAACAACGGCTCTGGGAACGGATTCGAGATGGTCAGATCAAGGGATGGAAGTTCCGGCGGCAACATCCAATCGGTCGGAATATTGTTGATTTTTGTTGTTTGGAAGGGATGTTGATCATTGAGCTGGATGGTGGACCACATATTGAACATGACATAGCTGCTGAGGAGTACACCAATTATTTGACGGCTTTGAGTTTCCGTGTTCTTCGGTTTAGGAATGATGATGTTCTGACGAAGATTGAGGATGTGTTGAAGGAAATTGTGAGAGTCATGGAAAGTTCTGAGAGCCTTTACGTGGATACTGGCGGGGAGAAGGAATCGGAGGAGACCCCCTCTCGCGCGTCCTTTTTTCAAGAGAAAGCCCTGGGAAAGAGGAAATCAGAGTATTCTCAGCCGGGCGCCCACTCCTTTCAAGAGAAAATCCCTCCTAGGGAGAGGGGTTCTGAATTAGGGTTTCGGATGCCGGCGGAGTGGGAGCGGCATGAGGCGACTTGGCTAGGATGGCCCCATAATACGAAAGATTGGCCGGGGAAAATGGGAGCGATCTCATGGGTATATGGGGAAATGGTTCGGAAGCTCTCTTCAGGAGAGTCTGTTCGGATTTTTGTAAATGACAAAGACCATGAATTGAAAGCTCAGAGGGTGTTGGACAAAGTTGCGGTCGATATGACCCGTATCCGGTTTTTTCGTATTCCGACCAATAGAGGGTGGGCGCGGGACTTTGGCCCCATATTCGTGAAACGGGATCTGCCTGTCCCTCAAGTGGCCATTGCTCGTTTTCGCTTTACAGCCTGGGCCAAGTATCCGGATTGGCAATTGGATGATCGTATTCCGGTTCGGTTAGGCCAGAAACTTAAGATTCCCGTGGTCCCGGTCGAGCGAAATCATGGCGGGGTTGTTCTGGAGGGCGGTGCGATCGATGTGAACGGCCAAGGAGCCTTGTTGACCACGGAAGAATGTTTGTTGGATGAGCAGGTGCAAGTGCGGAATCCGGGAATGTCTCGACAGGAATATGAGGAAATTTTTCGTATACACTTGGGGATTTCACAAGTTCTCTGGCTAGGAAAGGGTATTGTTGGTGACGACACGCATGGGCATGTGGATGATGTGTGCCGGTTCGTGGATCCCTATACGGTGGTGCTGTGTCAGGAATCCAATCCCGCAGATGAGAACTATCGTCCCTTGGCAGAGAACGCCGAGCGGATGGAGGGCATGCGGGCGGAAGACGGGAGAAAATTATTGGTGGTGTCCTTGCCCATGCCAGCTCCACTTTATTTTGAAGGCCGACGTCTACCCGCCAGTTATGCCAATTTTTATATCGGCAATACCGTTGTGTTAGTTCCCACCTTTAATGATCCCCAGGATCGGGTCGCGTTAGGAATTTTGTCTGAATTGTTTCCTGATCGGACCGTCGTCGGTATTCACGCAGTGGATTTGGTTTGGGGGTTTGGGACCATTCATTGTTTGACACAACAACAACCCGCTTCCGATCATTTTTCGATCTTTAAGACCTTTCATGGATAATTCTTCCCCTGCGTCCGATCATTTTTTGCCTTCCTCGCCGGTTCGAATTGGCTGGATTGGCACCGGAGCGATGGGCGCGCCAATGTGCGAACATCTCCTTCGTGCTGGATATGCGTTGAGCGTGTATACCCGCACTCCTTCTAAAGCTCAGAAGTTATTGGAGCAAGGAGCTCGGTGGGCTGAGTCTCCGGCGGCCCTGGCAGCGGAGAGTGATGTGATCTGTACCATGGTTGGTTTTCCTCAGGATGTTCGTGCGATTTATCTTCAACCAGCTGGCTTGTTGGCACAGGCTCGCTCAGGTCAGGTCTTTGTGGACTTTACGACTTCCGAGCCTACCTTGGCCCGTGAATTGGCCAGCCTTGCCGCTTCAAAAGCAGCGGCGGCTCTTGATGCGCCGGTTTCTGGCGGAGACGTTGGCGCCAGAAATGGCACGTTGTCCATTATGGTCGGTGGAGATTCCATGGTATTTGAAGCGATCAAGCCGATTTTGTCCGTGTTTGGAAGAACTCTGGTGTATCAAGGTCAGTCAGGATGCGGTCAGGATGCCAAACTCTGTAATCAAATAACGATTGCCGGCACGATGATCGGTGTGTGTGAAGCGTTACTGTATGCCCATCGTGCGGGATTGGATGGGGAGACGCTTTTGCGCTCCATTGGCAGTGGAGCTGCAGGATGTTGGACCTTGGAACATTTGGCTCCTCGAATGCTGAAACGGGATTTTGGGGCCGGATTCTTTGTGGAGCATTTTATTAAGGATATGGAAATTGCATTGGATGAGGCCAAGCGAATGGGCTTACTCTTGCCAGGGCTCGCGCTTGTTCGAAAACTCTATCTGACTATTCAGTCTCATGGACATGGGCGTTCGGGGACCCATGCCTTGTTATTAGCTTTAGAAGATTTGTCGCCGACCTTCCTGACGGCTGACCCCTCTTCTCACGCTGGGTAATCGGATATCGATTCCATTCTTTCATTTGTGACATCTCTATTCCCCGAAAAGCAACAGAAATATGCAGTGGAACCGTTTTTGACTCGCTGGCCACGTGGCATCAGCTTTTTTCTGCCAACACTCCCAGGAATAGGATCGCTAATCCGAGTTTTTTCTTACTGGATTTATCGTCGTTGTCCATCTCCTGGGCGACTACTTCAGCTTGACGGGCGTGGTTCGTCGCTGCGGATTCTCGATGTTTTTCTACAGGGTAGGTTTTTGTGGCGGCCACGGAGGAGAGAGGGCCTTGAATTTTTGCTGACTGAATAGGTGGAGAAGTGGCCAGAGTTCTGGCTTGCCCTTCTCCAAAAAACACAGCAGCCGAGAGGGCTATTCCTGTGAGACCCACGAGACAACAACGCCTTGCTGTCGGATGATGGAGTACTTGTTTCATGACTGAGTTCTCCTTCATTTGATCCTGTGATCCAATTCAAAACGATTGTCTGATGATCCCCCTTTATCGTCATCTCTTTTTTAAACTTGCTCCATATCTTATTGGAGGTTGTTTCTTGAAAATGATGCGCGTGGCGTTTGGGTTTTGCTGTGTAAACATTTCGGTTGGTGCGGTCTTACGACACAATATTTTAGGATGCCGAGTTTTGCCGAAGAATCCTGTGTGTCCCCCTGCTTTTTGAAACGTCGGGGAAGGATCACAGGAATTTTTGTAAGATCTTCTAAATAAGCGGATACAACGTTTCAGAAAGTAGTTGACTACACATCCGCCACTAATTCCGAAGTGTGTGGCCTAAGGGGGTTTTTTCTATCCGATAGGAGTGAAGGATGATTACAAGGTCATCCAGTCTTCAAGGGCGGAGTCCAGCGCTATCCCTACTTGTTCAGGAGGTAGGACCTTCACAATCTCTGGATGGAGTCCATCAGGGGAGAGCACTGAAAAGTTGAAAGGAATCGGCTCCAGCAAGGGTCGATGATCTGCGTCCTGGATGAGGAGAATGGTTGGTTGAAGCAGGTTGTCCTGGGAGTTGGCTGTGACAATCCCCCGTTCCCCCGTGCTCAATTCCACCAAGCCATAGGTGGGATAAATTCCAATAAGATTAATGAAGGTTGCTACTAAATCACTATCTAACAGTCCTTTCCTGCCTTGTTGATATATCGTCTGAAGGGCGACCCGAATCGACAGGGAATTTCCCGTATGATGTCCACTTAAGAGTTCATCATACTCGTCGACAATTCGAAGAATTCGGGTGGGTATTGGGTGTTTGGGTGGCTCAAGGGATGAAGGATATCCCGATCCATCTAGGGCAATATGATGTTCGCGGATCAACGTCTCAACCTCATCCGCAAGGGTGGCCTGTTTGGTCAACATTTCAACCCCGCGTCGGGGATGTGTGTGATAGACACCTAATTCGGAGTCAGATAGTTGGTTAAGGGGTCGGTGCAGGGACTGAGGAATTTTTAAAAGACCGGAGTCATGGAGAAGGCCGGCCACGGCAAGGTGTTGTAACGCTGTTTCCGTTAAACCTACAGCTCGGCCCAAAAGGACAGCTAGTGTGCTTACCGTCAGTGCGTGATCGTATAAGGCCGGAGAAAAAGCTCTGGTCCGAATCATCGCGATACAGGCTTCTTCATGGCCAAGCGTGTCAGCCATGATGGATTGGGTGACGTGATGTACCTGCTCCATGGCCATCCCACCGGTTTTCGCCAGTGTTTGAAGGATATCCTGAACGCTTTCCAGCATATATTGTCGTGCGTGCTTCATTGAGTTGAGTTCCCCCGAGAGTGATTTTCCCAGCACGGCGGGTGGAAGCTTCTGAATACGTTCGATTTCTGTCGGCACTGAGGAATTGGTTGTCGTGAGAGTTGGTGCGGAAGTGACATCATCTTCTTGAATAGGTGGTGGTTCGCAACCAGATGTTTCGTCAAGTCCATGCTCAGTATCAATGGTAATTTCCTGGATACCGCATTGGTGTAATTTGGCGATATCGGTGGAAGATTTAATGAGAAATCGATGCCTGAGGAAGGGAGTCTCCAGCCACGAGCGGTCGATCCCACAGAGATACATACCTACTTGAGCCGACGCCGTTGGAATTCGTTTGATGGCCATAGGCGTAACGCCGATAAGTCCTAGGATTATCGGTCCTTTTCTTATGGTGAGGAGTGTCTGGTGCCCTCATCGGCGTTCTCACGACTGTTCTTGATGTCAGCATGCAGCAGTGTAGAAGTGGATCGACCGGAGATCAGGTTTTTTCAAAACCTTCTTGTGTGAGCGGACAATTCCAGATGTCCTTTGGGAGGGATATGTTGGGGTTGATATGGCCAAAACACGGCAAGACACAGCAGGACATCTCGCTCAACCTCTTGATGCTTAAGTGTTCTCCTCGGATGGCCGAAAGGGAGAAGACAGCTTTCAAGGAGGATGACGATGATTTGTTGTCCGGCATCGTGTCACGGGTTTCCCCTACCTGCCCTTCCCGAGACTCCGGGACTTCAAAAACATGGACTCGCGACATTGTGGCTCCTTATCGGGTGCCTATTTCTCTCGATGGTTGTGTCCTGGATTCAGCCTTCCTCGGTAATCGCTGCTCCAGGGGCAGAAACGCCGATAAAGCATATTCGGACGGCCATTCCCATCCTCGGAACGACGATGAACGAGCAGTCTGAACAGGTTGGTATTGTCGCGGAAATTCAATTGGAATTTCTCCAACGACACGATCACGAAGGCCTGTGCATTCAATTTCTCACCACGCCAGGGAAATTTTCACCCTATGCACAACAATCGGTCAAAGAGGCTCTTGATCGAGTTGTGGAAGCTGCCGGGCTTAATCCCGATTCCTGGACCATCCGGTTTATCCTGCCATACCCCGGAGTCACATTGTACGGAGAAAGTTTATCGGCCATGGCGGCCTTGAATGTCATCGCGCTTGCCAAAAATGACCCAGTGGATGAGGAGACCGTGTTGACCGGCACCGTCACGCCAGATGGGCATGTGGGAACAGTAGGTGGGGTGCCATTAAAGATTTTAGCTGCCTATGAGCAACACTATCGCCGGGTGTTAATTCCGGAAGAGCTGGATGTGGCCGATGGCGATTGGGAAACTCCGTTTATGATGGAAGTGACACCCGTGCGATCCATCAAAAAAGCTTATCTGGCGTTGACCCATCGCCCTCTTCGAAGCCATCTGAACGACCAGCCTCTCGCTGCCAAATTGTCTCACTAATTCATCTCTTATTGAGGAGTCGGTGTTGGCGCATAGTAAATCCTGATGGGGAGGAGAGGGTTGTTCGTCATTTTTCTTGTGCACGAGACATGTAAGCTGTGCTTGATTGTTTGGCTCGAAAATCCCTATGGTAAGAGAAAGGTGAAGCACATTCTCCTGTTTCTATCTTTATCTCCTTAGAGTGTTGGCCTAAACAGAAAAAAGAACGGATGGGTATGCCCTCGATGAGTCGACCATGTTTTGCCGTTGATATTGATAATGTCTTAGGCCGTGCGGAACCGGAAGTTCAGCGTTTGTTTCAGGAGTTGACCGGAACTTCCTGGCCGGTGGGTCTGTATGGCAGTGCCGGAGGGTTGGATGCTAGTCAATTGAAGCGGGAGGTCATTGAAGAAATTTTTACTCGATTCCACGAGGAGTCCATTCCACGACTGCCGCTTTTTCCAGGAGCAAGGCAGGCCTTGGCCGTCATCCACCGCTCTATCGTATTATTATCGTCACGGCCAGGCGACCTCATTCCCGTCCTCAGACCCTTCAATGGCTGGCGAACCACGGTCTCCCCTTCGACGCGTTGTACCACACCGAAGATAAAACAGAAATTCCGGAAACGATTACCGCGGCGATTGACGATCATCCCTATCATATTCAGGGGTATCGTGCCCTCGGCAGACAAGTCTTTGTCATGGATCAACCCTGGAATCGTGAGATAGAGCATATCGATGTCATTCGAGTGACAGGATGGGATGCGCTATTGCAGTGGCTTCATGTCAGACATGTCGGTCATTGGCCAAAACGGATTCCAGAGTATTGTTCCCCGCAACAGCTGTTCTCCGCGCTTCATAATAATGCTTCCATTTCCGCGTCCCGCGCCCCGATGGAGTGCTCAAAACACTAAGGGCGACAGGCCTCACTCTGCCATTTTTCAGCCTCGGAAAGTTTTATGGATTTTAGCCGATATGATTTATAGGGACCGTGACTTTGGCCCTTGGCCATGATTTTTCACGAGGGACTTTCTCAATTTACATGAAGTCGAAATCTGGAAATCTATGAATACTCCACCCCTCCACACCGTTTTACTTGTTGACGATAATCCCGATGACTGTGAAATTGTGTGGGAGGCATGGAGGGAGTCTCCAGTGGGAAAAGATTTTCGATTTGTGTGTGACGGAACCGAACTCCTTCATTACTTGTACCGACGCGGCCAATTTTCCGCTCGAGAATGCTCCCCGCGCCCCAGTGTGATTCTTCTGGACTTGAATATGCCTCAAATGACCGGAGGGGCAGTCTTAGCTGAAATCAAGAAAGATTCATCCCTCGCGTGCATTCCCATTGTGGTGTTGACCACGTCCAAAGCCCCGAGAGACATCTGTCAAACTGCCAGTTTTGGAGTGAATGGCTATATTCAAAAACCCAATTCTTATCAAGGCTATCTTCAAATGTTAGCTGGTATTGGAAAGAATTGGCGGGAAATTCTTGAACAGCCATTGTCTGGAAGTGGTGGGGATTGGTCTGCACAGGTTGCCTGGTGTTAAGAAGCCATATGAAGAGTATTTTTTTGTGTTTATTTCTGACGAACGCCCCTCGCCTATCCTTATTTCCCCTCTCTTTGCTGTTTGATAAGGTTCCCCTTATCTAAATTTGAGGTTTCCTCTCACGTATAGGTCAGGCCGTGCTTGCAAGAGATGCCTGCTCATGCGCGTGCAAAATATGCCCAAACTTTCTACAAAGGGAATTTGTCATAGGACGGGATACTTTTGATCCATAGAAGAAGGCAGGTATTGTCCTCAGAATTTCTGCCAGCACCCCAAAATGCCGTTACTGTCCACCAAATCTCTTGAAGTCTTCAAGCCCGAAGGGAAAAACTGGAGATTTCTTGAATTGGCACTTAGCGATCGAACCGACATGCACATCTTTCTCGTAATGACAATCGTTCTCTTAAATCTGGGTGATCTCAGTCTTCAACAATCCTGTGCGTTCTTTTCGATATCCCTCGTGAATTTGAGCCATTGGCCAGACATGAGGTTTTCTTGAATCCTCAAGTTCTCTCCTCAATAACCGACACTATTCTATATTGACAGGTGAGTGGTGGACGATTGAGATCCACCTGTGGATAAACCATATAAGGATCTTTTGATCCTTCTTTGCGATTGAAAACCTTGAGGACTATGGGAAATGCTATGAAAACACACATTTTTTTGACGAGTGCTGTTGTCGTGTGCGGAATCTTCCTCTTGACCACAAGTTTTGCCCATGATGTATCTGAATATCTGCATTTGACCCGTCATCGGGATTCTAACGGTCATTTGCTGTCTGGGCCTACGCATCATCAAGCCGAGCCTTCAGTCATACAGAAGACAGTCGTTCCTGCCCAACCCAAGATCTTTGAAGGGCGAAGAACGGATTGGGGAATGAATGCCCAGGAAGTGAAAATCAATGAACCGGTGCAACCGACTTGGGAACTTCGTTCTCCCATATTGGAAAGCTATGAGCAGAGGGTGGCCTATCGCACCCAAATCGAAGGGATCGACACTTCCTTGACCTATACGTTCTATGAAGACAAACTTGCCCAAGCCAATTATTTATTTGAACCGAAACACGATGATGGTGCGGAGTATGTTCAAGATTTTCACAAGGTAAAAAACTGGATAATCCAATCCTATGGAACGCCGACCACCGTTCAGGAAATCTGGTTGGATTCCCTTTATCGATACGATCAAAGTTTATGGGGGCAGGCCGTGTTGCGTGGCCACCTGAAGATGGTGGCAGAATGGCGGAATGAAACTACGCAGATTACCCTCTTATTAGACGGTGGAGCCGATACGATAGGGTTAATGGCTGATTTCGATAGTGTAGCCATTGTGCCCCCCGCTCCTCTAGAAGCAAGCGTTATGGAGGAAATTCCCTCCCTTGAAGCCTCACCAATGGGAGAGACGCCAGTCACCGAAGAACATCCAATGGGAGCTCCTTCTCCAGGAGAAACCCTAACCGAACCCCAAGAACCTCAACCAGGTCTGACATTATAAATCCAACCTTGGGTCTGTTAGTCTTCTGTGGGAGGAGGCCTCGCTCCTCCCATTCTTTTTGTCGACTCCAAAGCCAACTAAATTAGCTGGAATATCCAGAAATCCTAGACGTTTTTGGTTTGCCCCAGTATCAGGAGGAAAGCCGATGTCTGCAAAATCGGGCAGGTCGGTGAAATCAACTGCCGGGAAGAATCAGTCGATGAACGCGAGCTACCACCAATACCTAATAGGGATAAAATCGGCTGTAGGGACCCCAATACGGGTACGCATAGGGATAGGGGTATAAATAAGATTGTCGATAGTAGGGCCCATACCGGTCGTAATCCGAAGGATATGCTGGCCAGGCTTTTAAGTGTTTAATGATGAGAGTGGGATAGGTATAAACGGTTTCATCAAGGCTCTGGGGGATAGATCCAGACAATTCTCCTACCAGGGTAACTCTGCTTCCTGGAGGAACTGTCGCGGGGTCTAAAAAATCCTTCTGTTCTGCAATAAACCGTCCTTGGGATTGCGTGAGTTCGGTGGTGGGTTCCTGTTCATTGATAAGGGGCAACTGGAGGATGGTGAGTTGGGTTGAATCTTTCAATCGTTTAGCCACCAGAACTTGTCCTCCAAGGATGACAAGTTTTCCCTTGAGGCTATCAGGAGACTCCTTAATTTGAGGGAAGGTCAATGAAGGTTCGATGTGTTCGGCTAGGGCAGGCGGAAGCGTGTTTTTGTAAGAGGTAGAGCATCCGGCGCAGAGCGCGATCAGGCAAAATAGGATAATCAGTTTTTGTAGAAAACCAACGAGTGTGGGACCGGCTGCCCTAAGATAGCACATCGTAATCCTCTTGCATTATATAAATTAGGATATTCCTTCGGCATAAGGGGTTGCAAATCCAAATGGTTTTCTTGACGGGTGTTTGGAACGATCTGCCGTTATTCTAAGCGAGATTTTCCCTCCACAAAGTATTTATACGTCTGCGACGAGGGTTTCTTCGAGTGAATGGCCAAATCCATTCGATCAGGAACCAAATCTGTCTGGATCCATGGCACATGTAGTGCTTGTGTCAATAGCTCTATGCTCTGGTCCAGCGCAGGGTTTTTAAATATTCCTTCAAGGAGAAACGAAAAAGGTTAGGCAATCTAGTTGAGAAAACCGGAGGATTTTTAAA
Source organism: uncultured Nitrospiraceae bacterium (assembly GCA_963734345.1). Lineage (GTDB taxonomy): Bacteria > Nitrospirota > Nitrospiria > Nitrospirales > UBA8639 > Nitrospira_E. The sequence continues at coordinate 820,174 of CAVTGT010000011.1, forward strand.
ATGATTTTGAAGGAAGTGCCCAGGTCAAATTGGGGACGGCTCTAGCCATATATGAATCAGTATTCGGGGTACCCGGAACACTACCTGACCCTGTTCTCACAATTCTGGATTAACCAGTACTCTGAAATCAGGGCTTCTTCTTGGGCGTGGCAAATGTAATCTCAGTCGCAACCCAATCTCGATTGTCAGGAACTCCTTTTTTAGAAACTTCCGCTACGATCCGGTCTCCAACCTGTGGTCGGGCATGTTCCACATGGATACCGTTTTGTTGAAATGTGATTTGTGGATGAAAGGCCAGGGAAAGATTTTCCCCTTTTGGTGTGGTCACCACCACATGGTCATCTCCTAAAGCCGTTACGGTTCCCATCACATGAGAGGCATCGCCATGTGCCCAGACGGACATGGTTAGAAACATTGAGCACAAGATGGCAAGCATACTGAAATATTTCATGGTGAGGACTCCTTCGTAATACAATCTTAATGATGATGTTCTTGGGGAGCGACTTCTTCTCCGGATAAAAATCGATCAAGAGCCTCTTGTTGCTCCCGTTCTTTGTTGGTGAGAGGATTAATTTGTTTCATTTCCGTAATTTCTTCGGGAGTGATATTGGGGAGATGTCGGATAAAGAGCACCAATTTCCAGCTTTCCAGGTCTTCTTCCGGTTGGCCTTTGCCCCAGGCAGGCATTCCGGTGAATCGAATTCCATAGTGAATGACATAAAATAATTCCCCATCAGCCATGGTTTGAATTGCAGAATTCCGGAGGTCGGGAACAGGGGGGTAGAAATTGGGGCCCATATGGGTTTTCCCACTTCCATCATTCGCGTGGCAGGTGGCGCAATGGTCGGCAAAATGATGTCGAGCTTCCGCCAGAATCTCCGGAGAAAATCGGACGGGATTCGGCATTTTAAGAAAGTGGCTTGGAGTTGCCAGATGGCGGATAAATCGTGCGGCTTTCACTTCCCACTCCGGTGGGGTGGCCTTGGCGGAGAAGGTGCCTGGCAATAACCAGAGTGAAACTAAAACCGCACCGACCAAGAGAAACAGCAAAATAAAAAAGAGAATTTTGATTCGTTTAAACATAAGGAGTCAATATAACTCAGTGTACCTGTTCAGGGATTTTCTTCACAAGTCGATTGATCCTGCCGTTGAAGCGGGCTTCGACTCTGTCTGGTTGGTGAAAGGAGCAAATTTGGTTAGGATAGTGTCATGGCGTCAAGGAAATGTGTTCCGGATGCCTACAATACATCTTTTCTCGATGGGCAAAAAATTTTCATGATGGATGCGGCTTCTTTCAAATTAGTCGAAGCATTGCAAAACCCTGATTGTTATCCCCATCCCGTCAGTCAGGTGATGCAGGTGGAAACCCATATTTCATGGGTGTTTTTAACAGGTGAGTATGTCTACAAAATTAAAAAACCGGTGCGGTTCGCATTTGTGGATTTTTCGACCCTCAAGAAACGACATTGGTTTTGCGAGGAAGAGATTCGACTCAACCGGCGGTTAGCCCCACAACTCTACCTTGGAGTGGTCCCCATCACGGGATCTCCATCTAGGCCTCACATTGATGGCGAGGGGACACCATTTGAATTTGCCGTCAAAATGAATCAGTTTCTCCCAGATCATGAACTACACAAACTCCTCCGGACAGGTGAAATTGATGAAAGTGTTATCGGTCAACTGGCCCGCCACATTGCAGAATTCCATCGTCAACTTAAACCAGCTGGATATACTTCTTCCTATGGAGAGCCGGATAGGATTTGGCGAGCCATGGAAGAGTGTTTCGAAGAAATTCCTTTTGATGCCTTTCCGTTACCGGCTCGGAATTATTTGCAGGAGATTAGGAATTGGACACAGCAGGAATGGGTAAGGTTGGGATCAGTGTTTGAACAACGAAAGTCATCGGGTCACATCCGGGAATGTCATGGTGATCTTCATTCGGGGAACATTGCCCTATTTAAGGGCCAGATCTGTGTGTTTGATGCCTTGGAATTTCAACCACGTTTGCGTTGGATTGATGTCATTAGTGAGGTGGCCTTTTTGGTCATGGATTTAGAGAGCAAGCACCGATCGGATCTGGCTTATGATTTTTTAAACCGGTACCTGGAGGTAACTGGTGATTATGCCGGGATGACAACCTTCCGCCTCTATGAAGTTTATCGCGCGCTCGTTCGAGCAAAAGTGGCAGGCTTGCGATTGGCCCAGGTGGAACAAAAAAGCTTAGCGTGGGGGAGCAGCCATACAGAAATGATCAATTACGTGGAGTTAGCTCATCGGCTGACCAGGCCTTTTCCCCCGGTTTTAATTCTGATGCATGGAGTATCCGGAACGGGAAAGACGACCGTTTCCACAGAAGTCTTGAAGGCTCTAAACGCCATTCGGGTGCGATCCGATGTGGAACGTAAACGCCTACATGACGAAAAAATTGCAGGAGGAGTTAGCCAGGCAACCACAGAGAGCTTGTATGCTCCAGCCATGACGCAAGCGACCTATGCCCGGTTATTGGACCTTTCGAGCGGGATGTTGAAGGCTGGGTATCCCGTCGTCGTGGATGCCACATTCCTACGTGCCAGTCAGAGAAAATCCTTTATCGACGTAGCGCATGAACGTCAAATCCCTTTTGTCATATTGGACGTCTGGGCACCAGACGAAGTTCTGGCGCAGCGAATTGAATGGCGTGCCATGCAACGCGCAGATGCCTCTGACGCCACAATTGACGTCATGGAACGGCAAAAAATCACAAATGAGCCCTTCACTGAAGCCGAACGGCCTCATGTTCTCCGCATAGATTCGACTGATATGCAATCAGTCAATTTCACGATAAGGAAATTCATTGAGCAAAGAAGAAGTGAAAATTACCAATAATTTTTTGAGATGATCTACACAAAAAGGAAGAGCAGACAAGTTTTCCGCGTAATCGGTTGCCAGGGATTCAGAAGTGGGTATTGGATTCGGGAAATAGCCAGTCCATCTCAGGAGAAAATGTTCAAAGACCTCATAAAAATATGATGAGACGTGACATTACCTTCCAACCGGTTTTCCTTTCTGGTTAAATCAAAAGGATAAACCGAAATGAAGCCCGGACCGCGGACTGAATGCTCACGACCGCTTTACAATTATGTTTCTACTATTTTTCCACGTTTGTTTTTTACTCAGTACATAGAGAGGGGGATTGTGTTTCTAATTCTTCGTGAAGGAATTTTGCTGCCTACCTTAAAAAATTGCTGTGCTGGACATGGTGATGCTGTTAGATGTGGATAGACCTCCCCATCCAAATTGCGCACTCAGAGCACCGACAGGAGTAAGTGGGTCATGTTCATAAAAAACTTTCACCACGGTAAATTGTTCTACCGTCGCGCCAGTACCGGGAACCCATACCAGATAATCGTAAAGATTTTGCGGTAAATCACAATTAGGAGAGGCAGGAGGCTGTACGCCGGTGCTTAGACCGCCGCGGTCAACAACCGAACAGGTTGGGTTATTGTTCACATTGTCTCCAGCCGTGATTTGGGCTAAGTAAATATGAAATTTCGATGGGTTGTTCGAAAAATGCAGGGCATTGTCGGTTGAGGCAAGAAGATCCATCATGTTGGCCGATGTCGTCAGGTTTCTCGAAGCCAGGCTCGCACCTTCTCTGGCTAATTGCGTGAGCGCATTACGTTCGTTAATGATTGTCCCGTATTCGACAACTCCAAACGCTACAAAGAGGAAAATCATGAGGGAAAAGGCCAGTTCGACCGAAGCCGCTCCCCGTTCATTCCGTCCAGCCTGTACCAATTCTCCAATCATGAGCCGCCTCCTAAAATGAAATTTTCATTCCGGTATGTTCCCTCGGAAGACATCAGCATAGAACTGCCGTTTCCAAAGAACCCACCAACTAATTGGGTGAAAAATTGATGGGTATATTGAACCCTGACACGCATAAATGCTCCGGCACCACCTGCACTCGCCGTCGCAACAACGGCCGGATCATCCGGGTCGGTGAAATCGGCATCGACCGGGAAAATAAAAATTTCTGACGGATTGATGTTCATTACGAGTGATGCCTTGTCCTGAATTGCCTGTTTAATCGAATCTTCACGGGATAAGGAATTCCCATTGCCATCGGTTAAGGTTGCGCCAACGGTTCCAATCCTGATTCCTTCTCTTGTGGCGGAGGTGAGGGTATTTTGATGAAGGAAAAACCAACCGAATTCCGCTACGGAAAAGAGTGCGGTGAGAAATACCAGCATGGTCGCCCCTATTTCAACGGCTGCGATTCCCGACTCGCTTTTGCATGGTGACAGCAGCTTGCGCAACGATCTGACCAATAGGTTCATTTGTGTATCCTCCTGCCCTTGTACTGACAATTCCACTCACTTTCTCTTGTTGTCATGATTTTTCTTCGAAGTTCGTCTAACTGATCAGCACGAGTTTAAGTATATTCGCAATTTGTTGGAAAATTCCCGCCAGTTCCGATGAATCGGTGGTATAGTAAGCAAAATTTGGCCCACTGGAGAGACTTTCGAGAAATACAGGATCTACGTCGCCCAATCCAATGGTATAGATTTCAATGCCTTGCGCTTTGATTGCTGCGGCATTGTCAATAGCCATTTGTTTGATAAGCCATACGTGATAATCAATGAGAGGATTCGGGTCAGATATCAGACATTGCTCTGGGTCCAAGCCTGCTGTCCCAGAAAAATTATCTAACCCATAAGTGGGGTCACTGAATATTTCCCATTTGACCGTTAAAATTCCACACGCTGAACTTCCAGAGGGTTTACCGTCTCCGGTCTTTTGTACATTATAGATGGAGCTGGTTGGGAAAAATTGGTGTTGAACATTGGGTTGGGCTAATTGTGGAAGAAAAGAAGAAGAATTCGTATACTTTGCGGCCACACCATTAAAAGTATTGTTTTTATATACGAAATTGCCGCGAAAAGCGGTGGGATTTCCATCCGAGAAAAAGACTACGACTTGCTTACTTCGTTCATTCGCGGGAACACCGGATTGATCGGACCAGGGAAGAGCGACTGCTTGCGCTAAAGCGTCTTCAGTATTGGTTGACCCATTAGCGCTCAGTCCATTAATGGCTGAGGTGATGGGAGAGACATAACCATTACTCATATCAAATGGTTTTTGCACTCCTGAGGAAAAGGTCAACAAAGCAAATTTATTATCTTGTTGTTGATCAGTAAAGTTTTCTACGAACTGCTTTGCCCCATCTTTCATGTCACTCAAGGGGCTGCCACCCATCGATCCCGAAACATCAAGGACCAGGGCGATTTCAGCATTGCGGAGTTTGGCGGATCCGTCAGCACCGATAAGGGTGGTGCTGTGGCCTGGATCAACCACTTTGGCCAGGGTATTGATGGAGTTTGTTGAGCCTTGAACAGTAATTTTTCCGTTTCCGTCGTCGGTGACGACAAAAGCCGGTGTATCGGTCCCTAAAAGGCCGGGAGGAAAATTGGCTTGAGCCACTTGCTGGACAAACCCGTGGAGATCGGCAATATTTGGATTATTCACGTTTTTGGCTCCTGCAAACGCGGCCCCATCGATGGCCTTGCTCATTTCGCCCTGAATGGTATACCACCGCCCAACTTCAATGCCCAGGGCTGCAAACCCGAACAAAGCCACCATTGTGATGGCCGTGATCATGATGTAGGCACCCTGTTGGTTGCGCAACGGATTCTCTAATCCTTTGATTGAATAGCATCCCATTTTTCGTGTCTCCCTGTATAAATGGACCAAAAGGCTCTTAATCCCTCGGCATTCATCCTCCAACTCCATACAGCACTGGTCCGGTAAAAGCGTATCGACTGAATTTTTTAAAACTTGCCGATTGGAAATCTTAGCAAAAATTCCCAACTTTCCTTCTATTGTTCTATTGTTCTTCCTTTGTGTTGGAAACGGGTACTTTTTGTACTTTCTCTGCTAAATTTTATGGAAACAAAAGGCGTATTTAAAAAAATGAGTGGTTAATGTGTTTCGGGGTTAGGGAGATGAAAAAATTTGGATGGATACTTTGTTAATAGAAAGCCAATCAGAGAAGGAACTCATGAGACTCTTTCCGGTAGGCGAGGTTCTGTCAAAATGGTGTGTAAACAGAGTTAGGCGGCGACCTCCGTGTTTGTTTGTTTCCCATCTCTAAACTTCTTTCCTTTCCTCGATAGACCCCGACCATCAACTCCGGATGCTTGACGCGACCGAAGGTCTGTTGGGCCACTATCAGCATTTTCCAAATGACCGCAGTGGCATGGGCCACCTTCTTGAACCGTTTGGCGGCGTCCCTTCGTAGGCGCACGGCAGCAAATGGCGACTCCACCGGATTCGTCGTACGCAGATGTTGCCAATGTGGTTGCGGAAACTGATAGAAGGTGGTGAGTCGGTCCCAGCCCTGCTCAAGACACTGAGCCGCCTCTGTATACCCCCGCTGTTCACACCAGCGCCAAAATTGTGCCTTCTGTCACGGCCTCTCGGTGCGTTGGCGCATAGGGAATCTGAAAGAGGAGGGGTTTAACAACGGCCTGCTCTCGCTCGGGGAGGTTGTCGAGCACATTCAGTATCCTCTGATTCCAACACTGCTGTACTTCCACTTTTGGATAGCCATTCCGTCGTCCCGTCCAAATGCCCAAGTGGCCATCCCCGATCACGAGCCGGCACGTAGGCCGCGAGTTTTCAAATCCCGCAACACGGTACTCCAGCTGGCTGTCGACTCCCGATGACCGGGTACCACCGCGAGCACCACTTTCTACCTATTACTTAACGCGGCCAACACGACGAGGAGGGCCGCCTTATCCTTTTCTAACCCCACTTTTACGTACAAGCCATCCCCCCACAGATACACCCCCTCCAGGTCTTCCAGCGACCGGCCTTGCCACTGCACCCGCTCTGCCTGCCAGTGCTCCTTCAACCGCGCGACGGTCGAGCCAGAGAGGGGCGCGTCGGCTCCGAGCAGTCCACGGAGAGCGAGGTCAAAGTTCCCGTGGGCCAAGCCATGCAGATATAATTCTGGCAAGAGGGGATCAATGGCAGTACTTTTTCCTTTGAAGAAGGAGAGCTCCCGACTGACAAACCGTTCGGCATACACGCGTGGACGCGGATGCCGCACACGTGATCGAGCCGCAGCTCAAGGTTAACCGCCGCGGTTTGCTATAGCCATTGCGGTAGCCGGCTGGCCCATCGACCCTGGTGCGTCGACTCGAATTCTGCCGGCCTAGGAGATCCGTCACTTCCTGCTCCAGAACCTCTTGAATAAACTGTTGGACATGTCCTCGAATCCACCCCTCTAAATTGTGCCAGGTGACGCTTGATTCATCCGTCTTCCTTGTGCTCTGCTTCCTCATGGCGGTGTCTCCATTTTGTGGTCGGCCTTTCGCCCGATGGGTTGGTTACCCGAGAGGATACACCGCCTCTCTCCTATTTACACACCTTTTAAGGATACCTCCGGATAGACTGTTTGATCGGCATTGATTTGGATAGAAAGATCTGGGCTTGGTCGGCTTGGGACAAAAAAACTGACCTTCTTCATAATTGGAGAGAAAAGCGCCACTTGGAGTTACACAAGACGACAATTTTTGGTGGGGCTGAGCGAGAGTGGGAGTTGCTATTTTTTTCCTGGGAATGAATTTCGTTGAGGGAACGGTGCCAGAATGTGCAACTTCGGAAATTCAGATGATCTGATGAAGGGAATTATGTGAACCAGACGTTTGTATTTATTTCTCAAGTTGGTTGAGTAAAAGTTGAATCCGTGGATCTTTTCCGCCGAGTTCAAGATATTTTCTATAATGGTTTTGTGCTTGAGGAAGATCTTTTTTGTGGAATTCATAAAAGGACCCGAGATTAAAATGGCCTTCCAGAGAATTCGGTTGTAGGGCAATTCCCTTCCGATAGGCCTCTTCGGCTTCTGTCAGCTGTTGGTTTCCTGCTAAAAGTACGCCAAGAGTAAAAAAGACTTCAGCCTCCTGAGGCTTGAGTTGACTGACTCGCTGAAAATGGTGGATTGCCTGTTTTTGGTCCCCTTGTTGTTGGTAGATAAATCCAAGATTGTAATGGGCTTCCGAATGTTCAGGGTTCTCCTCAATGACTTTTTGATAGGTGTGTAATGCCTGTGTGGGCTGATTGTTGCGTTCTGCGATCCGGCCAAGTAAATACCATCCGTCCGCATGGTGAGGGTGCTGTTCAGTCAATTGGATGAGCAATGGCTTGGCAAGGTCGACATCTTCGGTTTGCAGGTACTGATAGGCCAAATTATAGAGCGCTTCCGCTTGTGAGGGCTGTTGCGAAAGTACTGATTTATATTCCTCAATGGACTGATTTCTCAATGCCATCCGGTCAAATAATTTGGCGAGGGTAAGCCGGGCCTCCCAAAAACGTGGATAAATGTTGAGAGCCTGTTGAACCGCATCTTGGGCTTCTTTCATGTTCTCCTGTTTGATCAAAAGAAGGGCGACATCATACTGGGCTTGAGCCAAATTCGGGTTGAGGCTGATAGCTTGTTGAAGTGAAGGAATCGCATATTCCGGTTGTTGGGTGAGCTGAAACTGCACCAGGCCATAGAGATGGTGTGCATCAGCAAAAGCCGGGAATTCCTGGATGGCCTGTTCGAGTAACGATTTGGCTTTATTGAAATCCTGGCTATCAACTGCCGCAAGAGCTTCACGATAGAGGCTTCCGGCCTGGTGGCCCCACGCCGGCAAGGGCCATAAGAGGAAAAGACACAAGATTATTCCCTTCAAATCGATATATTGAAGCGAAAAAAGAAATCGATTGAACTGGATCGGAATCATCGAATGGATCCCCTTTCATTGGAAACCATGGCAAATAACGCTATCTCGGAAATATCGGTGTTCAGAATTTTACCCCATAGGGCGCAGATTCGCGAGAGACAGTATATGCAGTGGAATAGAAAAGAATGCCATGGAGGTATGTCCCATGGGCACTCCACAATAAAACAACGCAGAAAAGCCCTGCCTCCAAGAAGGAAGGCAGGGCTTGCTGTGCTAGGAATAATGAGAAAAATTTTCGTATTATCGGAGAACCAGCAATTGCCCGAAAGTCCTCCCTTGTCGGCTGGATTGCTATAAATTAATAAATTGTTGGCGGTGACATGGTGAGATCGCTCATCGGGATGCCGATAAATTTGGTTTCTCCTGGTTTTAAAACCAATGAGGTATTTAAGGATGTTGGCCTGGCCATGGCCGAGTCTGCCGAAAGGTGAAACGTATAGTCTGAAGCCAACTTATTGGTCACTTGAATGAGAACCGGCCGCCCGGCTCTCCACCGGTGCCCCCTGCCACAAGGTTAAGAATTGCCGTTGGAGGGAACCAGACATTCTTCCCGCCAATCTCCATGGCCGTAAAAGCCAGATCCACATCAAGCGCTTTAAAGGCTTGTCCAGTTACAGAACCTGTTTCGAGATCGCCGATCTCCACGCCCCCAGATTGAAGGGCCATTCCGGGAGATCCAATGCACAAGACATCAGAACAGAAGAAAACCTGAAAAGATGACAGAGGCACGCATCATAAACCTCCTTTGGATACCTAATAGTGAGATTAAGGAATGAGAGAAGATTCATTCATCCATTATGTGGTTCCTGTTTCCATTTGCACCTTTTATGTTCCGTGAAGATCGGGATGAAGAGCGGAGGTAGGCGATACCAAGCTCCATCCCGATCGTTCTCCACAGAAGGAGGATGGTGTTTCTAGGGGGTCAGGGGTCCCTATTGCGCACCCTCACTCCAGATGAACAGTATGCTTGAAAAACAAGTCAGGATGTCCTCTTGCATGGGATTACTCAGGTTCAAAAAAAGGATATCACCGACCGGAGTGGAGTATAGAAAGAATCCAAAATGCCGTCTACAGACCGGTGCTTATCGATGCAACAGTTTGCACTAATTTCTGACCACCATTAGGAAAGGCAGGCAACCTTTGTTGCCCGCCTTTCCCTCGCCTAACGTGTTGTTCTTGTCAGACAGGTTGTCCTATTCACAGAATGACTGTTGAATGGGTGTCTAGTAGGTGGCTCACCCATGGCCGACTATCAGAAAAAACATTGAATAACTAGAACACCCCGATTGTCACTCCCCCATAGAAGGAGCGTCCATAGCCCGCGAAGTACAGTTGCTTATTGGCATCGGGTGTCGCGTCCGATGCGACCTGACCGGACGCCGCGTAAGTCTTATCCGCGATGTTGTTCACTTCGAAAAAGAACTTGGCAAAGCGAATCCAGTCATTATTAAATCTAAAGGTCTTGTGAAGATTGACGTTCACGAGCCAGTAGGAAGGTATTCCTACGGTATTGCTATTGTTCAGGTCATAACTATTGTAATAATTGGTCTCCACCCAGGCTCCCCATTCGGTTTTCGCATGATCATACATAACCTTCATGTTAAGGACATCCGTGGGGACGTTGGGGACGTCTTTGCCATCCTGGCTGACATCTGTGGCCACGCCATTCACCAGATATCGGTCTGTGAAGTTGATGTACTTGGCATCAATGTGCGTGTAGGCACCGTGGAACTGCCAAGCCGGTAAGGGTCGCCAATCCGCGGAAACCTCGACACCCCGATATTCTGAGGAGTCAGCATTGACGGAGGCTGTGTTCCCACCCGTAATGTTTTGCGAAATAATTTCATCACGAAAGAAAATCCAGAATCCTACAAGTTGAACATTCAAAGTTTGATGAAGCTGGGCTTCGTGGCCGAATTCCACGTTCACATTCCTTTGGGGATCCAATTTGAAATTGGAACCGGGCAGGCCCGTGACGGGATCGCGGGTCAAATTGCTGAATTGCGGGATGCCATATCCGGTAGACCCCCTGATCCAATGCCGAAAGCCCGCCGCGGGTCTCCAGGTCAGTGACATTTCCGGAGCCCAGTTATAGTAGGTTTCAGTGGTGCTGGGGCGGCTGGAGACGACCCCATCGGTATAATTGATCGTCTGTATACTGACAATGGATTGTTCGAAGCCTAACCCGGCGGCAAGAGTCCAATTTGGTAGGAACGTCAGTTCTTCGCGGATCCGTCCCCCGATGTTTCGAATGGTTCCCCGGTTGTTCTGTATCAGGGTTCCTCGGGTTCCTTGGCCGTCCCCCAAATTTTGGAAGGTTTGACCATCCTGCTCCATGTTATTGACGAAGAACCCGAGGTAGCTGTTCAAGGGCATGCCGGCGATCTGCCCGCTGTGTCGCAAATCGGTATAATGTTTCCAATTGGTATTCACGTTATCGGTGATTTGATTGAAATATTGGTTAATATCTTTGACGTCATAATCCCCTTCCATCGTCAAGATGAGGTCGGGGGTCAACGCCCATTCATGGATCAATCCGATGATGGTGCGGCGGTCGAGTCGACCTTGATCAAACGCATTCGCGTTGGTTCCTGCTTGACGAGAATTTTTTTCAAATTGACTTTTGGTGAGCCGGGTGGGCACGTCGGTATCCAGCCAGTTGGTGATGGCCTTCACGTACAGGTTTTGTTTGTCGTTAATGGTGAAACGGAAATTAAAATTCAACGTCTGGGTATTGTATTCGCTGTGATGGATGTAGCCGTTTTCAGCCGCGTTACTGGCAAATAGCGAGACATCAAGATTCTTGTACTGTTGGCCGATGGCGATCGCTTGTTTGTTGTACCCGTATGATCCTCCGGTAAAGAACCCCTCTACTCCATTGATGTCGCTGCCCCTGCGCGTTTTGAAATGCACCATTCCGCCGAGGGCATAGTTGTCGTAGAGTGACGAAGCCGCTCCCCGGATGACCTCTGTGGATCGCATGAACCACGGATCATGGATGTCAAGACGTGACAACCCGTCCGATTGCGTTTGACTAAACCCATCCTCATAGACCTTGATGTCACGGACGGCGAATGCCGTTTTGACCCCGGATCCGCGAATGGAAATGCTGAAGTCCCGTGGGCCGTTGGCCTGACGCAGGATGATCCCGGGAAGGGATTCAAGCGATTCTTTCATGGTTCGGGTGGGTTGCGAATCGGTTTCCGATTGAGGGGTGGCCGACAGGGTCAGGCCTTCCGGGCGTTTCAGGATCCGGGTGCTGACGATACTCATTTCCTCCAGCATCACGGCTTCCTCCTCCTGGAGCTGGATCTGGGTCTGCCGTTGATCATCAGTTTGTTGGGGGGCAGGTGTTTGACCCAATTGGCCGAGTTGTTCCCGGACTTTTTGTAATCGCGCGTTGATCCGATCAAGTTCTTTTTCCAATTCCTGCTGTTGCTGCAGGAGGGTCTCTTGCGACATGTTGGCCGGGTCGCCTGCTTCGGCAAAAACCATGGGCATGACATTCAGGAAATGTGAAAGTGCGAAAAACAGGACGGAGGCATACAACAACCACTGCCATGGAAACGCATGAGGTAACTGTTTCACGAGACGGACTCCTTCCAATGAAAAATGAACCATAGAGGCACCAACAAACCGGCCACGGGCGTTGCCAGCGTCAATGCGCCACAATGAATGGGGCGTTCAGAAGCTCTTCCGTTGAGGGGCCTGGATGAGGCCCAATGGTCGTACGGAAGAATTCTCAGATTTCCTACAATTTAATCAGACACCGTGAGGGCTGAATTACGACGTGGAAGCAACAAATGGAGGTGGTGGAGCGCGGGCAGGTTTGCTGGGAAGAGAAGTAAAGGAACTAATCAGGGAGTAGAGAAAGAGCACGGAACCCAATGCCAGAAATGGTGAATGCCATGATGGAGAGCTTGTTAGGGAAGTTGAGGAAAGTTTTCCGATGTGACAAGCCCAATTACAGAGAACCCCATGAAGAGGATCCCGTTTGCTGTGATGGGATTTTGGAGAATCGTGAGAGAGGTCCTGCGCGGCCACACATACTGTGGATGCCAGAAGCATGGCAAGAAACAGGCTTGATGTCAGGAGGGCAAACTTTTGAAGACGCGTATGCATTTACGTCGGTTTCAACAGGCTTCGAATGAACGCGACGGTTTCAGGGCTATTCCACTCTCTGGGTCCCATGACTTTTCGGGTGAGACGTCTCTGAGCATTCACGATCACTGTTGTAGGCAGATTTCTGACCATCAGCGCTTGAGAGAGTTCTTCCTGTTCATCCAAGAGGACATCGAAATTCAACTCGAGTTGTTGCCAAAATGCTTCGATTTCTCGTGGACGAATATCGCTGGTGACGGCCAGAATGGTCAGTTGGTCTTGAGGGAAAGTTTTGCGAAGACGCTCTAAAGACGGCATTTCTTCTTTACAAGGACCGCACCAGGTCGCCCAAAAATTTAAAAAGAGTACCCGGCCGGTCAGTTCGTCCGAATGAATAGGCGCGCCCTGCAAGGTGCGGAGCTGAAAAGTCGGAAGGGTTTGCCCTGTGTCGAATCGACTGAGAATGAACGGAACAGAAGAGGGGTTACCCAAGGCAATGGCCAGGCCCAGGACCCCTGAAGCGAGCAGTAAAAGCGGTGTCATGGTTTTGGGTGTAATTGAGCTATCCGCGAGGTGGGAAACGAAAGAGTCTGGACCACCGTACTCCATCCTGGGAAAGCCACTTGTTCCGACCAGGCAATGACGGCTTGCCCCTTGTCATTTAATGTCACCGCCGGACTCTTGGCTTTTTTTTCATTCAATTTTTTCGGGGAACTGAACGTGTGCCCTCTGTCGAGGGAATAGGTGAACACAACTTCACGCCGCACTGGAGATTGTTCTTCCCAGGTCACGAGAAGATGACCTTCCTGATTTACGGCCAATTGAGGATGATCCGGAAATGTACCTTTTGACATGTTCAACAGGCGTCGGGGCGTGAAGGTTTTTCCCTGATCATCGGAATACGCCAGATATACCCCGGGAGTATCATCAGGGCCTTCCGTATACCAGGTGATATAGAGACGTCCTTCCAAATCGACTCCCATGGTGGCGGGGCGATGGGGGCAGCCCTCGAAGACCCATTGATCATTGCCAACGATGACCGGGGGAGAAAACGATTTCCCGTTATCAGTCGAACGTGACACGACCGTTTCCCGAACCGCTCCGGACAAGACTTTTCTCCAGGCGAGATAGACGGTGCCATCAGAGGAAGTGGTCACATGGGTCCGGCAGCAGACACAACTGGATTCGTCAATCTTCAGATTAGGGGAAAGAGTTTTGCCCTCATCCTGAGAAAATGAGGTATAGGTGGCCGGATCTTTCTTCCCTTCCCGGGCATCCAGCCAGGCAATATGGATGGAACCATTCGGACCGACCGTCAGATGGTCAAAGGAATGGCCGGTGACGGCCTCGTCGTCGTTGACTCGGACGGGAGGGAGAAAGGTCTTCCCTCCATCAAGGGATCGGCTCAGGAGAAGAAGATTGGAAAACGGTTTTCCGCCGGAATTGGGATGAGGGGTTGTCCAGGTGATGTACACATCGTTTTTGTGGCCTAACGCCAAGGCTGGTGGTTCATGGAGGGATGTGGCAGGAAGGCTGGATGGATTGACTCTGATTGGGTCGAGATACTGTTCCTGTTCAGGAAGGACCTTGAGATAGAAGACTGCTCGATCTTCCTGTTTTTCTCCGCCCCAGGCGAGGTGCAGTGTCCCATGTGTATCCAGGTGTGCCATGGGGCCGGTGGTTTGCATGCCCTTATGGTCGATGATGTGTTTAGGTCCAGTGTGAACGGTTGAATCAGATTGTTCTGCCCCGAGGACTACGGACATGGAACCTCCCTGCCCTATCCCAATGACCACGGAAGTGATTCCAAAAAGTATCGGTCTTATCATGTGTGCCTCCATGGATGTTCGAAAATATGACGAAGAATGATGTTTATAATCCCTAATTTTGACAGATTAGTTTTACCAGAAGCGTGAATTCATACGCTACTTTAGATAGGATGATGAGTTTCGGTCATAACCGCACCAGATGCATATGGATGCTACAGTTTTTCGTCAAGTGCATTGCCTGGATCAATGGAAAAAATTTGCGTATGTCGCAGTCAGATGTTTTCAGACTCACCGCTCAAGCCCGAACCAATGAATAAGCCGAGGTATGCGACGCAGGAATAGTTTTTCAATGAGGAGTATTGAAATCAGGGAAGCGGTAAATAGGGGAAGGTAGAGACAGAAGAACAAGAGGCAAATAATGAATTGAACTGAAAAGAGCTGTGGTTTGAGTAGGGGAGGAGCCCCAAGTAGTCCGGAAGGACCCCGTCGCCACCACATGAAAATGCCGCTTGTCACCACCACGAGGAGGCCTCCGGCGGTCACCACTCCCAGTACCACATTGGGCCATCCAAAGAGTTGTCCTTCATGGGCGGCTACCCCGATGCCGATCATCCTGTCTAAAAAATGACGGTCTTCAAAGTTTTCCCGCTTCAAGACGCCACCGGTGGTGGCATTGGTTTGTCGCCCGGGTATTAACTGAGCAAATATTTGCCTTTGTGTGACAATCTCATTGGCATCATTATAAAATCATCGATTTTTTGATATCGATTGTTGGTGCATAGGCGGGCTGATACAATTCCCTGAGGGTTGAGCCGACGATGGGCAAACGAATCAAACGTCAACAAACAGCAGAGCAGGGAACTCTCCGGAACGATCCCAACCATTCTTCCGCTCGGGATTCGAAGAGCATGACTCCACTCGACCTCGCGGTACGGGTGTTGGCCGTAGCCGGCATTCTCCTCACAACATACCTGACCTATTCATCCTTATTTGAGGCACACCCCGCCTTCTGCGGGGAAGGGTCTGGATGCGATCTGGTCCAAAGCAGCCGGTGGGCCACATTCCTCGGAATACCCATGGCTTTCTGGGGCTTGCTCACCTATGCAGGCATCGCATGGTTTGCATGGCATGGACAAAGAAAACCCGGAAACTGGACCATCTTACTGGTGATAACTGTGTGCGGGTTTGCGATCAGTGCCTATCTGACCGTCATTTCGGTAGTGGAAATCGAGGCCACCTGCGGTTATTGTTTGGCCTCCTTTGCTCTCATGACCATGCTCATGATTCTCGTGCTTGTCCGGCAACCTCCTGAGTGGTCGCGGTCTTTCAAGGAGGCCCTCCTGGTCGGCCTGGTCATCGTCGGCGGGTTACACCTGCATTATAACGGTTGGTTCGACAAAACTGCGGGACCGGAGGATCCGAAAATCCGAGCGTTGGCCATCCATCTGACAGAGATTGGAGCCAAATTCTACGGGACGCACTGGTGTCCCAGTTGCCAGGAGCAAAAGGCCGTTTTTGAGGCGTCCGCGAAACGATTGCCTTATGTGGAGTGCAGTTCGGGTGGACGGGGAAGCGCGCTGACCGCCCCGTGTATGAAGGAAAATATCCGTAACTATCCGACGTGGATCATCGGTGAGAAACGCCTCACCGGAATCAAGACCCCTCGTGAGTTAGCTTCTGCGTCAGATTTTCCCTGGCAGGAATAGGGCTCGCAAAAGCTGCACGGTTCTCCGATCATGTGAGTGTGAGTTCAATTGCCGATAAGTCTTGGAAAAACGACTTCCCTCCAATCCAGACAAAGGGACTGAGTAAATCCCACCCCTTTGGGCTGTCTCATCGATCAGTAAAAAATTGACTGAATTTCTTCAAGATTGAAAAATTCTTTTCCCGAAATTTCGGAAAACCTCCATTTGCTGATAAGTTTAGGTCTGTATTTATTGCCGTTTGTGAATACTGAGAGAAGTTGATACCGCCCCTTCCCTGTTTTTAGTCGTAGGTGTCGAAGTCGGTTCACCATTTATTTCAAGTTCCGATACAAGGCCATTTCGGTTTCGATATCCATGAGACCTCCGTGGCTGTATTTGGCGCCTTGCGCTGATAAGGTCAGGCATCTCGATTTTCAGCCTCCTTGAGTGTTCCCATTGACCGATGTGAGGGAATGACAAGACTAGGAAAATGAAAAACGGGGCGGGGCGCGAGATGAACTAGGGTAATTGCGGCACGACTCCGGTGCTTCCGGTTTCAAAGGAATAAGACATCCCAACAATGAATAAAATCGGGGGATGTGAGGTATCAGAGTCTGAAGTGCCTGCCCTGCTTGACAAGTCCAGCTACACCAGGATTTCCCATGGGTCTTATGATTATGATGACCAAGGTGTGAGTAGAGCGGAGCCGTATAGGCAACCCCTGCCGTGACGAGCAGGAAGCATAGGCTAAGGAGGAGGGCTGCAAGATGTTTCATGAGGGTAAGTATTGGCATCTTGGTCTTTTGGCAGAATGAACCGCTTCGCTCACTTTTGTGGTCAGGCTACCTCTTCGGTTGAAAGGTGTCTACGTCTCATTGCTCATCGATGCAACGTTTTCACCACTTTTCATCGACATTCCGTGAGTGCAAAATCCCAATGGTCCTTTCGATTTTGTTGGATCAGAGCATCAATGGAATCCCGGAAAATCCGCAAGCTGCCCTTGCCAATTTTCGTGGCTTTTAAACGATCTTCTTCAACCCACCGATAGATGGTCCATCGGCTGACATTTAACCTTTGAGCGGCTTCACCCACCCGCAAAAGTTGCTGGTCCATGGGTTCTCCTTTCACAGCGCCAATGCTGTTTCATGTGACTGAAATAATGAGGTGATCTTGTCAAATGGAACCATAAGTCCCAAACGGGTTCAGTTTGTCTTTCCTTGATTTCCTCTCATGAGGCACATTTCTTCGAATTTCCATGAAGAATAGAGATCAAAGCTCAAATTGAATTTAGAGGAAGCGATGCCCTTCAGTTACGTTGATGAGGGACAGCGGGTTTCAAACCCGTTATCTATCCCTGAACTGAAGCCGGGAGGGGCGGACCGCGAGGAGAGCTGTGGTATGAAAGCAGTACATGGAGAGGAGTTGATGCAGGTTTTAAAGGCCAGAACACGAGGAGCAGGAGCAGAGCCGACCATTGAATAGTGGGACTGGTTCCTGTGGCAATCTGAGCAACATGACAGGCCCAGGTGCAAAGGATGGACGTGGATGTGGCTGGATGGGAGTGATGGGTGGGAATGGAGTCGAGGGATTTCGAAGTACAAAAAGCTCCAGCACCCAACAGGGCGAGGTGCAACCCGATCAGCAGAACGATCAGGACATTCGTGATACGAGGCGAAGGATTCGTGAATACTCTCGGTGACGGGTATTTCATGGAGTTTGAGGAGGTTACGGTTCCGAATTGGGTTTGGTGGCAATCGCCATATTGGGAATTCCGGCCAATCGAATGAGATCCATCACTTTAATCACCTGGCCATGGGGAACCTGTTCATCGGCGTTTATGACGAGGGATGGGTCAGGATCGGTTTGTCGAAGGCTTGCCAACCGTATTTCCAGTTCTGTTAAATCGATGCGATCTTTGTTGTAGTAGAGCGTCCCTTCATGGGTGAGCGTGAGAGAGATTTGGTCAGGAACTTTATCTGTCGACGAATCGGCGGTCGGAAGAGTGACGGGCATTCCATGCTGAATGGTCATGGACAGGGTGGCGATCATGAAAAACACCAATAGGAAAAACATCGTATCGATCATGGGTATAATCTCGATCCTAGCCTTCTTTTTCACCGCTGCGGGAAGTTTCATGAGCCTATGGAGCTTTAGATTCTTGAAGGGTGGCCTGAAGCTGCGTGGCGTATTGTTCGATGCGTTCGGTTTCCCGTTCAACCAGTGAGAGAAAATAGTTATAGGGAATAAGTGTAATGACGGCGACACAAATCCCTGCAGCAGTACAGATCAGGGCCTCGGCCACACCCCCGGTGACGGCATGGGGATTCCCCAATCCGGTTTCGGCCATAATGCCAAAGGAACTGATCATCCCGATAATCGTGCCCAGTAGTCCGAGTAAAGGCCCCAAGGTAATCACCGTATCCAGGACGGATAGGCCGCGCTTGAGTTGAGACACCTCCGCGATTCCCGCCGCTTCCATGGCTTTGTCCGGCTGGTCCGCGCGGTGGAAAATGCCTGCGGCCAGAACCCGTAAGGTCGGATTCTGGCGTTGTTCGGCTAATGCCAGGGCATCGGACCATTTTCCCTGCTCGACAAGTTTAATCATCCGATCCGCGAGGCGGCTGAAGCGTAACGATCGGAACTGAAGGCCGCGTTCAATGGTGATGGTCAGCGCCAACAGGGAACAGCCTAAAATCGGGACCATCATCCATCCGCCCTTTATGAGTAATTGAATCATTCCTAACTCCATTTTCTTTTCGTCGCTTAACTGTTGAGATCAAATTTAATGGGAATGTCCACCCATTTGGCAACGGGGATGTTTCCATCTTTCGCCGGATGAAACTTCCAGCTTTTGATGGCTTCCTGTGCCGCCAGATCCAATGCCTCATGGCCGCAACTTTTTCTAATTTCTACCTGACTGGGAATCCCCTCGATTGAAATCAGTGTTCGAACGATAACCGTCCCTTCCCATCCGGATTCTCGGGCCACCCGGGGATACAATGGCTTGGAAGAGGACACAATCATCGGCCTGGAAGATGAGGATCCCGTCGAAATGGGCGGGGGGGCCTTTAACGACGAATGTGTTGAAGGATTTTGTGGAGGAGGAAGTGTGTGTTGGGTCATGGGTTTCTGACTATTTGCATTGAAAGGCATTCTCGCTGGGGGTTGTTCCCTCTGCGGCGCAGACGTTGTGAGTGGTGGTCTCTGAGTTGATTGATGAGGAACGGCCATTTTCATCATTTGACGGCTCTTGATGGCCTGATCCGTCCGGGTGTCTTTGAGGACCGGTTTGTCCTGGGTGAGAGGAGGCGGAGGTATGGAAGGAGCCGGTTTGAGCGAGGCTTGCATGGGTGGGGGTGGTGTGGATTGGATAGGCTTGGTCAGGGGAGAGGGTGGGGTAGGTTGAGAGAGATCTGGTCGAGCCGGGGGCACCTCCTTCACGGGAGATTGGGGAGCGGGATTGACCGCTTGAGGACTCTGGACTAATGTCACCTGGACCGTCGGTGTAGGATCTTTGATAGTGGGAGAGGTTGGAAGATACGTCAGACCTGCCAGCAGGGCTGCATGAAGAATGGCGCTGCCGAAGGCGCTCAGGAGAAAGATCCGATGGCCGGGATCTGATGTGGGATAATTAATAGTGGTGGTCACGATTTGGTTCGTTTCAACAGTGTCTGGATTCGTTCGTCCTGTCCCCCAAGCCTCACATATTCCTCATAGTACTTGAGAGCTTTTTGTGGAGAATTGCGATGGAACTCGTACAACAATCCGAGATTATACTGGCATTCGGCTAACTGTGGATTCAATGTTAAGGCTGTTCGATATTCCTCTTCGGCTTGATCGATTTTTGACAGAGCGGCATACACGACTCCCAGATTGGCGTGAGCCTCGGAATTATTTTTTTCGAGTTTGGTGACGCGTTCAAACGCCTGTGCGGCTTCCTGGTAGGCTTCCTTTTGTCGGTAGAGGACGCCTAAGTTGAAATAAGGGTCTACCAGATTACTGTTCAGACTGACAGCATGCTGGTAGGCCTGAATGGCTTTATCCGCCTGCCCCGATTGTTGCGCGAGTGTCCCGGCCATGAGCCACCCGTTGACATACGTGGGATGGAGAGAGACCAGCTGATCCACGTAACGTTGGGCTTCATCCGGTTTCTGCTCATGCACCAGCCAAAATGCCATGCCATATAACGAATCGACGCGATGAGGATCGAGTTCCAAGACGGCCTGATGGGCTTGAATGGCCTTTCCTGCTTGTTGTTGCTGATCATAGAACCCGGCCAAAGCAACGCGGGCTTCCAAATATCTGGGATAGCTCCTTAAGGCAAGCTGAAAGGATTGCTCGGCTTTTTGAAATTGAGATTGTTGCTGGTAGATAAAGCCAAGATCTGTATAGGCTTGGGCGAACTGGGGATAGGCGTCTACTGCCCGTTGCAACTCAAGAATGGCCTTGTCCGGTTTTTCAATATTGTTCAGAACTAATCCCAACAGATGGTGGGCTTCGGCATATCCAGGGTACAAAATCAGCGCACGTTCTAACGGAGGGATGGCCGATGTCCATTGTTGCTGTTGATAGGCGGAAAACGCCTGTGCCAGAAGATCCTGGGCTTCGCCAGCCCGGCTTAAGGCGTTACCCATAGAGAAATAGGCGAGGAGTAACAAAAGTGTGATTTGTCTGATTTTGGAAAGACGCTGTGTCATGGATGAACCCTTTTTTTGCAATTGTCCCAAGGTTATTGAAGCAAATCAAATCGAATGGGCAGGGCAACGGTAGAAGCCACGACGAATTCCCCATTTTTCGCCGGCTCAAAGGACCAGTCTTTCACCGCTTGTATGGCACTATCATCTAACACAGGAAATCCCGAACTTTCCTGAACTGTGGCGTCCTTGACTGTGCCCTCAGCGGTAATCTTCGCACGTAGCACCACTTTCCCTTGCCAGCCTTGCTCTCTAGCCATTCGGGGATATAGGGGGCGTTCGGTTTTCATCGGTTTAGCGCTTGTGAAACGTCCGCGTGTTTTGCTGGTCTGATCTTTGAGAATACGGGGAATGCCCGGTTGGGACAGGTGGACGACATGAAAATCCGGAAGGGCGAAGTGGTGAAATGGCGAGGGAGGCCATAGATGGCCGAAAGTGGGCACAGGAAATGCCAATATTCTGGCGGATTTTGTGACGACTGATCCCGTTACCTCAATGACCTCTAATATTTCAATAGGTTCAGAACTATCAGATGGATCACCCGCCAATGAAATTAGAGTAAAGGTCAGATTGTCCAAAACGAACAGCAAGGCAATGCACATCAGATTGCGGAGAAAAAACCTACAACATTTACTCTTAAAGCCGGAGAGCGACCACATGGATCCTCGACCACGATTTGCATACTGGAATGGGACTGCCTGATTATCGATCATCACGAAACGAAACCGTTAAGTTGAAAAATTTCCTCGAATCCTGTCGGAACATCCGCTCCCTATTCGAGAGGGAACCTTTGCCGCAGCTCCTCGAAAGCGTGACAAATAAACAATTAAAAAATCCCGCTTTTGAAACCGTCCTGAAAGATCGTAAATGACCTCAGTGATGGGGTAGAAGCGGTTTGGGAGCCCAAAACTAATTGGATTTATTGAGGAGGAGCTCTGGTTGGGAGAAAGAGGGAGGAAATCAGTGAAGGGAATTCTGGTAACGGCCCTTTAATGTAGGCAACGAGTTGAAAACTATGGGGAATAACCTGAGTGTCGCCGGACATGGTTTGAGCCGCCGCACACATCCAGGAGCAAACGACGGTACTGTGGGTGGCAGATGTGTGGTGGTGGGTGTGCTGTGTAATATGCGAAGCATAGCTCCGATGTATGGTCCCCATGATGAGAAGGAGCAGCAAGCTGAGGATCAGTGCGAGACTTTTTTTGTGGGTCATGTCATCAACAAATCAGAAAGTTATGGATGAAAAGACGCTCTATGCTAGGGAAAAAAGAAAGATTCTGTCAAGCAAATGGACATCTCTGCCTTGGAAGAGTTCTCCATTAAATCGTGGTCTTTTCATCAATTTATCTCCGTCCCGTGAGTTGATTCCCGCCGGTAATTCGGTATACTAGGGAAAATGATATAGTCTTATAAGTCTGTCTAGCCGCCTATCCCTATCCACAGTGAATCTCTCTTAATTTTTTTCTGTTTCCAACGCGTAAGGTACACATGTTTGTTCAACTTTTAAATATTTTGTTCGGTAGCAAAAACGACCGGGAGCTGAAGCGGCTCAAACCGCAAGTGGATAAAGCCAATGAGTTTGAGGCTTCCCTACAACCTTTGGATGACCAGGGGTTAACGGAAAAGACCGAAGCCTTTAAGAAAAGACTGGGGAGCGGAGAGACGTTAGATGATCTCCTCCCTGAGGCGTTTGCGGTGTGTCGGGAAATGTCCAGGCGGCGGCTCGGTATGCGGCATTTTGATGTGCAGTTGCTAGGGGGGATGGTGTTGCATCAGGGACGAATTGCCGAGATGCGAACGGGTGAAGGCAAAACACTCGTGGCGACCCTTCCCATTTATCTGAATGCCCTTGGGGGAAAAGGGGTTCATCTGGTCACCGTCAACGATTATTTGGCGAAACGGGATGCCCAGTGGATGGGACCGCTCTATCATGGTTTGGGCCTCTCAATCGGCATTATTCAACATGACGCCTCGTTTTTATTCGATCCGTCCTATGATGCGCCGGATAAACGGTTGCAATATCTTCGGCCGTGTTCTCGACGTGAGGCCTATGGGGCCGATATTACGTATGGGACCAATAATGAGTTTGGCTTCGATTATTTGCGGGATAATCTGGTTGTGACCGACCTGAGCCAGGGAGTTCAGCGGGAGTTGAACTTTGCCATTGTCGACGAAGTCGACAGCATTCTCATCGACGAAGCTCGAACGCCTTTGATTATTTCAGGCCCCGCCGAACAAAGCACAGACTTATATTTCCAGGTGGATCGCATAATTCCTCACCTCAAACGGGAGGAGGACTATACGATTGAAGAAAAAACGAAAACGGTCTCCTTAACTGAGGACGGCAATGCGCATGTGGAGAAACTGCTGGGTGTCGATAATCTCTATGATTTGAAACACCTGAGTCTCGTGCACCATGTGATTAAGGCCCTTCAGGCGCATGTGCTCTACCGTCGGGATGTGGAATATGTGGTGAAAGAGGGTGAAGTCATTATCGTCGACGAGTTTACCGGTCGATTAATGCCGGGACGGCGCTGGAGTGATGGACTTCATCAGGCTGTGGAAGCCAAAGAAGGTGTAAAAATTGCCAATGAAAACCAAACCCTGGCATCGGTCACGTTCCAGAATTATTTTCGTATGTACAATAAATTGGCGGGGATGACCGGGACTGCCGACACCGAAGCCTCAGAATTCGCGAAGATTTATAACCTCGAAGTGAATGTGGTGCCAACCAATCAGTCTATGATTCGGATTGATAATGCCGATGTGGTCTACCGGACTGAAAAAGAAAAATTCGAGGCTATTGCTGACGAAATCAAAGAGTATCATGAAAAGGGTCAACCAACTCTCATTGGGACGATTTCCATCGAGAAATCCGAACGTCTTTCGACGTTGCTCAAACATCGGGGCGTGAAGCACCATGTCTTGAATGCCAAGTTTCATGAAAAGGAAGCAGAAATCATTGCCCAAGCCGGACAAAAGGGTGCCGTCACCATCGCAACCAATATGGCCGGTCGCGGAACCGATATTTTATTGGGTGGCAATGCTGAAGCTCTCTTCAAGCAACAGTTTATTTATCGAGGGGAAGACCTGACGGAAGAGGAACAGGCCAAAGCCTATGCCACCATTAAAGCCGCCTGCGAGGCTAATAAAAAGGAAGTGCTGGCAGCCGGAGGATTACATATTGTCGGGACCGAACGTCATGAAAGCCGCCGGATCGATAATCAGCTGAGAGGCCGGGCCGGGCGGCAGGGAGATCCCGGTTCATCCCGGTTTTTCCTCTCTTTGGAAGATGACTTGCTTCGCATCTTTGCCTCTGAACGTGTTTCAAACCTCATGCTCAAGCTTGGCATGGAGGAAGGTGTGCCCATTGAGCATCGTATGGTGACCAAGTCCATTGAAAACGCGCAAAAGAAAGTTGAAGCCCATAATTTTGAAATTCGAAAACATCTTCTTGAATATGACGATGTGATGAATAAACAACGAGAAGTGATCTATAAACATCGTCAAAATGTTTTAAAAGCGACGGATGTTACTGAAGACGTTCTCGGCATGATCGACGACGTGGGAGAGGGCTTGGTGGATACCTTTTGCCCGGAGGAGCAGTATTCCGAGGAATGGAATTTTACGGGGTTAGCCGAATCGGTCCAGGGACAATTCGGCGTCGATGTGATTCGTCCTGATGAGATCAAGGACATGGGGCGGGAAACTCTGAAGGAAGAAGTCAAAGAGAAATTGAAGCAGGCCTATCACCATAAAGTTCAAGGATTGATCCAGGAGCACGGGGCCGGTGAAGATTTGGTCCATTATGTGGAACGAACCATTCTGTTGCAAATGATCGACCATCATTGGAAGGATCACTTATGGGGGATGGATCAGTTGAAGGATGGCATCGGATTACGCGGGTATGGACAGAAGGATCCTCTCGCAGAATATAAACGTGAAGGCTACGATATGTTTGCGGGGATGATGGAACGGATCAAAAATGATACGTTGGAGCGGCTGTTTAAATTTCAATTGGTTCGTGGGGAACGACCGGAACCTGAGCGGGAAGCGCCGCGCCCGTCGCAATTAAATTTGAATCGCGGTGGTGATTCGGCGGCTACTCCTCAACAACGAACCGTTCAACGAAGTGAAGAGAAAGTGGGGAGAAATGATCCCTGCCCTTGCGGGAGTGGGAAGAAATATAAAAAATGTCATGGTGCCTAACACCGAATTTTCTGCTCAATGCGGTTCAAAGCCTTATGAATATTGTTCAATCATCTGCTTCTTCACGCCAACCATACCCTAACCCTCCTTCTTCTGGTTTATAACCGACCTTCAGATCTGTCCTGCTGAGGTGTGCCGTCATAACATCTTGAATCTATTGTTTTTTCTTGGTTGAAAATGTGCGAACTTGCTTGACTTGGTGAAGGAAGGCCGTTATCGTAATCGATTCCTCATAGGTATATTGAAGGAGTGACTATAGTCCATTCGTGCTATCCAATCCTCACCAAATAGAGGGTAATCCCGACCTCATCCAGAAAATTATGTCGGAAATTTCCCAAAAAGGGCCTATGAGCTTTGCGCGTTTCATGGAATTGGCGCTCTATGATGATCCATATGGGTATTACATGACCCAAGCCGTCGAATCTGAACAACCGCCCCCCAACCGGATTGGATGGGATGGAGATTTTTTCACGGCTCCGGAATTGTCCCCTATTCTGGCGAAAACAATGGTTCGTCAGATTTTGGACATTGATGCCCAGTTAGGTCATCCGGATCCGTTTACCTTATTGGAGATGGGTGGTGGGAACGGAACGTTCGCCCTGGATTTCTTAAAGGCATGCCGAACGATTGCCGCTGAATTATTCAACCGCCTGTCCTATCTGATGGTGGAGCGGAGTTCTCATCTTCAATCGCGGCAGTCAAGCAGAATAAGAGAGGGTCTCGGAAATTGGGCGGAAGGGCATGTGAGCTGGAGGGCCTCAGTAGAAGAGATCGCATCAGATTCGTTGACCGGTGTTTGCTTTTCTAACGAATTGGTTGATGCACTCCCCGTCCATCGAGTCCGATGGGAACATAACCAACTGTGTGAAATGTGTGTGACTTACGAAGGCGGGCATTTTGTTGAATACCAGGATCCTGCTCCTTCTCCTAAGTTGGCTGAATACGTCGATACCCATAAAATTTCGTTGAGTGAAGGACAAACCACAGAACTCCATATAGAAGCTGAAGCTTGGATGAAGCATGTGGCTCGCGTTCTTCATTGCGGTATTGTTCTGACTATCGATTATGGCCATGCCGCCCGTGATTATTACCGTTCCGACCGAAAAGACGGGACCTTATTGTGTTATTATCGACATGCCATTTCTTCCAATCCCTATATCCGTATTGGCGAGCAGGATATGACGGCTCACGTCAATTTTTCCGCTTTGGCCAGCAGTGGAACCGCTAGCGGGTTGGACCTGGTTGGGTTGACCACGTTGGCGAACTGGCTGATCGGATTGGGGGTCGAGGACATGGTGAGCGATCAGGAGCAGGAGTCCGAGGATGTGAGAGCCTTATCCTATTTATTGCGTCCGCATGGAATGGGCAAAACATTCAAGGTGCTTGTTCAACGAAAAGGAATGGAGCCCTTCCCCCTTAAAGGCTTACGCTACCCGGCTTTTTTTGAAGATGTGGTGTCCTAGCATTAAGATTGACAGGCGAAGAAAAGGCTTTGACCTAAGAATGACCCGATCGGATATGAGCGTGATCAATGGGTAGTGAACCGGTTCCTTTTAATTATCTCCCCATCATTATCTTCATGGTACTTGGGGCGCTGTTTGGAATCGGGTCTCTGGTCGTGGGATGGGTTATCCGTCCCAGCCGGCCCTATCGCGCAAAATTACTCCCATACGAAAGTGGCAGCCCCTTGTTTATGGATGCCCGCGTCCAGTTTCCAATGCGGTACTACATTATTGCCATGCTCTTTGTGATTTTTGATATTGAGGTGGTGTTTTTATTTCCTTGGGCGGTGGTCTTTAAGAAACTTGGTCTTCTCGGTCTTGTAGAAATGGGAGTGTTTCTCGGCATTCTTATCGTAGGATTCTGGTATGCCTGGAAAAAAGGTGCCTTGGATTGGGATTAACAAAAATAAAAACCGCGCTTTACGTCTGGAAAAAACCGGAGTTTAACCATTACAATGGTTCCCCCCTAACTAATGGGCACTGTTGCACTACTATAGGGCAGGTAAAAGGGTAACAATAGATAAAAAAATACGCACGGCAATCCCTATGAGCATGTTTGAACGACAACTTGAACCCAATATCATCACGACTAATCTTGATTATTGCATTGCGTGGTGTCGGAAATCAGCCCTTTGGCCGATGACTTTCGGGTTAGCCTGCTGTGCGATTGAAATGATTGCCTCTGTGTCCTCCAAGTATGACATTGATCGTTTCGGTGCTGGAGTGTTTCGGGCGTCTCCACGCCAGTCCGATTTGATGATTGTGGCAGGAACGGTATGCCGGAAAATGGCGCCGGTGATCCGTCGAATTTATGATCAGATGGCGGAGCCCCGGTATGTGATTTCCATGGGATCCTGCGCAACATCCGGCAATCATTATAATAGTTATAGTGTGGTGCAGGGGGTGGATCAAATCGTCCCGGTGGATGTCTATATCGCAGGCTGTCCTCCAAGGCCCGAAGCCCTGATGGATGGGCTCATTAAGCTCCAAGAGAAGATTCAGAAAGAAAAATACTTTGTGAAATAACCTTGGAAGTTGTTCAGACGGTTATCCAATGACGACGGTACGGTCATAGATTCGATTTATGCATTCTTTTCTTGAATCCCTGCTCAAACGATTTCCTCAGGCTGTCCTGACGGCACAGCAGGATCCTGTGCGTTTGGACTTATGGGCACAGGTAAAGGCGGAGAGTTGGCGGGACATTGCCCAATTTCTTCATGATGATCCTTCAATGGCGTTGGATCATATCACCGATATCTGTTCAGCGGATTATCCTGATGATCTCGAGCGGTTCGAAGTCATTTATCATTTCTTATCTCTTCCGCATGGAACCCGTCTTCGTATCAAAGCTCGCGTGACAGAAGAACATCCGGAGATTGCCTCGATCAGTGATATCTGGAAAGGAGCGAATTTTCTAGAGCGGGAAGTGTACGACCTGATGGGAATCCGCTTTACCGGGCATCCCGACCTTCGTCGAATTTTGATGCCTGAAGATTATGATGAAGGGTATCCGCTACGAAAAGATTTCCCCGCCGAAGGGAAAGGGTGGCGGAGTCGTTTCGATTTTCTTCCGCGGTTGGATGAACCGGTTGGGGAATGGTCGGAAGCCGAGGTGCCCGAGGATCAACGGCATCAATTTATGGCCGATGATCGCCCAGGGGACACGATCCGCAAAACAGAACTTCTCCTGAATATGGGTCCCCAGCATCCCAGCACCCATGGCGTCCTGCGGGTCGTCCTGGAGTTGGATGGTGAACGGGTCAGCAAAGCCATCCCCGATCTTGGTTATTTGCATCGGGGCGTCGAGAAATTGGCTGAAGGCCTGACCTACATGCAGATGTTGCCCCATACCGATCGCTTGGATTATGTCTGTGCCATGACCAATAACTACGCCTATGTCCGGGCAGTCGAAAAACTCATCAATATGACCGTTCCTGAACGGGCGGAATATGTGAGGACCATCGTTGCGGAAATGCAGCGCATCGTGGGGCACTTATTTTGGCTGGGAACGCAGGCGCTCGATATTGGCGCGATGACCGTGTTTTTCTGGACCTTCCGGGAACGGGAAGTCCTGTTGGATTTGTTTGAGAAATTGTGTGGCGCTCGTCTGACATTGAACTACTATCGGATTGGTGGGGTTGATGCCGATCTCACGCCGGAAATCATCGCGGTTCTGCGTGAATTTTTGAAAACGTTTCCTGAGCATATTCGGGAATACGATTCTTTATTGCAAAAAAACAGAATTTGGGTGGCCCGGACAAAAGGGGTGGCGCTCCTTTCTGCAGAGGATGCCATCAATTTCGGATGCACCGGCCCGGTTCTCCGGGGGTCGGGAGTCTCCTACGATATTCGAAAGCTTGAGCCCTATGGAGCATATGATCGAGTTGAGTGGGAAGTGCCACTCGGAAAAGATGGGGACACCTATGACCGGTATTGGATCAGGATGGAAGAAATGTGGCAAAGCGCCCGCATTATTGAGCAATGCCTGGATCAATTACCCGACGGGCCGATCATGGCCGTCGATGCGCAAGTGATTCCCCCTCCAAAACCTGAGGTTATGCGAGACATGCAAGGTCTGATTCATCATTTCATTATCTTTACGCAAGGATTTAAACCTCCGAAAGGCGAAACCTATTGTGCGACGGAGGTACCCAAAGGCGAATTGGGTTTCTTTATCATTAGTGACGGGAGTTCGCGGCCCTACCGGTTAAAAATCCGTTCTCCGTCCTTTATCCACATGGGCGCGTTTGATCATATGGCTCGTGGGTATTTGATCTCCGATATCGTGACGATTTTCGGGACCTACGACATTGTCATGGGTGAATGTGATCGATAACATTGGGTGACATGTGATGGATGAAGTAAGGGAACAGCCGAAATAATGATCTTTTGGTCATTTCTTTTCAGCCACTGATAACGAATCATTCATTTATGTTCTTCAATAAATTCAAAACCGAGGTTGATGACATCCTGTCCCGTTATCCGGTGAAGCGGTCGGCATTGTTGCCGCTATTGAACCTGGCTCAGCGGGAAGAGGGATTTGTGAGTGAACCAGCCATGCGAGAGATTGCCAAGATTCTGGATTTAACCCCGCCACAGGTGTTTGAGACGGTCACCTTTTACACCATGTTCAATCTCAAGCCGATCGGAAAGTTTCATCTTCAAATTTGCAAATCGCTTATGTGTGCCTTGGTCGGATCTGATGATGTGGTGGTCTGGATCAAGAAAAAATTGGGGATCGGTCCAGGTCAGACAACTCCAGATAAAAGCTTTACCCTGAGTGTGGTGGAATGTCTTGGCTCCTGCGGGACGGGTCCGATGATGCAAGTGAATGATGACTATTACGAACAATTATCCGAAGAAAAGCTCGGACGGGTGTTGGACGATCTGAAACGGGACGGAACCTGCTCATTAAAAACAGGCCCATTCATGTATCCCTCGCCTCTTGGGCATTGAAGCGGGAATTGCGCTAGACAAATTCTTTTATGGCCAAATACGAAAAAATCTTATTGAATAATATGGAGCAACCGGGATACACCGGTTCGCTGGCGGACTATGAACGAGCCGGTGGCTATCGTGCGCTTCGAATGGTTCTTAAGGACATGCAGCCCGATCAGGTGATTGAGGTGGTGAAAAAATCAGGGCTGCGCGGGCGCGGGGGAGCCGGATTCCCGACAGGGGTGAAATGGGGATTTATTCCCAAAGATCATCCTGGCCCTAAATACCTCTGTTGCAATGCCGATGAAAGCGAACCGGGAACGTTTAAGGACAGGCAACTCATGGAACGGGATCCCCATCAAATGCTGGAAGGGATGGTCATTACCTGCTTTGCCATTGGTGCGCAAACGTCTTACATCTATATTAGAGGGGAATTCCGTCTCGGCGCAAAAATTCTGGAAGGGGCCATTCAGGAAGCGCATGCGGCGGGATATATTGGCGACAATGTGCTGGGGAGCGGGTTGACGATCAACATCTTTGTCCACCAGGGTGCCGGAGCCTATATTTGTGGTGAAGAAACGGCGCTCCTCGAATCGTTAGAAGGCAAACGGGGCCTGCCTCGCTTTAAGCCGCCGTTTCCGGCTACCCATGGTTTATATCAAAAACCCACCGTGGTGAATAACGTCGAGACCATGGCCAATATTCCTCATATTATTAATAGAGGTGGCGAGTGGTTTGCCTCGATCGGCTCTCCGCCTAAAAGTTGCGGGACACGAGTGTTTTGTCTGAGCGGACATGTGAAGCGGCCGGGTAATTATGAAGTTCCAATGGGCATTCCCTTCCGGGAATTGATTTATGACCTGGGAGGAGGCATGCGATCGGATAAGCCCCTGAAGGCATTTATCCCTGGGGGAGCTTCTGCTCCGTTTCTGACGCCGGAACATTTAGATGTGAAAATGGATTTTGAATCGGTGGCACTGGCCGGGTCGATGTTGGGATCGGGCGGCGTCACGGTGATGGAGGAAGGCACCCCTATGGTGTGGGCGGCTCTGCGATTGATGGAATTTTTCTATCATGAATCCTGCGGGAAATGTACACCCTGTCGGGAAGGGAGTTCCTGGCTCGTTCAGACGCTTCAACGGATCTGGGGTAAGCGGGGACGTCCTGAAGATATTGGGGTTCTTGAAGAATTGTGCGGGAATATTGCCGGCCGAACGGTTTGTGCGTTCGGTGAAGCGGAAGTGGCTCCCATCTTGAGCACACTGCGCCATTGGCGTAACGAATATGATGCCCTCATTCAGGAAGCCCAAGAGACGATGCCTCGTAGCAGGGAGATTCCGGTTTTTACGCATTGAGTGGAAACGATATGGCAACAATCTCAACGACCACGACAGACATGATCACGCTGACGATCGATGGAAAGTCGGCCACGGTTCCCAAGGGGACTCTGGTTATTGAGGCCGCACGACAGGTTGGCGTCATGGTGCCGCACTTTTGTTATCACCCGAAGCTGACACCCGACGCGAATTGCCGAATGTGTTTGGTGGAAATTGAAAAAATGCCACGATTGCAAACCTCCTGTAGTACACAAGTGGCGGAAGGCATGGTGGTGAAATCGGCTTCTTCCTCAGTGGCGCAAGAGGCTCGCAAATCGGTATTAGATTTTATTTTGGCCAATCATCCGTTGGATTGTCCCGTTTGTGATCAAGGTGGGCGATGCGATCTTCAAGATTTTTCGCATGAATACACGGCCACCACCAGCCGGTTTAAGGAACTCAAACGCGTCTTTCAGAAAGAGTACTTCAGTCCGGTGATAGAAACCCAGATGAACCGGTGCGTCCAATGTTTGCGGTGCGTGCGGTATTGTGACCAGGTCATGGATGTGAAAGCCCTGGCGCCTGTAGGACGGGGCACATTGACGGAAATCAAAGCTTTTGGTGCCCATGAATTGGATTGCGAATTTTGTGGGGGGTGTGTCCAGATATGCCCGGTGGGAGCCATCACCAGTCGTCTCTCCATGTATGAATTTCGCCCGTGGATGTTGAAGCGCACTGATTCGATTTGCGGATATTGTGGAGATGGATGCCAAATCACTTTTCAAACCAAGGATAATGACCTCATTGAAGTGAATTCCACTCACGGGGCGGGCCGGAACAACGGGGACCTCTGTGCCCGGGGCTATTTTGGTTACCATGTCAGCGTTCATCCCGATCGACTGACATTGCCTCTCATCCGTGAAGGCGCCGATTTTCAACCTGTGCAATGGGAAGAAGCACTGGAATTGGTGGCCCGGCGCTTGACTGAAATCAAAGCCACGCATGGCCCCAACGCCATTGGTGGGTTGATTACCGGGCGGTGCACGAATGAGGATGTCTATGTCTTTCAGAAATTCATGCGGGGGGTCATCGGGACCAATCATATCGATAGCAGTGTGCGGTATGGCCATCTCAATGGTGTGCGGGCCTTGCAGCGGGTTCAAGGTACCCATCAATGGACGGTGAGTTTTGAGGATATTTTAGATGCCGATGTCTTGCTGCTTGTGGGAACCAACGTGACCGAAACCAATCCCATCACGGGGTTGAAAGTTAAAGAGGCGGTCAAACGGCGTGGCGCGCAATTGATCACGATTGAAGCGCTGGAACCGGCCATTGGGGCCATCAGCAATATCGTGAATCTTTCCCGGCATCATTTTGGCGTGAAACCTGACGCCTATGCTGCAACTATCCTGGGTTTCCTGAAAGCGGTACTCGATGAGCAAGCCGTTGATCCTGAACTCAGCACAAAGGCTGCCGCATATGTTCAAGATATCACCGCGCAACTTGAGACGATTTCCTGGCCGGTGATTGAGGGAGTGACGGGTATTACGCCTTCGGCCTACAAAGAGGCAATACAGTCTTTTGCCAAGGGTCAAAAAGTGGTCATTCTGGTTGGTCCCGGCGTGCTTCGCACATCAGGTGGATTCGGGATGATGGTCAATCTTCTTGATCTCTTACTACTCACCGGGAAACTCAACACACGCGGATGCGGACTGGCGCCGTTAGCGGAAGAAAATAATGATCAAGGGACGTTTGAAATGGGTGGGGTCGGAGACGTGCTCCCCGGAGGAAAATCCTCACGTGACGAAGAAGCCCGAAAGGCTCTATCTCAGGCATGGGGGCGACCGGTTCCTGATTCGGCAGGTGCATCACTGCACCAGATGATAGAGGCAGCCAAAAACGGGCAATTGAAGGCTTTATTTATTGTTGGGGAAAATCCACTTGGTTCGTTGCCTCCTTCTTCTGGAATTGAGCAGGCCCTGGAAAAGCTGGAATTCCTGGTCTCTCAAGACCTGTTCATGACGGAAACCGCAAAGAAAGCCCATGTGGTCCTGCCCGCCTGTTCGTATGCTGAAAAAGACGGCACGTTTACCAACACCGAAGGGCATCTCCAACCCGTCAGGCGGGCAATCGAGCCTGTGGGGGAAAGCCGTCCGGATTGGGAAGTATTTTCGGCGCTATCGGTGTTGATGGGTGATGCCATGGAGTATGCGGAGGTAAAAGAAATCGGTAAGGAAATCCATAGCCTTCTTCCCGGTACTCGAACTTTGGGACCTACCCCGTTGCCGGCTAAGCCTGATCCTTCAGCCGTCGCGCGTTATGTCAGTTCAGAGTATAAACGGGACTTAGCCTCGCGGTATCGTGTGCCTTCCAGTGTTCCTTCTTCTCCTGAGCAGATGTCCCTCATGATCTCGCAATCTCTGTTTCATTCCGGCAAATTTTCCCTGAAAGCGAAGGGATTGATGCAAATCCAGA
Source organism: uncultured Nitrospiraceae bacterium (assembly GCA_963734345.1). Classification (GTDB taxonomy): domain Bacteria; phylum Nitrospirota; class Nitrospiria; order Nitrospirales; family UBA8639; genus Nitrospira_E. Next base: position 854,134 of record CAVTGT010000011.1, read on the forward strand.
GTGAAGGCAAACTCTATCTTCATCCGGAAGAGGCTGCCCGTCGAGGATTAGGAGAGGGTGATCGGGTGAAAGTGATGAATAATCTTGGCGAAATGAGTACCATCGTGAGCCTTCGGGAACGCATTCCCCATGGAATGGCCATGTTTCCGGAACATTTTGATCAAGAGCTTCGACGACTCTTGCCGTACGCCGTCGATCCGGAAACTCATGTTCCCTATTATAAGCTGACGAATGTTCGAATCGAAAAAATGACAGCCTCATAACGTCGAGACCAGGTTCTCAATTTGAATTTTCAAATCATAGGAGTAGTTCCGTCATGGATACGGGAATTCGATTAGCACTAACGTTTGGCCAAATCGGCGCGGTGATGGTGGCCGTACTCCTTACCGTCGCAGCGCTTACCCTGCTGGAACGCAAGGTGTTGGGTTGGATGCAGGATCGGATGGGACCGATGGAAGTCGGGCCTTATGGCCTGTTGCAACCAGTCGCTGATGGCTTAAAGCTCTTTTTTAAAGAAGACATCATTCCGGCCGGGGCCAATAAGTTTCTGTTTAGCCTGGCGCCGGTATTGTCTTTAGTGCCGGCCCTGATCGGATTCGCCGTCATTCCCTTTGGCCCGGATTGGACGGTTGATGTTGGCGGCGTCAATTTTAAGCCGTTTGTCATTACCGACATCAATATCGGCATTCTCTATATCCTGGCCTTTGCCTCAATCGGGGCGTACGGCATCATTTTGGGCGGGTGGTCATCAAACAGTAAGTATTCCCTCTTGGGAGGACTTCGGGCTGCGGCACAATTGATCAGTTACGAATTGAATGTGGGGCTCTCAATTGTTGGTGTATTGCTCCTTTCGGGATCCTTGAGTCTGGTGACCATTACGAACGCGCAAGCAGGCGGGTTTTGGAATTGGTACTTTTTCGGAGGGGGGGGCTTTCCACAAGCCGTGGCGTTCGTCGTGTTCATTATTTCCGCGATAGCGGAAACGAATCGGACCCCGTTTGATTTGCCGGAAGCGGAAAGTGAATTGGTGGCCGGGTTCTTTACCGAGTATAGCGGCATGCGGTTCGCGTTCTTCTTTCTGGCCGAATACGGCAATATGATTTTAGTGTCCTGTGTCGCCACTGTGTTGTTTTTTGGCGGATGGCACGCCCCCTTGGAAATTCTACAGGGACCTGAATCACTTCACTGGTTGACGGGGATGATGTGGTTTACGATCAAGGTCTATGGGTTCCTGTTTCTCTTCTTTTGGATTCGAGCCACCTTGCCTCGATTGCGATATGACCAATTGATGCGGTTCGGGTGGAAGGTCCTGCTTCCCATTGCATTGGGCAATATTGTATTGACCTCTATTTTTGCCTATCTCTTTCCGGGAAACTAGGAACGTTGAGTGGTATGAAAATCAAGGAATGGGTCAAAACGCTTATTTTTTATGAGATTGCGCTAGGGATGAAGGCGACGTTGTCCCATTTCCTCCATTATAAGCCGATCACCTTACAGTACCCGCATGAGAAGAAGCAGTTGCCGTCCAATTATCGTGGTATGTTGGCATTGTTACGTTATGATGATGGAACGGAAAAGTGCGTGGGGTGCGACCTCTGTGAAGCCGCGTGCCCCTCCCGGGTTATCCGTGTCGTGAGTGCCGAGGTGCCGGGAGAGCCCACAAAACGGTATTCCAAGGAATATTACATGGACATGACCCGGTGTTTGTTTTGCGGGTTGTGCGTGGATGCGTGTCCGGTTGATGCATTGGGTATGACTCAGGAATATGAATGGGCGGTCTACGATAAGCGTCAGCTGCATTTGAATAAAGAGCAGCTTCTGGCTATCGGTGATCGAAATTATCCGATTCGGGAAAAGCGACTGGAATTTCAACATCCCAATGTGGCCTATTTTAATGTGGGGTTTAAAGACCTTCCCCAAAAAGAAGAGTAGACGAGAGTCAATATATTGGCCTTCGTGTGTCACCGAACTTCCTGGATGAGCCGATGATGGGAACGATTGTCTTTTTTTATTTTGCCACTGTGATTGTGGCAACGGCCGCGCTTGTGGTCGCTCTCAGAAGCCCCGTCTATAACGCGCTCGCGCTCCTTGTGATGTTTTTTCACGTCGCCGGGCTCTTTGTGACGTTGCACGCGGAATTCCTGGCCATCATTCAAATTCTGGTGTATGCGGGCGCTATTCTGGTGCTCTATCTCTTTGTGGTCATGTTATTGAATTTGAAACGGGAGGAGCGCTTCCATCACCAATTAACCGTGGGACTTTTTCTGGGATGTGTGTTATTTGCGGAAGCGGTTCTCCTGGTTGTCAAAGGCAAAACCTCATTGGGTGCGAATCTTCCTGCTCATGGAGACCCCATTCAACTGACACAGGGCAATACGGAATCGATTGGTGAGTTGCTGTATTCCACTTACCTGTTTCCGTTTGAAATCGCCTCCCTCATTCTCTTAGTCGCGATGGTGGGTGCCGTCATTCTCACCAAAAAAGGAATTTTGGAGGCAAAGGGCTAATGGATGTTCCGGTGAGCTACTATCTCGTGCTGAGTGGGATTGTGTTCTCGATCGGGTTGGTTGGGGTGCTCATTCGACGAAATGTTATCATTATTTTATTATCCATTGAGTTGATGCTGAATGCCACGAATATTAATTTCGTGGCCTTCTCTTCCTACCTGGGGAATCTTTCTGGTCAGGTGTTTGTCTTTTTCGCGCTTACCGTGGCTGCCGCGGAGGTCGCGGTAGGGCTGGCGATTATCATCGCCCTCTATCGTCATTCGGCCAGTATCAATATTGACGACTTCCGGTTACTGAAATGGTAAGGCGATGCTCTACGCCTTAATTCCGCTCCTCCCCCTCCTGGCCTTTGTCATCCTTGGTCTTTTCGGCCATTGGATCAGAGACCGAAGTCATTGGGTGGCCGTCCCGGCTGTCCTGGGATCCTTCCTTCTCTCCGTGGTGGCGCTGCTTGAGGTCGCAAGTGGGCAGACGCTTCAGAGTTCCTCTCTATACCTGGGCTGATTCCGGCAATCTTCATATTACCCTTGGCTTGTTTATTGATCAGCTCACGGTGGCGATGCTGTTGCTCGTGACCATTGTGAGTTCGTTGGTGCACGTCTACACGATTGGATATATGCATGGAGAGCCGGGCTATGCCAGATTTTTCGGCAATATCGCGCTCTTTACCTTTTCCATGCTCATGCTGGTGATGTCGGATAATTTCCTTCAGCTCTTTGTCTTTTGGGAAGCGGTGGGTCTCTGTTCCTATCTGTTAATCGGCCATTGGTATGAACGGGAGTCGGCTCGGGCTGCGGCCACCAAAGCGTTTCTCGTGAATCGCATCGGGGATTTCGGATTCATGTTGGGCATCCTGCTGATCTTTGTCACCTTCGGTAGTTTGCAATATCAGCAGGTGTTTCCCCAGTTGGAACATGTGGCCGGTGGCGTAGTAAATCTCCTGGGCTCTCTTGGAGGACATTGGGAAATATCGGTCATCACCCTGATCTGTCTCTTCCTCTTTATCGGAGCCGTCGGGAAGTCCGCTCAGGTGCCGTTGCACGTCTGGTTGCCGGATGCCATGGAGGGTCCCACTCCGATTTCCGCCCTCATTCATGCGGCGACGATGGTGACGGCAGGGGTGTTTATGGTCGCCAGATTTGCCCCGTTGTTCAACCTCTCTCCGGTGGCCATGGATGTCGTCGCGGTGGTAGGGGGGACCACCATGTTTATCGGGGCGACCATCGCGCTGACCCAAACGGACATTAAACGGGTCGTGGCCTATTCCACGCTGAGTCAACTCGGGTACATGATGATGGCCTGTGGGCTGGGTGGCTATATCGCGGGAATGTACCATCTGCTGACTCACGGGGCGTTTAAAGCGCTTGTTATTTCTCGGGTGCGGGGCGGTGATTATTGCTCTTCACCACGAACAAGACATGCGAAACATGGGTGGGCTCAAAGATAAGCTGCCGGTGACCTATTGGACGTTTGTCATTGGGGCTCTGGCGCTGGCGGGCTTTCCGTTGACTGCCGGATTTTTCAGTAAAGATGAATTGCTCGTGGCATCGTGGATGTCGGGTGGATTGGGCAAAGTGCTAACCGTCCTAGGATTACTGACTGCGTTGATGACGGCTTTTTACAGCTTTCGACTGGTGTTTGTGACATTTTGGGGAGACTCTCGAGTCGATCCTCACCATGCCAAGCATGTCCATGAACCGTCTAAAACGATGACGGTGCCGCTTCTGATTCTTGCCGTGCTGAGTATAGTGACAGGGTACATCGGGATTCCAGAATTTTTGGCGCCTGCGTTTCCCATTCATGAGGGTGCTGGAGGCCATCATGAAGGATCAGCCGCCCTTGGCATTATGGTGACGGCCACAGCGATGGGTCTGTTAGGGATTGCCGCGGCCTATTGGATCTATGTGAAGTCGCCGGGCTTGCCGGACCGCTTGGCTGCGCAGTGGCAATCGCTCTATCAGTTGTCATTGAACAAATGGTTCGTGGATGAAGCCTATGATCGGACCGTGGTGAGGCCAACTCTGAATGTGGCGGATCGGTTATGGAAACGTGTGGATGTGGCAGTGATTGATGGTGCGGTCAATGGAGTGGCGCGAGCCATAGCCTGGGGAGGATGGGTGACGCGACGACTCCAAAGTGGACAAGCACAGAACTATGCCTTGGCGATGACGGCCGGCGCGGTCGTCATTTTAGGGGCATTGATTTTTTATTAGAGTGGAAGGCCGATCCCTATGGATCGGGTATTCGTGTTGGTTCAACGGGCAGTGCCCAGGCAGGAGATTACTGAATCGTGACTGAGTTTGTCCTTCCTTCAGGAGGAATACCCTGGCTCACCCTTGTTCTTATTCTGCCATTGCTCGGTGTCGGCATTGTCCTGCTGGCTCATGAATCCCTTTCCAGGCACATTGGGCTTGCCGTCTCGGTCCTGACGCTTCTTGTCTCATTGCCCCTCTGGTTCGTGTTCGACAATACCCAGTCAGGTATGCAATTTGTGGAAAAGCACCAATGGATCGAATCCCCTGCCATTCATTACTCTCTGGGTGTCGATGGGATCAGTATGCCGCTCGTCCTCTTAACCACCTTTCTCACTCCTCTGTGTATCCTTGTATCCTGGACCTCTATTCAAACCAGGATGAAAGAATTTTTGATCAGTTTGTTGGTCATGGAAACGGCTACGATTGGCGTATTTGCCGCCTTGGACTTTGTGTTGTTTTATGTGTTTTGGGAAACGATGCTGATTCCGATGTATCTTTTGATTGGCGTCTGGGGTGGTCCGAATCGGGTCTATGCGGCGATCAAGTTTTTCCTGTATACATTGGCCGGCAGTGTGTTGTTGTTGGTGGCAATTTTGGTGTTGTATTTTGAAGGCGGGCGAACCTTCGATATTCTGGCCTTGACCCACGCGTCCTATGCCCCCAGCCTGCAAGCCCTCTTATTCTGGGCATTCTTTGCCGCGTTCGCGGTGAAGGTTCCAATGTTCCCGTTTCATACGTGGCTCCCTGATGCGCACGTGGAAGCGCCGACAGCCGGAAGCGTCATTCTCGCTAGTGTCCTGCTCAAGATGGGCACGTATGGATTTTTGCGGTTTTCCTTACCCATGTTGCCTGATGCTTCAGTTGCGTATACGCCTGTCATTATGACCTTGTCGGTCATTGCCATTCTTTATGGAGCGTATATGGCGTTGGCCCAAACGGACATGAAGAAACTAATCGCGTATTCCAGTGTCAGCCATATGGGCTTTGTCACCTTGGGAATTTTTGCCTTGAATGCCCAGGGAATTGAAGGCGCGGTCCTCCAGATGATCAACCACGGCATCACCACCGGAGCCCTCTTTATGTGCGTGGGCATCATTTACGAACGGACCCATAGCCGGCAAATTACGGACAATGGCGGGTTGGCCAAATCCATGCCCCAATATGCGACGTTTTTTGTGATTTTTGCGCTGTCCTCGGTTGGGCTCCCGGGAATGAACAGTTTTGTGGGCGAATTTTTAGTGCTGATAGGAGCCTTTGCGTGGAGCAAACTGACAGGGACGTTAGCCGCATTGGGGATAATCCTGGCGGCCGTGTACATGTTGTATCTGGTGCAACGGATGATCTATGGACCAGCCTCTCCACAGATTCTCCCAAAATTGAGCGATTTAAATATTCGGGAATTCGGCATGCTGGTTCCGTTGGTGGTGTTGATATTCTGGATTGGTTTGTATCCAAAACCGTTGTTGGATGTGATGCATGCGAGCGTGGCACGGGTGATTGCCTCCCAAACCATATCAGTCACGGTCCAGCAGGGTGCGGAAGGGTGGAACCAAGAATCGGTCATGACTGTCGCGTCACCTGACCGTTCGCTTGCACTGATCGGTGAGGCCAGACCATGACTCTTCCCCTGACAGATCTTGTTGCCATTCTTCCTGAATTGCTTGTGGTCGGCATGGCATGTCTGCTTCTGGTCCTTGATCCCATTACCCCTGCCGGAAAGAAAGACCTTCTGGCGTGGATGAGCCTCGGCATCGTCGTAGTCTGCAGTGTGGTCACCATGAGCGGTTTTGGTGAACGGGTGATGGCATTTAGCGATTTAGTGGTTGTGGATTCGTATGCGGTGTTTTGGAAAATGTTGCTGTATCTCGTGAGTGGTCTCACCATTTTATTGTCCATGGGGTATCTCAAAGAAGAAAAGATTCAACTCGCGGAATACTATGCCTTTGTCTTGTTGGCCTTAACGGGGATGATGGTGATGGTGTCGGGAGCTGATTTGCTCACGATCTACCTCGGTATCGAACTCATGTCGATCACCCTGTATATTATGGCGGGGTTTAAACGATTTGAGGCTCGCTCAATCGAATCGTCTGCCAAGTATTTCGTATTGGGCGCCTTTTCCTCAGGCATTCTGCTGTATGGGATTTCGATTATTTTCGGGGTGACAGGGAGTACGAGGCTGGTTGAGATTGGGGCGGTGGTCACCGGGCGCGGGATCGATGATCCGTTAGTCTTTCTCGCGCTCATGCTGCTCATCGTGGGCTTTGGCTTTAAGGTCGCGGCGGTGCCCTTTCATATGTGGACGCCTGATGTCTACCAAGGGGCTCCGACGTCTGTCACGGCGTTTATGGCCGTCGCGTCTAAGGCTGCCAGCTTTGCCGCCTTCCTTCGAGTTCTTCTGGAAGCGTTCGGCGGGATCAAACCCAATTGGAATGTATTAATTCTGGTCATTTGCTTGATGACGGTAGCTTTAGGAAACCTTGTGGCGATTGTCCAAACCAACGTGAAACGGATGCTGGCTTATTCCAGTATTGCTCATGCGGGTTATGCCTTGATCGGGGTCGTCGTCGCCGGATGGGGAGGTATCGCGGCGGTCTCGTCCCAGGGGGTTTCGAGCCTCATGCTCTATCTGGCGATTTATTCATTTATGACACTGGGCGCATTTACCATGATAGCCATTTTACGAAAGGGCGGGCTGGAGGGGGAGGAAATAGAAGACTTCACCGGCTTGGCCAAACGACATAAAGGTGGGGCGTTCCTCATGTTGATCTTTATGGTGTCGTTGGCGGGTATTCCTCCCACGGCCGGATTCATTGGAAAATTTTATCTCTTTATGGCGGCAGTCAATGCCGGATTGGCGTGGCTGGCTATCGTGGGACTGGTCTTTGCGGCCATTTCGGCATTTTTCTATTTACGTATTGTCATGGTGATGTATATGCGTGAGCCATCATCCGAACAGGCATTACATACCCGGCTCGTCCTCTCCCCGCAGATATCTGTTGTGTTGGCTTGCGCAGTGGCGGGCGTCGTCCTGCTCGGCGTCTTCCCCGGGCCGCTGGTGTCGGTCGCAGATCTTTCTGCCCTCCCCATAAAATAAGTATAGACTTTCTTCACGGTGTACATTCTTCCGATTCGTTCCTTGGGGGACGGGGTTACTTAGACTGTCCAAGGCCCAAAATCCCAATCCCGACTACCATCAAGAGTGCGCCAGCCAGACGCTTCCCCACGTCACGTTCCTTCAAAAATACTCCACCCCACATGACGGCAAAGAGAATACTGGATCGCTTCACGGCGATGACGGAGGAAACCGGTCCAAGATTGAGAGCGGTATTGTGAACGATGAGCCCTATGGATTGAAATAGGCCGATGAGTAAAAGGATTCCCATGGTGCTGGCCGGGGGAACGGGAACATTCTGATGTGGAAAGAATCGAAGCAACAAGATAAATCCGATGGTCATCACACTGGAAATGGAGAGGCTCCAGAACAGAGGAGAAGAATTCTGTACCCCGATTTTGTCGAAATTCGATGTGAGGCTATAGATAAATGCCACGGACAGCATGCGCCTCGGCCCCGGCTCTCGAAAGATCGCTAATAATGGGGCAGCCAGACCTCGATGCACGGACTGAATCTGTAACACATACGCCCCGGCCACAATACAGACAATGCCCGCTATGTCCTGTGCACTTGACTGCTCTCCCACCAGGAGGGGTGAGGTGATCAACAGGAAAATCGGAGTGAACGAAATGAAGGGGACGGCCAAAGACATATCTGAGGCTTGTAAGGCCCGCATGAATTGGAACATGGCCAGGACATTCAAGCTCCCTCCAAGGAGCAGGGCCCACAGATATCCTGATCCCAACAACGGGACTGAGTCCGTGAGCAGCACGATAATCAAGAGTAATGGAATTGGGGTGGCGCAAGCGGCTAATGCAACCAGTTGAGGTGAGACGGTTTGCAGTCCCTGCTTACTAAACAGGTCCTTAAGGGATTCACTGATTGCAGCCAACAGAGCAAGGTATATCCAACTCATACAGGGAATTCCGATTTCGACTTTCCGTCATTCGGTGAATGGATACTCTCCGGGAAGAAAGAATTCTGCGGATCTTACAAGGAATCACCTGAAGTCTCCAATGATAGAAGGGATGTCCTGTGAGAATGAAACAGGAACAAAACAAAGTTGAAATCAGTGAACGATGGGGACACCTTAAGATGTGCGGGTGTTGGGGCAGTGCTGAAGAACTTCTTGAAGTGCGGAGTAGAAATTATTGAAATTGGAAGGCAATGGGCCTTGCAGGGGTTGTGCGGGGATTGAACAGGTGGCTCCACGGGACAGGAGATAACGGGTCAGATTCCGTTGACCGGAAAGAGCGGCGGAATGGAGCGGTGTGATCCCAATCGCATTGGTCGCATCGATAGGCGCACCGGAATCCAGCAGCAGGCGTGTCATGTCGGCATCTCCGTTTTGTGCGGCCATATGCAAGGCCGTCCACCCTTCTTTAAATGCTGCCTCGACCATGGCGCCGTGTGCTAAAAGAAAGGATACCATGCGTCGCTGGTGTTCCTGGACGGCGATGTGGAGGGGCGTGATTTTCCCTTCACGCCCATTCACGGGGGCGCCGTGTTCGAGTAACAGGCCGGCGACATCTACATGTCCACCCTTCGCGGCAAAATGGAGTGGTGTCCATTCTGATTGATAGATGGCCTGAGGGTCCGCTCCATGTTGTAATAAAAGATCGGTGATTGTAATTTGTCCGGATCGCGCGGCGAAGTGTAAGGGGGTAGCTCCTTGTGCCGTACTCTGATTGACATCCGCTCCTTGGAAGATCATGTGCTGAACTAGAGAAAGATCTCGATCTTGTATGGCTTGAACGAGATCAGGGGATTGGGAACGGTTCCATCCTGAAAACAGCGTATAGGATAGGAGAATTCCAATCGTTAACCCCACATATTTGACGATGGTGAACCCTTGTGTGTGAGGCATGTATGACCGTTTCCCCCAATAAGCAAGGTAAATTCCAACAGTATGGGTCGAGGAACTCGGGTGTAGTACGGATTAGAAAACGTCAAACCGGAGGTGTGCACCATTCCCCATTTGGGGGGAAGGAGAAACGGCGGCCTATTTCGACCTACCATGAATGGTGTTGGAAATATCCATCCTCCTTCGTCTCAGAAGATTCACTTTCAATGAAGTGCCCGAGTGAATGAGGCACTGAGCGAGCTTGTGAGGTATTGGAGTGCCAAGGTCCCATGGCCATTTCTAAAGAAATGACTGGAAGAATTGAATCAGATCATGTGAGGGGGAGACTTGAAAGAAAAAGGAAGAAGGAAGAAACGATTAAGTTCTGGCGGCGAGGAGTTTTTCTTTTTGGGTAGTGAATTCTTGTGGTGTTATGAGTTGCTCATCGACTAAATCGCCTAACTTGTTCAATTCATCCGCTACCGAGGGTAATGGATGTTCGGGTTGTTCTTGATCAGCCCGGACCTGAAGAGGAGCCTGTTGGTCAGCCTGAAGAATCAAGCCATCCAACACAGAGTGCCAATGCGTTGCCGTACTCAAGGCTTTTTCATAGAGTATGCCTCCCTCTTTGGTTTCCATATCGAGGAAATTGACTATATGAAGAGGATCACCTTCATCGTGGATCAACACGATGAGGTCGATTCGCTGGTTGTCATGGGCTGAAGAAGTCGCCTGCCAACTTGAGATCAGTCTTTCCACGTTCGAGTGCATGATCGCTTGAAACGAGATGAGTGCTTTGGGACCGGGTCGTAGCCTTTTGGCAATGATTTCACCGTTTTTGACTAAAAACGAACCGACCAGGCTTGAAAGAGGAAGCAATTGGGGTGGAATCGCTGGATTTTTTAAAAGGCATAGTCGGAGAGTTTGGTCGTTGACGGCAATTCCGCTAAGCCCATCAGTGCCCATGAACATTTGTGATGGGGTAAAATTCGTGCCCTTGATCGGGTTCTCTGGTTCTTTCTTACTCGAAGGACTCAATCCCAATATGAGCACAATGGCTCCAAGCACAATAATCACCCAAAACACAAAAAGCATTAGCGAAAAGTCCATAAAATCATTTATGACTAAGTAAATCCCTATGGTGTTTCTTAAGAGGGATAAAAGATGTATTAAATTTTAAGGTTGTGAATTTTCGGTCGTTACGTTAGGTAGAGTTGACCTCCACCGGCCCGGATATGATGTGAAACTCAACACCGTTCTTTCCCTGATTGCTCTTTCTGGAGTCTGCCACTGAATTGAAGCATTGCGTGATCGAAATCATGAAAGACAGGGGTTGTGTACGGGATAACATCGCCACATCATCGAAGGGGCCATGGAAATACTTTTTCGGCAGGTTCGGGTATTTGCTTTATGGGTTTCTTTTGACGACTGTTGTCTGAAAAAAATATTAAATAGTTGAGCAGCCCCAACAGTCTCTATTCAGGAGTTTTAACATAAAAATCTTTCAAAAATTTACATGGAAAAAGGTGTTTGGAATTGGAACAAAAATAAGGAGAAAATACGGCGCTGGTCCTTATGGTAGGATAATCAACATTCGTTGAAGTTCCCTAGGTCATTTGGTAAGCTGGCTCTCCGTTTTTTTAATCATCAATAGATCCTACTGGCAGGTGAACCTATGGCAAAGTTGGGAAAAGCGCTGATTAGCGTGTCCGATAAAACCGGTGTGGAGAAAATGGCCAAAAGTCTGTTGGCGCTCGGGGCAGATATTTTGTCGACAGGTGGAACAGCCACCATGCTCAGGGACGCGGGAGTTGCCGTCACGGAAGTGGCGGAATACACCGGATTTCCTGAAATCATGAATGGGCGAGTGAAAACCCTCCATCCCAAGATTCATGGTGGCTTATTAGGGCGTCGGTCGGTCGATTCCCATATGCGGCAAATGCAAGAGCAGGGGATTGAGCCCATTGATGTGGTGGTGGTTAATCTTTACCCCTTTGAAGCGACCGTGGCGAAGCCCGGTTGTACGTTTGAAGAAGCTATTGAAAACATTGATATCGGGGGGCCGTCCATGTTGCGCTCGGCGGCAAAAAACCACGAGGACGTTTTGGTGATAGTGGATCCTCAGGATTATGAGCGCGTGTTGGAGGCCCTACAGTCCGGGACCGTCTCCTTGGGATTGCGACGGGAGTTAGCCAAAAAAGTCTTCGACCATACCGCCAGGTATGACAGTCTGATTGCCAATTATCTTTCGTCTAAATTACCCGATACTTCAGCGCAAAAATTCCCGTCGTTGTTGTGCCTGTCTTACGAAAAGGTGGAAGACTTGCGGTATGGAGAGAATCCGCATCAAGCGGGTGCCGTGTATCGGGATCGGCAGACCAAAGAAGCTTCCCTCAGTCAGGCCAGGCAACTCCATGGCAAAGCCATGTCCTATAACAATTACTTAGATGCCAATGCGGCTTTGGAATTAGTAAAGGAGTTTGACGAAACGGCGGTCGTCATTGTCAAACACAATAACCCCTGTGGTGTCGCCCTCGGGGATATGCCGGTTGAGGCCTATGTACGGGCACGAGAAACCGATCCGATCTCAGCCTTTGGCGGAGTCATCGCCTGTAATCGGAATGTGGATTTGCCTATGGCGAAGGAAATTACCTCTACATTTGTGGAAGTGTTGATTGCGCCGGAATTTTCAGAAGAGGCCTTGGCTGAACTCCAACGAAAAAAAGATTTGAGGTTGTTAGCGGTAGGCCCGCTTGAGAGTGCCCAACGAGATCCCTTAGATATGAAAAAAATTGTAGGTGGAATTCTGGTGCAAGACCGGGACCTGGGATCGTTGCGTGAGCTGGGAGAATTATCTATTCCCAGTCAACGCCAGCCAACGAACGAAGAATATCAAGCTTGCGATTTTGCCTGGAAAGTGTGCAAACATGTGAAGTCTAATGCCATTGTCTTTGCGACACCGACTCAAACCGTCGGCATTGGGGCCGGACAAATGAGCCGCGTTGATTCGGTCAAACTGGCTCAGATGAAAGCGAATCTATCTATCAAGGGGTGTGTGATGGCCTCCGATGCATTTTTCCCCTTTCGCGATGGCATCGATGCCGCTGCAGGCGCAGGCATAACGACTGTGATTCAGCCTGGCGGGTCAATTCGTGATAAAGAGATTATTCAAGCGGTTGATGAACATCAGATGGCCATGATTTTGACGGGCATGCGCCACTTCCGTCATTAACAGTTCCAACCTCGACATTGTTCAAAATCTTCCGTGGTTCCATTGTTCAGATTTGTTAGGTGTTCTATTCTGTTGTTTTCCTCACTGTTACCGCTTTCCGGACCCTTGAGAAGGTTACAGTGGAAGAGAAATTTTCAGGATATAGCCTAGGTGGATGTACGAAGCCCTGGTCGATGTGTTCGCCCTTCATGGGATGGAGGGATGACGGGAGGCGCAAGTTTATTCTGTGAAGGTGCTCATCATCGGCAACGGAGGACGGGAGCATGTGTTGGCGTGGAAGCTCGCGCAATCCCCTCGCGTCACCAAACTCTATTGTGCTCCGGGCAATGCCGGGATCGCACAGGTTGCTGAATGCGTGCCGATCAAGGTGGATGACATTGAAGGTCTCAAGCAATTCGTACAAACCAACGAGATCAACCTGACGGTGGTCGGACCGGAACTGCCGCTCTCCTTAGGCATCGCGGACGAATTCAGAAAATCGAAATTACGAATTTTTGGTCCCACCCGTAATGCGGCCCTTATTGAATCCAGCAAATCATTCGCCAAAGAACTCATGGAGCGGGAAAAAATCCCCACTCCTTCTTCGCGCACCTTTGACCAATTGGTGCCGGCCTTAACCTGGCTCGAATCCTGTCCGCTTCCGATCGTCGTGAAAGCCGACGGCCTTGCGCAAGGAAAAGGGGTCATTATTTGTGCCACCAGGGACGAGGCCAGGGAGGCGGTTCGCAGCATGCTGGAAGAGCAGCGATTTGGACAGGCCGGAGCCCGGGTCGTCCTGGAGGAATTCCTTGAAGGAGAAGAACTCACGGTCATGGCCTTTGCCGATGGCCGAACGGTCATACCCATGATCCCCGCCCAGGATCACAAACGAATCGGTGAAGGCGACACGGGTCTCAATACGGGGGGGATGGGGGCCTATGCGCCGGCGCCATTGGGAACACCGGAACTCCGTCAGCGTATTGTGAAGGAGGTGTTGACTCCTGCCCTCATTGGGTTATCCCGGGTGGGGAGTCCATTTTATGGCGTCTTATACGCGGGGATTATGGTCAAGGATGGGAAACCGTACGTACTGGAGTTTAATGCCCGATTTGGCGATCCTGAAACACAGGTCGTCTTACCACTGTTAAAAACGGATCTCTTGGATGTGATCGAAGCCGTGGTCGAACATCGTTTGGACCAAGTCCAGGTGGAGTGGCACAATCAGGCGGCGGTGTGCGTGGTGCTGACTTCCGGAGGATATCCCGGCGCGTATCAAACGGGTTTCCCGATTACCGGCCTACCGGAGAAAGAGTCGAAATCCGTGATCGTCTTTCACGCCGGGACCACCCATGCCAACGGATCGATTGTCACGAATGGGGGAAGGGTCTTAGGGGTGACCGGCATCGACTCCACCCTGGCCGGAGCCAGAGATCATGCCCATCAGGCGCTTTCCTCGATCCAGTTTGAAGGCCGTTATTTTCGTTCTGATATTGCCCACCGCGTGCTTCAGGTTCCATCCTGACTTGAAGGGGGCCCGGACGTGGCCACCGTTCTCCAACTCAATTCCACTCCATCGCCCAAACTGATTCAGCAAGTTGCGCAATGTCTGCAGGAGGGCGGAGTCGTCGCGATGCCGACCGACAGCTTCTACGCGCTGGCAGTCAGTCCCTTCAATCAGATCGGGTTAGAACGGCTGATGCACATCAAAGGCGAAAGAAACCACAAACCCTTTCCGGTGTTAGTTGGCGACCCGTCGCAACTGGACCAACTGACGGAAGTGATTCCCGATGTCGCTCGAAAACTCATGGAAGAATTCTGGCCGGGATTGCTCACGTTGGTCTTGCAGGCCCGTTCAACTCTTTCGCCCATCCTGACCGGCGGCCAGGGAACCATTGGTGTCCGGCAGCCGAATGATCCACGAGTCTGCGAACTCTTGAAGCACACCGGCCCGCTAACCGGCACCAGCGCCAATCGAACCGGTCAGCCGCCGGCGCAAACGGCCGAAGAGATTTTACAGCAACTTGGATCGGCGGTTGATCTGATTGTAGATGGCGGTCCCACTCCCGGCGGCCAACCCTCTACCGTACTCCAGGTTGTGCCAGAGCCCCATATCCTTCGTGAAGGGGCTATTTCCCGCCTGAAACTTCAAGAAGTCCTTGACCGCAAAGGAAAACCTCTTTCCTAGTAGGTTTCTGAGAAATTCTCATACATCATTGAATGAGTTAGATGAGCCCTCTCCATCCTCTGCTCTCCTGCTATGCATGCACGGGTCGTTGTCTTGTAAGGCAACCGAGGGAATTGTTGTGCTTAAAAAACCTCTTGAAGTATCCGATCTATTGGGTATAGTCTTACTGGTAAGTTTATAGAAAAGGAGAATAAAATGGCGTCTATAGCCACAACAAAACTTTCATCCAAGGGCCAAGTCGTTATTCCGGAAGAGATACGAAAACAACTGGGTTTAAAAGAAGGAGATCAATTTGTGGTAGTGGGGCAAGACGACGCGGTCATTCTGAAAAGCATCAAAAAACCCGTCTTGAATGAATTTGATTCGCTTATCGATAAGGCCAGGCGGCAGGCGAGGGACGCCAGGTTGAAGCGTTCGGACATTGCGAAGGCCATTGCCAAAGTCAGAACTGCTTCATGAGGCTCGTCCTTGACACCAATGTCTTTATTTCGGGTGTGTTTTTCGCTGGACCGCCTTTTGACATTCTGAAATCATGGAAACTGGCCAAGTTGAAATTGTCGTCTCTGCTGAAATTCTGGACGAATACCGACGAGTCGGTGTTGAGCTGTCCGAGAAATACACAACAGTTGACCTTACTCCGTTTCTCGTTCTTTTGCATGGAAATAACGTCAATTGGGTTGT
Organism: uncultured Nitrospiraceae bacterium; assembly: GCA_963734345.1. Lineage (GTDB taxonomy): Bacteria > Nitrospirota > Nitrospiria > Nitrospirales > UBA8639 > Nitrospira_E. Next base: position 869,928 of record CAVTGT010000011.1, read on the forward strand.
TGACTTCCTTTACCACCCAAATCTCTTGTCAGGGCCTGTCCTGTTGAGGCGATTGACAATTTGACTAATTTCGTGAATTAAGCAAGGATCATCTGGCAAATATCAGGGTTTCCAATTTGATTTTGGCCTTACAGCTTTATGATGTGTATCGAGAATCCATCTTGGGGTTGACCAGTAAAAAAGGCACTGGCAGGTGAATGCATCGCACTTGTGTTCCCAGCTCTCGTGTCAACGTGATTTTCTATGTTGCCGGGTTTCGTCGCGGCAGGCGAGGCCCTTTTGTTTCGGCAAAAGGACCCAAAACCATTTCCACCCAGGTCGGCCACATTCAATCGTGCTGACGCAGGCAACGGAAGGGCGGACCAACTCGCCAGGCTCAGACAAGGTCCGCCCTTGATTTGAGCGTCAGCCCGGTTGGCCGATCTGCAGGTGGGTGGGGAATACGATAGGTCGGTGAGGACAGGTGTAGCAAGAAGACCATCGTGGAGGCTAAGGCGTTCGGAGTCCGGCGGATGGTTTCATCGTCCACGCCCGATGCGGAAAGCAGGATAGACTGACCGGACTTGCAGCATGTGTCTTTGGCAACGGCGTGTGGGATGGTTCTAAGGCATGAGAAACATGAAGGAATCCCAGTCAAACAGATTTGGGCTTAGCCGGATAGACTGTATCAGCCAGCCGGCTATACAGATCAATATACTCACTAGATATGTGTCTGGATTAAGGTCAGATTACGGCTATAAGCTGGCCGTGGTCACTATAGTTGGAAATCCTAAAAGGGGGCAAAAGCAGACTTTTTCTTAGTATTTATAAGCTATGGCAAATATCAACGAGAAAAAGAAGGCCTAATGGAAAAAGTATGATAAGTCGCGGTTCGCAATGGCGACGTTGGGAGCCTCATATTCATGCGCCAGGCACTGTCCTTAATAACCAGTTCGGTGAGGCCGATGCTTCGGGAGACGTACCTAACAACGCTTGAGACGCTTACGCCAGAGATCGAAGCGATTGCCGTCACGGATTACTACGTCACCGAGACCTACGAGGAAGTACTGAAACATAAGGCATCTGGCAGGCTTTCTGACGTTCAGTTGATATTTCCTAATGTTGAACTCCGGCTAGATGTGGCTGCGAAGTCTGGCTTCGTGAATATCCATCTCTTGGTTGGGAGTCCAGAGGATACCAACCATCTGCTCCAGCTTCGCAGAATCCTCACGCGACTCCAGTTCCAAGCTCATGGCGATCGTTTTGATTGCACTCGAGATGATCTTATCGCGCTCGGAATGCGCGCAGACTCCAATATCGCTGATGACCGTGCTGCCCTTCAGCATGGCGCAACCCAATTCAAGGTCAATTTTGACCAGCTCCGCCGAGTTTTTCACGAAAGCGACTGGGCGAAGAAAAACATCCTCGTCGCCGTGGCCGGTGGGGAAGATGATGGAACCTCTGGCATGCGTCAAGCGGCAGACGCGACCATGCGCCAAGAAATTGAAAAGTTCGCGCACATCATCTTCGCCAGCAGCCCAGCCCAACGCGAGTTCTGGCTTGGGAAGCGAGCAGTCCCCGCGATATCCGAGGTGCTGCGCGAGAGGTATAACGGCTGCAAGCCATGCCTTCATGGCAGTGACTCCCACGATCTGACGACGGTCGGCCAGCCTGTGGATGATCGCTTCTCATGGATCAAGGGGGGGCTAGAGTTTGATGCTTTACGTCAGAGCTGCATCGACCCCGAAGGCCGTGCATTCGTTGGATCAGAGCTACCACGGTCCGCGATGCCGTCTCAAGTCATTTCCCATGTGTCGATAACTAATGCCAGTTGGGCACAAAATCCGGAAATCCACCTCATGCGGGCTTGGTCGCCATAATTGGCGCCCGCGGCTCGGGCAAAACGGCTCTCGTGGACATGATTGCTGCGGGTTGTGATGCGATTACACCGGCGGCGTGGAGTGCTAGCGAAAACAGCAGCCCTTCTTTCTTAGTTCGCGCGGCGGCAGCTTATCGGAGATGCCACAGTTACCCTAACTTTGGGAGGAGGCAGCACGACAACGCGGGCGCTTGACGGGCGAGATGCTCACGGACATCTTTCGTTTCCCCGCGCCCGGTAGTCTATCCCAGCAATTCGTGGAAGAGCTTTGCTCGTCAAGCGGCGTTTCCGACGGGCTTATCGAGAAAATCGAGAGAGTGATTTTGGAGGCACATCCTCTCGATGAACGTGAAGGCGCCATTGATTTCGCCGAATTGCGAGAGCATCGAACCAGCCGATTTCAGCAGGCTCGCGACCGCGAGGCAGATGCGATAATTCTGATTTGTCTGAGCGGATTGCAACCGAGCTTGAAAAAGAGAGCCTAGTTGCCACACTCACTGCTCAGGTCGCTCGAAAAGAAAACACAAATCAAGAATTACAACGCGGACCTTGCCAAACTCGTTGTTAAGGGCACGGAGGCGCAGGTCAAACGGCACACGGAGCTTAGTGAGGCCGCTCAAGCTCTCAGGGGAAAGATTCAGACCTTTACCAATCAACGCCGCACCTTCCTTGCAATGCAGGACGAGGTGGCCAGCACCCGTGCAACGAAAGCCCCAGAGCTTCTGCGCCAAGCACGAGAACGGCATAGCCGTAGCGGACTTAGCGATAAACAGTGGGAAGAATTTCTCCTTATTTATAAGGGAAATGTAGACAGCAGCCTCACCGGATATGTGGCATGGGCCAACAAGCACATTGCTGAACTTACCGGGCAGCCCTTGCAACCTGGTGATCCGAACACTCCTCTCATTGCCGGAGAGCAGTTGATTTCGAAACCCTGAATCTCTCGACAATCGTTTCAGAGATGACAAGGCTTGAAGCCTTGTTCAGTGCAGATAAGGTGGTTCGGCGACCAGTATGCCGCGCTGACCAAACGCATTGGGCAGGAGAATGCCACCCTCAAGATATTTGAAGCGAAACTCACTGAAGCACAGGGCGCTGCTGCCCGCCGGAAGGATTTGCAGGCCGAACGTGAAAATGCCTACAAAAGGGTATTCGAGGCAATTATCAAGCGAGCAGACTACACTCGCTGAACTCTATGCCCCTCTAATGGCGCGGCTAGCAGCATCCTCCGGCACCTTACACAAGCTGGGCTTCTCTGTCCGGCGCGTCGTTGATTCTCACCAATGGGGAGGCTTCGCAGAAGAAAATCTTCTTGATCGGCGTAAGGTCGGCCCCTTTAATGGTCGCGGTTCTTTCGATCGCTCTCGCGGAAAAGCTGCTGAAACCGGCATAGGAGAGTGGCAGTGCCGTTGAGATACAGACAGACATGTCTGTCTTCATTTCCGCGTACCTGGAGAACCTCCTCGTGCACGCTCCCTATGCACCGACGCAGCAAGCCGAGTTTAGAACGTGGTCGAAGCAGTTTGCGCATTGGCTTTTTGGGACCGATCACATCTCGGTTCGATACGAGATCGTCTATGACGGCATTGACATCCGAAAACTATCGCCAGGCACGCGGGGCATTGTCCTATTGCTGCTTTATCTTGCCTTAGATGAGTCCGACGATCGCCCTCTTTATAATCGATCAACCAGAAGAGAATCTCGATCCGAAGTCCGTTTTCGAGGAACTAGTGTCGCTTTTCATCGCGGCGAAATCCACTCGACAAGTCATCATGGTAACTCATAACGCCAATCTGGTGATCAACACCAATGCAGATCTGATCATCGTTGCTGAGGCTGGCCCGCACCATATAGGTGGACTCCCCCCGATCACGTGCAGCGCGGGAGGGCTGGAAAACGCCGCTATTCGCAAAGCAGTCTGCGACATTCTGGAAGGGGGCGAAGCGGCCTTCCGCGAACGAGCAAGACGTCTTCGCGTCCGTCTGGAACGTTAATACATACATGATCGGAGTGGATCTGCAGTTCGGCGCTACTAACCTGTAAAACAGGGTCAGGTCTTGCAATGCCATGTCAAGAAAGAAAAGTTGTAGAGAGAGTCATTTTCTTCCTGTGTTGAATCGGAGGGAGGGGACTTTTTGAGCCCACCGGATCAACCATAATCTTGTTCCACTACTGCGTTCTCGTTTCCAACACAACTTGACTAAATTTGTTAAATGACTAAGAATTCACCTGCGCTAGCCCGGCAGGTGGTTTCATCGTCCAGCCCGATGCGGAAAGCACGATAGACTGACCGGACTTACAGTATTTGTCTTTGGCAACGGCATGGGGGATGGTTCTAAGGCACGAGAAACATGAAGGAATCGCAGTCAAACGGATTTGGGCTTAGGCTGGATAGACTGCATCAGCCGGGAAGCTATACAGACCAATATACTCACTAGTTAGGGCGAGCTCGATGTTCGTTGTGGAGTAGCGGTACCAACAAATGGGGAGAAGAAGATGAATATGTCCAATCGGCTTGCTGCGGAATTTATCGGAACTTTTTGGCTCGTTCTAGGTGGTTGCGGTAGCGCTGTCCTGGCTGCAGCGTTTCCTGGCGTGGGAATCGGGCTGCTCGGAGTCGCGTTTGCCTTCGGGTTGACGGTCCTGACGATGGCATACGCCATCGGGCATATCTCAGGCTGCCACCTCAATCCGGCCGTGTCGGTCGGGCTGGCGGTAGGAGGCCGCTTCAAGACGTCAGAGTTGATTCCCTACATCATCGCGCAGGTTCTGGGTGCGATCGTGGCGGCGGGTCTCCTGTACTTCATCGCCAGCGGAAAGGCTGGATTTGATGTTGCCACCGGACTGGCGTCCAACGGCTACGCGGATCATTCACCCGGACAGTACTCCGCCGCGTCCGCTTTTGTCACCGAGGTCGTCATGACGTTCATGTTCCTGATCGTCATCCTCGGCGTAACAGACAAGCATGTACCGGCCGGGTTCGCGCCAATTGCGATTGGTTTGGCCTTGACGCTTATTCATTTGATTAGCATTCCCGTGACCAATACATCTGTGAACCCAGCACGAAGCACGGGCCCCGCGATCTTCGTGGGAGGGTGGGCATTGGCCCAACTATGGATGTTTTGGGTGGCACCACTGATTGGCGCGGCCCTCGCTGGCGTTGCCTATCGTTGGCTGGGTGGTGAGAGTCGCGGTTGACTCGCCCTAACCTCGGCGCGCCGCTGACGCCGGTCGTTGGGCAGACGGAGAAGCTGTCTCTTGACGAAGCAAGACCACGACGAGATTCCGCTGAAGGTGTTGATCTGTGATGGCGACTCCAACGCGGCGACGTCCTTGCAGAGAGCCCTTAGGGATGAGCCTGCGGTACTGGCTGTTGACCGCATAGACAGCACGAGCGTGGCGCAGCCCGCAGCCCGGTCCGGCGGCTACAACACCATCTTCGTCGACCCTTTGACGCTAGGTCTTGATGCTGCAAGGTCCCTCCTTGGTTTGAGGGTCACTCCGTTTGGGCGGGGGTAGGTGGCACTACGTTTTCATGGGTCTCTTGAAACACTAGAAAATTTTTGTGCTGAAAATGGAATTCACCCTTTTGATGTGAGAGCCAACTTACGGGCTTCTTGTAGCGAGAACAGCGGAGTTTGGAGAAGCCGCTCGGCCCGGGAGGAGTCCATAGTGAGGTTTTTGGGGCGAACCAGTCCGGATTCCTCGATGGTTCCCTTTTGAATTTTTGATGTCTGTGTGATCCCAAAGTGCTGGAGCAATCCCATCCCCAAGTCCCACCGGTTCAGGCTTTCAGGGCCTCCTAAATGTAAGATTCCCGGCACCTCCTTGGTGGCTACTTCCAATAAGACTTCAGCGAGATTTTCCACCCAGATGGGACAACGAAGTTCATCGACGAACAAGCGATATTGTTCGCCGGTTTTTGTGGATTCGATTAAGCGGGACGTCTGACGATCCGGCGTGCGGAGATCATAGAGTAACGAAGTGCGGACGATGGTGGCCTGCGGGTTCAGGGAGCGGATGAGTTCTTCCGCCTGGGCCTTGGCATGGCCATAGGGATTGATGGGATTCGTGGGGCTCTCCTCGGTATAGGGCGCCGTGCCCCCATCAAAGACTTGATCTGTCGAGAGATGAATGAAGCGAATGCCACGTTCCGCCGTCCGCATGGCCAGTATTCCTGCTGCAGGCAACATTGATTCGATTCCCTTCCCCTGATCGGAGCAGGCGGTGTGAATGATGATGTCCGGCTTCACGCGATCCAGGAGGATACTAACTTCTTCGGCATTTTGGAGATCACAAACGTAAAAGGTCACTCCGGGCAGGGATATGGATGGTGTGTGATGAAGAGTTCCGGCTGCCACAAAATGGCCGGCCCGTCGTAAAAGATGGTTCCCTAAAAAGCCTGCTCCGCCGGTGATCAGAAGACGTTTTTTCATCACCTCCATTTTAGATGAACGGTCAAAGGAAATCTTGTGTGATGGAAGATGGTTCCTTAGAATACTCAGAGGTGGATATTTTTTGGGGAGATTTGAGTGATGGCGACAATTGATCTGCGTAGCGATACCGTGACAAAACCGACCCCGGCCATGCGTGAGGCCATGGCTCAGGCCGAGGTCGGCGATGATGTGTATGGTGAAGATCCCACCACGAATCGATTGGAAGCCATGGCGGCTGACCTGTTAGGCAAGGAGGCTGCCTTATTTGTGCCTACGGGGGTAATGGGCAATCAATTGGCGCTTCGCCTGCACACGCGGCCCGGCGATGAAGTCATCGTTGAACGGACTTCTCATCTCATCCGGTATGAAGGAGGCTCCGCTTCGTCGCTCTCCGGTGTTCAATTATGTTGTGTGCCGGGTGATCGCGGTCGCCTATCCCCCGAATCGATCGAAGCCGCCATTCGACGCCAGGATCTACATACTCCGCCGACCACCCTGGTGTGTTTGGAACAAACGCATAATGTGGGTGGAGGATCTATTTATCCTCTGGAGACGATTCACCGGATTGCAGAAGTGGTCCGCGCTCATGGTCTGGCTCTGCATTTGGATGGGGCTCGATTGTTTAATGCCGTGGTCAAGACAGGAGTATCGGCTGCAGATTATGCTCGTCCGTTTGATACCGTCTCCTTTTGCTTGTCGAAAGGATTGGGGGCTCCCGTCGGGTCCCTTGTGGTGTCAGATGCGGCACGCGTTCGGACGTTGCGCAGGCTCCGCAAAGTGTTTGGCGGAGGAATGCGGCAAGTGGGCATTCTTGCTGCTGCAGGGGTGTATGCGCTCGAGCATCATATTGAACGATTAGCAGAGGATCATGCCAACGCCTATCATCTGGCGACTCTGTTGCAGGACATTCCCGGTGTGGTGGTGGATGTCAAGGCCGTGGAGACGAATATGGTGATGTTCCAACTCCCCCGATCTTCTAAATCTACCGAGATGATTTTAGCCGAATGCCGCAAGGCGGGTGTATTGATGAATGCCGTGGGTGATCGGGCCTTTCGAGTCGTGACACATTTGGATGTCGACCATGACGACATGACCGCCGCAGGACTGATTTTCAGGAAAGTCTTTTCTTCCTCGTCCTGACCGGTTCCCTTCTGGCTTCGTTGACAGGGTTTAATTGGGTTCCTACAATTTATTCGATTCGCCTCATGAAGGGAGCTATCGTGAGTTCATTGGATACGGTGTCGTTTCAGCATATTACGAGAATTTTAGGGGTCATTGATGATTTGGAAATATCGCGTGAAGCGGTGGAAATACCCCTCTCGACGGAAAACCCGGGTGTAGTGCGCCGGTTGGCCAATGGCAAATGGGAGATCGTGGTGGATGCGGACATTCCTTTCGATGACTGGTTGCAGACATTGCCACAACAAATTCAGGCGTTGATGCCGGAGGATTCGGATTAATCATTTTAAAGGAAAAAGTAGGGATACGAGGGAGACTGCAGTCATGGCGGTGCGAGATCGAGAGTGGCCTGGATATACTCTTTGGTATTGTTGCCAGGACTGTGGCCGGTTGTGGACGTATCAGGGGTCTGATGTGGTGGCGCTGGACCCCGGTTGTTCATTGGGACCGGCCATGGCGGGGGAAGGCGTTCTTGGACGAACATGTGCGATTTGTGAGGGTCGCTGTCAAGCGCCCTCAGCTGAAATATAAAATAAGGGTGGTTGTGAAAGATCTACATGGCTGGCCGCAATAGGCAGAGTCGGTCGTGATCGATTTACTCCGAGCCCACCGCGACCGCTTTCCCCTTCACGTCGGTTTCTCCTGACTTCTCCGAGGTTTTTTCCACGGACCATTCGTTGGGGGTAATCTTTAAGAGATGCCCTTTGAGGGTATAGAACTCCCCTTCGGGGATTTCTACCTGATCAGCGCCTGTCACGTTAATGGCCAGCACGCGTTTCTTGTCTCCTCTGTTGGTTAAGATCAATCCATTTTCCACACGGTCGAGCTGATAGGCCCCTTGTTGGTTAATCACCAGGGAATTGGCCTCTATCTTAGCGTGTAGTTTTCCAATATTGTCAAAAATAGCAAAGTTCACTCGAACAGGGGATCCTCCCGTTTTGCGCAGTTGCAATTCGATTTGGGGCAGTCCTTCAATCTCCACAATCCCATTGGAATTGCGATACCAATGCGGTCCGACTTTCACATCCATGCCCACAATGCCTCCTTCCCTTGTTAATAAATGGATTGGCTCAAAATTGGTTCGTATTGTACTGACCGGATTGGGCTGGTGGCTAGAGCAAATGTTCCGGGAAAAATGGGATCACTGAAAAAAGGACGAATTTTTTCTTTGGTTGGATCCGGATGACCGGTATTGGTTCAGGTTCGGGAATGAATTCGGGTGAGACGGAAAGTGGTCCGAGTGGGAGAAGACTGTAAGATGGTCAGGCTTAAGCCTTTTTTTTAATTCGATGGAGGATAAGGGCGATGCACCCTCCCAAGAGTCCGCCTCCAAAGATGGGCGGGACCAATTCGACCAGTTTAATTTCCCATATGGGTTCATTCGCCAGCATCAGATCGCGGATCCCGCCTTGAATCATGATGACGGCCAGTGCCATTAAGGCCCCAATCATAAACCACCAGCGAAAAACCTTAAAAGATTCCATGAGCGTTCCTTATATCAGTATAGGGCGATCCAGGTTCCGATATTGAATTGCCTCGGCTACGTGCGAGGGTAAAATCATATCGGATTCTGCCAAATCGGCAATGGTTCGCGAAACCCGTAAAATGCGGCCATAGGCCCTGGCGGAGAATCCCAGTCTGGTGACGGCTTGGTCGAGCAGGGTTTTTCCAGCTTGGTCCAGTTCACAATACTTTTTGAGCAACCGAGGCTTGAGCTGTGCATTATTCAAGGTGTGTTCCTTACGGTAGCGCTCAACCTGACGATGCCGGGCCTTGATCACCCGATGACGAATCTGGGCGGACGCTTCTCCAGTGGTCGTGCCCGATAATTCTTTGACCGGGACGGCAGGGACTTCTATATGAATATCCAACCGATCGAGGAGCGGGCCAGAGAGCCGGCTTCTATAGCGCTGGATGTGATGGGGCGTACACACGCATTCATGGGTAGGGTCTCCGCAATACCCGCACGGGCAGGGATTCATGGCCACGACCAACATCAATTTGGCGGGAAACGTCAAACTGGCTTGCGCGCGCGTGAGCGTAACGATTCCATTTTCCAATGGCTGGCGTAAGCTATCCAACAGTGACCGTTTGAATTCTAAGGCTTCATCTAAAAAAAGTACTCCATGATGAGCGAGAGACACTTCTCCTGGACGCGGAATGGACCCTCCTCCAACGAGGCCGGCTTCAGAAATCGTATGATGGGGCGCCCGAAACGGTCGAGTGGAGAGCAGTGCCGACTGAGGGGCAAGATTGCCGGCAACGCTGTGGACCTGACTGGCTTCCAAACATTCCTGAAAACTCATGGGAGGAAGTATGCCCGTTAACCGTTGGGCTAACATGGTTTTTCCTGATCCTGGTGGCCCCACCATGAGTAGATTGTGTCCACCGGCGGCGGCGACTTCCAAGGCACGTTTAGCCTGATATTGTCCCACCACATCGGCAAAGTCTTCCTCGATTGGAGGTAATCCAGGTTGAACGGTAGAGGAATGAGCTTTCAAAGGTAGAAGGGTGAGCGCTCCTCGAAGAAATTCCACGACTTGAGGGAGGGTTTCGACACCGAATACGGTAGCGTGGTCTACGACGGCCGCCTGCACAGCATTGTCTTGAGGCAGAATCAATGAATGGGGGTGATGGGTGGCAATGGCCATGGAGAGCGCGCCGGGAACCGTTTTGATTCTTCCGTCCAATGCCAGTTCACCGACAAAGATATAGGAGGTGACCATTTCTTGAGCCAACACGCCTTCAGCCACCAAAATGCCAATGGCAATACCCAACTCAAGGCCTGCCCCTTCTTTTTTTAACCCGGCCGGTGCCAGATTGACGGTGATCTTTTTGGCTGGAAATTGAAAGCCGGTATTTTTCAGCGCGGATCTGACCCGATCCCGGCTTTCGCGAACGGTCGCATCAGGCAGCCCCACAATGGAAAATTGTGGGAGACCGCCGCCGATATCCACCTCAATTTCGATGAGATTGGCCTCCAATCCGACCAGTCCCACGCTCTGTATTTTGGCTAACATGCGAGCTTCATTGTTTCACAAACACGATGTTTTTCAAAAAAGGCCCGGAGTATTATAGGGAAATATTGTAGGTGTTTCAACGTAAATATGCGTCGGATTGGTATCGCTTGAAAAAGCGTTTTCGTCCTTTCCCTCTGAGCCATGTAGGATTTTTTAAGGTGAAGATTCCGGGAAAGAAACAGCCGAAGGAGCTTGGGGTAAAGGTATTTGTGGATCTTTGGGAAGAGTTGCTGGTTCAGAGGTATCAGTGGAATCCAAGAACTTTTTGAGTTCTTTGTCTTCTAACAGCTCTGTCGACTCTGTCGTGGGAGAAGCGGGAGTAGATTCCTGAATGCCCTTGGTTTTATCCGTGGAGGATTCTGAAGGAATTTCCGAATGTACAATTTGTTCTTTCGTGACCCCGGGCAAAGCCTCTTGACCCGTTTCCGTTATGGTTGACGACGGATTTGGTGTGAGTGCTGTTTGTGTGGACGGATTGAGGTTTTTCTTGCCGAATGGTCGGTTGGTTGTGGTGGGCCTGTCCTGAGGCATTGACGCTTTTGGTGGTTCAGGAACCGGATTGGTTTCAGGATCAAGTTGTTGCGCTGCGATCGAAAATTTTACGGTGCTGTTTTCTTGCCGGACCACGGTCGAGGTTCCAATGTTTTGAAGGCCATCCGCTATTAAGCTTTGTTCTTGTTCAGTCCCGGGGGTTGTTTGTGGAGGAGAAATTGAGATTTGAGTATGAATTGTTGCAGAAGAATCTATTGGAGGAGCAGATTCTGTAATGAGTGGCCGATTGGGGATTGTGAGTTCTGTGGATGTTGAAGGAAAAGGGATCCCGATCAATTCCTTATACCAGTAGCCCATGGTCACACCTACCAGGAGCAAACTGATTCCAAGGGTAAACCCTAATCTTTTTCTAAAATTCCCACGGTGTTTATCCTGATAGTCGACGGAGTGTTTAGAACGATTCACCACAAAAGAGTGGTTCGGAGTATGGTCCGGTGCTTGCTCATGAGTTTGGGACACTGGTGATTCTCTTGTGTCTTTTGGGCTCTCTTTTTCCTGGTGAATTTTTGGAGAGGCCACCGGTGGGTTCGAAGTATCAGGAGCTATTTTCGCCAATTGTTGGTTCAGGATTGTGAGGACATGAGTGGCATCTTGAAGCCGGTGTTCTGATTTGTTACGCGTCATCTGACGGATTAATTCGCAAATGGCTTCCGGGACACATTCCGGAAAATCAAAATCCGGGTCGGCCTGATCAAAGGCCAGTTTGCCCATGATGGATGTTTTCGGGAGACCGGAATAGGGTACTCGCTTGGTGAGCATGTCGTACATCATGAATCCCAAACAATACAAGTCACTGCTGACATTCAGGAGTTCGCCCTTGGCAATTTCCGGGATCAAGTACGGTAAAGGCCTGAGCAGGTCCACATCACAGTTGGACAGGATGTCCATCAGAATCCAGGATAAGCCGACGTCCATGACTTTGATATGCCCTTGAGGGCCAATTAAGACATGTCCGGGATGAAGAGTGCCGTGAATGATGCCCTGAAAGTGGGTATGGACTAAGACTTCGGCGATTTCACGGGCCAGCAAGAGCATCCTTCCTACTGGAAGAGGCCCTTCTTTTTGGATGACTTGTTGGAGGCTTGGAGCATCAAAAAACTCCATGAATACGACTGGGGTTCCATCGTCCTCCTCTACTTTGAAGATTTTGATGAGATTGGGGTGTTCTAATCGAAGTAACGGTTTGGATTTTTCGATAAAGGCTTTTCCCCGAATGACCCTTCCGTTGATATGGGAATGATAAATTTTGATTGCCACTTCTTGTCGGAGTTCCAGATCATAGCCATAATAGATCGTCCCGGTTTGGCCTTTTGCAATTTCCCCTTGGATTTCAAATTTTCCAGCAAACTGTTGTTTATTCATGAGTTAATCGTGGCGTTCCCAAAAAGTTCAGTTCGGTATGGAGCCGTCTTCCATGAGGGGTGAATTCAGTTGACGGCAAACAAGTCGATGCCTCGCCCGCGCATCTATAGATTTCCTGTTCATCTTTTCGGAATGCCGTTGGATTTTCTTGAATGAAGGAACTTCTTGTCCCCAACAACATGGAAGCAGGCAGTCCTAGGAGTAAAAGCCTAGGAGGGTACATAGGACGTCTCAGATGGCTTTGAGGGCCATTCCCACTTTTTGCAAGGCTTTGAGGGCTGTCTCAATTTGTTCAATAGAGTGATCTGCCGTCACGGTGACTCGAAGACGGCTGGTTCCTTTGGGTACGGTTGGAGGACGGACAGCGGGAATCCATATTCCCTCTTCTCGCAGGCGATGGCTCATCTGCATCCCGAGTTCTGGATTTTTCACAATGATCGGGAGAATGGGGGTTTGGGATTTGGTGAGCTGAAAACCCAGGTCCACTAACCCGTGATGCAGGAAATCTCGGTTGCGCCAGAGTTTCGCTCTTCGTTGGGGTTCCTGCTGAATGAGGGCGAGGGCCGCGCTCGCTGCCGCGGCGATGGCTGGAGGGGGAGCCGTGGAATAGATAAATGAGCGGGAGGTATTGATCAGGTAGTCCACGAAATCGTTTGGGCCGGCCACAAAACCGCCGCTTGAACCTAGGGCCTTACTGAGTGTGCCCATTTGCAGAATGTGGGCAGGATCCAGCCCATAATGTTCCACCGTTCCCCCACCGGTCGCACCCATGACGCCAGTTCCATGCGCATCATCAACGAGCAGGGTGGCTTCATACTCTTGGGCCATCCGGGCCATCTCGGGCAGGGGAGCCAAATCTCCATCCATACTAAATACGCCTTCGGTGATGATCAGTGTGGAAGCATGGGACCGTTGCTTCGACAAAAGGCGTTTAAGATGGTCGAGGTCGTTATGATGAAAAATACGGAGTGTGGCCCGGCTGAGACGACAACCATCAATAAGACTGGCATGGCATAAGCGATCCGCCAAAATCAGGCCGTTCGCTTTGGTCAGACTGGGGATGACACCCACATTGGTGGCATATCCTGAAGAATATGAGAGAGAGGCTTCTACCCCCTTCCATTGAGCCAGATCCCGTTCCAGATTGTGATGAGGCGTTAAGGTTCCGGAAATGAGCCGGGATGCCCCGGCTCCCACCCCAAATTCCTCGATGGCCTTCATGGCCGCGAATTTGAGATGTGAGTGGTTGGCCAGCCCCAGATAATTGTTGGAGGCAAAGAGGAGAACTTCCCTTCCTTCCACCGAAACGACAGGAGCCGACGGGGAATTGATGAGGGATAATTCCCGCAACAGGTGTTGTTGCGCCAACGCTTGAAGCTCCTGTTTGAACATTAGAAGCCTAAAGGCCCATGGAAAAGAAGATTGGGACGCGATCAGGGCAGGTATTTCGCAATTCCATCAACCCTGTTACAATAATTGTTGACTTGAAAAAACCATAATGATTACCATGGTTTATTTACTTCTCAACAGAATAAACTTACCAGAAAGAGGAAATCTTTTTGTTGAAGGGTATTCTTATGGGGTATCCCGGACGATTTGGCTAACCCGGTCTCGTCCAACGTTCTATTAACGAGAGGGTCGGAATCATGCAAATAACTGGCGCTGAAATTTTCTTGGAAGCCTTAAAGCGTGAAGGCGTGAAAACCATGTTTGCCCTGCCAGGCGGGGTGGTTCTTAAAATTTTCGATGTATTGCATCAACAAAATGACATTCGTGTCATCCTGACGCGCCATGAGCAGGGTGCCGGGTTTATGGCTGTCGGCTACGCGAAAGCGACGGGCAAACCGGGTGTGGCCTTAATTACCTCTGGCCCAGGTATGACGAATGTTATCACGTCTCTTGCTGATGCGTATATGGATTCTGTTCCGATTGTCGTCTTTTCCGGCCAAGTTCCGACGGCATTGATTGGCAACGATGCGTTTCAAGAGGCCGATAACGTTGGCCTCAGTCGTCCATGCACCAAGTACAATTTCCTGGTTAAAGATGTGAAAGATTTGGCGCAGACTATCAAGGAAGCGTTTTATATAGCGACCACAGGCCGGCCAGGCCCGGTTTTAGTGGATATTCCCAAAGATATTTCGATGAACAAAGGGGACTTTCACTATCCAACATCCGTCTCAATTCGTGGCTATAACCCTACCTACGATGGAAGTAAGTGGAAGATCAAACAGGCTGCGGACGCGATTACGCACGCGAAACGTCCAATTTTATATGTGGGCGGTGGAGTGTTACTGTCCGGGGCCTCTCCGGAAGTGAAGGAACTGGCGGAAATCACTCAAATCCCCGTGGATATGACATTGATGGCTTTGGGGGCATTCCCCGGTAACCATCCTTTGTCTTTGGGAATGTTGGGGATGCACGGGACGTATGTCGCCAACATGGCCATGCATTATTCCGATTTGGTCATTGCTGTCGGGGCGCGATTTGATGATCGGGTGACCGGTAAGGTTTCAGAATTTTGTCCCAAGGCAAAAATTATTCACATTGATATTGACCCGACCTCAATCCGGAAAAACATCCATGTCGATATTCCTATAGTTGGTGATTGCAAGCGGGTGCTCATCGAATTGAATAATATTCTTCGGGCCACTGTGAATGGAAATCAAAAGGATCAACGGAAACCCTGGTGGGATCAGCTCAATGCCTGGAAGCAAGAACACCCACTTCACTATGATCAGGATCCTGACGGACAAATTAAGCCACAATTCCTGATCGAACGGTTGTATCAGTTAACGACGGACCGAGATCCTATTTTGGCCACAGATGTGGGTCAACACCAAATGTGGGCCGCCCAATACTTTAAACTGAAAAATCCTCAGTCCTGGTTGACCTCTGGTGGATTGGGGACGATGGGCTTTGGCTTGCCCGCCGCCATGGGGGCCCAAGCCGCTTTTCCGGATCGGTTGGTTCTGTGCGTAGCCGGCGATGGCAGTATTCAAATGAATACCCAGGAATTGGCGACGGCGGTGGTCGAAAAATTGCCCGTCAAGGTGTTCATTATTAATAACCGGTTCCATGGGATGGTTCGCCAGTGGCAAGATCTGTTTTATGAAGGGCGGTATGCCTCAAGTTATTTGGGAACAGTGCCTGATTTTGTGAAACTGGCTGAAGCTTACGGAGCAGCGGGTATCCGAATTGAAAAGGTCGGAGAGATGGATAACGGCATTCGTGAAGCCCTGTCCATTAATGGACCGGTCGTGATCGACGTTCCGACGTACCAATTTGAAAATTGTTATCCCATGATCCCTGCCGGGGGATGTAATCATGAGATGATGCTGGCGGATCCCCCTGACTTAAAAAAACCCAATGCCATGCACAAAACCGGCACTCAGGCGGATTCAGATTCCGTTGTCACGGCTTAGGCTAAACCGAAAAAGGCTGTTATGGAGCATATTATTTCGTTGACGTTAGAAAATAAATTCGGGTCATTGTCTCGAGTCGCAGGCCTCTTCAGTGGACGAGGATTTAATATTGAAAGTTTGTCGGTGGCTCCGACGCTCGATCCCTCAGTATCGATGATGACATTGGTGACTAATGGGGACGAGCCGATTATCGAACAGATCATGAAGCAGTTGAACAAACTGATTGATGTGATTAAAGTGGTTGATATCAGCGAAAGTGAGTTTGTGGAGCGAGAAACGGCGCTTATCAAGGTCCATACCCGTCCAGAGGACCGCGCAGAAGCTCTACGCATTGCGGATATTTTTCGAGCCAATGTTTTGGATACGTCTCCAACCAGCTACACCATTGAAGTCACCGGGGATGTGAGTAAAGTACAGGCGATCATCAATCTCCTGCAGCCACTTGGGATCAAAGAGCTGGTACGAACCGGCCGGATTGCCATTGGGCGGGAGCCTACCCGCCCGGCGCAGGCCCAATCCAGGCCACTTGCGAAAGCGAACTAAATCCGATAGCCCAGACCCGCCTTCATACATGGGGTATCCGTCCACTCTGATCGACGGGACAAGTACTATCTACATTATCTCTATGGGGAGTGCATTATGAAAATTTTTTATGAAAAAGACGCTGATCGACAAAGTTTGGCGAAAAAAAAGGTCGCCGTCGTGGGTTTTGGCAGCCAAGGTCATGCTCACGCCTTAAATATGCGGGATAGTGGCATCCAAGTGGTGGTGGGCTGTCGGGAAGGCTCATCATGGAACAAAGCGGAAGCTGCCGGATTAAAAGTCATGCCGACTGCAGATGCGGTCAAAGAGGCCGATGTGGTCATGCTCTTAGCTCCTGATGAAGCACAGGCTGCCATTTATAATAAAGATATTGGCCCTCACTTGAAGAAGGGAGCCTATCTCGCTTTTGGCCATGGATTTAATATTCATTTCGGCCAAATTCAACCTGCGAGCCATGTGAATGTGTTTATGGTGGCGCCCAAGGGCCCTGGGCACCTGGTCCGGTCGGAATACACCAAAGGCACAGGAGTGCCGTGCTTGTTGGCGATTCATCAGGATCCCGGTGGTCAGACTGCCAAGGTTGGATTGGCCTATGCCAGTGCGATTGGTGGGGCCAGAGCCGGTGTCATTGAAACGTCCTTTCGAGAAGAAACGGAAACTGATCTTTTTGGAGAGCAGGCCGTCCTTTGTGGAGGGCTCACCTCCTTGATTCAGGCCGGGTTCGAAACTTTGGTCGAAGCGGGATATTCACCTGAAATGGCCTATTTCGAATGTTTGCATGAAGTGAAGCTGATTGTGGATTTAATCTATCAGGGTGGAATTGCCAATATGCGGTATTCTATCAGCACGACAGCCAAATACGGAGATGTGACACGAGGGCCACGGGTGGTGACCAGTCAAACGAAGCAGGTCATGAAGAAAATATTAGGAGAAATACAAAGTGGTCGATTTGCCAGGGAGTGGGTACTGGAAAATCAAGCGAACCGTCCCGTGTATAATGCTCTTCTGAGAAAAGGAGAAGAGCATCCCATTGAAGAAGTCGGGGCGCGATTACGGGGGATGATGCCTTGGCTACAAAAAGATCAACTTGTGGATAAACAGAAAAATTAATGAGATGTTGCAGGACTTGAGGCCTTTCACCTATGGCTGACCGGGCGAAAGGAATTCCTGTCGCCAAAGAGGGCATTCCGTTTATCACGGTGGGTGGTCTCCTGACTCTGGGGTGTTGGTTGGGCGGATGGGTCGGTCCCACGTGCCTGGTAGGGTCATTGACTCTGTTTACGGCTTGGTTTTTTCGCAATCCCTCCAGGATTATTCCTCAAGGAAGGAGTCTCATTGTTTCTCCCGGTGATGGGACAGTCGTAGCGGTCGAACATGAGTTCGAGCACCGGTACCTTAAGGAACCAAGTGTGCGTATCAGCATTTTTTTAAATGTTTTCAATGTGCATATTAACCGGATGCCGATTGCCGGAATTGTTCAAGATGTTGTTTATACACCAGGGCAGTTTGTGGCAGCCAACCGGCCGGAGGCTTCCGGGGATAACGAGCAAAACGCTCTCATGCTCAGGCGGTCCGATGGAAAGAAAATTCTGTGTGTGCAAATTGCCGGCTTGATCGCTAGACGAATCGTGTGTTGGGTCGTGCCCGGTGAACAGATCGAAACAGGTGAACGGTTTGGACTTATTCGGTTCGGATCCCGGATGGATGTCTATCTCCCTCACGATAGTGCGATTCAAGTCAAGGTCGGCTCAAAGGTGAAGGGAGGATCGTCTATTCTGGCGGAATTGCTATGCGCGGAACATTCATGAAGCAACCCAAAAAACGACGGGTCGTCTATTTAATTCCCAACCTGCTGACTACCGGAAATTTATTTAGTGGTCTGGCTTCTATCCTGTTTGTATTTGGCGGGGATTATGGTGCGGCGGCCATCGCGATTCTCGTGGCGATTGTCTTTGATGTACTGGATGGGACATCGGCCCGTCTGATGAAAAGTACGAGTGATTTTGGTTTGCAATATGATTCCCTGGGAGATGTTGTGTCATTCGGGGTGGCTCCTGGCTTGTTGATGTATTCCTGGGCCCTCAGTACTCCGAAAATGTTGGGCGCCGCGGTGATGTTCGCCTTTGTGGCCTGCGGTGCGTTGCGGTTGGCCCGGCATAACGTCCTGGCGACGACCGGGGGAGAAGGCAAGCCGTTCACAGGTCTTCCAATTCCCGGAGCGGCTGGAGTGATTGCCACCTTGGTGATTTTTCATCACCATGTGGTGCCTTTGGGAGAAAATGTGAAGCCGATTCTTGGCATCGTGTTGACCTTGTCCCTTGCGTTTCTCATGGTCAGTACGTTTCGATATCGCAGCCTGAAAGAATTAAAAACGCAGGAACACCACCATTTTAATTACATGGTATATGCCGTTCTTATTCTCATGGCGGTCTTGGCCTATCCACAGGCGATGTTGTTTGTCGTCTTTGCGGCGTATGCGCTTTCGGGTGTGTTGGAGCAGGGATGGAAGCTTGTGGCAGGAATGATTGGGAAAAAATCTGGTGAAGAGGGGAGTCCGAACGGCCTTCACAAATGAAAGTCTGAAATGAATCGCAACAAAGGGCGTCAGATGAATACCAAGTGTGGGGGTAATTGGCCATGACACGCACGATTCGAATCTTTGATACCACGTTACGGGATGGAGAGCAGTCCCCGGGCGCAAGCATGAATATCGAAGAAAAAGTCCTCGTGGCGAAGCAGTTAGCCCGATTGAATGTGGATATTATCGAAGCCGGGTTTGCCTTCAGCTCACCAGGTGATTTTGAAGCGATTCATCGCATTGCTCAAGAAGTGGAAGGTCCGGTGATTTGTAGTTTGGCCCGGGCGAAACCTGAGGATATCGATCGGGCCTGGGAGGCGTTGAAAGGAGCGCCCAAATGCCGTATCCATACGTTTTTGTCTTCCTCGGATATTCATTTGAAACATCAGTTTCGTATGACCCGTGAGGAAGCGCTGAAGCGGGGGGTGGAGATGGTCCGCCATGCCAGGGGTTATGTTACGGATGTGGAATATTCTCCCATGGATGCCACCCGTTCCGATTTGTCCTATCTTTGTGAAGTCGTGGAAGCCGTTGTGGAAGCAGGAGCTGGAACAGTCAACATTCCGGATACGGTGGGCTATACGACGCCTGAGGAGTTTGGCCATATTATTCGGACCCTCAAGCAGCGGGTCCGCGGGTTAGACCAAGCCATTATTTCGGTCCATTGTCACAACGATTTAGGACTGGCCGTGGCAAATTCCATGGCAGCTATCTATGCCGGGGCCGGTCAGGTGGAATGTACGATCAATGGGATCGGAGAGCGGGCTGGGAATGCGTCGTTGGAAGAAATTGCGATGGGTTTGCGCACACGAACCGATTTTTATCAGGCCGATACCAATATCCATACCGAGGAAATCTCTAAAACCAGTCGGCTGGTCAGCAATATCACCGGGATGGTTGTTCAACCCAACAAAGCGATTGTCGGGGCCAATGCCTTTGCGCATACCTCCGGCATTCACCAGGACGGGTTACTGAAAGACAAAAATACATATGAAATCATGCGACCGGAATCCATTGGCTTGACTCAAAGTCGGCTGGTTATGGGTAAATTATCAGGCCGGCATGCTTTTCGGGAGGAATTGGCGACCCTGGGGTACACCCTTTCCGATCAGGAATTGCAAGAGGCGTTTGAACGTTTCAAGCATCTGGCTGATCAAAAGAAGGAATTGTTTGAAGAAGATCTGGAGACTATTGTGAATAAGGCGGTCACCAAAGTTCCTGAACGCTACTCTCTTAAGGGGTTACACGTGGAGAGCGGGCTGGATCAACGTCCTTCCGCGACTGTGGAATTGCTCATGAACGGGCATGTCTCGAAAACAACAGGTACGGGTGATGGCCCGGTGGATGCCGTGTATCGGACCATTGCGGCCATGGCTGAAACCAAAAGCCACCTCCGTGCCTATATCGTAAAAGCTATTACGGGCGGAACCGACGCGCAGGGAGAAGTCTCGGTCCGCGTCGAAGAAAATGGTGAAACCGTCACCGGTCATGGATCGGATACCGATATTATCATTGCCTCCGCGCAGGCCTACCTCAACGCACTCAATAAATTGGCGGACCTGGTGGAACGGAACGCCAGGGCTGAACACAAAATTAAGTTGTGTTAAAGAGGAAATCCGCTTCGCCAGAATGGATGAGTGCGTAATCTCCTGCCTCTTTCCACGTCCGTGGTGCGTCGTTTTCGTGAACCGTTAAGGACAGGGTGCTATCGCTGAAATCAAACAATAAAATATTGTTCATCATATTGTTGGGGGGGCTATGAACAGACGGATTGTCGTATTACCGGGTGATGGGATCGGACGTGAAATTATGCCGCAAGCGGTGCGGGTCCTTGAGGCCATCGGCCAAAAATGTGGACATCATTTTACCTTTACCTATGGACAAGTTGGCGGAGAGGCGATTGACGCCACAGGATTTCCTTTGCCGGATGAGACCCTCAAGTTGGCCAGATCCAACGATGCCGTCCTCCTGGGAGCCGTAGGTGGCCCTAAGTGGGAAGGGCTTGAGTATGAGCGGCGGCCGGAACGCGCGTTACTCGGGTTGCGGGAGCAGCTTGGGCTTTTCGCCAATCTCCGGCCGGCGAAAATGTATTCGGCGTTGATCGGGTCTTCCAGCCTGAAGCCTGAAGTCGTGGATGGCATAGATGTTCTGGTTGTTCGGGAATTGACGGGTGGGATTTATTTTGGAAAACCCAAGGGCATCGAACAGACCGCGACCGGACATCGCGGGTTTAACACCGAAGTCTATACCACTGAGGAAATACGACGAATTGCCGAAGTGGCCTTTCAGGCAGCCAGGAAGCGGCGAGGTCTGGTTCACTCCATCGATAAGGCCAATGTCTTGGAATCTTCTGAACTTTGGCGACGGGAAGTCATCAAGGTGCATCAGAATTTTCAGGATGTGGAGCTACGTCACATGTACGTGGACAACTGTGCCATGCAACTTGTTCGCTATCCCAAACAATTTGATGTGATTGTGACCACCAATTTGTTCGGAGATATCTTGAGCGACGAAGCAGCCATGCTGACCGGGTCGATAGGTATGTTGCCTTCTGCCAGTGTTGGGGCCACAGTGGGAATGTTTGAACCTATCCACGGAAGTGCCCCGGACATTGCCGGGAGAAACCTCGCCAACCCCATTGGAACCATTGCCTCCGCCGCCATGATGCTGAGCTATTCGTTCGATTTAACGAAAGAAGCCGGGATGATCGAATCGGCCATCCAGAAAACCCTTGAGGAAGGATATCGAACAAAAGATATTGAAAGCCCAGGGAGCACGCTGGTTGGGACCGTGGAAATGGGTGATCAAATCTTGAAGCAGCTAGGAATATGATTGGATGAGAGGTCAAGGACAGAGTGGACAGATTGTCACCATAGCGGGAACGGGAGAACCCGGATATGGGGGCGACGGGAAGCTTGGGACGGTCGCCGTCCTCAACGAGCCCAAGAATGTGTGTTTTGACGCTGTAGGCAATCTCCTGATTGCCGATTCTGAAAATCACGTGATTCGACGACTGATGCACACATCCGGCGTCATAGAAACGGTGGCTGGTTTTATTGGAATGACTCGCACCGGAGGGGAAACTCCGAAGGCACCGATCCCAACCCCTCATACAGAGAAGGAGGCTGATCCCCTCGCGGATGTGGATGACATACCAGGTCAGGCCTACTCCCAAACACCGGATCTGAGCGGGACGGTTCGCTACGTTGTCGGCCAGGGAATTGGCAAAGATCGCTTTTCGGGCGATGGCGGATTGGCCACGCGCGCACTCTTAAACTTTCCTTCGGCAGTCGCCGTCGATGCGACAGGCACAATTTTTATTGCCGACACGTTGAATCATCGTATCCGACGTGTGGATGCCAAAACCGGAATCATCCAGACCGTGGCCGGGACAGGTCAATCGAAATTCGGAGGGGATGGTGGCCCTGGGGTTTCCGCCTGTTTGAATGAACCGGTGGCGTTAGTGTTGGATGATGGTCGCCTCTATATTGCCGATCAAAGTAATAATCGAATACGCATGTTGGATTTGGACTCAGGTGTGATTACGACGGTCGCAGGTACGGGAGATTCTGGATATACCGGAGAAGGCATGCCTGCAGTGGAGTCTGCGCTTGCGGGACCGAGCGGGTTGGCACTCGATCACAATCATAATCTCTATATCGCCGATACGTTTAACGGTCGCATCCGGATGCTGGACCACAACACGGGATTCCTGTCCACGGTGGCTGGAGATGGAGCAGAATTTCGTTACGAGCGAGGGGTCAATGAACAGTCTGTGGCGTTGGCCAGGCCTTATGGGATTGCGATGACACCAGAGGGACACATCCTCATCACAGATTCCGATCATCACTTAATACGGAAGTGGGACGGTAAGAAAAAGGAAATGGCTCTGATTGCCGGTAATGGTCAATCAACATGGGCGGGAGATGCAGGACCGGCGTCAGACAGCGGCCTTAGTTTTCCGTTTGGGGTGGCGACTGATAGATTGGGCAATATTGCCATTGCCGATACCTTTAACCACCGTATCCGCTATATTCCTATCTGAAAACCGATGCGGGAATAACGCAAGGGGGAGCGATTCGCCTCTTGAGTCTTGACCTGCAAGCTCTCCGGCCGAGAACTGTTCTTATCGTGTTTTTTTGAGTCAAGGGTTTTGACCTGATAGGATATGCATGGATGCTGAATACAATCCGTGTTGTTCTTAATGGAGTCGGTCTTACATGATGAAAAAGAAATCGGCATATACGGTGGCGGTGGTGGGGGCCACCGGTGCCGTTGGAACAGAAATGATCCAGGTATTGGAAGAGCGGAATTTTCCTGTCGGGAAATTAATACCTCTGGCCTCGGCCCGTTCAGAAGGCAATGAGGTCATGTTTCGAGGTGATTCCCTTCCCGTCAAGGTGCTCGAACAATATTCGTTTCAGGGTGTGGATGTGGCCTTGTTTTCGGCAGGAGCTGATATCAGCAAGGAATTTGGTCCGTTGGCCGTGAAGGCTGGAGCTGTGGTGGTGGATAATAGTTCCGCTTGGAGGATGGACCCCAAGGTGCCGCTCGTGGTTCCCGAAGTGAATGTGCAGGCCCTATTAGAACACCAGGGTCTTATTGCCAATCCCAACTGTTCCACGATTCAGATGGTCGTGGCCTTGAAACCGCTGCATGATTCAGTACGAATCAAACGCATCATTGTCACGACGTTTCAATCCGTGTCGGGAACCGGCAAGGATGCGATGGACGAATTAGCTGAACAGGCTCGACGGTTACTGAGTTTTGGGGAGGCCAAGGCGGAAATCTATCCTCATCAGATTGCGTTTAATTGCCTGCCGCATATTGATGAATTTTTGCCGAATGGCTATACCAAAGAAGAAATGAAAATGGTGCACGAAACCCGAAAGATCATGGGTGAACCATCTTTGCAAATCACGGCGACGACAGTCAGGGTCCCGGTCTTCATCGGCCATGCCGAATCCGTGAATATAGAGACCGAGAAAAAACTCAGCGCCAATGAGGCCCGCGCGTTATTGTCTGTCGCTCCCGGCATTCAAGTCTACGATGATCCTCGTCATAATCTGTATCCGCATCAGATCGACGTCGTGGGTACAGATGCGGTGTATGTCGGGCGGGTGAGGGAAGATGAGTCGATACCCAATGGCCTGAATCTGTGGATTGTGGCGGATAATTTGCGAAAAGGTGCAGCGCTCAACGCTGTGCAAATCGCCGAGGAACTCTTGCGGTGATGGGTAAGGGGCGAAAAGATGAGTGGATTAGGCAAAGCCCTGATGTTGCTAGGATGTATCCTCCTGGTCCTTGGGGGAATATTCCTGGCCTTGGGGAAATGGGCAAACGCTGAGGGTGGCTTGGGATGGCTCGGCCGGCTGCCTGGCGATTTCATCATCAAACGAGATCATGTGACATTTTACTTTCCTCTCACCACCAGTATCATTGTCAGTGTCGTCGGTAGTGTGATCTTCTACCTCTTCTTCCGTCGGTAAGAGAGCGTGATGGTGTGTATAAGACATGGCATGGGCCTTGGGTTTTTTCTTGTCTGTTGGTTAACTATTTGCTTTCCGGTCGTCCGGGCCGCTGAACCGGCCATACGGGTCGGCCTTGCCGATGCTGCTCAGGTTCTTTCCATTCAATCTTCAGATCCGTTTTCCATCCGCCTGCCTTCAGGGAAGACATTCAAGGCATCAGGGCAAGTGACCGTTCAAGTTCGAGGGACTGGTCTCCTCCTTAATGAACGAGCGGTGGCAGAGTCACAGATATGGGTCGAAGGATCGCGAGGAACCTATCAAATACGGGTAGGGACGAAGGCCGGAAAGACGGATCTCAGCGAAATCAATCAGGAATGGGTGGTTCGCGGACCGCTTGAAATCCAATCGGTCCCATCTGGATTAGCCCTGATTAACTGGATCGATCTCGAAGAGTATGTGGCCGGAGTCGTCTCAGGAGAAGTCGGGGCCAAGTGGCCCATCGAAGCGCTGAAAGCGCAAGCCGTTGCAGCAAGAACCTATGTGCTCTACAAGAAAGTCGAAAACCAATTACAACCATTTGACGTCGTGGCTGGTGTGCAAGATCAAGTCTATCATGGCCATTCTGTCCGGGCGGAGACCGTGCTTCAAGCGGTTGCGGACACCAGAGGCCAAGTGGTGACCTATGACAATCGTCCCATCTTTGCGGCCTATTCATCGACGGCTGCGGGTCCGACAGAGGATGCCTTGTATGTCTGGGCCTTAGATCTTCCCTATCTCAAAGGAGTAGACTGTCCGTTTGATGAGCAAGCTCCACGGTATGATTGGCGTACGTCGTTTACCTTTGATTATTTGGAGCAGCAATTGCGGAAAGAGGGATATAATGTCGGCAGGGTGGCGACGTTCACGCCCTATACCTTTACCCCATCGGGCCGGGTTGATCGTGTGCGCCTGCTCCATTCTCGTGGAGAAATCATTCTGCGGGGACAAGACTTGAGGCGGGTAGTGGGGTACTCCAAAATTTTTAGTACTCAATTTTCAATCGAATCATTCGGACCTGAAGTCGTGGTGGTGGGTCATGGGGCAGGACATGCCGTGGGAATGTGCCAGTGGGGCATGCGCGAAATGGCCGAATTGGGGTATGACTATCAATCGATTGTCCGACATTATTATCCCGGCACAACGCTCCTCCCGATTGAACGTGTGAACCTGATCGCGGCTGATGGACATTGATGCCGTCCTCCCCTTTTGGTAATGGATCTCTCCGATTTTGACTTTCCCTTTGACCAGACGCTGGTCGCGAAATTTCCCGTTCATCCGCGAGATCATGCTCGACTGTTAGTGATGACCCGTTCTATCGGAGCGATCTCTGACCGGCACGTCAAAGACCTCCCGGATATATTACGACCTGGCGATTTACTCGTCGTCAACAATACGAAAGTCATTCCGGCTCGCTTATGGGCAAAAAAGGAGCCCAGTGGCGGGCGAGTGGAAATGCTGTTTGTCAAAGCAGTGGGGGAGGACCATGCAGAGGTGCTCATTAAGGGCCGAGTGGAAATTGGGCAGCTTATGGAATGTGAGGGAGGCGCGCGGGCACAAATCGTGGAAAAGGCACCCGGGCGAACGGTGATTCATTGGCTGGGTCCCGGTGCCTTGCGGGAATGGTTACTGGGTCATGGAGAAATACCGCTTCCCCCCTATTTGAAACGCCGACCCGTTGCCCGTGATCAAGAGGATTACCAAACCGTCTTTGCCAAAGTAGAGGGGGCCATTGCCGCACCAACCGCCGGTTTGCATTTTACCCCACAATTGATCTCCACCTTGGCAGATAAAGGAATTGAGTCGACCACGATCACGCTGCATGTTGGGCCTGGAACCTTTCAGCCCGTCAAGACGACTGACGTGGAGCGTCACATCATGCACCCGGAATGGTTCGAGGTGTCGGAAGAGACCGCCGGGAAAATTCGTGAGGTCCGGCAGCGAGGTGGAAGAATTGTGGCCGTCGGAACCACCGTAGCGCGAAGTCTCGAGTCGTCAATCGATGACACAGGTCATCTACAGCAATGTTCAGGGGAGACCCGCCTCTTTATCCTGCCGGGATTTCAATTCCGTGTCGTCAATGCGCTTTTGACCAATTTCCATTTTCCCGAAACAACCCTCTTAATGTTGGTTGCGGCATTTGCAGGATTGAAGGAAGCCCGCGGGGCCTATGAACATGCCGTTCGTGAACGCTATCGATTCTACAGTTACGGCGACGCCATGCTCATTCAGTCATGAAGGGTTATGAGAGGAAATGGCAGAAATTCAGTAGGCTTTGTTTATCCGCTGTCAATCTATCTTTTACAAAGAATCGAGCTGATAAATGCCGAAAACATAATGACATCTTTCCTTGCGATCAGCCTGACAACCAGGATTTCAATTGGGTTGTTCTAGAACGGATGAGTTCGTCATGGGTTGATTGGGTGTTGTTTTTTTTACAGCAATTCTCTGTGAATGGTCACGTCGCCACGTGCTCGAAGCGCAGTTTGAACGGCTTGCATCGCCCGTTGTTTCTTTTGCATGAGGAATTGCATGCGAATCTGTTCTAATGCGGCCTGATCGGGCTCAGCCCCTTCAAGAGTTTGGCGAGCGGCCAGTTCCTTCACTTCCTGCATTTCGGCGGGTGTGAGGGTCGTGGATTCAGAGACCAAAAGCCTGGCCTTTTCGGCCAGCAACTCGTTGCGGCGTTGCTGCTCATATTGATGAGGTTTCATCCGGTTGGCAGCCAGGATGCGCTGATAATATTCTGGATCAAAGACCCCATCTTTGTGAAAGTCTTTCTGGTTGGCAATGGCATCATGCAATTCTTGGGGAGAGACCGCCAAATGAAACTCATCGGCCAGCAATTGCCATGATTTCGTGGTGATCAATCCTTCCAAAGCAAGTTCTTGGATGGTCTCCTCTTTAATGTCTTCTTGTTTAAGCTGGTCGCGATAGAAACGGTAATAGCCTTGTTTGGTCCTGAGGTATTCCTCTTTTGTGACTTTGTATGGACCGATTGTCGCCACGGCATTCGGTTGGGTGGATTCATATCCATACCACCCCATGCCGATCACGAAGGTGACCGCAATTCCTAGAATGAGTCCCTTAAGAATCCAGGGATATTTCGTGGAGCCCTCGCGAATAATTTTAATCATCTGTCCAGCCTCCTTCAAACTGCTTCAATAACGAAAAAGAAATTTTAAGGACGGGCAAGGGGAAAGGCAAGTAAGATTTCATTCGCAAATTGAGTTCTTTACATCGGAAGGGTGTCATGGTAAAGCAACGAGCTGAATTTCACAATAAGACATTTTTCAATTTCTTTTGGATATTGCATCATCCATAAGTCCTGTAGATTCTCAAAATTACTAATGACGGGTTCTTCCTCCCTTTATCAGGAAGTGAAAAAGTTATGGAAAGAGGCGGTCTTCCCAAGGGTATGCTCAAAGACCACTCTGCTCTGTCTTACTTATAGAAAATGTGTGGTAAGAGAAAGGTCGGTGACTGTGGATGAGTGAGGTACGAGTACGATTTGCGCCAAGTCCGACTGGCTTTCTTCATATTGGCGGGGTGCGAACGGCTTTATTTAATTGGTTGTTTGCCCGACATGAAGGCGGAACGTTTATTCTCCGTATTGAGGATACCGATCGGGACCGGTCTACGGATGATGCCATTCAGGTCATTCTGGATGGATTGAAATGGACGGGGTTGAATTGGGATGAAGGGCCATTTCGGCAAACCGATAGGCTGGAGCTGTATCGTGAACGGGCAATGGACCTTTTGAACAGAAGGCTGGCGTACTGGTGCATCTGCACCCCCGATGAATTAGAGGCAAGAAGAAAAGAAGCACAGGCCAAAGGTGAATCCATCAAATATGATGGACGGTGCCGAAATCGTGGAATTTCTGAGCCTGCTGAACCGGCGGCGCTCCGGTTTCTTACCCCTCAAGAAGGCCAGACAGTCATCAATGATCGAATTAAGGGCCAGATTGTATTTGATAACACCGTTATGGACGACCTCATCATTCTCAGATCCAATGGCTATCCTACCTACAATTTTTCGGTAGTGGTGGATGATGGGCTCATGAACATTTCCCATGTGATTCGCGGGGACGATCATGTCAACAACACCCCGAGACAGGTCCCGCTCTTTTCCGCCATGGGCTTTTCGGTGCCTCAGTTTGCCCATCTGCCTATGATTCTGGGATCGGATAAAACGCGCCTGTCCAAACGTCATGGAGCGACGTCCGTGCTGGCCTATAAGGAAATGGGAATTCTGCCTGATGCGCTTCTCAATTATCTTGTCCGATTGGGATGGTCTCATGGAGACCAGGAAATCTTCTCAATTCAGGAAATGATCGATTTGTTTGATCTCAAGCAGGTGCAGGCCTCCGCAGCCGTGTTTAATCCTGAAAAATTACGTTGGGTGAATGCTCAGTACATCAGGAACTGCGATCCAAAGCAGGTGACTGAAGCTCTGCTGCCATTTTTGCAAAGCGCCGGTTATGACCATACGGCCTTGTCCAGAATTCCTGGAGGCGCCGCAGCCTTAATCCCCCCATTGCGGGAGCGATCAGAAACGCTATTGGACATTGTCCAAGGTGCCATCCCCTATCTGGCTGAGCCCATGAGCATGGATGCGGAGGCCGCCAGCAAACATCTCACTCCCGCTATCGCCCCGAGTCTGAAAGAGTTTGCCGATCAGGTAGAGGCTGAGGCGGATTTTTCCAAAGAAACCCTTGAGCGCATTCTTCATGGAATTATCGAACGCCAAGGGCTCAAAATGGGCAAGGTCGCTCAACCGTTACGCGTCGCATTGACAGGTCGAACCGTCAGCCCGGGCATTTACGAAGTGATGGCGTTGTTAGGAAAAGAGCGGTCGCTCCAACGCATCCGTGCGGGTGTTGAACGGGCGATGAACGCCACAATCCAGGATTTGTAAAGACCCTTCTGTCTTCGCTTGACTGCTTCTGAGTGGTGAATTAAGCTCATCCCTAGGTTGGGGGATCGTCTAGCGGTAGGACGCCAGATTCTGGATCTGGCTGCCCAGGTTCGATCCCTGGTCCCCCAGCCAAAAACAACAACTTCCATTATCTTTAATCGTTCCACATTTTTCCGGCATTCACTCAATGACCCCAGGAAACTTTTTCCTGTGTCTCCATCGTTACTTCTATTTAGTAGCAAAAAGATGAAATTATGAATGGAGAAATTTTTAGTACAGGCGGAGTTGTCAATCTTGAAAATGGAGAAACCATAAAGGATTTCCAACTCACGGGAGTGCCCAAAGACAAGCTGTTTATAATTGAGTGTGTGGGGATAAACGCATTTGCCCAACCCGGCCAGGTTCTTTTCATTGCGCTTCAGGTCCATACAAACTCCATACAAGGAATTTTTCCGATAGTTCCCATTGGGGCCTCTCCTTATTCAGACCCTACGTATCCCGCTAGAATTTTTGGCAGTCAACAGGTCCGGCTTTATGCTGATCCGAATAGTGAAATTCTGATCACTGTTGCCCGTGACAATGATACTGCGGGCGCTAGAACTTTCGTTCAGCTATCCGGAAGATTAATCACACCGTGAGAAATTATGCCACATAAATCTTCCTGAGGGACTCCGGGTAATTTGGCAAGACAAAGACGGTTTGGGTCTGTCATCGAGTCTTGCATTTTTTTCAACCGATTTTTATTTATACTCCTCTCATTTTCTTTGGCAATGTTCTGTGTCAAGAGTACACAAACCGGGGCAATAATTATCCCTGCCTCAACCCAATTTATTTCGTCAAAATGGGATTTCTTTAAGAAGTTTCACCCTCTGTTTTATTCACCAATCCTAATCTAGAGCCATTCTGAAGACTGAAGGGGCCATTCCTCTACGAAATGGGCCTTCCGTCCAATTGTTGAACTCCGTGAGTTATTCCTGAGAAGATTGGAGGGTAACGAGATTATCAATCCAGGGCGGAGTGCATACTTCAAGTTATTAATGCTCCAATAACCTTGTCAAAGACAGTATTGTTTTAAGAGGAGACGTCATGAATCTTCATCAACGAGGCACAGAATTAATTAATAGTCTGAAGGACCATGTCGTAGAGGTTCTTCGTGGTCATCCCGATGCAGAATCCGGGGGAACGGGGGTTCTTCAGGAGGAAATCGCTCGTCGGGCCGGGTTGCATAACATGGGAACCGGGGAATTGGATCACACCTGTGGTGAGATGCTGCTGTTGCTCCGCAAAGAAGGCAGGATCGACCTGGTCAATGAGGTTGAGCAGGATGAAAAAAGGAAACGGTGGCGTTTAAATACCAAATGATTCCTTACTGTCTTTCAACCAATTCCACCCCTGAAGAAATCCTCCATTTTTATTTTACAACAGTTGAGAAATCCCTCGAATAGGGTATCCCTTGATTCAAGATCGTGTTTTGTTTGCAAGGTTTTTTTTCATTTGCCTTTTGTGGAGTGATACCACATCTTAAGATATACTATACCGTACAGATCAATCATGCTTCTTTTTGCACCCCTGAGTCGTAAGAAACATGAAGAACATTTTCCAAACAGCACTTAACGTCCTGTTGGGGGTTTTTTTCATCATGGCGGGTGGGAAAAAGTGCCTTGGACAGGAAGCGCAGATTGACAGTTTTTTCCGATGGGGTTACCCCATCTGGTTTCTCTATGTGATAGGGGCGATTGAACTGGTGGGTGGGATTTCTCTTCTTATTCCACAGCTTCGGTTTTTCGCCATCCTGATGCTCAGTGTGACCATGATTGGTGCATCCATAACTCATTTTCGGGCTGGTGAGATGGCCGCGGTTCCCGTTCCCTTCATACTTCTCGTCCTTCTTCTTATCTTGGCGTGGACGATGGGTGGTGCTCCTGGAAAGACCCGTTCGGGGACTGATATCCGTTGATGGCATCAGTCAGGAGTCAAGGTGCTTTGGGCTGCCATTTTAATGGTACATTGATTCTGAATGAGTCTGAAAGAGATGGGAGTTCAAGGACGGATAATTTTTTTGCAGAAGTTTTACCTAACTTGATTCTTCATTCTTATGGCCTTCGATGCATATCATAAAGGAGAATGTACCATGAGAATCGTTACACTTGTTCTCGTACTGAATTGGTTAGTGCTGACCATTGCCCTAGTCTTACAATCAGATGCTATTGCTCAAATAAAGGGCGTAGAGGAGGAAGCCACCTCTATGCAGCATAATCAAGGAAAGGACATGCCGGTAATGGGGACCATGCGAATTGAAGATCCTGATGGAACCCTGCGACCTCTCCCACAGGCCACCATGCCGGAAAGTCGTATGAGCAGGGAAGGTTTAAAGGAAGTTCCTGACGCTGACGGAGGAACAATGGTCAATGTTGAGGGACGGTTCCAGTCCATCCTCCAGGTGCCTGAAGGATCCGACAAAGCGATTCATAGCCATGACTCCGAAGACCTTCGACAAACGAGACCCTAATCACGGATCAAGGCTAATTCAAAGCATGAAAAATGATGATGTCGGGAGGCAGAGAGACTTCTTCCGTACCCAGTCAAAAGCCAAT
The DNA here is from genome assembly GCA_963734345.1 of uncultured Nitrospiraceae bacterium. GTDB lineage: Bacteria > Nitrospirota > Nitrospiria > Nitrospirales > UBA8639 > Nitrospira_E. The sequence continues at coordinate 901,899 of CAVTGT010000011.1, forward strand.
TTCAGTCGGTGGGTGGTGGGACCCCTGATGGCCTTGTTATTGAGTTTTTTTTGCCTTCTCACTGAGACCCACGCCGCTACCATTACCATCGTTAATAAGGATGCTTCGGGGGAAGGATTTAACGATCCTACGCCATTCTCTCCCGTGGGGGGAAATACGGCCACGACGCTCGGGCAGGCCAGGCTGAATGCCTTTGAGCAGGCGGCTCATATTTTAGCGCAGGTGCTTGTGAGCGCTGTGGTCATTCAGGTGGATGCCCGAATCGACCCGTTAGGACCAGGAATTTTAGGGTCGGCAGGCCCCAATACCGTTCACCGCGACTTTTCCAATGCCCTCGTGGCCAATACGTGGTACGTTCAAGCACTTGCGAATAAATTAGCGGGACAGGACCTCGATCCCAACACCAGTGATATCAATGCCACATTCAGCTCAAATTTTACCAATTGGTATTTTGGACTTGATGGAAATCCACCGCTCGGGCAATTTGATTTTTCGACGGTGGTGCTTCATGAAATTACGCATGGACTTGGGTTTTTGCCGCTTGTGGACGTGCTCACCGGGGAGAAATTTCTCGGAACAAACGATGTCTATATGCGATGGTTAGAGCATCATGGGGCCAGTCCGCCCGATTACCCATCCATGACCGATATTCAACGGCAAGCCGCGAGTATTGCGGGTCCCAACCTTCATTTTGTTGGTCCTAATCTGCAAGGGGCAAGCGGGATCTTGACGGCTGGAGTCACCGGCACTCATGTACGAATGTATGCCCCGAATCCGGTCCAACCGGGTTCGTCAGTGTCGCATTTCACGAACACGATCAACCCAGATCAGCTCATGGAACCAGGAATAGCCTCAGGAAAGTCCATTCATAATCTCGGGTTAGCCCAACCTCTTTTGCAAGATCTAGGATGGAACTTCGGCGTTGTAGGGAATTTCCTCACCAGAAATGATGTCAATGGAGACGGAAAAGCGGATCTGGTCTGGCGTCATGCGAGCAATGGGGAGGTCGCTATTTGGTTGATGAACGGTGCTACGATTGCCTCGTCCGGCTTCTTTGGGAGTGTGCCTTTGGCGTGGGAAATTGCAGGCACGGGTGATGTCAATGGCGATGGAAAGGCAGATCTTATCTGGCGCAATAGTCTTACGGGCACGGTGGCGGTATGGCTGATGAATGGTCTGACCGTGCTTTCGGTGGCCTTCCCGGGTAGTACCTCCACGGATTGGCAGATTGCGGGGGTGGGTGATGTCAATGGAGACGGGAAGGCCGACCTGATCTGGCGCAACACGAGTGGAGGGGAAGTCGTGATTTGGTTGATGGATGGCGCCACTGATTGCCTCGTCCGGCTACTTGGGTGGGGTGTCCCTGTCGTGGGAAATTGCAGGCACGGGTGATGCCAATGGGGATGGAAAGGCGGATCTTATCTGGCGCAATAGCCTTACGGGTACGGTGGCGGTGTGGCTGATAAATGGTCTGACTATCCTTTCAGTGGGCTTTCCAGCTAGTACCTCCACGGATTGGCAGATTGCGGGGGTGGGTGATGTCAATGGAGACGGGAAGGCCGACCTGATCTGGCGCAACACGAGTGGAGGGGAAGTCGTGATTTGGTTGATGGATGGCGCCACCATTGCCTCGTCCGGCTACTTGGGCGGGGTGTCCCAGGCCTGGCAGATTGCCGTTACGGGTGATGCCAACGGGGATGGCAAGGCGGATGTCATCTGGCGCAATGATAATACCGGCACGGTGGCGGTGTGGTTCCTGAATGGGCTGAACATCACGTCGGTGGGCTTTCCCGCCAGTACCCCAACCGACTGGAGAATTCAGGACTAGGGCACTTCACAGGAAAAAAATATGCTAAGACATGGCGAAGATGCCGTATCAGTTCGTGAACCGGGGAGATTCACGTGAGTGAATATATGGAATAAGGGGTTAATGAATGATTGTCTCTTGCGGTCTTTGGCAATTCTTGCGCGGGAACCATTTGGTTCATCCGTGGCTACAAAAATGAGGGAGCTCAATAGTTTCGTGTAGGTTTCTCAATGTGTGGTCTTTTTGAATACGTAATTCCTTACTTAACAAAGGAACATGTGAAAACAGAGAGGATGAAATTTTAGATTGATGCGTTTTCCTGCCTAAATAGGTTCTTCACTGAAGAACGTGGGGTATTTATCGGGAACACATCCTGGGATCGGGTAGAGCGTCTTCTCTTACCTCCCTCGGCTCCCTCATTCGCCGGCCATTTGTGGGCATTTAATCTTTTATCGTTTGACAAGCTCCCCATACGCTGTAGTTCTGAAGCCCGTTCCTCCTCGTTTTGCCAGATGAAAAGAACGCGATATGTGGCGGTCACATCAGTCATTGATAATGGAATGGGGGTAAGTTCCCACGGATTTTTTATGTATCGTTGATCGCCGAGGATGAGATTTTTTTCTCACCGGATCCTACACTCTCGATGTTTTTGAAAACAATTTTGCGCTCCGCCATTTCTTCGAGAAAAGGCTGATGGGAGAGACATGTTTCAGTTCTGACTGATTACTTTTCTTTTATGAGCGAATGATTCTGATATGGTCAATGTGAAATGGTTATGGGCGGCCATGCTGGGGGGTAGTATCTTACTTGCCGTACCTGGCCACTCTGAGATCGGGGCTGTTGTGGGTGATGTGGTAGGCCATTTTTTTTCCGCATTGCTCCTGGCAACTGTACCTATTCTTGGATACCGGCTGTTTTACAAACAGATAAGTGAAACAGAGGTTACCTATATCTTTGGTGCGGCCTGGATCTATCTTGTGTTCTCACAATTCTTTGGATTGTAAGAAGGCCTCCATGAGCCCGCCTACTCTGTGGTGACCCAACCATGTGTGGCCGCCTTACCCGCAAAGAAGGCTTTCAGCAACTGGCCAAAATCCTTGGATTTCAGGTGTGGCATTCCTTAGAAGTTCGCTACAACATTGCGCCTTCTCAATTTTTGGTCTGCATACGCACTAACCCAGAATCCAATAATCGGGAATGTGTGCAACTGAAGTGAGGCTTGGTCCCCAGCCTGGGCCAAATAACAAAATATCGGGCATAACATGATTAGGAGCAGTCGTAGATACTTAAGATTATCTATGATGGCGCATGAGCTTAAAGCGTTGCAAATGAAGTGATTAGACCCAAAGAAAGCTTCTAGAATTTTTTGTGCTAGAAGTCACCGCCCGTGCTGCAGCTGATCTCCTAGGCCTTCAAGCGAACACGGCGACGCTGTTTTACCGGAAAATTCGTGTCATCCTTGCGGAGAAATTAGAAGCCGAGGCATCAGAAATGGCCGGAGAGATTGAGTTGGATGAAAGTTATTTCGGAGGTGTACGTAAAGGCAAGCGTGGACGGGGCGCGGTTGGGGAAAGTGCCGGTGGTCGGCATCCTGAAGCAGCGGGGAGGGAAAGTCTATACGCAGATTATTGATAATACGCGGACGGACCCCCTTCTGCCGATTATTCGTAGTCAAATCGAGCCTGACAGCATTGTGTATACCGATAGTTATCGTTCATGCAATGCCTTGGATATCTCAGAACTCAGGCATTACCGGATCAATCATTCCGAAGTGTTTGCAGAGGGGCGTAGTCATATCAACGGGATTGAAAATTTTTGGAACCAGGCCAAACGCGTGTTGCGTAAATATAACGGTATTCCAGTCAAGCAATTCTACTGGTTCTTGAAAGAATCCGAATTTAGATTTAATTATGAATCCCATCACCAACAATTTACCATCTTGAAAAAATGGGGTAGCCGTATCGATTTTTGTTATCTATCTTCGTATATTGACGATCCTCGAAAAAAATCAGCGAATAATAAGATCTGATTCCAAGTAAAAAATATTGTCACTTATATCGGTACCTGTGGTAAGGTCCGTCCCTTTTAAGAGACTCATCTTGGAATTGACTTAAGGATGTGGTGAGGGCACCATGTTCAATAATGATAAATATTGTGAGTTTCTTCTCAGCCTAATAGGGCTTTTCTAAAAGTGAGCATGGTTGTTCTATTGTTTGGCTTAAAATGGCAAATAACAAGAGAGGTATTTTCCACTCCACTGGCCACGATACTCAAAAGAAAATGGCCTCTTGTGCTCGGGTTAATTTTTCTTTTTGTATATGAATTATTTCTACCGGTCAGGGGATGGGCTCAAGCCTTTACTGACGTGGGAGCCTTTTATTTTACGGGGCAACAGGCTCCCCGTCGCCAGCCGATTTTTCGTGAATTTATGACCAGTTTTGGGAGGACGGACCAAGGCTTGACGGGGGAGGGCTTGAAAGTCGGTCCGGTCCGGCTCCATCCGTTTTTAGGAGTAGCGGAAGTTTATACCGACAATGTGTTCAGGAGAAACACTAATAGGAAGAGCGACTATCTCACGACCATAGCTCCTGGGATTCAGGCTCTCCTGCCATTTGGAGGAGGCAAACACTCGGTTCTCCTTGATTACCGGGCCGGTCAATTCCTCTATAAAAATTTTTCTCAAAACAATGCCCTGGCTCAAGATGCCACTGCACATGTAAGCTTGAATTTTCCCGGTGGGTTAACGTTCGATTTGCAAGGAGTTCATTTAGAAGCTTTTGATCCAAGAGGGTCGGAATTGGATACCCAGCAAAATGATATTACAAAGTGGTATACCAATGAATTGTTGACCCAGGTTTCTTACTCTGGGCCACGTGCTGGTATCAGGCTCAACACGTCATACGTAGATTTGCACTACAAAAACAATGGGCAGGCTCCCCTGCGTGACCGGACGCGGATTCGTAGCAGATTGACCTTCTCAGGAAATGTGACCCCTACGACCTCTGCCCTTCTCGGGTTTTTAATAACTGACAACAAGTATGATACGAATAAACAGCTGGATAGTTTTGCGTACGGAGCCTTTACGGGCTTCAGTTTGGCACCCACCCGCCAGTTATCAGGGGAATTCAACATTGGATACACTGTGCAAAATTTTGACCGTGCCCCTCTAGAGCAGCCTCCTCCATCGGGTTTAAGCGCAGGAGGGAAGCAGCAGAAAGCACTCTACATGCAAGGTAATTTGCATTGGAATCCGACACCTCGGCTTAGCCTTGCTGTGATCCCCATTCGCAATATCTCGCAGTCCGCAGTTTTTAATACCTCCACGTTTATTCAAACAAGCGTCCGCACTTCTGGAAGATATACGTTCACGGACCGCGTTGCCCTGGAAGCAAATTTTACCTACATAAATTATGATTTTGATACTGGGAGAACTGACAACCGATATCAAGTGAGGGTGGGTCCAGAATACCGCGCCGTCAAATGGCTGGGTTTCAAATTAAATTATATCTTCGAGAAGAGAGACTCAACTGAATCCGATTTTAAATACTACAGCAATACGATCATGCTTTCGATCCAAGGGTTTCTCTAGCATAACGTCTTTATTCTGCACCTCCGGGACACCGTATGGCAGATCAGAGGGCAGAATGGATGCCCATAAAAAGATAAAGAGTGGTTATAGGTATCCATAGGGTGAGTCATGAATCACTCTCTTACTTCAAGCCGCCTCATTCTGTTCACAGGCATCCATTAAGAGCCAGGTCTGTGAATTTTTCTTTCTGATTTGAAACCCCCTATCAGAGTCTATTCATAATACTTCTTGACCTACGCCCGCTGTCGGACTAACATTTTTTTATTGTTTTCTAAAAAACCGGCTATGGTCATACTTCACATGAGTGGCCTGACTATCACAGGATTGGACTTTCAGAAAGCCTCTCTTATGAATTGAGTGATTCAATGATTCCCTCATTTTTTCTGTATGTTGCTGAGAGTTGGGTAGTTTGGGAACAACGCCAAAATATTAAAAATTAACAAAAACCACGGTGGTTGGGGTCTCGTGCTTTCAGGACATGATTATCTCAGGTTTTGACAGGCTAAACGTGAAAGGAGATACACAATGAGATTCAGGCAAAACACAACGTCTAAATTGATAAAAAAACTGCTTTTGATGATTTTCTTCCTTTTGGTTGGTTTCAATGGAAAAGGATGGGCTTTGACTCCGGAGGTGCCACTTCAGGTAGAGGGGGACCGGTTAACTGCACACTTGTCGAAGGTCACCTTACGAACAGTGCTTGAGCAATTACAGAAACAGGTAGGCGTTGCCTATGAGGTACCAGAGGGAGAGTTGGATACCCTCATTTCCGTCGATCTGGAACAAACCCCGATACTTCCGGCCTTGGCCAAGATCCTGGCGCCCTGGGATTACGCATTTACGGTCAATGCGGGGGGACACTTGCGATTCCTATATATTACGCCCAAAGCTCCACCAGCTGAAGCGGTCTCTGAGAGGAATGACTCATCTAATAATGAGATGCCTTCAAATAGCTTAGCCGACACGGAGTCCAGCTCAGGAAGTGATACGGAGAGAGGGGTCGGGGAGGCCAATCCGTCTCTTTCATATGAGAATGAGGCTGCTCCGATCTTACCACACTCCTCAACACCCCCTGGTTCTTCTCCAGAAGAAATGCACGGAATTAGACCGTCCGTGGCTGGTGGCCCCATGGCAATTCAGCCCGTGCCCGAAGGCACCAGGATGCCCATGATGCCTGCTAGGGGCAGCAGTGGAATGCAGGTTACGCCGGCAGACAGTACGCCGAATATGCCGATCATTCCTGCCACCGCCTATCCACCGATGGATATTCAGCCGGTTCCAGGGTACCTGAAAGAAGAGATGCTGCGAAGTATCCAACCGTAACTAGAACTAGTGAAATTGTGCCACACAAGAGGTTGTGGCTTGAAATCCTACGTTTTAAGGATCCCAGACGAAGAATCGGGCTGGGATAGAGTAAACGTGGGTTGAAGATCCACTTTTCGAGACGCGTTTTTTTGGAGAAATCTGCCTCAATGTTTAGTTGCAAAAAAGAGATACTTAAAAGAGGTGGCCTATCATGAGTCAATATCTTCTCGAACCTCTCAATAAGGCCTATCAAAAATTTGGCATTAGCATTGGTCAGGATGGTAGGACGGTAGGGTGGTTTTTTTCACGAAAATGAGGTTATTGGCATGAGCCGCTCATTTTTCGATGCCGTGACCCGAGTGGAGTAATGGAGTTGGTATTAGGGAAGATGCGAGGGCCCCTGAGCTGCCAACTTTTTTTTGGCCACTGGGAATGTTAGGTTTTCCGAGTGATCTTGTCTTGTTCACTGCATATGGTGGATGATTTCCCCCGACCTGTGAGTCGGATCGATCCATGATCGTTGCTTTATGGTCAATTGGGTGCGTCGATTTTTTCGGGGCTGTCCCTGAATTGCCTTCGGAACCGAATCGTGGACTCACCGCCCTCCCATAGACGCTGGCCGGGTCTGATACCCGAGCGGACTGTGCGGCCGCTCCTGATAATACCGACGACGCCACGCTTCAATCACCACCCGCGCTTTCGTCAGGTGGTGAAAGGCTTCCGCATCTAAACATTCGCGCCGAAACGTCCCATTGAAACTTTCATTGCTGCCTTTCTGCCGGAGCTTCCCCGGTCGAATCCGACTCGGAGTAATTCCGTGATGGTCAAAAAGGTGAGCAGGGGCTGCGCCCGGAGTTCTGGCCCATTGTCCCTCCGGACAAAGCGGGGTGTCCCGAGAGACGCACCAGCCGTGTCAAGATCGTCGGCACCTGCAATCTGCATTGGCATCAGACCCGAAGCACTCGTTTGAGCTCGCTCCGCCACCCGCGGTGCCGGAGAAAGCCGGCGGCGAGCCGATATCTCCACTGCGGATACCGTTTGGCCACCCCGCGGAGGGTTTGGGCCAACCGCCAATCTCGTTGAGGCCCCTTGGCCTCATTGCCCAGCCCTGAGCGAGCAGTTGTCCAGAGCCACGCGGCCCGTCGTTGACTCAACTCACGCGCACAGGCGGCCTGCGCCGCGTGGGCGCGTGCCTGTGGGCTTACCACGATGGAGGATTCGAATGGAATGTGCGACACATTTTTTCTATCTCCGACGTTTAATCATGGGCTGTGAATCTTAAACCCATGTGGGCGGCGGCATAGCGGTCCCTGTTTGGCGCAATCTGAGTACTGAGGGGCGGATGACCTGGAGCAAGTTGTCTCAATCGGCTGCCGCTCGAATGACAGAATGTGGGGATCTTTAAGGAATGGGAAGGACGATGTCAGACATCATTGTAATACAAGCGGAATAATAGTGGTATGAGTAATGCTTGGGTTGTTAATTGGTTTAGCGGCTTTCCCGACCTGGCGTCTTCGGACGGAGAGATTCAACGGAGAAATACGCTCTTTCGAGGTGGAATAGATTTTGTTGGGTTTCCACTTTCCATGATGCGTGGGGAAATGGCCAATCTATCTGAATCCGATTCGCTTCTTTGGGAATGAGAAATGGGTACCAGGATTTCTTCTTGATTTTTTAAGTGATGACTATATAGTATCAGATTGATATATTTTTCCTCAGGGTCTGAGGTAAATCATAGAAGGAATGCAACCCATGGAGGGGTGAGAAAGTTTCTCACCTTTTTTTTTATCTTTTAGTAAATGAAGCCTTTGAAGGCACAGCGGTTCAAGCCTCATTGCGATTGCAGAAGACGGGAAATGAGCAATAGGATCAACAGATGCCCGACTGATCACCAAAGGGAAAGATATGTTTGGAGACTCGTTCTTTTGTTTGGTGCCATGCTCTGGCTGGTCTGGGCCCAGACCGTTACGGCGGGGAATGGGACCGATGTGGATGGCGACGGCAAGGCCGATGTTGTGTGGCGCAATACGAGTACGGGGGATGTTGCTATCTGGTTGATGAATGGGGAGCAAATTGCCTCTTCCGCCTTTCCGGCTAGGGTCCCGCTCGAATGGGAAATCGCGGGAATCAGCGATGTGACGGGAGATGACCGGGCGGATGTGATCTGGCGTCATAATTCAAGTGGAGAGGTGGAGGTGTGGGAGATGAACGGTCTGACCATTAATTCCGTCAGGTTTCCCGGGAGCCTCTCTATTAATTGGGCCATTCAAGGGATTGGGGATGTGAATGGTGATGGATACGCCGATCTTGTTTGGCGCAGCAGTAGTGGCGTGGTGGTGGTGTGGATGACAAATGGAGCCACGATTAGATTGGGAGGTGTGCCCCTCGATTGGAAGATTGCAGGGATTGGCGATGTGACGGGGGATGGCACAGCCGATATCATTTGGCGCAACAGCAGTAGTGGGGTAGTGGCGGTGTGGCTGATGAGCGGCTCGAAAATTATCTCTGTAGGCTTTCCCGGGAGCACATCTCTTGATTGGGATATTCAGGCAGTGAGGGATATGGATGGCAATGGGCAGGCAGATATTCTCTGGCGCAACAGCAATACCGGGGTGGTGGCGGTATGGCTGATGAACGGGGCGACGATTGGATCCTCAGGATACTTGGGGTGGATGTCCATGGACTGGGCTATTACGCAAGTAGGGGATGTGGGTGGGGATGGCAAGGCCGATGTGATTTGGCGCAACAATACGAGTGGTCAGGTGGTGGTGTGGGAGGTGAACGGAACGTTGTTGGCTAGGAGCGGTGTGATTGCAATGAGTGTTTCTTTGAAATGGATAATTCAGAAAGGTGGGCCAAGTTCACCACCATTATTCGGACTGAATTTTAACCCCTATAATAATGGGGAAGGTCAAAATTTGACCTCGCAAATCTCAGAAAACCAACTCAGAGAGAGATTGGGAATTATTCGTCCCTATACCAAATGGGTTCGAACATTTGAATGTGGGGATGGGTTTGAAAAGAGTGGTCGAATAGCCCACCAGCTTGGTCTGAAAGCAGCAATTGGAGGTTGGCTGGGTCGAGATCCGACAGCCAATCAGCAACAAATTGATTGTCTAATCAATGTTGCTAAGGCTGGGGAAGCCGATCTTATCATTGTTGGTAGTGAGGCGCTGCTACGTGGGGATATTACTGAAACCGCGCTTGTGAATCTGATCAACCAAGTCAAGCAAGCGGTTCCAAGAGATATTCCGGTGGGGTATGCCGACGTATATAGCGAACTACTCTCTCATTCCATTGTTATGGAAGCAATGGATGTCATATTCGTGAATTATAATCCCTATGAGGAAGGTATAAAAGTTGATCTCGGAATGGCCAGTATTCATAGGTATCATCAACAAATCATCTTGGCTGCCGAAGGGAAGCCGATTGTGGTTGCTGAAACAGGATGGCCGAGTGGGGGGGATATCGTGGGCCAAGCGGTTCCCTCTGAGGAAAATGCCTGTTTCTTTTTTCAAAATTTTATTTCGTGGGCTGAAGCCAACGCGGTTGATTATTATTATTTTTCATCCTCCGATGAAAGTTTGAACGAGGAGCATGAAGGACTTCAGGGACCAGATTTGGGAATCTGGGATAATACAGAGACCCTTAGGCCTTGCATCCAGGAAACTTTGGAAGGCAAACGAATTGTGGATAACTGGAGTGGCACAAGTTTGCCTTGAAAATGTGTTTAAAAAACATGGAAAGCCAAATTTGGGAACTGGTTGTGGCTTGTTGAACAGAGCTTGAGGACAGCCAAGTAATTTCCGTGTTGATACTCCCTATGCCTTACGGCAAAGTAGTGGAACTGGTGGCCGACACACTCCCGGCAGTTTTCCGTGTGGCGTGAGACTGGACTGCCTGTATCTTTTTGGTCGAATTTCCTGGCTTGCTCCATCTTCATCGACTGGTCGAGCTAGTAATTAATAAGACTTCATTATTTTTCCCCTCTAGACGACTTTTTTCTACTCTTCCGCCTCCCATTTTTTTTACTGAACAGACCGGAACATCTTTTTATTCAAACATAGTCCTAGCTTGGGTAGCTGATTGTTCCGGCAGGTTTTTGCCGGAAGGAAGGTTGTGATTTTGGCTTGAATCCATCTGGTCTGTAGTTGTTCATTTTTTAAAAAAATTCGCATGAGGGACCTTGAGGATTTTTGGTAAAAGACCGAACCCCACGATGAAGTTGTCAGAATAGTTGAGGGCAGCGTATTGATTTTGCTACAAATATTGTAAATATTGTCTACTGTCCCTTCCTCCCTCAGAATTTAACCGGAATCTTTCGTTGACGGGAGTTGGCCAGATCCTCCTTTAATTTCGCTTCAAGAGGATTTCTAGGTATTATTACCACATCCTTGCCCTATCCAATGATTTCACCGGTTCCCTTGCCTCCATTGAGAATGGTTTTTTGCAAAAGTCCCTGGGTTATTGGGTGTGAAGATTTAATGCAAGGAGATTTGGTAGCGTATGGTAGCCTTGGAAATAAAGATTTAGGAGGTTTTGCCCTTCAAATTCAGTCTTTGTGGATTCTTCATACGAGATTTGCTCTGTCGATCAAATAGATGAGAAATCCCTATAATCCTTTTGCCCCATTGATCTGTGCATGGCAGTATAAAAGCTTGATTGCTCGCCTTGCCAAGCGGGAGATTGATGCTCGTTATCGTGGTTCGGTTCTTGGTGTGATCTGGGCATTTGTCGTTCCGATCCTGATGTTAGGTGTGTATACGTTTGTCTTTTCTATTGTCTTCCGGATTCGGTGGGAGATGCCAATGGAGGAAAGGGGTGCCTTTGCGCTGTTATTGTTTTCTGGATTGATTATTTTTAATTTGTTTTCCGAGTGCGTCACCCGTGCCCCGGGTCTTATGCTTGAAAATGTGTCCTATATCAAAAAGGTGGTGTTTCCTCTCGAGATAATGCCATGGGTTTCCCTGCTGGTCGCACTGTTTAATGCTGCTGTGAGTCTTCTGATTCTGTTGATATTTTATCTCGTTGTGCATGGTCTTCCGCCCACAACCATTTTGTTGTTACCAATCGTGATCTTTCCTTTGGTCCTTTGGATCTTGGGATTAGGTTGGTTTCTCTCTTCAGTGGGTGTGTTCCTACGTGATGTTCAACCGTTCGTGGGTATGCTTACCACTATGATGATGTTTCTGAGTCCTATTTTTTACCCTCTGTCTGCTATTCCTGAGGCTTATCGAGGCTTGATTCAGCTTAATCCCTTGACTCTTGTCCTTAATGACTCGAAATCGGTCATGTTCTGGGGACAGATGCCCCAATGGGTAGACTGGTTTCTGTATGTCATGTTTTCCTGGGTTGTGGGTTGGATGGGCTTTGTTTGGTTCCAGAAGACACGAAAGGGTTTTGCGGATGTCGTCTAAGAGTCTCTTAAAAAACCACTCACTTTTCCCGCAGGAAACGAGCAGAGATGAAGAACCCAAAACCATCGCTCCCTCGTCGCGCAAATACCAGAGAGAGGGGAAAAGCCAGCAAACAGTGCAAGTGGCCGACGACGTCGCAATCCATGTTCAAAATCTCTGCAAGTGTTATCAAATCTACGATCAGCCTCATGACCGATTGAAGCAGTCGATATATCCACGATTGCAAAGATTTTTCGGCAGGCCGCCCAAGCAATATTTCTGTGAGTTCTGGGCGCTCAATGACGTTTCCTTCGAAGTCAGAAAGGGAGAAACCATTGGCATTATTGGTCGCAATGGCAGCGGAAAATCCACGCTGTTGCAAATGATATGTGGCACGCTCAATCCAACCAGTGGGAGCATTCAAACCTATGGCCGAATCACGGCCCTTCTGGAGCTTGGCTCTGGGTTCAATTCCGAGTTCACCGGACGCGAAAACGTATATATGAATGCGGCAGTGCTCGGATTAAGCAGAGAAGAAACCGATGCGTGTTTGGATGACATCATTGCGTTTGCCGATATTGGCGACTTCATCGATCAACCCGTAAAAATGTACTCAAGCGGGATGATGGTCAGACTCGCTTTTGCAGTTCAATCCCAAGTTTCTCCGGCTATTCTCATTGTTGATGAAGCTTTAGCTGTTGGGGATGCCAAATTTCAAGCCAAGTGCTTTGACCGTTTAAAGAGGCTTAAGGATGGTGGAACCAGCATATTGCTGGTCACTCACTCTAGCGAACAAATTGTCACACACTGCACTAAAGCTTTATTGCTTGAAAATGGGAAGGTGTTGGAGTCTGGGCAACCTCGCTCCGTAGTGAACCGTTATATGGATTTGTTGTTTGGCAAAGAAAAAAAAATATCAGAAGACGTGCCGTTTTTGCCAACCACCACAACAGCTAGTAATATCGCGGATCCTGGAAACTTCTTGAGTTATGCGAAGGATGTGTTTGCCACTCATCCCGGTTACAATCCGCACGAATATCGCTGGGGCGATGGTTCGGCCTCAATTCTGGATTTTTATTTGTCCGCGGATGGGGAAATGTATCCTAATGCGATATCTACCGGACAAACTGTCATTTTGGGAGTTTCAATGAGATTTTCAAGTAACCTCGTGCGACCAATATTGGGCATCACGATCAAAACCAAAGAAGGTGTGACTATCTATGGGGCTAACTCCGAAACACTAGAAGTCGAGGAATTCAAATCGTTAGGTCAGCATGGTCAAGTAGCCTATGCCAATGCTTCTTTCTGTTGTCGTCTTGCGCCAGGAGACTATTTCATTTCCCTAGGCATTGCCACTAAAGAGGGTGAAGGCAGCACGCCTCACGACAGGCGTTACGACGCAATCCATTTTCAGGTTCGGCCAGTCAATACCTTTTTTGGCCTTGTTGACTTAGGACTCAAAATAACGGCCAGGGAAATTTCTTCATGAAATCACTGTTGTCCAAAGCGGGCTATGGGCTCAATCCTAAAACCAATGTCTGGTCGCGACCTGATTTCCTCGGGATAGCTTATGATGACGGCGAGATCGTGGAGCAACGTATCGGGGCCATTATCGAGCATGCGAGTGACATTTCTGTTCTATCTACAGAATTGCGACAACATTGCACTGACTGGCCATCTCTTTATCACCTCAGCAGCACCAGAGCTAATATCTTGCGTCCATTTCAGGACGTGTTAGAAGGCAGGGATGTGCTGGAAATTGGAGCGGGCTGCGGGGCTATCACTCGCTATCTGGGCGAGTCAGGAGCCCATGTACTGGCCTTAGAAGGAACCCCTCGCCGCGCTGCTATCGCGCGATCACGCACTCGGGAACTCCCGAATGTCATGGTGGTCACGGACAGATTTGATGACTTCAAATGGGATCACCAGTTTGATGTCATCACCCTGATTGGTGTGCTCGAATATGCAAATTTGTTTACGTCGGGGGACGATCCTGCACTCGGCATGTTACAGCGAGTGAGAGCTATGCTGAAACCCAATGGAAAGTTAATTGTGGCGATTGAGAACCAATTGGGTCTTAAATATTTTACTGGCGCTCCGGAAGATCATCTTGGGCAAGCGATGTATGGTCTTGGAGGGACGATACCGAAAAGACCAGCCACACACCTATGGACGCAAAGTGCTTACAGAAATGCTCAGACAAGCCGGTTTTCTGAATTCGGAGTTCATGGCGCCATTTCCTGACTATAAACTGCCGGCTTCGATCGTAACTGAGCGTGGGTTTGTTTATGAGGGGTTTGATGCCAGTGCCCTGGCATGGCAGAGCGTCAAACGTGATCCACAGCTCCCGCCACTCCTGGCAATCTCGCCTGAATTGGTTTGGCCGGTGCTTGTGCAGAACGGAGTTGCGCTGGATTTGGCAAATTCCTTTCTAATTGTGGCAGGGGTATCTCGTGGACAGGGGTCGGATTCACCTATCCTGGCCTGGCATTTCACAAGTGAACGATCCAAAGAGTTCTGCAAGGAAACCCGCTTTTTGCCTGTGGGTAATGGCTCAATCGAGGTTCAGTATTCTCCCCTTGTGGCCGGCTCGACTATGCACATTCATGGGCGATTTTTGACCTTTAACGTTCCCCAAAAAGCGGAATATGTGCAAGGTCGGCCATTGTCTCAGGAACTCGTCCATATTGTCACTCGGGATGGCTGGCGCATGGAGGAAGTTGCCACATTCTTGAAGCGATACCTGCATATTCTCCTTTCGATGGACGTATCTCGTGATATTCGCATGCCAATCGATTCTGCGGACATACCGATTCCAGGTGAGTTTTTCGATGCTCTTCCGCAAAATATCATCGTCGGCCCTGACGGGGTGTGGCAGGTGATAGATAAAGAATGGACATTGAATGATGACATACCTGCCGGATGGATGATTTTCCGTTCACTGCATTTGCTAATCCATTCGGTGACGCGCTTTGGTACGACTTCCAGTGACTTCCTAAACACCCCGTTAGGGTTTATTCTTGCTGCATTCAAAGCTACAGGGTTTGTCATAACGGATGTTGAAATCGAACGTTACGCAAATTTGGAGATAGAGTTACAAATCGAAGTTGCCCGGCGACCGTTGAAATATGAGGAATTTCTTAAATGGCTGCGCACGACTTCTTTGCCTCGTCAAAATTTGAACCAAGCCGTGGTTGAGCGTGATGGTCAGATCGTTCATCTCAACCAGGCTATGACTGAGCGCGAGTTGCAGATCACTACACTCAACTCAGGTTGTATCGGAGCAGGAACGAGTCATTGTGGAGCGCCTTACCAGTCTGTATAGCCGATTACTGACGAAAGAGGGGGAGTTACGCCATGTCTCCGCCCAGTTGGATCGAATTTATGCATCATTCATGTGGCAGGTCATCAGTCGTATTAGAAAGCTGAGAGATCGGCTTTGTCCGGATGGCTCGCTGAGCCACCGGATATATATATACCTTGTGCATTGGTTGAAGGGGTCTGAGCGTCCTGAGATACGAAAGAGAGAGATCAGCCGCTGGTTTTTTTGATCAATTTCTCAGAGTGGCGAAAAGCATGTTGCCCGTTTCCCCTAACCGAAAATATCAATTGGTTTCATTTATCTTTAAACGATGTGGCCCGATGTTTGCGCAAACCGAAAGTTATCAGCGGTGGAGGGAAAAACAACCGCCAATCCTACAAAGTGCTAATACCCCCAATCTATCTTTTCAGGGCCCTTCCCAGCAGCCGCTCTCTCTCATTCAGATTGATCAGGATGGTGTTGAAACGCTTGTCCAGTCATTGCATTTCGACCATGTGGAGCAACCCTTGGTGTCCATTGTTATCCCTGTCTTCAATCATCTGAAGTACACTGTGTGCTGTTTGGCTTCTCTCTTGAAGCATGCATCTCAATGCAGTTTTGAAGTCATCCTTGTTGACGATGCGTCGCATGATGACACTCCGACCATTCTGCCGACCATTAAGAATATTTGTTATTGGAGAAATGCACACAACGTTGGATTTCTCCAATCGTGCAACAAGGGCGCAACCCTTTCTCGAGGGCAATTTCTGGTGTTTCTGAATAATGACACGCAGGTGTGTGACGGGTGGTTGAATGAATTGGTGAAAACGTTTCATCAATTTTCCGATGTGGGCCTGGTGGGATCCAAACTGCTTTATCCCAATGGAGCGCTTCAAGAGGCGGGAGCCATTATTAAGGAAGATGGGTCCGCCGAATTAGTCGGGTTGAATGCCGATTCATCCAGACCTGAATATAATGTGGTGCGAGAAGTCGATTATTGCTCAGGGGCCTGCCTTCTCATCGAAGCGGAGTTGTTTAAAACATTGGGAGGATTCGATGAAATCTACTCTCCGTGCTATTGTGAAGATTCGGATTTAGCCTTTCGCGTACGAAAAATGGGAAAGCGAGTGTTGTATCAACCGCGCTCCGTGGTGGTTCATCACTTGAGCGTTAGTACAAATGATTCCGAACAAACGAAAATGCCGCTTATTGAGCGGAATGTTGATACATTCGTTCAGCGTTGGAGTGATGAGCTTAAGAAGTTGAATGAAGTCCGTGCCATTGCCTTCTATCTTCCCCAATACCATCCCATTCCGGAAAATGATCGTTGGTGGGGAAAAGGATTTACGGAATGGACGAATGTCACGAAAGCCCGGCCTAATTTCGAAGGTCATTACCAACCCCATCTTCCAGCTGATTTAGGGTTTTATGACTTGCGTGTTTCAGAGGTTCGAGAAGAGCAGGCGCGACTGGCCCGGCATTATGGTCTTTCTGCCTTCTGCTATTATTACTATTGGTTTGCCGGTAAGAAGCTGTTAAATCGACCTCTTGACGAAGTGGTGCAATCCGGAGTTCCAGACTTTCCTTTTTGCATTTGCTGGGCGAATGAAAACTGGACAAGACGATGGGATGGGTGTGAAAAGGATATCCTCATTGCGCAAAGTCATACAGAGGCGGACCATGCCGGTTTTATTGCTGAGATCGCTCCGCTATTGAGGGATAATCGGTATGTCAGGATTCATGGGAAACCTTTGGTACTGGTCTATCGGCTCGGCATAATCCCTGAGCCAAGACGGACGGCAGACTTGTGGCGTGAATACTGTATAAACGAGGGAATTGGAGAAATTTATTTAGCGTACGTCCAGAGTTTTGAACGTATGCCCCTGGGAGATGATCCAACCGTCTACGGGTTTGATGCCGCCATCGAATTTCCGCCTCATCGTTATCCGGTAAGAGAGGAACGCTCTCGACCGTTGATAAATCCTCGATATCAAGGGGTGTTGTTTGATTATGTCCACACATCTGAAAACTTCATTAAGAGAGAATGGCCATCCTACAAACTCTTTAGGACGGTAATGCCATCCTGGGATAATACTGCCCGTCGTCAGGATGTCTCACATGTCTTTGTGAATGCGACTCCTGAAAGGTACGAATACTGGTTGCGACGGATGGTGGAGCAAACCAGGCGTCTCCAATTCGGAGATGAACGGATTGTGTTTATTAACGCCTGGAATGAATGGGCCGAAGGGAACCATCTGGAGCCTGATGGTCGGTTCGGCCATCAGTATCTGATGGCCACGAAAAATGCGCTTGGTTAGCATCATATTTAAGAGGGTGAACGGATTGTTCTTAATGCGTGAAAATGATGGCCAAGGTTGCATCCTCAACCCCTTCGAAAGTGTTGCCGTAGAATTTTTAAGTGACATAAGATGCAAAAAAATCGGGAAGGTTTGAAAACTTTCAGGAGCCGCTTTGTTTCATGATCACGAGGGTATAAGCGATCCAGAGCTTTCTCTTCGCTCAACTCTCAATGCCTTGGTCATCGCTCAATGTGTCATGTGAATCCCCTTTACTGTGGATTTCTCGGCATGGGCGTAATCACCGTTTATCTTTTCCACTCCGTGTTCTGATTTGATAATCCAGTCGATGCGCACAAACGGAAAACATCCGTTCAATGGCATGGGCCAATGTGCCATCGAGTTGACCTTGTTCAGGCTCAAAATCCTCTTCAACAAAGTTCAATAGCAGCAACGGGATCAGCGCATGGGTGCGGGCACTGAACATGGAGCCTGCCGCAAATGGTAATTGCAGGACGGTTTCCATTTCCATTCCCAGCCGTGCTGCCAGGTTTCGAATGTATTTCTCGTTAAAAGCCAGATAACGACCCATGGAAACCAGGTGGTCCTCAGGAGCAAGAATGCCAATTTCAGGATGGTGTTGTAGAAATTTGATGTTTTCCTCCAACACTGGTGGGTCTAATAACTTGGTATACAAATCATTACGCCAATGCGCCCCATCCGCTCTGTGGACGGATTTCTTGGTATGGACTTTTACCAGATAAGTGAAATTCTGATTATATATTTCAGGCAGTATCTTTAGGAAAGACAGGATGTCACGCCCCCGATTGGTCACACCAACGCAGGTGAAATCATAATCGTTTTTTGCAAGTTGAGATGCGACCATTGTGACCTGTGTTTCTGGGGTAGTCACAAACAATTTAATGGTATTTTTATTGATGACTTCCAGATGCTGCAGCATTTCATCGAACACATCGAGGTAAAACGCGTGAATGACAATTGCGATTCTGTTGTTGGGTTCTGTCTGCGAAATGAATGCGGGTTTTTCATGTGTGAGCGTGTGAAGCTGAGTTGCAACGCGGCAAGCTTCCAGGTAGCTGAACCCATATTTTCTGTCCGGTTCTAGATGTGCCCCCTCTGCCCATTCATTCCAGGCATTGACAAAAATGAATCGTTCACTCGGTTTGAAGTGTTTTTGTGTATAACTCAGCAGATAGGAGAGCCATCGTTGGAATTTAAGAGGTGAATTATTGATAAACGTGATACCCCGCCCTGGGCTGCGGGCCTCATTATCCCACCCGGGAAACAGGCATCTGAATTTAATATAGGAGGGCAATGACTGATTTTGCCCGTATTCAACCGCCTGGTTGTAGTCAAAAATGATTCCCTGGTAGTCTGGATTGACCATCATACCTGAAGCACGGATTTGCGCTGTGATGGGTGTCATTGGATACGTGTTAGGGGCATATTCGATGGCAGCATCAAATCCGATCTCATTGGGATTGATGTGTTCGAACGCGTGAGTAAGGGCAAGATAAATCTCTCCGATCGAATTTTCCCGGCACCATTTCCGCCAGCGGTTGGCTGTGGCACGGACATCTGGTAATAGACCCGGCCGATACAGTAGTAGCAAGGGTTTTCCATCGATACGGATATAACGAGGGTCACGCATATACCGTGCGGTGTTTTCTATAAATGCGAGGTCGTCGTCAGCCGAGTGGCGCTGAGCGAGCAGGATGTCCTGTTCCAATCCGTCCCAGCGACGAGTCCAGTTTTCATTGGCCCAGTTGATACAGAAGGGCAGGTCGAGCTCTTGACTATTTAATACCGTATCCAGGGGAGTTTCGAGAATTCTTGTGTTATTAAACCAATAATGGTGATAACAAAATCCATAAATTCCATATTCCTTTGCTAAATCAATTTGATGCTGCTGGACGGCTTTTAACCGTAAATCATAATAGCCTAACTGATCCGCCAGGTGTGGCTGATAATGGCCAATGAACTGTGGTACGGCTTTAGTAACATTGGTCCATTCGGTAAAACCTTTGCCCCACCATTCATCGTTCTCCTTTATGGGATGAAATTGGGGAAGATAGAATGCGATCAATTTAATATCGGGATTTGAAACCGGTGCAAGGTTGTGTTTAAAAGGCACATAGGCGCTGGATGGAAAAGTTTGTCGGAAAAGCTGGATTTTCCTCTTCAGCCCGAGGAGTCCTTCAAAGGCCATCACCTGCCACGCACGACGAATAACCTTGGTTACCCCTCCATGGTGACGAACGGCCCGTCTTGCCACATCCATAAAATCGAGAAAGGTTCCCATTGGGTTATACCGGAAAATTCCTCAGATTATTTTTCAACATACATCTCTTCAATCCCGTCAGGAGATCTCAAAAAAACAGCCCCAACGACAGAGATTTATCTAACACGCTCAGCACAAATCCCGTTTAAAAATGGAACCTTTATGATATGTTTAGACGAATTTGCCATAAGCAAGATTATTCAGATTGAATAATAAAAAAATTCCTATTGAAAAGTAAAAGATATTCAGAAGTCAAATATGTGTCAATCCAAAAATAATGAAGGAACGAAAACGTATCATATTGTTGTCATCATCACAGATTTGACCCTGCTCGGGCCGAAATGCCTGCACCAGGCCTCCAGACGGTCTTCTTGTTTCTCTGCTACATTTCCGCAATACTTCCTCTCAGTAGCTCATTTTCGTGACGATATTGACGAAAGAAATATCATCATCATACAAATTAAAATTATAATGAGAGGCGAAGGTCACATTCCAATGAACCCCCACACATACTTTGGATTGACGTCAGAATGGATTTTTATATCGCCCGATCCTCTGCAGGTGTATGACAAAAAATGTTGGCATCCACATCTTGGATGAAATTTATCTGAGTTCACAAAACAAAACGAAAACACCTTAGGTATCACCCTCAACATGTCCAGATTCCAATTTCAAAACATTTTCAGCAAACAAAGATTAGAACAATACTTTCCCGGGATCAAAAGGTTTGGTCTACGGACAGCCTTAAAGAAAGCAACTAGTCTTCTAAAACAGAAGCCACAACCTGTAGCCCTTCCAACCCCCGTCGTGAATACTGAATCCTATTTTATCATTCGTTTGCAGGATAATCGCAAGGCCTTTTTGTCAACCCAGGACTCCGATGAGATAACTCCATTCATAACTCCCATCATTTCTGGGAATAGTCCAGGATCCATGAAGCCTGCGCTCTCCCCTGGGGCTCTATTACTTGGCCATCCTTACGGTGTGTATGGTATGGGTGAACATGTTCGATTGTCTGCAGCAGCCTTTTCGGCGGCAGAGGTCCCTTTTAGTATTCGTAATATTTGCGGAGAGTATGGGATCCATCTGGCGGGGATTCATCAGGATTTTCCCCACAGGGATAAGATTTCCAGAGATGGTTTCTATAAGGCCAATGTGTTTCACGCCAATGCAGACGAGATGGAGACTGCTGTCAGGCATCTGGGCAAGGACATTTTTGTGGACCGGTACAATATTGGTTATTGGGCATGGGAGCTCAGCAATTTTCCGTGGGCATGGTGTCCGTCACTGCAAATGGTGGATGAAGTGTGGGCCCCATCACGGTTTATTGAACAGGCGATTGCCAAAAAGACCTCCTCCCCGGTCATCAGAATGCCACTAGCTGTTGATTTCCCAGAGCCCATCGGGATGACGCGGGAATCCTTTGGGCTTCCCGAGAATCGGTTTCTTTTTTTATTTTTTTTCGATTTTAACTCTTATGTACAACGAAAAAATCCAGAAGGAGCCATTCGTGCATTTTTGCAGGCATTTCCAGATGTGAGTGATACCCGGGTGGGTATTGTTATCAAAATGAATGGCATTGAGGAGCGTCCAAATGAATACAAAACCTTTATTCAGTCGATTGATCGACAGGATCCTCGAATTATTTTAATGGATAAGGTGTTGACCGACCGGGAAATAAAGTCGGTTGTGAAACTGTGTGATTGTTTTTTGTCCCTTCATCGATCGGAAGGATTTGGTCGAGGTTTAGCAGAAGCCATGTATCTTGGTAAACCTGTCATTGCGACCGGGTATTCGGGTAATCTGGACTTTACCAATCAAGACAATGCTTGCCTGGTCGATTATCGGCTGATTCCCGTCGGGGATCATGAATATCCATTTGCGATCGGGCAGCACTGGGCCGATCCTGACATCGAACATGCGATGTGGTTTATGAGACGATTGGTCAATGAGCCGACTTATGCCAAAACGATTGGTCAGCATGCGGCAGAATTTATTAAGACATACCATAGCCCAGGGGCTGTGGGTGCCAAATATCGGGCTCGGCTCGCTGCCCTAAATTTGCTATAAAGGGATGGGAAGCGGGGAAAGTCTAAACTAAGGTGATTGCATTCCTTCGTTCTCAGTCAACACGAAGCTTTTGTGTGATCAATCTGGAGATAAAGCCTCAGCAATTGTATGTCGATCTAACTTAGCAAGGATCCTTGTAATGAGAGTCTTCGGCATTCCGACTTCTAATTTGGGCCGGAGCCCTTTGATATTTTTCCTGTCTATCAATTTGGATGGAAGTTCATTAATGATGCGTAATCCAAGGATGTCAGAGGAATGAAGCCGGATTTGCGGGAAATGGAAATGGTCTTTAAATTATTTGTTCCAGATTTTGGAGGCAGCTATGCCACACGCAAGTCTCGAAATGTTCGCGATGGCTATGCCAGGGGATGGGGATTGCAATGCGGAAACATTCGAGAGGTCATCCGGGAAGATAGGTTGTATCAGGAGGCTTGCAGCCTGGCTATGGGCCGAACAATCGTTTCCGAAGATAACCGGATGAACATTTATTTGATTCTGAAATACTTTCTTCCCTATATCCCCTTTGGTCACATTGTCGAGTTTGGATCTTACAAAGGGGGGAACGCCCTGTTTATGGCTTATGTGGTCAATCGGTTGTATCCTGGCCGGAAAGTTTTTGCCCTGGATACTTTTTCGGGGATGCCAGAAACGGAATCGGCTATTGATGCCCATATTGCAGGGGACTTTCAGGACGTCGATTTACTCGAATTGCGCGAATTCGCTGAGCGGGAGGGCGTAAAAAACGTCGAATTTATCAAAGGGTTGTTTCAAGAGACGGGCCCTGCTGCGCTTGCCAATCTCGGAAGCATCGTCCTGGCTCATATCGACTGTGATATTTATTCTGCAGTGGCCTTTTCGTATGATATCGTGAGAAACTCTATGGTTTCTGGTGGATATATTGTTTTCGATGATGCGACCACCTCAAGCTGCTTAGGGGCTACCGAAGCGGTGGAGGAATTGGTGATTCGTCGCGACGGGTTGCATAGTGAGCAAATATTTCCTCAGTTTGTTTTTCGATCTCCCTGAGACCTTGCCCTTTCGGATAGATATGCTACCTAATTCATGAGCCAAAACAATTATGAAAGAGTGTAGCAAGTCGATTGCTCGTCGGTTGTCCGAACCGAACTTTATTAACCGATTTTTTGTCGGCAAGGGGTTGGATATAGGGGGACAACCTGACCCGTTAAATCTCTATCAGGAATTGTTCTGCCGCATGGAGGAAGTGCGAACGTGGGATCTTGTTGACGGGAATGCGCAGTTTCTTGTGGGAGTATCCGATGAAGAATTTGATTTTGTCCATAGTAGCCATTGTCTTGAACATCTTCATGACCCGCTTATAGGACTTCGCAACTGGTTCCGGGTTTTACGGCCAGGAGGTCATCTTGTCATGACGGTTCCAGATGAGGATTTATATGAACAGGGACGGTTTCCGAGCACATTTAACGCTGACCATAAATGGACGTTTACCATTTTCAAAATACATTCATGGAGTCAACGGTCTCTGAATATTCTGGATTTGGTGCGTGACCTTGGACCTGCTGCAGAACCGGTGAAAATCGAACAACTTGTTTCTACGTATCGGTTCAATCTTCCCAGATACGACCAGACGTTGAGTTCTGTTGGGGAATGCGGCATTGAGGTCATCATTCGTAAGCGTCCCATTGCGGAACTGGATGCCGGTGGACGATGGATTCGGTCCGTGGAACAACCTCCCCAGGAAGTGCGGATACACTTGAATCAGTACCAGGACGATCTTCAAACGCTTAAACACTCCAACCAGAAAACGCCCCCCTTCCACAATGACCAGCCGGTTTGATTCCTGGATTTTCCGATGATTATTCGCGCACGCGCCCCTCTAAGGCTTGGCCTGGCTGGTGGGGGAACAGACGTGTCTCCATATTGCGATTTGCACGGAGGATGTGTGCTTAATGCGACCATTGATCGATACGCGTATGCGGTGCTGGAGGTGCTTAAGGGAGATAGGGTGCAGTTCTGTTCTGCCGATCGTCAGCATTCCAGCGAGTATGGATTAGAGGAATCGATTCCCTTCAATGGAAAACTCGATTTGCATCGGGCTGTCTATCTTCATATGATCCATCATTTTAATGAAGGTCGCCCCCTGCCGGTGAAGGTCACCACCTATTGTGATGCTCCAGTGGGGTCCGGGCTTGGTTCCTCGTCGACACTGGTTGTGGCGATGCTGAAAGCTTTTACCGAATTGTTGAATGTGCCGCTTGATGATTATGCATTGGCCCATTTGGCCTTTAAAGTTGAGCGAGTGGACTGTGGTTTGCAAGGTGGAAGACAAGATCAGTACGCTGCGACATTTGGTGGATTTAACTTCATCGAGTTTTATGCGGATAATCGGGTGATCGTCAATCCACTTCGCATCAAAAATTGGATTATTTGTGAGCTGGAGGCATCATTAGTTCTTTTTTTTACTGGAGTGTCGCGGACTTCAGCAACAATCATTGCTGACCAGAGTCTGAATGTCGAGGCAGGCTCTGATTTGGCACTTTCAGCAATGCATGCGATGAAGCGCGAAGCCTGTATGATGAAAGAAAGTCTGCTGAAAGGAGATTTCTCTGGATTGGTTGACTCCATGCGTGAGGGATGGACAAGCAAGAAGCGTTCAGCCAAGAGTGTGTCCAATCCGCATCTCGATGAGATCTATGAGGCAGCTGTTACAGCAGGAGCATTGGCGGGTAAGGTGTCCGGTGCTGGTGGGGGAGGATTCATGATGTTTTTTGTCCCCCCGGAAAAAAGAATGGAAGTGATTTTTGCCTTAAAAAAATTCTCCGGGCAAGTGAGCAACTGTCATTTTACCAAATATGGGATGCAAGGGTGGAGGATTGATTAAATCTGGCCTCACGCGCTAAATCCGGTTGGTTCAAGTGTTAAGACCGGAGGGATTCATTTGACTTTAATGAGTTTAACAAAAGCAATTATTCTGGCAGGTGGCCGTGGCGAAAGGCTTCAATCCGCAGTGCCCAATCTTCCCAAGCCGATGGCGCCTGTTGGAGGTCGTCCTTTTTTGGAATATGTTCTCGATAGGCTGGTTGATGGTGGCTTAAGGAATGTCATCCTTTCTGTGGGTTATCGCGCTGAAACGATTGAGGAACATTTTGGCAGTTCATATCGTTCGATTGCCTTGCGGTATTCCAAAGAGGAATGTTCTTTGGGTACAGGAGGAGCCATTATGCTTGCATTGAAGGGCGAAGATCCTTCACCGGTCTTGGTAGTGAATGGAGACACTTTTGCTGAAATGGATTATGGGGCTTTAGTTGCCTGGTCGGTTACCCTCGATTCGTCGGTGGGTGTTGTGCTTTGCCAGGTTCCAGATGTCAGTCGTTATGGTTCTGTGGTTCTTGCCGGGGACAGGGTGGTGGAGTTTCAAGAAAAAGGGAAGGAAGGACCTGGATTGGTGAATGCCGGGATATATGTGATTCACCCAAACATCTTCTCTCACTATAAAGTCGGGGAAATCTTCTCTTTCGAAATAGACTTTCTGCAACGATATTGTTCCGAATTGCAGGTACGTTCATTTGTCACCAACGGGTATTTTATCGATATTGGAACCCCGGAAGATTATGATCGCGCTCAGAGAGAGTTGGGGTTTGAACGGAACTAGGAACCACTCTCTCTTGAAAGTCTTCGCGGGGAGGATGACTTGGTATTGCATGAAGAATCCTGAACAAATATATGGTTACCTTTTCGATTGCATTTGTTGCAAGGTCCAGCTTGAAATTTCCATAACAGACATCGTATGTGCCGAATATGGCGTAGAGGGCCTTCTGTCGGAGATGGTCCCATTAGTCCCCAGGCAGTAACTCACAAAATCACTACCGGATATACTTGTGAACTGGAGAGTCGGGGTATTGCCATTTTATGTGGTTAGAGCTTGCGTGCCTCGGAGGTGGAAATTTTAGCCATACAACCCAATCCGTATCACTCAACTCATTTTGGGTCCCCACTTTTCCTGTGGGTAAATTGAAGGAGGATAAATGCAATCATCGGCATAGCTCGTCCCTCCAGTGTAAATCTTTGGCATGAACTATAGGATTCAGAGTTTGTGACACTTTTTTGAATGGATCCTTGTTTGGAAATCAGCCAAGAGTAGCATGATTGACTGTTTGGTTTGTGCGGCCAATCTGATCGGTGACGTCGATGAATTCCAAAGCCTGTAGTCGTCTCGTTATTAAAGCTTGGATAGAGGGCTTCCCTCCCATTCCTGCAGGACTTGGCCTAGCCTCAGCCGGAACAAAAAATGAGGAATGGAGCCCGCATCCTTGAGAAGAAACGAATTATGAGGAATCTGTGTTGAGCTTGCATCCCCTTGTAGTTGACCTTGATGGAACGCTGGTTCGTACGGATATGCTTCACGAGTCCGCCATCAGAGTCCTTCGGGATAACCCATTTGACACTATACGTATCCCATATTGGTTGTCGCGAGGAAAAGCGGTGCTCAAATGGCATTTGGCCCATCGTACCGACTTTGACCCAAGCTGTTTGCCCTATAACCACGATTTATTGAAATGGTTGCAACAGCAACGGACTCACGGTCGAAAGCTGGTCCTGTGTACGGCGTCTGATCTCTCGATTGCAACCGCCATTTCGGAGTACCTGGGGGTATTTGACGAAGTGATGGCAAGTGATGGCACCACAAATCTTTCCGGAAAACTGAAAGCAGACGCGCTTGAGCAACGATTTGGCCATGCCGGTTTTGATTATGCCGGCAACTCACGTGCTGACCTTCAGATATGGCAACGCTCTCGTCGCGCGGTCGTCGTTAATGCATCTCCAGACCTTGCCAGGAAGGCAGAGGCGTGTTGCGAGGTGGAAAGGGTATTCACTTCCCCTACTGTAGGCTTTACAGCTTGGCACCAGGTGCCGCGTGTGCACCAATGGCTGAAGAACCTACTGCTGTTTGTCCCTCTTTTTGCAGCCCATCGGCTCACAAACCTGGATACTTGGCTGGCACTTATTCTGGCTTTTTTTTCATTTAGCCTATGTGCTTCATCGGTGTATATTGTTAATGACCTGTTGGATTTGGAGAGTGACCGGCAACATCCTCGCAAATGTAACAGACCCTTTGCCTCAGGTCTGGTTCCAACATGGGTTGGCGTTGTACTCGCGCCACTATTACTTCTCAGTAGTCTAGTATTGGCGCGGCAGGTAAGTGGCAGCTTTTTCCCATGGCTGCTGTTTTATTTTGTACTGACCTGCGCCTATTCCTGGGGACTCAAACGTCTCATTCTTGTGGACTGCCTAACCTTGGCGATGCTTTACACCTTACGGATCATCGCTGGCGCTTCTGCTGCGAGTATGGGCCTGTCCTTTTGGTTGCTTGCGTTTTCTGTTTTCTTATTTCTGTCGTTGGCTTTTGTTAAACGTTACGCGGAGTTACAGGTACAGTTGCTGAATGAGAAGCAAAAAGCGCACGGACGGGGTTATTACACGTCGGATGCGACATTAGTGCAGATGCTCGGTATCACATCCGGTTATGCTGCGGTCCTGGTGTTGGCGCTTTATCTCAATAGCGATGCCATTGTGAAGCTATATCGGATCCCAGAATTCGTATGGGGGGCGGTGCCCGTTATGTTGTTCTGGGTCAGCTGGATGTGGATGCAAGCACATCGGGGCGAAATGCATGATGACCCACTGGTCTTTGCAGTAAAAGACAAAGCAAGCCTGTTCGCAGGTGTGGCGTTTGCTACAGTTTTGACAATCGGTACGGTGGGCTGGCCATGGTAGCAGTCTCATCGTGGGGAAGACTGGGGAGTTGGGAGCACGAAGTCCGGGCTTTGTCTGACCGATATCAAGTCATACACCAACTGAAAAGCAGCCGGTCAGGTATCGCTTATGGCATGGGGCGCAGCTATGGCGACGTCTGCCTCAACCCGGATGGCGTGTTGTGGAACACCACTGGATTAGATCGTTTTATCAGCTTTGATGAGAACACGGGTCGACTGGTTTGTGAGGCAGGCGTGCTGTTGCGTGACATCCAGCAATTGACCATCCCGCGTGGCTGGATTTTGCCGGTCACCCCTGGCACACAACTGGTGACGGTTGGTGGTGCCATTGCTAATGATGTACATGGCAAGAATCATCACGTGTTAGGCACATTTGGGGACCATATTCAGTGGATGAAGCTGGTCCGTACCGATGGGACCACCATTGAATGTGGACCTCACCTGCTGCCTGAATGGTTTTCTTCCACAGTGGGCGGGCTTGGACTGACCGGAGTCATCACCGAAGCCGACATTCAACTCAGGCGGGTGGCTGGCCCTTGGCTTGACACTGAGACCCTGTCATATGCCAATTTGGACGAATTTTTTTGTCTGGCGGACGATTCAGAAACCGCCTGGGAACATACCGTCTCATGGATCGACTGTATTTCAGGGGGCGGGGGACGCGGGCTCTTCATGCGCGGCAATTCTATCAATTTGGGCCTCCGCCCTGATCCAAAAATCCGGATGATGACCATGCCTTTTGTGCCACCGATATCCCTGGTGAATAGGCTGTCGCTGCGGCCGTTCAATATGGCCTATTTTAATCTTAAAAATTGGCAAGCAAGTAGGAGCATCTCCCATTACGCGCCTTTCTTTTATCCGCTCGACAACCTGCTTGAATGGAACCGGATGTATGGCCCCAAGGGTTTTTTCCAGTACCAGAACGTTGTGCCCCGTAAGGTTGGGCGTGATGCCGTGCAGGCGATGTTAGGGGAAATCGCTCATTCCGGTGACGGATCGTTTCTGGCTGTGCTGAAAACCTTTGGCAACCGCCAACCAGTGGGAATGATGAGTTTCCCGCAGCCAGGGGTGACCCTTGCTCTGGACTTCCCAAATAAGGGCGAACGAACGCTGAAGCTCTTCGAGCGGCTGGACGCTATCGTGCGCGAGGCGGGCGGGCGAATTTATCCCGCCAAAGATGCGCGTATGCCACGTGACCTCTTCGAGTCAGGCTATCCACGCCTTGCTGAATTTCTGCAATTCCGTGACCCGGGCATTAATTCAGCGATGGCACGGCGGCTGATAAGGGATTAATCGTGACAGATACCAAAAAAAGAATTGTTATCGTGGGTGCAACCTCGGCCATTGCGGAACACTGCGCACGTTTGTGGCTCAAGGCTGCGGTGATCGATCTGACGCTGGTGGGTCGTGACCTGGACAGAACAGAGCGCGTGGCCGCAGATTTGCGTGTGCGAAGCCCAGGCTCGGTGGTTTGTGCGCTTGAAGCCAACTTTATTGATCCCATCGCCATTCGCCAGCTGGTTGATGAAATTGTGGCTGAAGGACCAATCCACACCGTACTGATTGCGCATGGTTCATTGCCGGACCAAAGAATATGTCAGGAGGATCTGCCTGCATGCCATGACGCCTTGACCGTCAATGGAATCTCTCCAATGCTATTTGCAGAGGCCTTTGTGGGACATATGCAAAAAGCCAACGAAGGGACTCTGGCCATTATCAGCTCGGTAGCTGGGGATAGAGGGCGTAAGTCAAATTATGTCTATGGTGCAGCTAAGGGATTGGTTACGAGATATGCGCAGGGCCTCCAACATCGTCTGGCAAGGACTGGCGTCAAAGTTGTCCTGATTAAGCCTGGACCAACAGATACGCCAATGACCGCACATCTCAAGCAGCAGGGTGCCAGTCTTGCGAATGTCGAAACTGTTGCGCAACTGATTCTCAAAGGAATCAATCAAGGAAAGCCTGTCGTGTATGCTCCCACCAAATGGGCGTTGATTATGATGATCATTCGGCATTTGCCAAATATAATTTTTAGTAAACTGGAAATTTGAGAAGACTGTGCATAACACAATTTGGAATAAATTTATTTCAAGCAATGTAGACCTGACGGTTAATGCCATTTTTGGGGTTGTGCTTCTCCTGACAACCATCGCGACATTTGTCCCATTTTCTCCAGGAATGCCAGGTGCCGGGCTTGATCCTTCGTGGGTATTTGGAATGAATCAAGCCACCGCTCAAGGTTTTGCCTTTGGCAAGGAAATGATATTTACGTATGGGCCCTATGCTTCCATTGCGACGAAATCATACCACCCATCAACTGATTTTATGATGGTGAGTGGAAGCCTGTATTTGGCATTGTCATATTGGGGATGCTTTGTCCTTTTAATGAAAAATGTTCAATGGCGATGGGTTCTGGCCTTTGGCACCATCCTCGCTGGATTCATGTATTTGAGGGACACTTTGTTTTTTTCACTTCCGCTGCTTGTCGGATTGCTCATCTTCAAGATTCTATTTTTGGATGACGGAAGGTTCATTAAACGCAAATTAGCGCCACTGTATGTCGCATTATTATTTGCCCCATTTGGGTTGCTGCCTTTAGTTATGGGAACCTTATTGTTCTTGTGCGTTGCCATTACGGTATTGTGTTTTGTGGTTTTTATTGCGTGCAAGCAGAGAGTACTCGCAATAACGTGCCTATTTTCTCCTTTCGTTTCGATGATTTTTTTCTGGGTATTATCGGGACAATCTGTTAGAAATTTACCGAATTACCTTATGGGTATGGCACACATAGCCTCTGGCTACTCCGAAGCCATGGCTGTTAATGGCAATACCCTGGAGGTGATATTATATGTATTGGCCTCTGCCGTGTTGTTGGTAGCGATAGCTACCCAAGGGCAAATATCCCACACTTCAAAATTTTTTTTATTTTGTATCTATTTTGTTTTTTTATTCCTTTCCTTGAAGGGTGGCTTTGTCCGTCACGATGTGCACGCTGTTAGGTCCGGCACTTCTATATTGATTGCAGCAGTGCTATTGCCATTTAACTGTAAGACCCGAATGATTGTTCCGGTTATGGCTTTAGCCATAATTTCATGGGCATATATTGATAGTCATTATATGAAGACATCGGCTGAGCATGTGTTCCATAATTTCAAATCCACGTATTTATCGGCATGGCGCGGTATTCAACATAGAATTCAAGATAGAAACTGGCCTGAACAAGAATTTAATGCCGCTGTCGGCGGTCTTCGAGAACAGGCATCTTTCCCAATTTTGCAAGGGAGCACAGACATCTACTCTTACAATCAAGCGTACTTGATCGCTTCGGGTAACACGTGGTCCCCTCGCCCGGTATTTCAGAGTTATTCGGCGTATACCCCAGCGCTGGCGGAAATAAATAGAAAACATCTCCTGGGAAGGCAATCCCCAGACAATATTATATTCAGTGTTGAACCGATTGATGGAAGAATTCCATCCTCTGAGGATGGGGCAAGCTGGCCGATCCTGATGCGTAACTATCGACCCACTAGGCTGGAGAATAATTTTTTATTTCTTCAAAAAAATGGCAATCTCACCGAAATTGCAGAGTATGTAAAGCTAAAAAGTGAAATGTCTGTCCTCGGAGAAAAGGTACTTCTACCACTATTAGACCAACCTGTATTTGCTCAGATCGAGATAGAACCAACTCTTTTGGGGCGTTTAGTTAATATTGTTTTCAAGCCTAGCCAGCTTCAGATCACGTTAGAGTTGAATAATGGCATGAACAAACAATACCGACTTATTTCCGGCATGGCAAAATCAGGTTTCATCATTTCACCGTTAGTCGAAAACACCGCTGAGTTTGGAGTGTTATATGGGAAAGACCGACTTCGAAATGGCAAATTGGTTAGGTCTATGGTTATTTCGACTGTCAATACTCCAATCGGGCTTTGGAAGAAAAATTATACCGTGACCTTCAGTCAAATTAAAATGGAGCCTCCGATTGATATCTCGGGACTTTTTAAATTTGATGAGTTTGAAGATGAAATTGCGGACTCTGAGATAATAACAGCCGAAAAATGCGAAGGGAATATTGACGTCATTAACAATACATCTCCAATCCCTGAAACCCTTTCAGCGTCAGGCTTTCTAAGCGTTAACGGGTGGCTTGCGATTTCTGTTGATCAGGCTACTTTGCCGGAAGCTGTTTATGTGGTTTTACGAGATACTCATGGTAATCATAATTTTTTAAGAACGCGCAAAAACCCTCGTCCGGATGTGGGAGCGTATTTTAAAAAGCCGGAACTTGCTGGATCGGGATATATCACGATGGCTGACATATCAGCGCTAGAGGGACAATATAGTTTCGGTCTCGCTATAAAACAGTCAGACAAAATAAAAATTTGTCCTCAATTTAAAATTCCGGCAACGATCACCAAATAGATGACCATGCAAAACAATAAAATTCTTCTCCCTGGCGGCGCTGGCCTTGTTGGCCAAAACCTTGTTGCCCGCCTGATAGCCAAAGGCTATTGCAATATCGTGGTTCTCGACAAGCACCGTGCCAATTTGGCAGTTCTGGAACAGGTTCAGCCTGATATTACCGCTGAGTTTGCCGACCTGGCCGAGCCTGGTGACTGGCAGCGGCATTTTGAAGATGCTGATGTCGTCGTAATGTTACAGGCCCAGATCGGTGGCAATGATTATCAAGAGTTTGATCGCAACAATGTGAACTCCACGCGTCTGATCCTCGACGCCATCAAAGCCAACAAGATGCCCTATGTCGTTTTCATCAGTTCCTCTGTCGTAGAGTCTGTGGCTGATGACATCTACTCCAATACTAAGAAGGTTCAGGAGTGTATGGTGCTGGAGAGTGGCATTCCTTGCCTGGTACTGCGCCCGACCTTGATGTTCGGCTGGTTTGATCGCAAGCATCTGGGCTGGCTCTCGCGCTTCCTGAAGAAAGTGCCGGTTTTCCCTATACCAGGGCAAGGCCGTTACATGCGTCAGCCCCTTTACGTTGGGGATCTCTGCAACATCATAATCAGTTGCATTGAAAATAGAATTGTCGGTGGCATTTACAATATTTCCGGTCATGAGAGGGTGGATTACATCGACATCATTCGCGAAATCAAGCGTGCGACTGGTGCAAGAGCGCTAATCATTAAGATTCCATACGGGTTGTTTTATTCTTTGATTGGGATCTGGGGGCTTTTTGACAAGAATCCACCGTTTACCACCCAACAACTTTCCGCATTGAGCGCCAAGGATGAATTTGAAGTGATCGACTGGCCCGGGATTTTTGGTGTGCCCTACACGCCTTTTGTTGAAGCCATCGATGAAACCTTTAACGACCCCACTTATAGCAAAGTGGTTTTGGAATTCTGACTATGGGGCAACGTATAGCGGTGTTGGGTGCAGGGCCGATGGGTCTGGCTGTGGCATATCAATTGGCCCGTGATGGACATCAACCGATTGTCTACGAAGCTGATGACCGAGTGGGCGGGATGACTGCTGCGTTTGATTTCTCCGGCTTGGCAATCGAACGCTACTACCACTTTCATTGCACCTCCGACCATGAATTTTTGACGATGTTGGACGATTTGGCATTGGCTGACAAGATGCGCTGGGTAGAAACCAAGATGGGTTTCTGGTATCAGGGGCGACTACAACCGTGGGGGAACCCCATCGCACTCCTCAAGTTTCGGGGATTAAGTCTTGTCGCAAAATTCCGTTATGGTCTGCATGCGTTTCTGTCCACAAAACGCGACGACTGGAGACCGTTGGATCATGTCGAAGCCACTGGTTGGATCAAACGCTGGGTGGGCCACGAGGCTTACGAGGTCTTGTGGCGTCGGCTGTTTGAGTACAAGTTTTACGATTACTCCAATAACCTTTCGGCAGCCTGGATCTGGAGTCGGATTCGGCGAATCGGCCGCTCCCGCTATAGCCTGTTTCGTGAAAAGCTAGGCTATCTGGAGGGCGGTTCGGAAACCCTGCTTCAGGCGATGCGCAGGGATATCGAAAAGCGCGGCGGTGAAATTCACCTCAAATCCCCTGTTAGCAAGGTTGTCATCCAAGAAGGGAAAGTGCAAGGCGTGGTGGTGGCAGAACAGGTCGAAGCATTCGACAAGGTGATCAGTACCATTCCACTGCCCTATGTGCCCAGACTGATACCCGATCTGCCAATCGGGATCCTGAAGCGTTTCCAGTCTGTCAAGAATATTGCGGTTGTCTGTGTGATACTCAAACTGCGCAAAGCCCTGACCGAGAACTTCTGGTTGAACACCAATGATCCGGAAATGGATATCCCGGGCTTGGTGGAGTACACCAATTTGAGGCCACTGGATCAGCACATCGTATATGTCCCTTTCTACATGCCTGGTGAGCACCCGAAATTCGCTGAACCGGATCAAGCATTCCTCGACAAAGTGCGTCGCTACCTGAAGAAAATCAATCCGGCGTTAAACGACGAGGACTTTATTGACCTGCGCGCTAGCCGTTACCGTTACGCACAACCGATTTGCGATCCGGGTTATCTTGATAAGCTACCTCCGGTTGCCCTGCCGGTTAAAGGCTTATGGGTCGCTGATACCTCCTACTACTATCCAGAGGATAGAGGGATTTCCGAAAGTATTGGCTTTGGGAAAATGATGGCGAAGCAGGCAGTTGCGTGATTAAGGCTTTTCTTACCAAGCAGTTTCCTGGGTTTCTTTCTGTGGGAGCTTGCGGCATTTCTACATTGGCCGACGAGCCTGTTCCTGAGTGTGGGTATCTTTTTTTTGGGCAGTTATTATTGCCTATTTCGTTGGAATGATCGCAGTCTTTCTGTTAAACAGCTTTTTTGTTTTTCCAAAATCAGAAAAAGGCGGGCACACATAAGCTCGAGATTTTGTTTTGGTAAATTTAGCTTTTTCCCCGGTTGTCCGGCTGGCATCCTTGCAAATTAATAGGTGGTTGAAAATTCTTGGGGGTGTTCAGACATTCTGAGGGACTGGCACATCCACTTACCATTCCTTTGTCTATGATTGCCATTTTTCTAGTACATAAAATCTTGGCTTTCAAGGAAATTCATCATGAATAGCAATGACTTGTCTGAGTTGTATAAGATTCGATTTGCCCAAGATCAGTTGCAGCGAAAAAACGCGATTTGGCAAGTGATATGCAGGAGCTTTCTTCAGCGTTTTATAACACCCTCTGATACGGTGGTAGATGTGGCCTGTGGTTATGGTGAGTTCCTTAACAATATCTCAGCAAATAAAAAAATTGCTGTGGATTTGAACGCTGATGCATTGAAATTCCTCTGCCCCAATGTTGAATTCCATCAGTGCAAAGCCACAAACCTGGCCGCGGTAATCAAAGAAAAGGCAGATGTGGTGTTTACCTCTAATTTCCTGGAGCATTTGCCAGATAAGAAAACATTGGATGTGTTTCTAGATCAGGTGATGACTGCACTAAAACCGGGTGGAAAATATCTCATATTAGGGCCTAACTTACGTTATCTTCCAGGCCAATACTGGGATTTCTATGATCACCATTTGGGTCTGACTCACTTGTCACTAAGTGAGGCCTTGCAATTAAAAGGCTTCAATATACGCATCTGCATTGATCGCTTCTTGCCATTTACCACTCAAGGTACCCTGCCAACTCAACCTTGGTTGGTTTGGGTTTATCTAAAGATGCCTTTCGTATGGAAACTTTTGGGCAAGCAATTTTTTATAGTTGCTCAAAAGCCGCTCTGATTGTTTTTAGGAGC
This sequence comes from uncultured Nitrospiraceae bacterium, assembly GCA_963734345.1. Classification (GTDB taxonomy): domain Bacteria; phylum Nitrospirota; class Nitrospiria; order Nitrospirales; family UBA8639; genus Nitrospira_E. The sequence continues at coordinate 937,454 of CAVTGT010000011.1, forward strand.
GGTAAGGAAAATCTGCTCTTCCCCTTATTTTACGGACAAATTTGGACCGCGCCATATTAGGCGAGGAGGTGTGTCATGGAACCACGGAGAAAGCACAGCCAAGAGTTTAAGCAGTAGACTGTCCATCTGACCCCAGGCTCGTGGAGCTATTACTCAAGGGGGGCAGGACTTGGACCTTAATGCGGCCATGTTGGGGCGGCGGTGGCGGGAAAGCCGGACAGCGAGGGTCGAAAGCCTTTCCAGGAACTGGAATGCCACACGATCAAAACCTCACCCGCCTCAAACGGGAGACTGGCCCTTGTCACTCGCGAGCGGGATTTTTTAAAAGGAGCGTCAGCGTTCTTCGGCAAGACTTCACGATAAGGGATGCCATGATCCAGCATAGTCGCACCATGGTTCCTCTGCGCTTGATGTGTCGCCTCCTCCGGATCTCCCCGAGCGGGTATTATGCCCGGCAGCGTCGCCCGCGAGTCCCTGAGCTCAAGACCGTCAGCGACTGACGGTCGCCATCCATCCATGCGGTTAGTGAGGGCGTCTATGGGAGACCGAAGATCTGGCAGATGTTGCGGACGCAAGGGGAGGGCTGCGGAAAACATCGCATTGTCCGTTTGATGCGGAAGGAGGGCTTGTGAGGGATTCCGGCTCCGAAACGGTGGATCCGGCGAGCCTCCGGGACACGGCCTGTCGGGATCACCAAACAAATAGCGCGTGATTTTACCGCCTCGGCCCCAAATGCCAAATGAGTGACCGATATCACATACATTTCTACGCAGGAAGGTCGGCTCTACTTGGCGGTGGTCCTGGATTTGTTTTCTCGTCAATTGATTGGAGGGTCGATCCAGCCGCGCTCAGTTTGCGACCTAGTCCTCCAAGCCGTCCTGATGGCGATTTGGCAGCGACGAAGCCCGAATATGGTTATCCTACATTCTGACCGGGGCACGCAGTATACCTCACAGGAGTTCAAGCCTTTCTCCAACCGCATGGTATTGTGAGTTGCATGAGTTGCGTAGGAACTGTAATGACAATGCGATGGCGGAAAGTTTCTTTGGGTTACTCAAACGGGAACGAGTGCATCAGCGGCAGTATCGGACTCGAGCCAAAACCCGGACAGATTTCTTTGACTATATTGAGGGATTTTATAACCGACAGCGGGCTCACTCCTTTACCCAAGGAGTGGCACTTGGGATATTTAGTGAAAGGTATCACCAGAAGTCTTCTTTAACCTGTCCGTGAAAACGGGGTAAGATCAATCAACTTTTGAAAGGTATTGTCAACTCAATAACCGACCCAAAAAGACGTTCGGCTTTCGCACTCGATATAAGGTATTCTTTCACACCACCACATCATGAACCATTGCGCTTATGAGTGAATTGAAGTTGTGAAGATCTGGATTTTGTTTAAGCGCTTTCAGGTTGAGCGTTGCTTATAGCCCAACAACGAAGTACACGGGGAAATTGCAGCTTGTTGTATAGCGATTGGTCGTTACTTTTTAGGAAAAATTGATAAGATCCGGAACCATGAATGATCTTTTTGATAAGCCGAAGTCTTGCTCCATCATCATTGTCACCTACAACTCCACCGCGTGTATCAGCGCTTGCCTGGTTCCTTTGGCTGACATGACAGATGTTGAGATAGTGGTTGTGGACAATGACTCAAGAGATGGAACTGGGACTAAATTGAAGGAACAATTTCCATCAGTTACCCTTATTGCTCTCCAGGATAATATCGGCTTCGGGCGTGCTTGTAATATCGGGGTTGCTGCTTCCAGTGGATCCCTTGTTTTTTTATTGAATCCCGATGCCGTTGCCCCAGCACCAGCTATTAGAACTCTTATCGGATTTTTTGAAAAACATCTTCAGGCGGGAATTGTCGGAGGACGTTTGGTTGATCCGTCTGGTCTCCCTTTGCAATCCATGGGGGATAGGCCTACTTTTGTTCGTCTGGTTCTGGAGAAACCAATAGAATGGATGGCACAGCGGATAAATCCTTTTGGGATATTGCGGAGGGGGTTAGAAAAGTATTTCGCGAAATTTCGAATGCCAGGTGGAGCGGAACAGGTCGCATGGGTTTCCGGTGCGGCCTTATGTTGTCGCCGTCAGGCTTGGGAGGATATCGGCGGTTTCGACGAGAAATTTTTTCTCTATTATGAAGATGTTGATCTTTGTCTCCGTGCAGCGAAGGTTGGCTGGGAAGTGTGGCATGTGCCTGAGGCAATTATTTTACATCAATCGGGGGCTTCATTCGCTGGTAACTTGAACTACCAAAAACACATCTACTATGCAAACCAACGTTATTTTTTTCAAAAATACCGTGGATCTGTTGTTGCATTTTTCTTATTATTAGCGCAAAAACTGTATTGTTGGCGAAAATCATGGAGGAATTCTCTTTTGTGATCTTAAGCCTGGGGCATGAATTTTTATCATTTTCTCGAATCTTTGAATGGTTGTATGGTGAGATATCCTCATTCCGGAGAACATCGACCCGATCTCTATCTAGACCTAGGCGGTAAGCATTCCATTCAGTGTGAATCGGCTTCCCACACCTAATTCACAGTTAAAGACTTTAAAACGGTATGGATACATGGTCAGTGGACCCCCGTCGTCTAATGAAGGGCAGCCTGTCCATGACATGTGTGGGATCATCAAATCAAAACCCTCTGGACAATTTAGACTGATGGCAATTTGCTCTTCCTGAGGAGTGTGATTGAACACACTTGGATGAATTGTAGTGAAAAATTCTGACAGTAATTAGTTGCTATTTTGAAACAAACAGAGGGGTTATGAATGTCGCTTGCCGTTAACGCGTCCATTGTTGATCAGTATGTGAGTGGACTTGGCGTGTATACCATTCAGCTTGTCAAAGAATTGGAGAAGATCCGACAAGATCTTATTGTGTATACGTCAGCTCCAGAAGCCTTCAAGTTAACATCCGCGAAGTGGAAAAACATTTTATTTCCACTAGCCCCTGCTTATGGAAAAAAGGCACATTTGGCTCGTCTCATATGGACGCAAACAGTCTTGCCTGTCCGGCTTTTCAAGGACAATATTTCTAAGATTTTCGCCCCTATTCCGGAATGTATTGTTGGAACGAACATTCCCCAAACGGTCGTGGTTCATGATCTGATCCCTCTTAGGTTTCCTAAGGATTACCCTTTTCAAAACGGGTATTTCCGCTGGTATGTCGGGCCTCTTTTGCGAAAGGCTCAAAAGATTATTACGGTGTCCGAACAATCCAAAGCTGATTTGATTTCAGATTTAGGGGTTAACCCATGTCGCATTCAAGTCGTGTCAGGGGGATGCAACCATGTGGACTTCCATTCTCACATCGATTCTACTGAGATAAAATTTCGATATGGTCTTGATCGATATCTACTGTATGTCGGAAATCTTCACCCACATAAAAACGTTGCTCGATTAATCCAGGCTTTTGCCCGTCTTTCTTCACGGGTTGCTTCTCAACTGGTCATCGTTGGGAAAAAAGATAAACGGTTTTACCCGTCTCTTGAAACGCTAGTGGGAAGATTGGGGCTTATTGGCCGTGTAATATTCTTGGATTATGTTAAACAAGAGGATCTTGGAGCCATATATTCTGGAGCGGAGGTATTCGTGTTTCCTTCTCTTTACGAGGGATTTGGGCTTCCTCTTTTGGAAGCCATGGCTTGTGGTCTCCCCGTCATTTCTGGAAACAGGGGTGCGACTGCGGAAGTCGTCGGGGGGGCAGGGATTCTCGTTGACCCCCGCAGCGTGAAAGATCTGGCTGAGGCTTTGGAGTATGTCCTCACGACCCAAGGGGTCCATCAGGACCTCCAGGAGCGCGGCTTGGAACGAGCGCAACAGTACCGTTGGGATAGAACGGCCAAACAAGTCTCTGCAGTTATTGAAGGCGTATCCATATGAGGATTGCTCTTGTCCATGATTGGTTGAATGGTATGCGAGGGGGAGAACGATGTTTGGAAGCCTTGTGTGAGCTGTATCCTGATGCGCCGATTTTCACTATTTTTTATGTGAAAGGGAGCGTATCTCGTACGATTGAACGGCACCGTATTGTGCCCAGCCTGCTATCCCGTTTGCCTTTTGTCGACGGACTGTACCGTTACTATCTTCCTTTGTTTCCGTTTTTCATTCAAGCATTTGATTTGCGCGACTATGACCTTATTCTGAGTTCCAGCCATTGTGTCGCCAAAGGGGTGATCGTTCCCCCTCAGGCGTATCACGTTTCATACATTCATACGCCTATGAGGTATGTCTGGGATCAATATGAGACGTATTTCCGACAAGGGAGAGGTTCAAGAATTCAGCAGGCGGGTATGTGGATATTTCGGCGGAGACTGCAACAATGGGATGTGCAATCCAATGTTCATGTGAATCGTTTTATTGCGAATTCAAATAACGTGGCCGAACGAATCAAACGACAATATGGGAGATCTGCTTGTGTGGTATATCCTCCGGTAAATTGGCAGGCTTTTCAAGTTTCATACAGCAATGAAGGATTTTATTTAATGGTCACCGCCTTTGCACCATATAAAAAAGTCGATTTGGCCATTGAAGCCGCCAATAAGCTAGGGTTTCCTCTGAAAATTATTGGGCATGGGCAGGATGAGAAACGATTACAGCGGATGGCTGGTCCCAGTGTTGAGTTTCTCGGTTGGCAACCCGACCATCTCGTCCGAGAATGGTATGGCCGGTGCCTGGCTGTTCTCTTTCCCGGTGAAGAAGATTTTGGTATCGTTCCTTTGGAGGCGATGGCTTCAGGGAAACCTGTGATCGCATATGGAAGGGGCGGGGCCTTGGAAACGGTTATTCCTCTAAATCCACTGTCGGGAATGATAAAGGACCGAGTTTCTGACAAGGAATTGCATACGGGAAATTGGCTGAAAACAAAGGAAGGAAATGCTTCTGCCATGCTTGGTCACACGGATGTATCACCACCTGGTCCAACCGGTGTGTTTTTTTATGAACAGTCGGTAGAGGCGCTTATAGATGCAATCCAGTTGTTGAATCAGCACCTCCCTGATTTCGATCCGGATACCATTCGGGCGCATGTTAAACCATTCGATTGTTCTCATTTTAAACAGCAGATACAGCAAATCATTCAGTCTGGTTACGAGGAGTTTCGTCGGGTACGTCCATGTTGAAGCGCCATAGTGAATTTTTAAAAAATCTTCTGTTCCTGTCCGATTTGGTGATGATTTGCGTATGTTGGGTAGGGGCCTATTACATTCGATTTTCTGTGCCTCTTCTTCCCGTCACCAAAGGCATTCCTTCCCTTGTCCCATATCTCTGGCTGCTCTTCCCTATACTTGCCGTATGGGGATTCAGTTTTTATTCGTTTAATCTGTACCGGCCTCGAAGAATGGGGTCTCATCTGGCGGAATTTGTGGATATTGCCAAGGCTAATACCCTGAGTATTCTGATATTGGTCGCATTGACATTTTTCTTTAAGACGTTTGAGTTTTCTCGTTTGGTGATGGTGTATTTCTGGCTTTTGAATTTGGTGGTGTTAGGTTGCTCCCGTATGGTCTTTCGGGAAATTCTCCGGGTCTTCAGACGGATTGGATACAATCAACGACAGGTGGTTATTATCGGCGCAGGAAAACTCGGACAGCGCGTCGGGGAAACGCTTAAAATGCATCCCGAACTCGGTCTCCAGGTTCGTGGGTATTTGACACGGAATGCGGAAAAGGTTGGACAAGTTTTTGAGGGAACTCCTGTCATTGGATCGTTTGACCAGGCTTCGGAAATTTTAATGTCCCAGGTGGACATGGTGTTTTTGTGTTTGCCGCCTGAAGTCGAAAGTGAAGCTGAGCGATTGATGAAAATTTTATCTGCGACCACTGCTGAAGTGAAGATCATTCCTTCCATTTATGAATTTGTGACTTTGCGGGCGGAAGCCGAAATGTTTGAGGGGCTTCCTATTATTACCCTGCAAGGTTCCCCTCTCTATGGATGGAATTTGTTTCTGAAGCGGATGGTTGATGTCTGCGGCGCGACTGTGGCACTGGTTGTGGCCTCCCCGATGACATTATTGATTGCGGTTCTGATCAAGCTTACGTCGCCTGGCCCTGTTTTCTACAGGCAGACTCGGGTTGGACTCGATGGCAAATCCTTCGATATTGTCAAAATTCGAACAATGCGCATCGACGCGGAAGAGAAGACCGGTCCGATATGGGCCCAGGCCCATGACCCACGTCGAACGGCCATCGGGAGTTTTCTTCGTCGAACCAGTTTGGATGAATTGCCTCAATTTTGGAATGTCCTCAAGGGGGAAATGAGTATCGTGGGACCGCGGCCAGAGCGACCGGAGTTTATTGAGAGATTCCGTGCGCAAATTCCTCAATATAATTTACGGCACAAAATGAAGGCCGGAATTACGGGGTGGGCTCAGATTAATGGATTACGGGGAAATACGTGCTGGGAAAAACGTTTAGCGTATGACATATATTACATTGAACACTGGTCATTATGGTTGGATGTGAAGATCATGATCCTGACTCTTTGGAAGGGGTTGATTCATCGGGAAGCCTATTAACGCATTGTACTCTTTCATCCGGTAAGTTGCGGGACCAAACATTTCTTCAAGTTCACGGACACATTCTATATTGGAAATTCCTACGGACCCTATGTCATCTTGGCAGGAGTCGTTCTAGAAAATTTTAGTGTGGCTACCTGGCACTAATTTCTAAATCAAAATGGTGAACAAAGGTTATTTAATTTTTGTTCCCGCAGGGACCTCTTCAGGCATATTGAGGAGTTCGAGAACCTCTGTATCTCCTGCGGCTAATACCATGCCTTGTGATTCAATACCCATCAGTTTCGCCGGCTTAAGATTAGCCACTACGACAATGGTTCGTCCGATCATTTCTTCGGGAGAATATTTTTTTCCGATTCCAGCAACAATCTGACGCTGTTCTGTTCCAATATCCACCTGGAGTTTGAGGAGTTTGGTAGATTTCGGAACACGTTCCGCTGCCAATACCTTTGCCACTTTCAAATGGACTTTTTGAAAATCTTCGATGCCGATATGTTGCAGGTCACTGGTTGGTGGCTGATTGATGGAAGGTTGGCTTGGAGTGTTAGGAGATGGTTCCATGTTTCTTGTACTCGGGTAAATGGGGGTTGCCGGTTGTGGGCTTGTTTGTGAATTCGATGGCACGATATCTTTCCTGGGAAATAAAGCAGTCCCTTTACTGGTTTGTCCGCTATAGGAATATTTTCCCCAACGAGGAAAATCCCGCAGCAGGAGAATCGAAAAATCGGCAGACAATCCCAGGCGAGTCTTCATGGTTTCGGCTGTTTCTGGCATAAACGGATACACCGCAAACGTGAGAAAACGTAAGACTTCGGTGAGATGAAACAAGACGGTTTGGAGACGGGTGGTGTTCTCAGGATCTTTGGCCAATAACCACGGAGCGGTTTTATCGATGTATTGATTGGCTGACTGGACTAAACCCCATATGGTTTCAAGGGCGCGATTAAATTCCAAGTGGCGTAGGTGTGCGTCAATTGAAGGAAAAATGGCTGAGGCAGCATGCTGGAGTTGACGGTCAAGATCGGTTTCTTGCTGAAAGTCCGGTTCCGGGACGCTGTGATTCGAAAAATTCCCAAGCATGGTGAGGGTGCGAGACAGGAGATTGCCCAGATCGTTTGCCAATTCCGCGTTATACCGGCTTCCAAATGCCGCCACGGAAAAATCTCCATCCTGACCGAATGGGACTTCCCGTAGTAGAAAATATCTAAACGCATCTGCTCCGAATTGTTCGACCATGGCATAGGGATCGACCACATTCCCTCGACTTTTAGACATTTTTTCGCCCTCCACCGTCCACCAACCATGCGCAAAGATGGATTGAGGAAGGGGAAGTTCCAAGCCCATCAAGATGGTTGACCAGTACACGGCGTGGGTTGTCAGGATATCTTTCCCAACCAGGTGTATTGTGGCGGGCCAAAACTTTGAGGCGTTGGGGATCGCAGATACATACTCCAGGGCTGAAAGATAATTGATTAAGGCGTCGAACCACACGTAGGCCACACAATCATGGTCAAAGGGTAATTCGATGCCCCACGACAAGCGAGATTTTGGTCGGGAAATCGACAGATCTTCCAGTGGCTTTTGCAGAAATCCTAACACCTCATTGCGACGGGAATCGGGCTGGATGAAAGCGGGATTGGTCTGGATATGCTCCTTCAGCCGGTCCTGAAACCTGCTCATGCGAAAAAAATAATTTCGCTCGCTGACCTGTTCCACCGGTCGCCGGCAATCGGGACACAGGCCCGTCTGGACGTCCTTTTCCGTCCAAAATCGTTCGTCAAAGGTGCAGTACCAGCCTGTGTATTCGGCTTGATAGATCAAGCCCTTGTCAAAGAGGACTTGAAGGTATCGTTGCACAATCGTCTGGTGGCGAGAATCGGTGGTGCGGATGAATCCACTGTAGGAGATATGCAATTGCGACCAGAGATCCTTAAACTTCGGCATGAGTCGGTCACAATGGGTTTGGGGATCAACCCCGGCTTTGGCGGCCGCCTGTTGGACTTTTTGTCCGTGTTCGTCCGACCCGGTGAGAAAAAAGACTTCGCGCCCTGATAATCGATAAAACCGGGCCAGGACATCAGCGGCAATGGTGGTATACGCATGGCCGATGTGAGGGACATCGTTGACATAATAAATGGGGGTGGTGACATAAAACGTGTTGGACATGGCGAATACATCCTTTGTTGACTCTCTTGGGCTTCATTTGCGAAACAACTCAAAGGGTCGCAGAACCGGGTGTGAGCTGACAACTGGTGGTTACGGTTACTTGAATGTGATTGGGCTAATTGTCCGTGGAGATGAAAGAAAAATTGCTCTAATCCGATTTGCATGTTGAGATTTCGCTGATGACCTCGTTCGAGTTGGTTGAGTTCATGGATCAATGGCAGAATAGAAACCGGGGTCATCTGTCTGGCCAACTGCCGAAGTGTCGTTCCCTGGTCCTTATACAGTGTTGGAGACATGGAAGGATCCAGGGTGAGCAACAGCAAGTCCCGGAGCCCGGACCAAAACCAATGAATCGCCTCCTGTACCTGATTGGATTTGACCAGACCCTCACTCATGTCCATCACGTGGGAAGCAGTTGGCATGTCCTCTCCAAACAACAGCGCCCAGTATTGACGGAGTTTGACCTTCAATTCCATTGGGTCACAAGACAGGGCTGAACCCAGTCGGCCTTCCGAAAACGCGGCAATTAACTGGGCATCAGCCTCTTCCCTGTCCGTCCGATCTCTGAGAAATTCATAGATGCCGGCCGAGGAAAGAGGAGAAAACCGCAACGCAATGCATCGAGAGCGCAATGTAGGTAACAGGTGCTCCGGACGACTGGCTATCAACAGAAAGAGGCAATGGTCCGGGGGATCCTCCAGTGTTTTCAACAAGGCATTTGCGGCTTCCTGTGTCATCGAGTCGGCCTGATCAATAAGACAGACTTTATGGGACCCCATGAGAGGGCGATAAATAACCAGATGTTCGATGTCCCGAATTTGATCGATGGTGATTTTTGGATTGTGTTTTTGCGTATCTTCAGGGTGAATGAACAAAAAATCCGGGTGGGTGGTCTGTGCAATTTGGTGGCATGATCGGCAGAGGCCGCAGGCATCAGGTGTTGGGGCGTCTTGTGGTGCCTCACAAAGGAGATATTGTGAAAGGGCAATGGCTGTGAGGCGTTTGCCTATGGTCGGTTCTCCATGAAACAGATAGGCATGCCCCAAGTGATTGGTGGTGACAGCCGTTTGGAGCCATTTAATTGGTCGTTGATGCCCGACGATATCTCGAAACGCCATGGAAATGTGCCCTTTCGTGTGGCCGTATTCTATTTGAGGGCGGACTTGAGGGTTGAGTACGCTTTGCGTGTGGAATGTTTAGCATGAATGAGGTTTGTCATCATTGAAGCAATGCGCATGGTCAGTGTATCGGGCGACTGCCTGGCATTCAATTTTTGAATGCGTTGGGGGTCCTGTTTGGCAAGGGTAAGAAAGCCCCGACGCACCCGTTGATGAAACTGCAAGGTTTCCTTATCAAGTCGATTTTGGTGCTTGGCCTTCTGCCGTCTGGCCAATCCTTCTTGAATGGGGAGATCGAGTAAAAATGTGAGATGGGGAGTGAGGCCTCCGGTCGCAAATTGATGCGAATGGTGGAGAAATTTTGAGTCAAGGTTTCGTCCATGTCCCTGGTAGGCCAGGGTTGAATCAAAAAACCGGTCACATAGCACAATGATACCTTTTGCAAGTGCCGGTCGAATAACATGGGCCACATGTTGAGAGCGGGAAGCCAGGATAAGGGCTGTTTCACATGCCGGAGTAATGATTTCACTGTTGGATTTTGACCTGGGGTAGGAAAGTAGAAGGCGACGAATGGCTTCTGCCAAGGGGGTCCCTCCAGGCTCACGAGTTTCTAATACCTGATACCCCTGGAGCCGAAGAGTTCGACCCAATCGACGACACTGCGTGGTTTTGCCGGAACCCTCCGGTCCCTCGAAGGTAATGAAGAACCCGGAATTCAGGGCCAGTTTTCTCGTTTTCATTTCAAAATTCTTTTATTGATCCTAGTCTAAGTCATTGAAATTCGCAAGAAAAGTCTTGCGGGAGCCCTGTTCTAATTGTAAGATGCTCTAGCAGCGTTGTAACCTCCTCCGTGCCCCCCGCTTGATCGTGTCCGCTCCTTGGGGTAAGTACAAGGCGATTTTTTCCCATGAATAACTTTCGCGCCTCTCTCAAACGATATTTTTTGACAGGGCTGTTGGTTATTACCCCAATTTGGGGAACCATCCTCATTTTAAAAACGTTGTTCGTTACCGTTGATAGCATCCTTGGGACGGCATTGGCGGACTTAGTGTTGCCGGATTATTATTTTCCGGGACTGGGGATTTTGGCGTTATTGTTGCTTATTTTTTCTATTGGGATTCTGGCCACAAATTTTTTCGGGAAACGATTGGTGACCCGGTGGGAGGAGTTTTTAGACCGTGTCCCGATCGTACGGGGAATTTACGCCACTTTAAAGTCGATGATGGATATTTTGTCCTTTAAGCAAAGGGAAAAATATGACAAAGTGGTCATGATTCAGTTTCCCAAAAACGGGCATTATTGTTTATCATTTGTGACCGGGGAGACTCGAGGAGAAATCCAAAATCTGGCACCAGAGCCCCTCGTGCATGTTTTTGTCCCCACGTCTCCTAATCCCACGTCAGGATATTTCCTCTTAGTGCCCGAGAGGGAAATTATTCCTGTGGATATGGGGGTTGAGGAGGCTATGAAGTTAATTGTGTCGGGCGGGTTCTATTCTCCTACAGATAAACCATCTAGCATTGAAATTGCAAAAAAAAGGGATAGAATGACCCTCAAGGATCCACCTAAAGTCCAGACATAGGTACTTTCAACAATTTAACACCTTCCAACCTACGTCGTACGCCATTGAGTTGTAAAAAAAACACGAGTGCCATGATTCTTGCTGCGGGCCAGGGAACCCGGATGAAGTCCTCGTTGCCGAAAGTCTTGCATCGTGTTGCCGGACGCCCGATGCTTTGGTACGCCGTAACATTAGCCAGGCAAATGGCGACTCATACAGTCGCCATTGTGGTGGGACATGAATCAGAACAGGTTCAAGCCTATTTGGAACAAGAAAAGGTTAATTTTGAACCCTTTGAGGTGATTAAACAGGGTAAGCAATTGGGGACGGGACATGCCGTTCAGCAAGCATATCCGGTGTTTACCGGTAATGCCTCCCGGAAAATTGATCAATTCTTGATTCTCAATGGGGATACCCCCTTGTTAAGTAAAGACACCCTCACGACATTGGTTGATTATCACCAGTCTGAAGGGGCAACCCTCACGTTATTAACGACGAGTGTACCGGAACCAGGTGGATACGGACGTGTGATTCGGAGTAAAGCCGGAGAAGTCTGTCGTGTCGTCGAGGATCGAGATGCCACATCAGAGGAAAAAAACATTTCGGAAATTAATGTTGGGACGTATGTGGTAGAAGCCGGATTTCTTGGGAAGGCTCTTGCCCAATTGCAGCCACAAAATTCCCAAGGAGAATATTATTTAACGGATATTATAGAAATGGCTGTTCAGCAAGGTCTGAAAGTCGTGGCATGGGCGACGAACGATTCCCTGGAGACCACTGGCATTAACACTCGTGAGCATCTGGCGGTGGCCGAGAAAGAAATGCAACGAAGAATTTGTCGACGTTTGATGTTAGCAGGAGTGACGATGCTGGATCCGGACCGTGTGATCATTGAGGATGGGGTCGAGATCGGTAGCGATACCAGCCTCTATCCCGGGGTGGTTCTTGAAGGTCGAACCATCATCGGGAAAGGCTGTATTATTCACGGGAATTCAAGACTAAAAAATTCGGTGGTTGGTAATGATGTCCTGGTTCAGGATTCGTGTGTACTTCTGGAAGCCAAGGTGGAGGAAGGTTCGATTATTGGTCCGTTTGCCCATTTGCGTCCTGGCAGTCTCATTCGCCGAAATGCCAAAATTGGCAACTTTGTGGAACTCAAACAGACGGAAGTTGGAGAAGGGTCCAAGGTCAATCATTTGAGTTATCTCGGCGATACCGTGGTTGGCAGAAATGTGAATATCGGGGCCGGGACCATTACCTGTAATTATGATGGATTTCGAAAAGCACAGACACGGATTGAGGACAATGTTTTTATAGGGAGCGATGTGCAATTAATTGCCCCGGTGACCATAGGGGAAGGGGCGTTGATTGCCGCAGGGACCACGGTGACCGAAAATGTGCCGGCGAATGCACTGGGAATTTCTCGGGTTGCGCAAATCAATAAAGAAGGCACGGCTGCCAGACGCCGGGCCATCTTGGCTTCCTCTGCCGCTCAAGCTCTGGCCAAGGACCAGGGAGGGGAGAAGGATTGATACCACAGCCGAATTCCCGACAACACAAATACTCTGCCTAATGGATTTCCATAAGTAGCGAATGTTAGCCTGTCGGGCCCGGTCCCTACCCAACAAGATTTTACCAACTCACCAAAATGAGATCTAAACTTTCCCAATTGAGGAATAACGTTGGATTATAAGGAGCGCTAGGGCATGTGTGGAATTATTGGATACGTCGGAAGCGAGTCGGCAACGCCTATTTTGTTGGCGGGGCTCAAGCGCTTGGAATATCGAGGGTACGATTCCGCGGGCATTGCGATTCAAGATAAGGGAGAGTTGAGAATTCGGAGGAGTGTGGGCAAGCTCACCAATCTCGAAACGGTGTTGCAAAATGATTCTGTGGTCGGAACAACAGGGATCGGTCATACCCGTTGGGCTACGCATGGTCGTCCGTCTGAGCAAAATGCTCACCCTCACCGCTCTGGAGATGTGGTCTTAGTTCATAATGGAATTATCGAAAACTTTCTCGCCTTGCGACATCGATTAGAATCAGAAGGATACCAATTTGAGTCTGAAACCGATACCGAAGTTATCGCTCATTTATTATCCTCCTTTATGAAAAAAGGGCACGGTCTTCAATCGGCGGTTAGGTTAATTGCGCATGACTTACATGGCAGTTATGCCATTGCCGTTATGTCATTGGCCGAACCTGGACGGATTGTCGTCAGTCGCTCAGGATGTCCACTGGTCATTGGGCAAAATGGAAAAGGCGCCTTTTTGGCATCTGATGTCACTCCTCTTCTGGCGCACATACGGGAAGTGGTGTTTCTGGAGGACGGAGATGTGGGAATTTTAGAAACTTCTGGTCTGACCATTTTGAATCCAGATGGCAAACCGAAGCCTCTAAAGTCGGTAAAAATTGATTGGGATGCCGAGGCCGCTGAAAAAGGCGGCTATCCGGACTTCATGATTAAAGAAATTCACGAACAACCTCAAGTCATTATGGATACGCTTCGTGGCCGGTATCATTATGAATCGGGTGAAGCGGATCTTCCGGATCTGGCAATGACCGATGAGGAATTGCTCAACGCCAGGAGAATCTGGATTGTGGCTTGTGGGACATCCTGGCATTCCGGGCTCGTCGGAAAATATTTATTTGAAGAAATGATACGCAGGCCCGTACAGGTGGATATTGGCTCCGAGTTCCGATATCGGGAGCCGATGATTCAAAAAGACGATTTGTTTATTACGATTTCACAATCCGGCGAGACAGCGGACACGTTGGCGGCGGCACGGGAAGCCAAGCATCGGGGAGCTCGTGTGTTGGCCATTGTGAATGTGGTGGGGAGTACGTTGGCCCGCGAGGCCGATGGGGTGATTTACACCAGATGCGGTCCTGAAATCAGCGTGGCCTCCACGAAGGCGTTTACCGGCCAAGTAATTGCCTTATATTTGCTGGCTCTGCATGTGGGACGGGTTCGAGGCTCCTTGAGTCCTGAGGAAGGACGGTGGTGGTTGGATCATTTTCTTATGCTCCCAGGCCAGGTGGAACACATTCTGAAGCAGGAATCCGCCATTCAAGATATTGCCAACCGGTATTATCAAAAACGAAATTTTTTATTTTTGGGCCGCGGGATTAACTATCCCATTGCGTTGGAAGGGGCCTTGAAACTCAAAGAAATATCCTATATTCATGCCGAAGGGTATGCGGCGGGAGAAATGAAGCATGGCCCTATCGCGCTGATTGATGAAGACATGCCGGTGGTGGTGTTGTCGCCGAAGGATCGACTCTATGAAAAATCCGTCAGTAATCTCATGGAAGTACGAGCCAGAAGCGCTCCTGTCATTGCTTTTGTTTCCGAAGGGGATCATGAGCTGGATCAGGTCGCCGATCATGTGTTCGCGATTCCTAACGTCCATCCTCTTTTGACCCCTATCCTGTTTACGGTTGGATTGCAATTATTGGCGTATCATATCGCCGTCTTGCGAAAGGTCGACATTGACCGGCCGCGAAATCTTGCCAAGAGTGTCACGGTTGAGTAAGAAATGATCACAGTGTTGTGTATAAATTCGCTCGTCGTGGCCGCATGGTTCCGGTCGTTGGAGACCATTGAATAATGGACGCGATGATAGTGACAGGAGGCGCTGGTTTTATTGGCGCCAATTTTGTCCGAATGGCTCTACACAAAACAGCCGCGCGAATAGTGGTCGTGGATAAATTGACCTATGCAGGTCATCGCGAAAACCTTGATGGGTTGTGGGACCATGACCGGCTTGATTTTGTCCGGGCGGATATTGCCGACGCAGGAGAAATGACGAGAGTGTTGGACACGTTTCGTCCTCGGTGGCTGTTAAATTTTGCCGCTGAATCGCACGTGGATCGGTCGATTGACGATCCCTATCCTTTTATTCATACCAATGTCACGGGAACGCTGGTGTTATTAGACGTGGCCAGACGATTTTTGAAACAAGATCATGCCGGCCGTCACCAACACTTTCGATTTCTGCATGTTTCGACAGATGAAGTGTATGGCACGTTGGGCTCCACCGGCTTGTTCTCCGAAGAAACGCCCTATGCACCCAACTCCCCATATGCGGCTTCGAAGGCCAGCGCGGATCATTTGGTTCGGGCCTTTTTTCACACCTATGGTCTTCCGACGCTCATGACCAATTGTTCCAATAACTATGGCCCCTATCAATTTCCCGAAAAGCTCATTCCTCTTATGGTGCTCAATGCGTTAGAGGGCAAACCTCTTCCGATTTATGGGAACGGGCAACACATACGGGACTGGTTGTTCGTCGAAGACCATTGTGAGGGGTTACTCCTGGTCCTTCAAGAAGGAATGCCTGGGGAAAAATATAATCTGGGAGGGCGGGCGGAACGATCGAATCTTGATGTGGTCGAGGCCATGTGCCAGATCTTGGAAGACGTCGTACCTTGTGCTTCGAATCCTTCTCTGTCTCAACGTGGCGTTAGACGATATGCGGATTTGAAAACATTTGTGGCCGACCGTCCCGGGCATGATTTCCGTTATGGAATTGATCCCGCTAAGGTCCAGTCCCAATTGGGATGGAAGCCACGCCATTCCTTTGAGTCCGGTTTGCAACGGACCATTGAATGGTACGTGGCCAACCGCCGATGGTGTGAATCAGTGACGGCGAACTCCTATCAACGGGAACGGCTCGGGTTAGAATCCGTTCCATCGACATAGAGAAAAGATTGTTCGGTACACATTTCAAGAAGACATAAGAACGCTCGATACCATGAAACAAAAATGAGTACGATGAAGGGAATTATCTTAGCGGGCGGATCGGGAACACGACTCTATCCCCTGACCCATGCTGTCAGCAAACAACTCATGCCGGTTTTTGATAAACCGATGATTTATTATCCATTATCCACCCTCATGCTGGCTGGAATCCGGGATGTTCTGGTGATCACCACCCCGCATGAGCAGGAAGGCTTTATCCGGTTATTAGGAGATGGGAATCAGTTCGGATTGAATATTCACTACGAAGTTCAACCACGACCCGAGGGAATCGCGCAGGCGTTTGTAATTGGTCGTAAGTTTATCGGGCAGGATCGAGTCGCGCTCATTCTTGGCGATAATATTTTCTATGGGCATGGTCTTCCTCTCTATCTCAAGGAAGCAGCCTCCCAGGTTTCGGGAGCGCAAGTCTTTGCCTATCAGGTACGGGATGCGCAGCGGTATGGAGTGGTCACGTTCAATGATCAAGGTCAAGCGACGAGCCTGGAAGAAAAGCCCGTCCATCCCAAATCTCCCTATGCGGTGACCGGCTTATATTTTTATGACAATCAGGTGGTGGACATTGCCGATTCACTCAAGCCTTCGGCACGGGGTGAAATAGAAATCACGGATGTGAACACCACCTATTTAGAAGCAGGGTCTTTACATGTTCGGGTGCTTGGGCGAGGCATTGCCTGGTTGGATACGGGGACACACGAATCCCTCATGCAAGCGGCTCATTATATTCAAGTGTTACAAGAACGACAGGGCCTGATGGTTTCCTGTCCGGAAGAGATCGCCTACAAAATGGGGTATATTCAGTCGGACGACGTGTTGCGCTTAGCCACGAAAATGAAAGACAACGGATATGGGCAATACTTGCTGCATTTGGTGAATCAGGGACATGAGTAAGGGCTCATGAAGTTTCTCCCAACTCAGTTGCCGGGGGTACTCATTGTTGAACCTGATGTCTATCGCGATCAGCGCGGATGGTTCTTGGAAACCTACCATGTCCAGAAGTATCAGGAGGGAGGAATGCCCCTTCCCTTTGTTCAACATAATTGTTCATCTTCGGTTCGTGGCACGCTTCGTGGCCTTCACCTCCAAATGACCCGCCCGCAGGGAAAACTCCTTCGGGTAATCCGTGGGGAAATTTTTGATGTCGCAGTCGATATTCGAAGAGGGTCTCCGACGTTCGCCTCGTGGATAGGCATGGCCTTATCGGACCAGGATTTTAGACAAATTTATATTCCTCCGGATTTTGCCCATGGATTTTGTGTGCTCAGCGATGTGGCCGAGGTGGAGTACAAATGCACCGATGTCTATGCCCCCGGCGGTGAAGTCACGATTCGCTGGGATGACCCAGGCATTGGTATTCAATGGCCGATCGAAGCTCCACTTCTTTCCGTGAAGGATGCAGCAGGAAAGTCTTTGGACGACCTGTGGAACCAACTCCCGGACTATCACGTATGAGGCACAGTCGGATAGTGATCCTTGGGGCTCATGGGCAATTAGGGCAGGTACTCCAACGCCAATATGCCGACTATGAGGTGACGGCATGGGACATCCAGGACCTGGACATTACGCAGTTCGAACATGTCAAAAAAGCCCTTGATCAGCTGCGGCCTCATGTCGTGATCAATGCGGCGGCTTTTACCCAGGTTGATGACGCGGAAACCAATCAGGATGCCGCGTACCGTGGGAATGCCCTGGGTCCAAGAAATCTGGCCGTAGTGACGTCTGACCTGTGGATTCCTCTTGTCCATTTTTCCACCGATTATGTTTTTGATGGCCGACAGACCAGACCCTATCATGAATTCGATCGCACGAATCCATTATGCGTCTATGGACAGAGTAAATTAGCTGGTGAAGAGGCTGTGCGGGTTGCCAATCCCAGGCATTTTATTGTCCGGACTGCCTGGCTCTACCACACCGTTGGGAAGAACTTTCCCAATACCATTTGCCGAATGGCGGATCGAGAGGTGGTCAGAGTCGTTAGCGACCAGTATGGGTCACCGACCTTTGCGCCTCACCTCGCTCAGGCGGTGTTCCGATTAGGTGATACCGATGCCTATGGGACCTATCACATGGCCGGTTCAGGTGGAACCAGTTGGTACGAATTCACCCGGGCCTTGTATCAGGCCTTAGGCATTCAGACATCGGTCGTGCCCATCCCCACTGCTCAATTCCCTCGCCCCGCCAGACGGCCAGCCTATGCCGTGCTCACGTCCTTACAACCTTCCTTGCTTCATTTACCTCCCTGGGAAGAAGGCGTTCGTGAATTTGCCACCCAGTGGAAAGGCTAGGGATCGTTTTTCCGGTGAATCTTTTTCTGTGAATGGTCTGATGAAAGGGAGGGGTGCGTAAACGATGGGATACATCGAAGCGGTGGTGCTTGCGGTCATTCAAGGACTCACTGAATTTCTTCCCGTCTCCTCTTCCGGCCATTTAGTCCTGGCCCAACACTGGTTTGGCCATTTTAGTGAGACGAACTTGTTGTACGACATCATGTTGCATCTTGCGACGGTCACTGCGATTCTGGTGTATTTTCGTCATGATCTCCTCACTCTCGGCTTAGGATATATCGGATGGCCCACATCACCAGGTAGCCTATTTCAAGGGTTTGAACGGCGGACGATCCATTATGTCCTCTTAGCATCCATCCCCACGGCGATCATTGGCTTAAGTATTCGATCGATTGGACTTGAAACTCTTGTCCAACCATCTCTCGTGGCTGTCATGTTGATCATGACCGGCGTAATTCTTTGGTTGGGACGAGGGAGAAACAGCATTCGTGGCATTCAGGACATGGGTATGCGTGATGCTCTGGCTATTGGAATTGTCCAAGGAGTTGCGGTCCTTCCCGGGATTTCCCGATCCGGATCAACGATTGCCGGTGGAGTCCTCTTGGGCTTGGATCGTGAATTGTCTGCCCGTTTTTCTTTGCTGATCTCCATGCCGGCCATTGTAGGGGCGACGATCTTGGAAATTGGAAAAGGCATGGATCGGATTCATGAACCGATAGGCGTCTATGTGGCGGGTATGGTGGTGGCGGCGTTAGTGGGATATGGATCCATTTCATTGATAATTAAACTCGTACGACAAGATCATTTTCATTTGTTCTCCTATTATTTGTGGCCACTCGGAACGAGTGTTCTCTTATGGAGTATCTTCACATAAACGCAGACAGTATCTGTCTATCACCGATGTATTGATTACATCTCTTCCTCCATTTCCTTTTTCGTTCGACGGGCGACGCCGGAATCAATAGCCGCTTGGGAGACCGCCTTGGAAATTTTGGGAACCACCTGTTTGTCGAACACGCTGGGAATAATGTATTCCTCACTGAGCGCGGAGTCAGGAATCATCTTCGCGAGGGCCTGAGCTGCCGCGATTAGCATCGGTTCATTAATCGTTTTGGCTTGCACATCCAGGGCTCCACGAAAGATGCCGGGAAACGACAGGAGATTGTTGCATTGATTGGGATAATCCGATCGACCGCTCGCATAGACGCGACAGCGTGGAATAGCCGCCTCGGGAACAATTTCCGGGTCAGGATTCGCTAATGCAAACACAATGGGATCCTTGGCCATGAGGGCCAAGTCTTCAGGTTTTAAGATATTAGCGGTGGACAGGCCAATGATCACATGAGCTTCTTTCAGCGCGTCCTGAATGGTTCCCGTGGGCTTGTCATATTGAATGACGTTACGCAGGGTGTGCCGATGTGGCAGAAGTTCTTCCACGGGTCGATTCAATACCATGCCCAGCTTGTCGCATCCTTTGAGCCGGGTAATGCCGGCTCCCAGGAGCAATTCACAACAGGCGGTACCCGCGGCCCCCAATCCGACGACCACGACAGTAATTTCATCGATGGTTCGGCGGGTGACTTTCAAGGCATTGAGAAGTGCCCCAAGGATCACCACAGCCGTTCCATGCTGATCATCATGCATGACCGGAATATCCAACTCGGTTTGAAGCCGGCGTTCAATGTCAAAACATCGAGGGGCACTGATGTCTTCAAGGTTAATGCCTCCGAAGCTCGGAGAAATCGCTAGCACGGTCCGGATAATTTCTTCGGGATCCTGGGTATTGAGGCATAGTGGCCAGGCATCGATTCCGGCAAATTGATGAAACAGCATCGCCTTGCCTTCCATGACCGGGAGCGCCGCGAGGGGACCGAGATTCCCTAAACCCAAGATGGCTGATCCGTCCGTCACGACGGCAATGCTGTTGCTTTTTGTGGTAAAGGAATAGGCCTTTTTAGCATCTCCGGCAATAGCTTTGACGACGCGCCCTACCCCAGGCGTATAGATCATGGATAGTGTATTTCTGGTTTTTACAGGAAACTTGCTCTCTACCCGGATTTTCCCTCCCAAATGCATGAGAAAAATTCGATCTGAAGAGGCAACGACCCGGACATCCGGCAAATTATTCAGTCGCTTCATGACCCGCTCACCATGTTCTTCACTCTGAACATCCAGGGTGATATCACGGATCACTTTGGTGCGAGTGGCTGAGACCATATCGTATGCGCCCAAACTAGCCCCTTCTTCGGCGATGGCGGTGGCTAATTGCGCAAACACACCGGTACGTTGATTTAACTCTAATCGCACGGCCATTCGGTAATTGGAATAGGGGCCGATGTCTTGCGAGGAACTTTGCCCATTTTGAAGTCGCTTAAAGAAATTCCACACCAACGTTCACCTCCTCTTCAATCTCACAACGAATGAATCATTTTCGGTATATGCATAGGTTACAATCCTTTTTCTTTTATTGTATCGCATGAGAAGCCTTAGGGGTATTTGCTGGAAAGGCGAAATGGGCCATTAAGAAAAGCTGGCCCTTCTCCAAGGAATGAAAGAAATTGTGCCGGGGTTTGTCTCGGCAGCCGAGGTTCCTTCAGCTTGGCTCGGTATGGACCTTTTATTTCTGAAAAAAAGATCCTGAAAATCTTCTCCTACCCCCTCTTTGCCAAAGGGCGAAGCCCAAAGGGGTTAGGCAATTGAACGTTGCGGAATACGCTCTTTTCCAAAAATCCTCATTATCTTTCACTATTAGCCTACGTCTCTTAGCCCCACCGCCGAGGCCACATCTTTAATCTCATAGGAAATACAAAACGACGGTCGCAGGGGGGGCTTTGCTGTTAATGCTCAGCTGCGCCAATATCGAGCATGTCACCTGTAGATCATGTTATCCTTCCTGGTTTTTTAGGAATGCAAAATTTCCTCGTACCTGTGAGCCATGATCATGGAATCAGAGCAATTAGTTGATCCCATATCCGATACCCGCTCCAATCATCAAGAAGAAATTCAATTTTCCCGTTTGCTGACCGTCGTGTGTCTGGTGGTATGTACCGCTGGGTTGGGATTGCTTCTTTGGACGGTGACCTTTTCTGGTGGTTTGCGTTTATCTGTAAACGAAAGCCGGGATCTTGAACGGATTGCCAGTCGAATGCTGGGCTTTGAATCCCGCTTGCCTGAACTCTCTGTGTTTGAGCAGATGATGTTCCGTTTAGGGGGACAAGATGGGGAGACACAGGAACAAATCCGGGGGTGGTATCAAGAAACAGTTGACGATCAATCATCCCCATTAGATGAATTGTATCTTGGAATTTTATATGGAGAAGCGGGTTTGACGGACCAACTCACCCGGTTAGTGGCGGATTTGGAACGAGAGAAGTTTCCCCGCTCTCTTTTTCTGCGATTGCTGGAGGCGGGATATGTTCAAGATGAAACCCCGCCGTCTGACTATCATGTCTTACAAGCTAGGTTCGCGGAAGAAGTTCCTTCGAATTGGTTTTATTTTCACCTGGCGCAACGTTTAGCGCATCAGTCCGGCGATCGTAGTTTGCAGGCAAATCTTGAATCCCAATTGCAACAGTTGACCGACCGACCAGTGAGAAAATGGCGTGTTCTGATGGTTGGCGAAATGGTGGTGATTGGAATCGGGGTTGTTTTTCTGCTTCGCTTTGGCCTTGCTTGCTTGATGGGCAGAGTCTCACCAGGAAAAACTGATTTGGAAGAAGGCCGAGTGCCTTGGACCTTCCGGGAAGGCATAGCGGTGTTAGCCCGCGGTGGTGCCTTGACAATTGTGCTGATGGGTCTGGTTGCGGTCATGCCTGATGGCCCGGCAATTCTTGAAAATTTTGGGATTGCCTTTTTGTATCTTCCTCCTGTCATCCTAGCCTCGGTGTTGCTCTGTCGGCCCAGGCAACGTTCCTTGCTAAAGGTGGTGGGATGTTGGAGGGTGTGGCATTATCTGAGATCCACCCTGCCGCTGATGTTCATGGTGGTGGCCCTTGGGCTTCTTGGGGACTGGCTGATTGTGCTCGTGGGAGATGCGTTTCAGTCTTCTGTTCACTGGACCGAATGGTTTGTTCCTCAACTCGTTTGGGGGAGTGAGATGGATCTTGTGAAAACCACTATTGAGTTTGTTGTCCTGGCTCCTCTATTCGAAGAACTTATTTTTCGAGGAATTCTTTTTACATCCCTAAGAAAGAAATTCAGTTTTCCCATTTCTATGGTAGGGAGTGGCTTGGTTTTTGCCCTGGCTCATGGGTACGGGTTGATGGCTTTCCTTACGGTCTTTTGGAGTGGGTGTTTGTGGGCCTGGGCCTACGAACGAACAGGGAGTGTGATCCCTGGCACGATTGCGCATGCCGTCAATAACGGGGTAGTGGTCTATTCGCTGGTGGCCTTTTTTCGGTAGAATCGCTCAATCAATTGCGATTGGTGGATCCGGACTTATCATGACATGCCTTTCGATGTCATCTAAGGCTTGGTACAGATCCGGAAATCGAATGGTATAGTTGAGGTCGGTCAGGAGTTTGTGAATGGAAACCTGTTTGCCTACTTCTTGAGGAGCTGTGGCCGGAGGAATAGGGATGTTCCACTTTGATGAGGCAATCGAGAAAATTTCAGACCAGGTCCGTGGTGTTCCATCGCTGGCCAAATACGTGGTCCCATTCTGAGCCCGCTCAAGGGCTTGTAAGCAAATTCCTGCGGCATCTTCTACATGAAGGAGATTCACCCACTTTGGGGTATTACGGACTTTGCCTCTTCTCATCCAATCCAATACATTCCGCCCTGGTCCGTATAATCCTGCCAGTCGAATGATAACAGCTCCGAAATGTGTCCGAAGAAATTCTTCTCCCTGCACCCGGGGGAGATGGTGGGCGAGCGGAGTTTGTTCCGTGACCGATCCGCAGTTAGTTCCATAGGCGGATGTGCTGCCCATGACGATAATCCTGCCGGATGCAAGGGGGCGTGTGGCGAAGAATGCCTGTAAGCGGTCCATCGGGGTCGCCGGGAAACACCAGATGAGATGAGCGGGGATAGGAATGGACCGCCAGGTTTCAGGGCGGGCAAGGTCAAAAAGGATCCGATGTTCATCCGGAATATCTGCAAGATGGACATCCGGGGTTCGGCTTGTAGTCAAGGCGTTCCATCCCGTTCCACGGGCCTGGTGATATAATCGTCGACCGGTATAGCCCGTGCCAAGGATGACCAGTGGATCATGTTGAAGAGAAGATTGGATCATGGAAAAGCTATTGTAGGAGTGTCTTGCAGGTGAGGACTATTTCTCAGCAGAGAAGTCATGTCCTGTTGGATCAGGATGACATTCCAATATTACTCATTTTGTTCTGCGACATACTGTTGGAAATATCGAATGTAATTGGCGGAGGATTCTTTGATTCCTTGGACTTCCGCATCCGTCAACATTCGTTTGACTTTGGCTGGCGTTCCCATTACCAGACTCTTCGAGGGAATGTGAGTTCTCGCGGTGATCAAGGCCCCTGCGCCGATGATACAGTCTTCTTCGATCACTACCCCGTCCATAATAATGGCTCCCATGCCAATCAGCACCCGATCCTTAATCGCGCATCCATGGAGGATCGCATGATGGCCCACGGTGATATCATCGCCAAGGGTGAGAGGATGCGTGTCATGGGTGACGTGAAGCAGGCAGAGGTCTTGAATATTGGTTCGATGTCCAATACGAATGAAATGGACGTCTCCGCGTATGACGGCATGAAACCATACACTGGATTCAGATCCGATGGCCACGTCCCCGATGACGACCGCAGTGTCTTCAATATAGGCGCTCGGTGCGATGGTTGGCGCGATGCCTCGATAGGTTTTTATCATGAGGGAGATCCTTTCGCCGAATAAGATATCTCCGTTCTAGACATGAATGGGAAGGTCAGGGGTGAATAAGCATGGCACAGACAACCAGGGCTGTGAGAGACGTGAGAATCACAAGATAAATGGTGACGCTCCGGTCCGCGACCCAATCGGTTTGCCAATGTTCAGGATAGACCGCATTTCCGGTAAAATGCCAGCTTTTTTTGTACAGTCCTACTCTCTTTTCTAGTTCAATCAACTGTTGTTTTGCCATTCGGTGGCGATCGGCTTGTTGAAGAATCAAATAGGCAAAGAAGCCTGAAAATACAGCCAAACCAGAAATGGCGAACCATCGAATGGTGGGGTTTGTGGCATGTTCAGAGGAAACCGTCAGTATCGTCACCAACAGCAATATCAAAAATGCATTGTGAAATACCGATAGCAAGATCATATGGTTTCGCCGGCGAAATACCTCGTCTTTAAATAAAGGGTATAGCACCCGAAAGACTTCGAGTTGCTCTTGGGATAATTCCATGCCGGCATGTTGTGAGTCAGGCATAAACTCAGTCCCACCAAATCAGGAGAGAGGCAACCGATCTATCATCCACTTGGTCAAATGGATGGTCATCAGACGAAAATCTTCAGGCCGCCCAAATTGATGGCTTGCACCGGAGATGACCCGCAAACTCTTGGGAACGTTGAGAGAGGTTAGCAATCGATCAATCTGATGAGAGGGGATAATTTCGTCCTCATCGCCATGGACAATCAGTGTGGGGGCTTGAATACGGGAGGCGGAGAGGTAGCCATCATAGGTGAGACATTCCTCAAAAAACGAATACGGCAAGGGTATAGGATGGTCCTCCCCCGGGATGTTGGGAATGTAATCGGTGCGTTTCCATCGGTCCATAGACTCGTTTCCTAATTCCAAACGAAGCACCTCAGCAAAATCCACGACCGGGCATTTCAGGCCAAGAGCCTGTAATCGAGGATGACGGGGAGCCGACAAAATGGCCATGAATCCGCCAAAACTTGATCCAATCAGTCCGAGAGAATGCATACCTTTTTTGGCGAGAAACGTGAAGGCCGCATCCAATTGTTCCTCACATTTTTTGATGCCGAAGTCAGCAAATGGCTCCAGTGATTCACCCATGCCATACCAATCGAATCGAAGTGTCGCGATGGAATTGGGAATGAGCAGTTCCGTGAGCCGACGATTGGTCCGACTGTTTTTATCGGATGGGAATCCATGGCAGAGTATCACGGCTCGATTCGTGTGAGCAGCGGGCTGGGCGAAAATCCCTGTTGTGACAACGCCGGATGAACTGGTAAAGCTGACAGGAGATTCAATTCCCTCGTCCGAATGTCTTGAGGATGATGTGTTCTCCACGAGCGCGCTATGTTGGAAGAAAGTAAAAGTGGTCGGTGGGGCCATGTCCTTTGCCAAGCGCGAGGCCATGACGAATGGCCTCGGTAGTGTAGTGTTTTGCGGCTTCAATGGCATCGGAGATGGTTTTGCCCTTGGCGAGGTGCGCGGCAATCGCAGAGGCAAAGGTGCAGCCGGTTCCATGAGTCGTGGTGGTCTGAATAAATTCAGTTTTATACATTCGAAAAAATCGACCGTCATAGAGTAAGTCAGTCCCAGGCTGTTCAGAGAGATGTCCGCCTTTTATCAGGACATGTTTGCAGCCCAATTGATAGATGAATTTCGCAGCGGCTCTAACATCGGCCAGTGTTTTAATAGACATGCCGGATAATATTTCAGCTTCGTAAATATTTGGGGTCAGAAGAGAGGCCTGTGGAAGCAATTCTGCTTTCAGAATGGCAATAGCATCCTGGTCCAAAAGGGGTTGCCCTCCTTTTGCGACCATGACCGGGTCTATGACAAGGTATTTCATGTGTTGCTTGGCAAGTCTTCGGCTGACCGTCGTGACAATGTCAGAGGTTCCCAGCATGCCGGT
Organism: uncultured Nitrospiraceae bacterium; assembly: GCA_963734345.1. Lineage (GTDB taxonomy): Bacteria > Nitrospirota > Nitrospiria > Nitrospirales > UBA8639 > Nitrospira_E. The sequence continues at coordinate 963,649 of CAVTGT010000011.1, forward strand.
TTTGGCCACGGCGACAGGAATATCGGAGAAGATAGCATCGAGTTGAGCCTCGATGATCGAAGGGGGAAGATGAAAAACTGCTGCTACCCCACAAGTATTCTGGGCGGTAATGGAAGTCAGCACCGACATTCCAAAAGCTCCGTTAGCGGACATGGCCTTGAGATCGGCCTGGATGCCAGCCCCTCCGCTGGAATCAGAGCCGGCTATGGTGAGAACGGCTTGTTTCATAATTTAAGCAATTTTAGGGCGATGGAACCCAATGAAGTCGAGTCTATCATGGTATTTCGTGATGGATCAAAATTCTGTCATTCGGTAGTCCCGGAAGATCTTCTTGACACTTGAGGGAATAAGTGAATCTCCAGGCCTCTTGACATTGTTAGCCAGATCTTCCATTCTGATTTGGTCAGGAAGGTGCTTTCCTCTCTCAAATTCATCCGGTGTTGAACCAGGCGTATTCCTTGGCTCATGGATCCTGAAATCTTCCCTGGCACTACTCAATCCTCCCGCAGGAAGGATTTCTCACAACAGATCGGCGATTTATACCTATCAATGAGGCGCACAACGGATTCCACTTCCCTTCCCACCATTGGGCATGAAAGTCTTCGACAACTCATCGATCAGAATGTAATTGGGATATTTCGCAGTACGGCTGATGGCAAGCTGGTGATGGCCAATGCCGCCTTCGCTCGCATGTTTGGGTATGAATCGCCTGAAGACTTACTGGAATCGATTACAGACATTGACTCCCAGATTTACGTGGATTCCCACCGTCGGAAAGAATTTTGTTGCCTTTTCCAGAATGCAGAAACGGTATCTCATTTTATTTCAAAGGCCTATCGGAAGCATCGGGAGATCATGTGGATTGAAGAATATGCTCGGGAGTGGCGGGATTCCCAGGGCCATGTGGTGGGATATGAAGGAGTGGTCCTGGATGTCACTGCCCAACGCCAGCACGGATTATCTTCTCTAGGAACTGACGGGAAATTGGAACAAGGTGCGGCGACATGCAAGGCCGAATTATCCCACCTGACTGACTCGGTGTATCAAAAACCTGAAGACAGCCAGCAAACAATAAAGACCCTGAGTCAAGATCTGGAGCGCTATCGCATTGCCGCAAAGGCTTCTCAAGAAGGTTTTTGGGAAGGTCGTCCACTGCCGGATCAGCACTGGTCTTCACCGGAGACTCCTGCCTGGTATTCTTCCCAATTTGTGGCCCTGTTGGGGTATGAAGAAGATGAATTTCCTCCAGTGTTGGAGACATGGGCCTCATTACTTCATCCGGAAGATCGAGAGCGGGTCTTTCAAGCCATGGCGGCCCACATTGATCGTCATGTTCCCTACGAAGTGGAATCGCGATTGAAGACCAAACAGGGGGAGTATCGCTGGTTTAAGGCCAAAGGCCAGGCCATTTATGACGAAGAGGGGAATCTCATTCGTGGAGGGGGGACGATCCGGGATATTACCGAGCAAAAAAAATCCCAAGAGGCCCTGGAGGCGATTATGAAAGGAACCGTGTCGCCAGGGAGTCCAAATTTTTTTAGGATATTGGTCCAGCAGTTAGCTGAGACTCTGGGTGTTCACATGGTTTCTCTGACGGAACGAATCACTACCTCGTCACTTGAAGTTCGCATCTTGGCTTTTTGGAATACGGATCATTTTGAAGAAGGATTTGGTTATGATTGTGAGGGAGGACCCTGCGAACAGGTTCTAAAAGGGAAAACTGTGTATATCCCTCATGGCTCCCAAGATCTTTTTCCAGAAAATGAAACGGTGAAATCGTTGCGGATTGAAGGATATTGGGGGATTCCTTTGTTGAGTTCAACCGGTGAAGTTGTCGGCAACCTTGCGATCATGAATCAGAACGCCTTGAATATCCAATCGATGGATGATTCCCTGTTGAAGGTCTTTGCCGCTCGTGCCGGAACGGAACTTGAACGGAAACGGGCACAAGAGGCCTTACAGGAAAGCGAGGAAAGGTATCGTGCTCTCTATAATCAAACTCCATTAATGTATTTTACGGTTGATTCTCAGCTGATGGTGTTGTCCGTGAATCAATTTGGGGCTGATCTTCTGGGATATGGGGTGAATGAATTAGTTGGAAAGTCGGTAAGAGCCGTCGTCCATGAAGAGGATTATCCAGTGGTCCAATTAGCAGTGGAACAAAGTCTTCATGGGAACAATCAATTGCCGCAAGTCGAATTTCGTAAAGTGAAAAAGGATGGTACGGTTTTATGGGTCAGAGAAACCATACAGACCATCCTTGATGCTCATCAGCACAAAATTTTCCTGCTATCCTGTGAAGATATCACCGACCGAAAGCGGGCCGAAGAGGCATTGGCGCATAGTGAAAAGCAGCTTCGCCATAATCAAAAAATGGAAGCGATCGGCACATTGGCCGGGGGGATTGCCCATGATTTCAATAATATCCTTGGAGCCATCTTAGGGTACTCGGAGCTGGCTCTGACGCAAGTTTCACAGGATCAGCGGGTTAAATCGTACTTGGAGGAGGTGGTGACCGCTGGAGTTCGAGCGAAAGAATTGGTGAAACAAATTCTGGCCTTTAGCCGTCGATCCGACCAGGAGCGGGAAGCGATCGATCTGAAGGACATCGTAAAAGAAGCGTTAAAAATGATCCGGGCGACGCTTCCGGCCACGATCGAGATTCGGTCCTCGTTAGAAGTGGATCCGGCCGTGCTGTTTGCCGATCCTACACAAATTCATCAAGTGGTGATGAATTTGTGTGCGAATGCCGAGTATGCCATGCGAAAAGAAGGCGGGATATTGAATCTTGACCTGACTTCCGTCGAAATAACGGAAAATTCGGTCGTGAAGTATCCGTCGGTGAAGCCCGGCACGTATTTGTGCCTCACGATTCGAGATTCCGGACAGGGAATTTCTGCCCAGGTGTTGGAGCGTATTTTTGAACCGTTTTTCACGACGAAGAGTTCTGGTGAAGGGACAGGATTGGGATTGGCCGTCGCTCATGGGGTCATAGTCGGCCACGGGGGACATATTTCCGTTTCCAGTGTGAAAGGCCAGGGGACAACTTTCACGGTGTTGCTTCC
>CAVTGT010000012.1:0-216417 GCA_963734345.1 uncultured Nitrospiraceae bacterium
AAATTTTCCTGGTGAAAATCACAAGGCTGGCATTGAAGTTAACATGGGGCACCTCCTCGCCGGGCTTGAAAGTTGACCAGCCCCAGAGAAACTGTGCAGGACTTCCAAGATAGCCCGCTTGGCCCGTGGCCTGACCCTCTGGTAGCTGGTCGAGTTGAGCCACCGGATAATTCCGCTCCATTGTGCCAGGATCGGCAGCTCGGTCGGTGTGTATTTTTCAGCAGGGAGTTGTGCATGGGCACAATGTGAAAGGGTCGGCGTGGCACACATCAGGACGAGACATGCGATGAATCTTTGTGAAAACTTCATAGACACTCCACTGGAAATGTCGCCATTCGGATGGGACACCGGATGTCATCAGGAAATGCTGTGGCCAACAACGGAGTTGGTGAAAGATAACGACTCGGCATCGGCAGATCCTCATGGTCAACCGCTTGATAAGCCCATCCCAACCGTCTGGGTTTTGCTCGTAGATCCCTTCACACCAATTCTTTTGAAACCCGTTAGGTCTGTCGGGGTTTCAGGAAGGCCACGGTCCCTTTTCCCGAGCGTCCGGATATTTTCAGGGCTTTCAGTTTTGTTCTTGCTCCCGGCTCCTTCTTACCTGTTTTCCAGACGATTATAATCAAACAATCCTGCCTCAATCGGAGACTCCTTGTGATAGGCAATACGTAAGGCATCACTATGTTTCCAGAAGTCGGGATCGCTTCGGCTGACACCAAAATGACTCACCAGAGCGTGATAATCCTCCTCACTGCCGAGGTTTTCAACGGCGTTGACAAAGTCTGGTAGTTCTGCTTCCGCGACATGGTACAAGGCGTTGGGATAGGCGCCCAGAAACCCTCGCACGATGGTTAAATTATCCTCTTCCGGCAGCCGTCTTTGTTGTTCAAAAAACAAATGGGACACATTGCTCAAGCCGTTGTTATGGATGAGTGTCACCACCTGATCTTCAGAACCACTGATTGATAGGATGATGTTTTGCGGCAACCAGGAAACGGCGACACCTTGGATGTGCGAGAGCCTTTCCAATTGTTGACGGACGGACGTATTGCTGATGTTCTCGATGGCATAAGAAGGCTGTAACACCGGTCTGAGGCGTTGGCGTAACATCCCGACCAATTCTGATTTGTGGTGTGCGGTGTTAAAGTGAATGCCTGTCTGCCGATTCACACGTTGGTTGTACACCGCACCAAAATTTTCTATTTCAGAACTGGCGTCTCGATACCAGAATTTCCACTCGTCTACCCGTGTCTGCTCCGGGAGGAAGGTGAGAAAACCCAACTCACCCTCCATCCGCAAAAAATCCATATAGAGCCGGGAATTTAATTGATGACCGATATTGCCATAAATGTCATAGCCGGCGACCAGCAGGTAGTGAATGCGCTCGAGCAAGGCATAATCGAGGACCACCAGTGTTTTGGGTTCCTCGCCGACAAAGCCCTTGACGACGGTCGCATTATCTAAGTGCCGAAACACCGTGAGGGCTGCATTGGCATTCCACCCGTCGCCATCCCAAATGAGGTCGAGGGAAATATCTTCCGGTGTGGAGAGATGTTGCCGCAGATACTCAACCTTTCCTGCAAAATAATTTTTTTCTAATTTAGAATACTCCAGCCAGTTTTTCAGGGCGGTGGCATTACTCTGCTGTTCTGTCGGCATCCGAAGATTCCGTTGTTCCTTTTCTAGAAATCTGGATTTTTGGGCTAGAGCCGGACTATCCGGATTGCCAAATACAATCCAGAAGTGCTCGTTAATCACATTGAGCGCCACTTGTCCTCGACAGACGGGCCCCTTGATGAAATTCATAATGGTAAACCCGGCTTCATCAAGCAGGAACTGATACCGCGATTTCACCGGAAGGCGTTCAAACGTTTCGAAGGGATTGGCAGAAGCCTCCGGGTCATAAGAAGGGAGAGTGTGAACTTCGTAATCCGGGACTAAAAAAAGCGTGTGATAACGCTCCATGCGTTGCGTGTTAAGCGCATAGGGCATATGGGTTTTTGCCAAAATGGTTGTTCGAACCGGCTCAAAGCGATAATAGATGCGCGCAACCTTCGGGTCATCGTAGGGACGACGTGTGGCAATGAAGTCGATGGCTTGCCCTGGAGGGGTGGTGGATCGAACCAGACGAAAAAATGATCCCGGGGTGCTATCGTCGAAATACAGATGGGCCAGGAATAAATGTTCGTACAGATAACGACTCATTAATTGTTCTTTAGGACTATCTCCATTTAAAAATGTTTCCCACTTTGAGATGTATGCCAGGGGGCCTGCTCCCAATGGAGGTGGGGCCGCATAGCCCGCCCCTTCTTCCAACCAGGTCCTCAAAGTCCTGTATTCCCGGTCTGACAAATCTGGTAAGCCATAGGGCATCCCCCATAAGGGATTGGTGTTGGCGAATGCATCAAACTCCTCTATCGTCGGGCAAGATCGAGCAGCTTCGAGGGAAAAATCAAAACCGGCTGGTAACGGACTGACGGTGGGAAGCGGATGCTGTCGCTTCAGCAGTAACATCTGTGCCATCAGGCCTCCATTGAGATTGGCTTCTTTTGTCTGCATACGTTCGTTCAACACCGGATAAAACTGTTTCTTTCGCCATTCAGCGGAAGAATGGGCATCGACGAAAAGCCGCGTCGGTTCCACGGCCAATAATCTTCCGGCATTATAGACCAGGTCCTTATTGGCACCGCGTTCAATCCCTTCAGGTGCACTGAGGTCGAGTTGGCAAGGAGCATCGTAACAGCCATGACAGACGATACACCGGGTCTCAAGAATTGGTTTCACATCCTGCCAATAATTGACCGTCCTTGTCTCGGGTGTGGTGGGCAGCCGGTTTTGCGGCGAGGAAGTCCCGAATTGTTGATCCAGATGTAGCCCGATCATAAGGGTACACCCGCCGCCGATGATCGTGAGAAGCAGGGTGGAAACAATTCGTGCGTATGGTCGAGTGTTCATCTTATCTCCTCAGATCGGATCCTTTATTGGTTAAATCCATTTTTTATCGTCCGCTTTATTCCCACTATATCTATGCTATAGCAAAAATTGCTAACTTCTTTTCATTCCATTACCATTTTCAAGCAACATTTTTCACTGTGAATTCCTGGAAACCCGTCTAACGTTGGAGAGTCTTCTACCATGTTCACTCACTTTCGATCCATGCGTCATTCATCGCGGCTGTTCCGGGTAATTATTGGATTTGGCATGTTGTGTACGGCATTAGTTATCCCGGCTCCGGTTTGGGCACAGAGTGCATCTGAAGAAGACATTCTGGTGGATAAGGCCCGGTTTACCCTGGAAAGTCTTCTCGCAGACCCTGACATGCAGTGGTTCCGGGAGCATTTGAAAGAGGCAAGAGGTATTTTGATGGTGCCTCAATTTATCAAGGGCGCGTTTTTTGTTGGCGGGTCAGGGGGAAGCGGCGTGCTGGTCGTTCGTGATGAGAAGACGAACGAGTGGAGTTACCCGGCATTTTTTACCCTTGGAGGTGCCAGTATCGGCCTGCAATTTGGGGGGCAAGCTTCGGAAGTGGTGTTATTAGTCATGACGCAAAAAGGCGTCGATTCCCTGATGAGCACCACTCTGAAATTAGGCGCGGATGCCACCGTGGCGGTGGGCCCTATCGGAAGAGGAATTGAGGGATCGACCGCCCCAAATATGAGTGCCGATTTATTATCCTTTTCCAAGGCGAAAGGCTTGTTTGCCGGAATTTCTCTCGAAGGGGCTGCAGTGGCAGCACGTGATGCGTTAAACACCAATTATTATCAAACACCGACCAAAACGATCGATATTTTGGTGCGGCGTAGCGTGAGCAATCACCAAGCTGATCCCTTGCTTGCCGTGGTGAAGAAAGCCACCACCGGTAATAATTGATCGACTCTTGTGAAATGAAGGTGATCGAGGGCTGTTCCTGATGTCCTGGGTGAATAGGTTACCCGCTCATGTTTCAATGGGACTGTCAGGAGTGGGGTCAAAGGTTCCTGTTCCCTAGGACTCAATCTGGACGGTGCGGGAGTAAGATTAATGAAAAAGTTCTGGAAAGCCGGAGTGGCGAATGACTTTTGATGGCTTCCAGGTTGGTTAAGCCGAATGACGACTATTCAGCCTTATCGGGTTTATCAGGAAACAGGATTTGAAACTGCACCTGTAACGTCCAGTCAGGTGTCAGATCCGGTTTTTCCAGAAAATAAAATCCCTGAATCCTAATGTTAATCGGACGTTTTTCTCCTCGGAACATGACCTTCCCGAATCCGCCTCCAATGGGTACCGTCCAGCGATTCCGCTTGTCCTCCGCCTCCCAATTCGCGGCGATCGCCGGGGTGGAGGTCAGGTACCAGCCATTGGAAAAATTGTAGTTGAGGAAGGGTTGGATCAAAAACTGATTGAACTTGGGGCGTTGATTATCACCCGCAAACGACCAGAGATTTCGGACGAGGGCACCCATCACCCAGGGATCCGGTATGCTGACGATCGCCAAATTGGGCCCGACGCTCCATTTCCCGCGTCCCAACCGATCATCTGTGGCGGTATTGAACATAAAGGTTGGTCCCACACCGGCGATTAACTTGAACAGTCGCTTTGACTCGTCACGGGCTAGAAACGCCGTATACTCGATATCTCCTAACCCGGTAAGACTTCCTGTTTTATCCTCTATGGCATTGGCTGGAAAATAAAGGATGGGGATAGTCAGCCGGTTGAGAAGTGCCCAGTCACCAAATCTTCTAGTGTTAGCCGCCTCCAGATTGAAGACGTCCGAGAGATGATTGTTGAGTCCGGTCCCAAAGAGAGTGTTGTTAACAAAACCAAACCGCACAAGATCGGAAACGGGATTTTGTACCTCCTCAGCCAGTTTTTTAATTTCCTGAGCATGGGCCATATGGCTCGCCATGAAGGCCAGGATCGCTCCCACCATCAACCAGCGTTTGAGTGTTCTGTGAAAGGGCAACAGCAATCCTTTTGCTCCACTAAGCATCTGTTGATGACGAGGGAAAATACCGCAAGAGGATAACCTCAGGAGAAGAGGAAATCATGTGGAATGCTAGCTTAACAGGACTAGTGAAAAATACTCTGAGAAACTCAGCCTGCATTCGTCAACATGTGGGCAATGCATGTGAATAGAATTAGAAGATGAGTATGGCTAGCAAACGTAGCCCAATGAGACAATCAATGCGACCACATTTGGGGCACTCAAGAGATTGCACCTGTCTGGTTCGAACAAGAGAATGAAGGTGAATCACAATCGATTCGAGGCTTACGTGGCTAATTCGCCCGGATCGTCAGGATCGGAGGCTGAATTTTCTGTCCGGTATCACTGATGGTGAAGAGCACCATCAGGAACGTCAACACTCGCTTGGATTGAAAGTCCCGATCATCAATCCAGAACCAGTGGTCCCGATACCAGATTCTTGCGAAGGCATCCGTCGGCTCTTCACTGCTACTCTGGATGGTCACGAGGCCCGGAAGTGGCGGCTTCCCCTCAGCCAGCTTGAGTGTTTCCCCGTAAGTCCGGTGATCCGCCACATGCTCTGAAGGCACGGACACCAGTGAGGCGAGTTCAATCAGGACCTGAAAGGCGGAGCGCGTCTGAAGGGCCACTTCGTTCTCTCCTTGCGCGTCAGCTCCGTAGGTGATCCGCAGGTAGTTAACATCCGGCTTGATTCCCAACATCTCCTTCACGGTGGCGACATCCTTGGCCACCTCGGTCGTGAGGCGCCGTGTCTGAAAGAGAAGAATGGTGGCTTCCTCGTTGTCCTTGTCACGTTGTAGGCCGATGCCCATTCCCCCGGATTCTTGAATCCGATGTAACAATCTTAGGATTTCTAGAAAAGAGGGGTCCGGTGGATGTCCGGAGGGACCTCCCTTGTGATTCCGAAGGCCATTGATGGTCTGAACGCTGATCTGCAGAATGAGGTCCGCAGGCCAGCCTGTCTCGACGAGAAACATGACGGCCCCTGGAGGAAAGGGCGTCATCATGGTTTTGATGAAATCGGGCCCGGTCAACGGGGAATAGGTGACGGTTGGACGATCCAAATACCGGGCCCCGGCACCGAAATTGACGAAGTCACCAAGCGCTCCAGCCGCGTTCTTTGTGCCAATAGTTCCGCCGGCCGAGAGTGAGCCTTCGACCTCGTACCCGCTGATAACCTGACCCACTTCGAGAAAGACCGGCGTGTCGGCATACCGGATTTTGACGATGTTCAGCAAGGTCTGCTTCTTCCAGGACTCACTAATCGCCGTGATATAATCGAACCGGTCCCGGTTGATGGTGGTAGGGCCCAAGCTGGCGCACCCGCCCGACACTAGCAGCGCCAACAGACCTACCATCAGCGTCGTGCCTCGTTGTCGGCCGCTCAAGCACATGAGTCTCAGCATAAGGACTCCTCCTGTTCCATGATCCTCCCTCTTACCCCTGCCCGACGACTCACGAAGGCCGCGTCGCTAAAGCAGAGTAGGGGTGTGAGGATCAGAATGCTTTGGCGTTGAACGGTGCCAAACACGGCGTTGGGGTTTCGATCACCCGGGCATGATACCATTCACACGGCTTTGGATAGAAGTCAGTACTTTTCCACAATGTCAGTAGTACCAGATCGTCGCTGGGGTGCGTCATATCGCGTTTTCCCTTTCTACCCCACACCCAGAGATCCGATGGCAAATGCCGAGTCTGACCCTATGACGAATTGAGTACTCCAAGCAGAAGTCACTCTTTTTTAATCCAACCCAGTTCCTTGAACCTTATTTCGAGTTGTTCGGCGATTTCATCGGCCGTGCGTTTGTAAAGAATGACAAATATAAGGCCCGCCCCCATCAAATCAACCTACCCCATCAAGCTATTCCTTGGGTTTTACACAACTGTGTTCGCCGCGCCATTGGCACAGACGATAGCGCAGAGTACTGGCCCAGTATTGAAATGATTCTTCGACGTCATTCCATTCAGAAGTGACTCCTGACAAAGATTTTGCACCTCCCCGGCGATCCACAGCAGCGGCCAAAAGAGTCCCAAGTTCTGCATCGGTAATTTTAGCTTCTACGCTGGCGCTGCCAACAAATGTTCCGGTTCCGGTGGCAAGAGATTTCGTGCCAGAAATGACATAGCCCGTCGGAAGAACACTGGAAATGGTATCTAACACCGTATTTGAGGCCTCGGCTTCTGTAAGTGCCACACTAATACGCATGACATGAGGACCGGCCTCACGAACTACCCGGTAATCCGCCAATAAAGCATTCCGTATTTTGCCCAGGAGAAGGGAGGTTAACCGAATGCGCTCTTCTCGGGGGATATCGCGGAGGGAAGATCCTTCTCCCATCCAGAGTTGGACTGAATCAATCATGACCTTGGTGTAGTGTTTCCAATCCGCAATAGGGTTGAGGTATCGCAGAAGGGTTTCATTGTCTCCCGCACCCTTTTGAAGTATCGAATAATCATCGAGAAATCCCGATCTGACGACAGTGTTTGCCTGTTGAGTCGACGCACAAGCCGTCATGGCTAAAAGAAGAAGGGCCAGTAAGAATCGCTCTGCCATAGTCATGAATTGTCTCCTTTGCGTCGAGAAACATTATGGAAATTTTGGGAACTGCAAAATGGCATTCTCTGTTCTTCACGTTTGGCCTCCCTCGTCGATAAACAAAGGCTGGCATCGCATTATTTTGGATGGGCGGGCGAATCGCGGCAAAGCCGATGGGGAAGTCACCGCGCAAATCGCGGCATTGAATACCCGCTGGGATTACTTCCTGACCAAGCGGGCCTATCCCACCAATTAGTTTAAACCGTCGTTTGGATTCGTCACGGGCAAAAAACCCCGTATGCTCGATATCTCCTAACCCGGTCATACTTCCCGTTTTATCCTCTATGGCATTGGCCGGAACATAAAGGATGGGAATAGTGAGGCGGTTGAGGAGGGCCCAGCCGCCAAATCTTCCGGTGTGAGCTGCCTCCAGATTGAAGACGTTCGAGAGATGATTGTTGAGTCCGGTCCCAAAGAGAGTGTTGTTAACAAAACCAAACCGCACAAAATCGGACACAGGATTTTCCACTTCCTCAGCCAGTTTTTTTAATTTCTTCGGCATGAACCACATGGCTTCCAGCCAAGACTAACATTAGTCCCACCAACACACATTCATTTTTTCTCCCTGCCCTCAAGAAACACCTCACGAATTAATGGGGAAGTTGGAATGGACCGATTGGGTAACGATCTTTGGATCTCTATCATATCCGTCGACAGGAATTTTGTCTCATACCATCAAGGGGTCGAATTCGACGAAGGGCTCAGGTAAAAAATATTCCCTTAGGCAGACCTGCTAAGTTGCTTCAATCTAAGTGGGAATAGACAGAAATCGTAGAATTCACTTGCGGACTTCTAGCTTCATTCTTACTTAGTAGACTTGGGAAAATTCTTGAAAACCCCTTTTGATATTTGTATAGTTAGTCCTTAACAATTACAAAAGGGAGAAGATGATGAAAAAGTTGAGGACCGTGCTCATAGTTTATGTGGCATTTTTCTTTCTTCTCGTGGGATGCGGCGGCCCCAAGGGAGGGAATCCCGATGAAAAGCGCCAAGCTGTGCGGGATATGGCGCAGGAAACCCTGGTGAAACTACATGCTATCGAACCCCAAGCCAAAACATATATGGATAGTGCCGTCGGGTATGCCGCCTTTAGCAATACCGGCGTGAACCTTTTACTCTTGTCCACAGGAAGAGGGTGGGGTCTCGCTCATGACAATGAGACCGGGAAAGAAACCTACATGAAAATGTTCTCCGCAGGCGTCGGCGTAGGTCTTGGAGTAAAAGATTTTCGGGGGGTGTTTATGTTCAACACACGGGAGGCCTTTGATAGCTTTGTCGAAAGCGGCTGGCAGGCCGGTGCCCAGGCCGATGCTGCGGCAAAAGCCGGAGAAAAGGGTGGCGCGGTAGCCGGGGCAATCGATGTGGCCCCCGGAGTAAAACTCTACCAGATCACAGAATCCGGACTGGCCCTCCAAGCCACGATTCAGGGGACCAAATACTGGAAAGATGAGGAACTAAACAAAAACTGATTGGTTTCCACAGGCGGAGGGTGTGCCGCTTTGGAATCTGCAATTTTCGAGGAAGATTTCGACGCATCGTACCAGCCGACCACGTTTAAAATTCTTGGTCTTCCGAGTTCAGTGTGGGTAAACCCAACAGACGAGGCTTATCTAGAAGATCAAGTTCCTACACATTCCTCCCCTTTGTAAGGGGTTTCATTTCGAAGAGGAATGAAAGGTGGAGTAGAGATTCAGCTGTTTGCCCATGTCATCGTGCCAGTATCTCTCGCCGCCAGTTGGCATCTGGTGTTTCTACCTCCCCTTACTTTTGCCTGGTGCGTCCCGCAGGGCGCGACCGTTGCTTACATAAGGAGGGGGTTCCCTCGCAGATCCGTGTTGCCCGAAAAAACCCACGCGATTTCCTGAAGAGCCAAAATTCTAACGTATAACATCTGGCATGGCTTACACGTCGGTCCGTATTGGGTGCGCCCGAATGAAACGCCGGGGCAAAGGTAAGCCCGATTCGATCTGCAAATATGGCAATTGGCCGAGGAGGCTCCTGATCTGATTTTTCTCCAGGAAGTCAATCCCCTCCCACAACAGGCCACCCGTTTCGTCGATGCGTTACAGGAGTTTAGTCTGGATTACATAGAAATCCATCAGGTGGATGACTGCGGGCTTCGAGTCTGTCAATCGGTGGCTTTGATGCCTGCCCTAGAAACGGGCTGGTGATCTTAGCCAAACCCTACCTCAAACTAAAAAAAATCAGGAGAGTGAAAATTCTGGACAACTTCGGAATGTGCCAGAGTACCAGAGGGTTTCAACTGGAAGAACTCAGATATGCCCTGGTCGGAGAAATCACCTGGCCGGGAACGCAAACAAAATCCCTGGTGGTCAATGTCCATAAGCATTCGGGTCTGGACGGCAGCATCGAATTTTTATTGAAGTTGGAGGAGATGCACGCCCAAGCGGAACTGGTCAATTATGAAGCGATCAAGAAAAAATTCAAAGATCCGGTGTCTAAACGAAAAGAAGGCTTAGCCATCCTAAACGCCGCGTTACACCAGCTCCGGCAGACCGGTCAGTATGAGAGTGTAGTGGTGGGAGGGGATATTAACTTTGAGCCTCAATCCCGGGAGTTTCAGAAGGTGACCCGGTTGGGTTTAATGGACACCCATGAGTTATCACATCATCAAGGAGAACTCTTTACGCTCGATCCCATCGCCAATAATTTGATCTATGGCGGCGAACTCGCGACGTTGGTGGAAGAATTCCGCCAAGCTGCTGAACGCCGCTCTGCCCACGAGTGATTACGATTGAATGGGAGTGCCGAAACTTGCTGCATAACCTCATGAGCAATTGAGTTACTCCAAAACCACCCGAACCGGCGGATGCGGACCCGCATGCCCGGTGGTGTGGCAGGGGGAGCAGAAGGACGAGGCTGCTGCCCCCTATGCCGATTCTACTCTACACCCAAAGATCAGATGGCAAATGCCGAGTCTGACCCTATGACGAATTGAGTACTCCAAGCAGGAGTCACTCTTTTTTAATCCAACCCATGTCCTTGAACCTTATTTCGAGTATGTCGGCGATTTCATCGGCCGTGCGTTTGGCCGTGCCCTCAATCTTATTCCTGCCTGTCACCTCCATCCCCACTTTCGCTGTTCCCATCACAATAAGGCCGATCGGGTTGGCGGTGGCTACGAGAACCGCAAGAGGAACAAACAGCCCAGGCGTTTTGCCTCCGCCGGATTCGAGTTGGCCCGATCCAAGGAGACGGGGGCCCGTGTTGGTCATCTGGTAGCCCTCCACGGCCGTCGTTAACTCTGCGGACCCCGACCCGAATCCAATTGCCAGACGTTTGAGGGTGCTCCCTTCATCGACCACTCCAAAATAGCCGGTAAACATCACGTCGTTGGGTTGGGGAATGCTTTGCTGATTACCCTCCAATGCCACAAGACCCATTTCTTGAATCTTCGTAACCAGATGCTTGGCCACAAGGTCGCCCATCAGGCGACCAACCTCAAGTTCCTCCGGGGTGGGTGGTGTTTCCGGTTTGGCAAGATGGTTGCCTGCAGTGGACCAGCTTGGAATGTCGGCATAAGAGGCCGCAAAGGGATACACATAGATGCGATCAGGCTTGGTAAGCTTTTCCTCCCCGATCTTTGATTCGCGTCCGGTCACCTTGGTTGAGGCGCACCCGGCAGCCATCACTAAGACCAACAGACATACTGCGATACGTGTAAACGATTTCATAACAGACCTCCATATGATGATATGAACCCTGGCATCTGCAAGTGTTGTTTTCTTGCACGAAATAGTACTTCATTCTTCCGCCGTTGCATAGACCTAAAAAGGCTGAATCGGTTTACGAGGGTTTTCAGAACAGTCGTGTGATTGTGTCACCAAGCGATCATGGCACATCCTGCATCAACCGGAGCACCGGCAGCAAGTGGGGAAAACACTCCCGCACTTCGCTTTGCCTATGGCGGTCCCTCTGCCCCGCAACCTCTCAACCAGAACTCCGACCGATCACTGGCGGACTGATTCGATCTCGTAGTTGGCATAACCGAATTCATTGCTGCGCGCGCCCACGTACTCGTTGCCCATCTTGAAGACGGTGACTTTGAACGGTGTGCCAGCGACCTCGACTATGTAGCGCCCATCTCGAATTTCATACTGTAGCTGACGGCCATGCGACAACTCACCCATAACTTTCATGTCCGGGGTATTTCCGTCCGCGGCAGTAATCAAGCGCCGGCGGTCGGAACCATGGAGGATTTCGAACCGCCGCCCGGAGATCGTAGTCCGGACCAGGATTGTTTTATCTACGATCAACTGTTTCAACCCCTCGTCACCGAGAGCCGTAGCACCCTTAGTCTTAAGTTCGGCCACCGTAATGCCGGGCCTGGCTGTTTTGCGCACCTCCTCGCCCGCGGTATATCAGATTGGCGACGAGCAGGCACGCTTCTGAATGGTCAATGCCACACCGTCCGGCGGCACCCTGCCCAACCTCACGGCCTGGATGGTGCTCCAGCGGGGAGTCGGGATCTCCGGAACGCGGGCGTAATAAAGCGCGTCGAGGCTCGGATCGAATTCCGGGTCTGTCCAGACCGACAGGCCTCCCTTCCGTTGACGGGGTACCTCCGTTACGCGGGGGGGACCCAATACCAGTGGAGTGAACGCCTCACCCTCGGAGGCAACATTGAATATATTGATCATGGCGATTGGCAAGATTCATAACGATACCTTCCTCAAGGGCGACAACATGCGGCCGTTGCTGAGATTGCCGTTATGGGCGATGGCGAGCACGCCGCCGCCGGTCTTTTCCTCATAGGGCTGAATCCATTTCAGGAGAGGGGTGAGGTGTTCATGTGTGCCGGAAAATTCCGGCGACAATGCCAGACGCATTTCGCTCCCGCGCGGGTGGTTTCGACAGCACGCTGAACTCTCCGGTTTTGGTTTTGAGAAGTTCCAATAGGCCGGACGAACTTCGTGGGCGAGGACAATAGTCGGCACGAAAAAGGCCCAGAGCAGACCCGTACCGCAAGCAACGGGCGTAAGCCATTGTAGGCTGCGAGGACAAGGCCAGCACGTTATCATTTTGGAGATACGAAGCCGCCAAGCGATACCGCCTTTTACGAACGCACCCCAGGGCCTGCCTGAAGGTACGGGACATGTTCCAATCATCTTCCAGCTACCTCGACCTTCCCTAGCGGCTCAATCAGCGATTTGACACTCTCATCCATGATGACGTCATATCTTCCACAGTTCGGCAAAGAACTGGTCCTTGGCCTTTGCCTGTTGTGAACGATGCCAATCGTTAAGCACTTGGGTGCGCACCTGCTCTAACGGACGCGGCTGAGCAGCCAGGTGTTCGCTGATTCTCACCAGATGAAAACCATAGTCGGATTCGATCGGCCCCTGCCACGATCCGGATTCGGAAGTGAACAGGCTATGGGAAAATTTCGGCCCGAACAGACTCGTCACCGTCTGCTCGTCGGTCCTGGAATACTCATTCTCCAACAGGATCGGGTCACCAAGTTCGGCCATGCCGGATGTCCTGAGTCCTTTCAACTCTTGATGTGCGTTTGCTTCGTTTTTGAAATAGATTTGGTGAAACGAGATGTGGGCCGGGGTTTAATACCTGTTGCGGTTTGCAACATAGAATTCAAACAATTCGTCCTCAGCCGGTTCGGTGAGGCGGGCGGTGTCTTGCATCAGGAACTCCATCTTCTACGCCAATCGCCGGCGGACGATGGTGTCGTTTTCGTTCAAGCCCGATTCTCGCGCCTCGTGTGCGAGTAGTTCTTCCTGTAAGTAGTCAGTTACGATGCCGCCGAGTTCCTCTTCGTTAGGAGGGCGTTGCCACTGACGTATCCAGGTTTCTTTGAGCCAATTCACTTTCTCTGCGGTGATGCGTATCATACGTGGTTCGTGATCGGGCACGCGATCCAGCCAGGCGTAGAGGGAAAATAGCAGTCCGCCGATGACGAGAAAATGTAGCAGCGGCTCTTTGAACCAATATCTCATGTTGAAGATGGATCTCTTAATTCCAGAAGGATGGCCGAGACCAAGTCCTTAGTATGGAGCGGATTGCGCAAATATTTTACCTTTGGGACTGCGAAGGCAGCGGATAATGATGACGGAGAATGCGTTCCGGCATTGGACCGGAACGACGTCCAAGGAGTATGTCACAGAAGGATCTCCTCCTCGCTTCTCAACACTTCTCAGGGAATTAGCCAACACCCCTTGTGAATTCATGGTACGATTGCCAGTAGATTTTAGAGACCCAGACGGTTCACTCGACATACTCAAGGGTCCATCCGTGTTTTTCAAGACATTTCTCCCTCATCATATCCCCTGCGCCACTTTCAAAGCGTTTTTGTCTATTGGTGACTGTGACTTCACCGTCCGGGCCAAATGACTGATGGTTACCCCGACCAAAATGAACATTCTCCCGATTACAAAGAATAATCGCCGTTTGCAAGTCTTCTTCTGTCGCCCCAGGCTTGACCCACTGCTTTGTAGGTCCACAGGCTGACAGCAGAAGCGCAAATATTCCGACCCATACCCATACGTTCATTTCCTTACCTCCCACAGATGGTTAACGATTGCTAATCGGGATGTCTCATTTGGCAGCATTGTTCTGATTTGGAGAAAATCGATTTGGGCACTAAGGCTTTTTTCGCTTTATCCTTTTTCAAGGGTTTTGCATCGATAATTGAGAAGATAAAAATTCGAAACATGAAAGAATAGAACGTATTTTATTTCTTGCAAAGGATGATAATATTGAAGCCGTCATTGGTGGTGCTGTGGTTGGAGTTGTGGTAGCGGTGGCTGTTCCCTCGATTCTCTCCGGAGTCGGTTCGGCACTTCGTCCGCTTGCTAAGGAAGTGATAAAGGGAGGCATTATAGCCTATACTGCCGTTTCAGAAATAGCCTCAGAGACCGCAGAACAATATAACGATATTGTCGCAGAAGCGAAAACAGAAATCTCGCATCCGGCCAAAAAAAAGGTTGGATCAAAAACTCATTAACGATTGAGAGTTCTCTTTCAAAGAAATTGGTAGTCCGGCGGTTACTTTCTAAGAAGGGAAGAGAGGGGATCTCTTTTAATGGACTGGGCAATAAAAGATCCGTTCTCTGTCTGTGGGATTAAAATTTTTCCGAAATCATATTAGATGCTACGGCTCGATTGAGAAATAGTCATTTGTCCGTAATAATATAGAGGAGATTCCATGGATCATGTTGGGGAAAAGATCCCAAGAGACTAAACTCAAGCGGATAAGCCTTGTTGCCGGTCGGATTTCTCGTTGTCTCGAGGTGTTGTTTAACATCGTGGGCCATTCACATCGGTATTGGTGTAGCGAATGGCGATTCCTGAGAGTGATCTCACGGTTGTGTCATAGGCCAGGGGCATTCCTCCTCCATATCCATAACCATAGCCTCCCATACCATAGGGGCCATATCCCCATCCTGGATAGGCATACATGGACCCATATCCTCCATAGGCCGGAGTGGTATGAATCCGTTTGGTGCCCTTATGGAACACGACCGCATCCGCTCCTAATTCGGCCGCTTTTTTGAGAATGGCTGTCTGATCCGACTCAAAACTCCCTGTGTCATCGTCCACCCTCAATTCGGCAAGTGCGATATGGGCACATGGAGGGTTTCGATCTATGGTCTCTACCTCTTGAATCGAATTTTTGGGGGGAAAGGTTTGACTTGTTAAGCGAATGGTATCGACTGAGGTGCACCCGGCAATGAGAAACCCCGTCAAACTTAAGAAAAGAAATAGGTTGGGTTGTTTTACGCAATCCATTGAGGTCTCCTTGCCTTATCGAAGATATTGTTCAATCAACTGGGCTGCTGTTTCTATGCGCAACACTTCGATCCCTGCACGCTGTTGTCGATATCCCTCCATAGCTTCCTTAAATTTTTCGATGTGGCTTTTCCAGGCTTTGAGTGCTTCTGATTTTTTGTCAGGATGGTCCTGAGCCTTCTGCAACAATTCTTCCGTAAATCGCAAGTTGTCGAGTTGAAAATTCCACTGTTCCTTATGCAGTTCCCAACCTCTGAGGTCAAGATTTAACACTTCTTGAACGAGAGGATCCTTTGAGGTGGGGGCCTTCTGTAAAAACTTCATATGATCCGAAATTTTTTCAATGTTCATTGTTAATTCGGCAATATGGTGTTGAATATCCGTGAGAATGGATGGCAAAGAATGAATTTCTTCAGATGCGGCCCATGAGGTCCCTAAGTTCCCCACGGTCAAGGACAGCACCAATGCGAATACTTTCGTCATGCGTGACGTGGTCATAGCCTATTCCTTTCCTTATTAATCTATTTGAGTTGGCAGTTGAAGGGAATTTTAGAAAAACTGATTTGTGTGTACGATAAGGTGTGGCGCTAAAAATGTCGTTGCGGGTTACGTGCCAATGTGGTTCCTCCTTTCCACCAAGTGGGATTCACAAATGCAAGGGCCCGAGCCGATGAGCATTTCAACATAAACTCATCTTTTGTCGCAATGTCAGTTTGCTCCAATGGATGTTTTTTCGGAAGGCTTTCAGCGGTATGAGGATTTGTGAAATTGAGGGGTAGCATGGGTTGGTAAATTGAATGACTGAGATCCGCCTCCCTTAGACCTTCCGTCGGCAGGCAACTCTAAGTGCGATTGGCTTTGTCCTTGGCGATGGCGTTGAATCTCGCGTAGGTCCTTCTTCAGTTGCTCCAGGTCTTGTTCCTGCTTGGGGACCTGTTCCTCCAGTGCGGGGAGGGGGGAGTTTTCCGCTACGGATCCATCTTTCTCTCCTAATAACTCATGTAAATCAGAAAATAATAAAAGAGCCTCCTGTCATTGGCAGGAGGCTCTAAATTTTTTATGATGCTAGCGTAGTTACCCCAACAGGCTAAACCGCTTGGCGTCTACAAGAAAATTAGATAGAGAAAAGGTAGGATGAAAGAAGCAGGAAAGGTATTCCTGGCAATCCTGGAATGATAAACAAGACCACACCCACCACTAACGAAACCCAACCCATAGCCTTGTAAATTTGCTTTTTCATGTTCATTTCTCCTTTTTTCTTGAGGTGATCGCCGTTCCCAAAAAAGGATTTTGGTAACCTATATGACCAATTCAGAGAATTCTCTCGAAAAATAGCATTCATGCCCGCTCAATGGGGAACACCATACAAGGCGTTCTTCTGATTCCCTTTGCCTGGGCATACTCCACAGCGTAATGCCGGATATTTTTCATGACTAACCATTTCGATTGGCTCATGGACAACTCACATTGAATGACCTCATGGAAAATTTGACAATGAAGAAAAAATGGATTGTCAACGTGTCTCCCCCAAAGAATTTTATGTCGTGCAAACGACCAGGGCCCTATCAAAAATTGGCATGTTGTCTGAATAAGAGAGCCTTCTGGTTGAATAACCCGGAAAGAAATTCTGTAAATATATGTATGCCGGCTGCAGGGGAATCAGTTTTTGGTATTCAAACCGAATTGAGTGTTATAGATCCTCTTTTGTGAGCTTGCCTTCTCTGAACTGGATGGTCTTCTCAATTGCTTCGGTAAATGATTCTCCATAGGCGAATATTCGGTAACCGAGATAGCCGGCGACCATAGCTCCTGCTATCTCTCCAACCCCAAAGGTCATTGCCGCAGCCAGTCCCACCCCTCCGGTTAATGCCCCACCGACGTTGGGATGTTCGTGAAAAATTTCCCAAATTCCGCTGTTCACCGTGACAATGCCTTCTTCCACGCTCCTAAGTGCCCCCGTGCCGCTTATGGTCATTGAGTCCTCAATGATCTGTGTCTATTGTGTGGTGCGTGTTTTGGCATATCGATTTCCTTTTAGATAAAAAAGCCTACAGCCCCCAATCCACCACAGAATTCTAGCGAAACCATGGTGGGGTGTAAACCCATGTGAAGAATCCAAGGCCTGGATATCGCCAATCCCGACCTATAGTGATGCAATAGAATTATGATGACGATGAATGTGTCAATTCCGCCTGAGCCTCAGCTACCAGATCGGAATAAGAGGCTTCCACAACGAGGCACCCTTTGACGACTCCCTTAACGACAGGACGGACAGTCTGTGTTAACCCGGACATGATGTATGGCGAAAAAAATCCAAAGGCCGTTGTCGCCACGAATCCGATCCCGGCCCAGACCCAACAAGTAATGCTTGTCTCCATGACCCGCTCCTCTTAATAATTCTAATTTTTTAATGAATGCCTTCGAACGGGGAGTTCAGATTTACTCTTTGACTTTTGTTGTTTTGACCTGTTTGACTTCGGACTTCGCCTCAGCAACAAGGTCTTGGAATTGTTCACCTGACTCAGAAACCAGTTCGGAAGCTGCGGTATATGCCGCTATTCCTCCTTTAATGACTTCCTTGGTCACACAACGAACTCCTGAGACAATTCCCGAAAAGAGCGATGGAGCCGCTATCGCGGCGATCGCTCCCACCACGACCCCTCCAATGATTGGTAACATCAATAACTCCTTTCCTTAATCTTAGAATGAGATTGCCTGTATTTTCTGAGAACTATGTCTGGAACACTGACAGAAAACGGTCACACTCCTTTGGCCGGATGTCCCGCACACTATGCCGAGATTTCCAGGGGTTCCCCTTTAGAAACTGAGGGACGTTGTGACGAAGACTTTTTTCCCGAAATGCTTTTTCCCACAGATCTTTTTTTCAATTATCGTTATTCGACGTGGAGGTTCTGAGTGTTCATCCATTATTGGGCGAAGGCCATTCAACGTGGCAATGATGGCCGAACCGTTGCTGAGAAGGGTCGCCCCAATGGGACCAAGGATCCCAATACAGGCCAACCCCAATGCAATCGTATTCGGGATAGAAATAATTTTCCAGTTCTGATGGATCAAGTGGACTGCTTCACGACTAATGTCAATCGCTGCGGGAATCTTCCATAACCCTCCATGTAATAACGTCACATGGGCCGTGTCTTGAGCCACCTGCGTTCCCCCCTCCACGGCAATCCCGACATCGGCGTAGGCGAGGGCGGGTGAGTCATTGATTCCATCTCCCACCACCGCCACCTTATATCCTTGACGTTGCAAGTCCTTGACCACATCCGCTTTATGACCGGGAAAGACTTCGGCAATGTAGCGGTCAATGCCTAAATCGGTCGCAACTCGTTTAGCGACTTTCTCATGATCCCCCGTGAGCATGACAATTTCCTTAATCCCCCGGTCTTTGAGAGCCTGAATGACTTCAGCCGCCTCTGGCCTGATGGGATCCATATAGGACAACAGCCCCGCGATTCTTCCATCCACAGCCACACAAAGCGGAGATACCGCTCGGTCTTCCATATCACTGATATGGTTTTTGATTTTTTTTGAAAGAAAAATGTGTTGCTGCGTCATAAACCGGTGATTTCCTACCAGAACAATCCGATCGTCCACTACCGACTCGACACCCAGGCCGAGTGTGTAGTTGGAGGTGGTTCGCTCCGAGATCGTCAGTCCTCGTTCCTGGGCAGAGCGAACTATGGCATGCGCCACCGGGTGTGTCAGTCGATTCTCCGCAGAAGCTGCCAGTCTCAACACCTCGTCCCGTGAGAATGCCCCCAGGGCATAGATGTCCACCACATCGGGGTTTCCAAGGGTTAAGGTGCCTGTTTTATCAAAGACCACGGCATCCACCTCAGCAAGATTTTCCATGTGGCGGCCGCCTTTAATCAGAATGCCATGCCGGATGGCCTTGGTCATGGAGGAGAGGACGGTTGTCGGAGCCGCGATCCGGATTCCCGTTCCATAATCCACAATTAACACCGCCGCTGCGCCCTGAAGTCCCCCCCCGATCACGGCTCCCACCGCGCCGAGGCCAAAACTATAGGGCACCAGGTCATTGGCCCACTTCACGGCGTAATTTTGAATTTTGGTCTCTCTGGCCGGAACTCCTTCAACCAGCCGCACAATTCGAGCGGCCTCGGTTTCATCACCGATTTGATCGGCCTGAACGTACAGTTCCCCTTCACGCAAGACCGTTGCCGCAAAAACCGGATCGCCGGGATTTTTCTCGACCGGCATGGATTCGCCGGTTAAGGTCGCCTGATCCACCAGGGCTTTTCCCGATTGGACGGTTCCATCTACGGAAATTCGTTCTCCGGGATATACCACCACCGTTTCCCCTTTTTGAATCTCGCCGACGGGAATCTGAATCGTTTGACCGTTTCGAATGACCCAAGCCAGATTTCTTTGATACGCCAATACTTCTTCAATCGCCTTTTTGGACTGCAGGACGGTCAAATCACGAATATAGTCTGCAACATTGATTAAAAAGACCATACCCGTCGCCATTGGAAGAGCACCTTGTACGGTGAGAAGAGTGGTCGCAGAGGCATCGAGAACATCCACATTCAATTTTCCGTCAACGGCGATAGAACGGTAGGCGCGTTTGAGCATGGGCATGGCGCTGGCCAGAAGCAAGACAGGGACAGCGATCGCCGCCAACGGTTCGACAAACAAGGCGATCGCAATACCGGTCGATGAGTACCAAAGTTCGGGGCCTGACTCTTCACCGGGGACTTCCTGTGCCTGCTCCGCCGCTGCCGGTTTTGGCTGATAGGCCTCAATGTCTTCATGCCGAAGCCCTTGAAGAAACCCACATAATTTTTCTCCGGCCCAGACCGCTGGCTCAAAGGTTATCGTCACACTAGAGCAGCCGGTGTTGACCCTTACCTCCTGGATACCTTCCTGATCCTGCAAAAAAATTAATAACGCTTCGGCAAGTTGTGAACGAACCTGCAAGGCAGGGACACGAAGGCGGACACGTCCGGCAAGAGAGTGAATGACCGTCGTGGAGGCCATGATATTGGGCACAAGAGCAGGGAGAGAGAGAGAGTTATCTTCTGAAGGAGATCCCGTTCCATTCCCATTGCCCTGATCCACTGTCCTCGAGAATGCTTCGAATGTACGGGGGTGGAAAGCATCGGGGGAAACCCCAAGGGTCTCCGCCACCGACCGGAAGAACTGCGGATTGACAGACTGACATTTATCATAGTGAAGAATGAGGTGACCCGTCTGTAAATTTCTTGTCACCCCATCCATGCCTTCCAGCCCGGATAATTTGCAATCGAGTGCCTCAGCAGAGTTAAGATCCTGCTCATATCCATTCAATCTCACTCGAAGACGTCCCGGAAGAGCATGAACAATGTCTGCAGTAGGAGTACCCATTTGAATTATTCCTTCTAAATATTATGAATGCGAAAGAAAATTAATAGGCGGATAAAATACACGCTTAGTGATCTTGAGGGTACTGTTAAAAATGACAGGTGTCTAGAGATCATATGAGGTAAAACAGGGGGGAATTTCCGAGAAGTCAGAATATGATCTGGATGTCGGCATGATAGGGGACACAGGGCAGACAGGGTAGGAGGTTTCTCTAGGGAAATGTGGGGACTATGCCATTCCCATTGCTCTGGTCCGTTGTCCTACCAAGGCCAAAGTTTTTAGGGAGAACGCAGGAGAGAACTTTGTGGTGACACCAAAGTGATGCGGCAGACCGTCAGGCAGGAATCTGTTGGTAGGAGATGGTCTCAGTTTTTTTTGGGTTTCCTGGAAGATTTCTTCGGCTTTGCCTTTCCTGTTTGTTTCGTCTTGCTCTTTCGCCTGATTTTCGGAGTTTGGACGCGACCCTTGGCCGGAGTGGGTGTTTTCGGTTTATTGCCATCTGAGAGTCGTGGGCCTAGACAGGAAGAAACAGAGGAATGGAGAACCAGAACTTCTAGGACATGGGGATCATATTCAAGCAGAAGGCTTCCTGTCTGGGGATTAGTTGCCACCTGTTTCATGCCCGATACTTTACGAAGGTCGCGTTGAATTTCAGCAGCATAGGGCATATTGTTTTTCAGCCGGTGAAGCTTAATACGTACTCGACCAGGCAAGGCATGCACAACCTGAACATCTTTTTCGTTCTTCATTTTTTACCTGTCATCCATTCCTTTTTAATTCGCATCTTTCCCCTTCCCACTTTTATTCCCGCCGGCTTTTTTCCCTTTTTCAGCCGGCGCAGGGTGAGAAGGGGGTGATTTCCCCGCTTCGGATCGGGCTTCCTCTACGAGTTTATTAAATTGTTTCCCAATTCCGGATGCCGTATCTGAAACCGTTTCATAGGTTACAAGCCCGACTTTAATGAGTTCTTTGACCAGAGGGCGGATGGCTCCCCCGATTCCGGAAAGACCGCCCTCGGCTTTTAGGTTTTCCGTTGATGAAGGATCATGATCAGGCTGAGACATGTCGGAGCCTTTTATGGTTAGTGTGAGGTTTTGGATTTCGTCGGCTTAGCAATTTCCGCCTTGGCCTCAGCGACAATGTCATTGAATTGTTCCCCGGTTTCAGAAACCATTTCCGAAATGGCAGTGTAGGCGATTATTCCGCCCTTCAGGACTTCCTTTGCCAGGGGACGGAGTATTCCCCCAATTCCGTAAAAGATCGATGGGGCGGCTACCCCCACAACGGCTCCCACTACAGCACCACCAATGACAGCTTCCATGGTTTGACCCTCCTTATAATAAATATTTAAAAACAAATAATTCTTGGAAAAATCTTATCTCAATATTAAAGTAAGGTAAAGCTGAATGCAAACATTCGAACGTTATTGGATGGTATGAAACACACCAGGTTTTTCCTCAGATTAAAATTCGGCTAATTCAGTACGAGTGAATGTCGATGGCCCTCTCGAACCCAGTAGGTTTCTCCCGGCCAGATATATTCCATGCCATGGGGACCATGTATTTGAATGCCCGTCAGGACGGCATAGTCACTATACTCCGGATTAACGGTTAGGTGAATCATTCTCCCCAGTTCCTCACGAATAACGGTATAGGCGATTTTGGTGAGGGTCAGCAGATCCGGAATGTCACCGTAGGTGAGTTTGCGAAACAAATGTTGCTTCAGCAGGCTTTGCTCGATGTCATCAGGATCGATTCCAAAAGAGACGCACCGATTCATCAGTTCCGTCTGAAAGCCATGCAATGCTCCACATGCGCGGGATGGTTGCAAGCGCCCCGGGCGATCGTGTCGGCCAATTTCCCCTTGTGCATCCACGCCGATGTGCGGCAGTGCAAAATAGACATATCGTTCTCGCCCGTCCTCATTCGGCGCATGGTGCTGCGCCGCCAAGAAACCGGTCTTTCCCAAAAAGAGCATGCCGCCCAGACTTGAAAAAATAAAGGCTTCTCCCCATGTTTCTTTTACCTTTTCGACGAAGGGCAATGTCAGTTCGTCTCGGCACACACTCACGAAGGCAATAGTATTCTCAGCCCGGAAACCTTCGTTCTTCAAGAGATCGTAGGAGCGTCTCACGAAATCATCTTGTGGCATGGCCTTTGGAAAGTGTGCAGCGAGGATTGTGTCAAAGCTTGCCATGAGGTTTGTCCGTTTACATCGGGAGAAAGAAAAATCCAATGCCCAAAATGAGATAGACTCCCAACAACATCACGCCTTCCATCCAGTGGGATTCTCCATCCTTTGTGATGTTCCCGTTGACAAGAATGGCGATGACAATGGCAGCAATTTCAAATGGCACAAAAAGCAAATCCAGGGGTTTGGGGCCAAGAAGATAACTGACGAATACCAACATCGGCGCGACAAACATCACCACTTGGGTACTTGCGCCAACCGCAATACCCATGACCAGATCCATTTGGTTATTTCTGGCGAACCGCACCGAATTCATCAACTCAGCCGCATTTCCGAAAACGGCCAGGAAAATCACACCGGCAAAGATGGGTGTGAGACCGATGCTGGCGGCGGCTGGTTCAATCGCCCCGGTCAATATTTCGCTCATAAACGCAATGCCGACCGTGACCGCTGCCAGCATGCCAATAGCCTTGTTTTTACTCCATGCCGGTTCTTCCTCTTCGGCTTTTTTCGATGTCTTCTCTAGGCCGGATTCTGCGCATTCCACGCGAAATAAGTGCTGGTGAGTTTTCAGGGTAAACACGAGACTTAACAAGTAGGCGAGAAAAAGCACGATAGCGATTTCAGTGCTGAGTTCTGTTTCCTGTTTGGAGGTAAAATGAAAGAGAGCCGGTACGATCATCCCGACGCCGGCAAGGGTTAACAGTCCGGAGCTCATCCCGGCAGCTGTCGAATTGAATTTTTGTCGTTCATGGCGAAGACCTCCCAGAAGTATCGCGAGCCCCATTCCGAGCAGCAGGTTTCCCACGATGGAACCGGTAATGGAGGCTTTGACCACATCATAGAGGCCTGCTTTCAAGGCGAAGATGGAAATAATTAATTCCGGGGCATTCCCCATCGTGGCCGCGAGCAATCCCCCAAGAGTTGCGCCGATATAGACCGACAGACTTTCGGTTGAGCGCCCCATCAAACCCGCCAACGGCACAATGGCCAAACCTGAGGCTAAGAAGACCAGAGTCGGGCTGACTTCGTACCAATCAAGGGCAAATGCTATTGGGATGAAGATTAACAGGAAATTAAGGTTCATCGGTGTCTCTTGTGGAAATGGTTACATTCATCCTGGACATCTGGGGGTTTGCAAAATATCCATGATTTTTTCACCAGGATATGCACAAGTTTTAGTTGTGAGAGGATTTACTTTTTGCATCACATACATAGAATTTGAATCATGGGTGTAATATATCGTGACCTTACAAGGAGAAAAGGAATCCGAAATAGAGTATGGCGCTTCCGCTGAGCAGCCAGGGCCGCCAGTGTCCTATCCATTGCATATGAAGATACCACACGGCTATGGCCAGGAGGGCCAGCGCCATTGGGGTCAGGGCTTGGGAGTCCAGGTTCCAGTCAGTCCCAACCAGACCTATGGCCATGGGAATCGTCCCTGAAACACCATGGCTCCGGTGATGATACTGATGGCAAGGGTATCCTTTTTATGTTGGAGCCATAACACACTATTGGCTAATTCCGGGGTTTTGGTCTGTTTTCCCAGCCACTCAACAGCGTTGGTAAAGACTGAACAACCCCATAGGATGATCAATACCGAGCAGAGAAAGCCACCCACACACACAAAAATGGACATTTATGGAAGCCTTTTTTAGGATGCCGCACCAGGATGAAAATTTGTAAATAAGGTGTGGGAATTTCGGACCATTGCTCCACCATCGATCTTTGACAATCCCAGACGCATACAAGCGCATAGGGTACTAACTTATCGATCCGGAGAGAACTGTCAAAAATGACAGTGGCCGGAATGGATAATTTTAAAATATTCAAAAAAGGGATTGTGGTCCTGGCCATGTAGCAAAGGACGGATCATTAGAGCTATGCTGCCATAAAAAATTCATGGCGATTAGGTGATTGAAACACCAATACACGGCTCTATATTATTCTCTCCGTGAAGCGTGTCCCCCTGAAGGCGGGGATAGGCATACGGCAAAATCCAGCAGAATATGAAATCTTTATTCCTGCCTGCATGTCGATGCTCTTTCGGCTTTCGTAGCCGAATTCTCCGCCGAAGGTTCCGTCCCCCCGCAGGCGGAAACTCCTTCGGTGAAGTAGGGTGCGCAGGTGGTATCTATTTGTCAGTAAGTTGTCGTGGAAGAGGCCTATGTTCAGAAGATTGGCTAGACAATCAGCAAACCGGGTGAAAAACCATTGGGAATGGAGATGGTTCATTGGGACAGGATTCCTGACGAACTTGCTGTTGGTCCTGTGGTTATTGAACCCGGCTGCAGCCGTTGCCGCACCCGAACAACCGAACTTGGAGAAGCCAAAACCCGGGGTGCTTCGTCTAAGTCTGGATGAAGCGCTTGCCGTCTTTCTACGTCAAAACCAGGACCTGCTTATCGCCAAATACGGGATCGAAACCGCAAAAGCCCAAACAATAACTGCCGGGCTTATCCCCAATCCCGAACTCTCTGTCACGGGCTTCGCCGCATTCACCCAAAAGTGTACGTTCAGTGATTGCCGGGCCATTATGCCCGAGATCAGTCAATTGTTTGAGGTGGCCGGTAAACGCGGGTTCCGCGTTGAAAGTGCCGAGTTCGGGACGCAATCGGCGGAGGCGAGTTTCGAAGATACCCTTCGGCAATTGAGTTTCGCAGTGAAGGATACCTACTATCGAGTTCAGGTGGCGAGCCGGCATTTGGAAGTCGATAAACGTACTCGAGATCGCCTGAAGAGATTTTCAGAGAAAATGGCTGGACAAGCAACGGACGGGCCGAATCTGGAAGATGTGATCCGCATCCAAATTCAAGCGGTGAGAGCGGAGTCCTGGGTCATTGCCGATATTCAAGATATCGAAGTGGCCAGTTCCGAACTTCGAATTTTACTGCGACTCCTTCCTGAAACAGAGCTGGAGCTGACCACGGATTTGCGTTACCAACGCGTCGATCCAGATATCTCGAACCTTCGCACTCACCTAACCGATAACAGACCCGATATCCGTGCCAAACGCTTGCTTTACTCCCAACGACGGTCCGAATTAAAGCTTGCCAACGCGATGAAGTATCCGGACGTGACCGTGGGTGTCGGGCTCATGCTCCAGGGACCAACGGGACCCGATAATCAACAACAGTGGATCGCGAACCTCGGTGTCCCAATACCGGTGTTTGACCGGAATCAAGGCGGCATCATGGGAGCGGCCACGGCGGTCCAAATGGCGGAAGCCGCCCTACAAAAGACCCTCAATGATGTTCAGAATGAAGTGAACACTGCCTATCGCCGGTTGCTTCACAGCCGTCTGTTAGTGGAAACCTATGGTTCCAGTGCCCTGAATGCCGCTGAATCGCTGTTCAACACGGTGGAGCAAGCCTACAAAGATGGGAAAACCACGAATCTACATTTTCTCGATGCTGCCCGGACGGCTAGCGATATCCGGGAAGCTTACCTCGATGCTCTCTACAATTATCAGCGGAATATCCTTTTGCTAGAGAGTGCAGCCGGACAAAAAATTAGCTGAAATGGATGTGATAGCCATGTCATTGGTCTTTGATTCTGTATCTGGCTTGGCTCACACCCTGCACGGATTTCGAAGATTTGCCGGCCGTATGTTGAGCCGATAACCAAGGACTTGTCCTTTTCAAAATCATGGGCCGCTTGCCATTACCAATCAAAAAGGCGGGAGCGGGAAAACGACAACAGCCGTGAATCTTGCCGCGACTCTGGGCGAACTCAATCGGCGAGTGTTGCTGGTGGACCTCGATCCTCAGGCTTCAGCCTCCAACTGGTATGGGATGACAGAAGAGGGCAAAGGGCTCTTTGAAGGCTTTATGGAATCCCGGGATCTTAAGGAACCCATTCAGCAGACTTGTGTGTCCCGGGTTGAGATGATCCCTTCTTTCTCCTGGCTGCTAGGCGTGGATAAAGCGTTTGTCGGGGAAGGAGGGGCAGAGATGATTCTGAGTCGCCAATTACCTCTCCTCTCCTGGCACCTTTTCAACGCCAATTGGCGGAGGTTCATGCGGCATGAATGTGTGGGAGGCCCTTAGTTTCCGACCTCTTTTTCACCTTATCTACAATGAAACTAAGTGTCAGGGGATGAGCTGCCTTCTTGACTCCTGATCTGTTCTGAGTCGGTTGGCGGATTATCCTCCAAAATCGCCTTGAACTCATCCCAGGAAATGGCCCCGTCTTTGTCTTTGTCGAGGGCATTCAAGACGCCTTCCACCCATAGGGTTCGCGTCATCCAATTTCCCACATGGGCATCGGCTAAAAGCTGCTCCAAAGCGGATGGGCCAATCTTCGAGTCCTTTCCATCGGTCTTATCGTAATGATGGAAGCCCTTCTGATAGTCACCGTCAAACTTTTCCTTGATTAGTTTTTGGATTTTGGTTTTTAACTCTTCCTCTTCGTCTGACAACGTCCTTCCCTCCTATGATTTGCAGGGTTTGGTTACCACAGGGTTCCCTTCTGATGTTTTTTGAAAGTCAAACTTGAAGTCATCCCGGCTTCGGAGCAGAAGCCGATCTCCCAGAACGGCATACTCGAGGGTGATCGCTTCACCGTGAGATTTGGTCAGGATCAGGGTTCCATTTTGGATAAAATAAGTCCCCGCGAGGCAACCGTCTTCACGGTTTCGCCACGTGAACTCTCCGGTCCGGTAGAAGAAGAGGGTGAGACTCTTATGTGTGTCGTGGGACAGAGTCTCCGCAAAAAACGGAGACGGATGGGAAATCTCCGTACTCACCCACGTTCCTGTCAGGTCCATACCCTGGGAGGCACAGGCAAAGAATCCGACCCCACACACTAGGCTCACGGTGGTCAGAAAGAACCGGCTACATAATTGCTGCGTCCGTCCATAGGATTCCAGTATCATATGTCTGGCCCTTCTGCGAAAAGGAAGCCTGAGACCGACCACTTGTCCCAACGGATAGCCCAAAATATTTGCCATCTGGCGTACGAAATCTTGTTGCCTGGAAGTTGATTAACACGGGTCACACTCCCCCTATCAGGAATGTCGGAACGGCTTCGGCCATCGCCACCATAAGGGTACAAGGAATTTGGGATCATACAGAATAAATGGTTTCTCGCTCCTTCATCTGTGTCCCTGAATGGTTCGTCTCACATGGTCCGACGCCTGCCGGGGCGAAACCCGGCAACGCAGAATATCACGTTAGACGCGAGAGTCGGGACACCAGTGTGATGCGTTCCCCTGCCAGCGTGTTTTACCGGTAAACCGCAACATGGATTTCCGAAATTATAAAGCTGTAAGGTTAGAACCATAGATTCTGAATGTTCCGGAATTTGTCTTAATCGGAGCAGCCACTTTTTGATTCAGGATCCCATAGTGTTGATAGCGATTCTGGTGTTCAAGAAATTTCAGATGTCATTATACCTATTCTCCTATTGCGGAGTGAGTCTGTGTACTAGATTTTGAGACTGAACCTCGTATCGGGAATACGATGATCCGGGATATGAGATGATCAAAAAAACTGATAAATCAAAATCCGGACAGCCAACCAAGGCTCTGAAGAGCGCTCGAAGTTTTGAAAAGTTGTTGGTTGAGTTATGTGGAATGGTTACCAATGCGGGCATCTTTGACTCTTCCATAGAGAAATGTCTGGGAAAAATTGTCCAATATTTAGATGTTGATCGATGTTCTCTCATGGAATTTAGAGAAAATCGCACCCAACTGTGGGTAACGCACAGTTATGCCCGCCCAGGAATCCCTCTTCTCCCCCCGGTTCTATTGAACCGACAGTTCCCTTGGTACGCCGAAACATTGAGACGAGGGGATCACGTGTTGTTGGAGGATATTGAAGATGCTCCCCCTGAGGCAGCGGTAGACAAACACAATGCAAAAAAGATGGGACTGAAGGCCATACTGACGATTCCTCTTAAAATGGAAGATTCGATCACCGACACCCTGTCGATCAGTTCATTGACATCCAAAAATCGGTGGTCCCCTCAGGTTGTTCAACGTGTGGAACTGTTGGGAGAGATACTCGTGAACGCGTTAAAGCGTCAACGGTATTGCCACCTACTTCAAGAAAGAGAGTTGCTCTTTCAAGAACTGGCTGAGGGAATTTACCAGATTTTTTGGTTTATGGAGTTGAACCCCCAAAAAATAACATACGTGAGTCCCACATTTGAAAGAATTTTTGGCATTCCTGCGAAGGAACTGTACCAGGATCCACAATGTTGGATGAACGCCGTCCATCAGGATGATCGGCGTATGCTGGGAAAATTATTTGAAAATTGGCTTGCGGGAACTGAACAAACCTTCGATATGGTGTATCGTATCGTGGACCAAGAGGGCAATATTAAATATTTACGCGATCGAAGGACTTTATTGCGCCAACCTAATGGCGAAGTCTACCAGGCGCGTGGAATCGCCGACGATATCACAGAACTCAAACAGTATGAGGTAGAACTGAAGAAACGTGAAGAATATTTCCGCATTATGGCGGATACCGCTCCGGTTATGATCTGGAGTTCTGGAATTGACAAAGGATATACGTATTTCAACAAACCCTGGCTTGAATTTACGGGGCGATCGTTTGAGCAGGAATTAGGCGATGGGTGGATACAGAATGTTCATCCTGATGACCTGCGAAACTGTCAGAAGACGTATAGGGACGCTTTTGACGCCCGCCATAACTTTAGCATGTCCTACCGACTACGGCGCCATGATGGAGCATATCGGTGGGTCATCGACACGGGCACCCCACAATACAGTGCTGACGGTGCCTTCACCGGCTACATTGGTTCCTGCTTTGACATTACAGAAATCGAAATGGCGAAAAAAGAATTACATGATCTAGCCGGGCGTGTCATTTTGGCGCAGGAACAAGAACGGCGGCGGATTGCAAGAGAGTTGCATGATGATGTGAATCAGCGATTGTCTCTGATTTCAGTCGAAATGCAATTGCTGGCAAACGGACAGGGAAACCTTCAGGTCGACTTTCGGGACTCCGTGGTAAATTTGCAAAAAAAGATCGAAAGCCTTTCATCGGATCTGCACAACCTCTCTCACCAGTTGCATCCCGCAAAACTGGAAAAATTAGGGCTACTCCCGACTGTGAAGGGGTATATCCGGGAAATGAAGAAAATATACAACTTTTCAGTGGTGTTTTCTGAGGAGGGCATTCCGGACCCATTACCGATGAATCTTGCCATTTGCCTGTTTCGAATCATTCAAGAAGGGGTATGGAATGCCAAGAAGTATAGCGAAGACACTCATGCCTTTGTAGAATTAATAGGGAAACCCGACAGGATGTGCCTGAAAATTTACGATTTCGGGGTTGGATTTGACTTGAAGGCGAGACAGGAGACGACCGGCATCGGAATTTCGGGTATGAAGGAGCGAGCGCGGCTTATAGGGGGAACTCTGGAAATCTTTTCCCGAAAGGGCGAAGGGACCCGCATTGAGGGGGAAATTCCACTACCTCCTGCAATTTGTCAAAAATAGCCTTTCCAAACACCGATCCCACCTCCTACAATTACAAACACGTCTTTCATCCTTCAAAAGGGAACATCCATGTCCCACCCGCGCATTCTCCTGGCTGATGACCATGCCCTGCTTTTGGATGCCTTTGCCAAATTGCTTGAACCGGCATTTAATGTGGTAGGGAAGATCTGTGATGGCCGGGGCCTACTACCCCTTGCCCGAAAACTCAGACCTGACGTCATTTTATTGGATATGAACATGCCGTTAATGAATGGGCTTGATGCAGGACGGCAGATCAAAAAGTTGATGCCGGAAATCAAAATTATTTTTCTCACCGTGAATGAAGATCCCGATATGGTCAATGAGGCCATGCAAGCTGGAGCCTCCGGCTACCTGATCAAAAATTCGGCAGCCTCCGAATTACTCCACGCCCTGAGGGAGGTGATGCAAGGACGTTCCTATATTACCCATTTGTTGAAGAAAACCATGGAGGAATGTTTTGTTCAGGGGCCTAAACGAACGAATGTCTCTCGAAAGCTCACACCACGGCAGCGAGAGGTGCTGCAACTGTTAAGCGAGGGCTATTCCATGAAGGAAGTCGCGAACTTTATGAATGTCACTCCCCGAACCATCGCGTTTCATAAATACCGGATCATGGAGGTGTTACGACTCAAACGAAGCGCGGAACTGTTATGCCTGGCTATAAAAGAAGGGCTTGTCGTCACTAATACTCCCCCTTACTATCCCCTGAGAAAATATCTCACCTGTTAGTTTTAACAGTATTCTTCAACCTGCATAGCATTATACTTATCCCTTGAGAACCTGAAGAGCCATTCGGATTCTGAAATAGGGGTCTTCTCCAAAGTGAGTGGAGAAAATAAGGTAGGAAGGTGAATGAGCGAAGCTCTGGGCAAGGGGTTGAAGAGTTTTTCGTGGTGGGGAAAAGTGGTATGTTTCACGGATGCGAAAAACGAAGAGACTTGAGGATGCCTATCGTTTCCCTGGATTTCGTCCTGAGCGTCAGGTGCGAGGCTGCTTTGGTGAGCCGAAGACCCGGATCCTGCGGCTTCGGCGACGGGGAAAAAAACAATCTGCGGCACATGCGGTCTTCTGCATCGGAGCTTTTACGACCGCAAGGTGCGCCAGATTCGGGATCTCTCCTGTGGGGATACCCGGGTCTATCTGGAAGTGGAGATCCGGCGTGTTTTCTGCAAACGATATGGTTCGGTGAAGCAAGAGCGACTTCCTTGGATTTCGGGCAACCCCTTTTACACGAAGCGGTTTGCGTTTTATGTCGGTAGGCGGTGCCGCGTGTCTACGCTCCAAGACGTGGCAAAAGAGTTGGCGCTGGATTGGAAGACGGTCAAGGAGTTCGACAAGCCGTACATGCGAGAACAACTGCGGCGCGTCGGCATACCGGGGCCAGTGGTGATCGGGATTGATGAAGTCTCGATCAAGCGAGGCCAGACGTACCGGATCGTCGTCAGCGATCTGTTGCGGCGGCGGCCGATCTGGTTTGGCGGGAAGGACCGTTCGGAAGCCAGCATGGATCAGTTCTATCAGTGGTTGGGACCCAAGAAGCGCAAGCGGATTCGACTGGCCGTAATGGACATGTGGAAAGCCTTCCGCACCTCCACCCTCAAGCCCGCTCATGCGCCAAAGGCGGCTATTCTCTTCGACAAGTTCCACATCCTGCGTCACCTGGGGGAGGCTCTCGACAAAGTCCGCAAAAGTGAATACGCCAGGCTGACCGGTCAGGCTCGCGCGTACATCAAGGGGCAGAAATACACGCTGCTCTCCCACCGCCAGAATTTGACCCTGGACGGACGCAAGGCGCTGAAGAAACGGCTTCTGGCCAACAAGCGGCTCAACACCGCCTATCTGCTCAAGGAGTCTTTTGGGCAACTCTGGGACTACGAGAATGAGGGATGGGCCCGGAAGTTTTTTGAAAACTGGAAGGCATCTCTGAAGTGGCAGCGGCTGGCCCCCTATGAAGCGTTTGCCGAGATGATCGATCGGCACTGGGACGGCATTGCGGCCTACTGCAGACCTGAGAACAAAGTGCCCTTGGGCTTTGTAGAAGGACTGAACAACAAGATCCGTGTTCTGCAGAGACGTGCCTATGGTCTCCGAGACGAAGAATATTTACGTTTAAAAATCCTGACGTGCATGCTGCCAGAAATCTAAAAAAGGTGTAAATCGAGGCAAAATTACCCACTCGTTTGGGAGAAGAGCCGAAATAGAAAATCGCCGTTTTTTCCGGCCGAGTCTTTGGAATTTATCAAAGAGCAGTAAACACCTCATGGGATTATCCACCGTCTTGCTAGCAGACGATAACGGGGAAATGCGAAGTATCGTTCAGCGCGCACTCAAGGCAGAATATCGTATCTTGGAATCGTTAGCAGATGGACTCGCGGTCCTAGAAAGAGTGCCGGAGTTGAAACCGGATGTGGTGGTTCTTGATATCTCCATGCCGGGAATGGATGGATTGGCCTGTGCTCGTCGCCTGAAACAACTGAATGTTCACATAAAGATTATCTTTTTGACAGTCCATGAGGATCGAGAGATATTCCTTGAAGCCCAAGCTATTGGGGTCCATGGGTATGTCCTGAAATCCCGATTATTTCCGGATCTCAACCTTGCCATCCATGAAGCCCTGGAAAATCGAATGTTTTCTTCCGTTTCAGCGGAATTGCAGCCAGAAAAAATGCCAACCGGCTCCTAAGACAACATCCTTCGCGATTCGCTTGAATCGATTCCAATCGGGTCAGGAAGAGAGTCGGGAGAACAATGGTGTTCTCACTATTCCCATTCAACAAATGAGGTTTGTTGAATATTTCAAATATTTTGCCTTTTCATGGGCATATGAGTGATAGAGACCCATCCAAAGGAAAATGAGGAGTGTTCAAAAAGGCCCGTCCAGTAAGGCCGCAGCCGCTTGGACGGGCGGAGCGTACGGAGGGTACGTGAGCACGGCCAGGCGGCGAGAACGCCGCTGGCGGCATTTTTCAACACTCCCAAATGAGATCGCTCCCGATGACAAAACATTCAAGAGATCTGTCAGTTTTGACAGTGGCGGGGATCCTCTCCATGGATTAAAAAATCATGCCCGTCCACGATCATTCAACGGTGATGTGTCTATGCATAAGAAAAACTCAAAAGAAAAGGAGCGTAACGCTATGCGACAACCTCAATGGCTCAGGTTTCTAATAGGCTCGGTCTTTTTGTTCTGGATAGCCGCACCTGTTGTGGCGGAGGACAAACCGAACATCGTCATCATCTGGGGGGATGACATCGGGCAAAGCAACATCAGTGCGTACACGAAAGGTCTGATGGGGTATCAGACCCCAAATATTGACCGCGTGGCAAACGAGGGCGTGCTATCAAAGCTAGCGCGGAGGACCACGGGGCGTGAGCCCGTGGGTGAAAGCGCTCCCCGCTGGAAGCGGGGGGACTCCTTGCCACCTGAGGCGTTTTTGATGACACTGAAGCATGGAAGTGCGGCTCAGTGCTCATGGTGCATATCAGCATCAATATTATGTGGTGTGGATCCCCAAGTATCGCCGACGCATTTTGCGGGGGGCGCTTAAGAGATTCGTTCAGGAGCATGTACCTCAGATCCAACACCACCATCCTGATGTGGATGTCCAACAATGGAGTGTACAGATTGATCATATTCATGTGGTGCTGGTGATTCCTCCGAAATATGCCGTCTCGAGTATTGTGGGCAAGATGAAAGCGAATGTAAGTCGGCAACTTCGTCTCCGGTACCCGGAGTTGAAGCGGACCTACTGGGGGGGTGGTGCTCTGGTCTCCTGGGTTCTTTCTTCAACCGTGGGGTTGAACGAGGCCGTGATCCGTCGGTATGTGGACCATCAAGAACAGGTGGATAAAGGGCACATGCAGCTCAAGTTTGAATTTTAAGTGCCACGGGGCGTGAGCCCGTAAGTATCTACTTTAAGATCTCTTCCGACCGCCCGCTTGACAGTGAAGACAACACTGTACCGCTCCATAGAGAGCATCATCCTGTTAAAGGTTTTATTTAATATCGAGCAGATTGAACGTTCTTTGGCGGAATTGTTCTTCAGGTTGGAGTATGGTCTATGGGGGCATTTACCGTAGGGATTCCGTTGCTCGACCGGGGATAGGGATCGATTGGGCATCTGAACAAGGTCGCATGCGGGAAGTCGATCCACCCCGGAGAATGGAATACTCATGCATAGGTGGGAAAGGATATTTTTTAAGGAATCTTGATGTACCCACCGTATTCTTCTCAGAAGGGGATGAACACACTTGTGTCTTGCTACCGGTAGTGACGGAGAAAATGACGGACCAGACCGGGGACAGGAACCAGAGGGCAATCGCTCCATTGACATTGATGAACGCTAGGAGAATAGAACCCAGCGCAAATAGGGGTGCAGGGTACATGGCCCACCAGTTGGGATTCGTCCAAAGGTTGGGTGCATCCTCTTGATGGCATTCGCGTTTGAGTGACACAGACCGGTGAAAAATGAGCAAAGAAAAACTTGCCATGCTAAGACATCCTGAGAACATCATCATCGCAATGGGACCCCGATCGTAATGTCCGATCAACGAGGCCGCATCAGATGAATAAAGTTCAGCCAGAACGTCTTTTCAGCGCATTTATTGAAGTGCTTGAGAATCCAATAATTCCTCATCCAAAGATACGCCACCATGTAAAAACTGATCGCGTAGGCGATGAAATTCGGAATTTGTTCCTGTAGGTCGGTAAGCAGTTGTGCGTCGGTCAGTCCCGGTGTTTCCGGAGTTTTAAGATCCAACACCAGCAGCGTGATGGCAATGGCATACACACCGTCAGTGAGTGCGTTGAGGTGCTCCAGTGTGGCGGTGTGACCAAAAAATATCCCGAGGTTCCGATAATTCATGAGCTTGGTGTGCGCAGAATAAGCATGAAATGGTCGCCAAGAGTATGGGTAAAATTCAATCAGCCCTTGAAGACGTTACCCTGGTTTTTGGGGACAATGCAGCTATAACCTACTTTGGATTGTATTCAGCCTAATATTTTCGGCAATATTAATTCTGAAGGGTACTCAATATCTTGCCTTGTGATAAACCATCTGTCTTTTGCTCTTGGGTCCAGGGGTGAGGGCACCGGAAGGTCTTACCGAATCAACCGGCAATTTTACCAGTATAAATGGTACTCATCCCCTGTTAATTTCTCGTATTATGGCAAATGAATCCAAATCCGATCCCTGGGTTGTCGTTCTTTAGGGGAAAATTGGTGATCAAGAATTAGACGGTCATTGTCGGATGATATTTCGTAACTGTCCTTCATCGTTGCTCGGTGTATCTACAAGTGAAATGAACTCGCGTCTGATCTCAATAATCTCAATCTGATCATTACATAACCAAAAAAGAGGTTCAACATGATGGGGAAAAAAGTACTCATTAGGGGATTGGTGGTTCTGTGTTTATTGGGGTGGCTCAGTGGCTGCGGCGCCACTCGCCAGGCTCGATCAGTTGAAGAGTCCGGCTTTTTGAGTGGTGCGTATTCCATGATGCGTGAAGGGAAGAGCGATGAGGCTCTACGGGTTTACCGGAACCCCAATGTAGATTGGAAGTCCTATAAAAAGATGATGATTTACCCGGTGACGGTGTGGGTGGGGAAAGATTCTCAATTGGAAGGTGTGTCCCCGCTGGATCGCCAGCGCCTCGCAAACGATCTTTGGGCCAAGCTGAATGACGCCCTCAAGACCGATTACGAAATCGTGCAGAAAGCCGGTCCCGGTGTGTTGCTCGTCAAAGCGGCTATCACGGAGGGAGAAGCCTCTTGGCCCGTTATTGATACAATTTCGACCATTGTGCCGCTGCACGTTGTCTCCGAATTGAAATACCTAGCCACCGGCACCGCTTCGTTTGTCGGAAAAGCCAGCGGAGAAATGAAGATTAATGATGGTGCAACAGGAGAATTGCTCCTGGCGGCTGCCGACCGTCGCGCGGGAGGCAAGAGACTCAGGGGCGTGACCGACTCCTGGGACGATGTGGAAGAGACCTATCGCTATTGGGCGGAGCAAACCCGATGGCGCCTGTGCCAATTACGCGGGGGGATGGAGTGCGTCGAACCAAAATCATGAGAATGCATTTCTCCTTGCTGGAGGCAAAGATGGGAGCCATGGTCTCAGAGAGCCTTAGCATAACGAAGCGATGTTGTAAAAACATGGATTTTGGTTGACCGACATTCTCAGATACATTTGAGACTGTGGGCTTAGCCATCTGACCATCCGTGGTCATGCCCGACAGTTGTCGGCGGGAATCCTCTTCGGGGTATTGTTTCCCCGCCGAGTGGTGGCGGGGATTCACCCGAAAAGAAACAAAGATGGATTCCCGATACCCGAAAAGAAACAAAGATGATTCCGATAAACAAGATCGCATTTCTGCCACAGGTTGCGGTCATACTTATATGCAGGGAAAGACTGGGGGTGACACTCAGATTAAACAAGATCGGCATTTTCTGCCACAGGTTGCGGTCATACTTATATGCCCAGGGCAAAGAACTGGGGGTGACACTCAGATGGAACGGAACGTGAAGGAATCTCCTAAGGAGATTCACCTTCGTTCCAATTCCCCATGCTTATTTTGATTTTGGCCAAGGTTTCCACTCCTTGGTTACCGAATCGAACCACCATTGGGGTCCGCTCAAATAGATTTTCTTGTGACAGTCCAGGCTTTTTCTCTTATCTTGAGGCCATTCCATCCAGTCTTTGGTTTGATTGTTGTTCCACCATTCAGGTCCGTTTAAATAGAGTTCTTTATGATCACCCAATGTCTTTCTGTTCTCTTGAGGCCACTCCGTCCATTCTTTGGTTTTATTGTTGTACCACCATTCAGGTCCGTTTAAATAAATCAGTTTATGGCCCTCCAGAGTCATTCTTCCTTCTTTATCCCATAGTTCCGGATGACGTTGACAAAAATCACCAGTCTGATCTTTGGTCAACCCCGTCTTGTCTTGGGCCAACCCATTGGTGACCAGGGTGCTACTCAACAACACGAACAGTGCGAAAAATTTTCTGAACATTTTTACCAAGCTCCTTTCATATGAAAATGCCTACTTCATTGGGAAGAATAAGAAATAAATGTTTTTTTAGTAATGGGGATGCTAACTAAGGAGATTATTGTGTGTCAAACACTTTTCATGAGCGATTTGACGGAGAGAAGGAAGGAGAGAATCGTAAAAAAAAACATAAACTCTGATCTTACAGTCTTTCAATCGGGACTATTCCAGTTGGCTCGTGATGGGAAAATTGATTCTAATGCAAACCGATAAGACAAGACAACGGTGGTCCTGAACTCATAAAGCCACTCAAGATTAGAAACGATGTAGGGAATAATGTGGCCTGGGCGATCCCTGATGACGTGGAAAGCCTAATGAGCGGACTTTTAGTTCGGCGCGGTCCTTGATTACCATTGCCCTGACACTGGCTGAAAAATCACAGTTTTACCTCCTAGCCCATTCTGGATGAATCGGTTCAGGAAATCTGGGTAGATTCGGCTTAGGATATTCGGGTAAAAATGATTGTAGGGACTCGCCTGGTATAAAATTAGGAAATATGATGCGTCGTCGCTTATTCAATATAGGGATCGGCCTTGTTCTCGTCCTAGGAGTATTTGTCGCCCTCGCCTATGTGTTATTCCCGTTTATCAAAACGGAGGTGTACCGGGAAACACTTGAAAGGGGATTCTCGGCGACCCTGGGAAGAAAGGTCTCGCTGGACGGACCTCTCTCCCTGACTTTTTCCTTGCAACCACGCTTAATTCTGGAACACGTTTCTGTTTCCAATCCTCCCTGGACTTCTCAACCTCATTTTTTTCGGGCCGACCGACTTGAGATCGGATTATCCTTGGGGCCGCTTCTCCAACGCCGTTTGGAAGTTGAAAAGATTGCTCTTGAAGGAGCAGAACTTCTTTTAGAAGAAGGGTCCGAAGGTATCGACAACTGGACCTTTCGGGAAGACAGCCAGCCTGGCATTGCGTCCCAGGCCGTGCCGACGATCTTCATCACTATTGCCGAAAGAGGGGAGATCATGATCGAACGCTCCCGAATCGTGTACCGGCCTTACTCTTCTGAAGAATCGACTGACGTGGTGATTCATAAGGGGTTGATGATTGCCCCTGACGATCAGGTAAGAAAATTATCCCTGGAGGGAGCCTATCGGGATGTTCCCTTTAAGGCAGATTTCACCGTGGGCCGTTTCTTGGACCTGTTTGATCTGACCAAAGCTTGGCCGGTCGACGGCGTTCTGTCTGTCAGCGGAGCAGCCGCCGCAATCAAAGGACGGATAGGGGGGCCGGAACCTGATCAGACCTTTGATCTCCAAGTCCAGGTCAAAGGAGATCGTCTGAGTGTTATGAACGATCTCCTGAGGACGGACCTTCCCGATTCGGCTGCCTTCATGGTCGCCGCAGATGTCGTCCTGAATACCCGTACCATCAGTTTGAATGATATTCGGGCATCCCTCGGTTCCTCGGATATGACCGGACAATTGAGTCTGCAGAACAGAGAAGGCCGGGAGAAATTGATGGGCCAAATAACCGCCAATACTTTACAGCTCCATGATTTTCTTTTTCCCGCAAAGGGTCCCTTGCAGGAACAAGAGGCTTCCACGAAACCATCGTCGACCGGGTTGCAAGCATCGTTGCCCTTTGATGCCGATCTGGATGTCATCGTCAACCAATGGTTGGTGGGAAAGACGGAATTGGGTTCGGTATCTCTGACTGCCTCCGTTCGCAAAGATCTGGTTGACATCAATTCGATTCGGATCAACAGTTTCGGGGGAACAATGGATGCTCGTTTCAAGGTTCAACTCAAAACGCCCCGGCCACAATCCTCGCTGGAAGCCAAAGTCACATCCTTGAATTACGGACATTTGCTTCGGGCTTTAGGGGTGACGAAAAACATCGACGGCTCTACCGGGTTTGAGGTGACGGCTAGCGGGAGCGGTGCCACCATGCAGGAGTTTCTTAAGACGTTGACCGTGAATCTTCAAACCGGTCACACCACGTTCGGGCTTTCCACCCGGTTACCCGAAGCTCAGCTACCCGTTGCTTTGCGTCAGGCATCCCTTCGTGTTTCGAATGGCGGACCGGTCAAAATTGTCGCCAAAGGTGCATATCGGGGACAAGACTTCGGTCTCAGACTCATGACTGCCTCGCCGATCGATCTAACTACCCCGGAAACTTCCTGGCCCATATTGCTCACTGCACAGGCAGGCGGGGCCCTCCTGGAAGCCAAAGGGATTCTGAATGCCGACCGGACGGATAAACCGGGGGCCCTGCTCGTTTCGCTCAAAGGAAAGCAGCTCAATGAGCTTGATCCTGATCTTCCTCCCGTCGGCCCGTATATGCTCAGGGCTCATGTGACCAAGGAGGGTGACCGGTATGAAGTCAGTGATCTCCGTAGCCGGTTTGGAAGCAGCGATCTATCCGGAAGACTGGAAGTGAACCTACAGAATGTTCGACCTCAACTTAAGGGGATTTTCACTTCGAAACTGATACATGTTGATGAACTGTCCCGACCGGGTGATGAGAGTGATAGTCCCATTCCGTCTGAAGCGATGCGCGCAATAGATGTTGATTTGAATATGGCAATCGATAAGGTTCAAAGCGGTGGGCTGGAATTAGCAGGTCTGGCTTTTACGGCCGGGCTTCAAGCGGGCCGGCTGACTGTGGAATCCGTGCAAGGAACCCTCCTGGATCGGAAGGCCGCATACGGAAATTTTCATGGTGGATTCACCATGGATACCAAGGGACCGATTCCCACACTCTCAGGCAAGGTGTCCTTTGACCATTTCCGGTACGAACATCTCTTCCCCAGTGTGCAGTTTGTGAACCTCACGGAGAATGTCATGAATCTGGATGCTGGATTTTCCAGTTCGGGAACCACGATCTTCAGCATGCTGAACCGATCCACTATTCTGTTAAAGGGGGAAAGGCTATCGGTAAAGTTTAATCGAGGAGGTGATGATCTTCAATCGGTACAGGTGATTTCCAACCTGAAAGTTGAAACTGTGGACGGTGGGCCATTTCGCCTTTATGCCAAAGGCGTCTTTGGCGACACGCCATTTCGGTTTCGTTCGTCAACCGGCCCAATGAGGGGCCTCCTGAAAAACACGGAATTGTGGCCCGTGAATGTCCGGCTGGATGTGCCACAAGCTCTGGTTGAATTGGATGGACAGGTACAACTTCCCCTTCCCGCTGAGGAATTTACGTTGCAGGTTCTTGTGAAAAGCGACAATCTGAGAGATCTGAATTTACTGACGACTTCCGGCTTTCCCGATATGGGTCCGGTGGAAATAAACGGTCTGGTGACGAAGTCCCCTGTAGGGTACCACGTTACCAAAATAGAAGGGTCTCTAGCCGGAAGCGATGTGAAAGGCCATGTGACAGTCTTAACGAAAGAGATTCGCCCACGGGTGACGGGAAAACTCACTGCAGAGAGTTATGTCCTGGGTACCGGGAAACAACTTCTGGATGAGCCCTCAGCACAAAAAAAGAAATCGACGCTGGGAACAATTGTGGATTCGGTGAAAGGCATCGGTTCCATGGCGATGGATACGGTGACCGATACGTTAGGCATTGGGAACAAATCGAACGTGCCCAAGCCCAAGGAGATTCCGGACTTTACTTTTCCGGTTGAGACTCTGCGGGCCGTTGATCTCGTGCTTGATGCCGAAATCAAACACATTCGAAAGGGAGAAGAGAATCTGGGCAATGCCTCATTTCAGGTTTCCCTTGAAGAAGGCTTGCTTACACTGCAACCGGTAACGGGAAATCTATGGGGAGGAGCCTTTGATGGGAAATTGGTCCTCGATGGAACACAATACGTTCCGACCCTGGCGGTGAATCTGCACATTCAGGGCCTGGATTATGAGCGCGTCTTCAGGTCTTTCGGGGGAACCGATCTGGTGAAGGGACAATCCCAATCCATCATGCTGGCCTTGAAGGGTCGAGGAGATACGGTGCATGAGATGTTGGAGCAAGCCAGTGGACAATTTGAACTGGTCGATGGTCCCCTTGAACTCGCCACAAAATATATTGATCTGTGGGCGGCTGATTTGATCACGACGGCCTTAACCACCGCCTGGAAAAGTGAACCGGTCACCAAATTGAATTGTACGGTCGGGTATTTCGATATCGAAGAGGGAGTGCTGAAAAGCGATGATATCCTCATCGACTCCAAGTCGCCTTACTATCGCGGGAATCGGAAAACTGAACCTGGCCGACGAAACCCTGGACGTGCTCT
This sequence comes from uncultured Nitrospiraceae bacterium, assembly GCA_963734345.1. Classification (GTDB taxonomy): domain Bacteria; phylum Nitrospirota; class Nitrospiria; order Nitrospirales; family UBA8639; genus Nitrospira_E. The sequence continues at coordinate 41,633 of CAVTGT010000012.1, forward strand.
TGACTCCCCGGCCCAAAGATCCCAGTTTATTCAGTCTGGCTCACATGGTCCGCATCACGGGTCCGCTTTGGGATCCGGATGTGTCAAGTGACAAACTCCGGATTGCAGAAAGCGGAGGTTGGGGGTTGTTGGGCCTGGTCAACCCATTGGGATGGGCCATTGCGATTCCTCAGATCGCGGGAACCACCGTGGGCACGATGAAACAAAATCCCTGTGTAGAGGCCCTGAAAGGTCGACAGCAAACCGCCCAGGCTCTTGATGAGATCAAAGGCGGCTTGTGGGGAAAAATTAAGAGGGCGTTTACGAACCTTGCCGGATCTTCTGAAGCTCCTGCAGGCAATCCACGGTAAAGGAACGCATCTGTGTGGTCTCCTCCGGATTGTACGGACAGAAATACGGAGATCAACCATCTGGTGACAACATGTAGAACCCCAACGAATAAAAATGATGTGGAGAGGAAAGTGTTTTTGGTATCCTCGTATGAATTAATATTTGGAACAGACGAATAAATATTGCGTCTTCCGACATTCGCATGGGTAAATATTAAGGTTGATGGTTCCAGAGTCCCCCTCCTTTGTAAGGCTTTGTTCCGAAGAGGAACAAAGGTGAGGGGAGGTAAAAAGGCCAGTTACTAACTTGCCGCGAGGGCTGCTGGCTCAATGACATGGGCGCATATGCTGAATCTCTACCTCACCTTGACCTCTTTCTAACAAAGAGGAGGAATGTTTAGGCACAGGGGCTTAAGCATTGTCCGATGGGTTTATCTACACCAAACCTGGAAGAACCCCAATAAAAAGCATCGGGCGGGGAGAAGGCCCTGCTTGAACTGGTCATGGCCACGCATGCGGGAATGACAATAGAAGAGTTCAGTAAGACCGTTTACGAATCAATATCGGGCGTCTGACTCGGAGCTGGTCTATCAGTCGATGCTTGAACTAGTCAGTTCCCTACGAAAAACCGAATTTAAGACCTTTATTGTTTTGGGCGGCGGAATTGAATTCATGCGTGCCTAGCCGGAGGAGTTTTATGGCATTCCGCCGGATAGGTAATCGGGAGAAGTATTGGACCAAGTATAAAGTCCGGGATAGCCAACCCGTGCTGGAACGCTTGCCGGAGGTCAACCCTATCGACGACAAAACTAGCAAGCCGGTGGGTATCAATCAACACATCGATCGCCGTCAGCTCATGGCCTTCGTCAACTCCGACGGGGATTTCGAGATGCTGGAATGGACTACGACCGGGTTAGGTCCCCGCTTCGGCTTCCTGGTCTACCAGACCGATGATAAACGTGAATGGGCTTACGACCGCAACTCGCACATCGGTCGACTCGTCCGCGGCCTTGACGAAGGCCTGAAACGCGGATGGACCATCGTCAGCATGAAGAACGATTGGAAGCAGGTGTTTCCATTCGATCTTCTGTGAGTTTATCAGCGAAACACAATCCTTGACTGTCTATTAATTATAAGGTTCAAAATCTTACCTTCAAGAGTTTGCATCGTATGAGGGGGATGGGTATCATGTTTTCAGGATCAATCATCCAGACGCTCACCTCCGTCTAGCATGCGCCAACTCCTAAAGCCTTTTTGTGAAAAGTATCACATCCAACGTTTGGAGGTTTTCGGTTCGGTCGCAGGAAGGCAAGTCGTCCCACACGGTATTGGCAGTATGGTGCCTCGCATGCCTTCGTATCAACCGGGTGATGGAGAAAACGTGTTAGAGAACAATTCTATTCTCTATCGGGCGATCCATTCGGGGTCAGTGGAAACTAACTGTTCCAGGGCTTCAAGCTGGTGAAGAAGCACGGTTGCTTGCTGGAAGACCCGTGAGGGAAACGTTCGTCCCGGATAGGGAATGAGCTCGAGCGAGTCGTGCTTTTTCAGTTGCGCGTGAAAAAAGGCGAGGTCCGAAACCAGCAGGGTCGCCATATCATATACGTCGCTTGGTTCCAACTCCCGGGAACTGCCTACCTTATGCGCGGCGGCCGAATCAAGATGAAGAACCGGAATATTGGAAAGTCGCGCAATCTTTTCCAGGGCGGCATAGCAATCAACCAAGCGGAGAAAGACATCTGCGGGGTGTTTGCCTCTTTCTAAAGGGTAAGTCTCCGAAGCCACGGGTGATGAGGGAAACCGGGCCAGCAACCTTTTGGCATACTGACCGGCCAGCAGTACTTGTTGCAAGACATCGCTGGGTGAGAAGCGGTGCTCCAGAAGCAGGTTGAGTTGACGATTGGCTTCTACAATCGCTCGTGCGGTTTCCGTTAGACTGCTTGAAGACTTATCCAGCCGTTCCGAAACGATTTCTTTCAGACCTAACTCTTCTTTGATTGTGACGATACGATGGTATGCTGCGTTCACCATTTTCCAAATATGAAGGGGTGCAATAGCCGAAAGCGAGATTGGCTCCGGTGGAATCCCCGTGCTGCCGGTGAGCTCCAGAGCGAGACGGTCAGCCTTCAGAAACAGGGTAAGCGCCTGGAAATAGGCTTCATGGGGATGGACATTGGTGACGAGAGGATTGATTTGAATTGCCCTCGGTTTTCCCATTTCAAAGCGGATCAATTCGACGGTATCACGAAGCATCTGAACACGGGCCAGGACATCGTCGGGAGTCATGCCTTCCGGTGAAATAGGATGTCCGCTGACAGGTGTGGGTTCGTTCAGACTTCCCCCGTTTGAGGCGAGCACGATTCCAAATCCTATCGTTAAGCAAAACCCCAGACTGGAAATACTGATTCCCAATAATTTAAGACATCTATCCACTATTCCCTTTCCTTCCCGCTTTAGGCGGTTTTTGGTTTACGTCCTCAGATCGCTATTGTCACCTATGGGGGTTGTTCCATCGCCTTTTGCGCTTCCTCGGGGGTCACGACCCCTTCCTGGATCAAGGTCTGAAGGGCCCCTTGAAAATTCTGAGAGGCCGTCTTTCGGATTCCTCGTACCCGTAAGACCGGAGGATATAAACGGAGAAGGTCCGGATTCTTGATTTCGATGGTGAAAAATTCGCTTTCACCGTAGGGGGGTAGCTCTGCTTGACCATCGACAGGAACGCGAAAATACGGTTTCCCATCTTCCATATTCCCATCGGTCCCGCTGATATCGAGGCTGGTCGTCATATCACGGAGCTGTGCCATTTCTTGAATTTTGTAGACGACGACGATCAGGGAATCCGCTTCAATGGGATCGCCGGTCTGATTTTTCACCTGTACCCGATAGCGGATATCTTGTCTGGAAGAAAGACTGCCCCCCGAAAATAATTCACCTCCGCCTGTAAAGCTTCCTCCGGAATCATAGGTGAGCAAGGGAATGACCCCTCCCGTGAGATCGGGGAGTTCGTCGATGGAAGAAACTCCATAGGCCCTTTCACCGACCACTCCAAAGCCAAAAAGAACAAGCAGAAGAAATATTCGACCAAGAGGGAAAATATTATTTCTTTCCATCAATTGAATGATCCATGCGTCCTTATTACAAAGTAAGGCAATGAGCCCGCAAGGGTACTCATGCCAATCTACTTCTCAATCTCCAACTCGCGATTCATCGTATAGAGGAAGCGAACCAGATCATACTCGAACGGTGAACCAGTTTGGTAGTAGCGAAAGCTTAACCGGTGGCGCATGTCCACCGCCCACACCAGGGTAGCGGCGGAACTTAGATCGACGCGGTCGTTCAGTTTCACAGGCGTGTAGAGGTAAAAGTAGCGAGCCGCCGAATCGGCCAATAGGCCTGCCGTATCCCGAATAGATGATGGTCCGAAAACGGGAAGGACCAGATAGGCGCCGGGATTCAGACCGTAATGCCCGAGTGTTTGACCGAAATCCTCCGTCTGTTGATCGAGTCCTAATGGTGTAGCATGATCGAAAAAGCCACCGAGGCCGAACGTGCTATTGATGAGAAACCGCCCTAGGATTTTCAGTGTGGTTTCCCCCTTGAGTTGGAGCATGGAGTTCAACAGATTACGGATGTCGGCGATGTTTGAGAAAAAATTGGAGATACGATCTTCGAAAAAATCCGGCATGACCGTTTCGTATCCCTCTACGACGGGAAGAAACACATATTCATCAAATTTTGCATTAAATTTATACATCGACCGGTTAAACCCTTCGATGGGATCGTAGACATCAATCAAAAATCTGACACCCGGGCGCACCACGTCCTCTACAGGGCGTTTGGCCGGGACAATGCCGCCGGTTGCGGAGTCGGGGACGGTGGCGGCACTCAACAGGAGAGAAGAATCCAGGATGTCCTCCGATGTCGCTATTTGTGTATTGGCGGCTTCAAGATACTCGCGTGACTCTTCCAGGCGGCCTGCTAATTCCTGGATCTGCCGGTCGAGTTGAGTCCGGTGATCGACATAGTTCTTGTAGGGGGAACTTCTGGTGACCAATGAAGCAGGAGGAGCTTCCGGCACCGATGCCTGATGATTCGGGAAGCGAACCGGAATTGTTCCAGGCATCGGAAAAGATTCTACCCGTTTCGTGGCCGTGACAGCAGGAGCGGGTTTTCGAAAGAAATCCACGATATAGCCCAGCGTGGCACGATGCGCCAGATTTCCGCAATGCCCGCCGCGAGGATAGATTTTCGCCCGGCCTCCAAATATTCCAAGCAAATATTCCAATTCGCCGGAATCCAGGATGATATCATCCGCGTTATGTAACAACCCGATTTTGTGGGTCTGCATTAAATAATCTTCCAGGCCGGCCAGACTGAGATTTTCGATGAGCATCTGCTCGGTGAGCCCGGGATACCTACCTTTAAAAAACGCATAAAACACATCACGGAAATAATCTAAAAACGTCACCCGGGCGGACACTTTATAATAATCTGTCAACGAATCGGTCGTTGACAGGACCAGATTTTTCGGCTTGATATATCCTGAATTGGTCAAGACATCAGAGGTGAAAATCATGTTGGCGGACGAGAGGCGAAAAGAGGTGCCAATAAGGGCCTTCAGAATGTCATCGGAAGGTTGGCGTTCTTTGTAGGCTGCATATAGAAAGTCTCCGGAAAAATTTACAAATTCACCATGCCGGTAGACTTCTGAAAATGCCCGAAACACTTTGTCGAAAAAATCCGGGAATTTGTCCGGGCCGCCGGGGATATTTTTGGCCAACATCTCATCGAGGATGGAGGTCGAGTTGTACAAACTCACGGGCGGGTTGATCATGAGGACTTTTTTGAAATGAAAATCGCCCTGTTCCTCATCGAGCTTGGACACAAAGGCCGCCTGGGCCGCGCCTAGACTGTATCCCGTGAGATAAAACTCCGTGACCTCGATTTCGGATTGAATGTCCATCCAGGCCAACCGCATGACGCGATACAAATCTTGTGAATCCTCCAAAAGATGACCGGGGATGCCTGTGCTGGAGGCCGAGACGATAAAGTCGGGATGGCTGGGGGAGGACAACGACAATACATGAAAGCCGGCTTGAAAAAAGGCTCGTTGCAGAATCTGCATTTTTTCCGAGTTATATCTTGCGCCGGTCCCGGCGATGACAAATATCAGGGGTGCCGGTTTTTCTTGGGTCACCAATGAATAGCGCAATTTCTCTCCATACCAGAGAATGTCGGGAAGCTCACGATCCGGATAAACCTCCAATGCACGGTCTTCGCTGGGGATCTTTTTGGGAAGGTCTGCTCTCAATTCAACCGGAGTTCCGACAACCGTGGCTGCATAGGGACTCAGATCAGGATAATCATAGGGGGCCTCTTGCTCCCGGGCCTGACTGATGCTGAGCGTAGAAACCCAACAGGCTATCGCCAGCAGGACAGACAGCAAGACCTGTGAGTTCATCCTCATCATTTGCACCCTCGCGTGTTTTCGAAAGACCATCACCGCGACCTAAAATCTGCCAGCATACATCGATAATAGCTCAACTAAAAATGGACAGAATAGAGCTAAAAAAAATGGGAAAATTGTAGCAGGACAGTCTGGTTAAGGCATCAACCCTGTTTCCGTTTGAACATACAAATAATCGGTATTTGGCGATGGATTTCCATGTACAGCCTGATTTGTTATCAGAATGTTCTGAGTATTTGCATATCCCTGTAAGATACACATCAATGAAGTTCGTGTCCGATGGTGAGACGGCTCTCCCTACTACTCCACCCAATGCAGGACATCGCGAATTATTGACCACCGTGGAGTTTTCTTGGCTGCCCCTTTGCCTAATATCCAATGCTCGAACACTGTGTCTATTGTCCCGTCCATTTTTTTTAATTCGAGCCATGCATTGACAAAATCGACAATTTGCCGATTTTCTTTGGGCATGGGATACACCATGGGAATTTTAAACGGATTCGGCAGAGGTACCACCACCGTGTATGCGGGATAGATTAATGTCCAAGCCGAACCGGGCTCTGCCAGAAATAAGAGGGCATCAAGTCCTTTAGCCCCTTCTTGGAAAAACTCACGCGGGGAAACGAGCGGAACCCACTTCGCTTGAGGTAACGCTTTTTCAGCAAATGTTCGATAATAGTGTGAGTCGGATGGAATCCCTATCTTGAGATCTTTCTGACTCCGAATTTTTTCCCATGTTTTGAAGATATCCCGGTTGTGATCTTTCACAATGAAGGCTACCGTCGCATCCATAAACCCGTTGGAAAACGCGATCTCTGCGGCCATCTCGGGGCGAAGGACGAAGCCGGACATGACGATATCACAGGTATGGGCATTCAAATACTCCTCGATTTTTGCCCTTTCGGGAAGTTTGATGAATTCCACGTTCACCTGGAGGTCTTTCGCAAGGAGGTGCGCCATTTCGATGTCGAATCCCACCAGATCGCCGGCGTCGTTCCGAAATACAAACGGCAGACTATTCCTGAAAAATCCGACGCGGAGCACACCACGCTGACGTATGGCTTCCAAATCTGTCTTTTCGGAAGTTCCGACGATTTTTTTATCGGGATTTAATTCGAGAATCGTTTGCTTTACCCGTTCGAATCTCAAGGCCATCTCGACGAAAGCTTGATACTTGGTGTATTCAGGGTTGATCCCATAGGTAAACAACAGACGGGTTCCGCCCAACGCCAGGAAACCGACCAGGGCACACACGGCCAGATAGCCTGTCAATTTTCCCCAGTGAATCCGTAAATGTCCGGCCACTGCGCAACTTCCGAGGAGGCCAAGCGCCCACATGTGCATGGCCGCCGTCATCGTTCCCAAACGACCGGTAAAGACATCCACGGTCACGAAGAGTTTAAACATGTCGGCAGGGATCCGGAACAGATCCAACAAAAAGGGGATGCCCACCATTGTGCCTCCGAAAAAACTCGCCATTCCCGATACCAAAAACCCGGGATACTGCGCCAGAGGCAATTCCGATCCGACAAACCAACCTGCAAAAGGAATGAACGCGAGACTGAGCAACAATCCGCAGGATGGAAAGGTATACGATGTCGGAATAATGACCTCGATCGCGGAATCGGTATCTTCATCGGCTAACTCGGCCTCTTGGAGCAGCTTCCTGCCGGACGCGGTCAATAAGGGTAAAATAATCATGGAATTTCCGGTCGCAAAGGCGGTCACAAGCGCGCCCCGCACCGACCGCATAATTTTGCCGTACGGTAAGGGGGTAAGGTTCGCAACCAACCCCGGCAGGACCCAGAACGAGAGAAAGATGGCGGCTATCATTTGCGAGAGGAGATACACCTGCAGCCGTCCCAATTCTTCGAAGTCCAGCGTTCCGGCCGCACTTGCGGCAATGGCGAACACTCCCAGAGGCGCCAGTTTCATGACAAAGTCGGTCACCTTGGTCATAACCTTCATGATGACCGATAGGACATCCAGCAACGGTTGTTTCTTTTCAATGCCGATCAGCGCAATCCCGATGAGGATGCTGAACAGCACGACGGCCGGCACGATATTATTAGCCAGGGAAAAAAATGGATTGGCCGGAATATAGAGTTGAAGAAAGTCGACTGCCTGAGGTTCCTCCACCAAAGATGGGCTGAAAAACATCGCAGATTTCCATTGCGGATAGGTCAGGGGGAGTGTCGCTACCAGCGTGAGGGCAATGCCCCACAAAACCACCAAAATCCCCCCCGCTTTCCTGCCCAGTGCAATGGCCTCTTGAAACGTCAAGTTGCCTAATCCAGTCATCAAGGAAACCATCAAAAATGGCAGAATTGATATCTGCAATAATTGGATGAACACCTGACCAATCACAGCAATTTGTTCGGCTTTTTCCCCGAAAAATATCCCCGCAAAAATCCCCAGGCCCATACCCAGAAGAATTTTGGTGGAAAGGCTCAGTCGTGGGGTTTTCTGAACGGGCTTTTCCATATCAAGAAAATTTGCAAGAAAATGAGAATAGAGTAAGGATGAATTTTCCTGGACAGAATCCGTAAAGACTTTTTTATCCTATTCGTCCCACGAATGTATAGGTTCTCTTCATTTTTCTGAACGTGTAACTATTTATTATGACTTGTTGGTTACCTCACGAAGAGGGATTGGAGAGAAGGTGGGTTCCCTCCGCAGATGGGGCTTTTGACGCGATAGACTTACAGGAGAAGAGAATGCACTCCCTGCTCTTTTGTTTCGGGCAGGGAGTGCATCCAGTTTGCGGTTCAGAAAGTTGACTGACGAAGGCCTTGTCTGAGAAAAGTCCGAAGTCAGTCTACCGGCCGCTAGCCACTTTTAATAGCACTGTCCAGTGCCTGAATGACCTCATCCAGTCGTTTGATGATCCCATCCTTTTGATCAAAAATCCGTTGGGCAGTCGGTTCCATCGTATGCAATCCCTCCTTGCTTAAATCGGATTTGAGATACTGTCTGATATCTTTGAGGTCGTTCAGAAAAGGATTCGCTTCATTTCTCAGCGCAACAATCTTCTGTTTAATGCCAGAATAGGTCGCATCCGTGGCGGCCCGTCGTTCCGCCGCGCCCGCGCGCGTGGCTTCGTTATGCAGTAGTTTGAGATTTTCATCCCACGCCATGAATTGCTCTTTCACGGCAGTATCGGTGTCACCTCGTTGTTGTCGGGCTTTCTCTATCCTGTCTTCCAGGATTCCTAGCTCGTGAGTATAACTTTGAAATTGCGGGGACAAGTCTGCTTGAGGTTTTGACATCAGCTCATTGAGCGCCCCAACAGTTTTCTCAATCTGTCCTCTAAGCGACACCGCCTCATTTCGTAAACCGTCAAGGCCTACCGCAATTTTTGGCGGGAGCGAGGCAGAAGTACTGCACCCAACCGAAACCATTGCGACGATTATTCCAACGGCCACGCTTGCTCGGATTGTTCTCCATGAAGACACATTCGTACCGCTCCTGATCATTTGACACTCCTTCTTTACATATTGAGATTGTGAAATTAGGGCTGCCCGACCCAACTGACACCACTTGGATGATGATTTTAGCGCTATTATTTTTTATTTCATAGTGGCTTCCTTCTGTTGATCGGCTTTCGCAATGACTGATTCAGAAGCGGAGCTTTGACTACCGGACCGAAACCGGTTTCACGCCGGCGTATGACGACCGTACTTACGATCTCATCAAACTCGATTCCGTGATCTCATTGCCGCGTATTGGATGGGGCCCATGATCGCGCACACGTTCCTGAGTTTCGGGTTCGGTGATGATCACCTGGCCATTTTCATTGAAGCCCGCAAAGAAGCCACGGAAGGGTATTCTTCCATTAAAGAATTTTTCAAGCAGTATGAACTGATTTATATTGTGGGAGACGAACGCGACTTGATCCGGGTCAGGACGAATTACCGGAAGGATCCTCTGAAGATGTGTATCTCTACAGACTGACTGCTCCAATTGGAAACGGGAGGCGGATGCTGTTGGATCACCTGATGGAAATTAATCGCCTTCAGGAATAGCCAAAGTTTGACAATACCCTCACGGCCAATTGTACCAATGTCATCTGGATGCACACACGATTGAACCTCGACCATATTCCGTTCTCCTGGAAAATTCTGTTGAGCGGGTACATGCCGGAATATACTTATGAACAGGGCCGTATGAATTCCGATCTGCCATTTCATGAATTGCAGTGACGTTTCCGCATCAATGAAATTGCATTACAAGCCGATCAAGCTCCTGATTTGTCGCATTAGCCAAGCTCAGGACATGTGTCGGCTTGCTACATGTGGAGCATCCGAATCTTTCGTGTTCTTCCGGTTTTGACGGATTTGTCGAACCTAGGGCTCTCTGGGATAGGGATTTGCTAAATGTCTGTGCTTTTGATAGGATTTTTTCCCCGTTAAGGGAAAAATTATCGTTCATCCTCTTTCTAAACATTCATCATCTACCTACAACAAGGGGTGTTACTTATGAAGCAGTTCATTATGCTTGCCGTCGTCACCGTCACTCTGTGCCTGGCTCCAGCCTTTGCGGAGAATGCACAAAACACCAACATGCAAATTCTGCTCGATAAGGTGAAAGCCGATAAGAAGCTGCTTATTGCCAGCAATATGGATCTGACCGACAAAGAATCCAAGGAGTTCTGGCCGCTCTATCAGGGCTATCAAAAGGATTTGGAACAGTTAAATCGTCATCTGGGCGGACTGATCAACGAATATGCTGAGGCCTACAATAAGGGTTCCGTGCCCGATGAACTCGCCAATAATCTGATTAATGAATGGCTGAAAACGGAAGGGGCGGAAGTCAAAATGCGGCGGGAGTATGCGGAGAAACTCAGCAAAGTGCTTCCGGCTCATAAAGTGGCTCGCTACCTGCAAATGGAAAATAAAATCCGGGCGGCCATTAAGTTTGATCTTGCGGCGAATATTCCATTGATGTACTGATTTGTAAAAATGGTGAACACAATGTTTTTGACCGTGTCCGGGAAATGGTGAATCAGTCAAGCTCTGAAACTTGAGAAGGGAAAATTTTGCATTGGCCTTATCGACCTATCATCAGGAAACTCATCATTACCGGTCATTCCTACCGTTTTCGTTGAGAATCCACATTAGTGACCCAGTCGGTTGTGACGGGTAAAAGAAGGTTTGTACTCACACGATTGTTAGAAAGAATAACCCTAACCCCCTAATCCGTAGGATGTGCGCGGATCGTTTCTTCTGTTCTTCTGTCCTTTTCGAAAGTACAGCAGGCAAAAGGTCGAACGATCTGCTAGGCCAAGAACTGTCAAAAAGTTTACCGTATAAATTCGGAAGAGAATCCTTTGGAAGCATCTCCCGGAAATCGAAACTATTTGCTCTTCGCCGAAATGGCCTGCAACCGGTGAGTGAGGGAGCCGACCGGCAGTACCGGATACATGAATCAAAGGTGTAGGGCGGATGATGCCGGTTGAACGAGTTACCGTTTTTGTCGGGATCTCTGCCATACGCTGCTCCGCTTGGTCCGGTCTTAAGGTGTAGGATAGGAATATTCCACAGTAGTTATTCTTTTGCTTCTACAATCCTTCTCTTTTTTAAAATAGACACTGAAAGATTTCACCAATGCATAATATGAACAGGACCCCTCAAATTGACGGGGAACACCAATCCCATCAGGTTGTTGGTCCTTGGAGATCAGGATTCGGGTTTTTGTTAGCCATGGTCATTGCTGTTATGGGATGCGCTCCGACAGAGCAGGCCGGAAAAGTGGAAACTTCCGGATTTATCAACGATTATTCACTTCTCCGACCTGGAGGAGAAGGGGAAGCACTCCTCGTGTACAAGAATCCTCATGCCGATTTTTCTTCCTATCGGACCATATATGTGGAGCCGGTTATCCTCTTATTATCAAAACAATCTTCGGTTCCACAGGAGGAACAAAACAAATTGGGTGAAGATCTCCGCTCAAAGGTTATCTGGAAACTCAAAGAGGATTTTCTGGTCGCTCCTAAATTGATACCCGGGGCATTACGGGTGGAACTGGCTCTGACCGAAGCCGTCCCCTCTGATGTGGGGATGGATATTTTCAACACCCTTGTCCCACCTGTTGGGGTGTTGTCCGACACCTCTCGTCTTGCCACCGGCACCCGGGCTTTTGTGGGGCGGGCCAGTATTGAAGGGAAAATAAGCGATGGAGATACAGGCACATTGCTGGCTGCAGCCGTAGATCGACGAAGAGGAAGCCGAACATTGGATGGATCAATGGACTCATGGGATGATGTCGAAAAGGCTTTCGAATACTGGGCAACGAAGCTGGCCCAACAGCTTCGTGCTTGGCGTGATGTCCATAAGCTTTCCCTCGAACATGTGAAGTGATGGCTCTTCTCACGTGGCTTTTGTCGAAATGCGAAGATGCCGATGCCACAATTACGGTTTGTATCTGATGACCATCCTACAAATCTGACGAACGAGGCATTGCAAAGGGAAGAAGAAGAGTCAGAATGCGTCGAAGTGCGCGGAAAACCGGGCCAAGGGTTTTCCGGCGACTAAGTGGGCTTGTTCGCTGCAAATGGAAAATACAATACCGGCACTCATCAACCTTGACCTCGTTGATCGGGCGCACGGTCCTGCCTTCCGGCCAGAATACGGATCGAAAGATTCTGGACGTCAAATTTGAATAAACATGTGCAATGGCTCATCACAGGATGAGTATTGAACATGCACAATCCAGTGACCCGGCTTCTCCCTGAAAGCCTAAAAAGTTCCCGTTAACGTCCTTACGGTTTTTTTGCCTGCTCAGCATGGGCTTTCGCCATCGCTTCTGCGCTTTCCGCTGCTTTGAGGTATTTATCCTCTAAATTTTTGCAATGTTCCACCAAGCTTGACTGCTGGCCTTGTTTGGGTGTTCGTATTTCATATTCTTTTCCCATTTGGTGCATTTCTTCTGCCCGTGCATGAAGATCACGCGCTTCATTCTGATACCAGGCCGCCAAACTCGCATGGTCGTTTTGTTTCACCATTTTGCTGGGCGGGCTGGATGCGCACCCTACCGTCATGGCAATAATTGTGCTAGCAAGCAATAATTTCCAGGTTGCCTGAATGTTCATGATCTCCTCCCGTGTGATTAATGAATGTGGGTTTTCCACGTATTTTCTCTATGCAATAATTGGTATGAAAAGAGTTGTCAAGGGGAAAGAGAAATTCACGATGGTCTATACCGTCAGGGCCTCCTACATACCGGCTTTGGTCGCATACTGTTGAACCATTCATGGTGTAGAAAAGAAAGAGGCGTTGAATGCGATGGATTGTCGCATCAAATCCATCCATCGGTTCCCGTCCTGGTAGACATGGGGACCGTCACGTTCTTCAAAGGTGACACCCACGATCGGAATCTTAAGATCGGCATAATACTTTAGGATTTCCCAGGAGAGAATCCCAATCTGCCGCTTGAAATGGATCTGCTGGATTCCAATCCAACTTTCATGGAACAATAAGCCATTCGACTGGAGAATTGTTTCTGCACAGAGACGTCGCTGCCCCCAGTCTCCACAAATTTCAGTAGGGTCAAAGAAGGTCCGCTTAAAGAGATTAGAGCAGACACAAAGGGACTCCTTCGATATATCGACGCAAGACTGATATCCCAGGTTACCATCATGTCGCACAAAAGGTCTTTAACCAACTTCATATTCACATCACAATGTTGAAAATGAATTACCATTTTTCACCATGGTATAGAAAACAAAAGGTATGTCTTTCCATTGGACTATGGCCCAGGGTGGCGGCTTCCTGTTCGTAAAATTTTGCCAAGGCTGCATGATCCTGCTGTTAGATTAATTGGGCAGGTGGACCATATTTCTCGACCAATAGGGCAGGTGGACCCGACCCACATCCGGTCATAAGGGTTATGGTGGTTATGATAAAAACCAAGGATGTGAATGAGTGTGCCATGTTTCGCCTCTTTTGGATTTTTTTATACAGTGCTGAAATTTTATTATGGGCGGGGTCCGCTTAAAAAATATGCACGATCGTCATCTTGTGGTTGGTTGGCTTTCATATTCTCCTGTTTGCGGAAATGTATGATTTAAGCATGGCATGTTTGGATTTTGTCCAATGTATATAAATTAAGCTGATTGAACGCAGGGTTTCGGCATTGTATCGAATGCGCGCCTCGCGATAAAGGTTCTATTAGAACCATGCCCTTACACCCACCACGAATCGAATCTGACTTGGATTCCCACCCTCCTGCCGTACAAGGGTTGCGGTGTCTCCAAAACTTTTGTCCAGGGAGATTCCGACGTAAGGGGCAAATTCACGTCGGATTTCATACCGCAGCCGAAACCCCAATTCGAGATTATTAAGTCCGGAACCCGTCGTGAACTTCTTCACTCGTTGAATTGCGGCATTCGTTTCAAAGCGAGGCTGGAGGATCAGCCGTTGACTTAAGGAAAGATCTTTGGTGGCGGTCAAGCGTGCGGATAGATCTCCATGTTGACTCATGAAGAGGGCTGGCTGGATTTCATAGTTATACGGGACGAGGCCTTGTAGCCCGATCACGGCCAATCCTCGCGTGACGTTCCGTCCCCGAAAGGATTGTGTTTCGAGTCGACCCCCCACCTGAAAATCGTAATACTGCTGAATGAAGTGCCCGAAGAGGAGTTGTGAATCAATGTCGTAGTCGGCCTTAAATGCTGTGTCCCGCTGCCCCTCGCTTTTGAACCAGAGTCGGTTGTAGTCACCGCCGTACCAGCCCTCGATGTCCCACCGGTAGTCGTTATCACTTCCTTCCTCTCCAATTTTCGGCCGGTATTCAAGGACGTCGGCGAGGAAAAAACTGTGGCTCTGCTCATCCATGACAGGACTGGGCCAGTCCGGCTCTTTGGATTCAGGTGATCGCGGAACCGACATTTCTCTGAATACTCCAGATTGGGTGTCAGCCTGTCCTTCTATCTGTATCGTATGGGGGTGGTGAGGGTGTTCTTGAGCAGAGGTTGATTCGCTGGGGATGTATTGGGCAAAGATGCCTGACGAATTGAATTCCCAATTGAGAAGACTGATGATCGTGAGTGAGAGGATGCATCGAACAGATGTCCTCATGAAGGTACCGTAGGTTCCCTGCCGGTCACCTCGACGATGCGGAACATGCCCGCTTCCATATGGAAGAGCAGATGGCAGTGAAAAGCCCAACGTCCCGGAGCGTCCGCTGTGATGGCGACGGAAACCCGCTCGGCCGGTTTGATGATAACGGTATGCTTCCGGGGCAAATAGTCACCGGCACCGTTCTCAAGATACATCCACATCCCGTGCAAATGCAGGGGATGCTCCATCATCGTATCGTTGACGAAAGTGAAGCGTAGACGTTCGCCGTCACGAAAGAAAATGGGCTCCTTGGCTTCTGAATATTTTTTACCGTCGAACGACCACATATAGCGCGTCATGTGGCCCGTCAGGTGGAGTTCAATTTCACGTTGCGGCTCCCGTTGGTCGGGGTAGGGTTCAAGACTTTTCAAGTCCGTGTAGACGAGTACCCGGGTGCCGGTATTTGCCAGCCCGATGCCTGGCTCATCCAGGTGTTGACGCGAATACTCGGCCACCGTTTGGTTACCTGTACCATGATGGCCGGGAGGGTGTCGGACAGGCGTGCTGCCGGGAATCTTTGAATGGCGACGTTCATCAGCCGCAGGGTCCGACATGTTGTGCCTGTCATGAATATTTTCCTTTGCGTGTTTTTTTGACTCGTCCATTCCCGGAGGATCCGAGTGTTTTCCGCCATGATGATCATGATTGTTCATGTCGGCCATATCCATGCTTTCCATGTGCATGCCCATGTCAGCCATGGTCCGAAGTGGCCTCAGACGACGATCGGGGAGGGGGGCGGTCATTCCTAAGCGGGGGGCCAGTGTGCCGCGCGCGTATCCGCTTCGATCCATCGTCTCGGCGAAAATGGTATAAGCCCGATCCTCCGCGGGTTGGACGATCACATCGTAGGTTTCTGCCGGTCCGATACGAAACTCGTCCACCACCACGGGCTGCACGTTTTGTCCGTCCGCCTGGACGACGGTCATGGTGAGGCCAGGCAGACGCACGTCATAGAAGGTCATGGCCGTTGCGGCGATGAAGCGCAATCGCACCCGTTCGCCGGGCCGAAACAATCCCGTCCAATTGAGCTCCGGTGCCAGCCCGTTCATCAGATAGGTATAGGCGTACCCGGTGACATCTGCAAAGTCCGTGGGGTCCATCCGCATCCGGTCCCACATCAAGTAGTTCCGCAGCGCGGCCCCTATCCCCATTCGTGTCACGTCGGCAAAGAACTCCGGAGCCGCGCGCTTCTGAAAATTATAGTAATCGCTTTGCTTTTTGAGATTGGCGAATACCGTTTCCGGCGATTCGAAGGTCCAATCCGAGAGCACCACGACATAATCCCGTTCATACCGAAACGGCTCCGGTTCAATAGGGTCGATAATGAGCGGTCCGTAGACACCCGATTGTTCCTGTAAGCCGGAATGGCTGTGGTACCAATACGTGCCGCTTTGGTGAACCGGATAGCGGTAGGTGAAGGTTGAGGCCGGCTTGATGCCGGCAAAGCTCACGCCGGGCACGCCGTCCATGTCCGGTGGAAGAAGCAATCCATGCCAGTGGATGGAGGTATCTTCTTTCAACCGGTTGGCGACGTGGAGTGTGACGTGATCCCCTTCCTGCAAACGGATTAAGGGGCCTGGTATTGTGCCGTTGATGGTCTTCGCCTTTCCGAGTTGCTTGCCGATTTGAAACGGCGTTTCGTCTATCATTAAATCTATGGTCTCACCCTTCAACCCGGAGGTGGAGGCCGGACCTGTGGTCTGCTCGCTTGCCCGGGCATACGATGGAAGGAGACGAGCCATGCCTGCCATCATTCCCAACGTTCCGACTTGCAGCAGAGCACGCCGTGTTATTCCGGCCTTGTGTCTGTCCAAATTGATGTTCATGTGCTTTCTCTCATTTATCCGTGGACCACAGAGTCGTTGGGATCGGATTAATGTTGATGGTCCATGAATTCATCGGTCAAGGGGATGTGAGGCTCCGGTTCAACCGTGCCGTATGTTCTGAACGGGGGAGCATTCCCAATGACGGGATGGCCGGGAGCTAAATGGGCCGCTTCGATAAAATGAGGGCTCGCGGCTGAAACCGGTCCTTTCCTGTAAAGTGCCATCCCCAGGTTGTAATGGGCCTCTGCCAAATTCGGTTGGGCCTGTGTCGCTTCTTTGAACTTCTCAATGGCAGCCGTCCACCGGTGTTCGGCAAACAGGCGATTGCCATCAATAA
The DNA here is from genome assembly GCA_963734345.1 of uncultured Nitrospiraceae bacterium. GTDB lineage: Bacteria > Nitrospirota > Nitrospiria > Nitrospirales > UBA8639 > Nitrospira_E. The sequence continues at coordinate 58,711 of CAVTGT010000012.1, forward strand.
TCAGGTGTGCCGCCAGGGGGCTTGCATTCTCGGGTGGCGGGAGGGGGCCGTCTTGTGGCGATTGAGATGCGCCTGCACAACCACCTAGAACCACCATAATGAGAAGCACGCGCATCCAAGAGTGAAATCTACAAGGCCTATGTTTCATAGTTTTGCGTGGTTGAATCACCGGCCGATGTCCTTTCATAAAAACAGCGCAGGATACCCCTCAGCTTGCTGAGGGGAGGAATGCGCAAATGTGATTAGACTATACATTTAATAGATGACCCCCAGCTTGCTGGGCGGAGAATCACTGCTCATGTGAGCAGGTCATAGATGGAAGAAAGATTTGGCACACAAGTTAATCCTTATTGAAGCGGCAGCCAGAGGTTTGGGATCCACCTCTTCGAAGATTTCTTCAAGGGGAGCTCCCAAATCTTCTTCAATCTGAGGACGAAGCTCTTAGAAGTCCAGTTGTGGGGCCTGCGATTGGAGTTTTTCGAACTCACTGATCCACTCAGGTCCGAACAGGTCCGGCGCGAGTGGCAAGGATTTGACCAAGTTTGACAAAGGTTGGCCCGAGTACTTCAAAAAGTTTTTCCGTATACGCTGGGGACGTTCCAGGTGGGCGATGTCTTCTGCGTACTTCCACCCCAGAATCTTGCCGGTGCGTTCAATTGTGGCTTCAAGACCCATTTTTTTGAAGATATCCCCGAAGCCTGCGATACTGAACGCCCTGATGATTTCGTGCAACCGACCCAGGTCGGCAATTTTGGATTGAAGCCCCATCGTCTAGCCTTCCTTTGATTCCCGCACTTTTTGGAAAGCCCCGGAGCTTCTCTGCAAGGGTTGCCAGGACCCAACTGCTATTGCTGAAAAGTGCCTTAAATAAAAAAAGCGGTGTTGAGAGTCTGCTTGGTGTCCGTCTCCATGCTCTCCTTCTTTGTTCAAATCTGGACTCCTCTATAGAAATTTGCTCTAATATTATGTTGAAATGGGATAAAAAAATGCAAATTCCCAGATTTGTTATTACTGGCAAGACTGTTGGCCATCTTTCCATCTAAACAATCGAATCCTGGTCTGTGGCATTGAACAGCTTGTTTCTTCTATCCTGCTTTACAGATGATTTTTCGATTCCCTTTATTCAAATGGGAAGGGGGGAATTTTCCTCCTGAATCGCTTTTGGACCTTACCCGGAAGAAATCGTTGTTCACGGTAATGGGTTAGGTGTTTGCCGCCTGGCTACTTTCCCATAACCTGAACGACCCAATACCAAGTATTATTGTAATAATGGTCCATTTTTATCATGGGAGGCGAAATAACGATGTTGCCATCATCTGGTTTGAGACTTTCTTTATTATGCAATTGGGTTAAAAGGGGTTCTTTGAAATTGGGGTTCGCGGCCATGGTTGGGGTGATGGTGAGCATCTGTCTGATCCTGGCGGACTTCACCAGTCCTGCGATGGCCGTTCCTACGGCCGAGGAATTGCTCCAGGCCTTGCCTCTTTCAGACGGTGAACGGGCGGATGTCCTCAAGGGAGAGATTGTGCGATTTACGACCAAGGAGGGCTCGGACCGGGAACTGGCGCTGGGAGCGGTTTTGCTGGTGCGGAAGGTCCCTGAAAATTTGGTTCCGCTCTGGCGGGAGGCCGTCGTCTTCAAGCTCATCGGCGCGGTTACGGCGTTTGGCGAGATTTCTGACAAGGCGACCGTGGGTGACTTTGCAGGAGTGAAATTGCAACCCAATGGGGAAGAAGAAGCCAAACGCTATCTTGAAGCTGAACCGGGCGATAAATTGAATCTGGACGCGAATGAAATTTCGGCCTTTCAGGCCCTCAAAGCCAAAGGCGGGTCCCAGGCTGAAGTCGAGGCACTGGTGCGGGAACAATTGCTGGCCCGGTACCAAGCCTATCGGGAAAAGGGCCTGTCAGGCATCCCTCCCTACGCTCGGGGTAAAGGGAAAATGTTTCAGATGAGTCAGGATCTTCTTCTCGCCACCAACGAGGCCAAACTTATAGCCAAATATATTCCCTCTTTCCATCAAACCTTACTCAATTATCCAGCCATCCAGGCCAAGCAACTCGAGACCCGGTTTAACTGGGCCAATGTTGAGGTGTTTAGCCGTCCGACTTTGATCTTGAGCCATCGCATGTTATTCAATGAGGGCGATGCCTATGTGGTGGCTGATCGCCACTTTTATGCCAGCCACGAGTATAACGGCCTGCAGGCAATCGGGGGCGCACTTCCCGCGAAAGAGGGCTCGCTGTTGGTTTCCCTCTATCGTATCTCCACCGATGGAGTGGCGGGTTTCGGATCCTCCGCGAAACATCCGGTCGCTCGTGGGTTAATGGGGCCCTATTTCGAAGAAATGTTTGAAGGTCTTCGGGAAAAAATGAAATAACCTGAGCACATAGTGCTTCCAAATCTATGATTAACCTACCTCCTCACCTTTTTTCTTAGGGCTCGGAAAAAGAGGCAGATTCGCAAAAAACTGTTCCGGCGAGACTAAGGAATCTAGAGCGTCAACCAAAAAATAGAAGCGTCCCCTTTTTAATCTATCGTGTGATGAAAACGCTTCCGGTCTGGCTTGCTCCTGCCACTACATATGGCAGGGGATCTGTATCGTTCTGTTGGTTGATCGAGCGAGGTGTCGAGATGTTTTGTCCTGGCAAATTCATGTGCACTAATTCATAAGGAGGGTTATTTAAGCGCTTCTGCCCCGCCCACAATATCCATCAGTTCCTTGGTAATGGCCTCTTGACGGCTTCTGTTATATTTGAGGCTGAGTTGCTTGATGAGTTCACCGGCGTTGCGAGTGGCGCCATCCATGGCAGCCATCCTTGCGGCTTGTTCGGCGGCCGATGATTCCAATAAAATGCGGAAAACCTGGGCCTGTGCATACTTGGGAATCAGGGTCTCAATCAACTCTTCCTGATCGGGTTCATAGAGATACCCCCCTCCGGTTTGGGCCTCAGCGGCTCCGAATTCTTCCAGCGGTTCAATGGGAAGGATTTTTTCCACAACCACCCGCTGTTGGATGATAGATTTAAATTCATTATAGACAATATACAGCTCGTCAAAGAGGCCCTGCTCAAACGCCTCCCCGCCGGTCAATCCGATTTCGAGAGCATGCTCATAGGTTAACCGCTGAAACACGTTGACATTCGGATCGCGAATGGGCCAATGACGACGGCGAAAAAATTCGTTGGCTTTCCGGCCGATGACGCCGACGGTTACTTTGGCGCCACGCGATTCACATTCCTGGATCACCTCAAACGCTTTTCGAAACACGTTCATATTGAACGCCCCGCACAGGCCACGGTCGCTCGAAACCACGGTCACTTGAATAATCTTGACGGGGCGTTTTTGGAAAACAGGATGGATGGATTGGTTGACCCGACCGCTCAGGTTTGCGAGGACACGACGTAATTCCTGGCCATAGGCGCGAAAAGCCAGAATCCGTTGTTGGGACCGACGGAGCTTCGATGAAGCCACCAACTTCATGGCCTTCGTGATCTTTTGCGTATTCTTGACCGAACCGATCTTACGGCGCAAACCCTGAAGACTTGCCATCCCCGATCCTCCCATTAATGGAATGTGGTCTTTTGAACTGACTCATTACCTTCCTAATCTTACCTTCTGACTTTTCATGGTCTTGTATTCCCTCTTATCCCGATCAGGCGAGCAAACGCCCGTACCGGGACCGCACGGCATAACCATCGGGACTCTGGAAAACCATTTCCCCTTTTCAAAGGGGCTCCATGGCAAGTCGGAGAGTAGTGCAAATTCAACCGGCGATTTTTACTCCATGAGACAGGACTGCGGAACGGTATTGTGCACGGAATGACTGGAGGTTGCAAGAGGATGTGATGAACGCCTGGAAGAGGCTACCTCATTGGCACAGGCAACCCGACCTGCACTTCAGAAAGCGGAGGCTGTTCCGTGAAGGCAAACCCTCGAGGGATCCCCATCGGACGGCCCGCCCGCGATCATGAGCGAAAGTCCGATAGCCGAACCAGGGAATAACCCTCGCCGACCCAGTCCCAGAATCCGAACATATTCGGCGGGTCAATTCCGAATTTCTGGACCTCGTTTCGGTTTGTCGAAACCGCGACGAAATGTTTGCCAATGGCCTGTTGCTCATGAAGGGCATTCAGACATCAGTCTCGGGCGGATTGCGCATTCGTGAGGGTTGCCAGGCCTTTCGCTCCGGACAACATGCCGTCGGGCGGGATAAGCGTCGACGTTTTTATCCTTCTTGCTCATTCATGACTAATCCTTTCGCCCCGGTTCATCAAATAGGCCGCACACATCTCCGTTTTGGTTGCCTTTGGGCGAAACTTGATTTTCCATTTCAAACCCCACATTCCGACCGATCTCACAGGGCGCCACGCCGTTTCATATCTCGTGCCACGGCAACAACATACAAAAATAGGGCAATCAGCAACAGAGGCATACCGACAAACATTCCTAGGCCCATGCTCCAGGCACCCATTCCATGCCATAAAAATAACAACACACATACCAGGCCCACGAGGGCGATATTCACTGCAGTACTGATTAATCGGGTTACTCCAACCGAGGGTAATTTTTCCGGCATTCTTTTCTCCTCGTAATTTTGAGTGTCGAGTTCAGGAAAATATCAGTTTTCAATTTAGGAGTTCGAGTTTAGCGTTGTAGGAACAATTTGAAGTTTTAAACACTCAAGACCTCTTTTTCATTCCACACACCAAGCGCATACTCTAAACTTTTTTATTCATTTCATAGCACTCATCGTTCGTTCCTGAGGCAGAGGATGAGGTGGCCCATGACACCGAATACACGCGATGAGGTCTTTTCCAAATCAGCTCGTAAAGCATTGTGGCTTTTGACCCGTTCCCATATCCTAGTTTCCTCATGGCAATATAGACAGTTGGAATTTGAATAACTGCCGACGAACTTAATCGGGTCACTATAGGTCCCCGTCACGTAATACAACCAATGACGAAATCCATCCCGCTTACCTTCGATGGTTCCTGTAGCTCCATAGGAGATATGACACCCATAACACTGGTCTTTCATGATCCACTTATTTTTATAATGTCGCGCCGCCAGTGTGGGGCTCGCCGGATTTTTCAGATCATTCACAAAGGGATCCATCACGTGACAGGAGGCGCAAGCCTCTACCCGTTTGGTCCCTTCCATTACAGTCGCTGTGGTACTGAGTGTGGCGGTGATAGGAAGGACAAACAAACCGAGTAAGAGAAGCCAATGATAGGTGCCCCGCGAAAGCCTTTTTCGATAGACAAAGTGAACCAGAATCAGGACAATGATTCCCCCCAAGGCCGAAGCAATTCCGATCCCTCGCAATAGCCCGATTCCAGGCACGATGTTGGGGTTCCCTCAGCCGCAATTGCCACGTTTGATCCGAGCATGCTCATCCAGGTCCAGGCCAACCCTAATCTCATCCAGGCCCGGCGAATATGTCGTATGTTCCTCATGGCCATGGCCCTATCCCCCTTACACGGTTTTCTTGCGAACTGAGACCGCACAGCGCTTATAAGCCGGTTGCTTGGAAAATGGATCATACACATCGTGGGTGACTTGATTCACGAGATGCTTGGCAGAGTGCATTGTGGCAAAGACCATGCCGGGTCTCACCACCAAGCTTAACTTGGCCCGAAGTTCCACTTCGCCGCGTCGGCTCCGCACGATGACTTGATCTCCTTCCCCAATATGTAACTGATGCGCATCATGGGGGTGGATTTCCAAATAATCCGGGTGAATCCCTTGCAATTCAGGCACTGGTCCCGTAATGGTCATCGTATGCCAATGTTCTAAAATTCGACCCGTATTGAATATCAAAGGAAATTCCTCGGTATAAGGATCGACGGGTTCTTCGTGAGAATCGAGCCAGACGGTCGCCCGCCCGTCTGGCTTTCCATAGAAATCGAAGCGACCTGCGCCATGTGCCATAGGATCCTCCCCTGGGATATACCGGCGTTTGGTCCCAGGATGATCTTCAGTCGGGCACGGCCAAAGAATGCCGCGCTCTTTTTGCAGCCGTTCATAGGTAATGCCTTCAAAGTTATATTTGGATTGGGTCGAAATGTGACGCCATTCGTCCCATACATCCTTAGGGGTTTTGGCTGAGATAAGGTCGCCGTGACCTATTCGTTCCGCAAAGTCCACCAGGATGTCCAGGTCGCTCCGAGCCTCCCCAGGCGGATCCACAACTTTCGGGTACAAATGGTACCGGCGCTCCGCATTGCCCGTAACTCCCTCTTTTTCCACCCACATGGCGGCTGGAAGAACGACGTCGGCAAATATCGTGGTTTCGGTTGGATGAAACGAATCGGCCACCACCACGAACCCTTTTTCCATGCCCTTTCGATAAAAGTTGTTGTTTGGAAGCGTCTGACCTGGATTGGTACACATGATCAGACAGCACTTCACAGCGCCTTTGGCGATCGCTTCAAAAAGCGCGACGGCATGATAACCCGGCTTTGGTCCGATCCGACCCCTCGGGACTTTCCACAGATCCTCCATCTCCTCCCGATGCTTAGCATTAACGACCATCCGGCCGCCGGGAAGGGCATGAGACAGCGATCCCGTATCTCGCACGCCACCACAGGCATTGGGTTGACCCGTAAGCGAGAACGGTGTGGCACCTGGTCGCCCGAAGTGCCCGGTCAAAAGATGCATGGCTATAACTCCACGGTTGGAAGCCGTGCCTTGCACCTGTTGGTTCAGTCCCATCGTCCAGATAGATAAGGTGGCTTTGGATGAAGCAAACGTAAACGCGGCCTCCTGGATATCCCTCGGGGTAATTCGCAGATTTTTGCCGCTCGTTCAGCCGGATATTGGGCCACATGTTTTTTAAAATCTCAAAAGTCCGCTTTTGCTCTCCTTCCTGAAAGGAGAGGTAGTTCTCCACCATGTCCCCATCAATAAAGTTGTTGTGGATAAACTCATTCATCATTGAGTTGTGGAGGACAACATCGGTCCCCGGATTGATGGGGAGATATAAATCCGCGTGCATTCCCGTAAACGTCCTTCGAGGATCAACTACGATAAGGGTCGTATCATGGTGACTTCGCTTGCGATCCAGTATGCGTTCCCAAAGGATGGGGTGACATTCCGAGAGTGTTGGACCCCGTGATAAAGAAACAGTCCGAATAATCCATGTCTTCATAGCATCCGGCTGGCTCGTCTTTGCCAAATGAGGTTGTGTATCCCGTCACGGCAGAGGCCATACAGAGCCGCGGGTTGCCGTCCATGTTGTTCGTTCCTATTCCTGCCTTGAAGAGTTTGTTGGCGGTGTAGCTTTCCTGGGTATAGAGCTGACCGCTTCCATAAAACGCCACACTGTCCGGACCATGTTCACTGATTGCTTCACGGAATCGTGTGGCGACCAGATCCATGGCTTCGTCCCAGGTCGCCCGTTCCAATTTTCCGTTTTTCCGGATCATCGGATAGAGGGCTCGACCCCTCCCCGTAAAGAATTTCGCGATTCATCAGTCCCTAATACAAAGGCGGCCACGGTTGTGAGCATACTCGTCTCCCTTCACATCCACGACTTTATTGTCCGTGACGCCAATCATCATTCCACACCCGGTTCCACAGAAACGGCAGACTCCCTTGTGCCAGGCATCCACAGGAATAACAGGCTGTCGTTCCCAGAGCACTGCCACAACCGGACAGTGGGGCAATCATGGCTAATCCCGCAGATACCCCAAGGACTCGAGTCATCACGACGGGTCAATCCTTCAGCCTTTTCGTATTTGTCGGCCATAACCTCACCTTCCTTCGAGGGGAAACCATTCCCCGGCAGCTCTATTTTCTTTTTCACTTTTATCGTGGTTTAAGAGCGAAGAGGAGTGAATAAGCGCACCTAACAATATGTTAGTGGAATACCCTGAGCCGCGCCAAGAGGCATTATCTTATTCTTCATGGTTCAGCCAACGGTGTCCGTCCTTTCCCAACATTTCGTCGGCTTCTTTCGGGCCCCAAGTCCCAGCTGCATAGTTGGGAAAGGCTCGTGGGGGAGAGCTTTCCAGACATCCAGGATAGGCGTGACCACCGACCAACCGGTCTCTACCATATCCGCCCGTTGAAACAACGTGGGGTCCCCGCACATACAGTCGTAGAGCAAACGCTCGTATCCCGTAGCCGGAGCACTCCCGAAATAATCCTCATACCGAAAATTCATATCTACCGCTCCCAGCTGAACAACCGGACCGGGAATTTTCGCTCCAAATCGTAGAGAGATGGCTTCCTCCGGCTGAATCTGAAGAACGAGTCGATTCGGTGTCAGACTCTCAACTGCAGTTTTTCTAAACAGTAAATGAGGAGCAAGTTTAAACTGGATCACAATTATTGTGGTGCGGCTAAATAAGCATTTTCCGGTACGAATGTAAAAAGGCACTCCTGCCCACCGCCAATTGTCGATCCAAAGCTTGAGTGCGACGAAGGTGTCGGTCGTAGACGTTGGTGCGACGTTCGGTTCGTCGCGGTATGCTGAAACAGGTTTATTCCCGGCCGTTCCTGCGCCATACTGCCCCCGCACCGCACAGCTCAGGACCTCTTCGTTTGTGAAGGGACGAATCGACCGGAGAATCTTGGACTGTTCATCCCGAACCGCGTTAGCTTCAAACGAAATAGGAGGCTCCATAGTGGAGAGGGACAATAACTGAAAAAGGTGATTGGGAATCATGTCCCGAAGGGAACCGGTCCCCTCATAATATCCCCCCCGTTGTTCCACACCTACTGTCTCTGCAGCTGTGATTTGCACGTAGTCAATATACTGCCGGTTCCAGATCGGTTCGAAGATCCCGTTTCCGAAACGGAACGCCATAATGTTTTGTACAGTTTCTTTGCCAAGGTAATGGTCAATCCGATAGATCTGCTGTTCATGGAGGACTTTTTTAATTTCCTGATTGAGGGCACAGGCAGACTCGTAATCATGGCCAAAAGGTTTTTCAATAATCACACGGCGCCACTGTCCGTTCTCTTCCTGACTCAGCCCGCATGCACCCAATTGTTGGACAATCGTGCCAAAGAACGTGGGAAGCTGGCTGAATAAAAAAGATAGTTTCCTTCGGTCCTATGCTCTTTATCAATCTGGGTTAATCTTTCCTGGAGCTCTTGATAGGTTTTCGAGGCGGTAAATTCACCGGACACATAAGAGAAGCGAGGACGAGCAGTTTCCCAACGGGCGGGATCAACGGGAGACGTGGCAAATTCCTTGAGATCGTCTCCTACTTTTTGACGGAACTCCTCGTCGGTCATCTCTGGTAATCCAACCCCTATCACTGCGGAAGACGCGGAAATCGAACGACTCTTTGCCAGATAGTGGAGGGCGGGAACCAACTTGCGTTTGGTCAGGTCCCCAGACCCACCAAAGATGACTATAGCGCAAAGGGGGGGGGGCGGGTGTTCCGCTCGTCTCGGCGAACTTTTTTTCCTTTTCTGATGCAGCCATGGTGTCCTTGAGGGGCTTCGAATTTAAGGTTTTGAAAAAAAGTTTCGGGTTCCGCGTTGAGGGTTTCGAGTAACAAAAAAATTATAGAGCTTTAAATTTGGGATCTTTCATGCCGGATCTCTATTCCTACAATCTCCTCCTCTGTAGGTGGGGTTAGGGGGAGGAAAAGATTCTCTCCCTGTCAGTCTTCCCTACCAAAGGGAAGAGCGGCTTCTGTGAGACGTATCATTTTCAAATTCTAGCTTTGAATTGCCAAACTCGAAACTCAGAACGTTACTTTCTCACCCTCCCGTTGGACGTTCGACGTGTCCGCCGAACTCGAATCGCATCGCGGCAGAAAACCTTATCTGCAAATTCGGCTTCACCACGAGAACTAAATCGCTGAAAGAGTGCCGCCGTGAGAACAGGGGCTGGGACGCCTTCATCCACAGCAGCTTCAATTGTCCAACGCCCCTCGCCGGAGTCAGCCACGCTCCCAGAAAAATTGGCCAGATCCGGGCTTTTTATGAGCGCAATCGCAGTCAGGTCAAGAAGCCAGGATCCTACAACACTCCCTCGCCGCCACAATTCGGCAATGTCCGCCAAGTTCAAATCGTATTGATAGGCTTCAGGGTCGCGTAATGGAGATGTCTCAGCATCTGCGGTGTGGTCGCGTTTTCCGATGTTGGCTTGCTGCAGAATATTTAGTCCTTCCGCATAGGCTGCCATGAGACCATATTCAATTCCGTTGTGCACCATCTTCACAAAGTGCCCGGCCCCGGTTGGCCCACAGTGGAGATACCCATGCTCCGCCGTGCTGAGAACTTTTTCACGTCCGGGGGTTCGCGGGGCAGTGTCGATGGGAGGCGCCAACGCGGAAAAAATAGGATCCAGAAGCTTGACCACATTCGTTTCCCCTCCAATCATCTGGCAATATCCTCGCTCGAGACCCCAGACACCACCGCTGGTTCCCACATCGACATAGTGGATTCCCTTGGCCGCCAGTTGCTTAGCTCGACGGATATCGTCACGATAGTATGAATTGCCTCCATCGATAAGAATATCTTCCTTCTCCATTTTGGAGACCAGGTCTTTAATCATGCGATCCACGAAGGACGCCGGAACCATCATCCAAACCACACGAGGTTTTTCCAATTTGGCGACAAAATCGTCCAGTGAGGATGCCCCTGTTGCTCCATCCTTGGAAAGTTCCTGGACAACCTTTTGGGAGACATCATACACCACACAGTCGTGGCCCTTGTTCATCAGCCGGCGAACCATGTTGGCTCCCATTTGTCCCAATCCAATCATTCCAAGTTGCATGACACTTTCTCCTTTTTGAATGGAATTGGACTTAATCAATGATCAATGGAAATGGAACCGAAGCGTCCTTCATCAAACTGATTCAGCCCCCGAATATCAACTAACCCATCGCCAAATTTTTTTCAACAACATCGTGGGGCAAGTTTATGGAAAACCATGAAGGGTTTACAATTTACCATATGAAAGAACTGGGCTATGCAGTTAAGAAAATATGAAAACAACCTGATTTTTCCCTCTCAATAACAAAAACCGTCTATCTCGTTTCATTGTTCCGTATCTCGCTCCTTCGCCGTATCCACTACATTATCCACGGTAAAGCCAAATTTTTTTGTGAGTTCCTTGAGGGGAGCCGAGGCTCCAAAGGTCTCCATGCCGATGATCCTGCGGGTAGAGATCCCACATATCGCTCCCATCCGAGCGTAGAAGCTTGCTCCACGGAAACCCTGGCGGTCACACGGGAAGGCAGCACCGTCTCACGGTAGCCTGGATGTTTCCGGCAATAATACTCAAAGATCTCCCACGAAGGCATGCTCACCACGCGCGCCTGAATTCCCTCGGCTTTGAGCTTTTCATATGTCTCCACGCATAGCGATACTTCACTGCCTGTGCCGATGAGTATGATGTCCGGTTGTCCCCCATTCGCGTCAGCCAGAACGTAAGCTCCCTTGGCTACACCGGAAGCCGGCGCGTATTTTTTCCGGTCAAGTGTAGGAACGGCCTGTCGGGTAAGAACCAGCGCAACCGGCTCGTGACGGAATTGCATGATCACCCGCCAGGCTTCGACGACCTCGTTGGCATCGGCGGGACGAATGGTGATCAGCCCGGGGATGGCTCTCAGGGAGGCGATCTGATCGATTGGTTGGTCAGTGGTCCGTCCTCACCCACACCAATGAATCGTGCGTAAAGATATAGATGACGGGAATTTCCATTATGGCCGACAATCTCATGGGCGGACGAGCGTAATCGCAGAAGACCAGAAAGGTCGAACCGAATGCGCGGACTTTTGAGAGAGACAATCCATTGATTACCGCGCCCATGGCCGTTCTCCGGGATGCCGAAGTGCAGGTTTCGGCCTTGGTAGGTTTCGGCCAAAAAATCTTCCGCCCTTCAAAGGTAAGGCGTGTTTTGACGGACGGGGTAAGATCAGCCGAACCTCCGATGAGCCACGGAACATTTTGTGCAATGCTATTGAGCGTCTTCCCGGAGGAATCCCGGGTGGCAAACCCTTGGCATCCGCCGGGAATGACGGCAACCCACCATCCCACCCCTCTGGGAGTTGACGATGCTGCATTCTGTCAGACGATCGGCAAGATCGGATAGGCTTGTTTGTATGCCTCCAGGAGAGAAAACCAGTTTTCCCGAAGTGCCCGGCCCCGTTTCCCGAAGCCTTCACGGAAATGTTCGTGTACTCCATCGGGAACCAGGAATTTGGCCTCTTCAGGCCACCCATATCGTTGTTTCGTCAATCGGATTTCTTTTTCACCAAGCGGTTCACCATGGGCGGCACTGGTATCCTGTTTGTTGGGCGCCCCATACGCAATGTGGCTATCCACGATAACCAACGTCGGCCGGTCCGAAGTGGAAAGGAAGGTGTTGAGGGCACGAGTCAGCATGTCTAAGTCGTTCGCATCTCCCACTCGCGTGACATTCCAGCCATACCCGATGAATCGCGTGGCGACATCGTCGCTGGTCGCCAATTCGGTGTGGCCCTCTATTGTGATGTTGTTGTTATCATAGATCCAACACAAATTGGAGAGTCGAAGATGTCCGGCAAGGGAGGCGGCTTCGTGGGAGATTCCCTCCATCATGTCTCCGTCCCCACAGAGCGCATAGACGTGGTAATCGAAGAGGGGAAAACCTTGTCACGGTTAAAGTGAGCCGCCAGCCAACGTTCGGCAATAGCCATCCCCACGCTGGTGGCCACACCCTGCCCTAATGGGCCGGTCGTCATTTCCACGCCGGAAGTCCACCGGTATTCCGGGTGGCCAGGGCATTTGCTCTCCAATTGGCGAAACCGCTTGATATCCTCCAGCGTCACCGAGAGGTGGCCCAGCCGTTCGTATTTAGCATTGACGGCTTTGACTTCACAGAGATGCAGCAGAGAATACAACAACATGGAAGCATGACCGATGGGATACAGGACGAAGCGATCCCGGTTTCCCCATATCGGATCGTCGGGATCGAACCGCAGAAAGCGGTTCCATAGACAGTACGCCACCGGCGCCAGTGCCATTGGAGTGCCGGGATGTCCTGAGTTCGCCGCCTGGACCGCGTCCATGGACAAGGTGCGGATGGTGTTGATGCAGAGTTGATCAGTTTGTTTGTCGGGCATGATGTCATTTCTCCAAGACGTCTTTCAGTATTTCTCCGGGATAAACGTTTTTCCCTTCAGCGTCGCCTGGTCGTCGTACTGGTCTTTCTTCGATCGATCAGGCAGTTTTACTTTATCGCGCTTCAACTTTTTGTAGGGAATCAGACTGAGCAGATGGCTGATGCAGTTGAGGCGTGCCCGCTTCTTATCGTCCGACCGCACGATGTACCAGGGAGCATGTTTTGAATCCGTGGCTTCCAGCATTCGGTCTCGCGCGTGGGAATATTCGTACCATTTCTCGAGTGACGGCAGGTCCATCGGGCTGAGCTTCCACTGGCGCAACGGATCATCGACACGGGCCTGGAACCGCCGCGACTGCTCTTCGTGGCTCACCTCAAGCCAATATTTGATCAGGATAATCCCGGACTTCGTGAAATACCATTCGAAATTCGAGGCATGTTTGAGAAAGCCCTCGTATTGTTCCTTGGTACAGAAGCCCATGACATGTTCGACCCCGGCCCGATTGTACCAACTGCGGTCCCAGATAACGATTTCTCCGGCTGCGGGAAAATGCTGCATGTAACGCTGAATGTACATCTGGCTTTTTTCCCGGTCGGACGGGGCGGGGAGCGCCACGAGACGGAACACGCGCGTACTGACACGCTCGGTGATAGCCCGAATCGTGCCTCCCTTTCCGGCTCCGTCTCGGCCCTCGAACACGACCATAACTCGCAGGCCTTTGTGTTTGACCCAGTCCTGGAGCATGCAGAGTTCGGCCTGAAGCCGACGCAACTCCTTCTCGTATTCCTTGCGTTTAAGCTTCGATCCGGGCTCATCCTTCTTTTTTTTAGGCATGCCTGTTACCCTCCCTTAGTTGTGCGCACGCGCAACGCTCTGAAAAGAGCTTTTCACGATTTATACGGCCATCCGGCTCCTCTGAGACTGCTCGATAGCCATGTGTTTTCGCATCCTGAGCCGGATCGCGGAGCCCACGATTACGGTACCGGGCATGGTTTGACATTCCAGATGTCGGCCGCGTATTCAGCGATGGTACGGTCGCTGGAAAATTTTCCCGAACCGGCGATGTTCATAATTGCCTTGCGTACCCATCCATCCGGGTCAGCGTACAGGTCGCAAAGTTGCCGGTCAGCCTCGAGATAAGATGTGAGGTCCGCCAGGTGCATGTAGTGGTCACCGCCGGTCAGTAAAGTGTGCCGCAGCGGTTCGAAAACCCCCGGTTCATACTGGCTGAAGTGGCCGGTGAAGATCAGGTCCAGCGCGGCGCGGGTTTCCGCTTCGTTGTCATAATGCCAGCCCGGGCTATACCAGCCCTTGTTGCCGGCCACCTGATCCGCCGTGAGGCCGAAGAGGAAAAAATTCTCTTCGCCCGCCTCTTCTGCCATTTCGATGGTCGCGCCATCGCGTGTGCCCAGCGTCAGCGCGCCGTTCATCATGAACTTCATGTTGCTCGTGCCGCTGGCCTCGTAGCCGGCGGTCGAAATCTGATTGGAAACATCAGAGGCTGGAATGAGCCGCTCTGCGAGGGAGACGCAATATTCGGGCAGGAAGATGACCTTGAGTCTCCCGCGAACGAGAGGATCGCCGTCGATGGTGCCGGCCAGATTATTGATGAACTTGATGATGATCTTAGCCAAGTGGTAGGCCGGCGCCGCCTTGCCGGCAAAGAAAAATGTCCGCGGGGGCATCTTGAGGTTCGGATTCTCCCGCAACCGGTTGTAGAGCACGACGATGCGAAGCGCGTTGAGCAGTTGCCGCTTGTATTCATGGATACGTTTCACCTGGCAATCGAAGATCGTGTCCGGATCGACCGTCTGCCCGGATGTCGTCTTGAGCCATTGGGCAAACTGTAACTTCGCCTCGCGTTTGGCGTTTCGGACGGCCCCGCGAAAGCCCTTGTCGCCGGCCAGTTTCTTGAGCTTGCTCAGTTGGCTGAGATCGGTAATCCATCCGTCTCCGATGGCTTCGGTGATGGCGTGCGAGAGGGCGGGGTTCGCCAGCAGCAACCAGCGTCGCGGCGTCACGCCGTTGGTCTTGTTGTTGAACCGCTCGGGAAACATCTCGGCCAGGTCCTTGACCGTCATCGTGCGCAGCAATCCGGAGTGAATGGCGGCCACGCCGTTCGTGCTATGCGTTCCGACGATGGCGAGGTTGGCCATACGGACTTTACGCGTCGGGCTCTCCTCGATGAGACTCACGCCGGCGAGACGGCCTTCGTCGCCGCCAAAGCGGACGCGCGCTTGGTCAAGATGGCGGCGGTTGATCTCATGGATAATTTCCAAATGGCGCGGCAGCACAATCGCGAACCATTCCAGCGGCCATTTTTCCAATGCTTCGGGCAGCAGGGTATGGTTCGTGTAGGCGAGCGATCGTTGCGTCAGGTCCCAGGCCTGGTCCCAACTGAGATGCGCGTCGTCCAGTAGAATCCGCATCAGCTCGGGAACCGCCATCGTCGGATGCGTGTCGTTCATCTGGATGGCGACTTTCCCGGGAAGGTCGTTCCAGTCGGTATTGCCTCGCCGGAAGCGCCGCACAAGATCAGCCAGTGAGCAGGCGACGAGGAAATACTCCTGCAGGAAGCGCAACCCCTGCCCTCGAACGGTGGAATCATCCGGATACAACACACGGGTCAGCGACTCGGCCGCAAGGGTACCGGCCAATGCGGCCGTGAAATCACCGCTGCTGAACCGCTGAAAGTCGAAGTAATCCGGCACGGCCGCAGCCCAGAGTCTGAGTGTATTGATGGTCTTGCCGCCATACCCGACGACCGGCCGGTCGAATGGGATGCCAATGATGCTGGACGGCTGCCCGGGGACCAGGCGTAAGTCCCCCTCACGCAGCTCGACCGAACAGTTCAATTTCACTTCCACCGATTCCTCCAGCCGTGCCACTTCCCAGGGGTCGGGACGACGCAACCAATTATCCGGATTTTCGCATTGCCAGCCATCCTTGATCGTTTGCTTGAAGATTCCATATTCATAACGGAGTCCATAACCCATGCCGGGAATCTGCATCGTCGCCATCGAATCGATGAAACACGCCGCCAACCGACCGAGCCCTCCGTTCCCCAACCCGGCATCCGGCTCCATTTCGGCCAGTGCCAACGCATCAAGTCCCTTCTTTTTCATGGCCTCATCCGCCAATGGTCCCAGCAGCGTGTTGGTCATATTATTGGCAAGGGACCGTCCAAGTAGGAACTCCAGCGACAGGTAATATACCCGCTTGGGATTTTTTTGCTCGTATGTTGATTCGGTCTTGAGCCATCGTTGGGAAATGACGTCGCGGATCGAGCGTGCCACGGCTTCAAACTGGTCTCGCAATTCGGCCTTTTTGGGGTCAATGATGTGGTCGAAGATCAAGTGTCGTTCATAGAGCGCGTCGTTCGTGCCGGAAAATTGGATGGGTCCGCACCCGTACTGTTCAAGAAGTTCATTTTGACGGTCTTTCATAAAGCCTCC
Source organism: uncultured Nitrospiraceae bacterium (assembly GCA_963734345.1). Lineage (GTDB taxonomy): Bacteria > Nitrospirota > Nitrospiria > Nitrospirales > UBA8639 > Nitrospira_E. The sequence goes on from CAVTGT010000012.1 coordinate 75,242, forward strand.
ACGAAAAATTTATGAATTCATGTTGTCAGCAAGCCGGGCAGCGGGATGGCGACCGGGTCTCCCGGTGTCGAATCTCCGGCTCTGCTCTTAGGTCGCCCATGCTCCGTTCTTCCTTAGCCGGCTGGCGCTGCCGGAGTCAGCCCGGCGGCAATGCGCGCGAACAACACCACGACGGAGCGTTCCTGGGCACGATACGTATGACCGGGAACCGCTGTTGAAGTTTCCCACGGGACAATGTCCTGGGGCGAGTCAAGGGCGGTATCGATCCATCGGTACCAGATGCCCTCCTCTCCGATATGAACCGGGGGCAGTTCGAACTCGAGCTCCTCCCAATAGGCATTCAGGATAAAGTGGGTGAGGAGCTTTGCTTTCGGATCTTCAACGGTAAAGGCAATGCTATGGGAATTCGGACTCCAGTCCGGTTGGTTGAGTTTGACGCCGTGCCACGCCTTATTCGCCTGCCGGATCAACTCGGGTCAGGCTTATCCGTTGGTGCTCACGTTCAAGGTCGCGCAAGAGCCGTCGTGCATTCAGCAGCATGACGAACCGGTGCACATCGGCATGTCTCTGTACAAGCATCCAATCGAACCAATTGGTTTCGTTGTCCAGACAATACGCATTATTGTTGCCGCCCTGTGTCCGGCGCGCCTCATCGCCCATCAGAATCATGGGGATTCCTAACGAGAGCAGGGTCACGGTCAAAAAATTCTTCACCTGCCGGTTCCGCAGCCGTTCCATGGCTGGATCATCCGTCGGCCCTTCAACGCCGCAATTCCAACTTTTATTGTCGTTGGCTCCGTCACGGTTGTCTTCGCCGTTGGCTTCGTTGTGCTTGCTGTTGTAAGAGACGAGGTCGTTGAGCGTGAAGCCGTCATGGCAGGTCACAAAATTGACGCTTTGCTCAGGGCTCCCGTTCTTTATGACCGTAGATCTCGGGGCTGCCGATCAAGCGATCGGGACGAAACGTGCCAAGGAGCCTGCTTCACAACGGAAGAAATCACGGGCATCGTCGCGGAACCGCCCGTTCCATTCTTCCAGCTATCCCCGACAAACGAGCCGACCTGGTAGAGTCCGGCCGCATCCCAGGCTTCCGCGATGAGTTTCGTCCCGGCCAGGAAGGGGTCCGATTCAATGTCCCAGAGAATAGGAGGATTGTGCAGCGGCCGGCCGGCTTCGTCGCGGGAGAGGATCGAAGCAAGGTCAAACCGAAAGCCGTCCACATGCATCTTATCCACCCAATACCGGAGACTGTCCACGATTAAACGCCGGACAATCGGCTGATTGGCATTCAAGGTGTTGCCGGTGCCGGTATAGTTGCTGTATCGGGCCCGGTCCTCCTCCAGAATGTAATAGGTGCTGTTTCCAAGGCCGCGATAACAAAGCGTGGGCCCATCCTCGTTGCCCTCGGCGGTGTGGTTGTAGACGACATCAAGGATGACCTCGATGCCCGCTCGATGCAAGGCTTTGACCATGTCGCGAAATTCGTCAACCACTTCGAGCGGATTCTGACGCGAACTATACAGCGGATGCGGTGCGAAGAACGATACGGGCGCATAGCCCCAATAGTTGACTCGTCCCGGAGGACAATCCTGAGGGTCGAAATGAAACACGGGCAAGAGTTCAACCCCAGTGATGCCGAGTTCCTGGAGATACGGAATTTTTTTGATCAGACCGGCGTACGTTCCGCATCTCTTTCCCCCGACGCCTGAACTGGGATGGCGGGTAAACCCGCGCACGTGCATCTCGTATATGATAGTTTGGGTGGACGGCAGTTTGAGCGGGGCATCACCCTCCCAATCGTACGCGTCCACATCCACCACCACGCTCTTCATGGCGGTCGGGCAATTGTCTCCCGGCTTGGATGCCGCGACCCGGCTGTATTCCTTCGGCACTGCCACCGCTCTGCCATAGGGGTCGAGCAGGATCTTCTCAGAATCAAATCTCAGCCCTCGTTGCGGTTCGAATGGCCCGTCCGCACGATAGCCGTAAATCTGGCCCGGCTGAAGCCCAGGGACGAAGGCGTGCCAGTAGTGGTACGTCCGGTTTCTCCAGGAATCGAGGGAAATGACCGTGGCGGGCTTCGTATCATCCAGGTGATTGAACAGCAGCAATTCCATACGTGTGCTGTTTTTGGAAAATACGCTGAAGTTCACCCCATCGGGGGAGACGGTCGCCCCGATGGGGAAACTTTTTCCGGGAGCGGTTGCTCTGGCTTGCATACTCACTTCCACTCCGATCAGACGTTGTCCCCCTCGGTCGAGGATCTTCGCTTTGTCTCTGCCCTCTTCTGCCCCCATTGCCAATCAGTGATCTCGGGCATATCTTCGCCGTACTTCGAGATGTATGTTTTGTGCTCCAACAGCTTGTCGCGAATCGCCTGGCATAGGCGGCGCGGGACCCGAGTTGCGGCAGCCGATCGATCACGTCACCGACGATGTGGAAACGATCGATCTGGTTCATCACGACCATGTCGAACGGCGTTGTGGTCGTTCCTTCATTGATATATCCGCGCACGTGAAACCTGTCGTCCTTCGGCCTGCCTTGCACGATGCTTCGGATCGCAAAACCGTAGCCATGGTGGACGAAAATTACCGGCACGCCTCTCGGGAAGTACGTTTCAAACTCGTTGTCGTCCATGCCATGCGGATGAGCATCGGCGCGCATCAGCGCGCAGATGTCCACAACGTTGACCAGTCGCAGCCTCAGATCCGGAATGTGTTTCCGCAACAGCCACGCGGCCGCTGCCGTCTCAGTCGCGGGGACGTCGCCCGCGCAGGCAAGGACCACATCGGGCTCGCCTCCGTCATCATTGCTGGCAAATTTCCACACGCCGATGCCACGCGAGCAGTGTTTGCGCGCCTCATGCATTGTGAGCCATTGCAACTGCGGTTGCTTGCCGCAGGTAACGACGTTGATGAGATTGCGCGTGCGCAGGCAGTGCTCCATGACGTGAAGGAGACAATTGCCATCAGGTGGGAAATAGATTCGCACCATCTCGCTTTTTTGCACGAGCGCATTGTCGACGAATCCAGGCGCCTGGTGACTGTACCCGTTATGATCCTGCCGCCAGACGTGACTGGACAAGAACACATTCAACGATGCAATAGGCCGTCGCCAGGATTTCGTTGGATTCTTTGAGCCACTTCGCATGTTGAGTCAACATGGAGTCCGCGATCTGCGCGAACCCTTCATAAGAGGACCACATTCCATGCCGCCCAGTGAGAAGGTATCCTTCCAACCAGCCCTGGCAGCAGATGCTCGCTCAATACTTCCAAAACCCGGCCGTCCGGCGAAACATGGTCATCGAGTGAAACACGTTCTGCAACGCTACATCTTGTCGTCGCCTCAAAGACGGCGCTCAGACGATTGGATTCGGTTTCATCCGGACAAAAGAAGCGGAAATTTCTGGGGTTGAGCCGAATGATGTCGCGCAGGAGTTCACCCAGCTTGATCGGCGCCTCCGCAGAGACTTGCCCCGGACTCGGCACGTCGAGGGCATAGTCGGCGACATTCGGAAACTCCAGGTCCATCAGGAGTCGGCCGCCATTAACGTGCGGGTTCGCGCTCATTCGGCGGTTTCCTCGCGGCGCAAGTCCTTCGAGTCTCGGAACGAGCCGCCCTTCGCGATCAAATAGCTCTTCCGGCTTATAACTGCGCATCCATTCTTCCAGCAGCCGGAGGTGCTCCGGATTCGCGCGCACCGCCGCCAGCGGAACCTGGTGAGCCCGGAATGTTCCCTCGATCGGTACGCCGTCCACATTCTTCGGTCCAGTCCATCCTTTCGGCGTACGCAGGATGATCATTGGCCATATCGGTCGATTGGTGAAGCCGTTAGTCCGGGCGTCGCGCTGGATGTCGCGAATCTGTTCGTGACAGCGGTCCAACGCGGCTGCAAATTGTTGATGGACGTCCATGGGTCACCGCGAGACCAAAAGCGGCGCGTGCCCGTGGCCGCGGAAGAGGCTGATCAATTCGTCTTCCGGAATACGGGCGTAGACAGTGGGGCCGGATATTTTGTACCCGTTCAGGTGCAGGATTGGAAGCACGGCGCCGTCGCGCACGGGGTTGAGAAACTTGTTGCCTTTCCAGCTGCCTTCCAAAGGACCGGTTTCGGCTTCTCCGTCTCCGACGATGCAGGCAACCATCAGGTCAGGATTGTCGAATGCCGCGCCGTATGCGTGCAGCAATGCATAACCCAACTCGCCACCTTCGTGAATTGAGCCGGGGGTCTCGAGGCGCACGCTGGCTGGGAATGCCTCCAGGGAACGAGAACTGCTTGAACAGCCGCTTCATGCCCTCTTCGTCCTGCGGGATGTTTGGATAGACCTCCGAGTAGGTGCCTTCCATGTAGGCATTGGCGACGATGCCTCGACCGCCATGGCCCGGACCGATAATGTAGATCATGCTGAGGTCTCGTGCCTTGATCGCTCGATTCAGATGGGCATAGATGAAATTCAATCCCGGCGTTGTCCCCCAGTGGCCGAGAAGCCTCGGTTTGATATGCTCCTTGGTCAACGTCTTTTTCAGTAACGGGTTGTCATAGAGATAGATTTGTCCGACTGACAGATAATTTGCTGCCCGCCAATAGGCATCGATCAAGTCCAGTTCTTTTTTGGATAACGGATTCGCCATGCTGACCTCCTTTAAAATTGCATCATAATGCCTAAAAACCTACTGTGAATAATTTGGATGCGGTGTTCAATCCTAAGAGAGAACCGCCAGGGGCTACTGTGTCGCTCTGAGGCAGCGCACCGTCTCCCTGGCAATCCAGGTTTCTTCATCCGCAGCTCCGACATACACTTCCACTGGTTGTTCATCTTGACTGATCCTGGTGATATCTCCCGGTTGAAGTCCGATGGCTGCGCTATTGAGGCTAGGATCCAACCGTAATCCGCACCATTCCATTCCCTGGCAAATTCTGCGCCGGATATCGGGAGACGCCTCTCCGATTCCACCTCCGAAGACGATGGCGTCGGCTCCGCCCAAAACGGCAAGATAGGCGCCAATATATTTTTTGACACGATAGCAAAATACTTCAATGGCCAATTGCGATGGTTCATGCTGTTCACGCTCGGCCGCTTGTCGTAATTCCCTCATATCGTTCGTTCTTCCGGAAAGTCCCAGAAGGCCGGACTGTTCATTTAACCAGCGGTCCACTTCTGTAGGGTCCACTTTTTCCTTTTGACAGAGGTAGCTCACAATGGAAGGATCGAGGTCTCCGGATCTGCTTCCCATCACCAGTCCCTCTAACGGGGTGAATCCCATAGAGGTTTCCACGGATTGTCCATTTTTAATTGCGGATATTGAACATCCATTGCCGAGTTGCAAGGTGATTAGTCGGGATGGTTCCGAAGGCCTTCCCGTTTTCTCGAAATAACTTCCAACGAGGGAGGCATGCGCGATGCCGTGGAACCCGTATCGACGAATGTGATGGCGATGGGCCAACTCATAGGGCAGCGCGTACACTTTGCATGAGGGGGCATGGTGTGATGGAAGGCCGTGTCGAACACCGCCACCGTGGGGGACCTGTGGGCCCAGGATGGCCCTTACCCCCGAATTCCTTCGAGGCATGCCGGGTTGTGCAACGGCGCTAATTCTCCGAGCGCATCGATTTCGCTCACCACGCTGTCGGTAATCAAGACCGGTTGTGAAAATCGTTCCCCTCCATGGACCACCCGGTGGCCGACGGCTTCCACTCCGGCGAGGGAGGCAGGGACGATTCTCGCTGTCGAGTTGTTCGAGTTGCTCAAACAGCCAGCGGATAGCCTGATGGTGGTCAGAAATCACTCTGGTGGTTTTCGTGGGGGGGTTTCTTCGACCTCACATTCAAAACTCGCCGTGTTGCCGATGCCCTTCACGGCTCCTCTTATCAGTGCCCGATCTGGTCGAATTTCGCGAGTTGACCCCTCACGATCAACATCGAGCACCCGAAACTTTACGGACGAACTTCCGCTGTTCAGCACGAATTCGCATGGTCCCTTTCGACTCAAATCGATGGCCAGGTCACGATCGGTCGAGTGGCGATCGGGAGCCTCGGGCGAAAGTTGTAGTTCTTCGTCTTCGTGGCGGATCATCAACCCGTCGCCCTCCCGCAAAGCATACCTGGCGCCTTCAGGTCCCATTTCGACATCAAGGATTTGACTGCGATAGGTGAATGGGACTCGATGACCGCGTTGATCATCTCGTTTTTGCGATTTCCCAGTCCGCATACCGTTTCTGTTCCGGTAGATCGTCCGAGTCCCTCAGGGAGTTCAATACCTCGGAACCTGAGAAAATCCCTGACTCCATCAAATCGCGGTTTTCCATCGACGTACAGACGGTAATCCGTGGCAATTTCAAACGGTTGAAACGGCTCACCCGTCCGGGTTGCCCGCTTTTGAAGATACTCGTCAAACATTTTTTTCCAACAGATCGCATGCACTTTGGCGGTGGCGGTCAGTACGCCATCAAGGTCAAACAGAACGGCATCGAATTCATTCCAAGTTACGGTCTGATTGATATTCGCTCGGTTCATGTTTTGTCTTTCCTTCTCCATGGTTCGAAGTTCCGGGCTCGGGAAAATGAAATTGCCATCCTGGGGTGGGTAGGCAGGTGATGTTTTTCTGCTCCGACCTCGTTGGCCGGTTGGGAAAAAATCCTCAAGGAGTGAGGTCAGTCATCATGCCACTCTGCCCGGTGAGGGGGGGCAGTCTAGAGACGGATCTGTTTCCATCTTTTCCGTGTAATTTCCAAGGCTGGCCGCCCCGTTACATTTGGCTCTATGATACATAGCCTGCTGGCCGGCCTTAAGATTTTCGGACTTCCCGTGCCAGGCCTCCAGCGCAGGGTCCTGCAGAGCCCGGCCGTATGAAAAACTGATCTTCCAGGGCTTCGGAAAAGGAAAGGTATTGATGGCATTCAGATGTGCCGTGGCAATTCGATCATGTTGACCGCCGGATAAAAAGACAATTCCAGGAACCGCCGCCGGCACGTATCGGCGAAGGCATTGGAGCGTAGCCTGGGCAACTTCCTGAACGGAGACTTGTTTGGAGCACTCCTTGCAGAAATGACCATGTTAGGTTTCAGAAGCATGCCCTCCAGGGAAATTCTCTGGTCAAGGAGGGCATTGAAGACTGCGTGGAGTACATGACCCGTGACCTCTACAGCGTTCGATGGTATGGGGACCGTCCATCAGCACCTCGGGTTCGACAATGGGGACTAGCCCCTGCTCCTGACAGAGAGCCGCGTAGCGTCCCAGCGCGTGAGCATTGACCACCAGGCAGCGACTCGGTAACCCCTCGGAAATCCGAATGACCGCTCTCCATTTGGCAAACCGGGCACCCATCCTGTAATACTCGCTCAACCTGTCCCGGAGCCCGTCCAATCCCTCCGTCACTTTTTCGCCGGGCGATCCTGCAAGGTCCTTCGCCCCTGTATCCACCTTGATTCCTGGGATGATCCCCAGTCTGGTGCAGACCTCCGGCAGGGGAGTTCCCTTGGAATCTTTTGCCGGATAGTTTCGTCGTACATAATCACGCCGCTGATAAACTCCGGGAACTTCCCGGACTTGTAAAAAGCATTTCGCGGTAGGTACGATTTCCTCGGTCGAGGTAATCTTCAGGGACTCGAATCGTTTCGTGATAGTCCCCACCGTTTCATCGGCGGCAGGAAATTCCCCTTTCCTTCAGCAACACAGGGTCTTCGCCGTCGCTTCAAGACTGTCTTGGGTCATGGGATTCCCCTCTAATTTGATGGATCAGAAAAAAAATATTTAGAATTCCAGAAAAATATTTACATAAAACGGGAATCGATTACAACACTCAACACGAAATCAGACCCTCCCCGACCTCGTGATTGGAAGAATTTTACGGAATATTCATAGGAATGAAACCGGAAAGTAATACACATTATTCTTTTTCTCGTTTGTCGAGCCCCCAGTGAGACTTGAAAACCGCATATGAAATATATTGACAACGGGGATGGACGAATAGGTACAGTTCAGACACTTCTCGGTTTTTTTATCCAACACACCCATGTCTGAAAACACACAAGAAGTCTACGTTATTCGTCACGGAGAGACGGACTGGAGCCTTAGCGGCCAACACACGGGAACCACCGATTTGCCTCTCACCGAAAATGGCTTCGAAACCTGGCCAGGCTTCTCAAGCCCTGTTTGCCAATCACTCCTTTGACCTGATTCTTACCAGTCCCCTGCAACGAGCCAGGGAAACGTGCAAGTTGGCAGGTTTTGGCGAGATGGCACAGGTGGAAAACAATTACCTGTCGAATGGATTTATGGCGAGTATGAAGGCTTGACCCCCAAGCAGGACTCCACGAAAAAAGACCCGGCTGGATGATTTTTTCCGATGGCTGTCCCCGGTGGAGAAAGTCCTGAGGAAGTGGGGGCTCGAGCCGATCGTACCATTGCCAGGGCTCGAACGGTGAGCGGCGATGTCGCGCTGTTTGCCCATGGGCATATTCTACGAGTGCTGGTCGCCCGATGGCTCGGTTTTCAGGCAACTGCCGGCCAACATTTTCTCCTTCATACCGGCACCTTGAATGTTCTGAGTTATTACCGCGGAATCCCCGCCGTGAAGATTTGGAATGCTCCGCTTATTCCCGCCGAATAAGAAATCTGGCTACACTGCCTCCCGCCTTGAAGTTCTTCTAAAGATCGCCTTGTGATGACCGAGTCTCCCGACCTTAGTCAATGTTAGGCGTTCACTAAGTGGAATTAAAACAGATGAGAGGTTGAGTTGCACTGGCGGGTCGGCGGAACCTTTCTAACGCATCCCTCACTACCCAAAGCAGGGCCCTCACGAAATTTTTTGATCGGCCTTGTTCTTTTTTTTGGAGCATGTGGCGCTCCCGCCTATGTGTTATTCCCGTTTATCAAGGCCGACGTCTATCGGAAAGCGCTTGAAAGGGGGTTCTCGGCGACTCTGGGAAGAAAGGTCTCGCTGGACGGACCTCTCTCCCTGACTGTTTCCTTGCAACCACGCTTAATTCTGAAACACGTTTCTATTTCCCCCTGGCCTTCTCAACCACATCTGTTTCGAGCCGACCGACTTGAGATGGGATTGTTCTTGTTGCCGCTTCTCCAACGCCGTTGGAGATTGAAAAAATTACTCTTGAAGGAGCAGAACTTCTTTTAGAAGAAGGGTTCGAAGGTCTGGACAACCGGACCTTCCAAAAAGACCGTCGGTCTGAAATGTTGTCCGGGCCGTTGCCGTCGGTCTTCATCACTTTTTCCGAAAGAGGAGAGATCATCATCTGAACTGAACGCTCCCGAATCAAGTACCGGCCATACCCTGTTGAGGAAACGACAGAAGTGTCGATTCATCGGGGGGTGGGCATTGCCCCTGACGATCAGCACAGAAAATTTTCCCTTGATGGTTCCTACCACGATAGCCCTGCCCGCGATGCTACCTCCGACTTTATCTTTCAACTGATCGAGGAGATTCTTGGGCAGAGCAAATGAGCTGGTCAATCAACGACTTAGGTCATTTACGCCAGAACCCCGTTCGACAGTGGGGTTTGAGAGTTGACCAAACGGGCTGGTGAACTTCGATTGGGGCCTGTTGAATATTTCAAAAATTTTGCCTTTTCATCAGCATAGGAGCGACCGATGCCCACCCGAGAAAAATAGGGGGGTGTTCAAAAAGGCGCGTCCAGCAAGGCCGCAGAAGCTTGGACGGGCGGAGCATACGGAGGAGAGGAGTATGTGAGCACGGCCAAGGGGCGAGAACGCCGCCGCCGGCATTTTTCAACACTCCCATTGGAAAAAAATGGAAACAAAATCACTGACAAGGACTATGAAAACACCGCATTTGTGACAACAAGATGGGCATTTACTTTTTAAATGGCACGATGTACATTCTTTGTTGTTTTCTATTCCTTGACAATGACATTATTTGTGGGGGACAAGGTTGGCATTTACTTTTTAAATGGCACGATGTACATTCTTTGTTGTTTTCTATTCCTTGACAATGACATTATTTGTGGGGACAAGGTTGGCATTTACTTTATTAAATGGCACGATGTAAATTCTTTGTCGTTTTCTATTCCTTAACATTTTTCCGGAGGTCCCTTCATGGTTAAAAAAGCGTTATTGAACTTTGTGATTGCTGGTTTGGTCCTTGTGCCATTGATTGCTGGGTGTGACAAAACCCATCAAGCACCGAAGTCAAATTTTATCGGGGATAGGGGTGTTCTCGGTGATTACTCCCTGTTACAAAAGTTAAAAGTCCGACAGGAGCCACGGTCTTTATCACGAATAAAGGGGGGGGAAAGCCTTTTTTGCCAAATATAAAAAAGTGATTATCGATCCTGTGACCATTTGGCAGACGCCTGATGGTCAAAGACCAGAAGGCTCTCAACTTCGTGATATTCCCATTGAAGATCTTCAGAATCTTGCTTTTGTGTTTCGAGATGCGATGGTCAAAGAATTAGAACAAGACTATGAAATCGTTCAAGCACCTGGACCTGATGTGTTTCGACTCCGCGCGGCCATCACAGAGGCTTCAGACTCTCCTGTTGTGTTAGACTTCATTTCCACATTCGAACCGATTACGAGAACCATTTCGGGTATATCCAAATTGAATACCGGGACCAATATCTGGGTAGGCCAGGCCAGCGTGGAAGCGAAACTCCTAGATTCCCAGACCGGTGATTTGCTGATGGCGGGTATTGATCGGCGCTCCGGGGAAAAAACGTTTAAAGGTGTTACAAGCAGCTGGGATGACGTCAGGGCTTCCTTTGAACATTGGGCGAAGGCAATTCGATGGCGGCTTTGCGATAAATCAGGCCGTTCGGATTGTGTAGCTCCAACCAAATAGTCCTAAACACGTTTTCCCGATAATCTTGGAATTAGCTACGGAAGTTGGCTATCTCAAGTTTGCCGGATAGGAATTGAAGACGAGCTTCATGGGTTTTTCATGGGAGCTCGTTTTGTTTCTGTTCCCTCTAGGAATAAAACCCGCTACTTTCGATTGTTCCCGAGAAAAATGTTTGTTTCCAGGTGGTCAGCGATTTAGGCACTGGCTTTTTGCGCGCGAATGCTATTTCCTGCATGGTCTAATTTTGGAGAAAACGCCGCGATCCCAAATCGGACAGGAGCAACTGCAATACTTCCCCCGCATTACAGAGAGTAATGGCCGTTTGCAAGTCTGCCTCTGTTGCTCCAGGCTTGACCCACTGCGGTGTAGGCCCACAGACGCTTTTCTTTTTCGGTGCTGAGCACAGGCTAAAATCTCAGTTTTAGTGAATTAGATCATCGGGAATAGTGAAAGGGGTAGAGACGACCGGCTTACTCAAGAGCAACATGCCACCACCTGGACGGTCGATTTGGGCTTTTTCGTAAATGTATGCGAACAATGTCTCGGCTTCTGTCACCGGGACCACGACATTAACCATCCTCACTAAAGCTGATTCGGGCAAACGGCCCTTTTTGGTCAAAGCTTCTCGAAGCACAGCCATGCCCCGGCAGGAAACACTATCGGCACGAGTAATGCCCTTTTCTTCACGCAATGTCCGGAGCAATACTCTGTCCGTGCCGTCATCAGGCAGAACACAGGTAATGATCTGACTGGGCTCAAGAGGAATGAAATAGTTGAAGTCTTGTCCGGCGCTCATGATCCTTCCTGCGCTGACCCCTTATTTTCCAATCGTTCCTTCACGGCCTCCGGAATATAGGTGGCGACTTTTTCCAATGGGGTGATGTACAGAAACCCTCTGCCTGGAGTATCGAATTGGCCGGCCTTAAAAATGTTGTGGGCCACGATATCGATTTGTTCGGCAGAGACCAGGACACTGATGACCTCCTTTGCGGCATCCACGGCAATCCCCAGTATTCCCAAACGTTCGCGCATGCCTATTCCTCTGCCATGGTAGACCAATACTCCCGTTGCCCCGGCATCCCGCGCGGCTTTGACAATCACGTCGGCATCCCCTGTTTGCACCACGCAGGTAATCATGGCGACGTCCGTGAGATAGGTCATATTCGTACTCATAAAATAGCTTGAACCTCCTGTAACTGTGAACCGGTCCTCCCTTTATTGGCCGCACGAGCTTGGGCCCTGGCTTTGTAGTCTGCCCAAAGACCTGTCACCAATACCGTCAGAATGGGGCCGATGGAGGCCATAGAAAGAATGCCAAAGCCTTCCACGGCGTGAGTGGCATTACCAAACCCCAACCCCATGGCTAAGACCAGGGGAACCGTGATGGGGCCGGTGGTGACACCGGCGCTGTCCCAGGCTACATTGACGAAGGCTTCACTGGAAAAAATGGTGAGCACCAAGGCCAAGAGGTACCCGACCAGGATCAACCAGACTAATGGTAAATCAAAAATCAGTTTGGCTAAACCCGTGGCAATCCCAATCGCAACGCCAAGGGAGACCGCCATAATCAACGTTTTTTTCTTGAAAACCCCGTTGGTCAGATTTTCGGCCGTTGTGCCCAGCGCGTTCAGGGCCGGTTCCGCCACTGTCGCACCAAAGCCAAGTCCCCAGGCAAAGACCAGTGAAAGAATTAACCCTACCGAATAGACATAAATAGGTGATATGGGCACGCCCGAGAGAGACATGAATGCCGCAGGAACCAGGCTACCCACGTTCCCTCCTAATTGTGAAAGTCCGTAGGTCAGTCCCAAGTTAAAGACACACATGCCGATAATCGTCAAGCCAATCCCATACAGAATCTCGCCCTTATTTGGGAGCGAATCTTTGAGTATGAGCCTGAGTACCACGAATAGAAACAGGACGAGTGGGAGGATGGCGCGCACACCCAACACAATCTCCAGACCGGGACTGCGTTCATACCAGGCGGGCGCCACGGCTTGAACCGCTCCGGACGCGTGGTTGGCGGCCGCAATAATTTCGGCGGGTGTCACCGTGGATGCAATGTAAAAAGCCAGGATAAGCACGCCAATGATGGGGAAAAGGGAGGCCATGGTTACAATTCCGAAACCGGATAATCCTGAATCGCCTTTCCCGGCTGCCGTCGCGATGCCGATACCCAACGCCAGGACCAAGGGCACGGTGACCGGCCCCGTTGTCACGGCGCCGGCATCCCAGGCCAATCCTAGTACGTTGGTCAGATCCGGATTAGAGGCTCCATAGAGCGTCAAGGCGAGCACAGGACCCAGGGAGCCATAGATAAACGGTTTGAGACTCCAGCCATACAAGAACCGCAAGGTGCCAATGACCGCCGCTAAGCCCACACTGAACCCGATCACCAGCACCAGGGTTTCAGACCAGTCATTCAACAGGGCATACAGATAGGCGGCTTTCTCAACCACGACATTCTGGCCGGCAACTTTCAACGCCCCGATAGCCGGCTCGGCAAAGGTGACACCGATGCCAAGAAGAAGGGTGATGACTAACACCAATGGTAAGGGTGATTTTTCGGGTAAGCGGTTGCCGATGATGGTGCCAAAGGGCATAAGTCCCAGCTTAAGACCTTCCATGAAAAACATCAGTCCAACGATCACGGCAAACAGGCCACTCATGATCACCCAGGAGTTCTGGACCAGTTGACGCAAAATCAAGATCTGGAACAACGCCAAGTATAACCCCAGGGGGATGACCGATTTGACCTGTTCCATGAATCGAACTGAGACATAGGGGCGTAGGAGTTTGAAGATTTCCTCAGGCGTCAGGTCTAGCCGGGGAGGTTGGTAGGGTATCAGATGTCCTTGGGAATCCCATTCCAATTTTGGACTCAGGGCATTGAAACTGAGTTCAGCATGTCCATGCCCCAGTGCACGTTGATAATCTCCGAATCGATAAGAATCTGACATCATTTTCTATTTGGGTAGACCTAGAGGGTTCCCGGCAGTATACCGTTCCTATTCTTTCCAGGAAAGGACAAAAGCAAAAAGAGAACATTTCCCTTTTCCTTTATATGTGCAGGGAACATTAACGGAACCAGCCCGAGTTCAAGAAACATATTTCTTACTATAAGCATTTTGTGACCGGGGAACTGGAACAGCAATCCCTCTGGCCTCATTGGAGCGGACGGACGCCGGCCTATGAGTCATGACTTTCATCAGCGGGTCGAAGTATGGTCTGATGTCAACATCAAGACCTAAGCGCATGCGCTCGCTCAATTTGTCGGATCGGTCGGTGAATGCCAACCTGTCCTTGATTCTGAGGGGGATGTTTATAACTTCTCAAAACCGGGTTTTTTATTGTATGCTACGCTCAGTGCCCGCCAACAACTTCGTCTGCCTGGACAGGCACGCCAGCGGCCCGGATGCCGGTGCAGGCATGTCAAGGGACACGACGTCATGACTGAAGAAACCCGGTTCGCCAGCAAGCTCACAGGCAGAGATCCGGTCCGCGGGTGGCGGGCGGCCTTTCCCCCGGCGCAGTGGCTGGCGGCATATCGCCCACAGTGGATGGCGCAGGACGCCATTGCCGGCCTGACCCTCGCTGCCTACGGCATTCCGGTGTCACTCGCCTATGCGTCGCTCGCCGGGTTGCCGCCGCAATACGGCATTTACTGCTATCTAGTCGGCGGCCTGTTCTACGCGCTGTTCGGCTCGTCGCGCCAGCTTGCGATCGGGCCCACATCGGCGATCTCAATGCTTGTCGGGGTCACCGTTGCCGGCATGGCACAGGGCGACCCGGGACGTTGGGCGGACATCGCTGCGCTGACAGCTCTGGTCATGGCCGGTATGTGCGTGCTGGCATGGCTGCTGCGATTGAGTTCCCTGGTCAACTTCATCAGCGAAACCATTCTGCTCGGGTTCAAGGCTGGCGCGGCGCTCACGATCGCCTTGACCCAGTTGCCCAAGTTGTTCGGGGTCAAGGGTGGCGGGGAGCACTTCTTCGAACGTCTCGTCATCCTGGGCGGCCAACTCGCCGATACCAATCTCGCTGTGTTGGCTTTCGGTCTTGCCGCGCTCGCCGTGCTGCTGCTGGGCGAAAAACTGCTGCCGGGCCTCCCGGTCGCGCTTTTCGTGGTGGTGATTTCCATCATCACCTTATCGGTCACTCAGCTGGGTGATCTCGGCTTCAACGTCGTCGGCGCCCTGCCGCAGGGCTTGCCCGACTTTCACCCGCCCGGCCTGCGGCTGCGCGATGTGGATGGTGTGATTCCGCTGGCGTTCGCGTGCCTGTTACTGGCATACGTGGAGAGCGTTTCCGCGGCACGTACCCTGGCTCAGGCGAACGGCTACGAAATTGATCCGCGACAGGAATTGCTCGGTCTGGGTGCCGCAAATCTAGCCGCGGCGTTCTGCCAGGGCTACCCGGTGGCGGGCGGCCTGTCGCAGTCATCGGTGAACGACAAGGCCGGGGCCAGAACTCCGCTCGCGCTGGTGTTCGCATCGGCGACCATCGGCCTGTGCCTGATCTACCTGACGGGGTTGCTGAGCAACCTCCCCACCGTCGTGCTCGCGGCCATCGTGCTGTTTGCCGTCAAGGGGTTGATCGACATCGGCGAACTGCGTCACGTGTGGCGGGTAAGCCGTTTCGAATTCAGCGTATCGATGGTCGCGTTTGCCGGCGTGCTGCTGCTGGGCATCCTGAAGGGCGTGATGGTGGCGGTCGTCATCTCGATGTTGTTGCTCATACGGCGTGCCGCGAACCCGCATGTGGCCTTTCTCGGCCGCATTCCCGGCACCCGGAGATACTCCGACATCAGGCGCAACCCGGACAACGAGGCCGTTCCGGGTGTCCTGGTGTTTCGCGTGGAGGCGTCGCTGTTGTACTTCAATGCCGAACACGTGCATGATGCCGTCTGGCAGAAAATCCGTTCGACCACCGGAGCGCTGAAGCTGGTGGTATGCGATCTGTCCACTTCACCCATCGTCGACCTGGCCGGTGCGCGAATGCTGGCAACGTTGCACGCGACACTTAAAGCGATGGGGATTCGCCTTCGTCTCGCTGCGCCGCATGCGGCGGTGCGCGATATCCTGCGCGCCGAAGGATTGGAGGAACGCGTCGGCTACTTCGGCCGCGGTGTCACAGTGGCTGATGCCATTGATGAGTTACAGGGCAGCTCAGGAGCGAGAGGCCAGGCTGCTCAGATCCCGCCAGCAAAGTAGCATCCACCCCCGGCCTCGCGCACCCACCACCCACAGGGATCAAGTCTGTTGTTCCAAGATTTGCTTCCCGATTTGTTCCGATGTGCCTCGAAAGAACTTCTCCGCTGCTTCCTTTTTTGGAGGGAAGATTGAATCAGTTGAAATTTAGTTTCGGTGTTCGCAACTCTATTCCCGGGAAAAACTATGAATTCAGAAGAAATGGAAGAGGTAAAGCGATATTTCGGCGTGGTTGCTGAAGGTTTACGGCACGATATTCAGCAAGTGGCAGAGGGTCATCAAGTTATCCTTGGGCAGGTTCAGCAATTTCGTGAAGAAGTAAAGGAAGAATTTAAAGAAGTTAGGGCTTTCTTTAATGAAGTTTTCTTTTTCAGAACTGGATCATCGAATCCAATCACTTGAAACGGATGTCGGTGGTCTCAAAGCAAGGCTTGACCGGCTTGAATCTCAACAAAGATAGAGAGCTCCCCTTTTTCTAGTGCGAGAACGTCCTTCCAGACAAGGGAAAGCTCGCTATGGCACTTTGAGAGCATAGGGATGAGCCCGATCTATCACCGATTGGCAATAGCTCGGGCTGCGATCCCGTGCTCAATGATTATCATTAAAAAAGGGGTATATTAAAACACCATTCCAAGATTCATAGATGGACTAGTGTTTGTCGTGGCTGTCCTCGCCCTCTTTGGCTCGATGCAGGTCGATCACTGTTCCGCCCTCATTCACTTCTACCGTGACCATGGCACCTTCTTCAATGGGTTTCGTCTTGATCTCCAGCCGGTCCAGAGGAAACACCTTTTCACCTTCCGGTGTGTGCAGTTTAATCTCCTTCTTCATCTTCCCTACATATTCCAATTTGCCGGTATAGAAGTGATGACGTCCCTCCTCGCCTTTCGGATGGGCCTCGATCACCGCATTATTTTCGTCCAACGTAATCGTCACTTCATCCCCTACCTTGGGGACGGCATGGCCATGTCGCTTGGCCGCATTTTCGGTCAGCGTATATTTCCCTGTCGGCGTTTCGACGGTGAGGACTCCCCCTTTATCACTTTTGACCACGCCGCTGACCTCCCGATGTCCTTTACTGACACTTTTGCTATCCGCATGGCCGACAGCAGGCATGATGAGAAAAAGGCCCAGCACCGCTGACACAAAAAACATGCCCATCAGGGCTGATAAGACTGTGAGTTGAAGATGGATAGTACGATTCACGTTGGTTCTCCTTTATGGATGATGAAATAATATTTCCCGTCTGTACGGGAAGGTTGCGGGAATGCAGATATAATGATTCCTGTTTATCTGGACGAGTGTCCCATGGCGTCGTCCACGCTCCAGATGCCAGAACCGTGAGCTGAAATGCATAAAAAAACGAAGCAGTATAATGCGGCAAGTTCACCGCCATTGACAAGCGGAAATAATCCTTTTGTTCCGTGCGCCATCCAATAGGCTGCGGCCATGAGCCCACTACACAAAAAGGCCGCCCATCTCGTGAACAGTCCGATCATCACGAGGGCACCGCCGATCAATTCGATCGGGCCGGCGATATAGATGATAAAAGCCGGGGCTTCCATGGGCATGGGTGTGGGAAATCCAAATAACTTTTGTGTGCCATGCCACAGGAATAAGAAGCCTGCGACGATCCGCATGAGTGCATACGTTTGAGCCGTATAGGATTTCATGAACATCCTCGTTCCTCCTTAGTGTAGATGAATGAGCGGGGTAAAGCAATATAGAAGCGCCTGACGTCATGTCTTATTCCTGGGATGAGGGTTGTGGGAAGAAGAAAAATAACTATCCGATTTCTGATGTTCGAGGCGAATTCTCGCCTCGGCAACATCCATGTGACTCAAAATACCTACCGGCCTGGAGTGGTGATCCAACACCGGGGCCTGTTTCACATCTTTCATATACAACACCCGTAATGCTTCCCGTACCTCCTGCCCCTCATAGAGCGCGGCGACCTCTCGCCTGGCGATCGTGCCGATCTGTTCGGAAAATTCCTGACCATGAGTCATGGCGCGATAGACATCCGTTTTCGTCACAATGCTTGTCAACTTTCCTTCCGTATCCACGATTGGCAACAATGTATGCGCACATTTCCCAAAGGCCAGAATCGCGTCATTGATCGTGGCGTCTTCCGTAATAGAGGGCGCGGATTTTTTCATGACCGTTTCGACGAGGGAGGAGAGTAAATCGGCTGGCCACCGTTTCTCGCCCAATACTTCTTCTTGAGGTCTTCGTTGAGCCGTGTAGCGAAGAATCTGACTGAGACTTTGGAAACTCCCGACGAAGGCTTTGAATTCCTTCGAATTAAATACCATGAGGGTGGCAGTCGTTTTTGCCGACACGGTCACTTGTCGCACCACACCATATAAAAACGATCCCTCTCCAAAATGATCTCCCGGAATCAATTCGTCTCGCCAGAGGACTTGACCGTCGTCATGGTATCGGATGGCTTCCAATTTCCCTTCTTCCACCACATAGAAGGCGGAGCCGCGTTCCCCCTGGCGAAAAATCACATCCCCGGGTTCCACATGTATGCGGGCAATCTTTTGAGTTTTTTTTAAATCCAGGTAATTGAGATCAGGCGGAAAAAAGAGTTCAAAGGTCCAATCGACCATGACCCGTAGCTTACGGTCGAGTCCGGGCAATTTCAGCAAATGAACGGTGCGTGTTAACCACCAGGCAACAAATCCGCTAAACCGGAAACCCAAGATCGAACAGACGCCTTTATGATGTCCGATCGTGGCCATCTGGCCGAGCATTTTGTATCGAAAAGGACGAAGATCCTTGCCGGAAGACAATAGATGGATATTCTCTGCGGCATGCTGCCCCAGTTTGACGGCGAATTGAGCGGTCGGCGGACATTGATGCCCATAGCCATCGGGATTGGCTGCCCCGTCTCCAATGCCCCACACATTGGTATAGCCGGTGAGTTGTAGAAATCCGTTGGTGGTCAGCCATCCCTGATCATATGTCGCGGCCAAACCGGAGAGCACGGGGTTTGGGGCATTCCCGATCGTACAAATGGTGTTCTGGGTATCAATGCGGGTGCCATCATGCAGACGGAGGTAGGCGGCGCTCACCGACGAGGCCCGCTGGTTCAACAACACTGTCAATCCACGTGACTCAAGAGATTGCTGAGCAAAACGCCCGAGGTCTTCGCCCAACTCCGGGAGGAGATGCGCTCCGGAATGCACCAGGGTGACTCGCAGTTCCGACGGATCAAACGCGGCATAAAATCGTCTGGCATCATGCAGCAAATCTAGAATTTCGCCGGCTGTTTCCACGCCGCTATATCCACCTCCCACGACCACGAAATGGAGAAGGGACCGTCGAATATCGGAGTTGCTTTCAAGATCCGCCTCTTCAAGGCGTTTAATAATATGTTCCCGAATTCCCAGCGCGTCAGCCAGGGTCTTCAAAAATAGTCCATGCTCCATCATGCCAGGAACCGCACGGAGATTGGTGCTGCTTCCCAACGCGATGACCAAGTGCTCCGCTTCGAGGGGTTCCATCCTCACCCCCTCATCCGCATTGAATTCGATTCGTCGTTTTTGAAGATCGATTCTCGTGACTTCGGCACGTTGCACCATACAACGGCGCAACGCCAGCCGAATGGGGTTCATGACATGGCGCGGTTCGATCCCCGCTCCGATCACTTCGGAGAGAAAGGGTTGATACACGAAATAGTTTTCTGCGCTGACCAGAAGCACGCGTTTGGCAGTGTCTTTCCTCCAAAGTTTTTCAAGCCGACGGGCGCAGGCCAGGCCGGAAAATCCCCCACCAAGAATAACGACTTCCCATTTCGTTTGCATACCGACTTATGGTCTTTTCCCCCTGCGATTAGAGGCAGGGATTATCCCCGGTATTTGATTGCCAATCATTCTCACCCAGCGGAGTGTTAGCGCTGGGCCAGAATACAGCCGACTTTAGCATGTTTATACGCCCTGACACCTTCCAGGAGAACTAGACATTTCCCTGGTTTGGCGGATGAAAGACCCTTGCTGAATCACTCATTCTGACCTGTCGGTCGGGAAGGGTCTGTTTCAGCTTGCCTGACTTTCGCCGAAACAGCTAGATTTTCTCATTGATGACCGTGTTCAGGGAACGGCCAATGAATGCTGCGTCAAAGTGCGATAGGCCAGACAAAACCTTCACCGTGGGTCCTTGCCTGCCGGTTCTCCCGGGGCAGGCGATTCACGACAATAGCAACGTTAAGGAGATGCGGTATGTCGATTGAACTCAATCACACCATCGTTCCGGCGCATGACAAAGTTGCATCGGCGAAATTCTATGCGAAAATTTTTGGACTCGTGTTCGATGAAGGAAAGGTCGGGTATTTCGCGCCGCTACGGATCAATGAGACGCTCACGTTTGATTTCGATGATGATTATGTCGACAAGTTCGACATCCATCATTATGCATTCAAGGTCGGTGAAGAAGATTTCGACCGGATCTTCGGTCGCATTCAGACCGAAGGCATTCCGTATGGAAGCGAGCCGACTGCGCGGGAGAATATGACCATCAACCACCGGGGTGGCGGACGCGGGGTGTACTTTTGCGATCAAAATGGACACATCCTTGAACTCCTCACGGTGGAGTAGGGCGGGTCAATGGCCCCATGATGTCTTGAGTCCAGAGAAACCCTCCGAAGGTTCTCACCGAGGATCCTTCTTCCTCTTTGATGAGGGGGATCGATTTTCGCGAATCTCCACCTGATAGGGTGTAACATCTGATAGCTTGACATCGTGAACACCACGTGTATACGTCGCCAATACAGGTGTGCGGCTGGATGAGTGAGATCGATGATATTCACCTGGCAGATCTTTTTACTCATGCCCTTTGGACCATCTTCATAAATCGTTCAGGGAGGAAATGATGGGGAATGCTCGTTCAGATGCGCTTGTCCTCTTCGGGGCCACTGGCGACCTCGCGCATAAAAAAATTTTTCCGGCGCTTCACGCCATGATTCAGCATGGGAAATTGGACGCTCCGATTATCGGTGTCGCCAGAGGCGGCAAGGACGTGGAGCACCTCCGACAGCGAGCCAGGGACAGTCTGGAGAAATTCGGCGGTGGCGTCGATGAATCCGCCTTTGCAAAGCTTTCCGATTTGCTCAGATATGTTGATGGGGATTATCAGGAGGAAGGCACATTCACCCGCCTCCGTCAGACCCTCGGCACCGCGCAACGCCCCCTCTTCTATTTGGCCATCCCTCCGACTCTGTTTCCGGCGGTGGTGGAAAGCATAGGAAAGTCAGGCTGTGCCTCCGGCGCACGGGTCGTCGTGGAAAAACCCTTCGGACGCGATCTGGCTTCCGCCCAAGCCCTGAATCGCACCCTGCGCAGCGTCTTTGAGGAGTCAGCAATTTTCCGCATCGATCATTATCTCGGAAAGGAATCCATTCGAAATCTTCTGTTTTTTCGATTTGCCAATTCATTTCTTGAACCCATCTGGAATCGTAACTACGTGGAAAGTGTGCAGATCACAATGGCTGAACGGTTCGGGGTAGAGGGTCGGGGAAAGTTTTATGAAGAAACCGGTGCGATCCGCGACGTCGTCCAGAATCACCTGTTGCAGGTCGTCGCAAACCTGGCCATGGAACCACCTGTCAGCGCCGGTGGAGAAGCCGTCCGCGATGAACGAGTCAAGGCATTCAAGAGCATCCGGCCACTCACCGGGAAATCTCTGGTACGCGGACAGTTTCGGGGCTATCGTGACGAGGCCGGGGTGAGGCCGGATTCGAAGACCGAAACCTTTGCCTCGATGCAGCTTCACCTCGATTCGTGGCGTTGGGAAGGGGTGCCATTTTTCATTCGCACGGGGAAATGCCTGCCGGTGACCGCAACGGAAGTGTTGATCAGATTGAAACATCCGCCGCAACGGCTCTTCGAAAGCTCACGGTCGGAATCACCGAACCATGTTCGTTTCAGGCTCGGACCTGATCGGGTGGCGATTGCCCTGGGTGCCCAGGCGAAGAAACCGGGCGAACGAATGACGGGAGAAGACATCGAGCTGTACGTGTGTCGCCAGGAAGGAGATGAACAGGGGGCGTATGAACGCCTCATTAGTGATGCGATGGAAGGAGACGCGTCATTATTTGCCCGGGAAGATGGGGTCGAAGAGGCCTGGCGCATTGTGGACCCGATTGTGAAGATGCCCACTCCCGTCTTTGAATATGCGCCGGGGACTTGGGGCCCCAATGAAGCTCAGGCGGTCGTGGCGAATATCGGGGGATGGCATAACCCGACGGAGGAAGCATGAGCTGACCAGCCTCCTCTGAGGAAGTCTTCACTCGGTTTCTTCGATACGCTGAAATGTTTTTCCATCATCCAACGGTTAAGCCTTTATCTTTAGCGGCACTTACATAAAGGTTCAGTTGGCAGCTCTTCAACGCAATTGGTCTTATTAAACCCTAGTCCAACTCAACTTTCTATCTTACTTTATTCACTAATTAGTGTTTCGGTCAGACTGGGAACGGTCATCTGACTGAAAAAACCTCATGGACCCCTACAGCAATCTGTTCGCAGAGCTATGGAGGTTTTGCTAGAATTCAGATTATGCTCAGGCATCGACAGCGATCTCCTGGGGGCGAAAGCGTGCGGGATATTGAACGGCTTGCTTGTGGTCCTTGAATACGTATTCCCCACCCGATGAACAAACCGGAAGCGCCCCCCGTCGCACGTACCGTATCCCCACCATTGCCGGTGACCTTCTGGCGGGCGTTCGCCTTCTGGCTCAAACTCGGTTTCATCAGCTTCGGCGGCCCTGCAGGCCAGATTGCCATCATGCACCAGGAACTGGTTGAGCGCCGGCGCTGGATTTCCGAGCGGCGTTTTCTGCATGCCCTCAATTACTGCATGGTCCTGCCCGGTCCGGAAGCACAGCAGCTCGCCACCTATATCGGCTGGCTGATGCACCGAACGTGGGGCGGAATTGTGGCCGGAGCGTTGTTCGTACTTCCCTCGCTCCTGATCCTGATTGTCTTGTCGTGGATCTATCTCGCGTTCGGTGACGTGCCGTTGGTTGCAGGTCTATTTTACGGCATCAAACCCGCCGTGACGGCCATTGTGGTTCAAGCCGCTCAGAGGATCGGTTCACGGGCCCTCAAGAACAATGTGCTTTGGGCGATTGCCGCCGCATCTTTTGTCGCGATCTTTGCGCTGAATGTGCCGTTCCCCGCGATCATCGCAGCGGCAGCCCTTATCGGCCACTTCGGCGGGCGGATCGCGCCCAACACGTTCAGGGCCGGTGGCAGCCACTATCCAGTCGATAAGTCGGTTGGTCCGACGCTCATCGACGATGACACTCCATCACCCGAGCACGCGCGCTTTCGTTGGACGAATTTGCTCAAGGTCACCGTCGTCGGAGCTTTGCTATGGGTTGTCCCGATGGCGTGGCTCATGCACACCTATGGCTGGCCTCACACGCTCACGCAAATGGGCTGGTTCTTCACCAAAGCGGCCCTGGTGACGTTCGGCGGGGCCTACGCGGTGCTGCCCTACGTGTATCAGGGCGCGGTCGAACAGTACGGCTGGCTCACGCCCACGCAAATGATCGACGGCTTGGCCCTCGGTGAAACCACGCCGGGGCCGCTCATCATGGTTGTGACCTTTGTCGGGTTCGTCGGCGGCTATGGGAAAGCCCTATTCGGGCCTGAGTCCGTGCTCCTCGCCGGGGCCGTAGCCGCGATCCTGGTGACGTGGTTTACCTTCCTGCCCTCGTTCCTGTTCATTCTGGCGGGAGGCCCCTTGGTCGAATCGACCCACGGCGATATAAAGTTTACGGCACCGCTCACCGCCATCACGGCCGCCGTCGTCGGGGTCATTCTCAATCTGGCGCTGTTCTTCGGCTACCACGTTCTCTGGCCGCAAGGCTTTGCCGGCGCCTTCGACTGGGTATCGGCGATGATTGCTCTGGCCGCCGCCGTGGCCCTCTTCCACTACCGGCGAAATGTGATCGAGGTCATCGCCTTCTGCGGGGTGATCGGTCTGATCATGAAAACGTTGATTCTGTGAGGTGAGTCATGAAATGGATGACCTGCGAACGTATGAAGATCGACCACATCGTCTACCCGTGGTAAATTGCAGAGATCATCGACTTTGTTGAGTGAGTTATGTAACCGATTACCGGCAAGAGAGGGGATTGGTGAAAATGCTTTCGTTTCTTCATAAGCCAATACCAACATTCATCACCTGGATTCTTTTGGTCATAATATTTTTGGGCAAGGCCACAGCGGGGCAGTTCGGGACTCCAAAGGATGAGGAAGGAACACGAATATTCAACGCCATCGAACATCCGACATACAGTGGCCATTTTCGTCTGACCGGTCAGAACGGCACGCTGGTAGGGAGCATGGGAGAACAAACTCCATGGGATCATATGGATTACGCTGGTAAACATCTGACATCAATCACGGGGACGATAGACATTGAAGTCGATGAGCGAGCCAACACAGGTCAGGTTCAGGCAACATTTGTGGAAGGCGCCGATCATTACCGGATTCTCTTTGCCCGATTTGCGGGCAGTGGCTCCTTATCAGGATGGAGGCCTGGCCACGAGAGTGTATGAACACGGTGATTCCGGAAATGGCGATTCCCTTTATCCAAAGACATGGCTTTACCTGGCAGGGTGGGGAAAAGCAGATGTCTTCAAAAACGGGCAACTCCTTTTTCAGGACTATGCCGCCCATTTTATGGTGATGGAACGTTCCCGGGACCGCCAAACTCATGCAGTACACTATCCGATGAAGCGAATCCTTCCCGGAGGAGAAACTGATCCAGCCGGGATGGAAATCGATCTATGGGTGCGGTCTGCAGAGACCAATACCAAGAACGTTCCTCCATTTGAAACGTTTATTCATCTGTTTTGGGAAGAAGTGACTTGGAAGTAAGCAGAGAAGCAACAATGTGCACGATGGATATTTTCAAGGCAGCGGAGCAGGCTTTCAGCCGAAGGCGATGCAGATTACGTAGGTTTTTATTGGCTGTGCTTGTCCTGCAATTCTGCAATGTCCCATTCTCATGGGCTCATCCAAACCGCATAAACGAGGAATATTCTCAGCAGATCTGGACCTTTGACACCGAGACGGCAGGAACTCTTCCGAAGAACTTTGTGGTTGGCACAACGCTAGATGGTCGCTCTGCCGGGGAGTGGAAAGTCATCGACATGACACAATCACTGAATTTACTTCATGACCTTGATCGACAGGAACACGCACGAATCAAAAAGGTTCTCCCAGGACTTGCAGCACCAAGCCTTCCCCATGTGCTGGCTCAACTCAAAAATCGTGGCTTCGAGCAGGATTACAATGTGGTATTGGTTCAGGGGGATTCCGTCACCGATTTTGATCTCACCGTGTCCTTGCTCCCTGTCGCAGGCAAAGCAGATATGGGCGGAGGGGTAATCTGGCGTGCTCAGGATGCTCAGAATTATTACATCACCCGGGCCAATCCGCTGGAGCAGAATATTCGGTGGTATCGCGTGGTGAAGGGAGTTCGATACAAGCTCGCCAATTTTGACCGGATCATTTCAGTCGAAACGTGGCATGCCTTCCGGGTAGTGGCCAGAGACAATCATTTCCAGGTTATCTTCGACGGACAGACGGTGTTTGATGTGCAGGACGAAACGTTTCAATCCGGGCAAATCGGCTTGTGGACCAAAGCGGATGCGGTCACCTATTTTGATGACCTCCGTCTCTCCGTGGTGAAGTAACACGACGCTCTCGAATTTTCACAACATGCTCACACCGGCCACGCCAGGTCTGGTCCTGCATCACTCAGATTGAAAATGTCCGTTTCCTAAAGCGGCAATAGATAAATGGTTGTTTGGTGCCTCCTGGCGTCCGGTGGAGCTGTTCAACCGACTCCACAAACTCGTAGTCCTTACCAATGGCGATGCCTAAGAATTGAGGGGAATAGCGCACGACAGGCAATCCGCTGCATGTCGCCGGAGCTTCATACGTAAAGGTCGCAATAATCACGTGGCCCTGGGGACGGACGACCCGGGTCATGGATTCGAGGTATCGTGTACGGTCTTCCTCCTCCGTCAGAAAATGAAACAGAGCCCGATCGTGCCACACATCAAACGTATGCGATGAGCGAAAATCGGTGACATCGCCCTCGATCCAGGTGGCCCGGTTCGCGCGCTCCCCGAGCCTGGATTTGGCTCTTTCTAAGGCGGCGGAAGAAATATCGAGGATGGTAAGATGCTCGAAGCCCTCTTTCAGCAGATGATCCACCAGTGTCGAATCACCTCCTCCCACGTCGATGAGGTTTCCGGATTTCGCCACTCGAGTTGACTCGATCAGGCTTAAGGACATGGCCGGGTGGTCTTGGTACCAGCTCACCTCCTCGGTGGCCGTGTTCCGATACACGTCTTCCCAATGCAGTTTTCTCAATTGACTCATAATGATCGTTTCCTTGTGGTCGGCAAGTACCTGCCCGGCTTCACTATTAGGTATTCCTGTTTACAAGGAAGGGAAGGGGAGGTGAGAGTGCTCATGGAGCCTTTCTGCGTGATGTGAATCCTTTTGGGATAAAAAGTTTACCAGGGTCGTTATCGATTCCTAACATTTTTGGATGGGAAAGTCTCTCCTTTATCCCCTGCGGGAAGATCGTTTTCGATTGACAGCATATGTATGCGGTACATGATGTGAAATCCTTCTGTTCATGATCGCATGGTTCTGAAGTACGGGCCTCAGGTCCTATGTGTTCGTGGGGTGGTGACCTGTCATGGTCAGGACTGACGAAATTGATGCAGACTCATTTCAGACTGCCCAATCTGTTTTCCTTACCTGTCAATTTTACCAGCTCTATTAACCAGGTGTCGTGGGTAAGATTTTCTCACCACTATATGGCACTATGACAAAATATCACTCGTAAAAAACTTAGCTACGGCTTTGATTAGTGATCAGCAAAAAACGGGAGGTGTTCATAATTATCTTCATGAAAAGTATTTGAAAGGGGACGAATAATGTCCTCTTGTCGGGAGAGTTCCGTTTTTTCTTGGTCAAATTAAGTGGAGAAGATTTCAATATTGAACGACCCCCTTGTCGCCTGGTTTCCGGAGTACACCGGCAGATTTCTCACGGGCATGAAAGAATGCTATGCGTGGGCGTTCAATGAATCATTGGATTTTTGGTATTTGTAACTCGTTTTTTTTAGCCGGTTTCGTTTATGCTTTATACTTGTTTCTTATCGATGATCATCAGTACCGTGCACCAGACGAATCCAATAATCGAACGTCTGCCTGTAACCGTCGGTAGGGATGGGTGGGCCGTCATTCACCCTGGAATCAACCGTTTTCATTTGGGATATACACCCCCCGTAGGGCAAAACTGGAGAAGCAACAGTGGGGGTAATACCGGATAGCAAAAATTTCCATCAACGATCCTATTATGCAAACGTGACATGATCGGTTGGCCGGGTTTGGACATGTTGGTCATAAAGAAACAAAAGACCGGATCGCTCTTTGGTGTTGTGCTGATGGCATCTGTACTCCTCCTCATGGGTTTAGTTGATAAAGCGGCTTCCCAGGAGTCGGAGGCGGACGGGTTCAGCGCGAAATTCCGCCAGGTCCTAGTAAATTGGACCGGTGATTGGGATGGGATGGTTGCACGCAATCAGGTCCGGGTGCTTGTTCCCTTTAGTAAAACATTTTATTTTCTAGACGGCGGAAGACAACGAGGGCTTACCTATGACCTTATGAAGATTTTTGAAAATCAGGTCAATAAGGATTTAAAACGGAAGATTGTGCAGGTCAGATTCGTCTTTATTCCTGTCAACCGCGATGAACTGATCCAGGGTTTGCTCAATGGGGTCGGAGACATTGCCGCGGGCGGGATCACG
Source organism: uncultured Nitrospiraceae bacterium (assembly GCA_963734345.1). Taxonomy (GTDB): domain Bacteria; phylum Nitrospirota; class Nitrospiria; order Nitrospirales; family UBA8639; genus Nitrospira_E. The sequence continues at coordinate 103,115 of CAVTGT010000012.1, forward strand.
ATTACACCAGAACAAAAGGCCCGCATTGATTTTTCCGAGCCTTTTCTCACCAACGTTCGTGAGATTATCGTCACCGGGCCTGATAGTCCTCCTCTCACCAGTCTCGACGATCTGGCGGGCCAGACCCTACATGTCCGGAAGTCCAGTAGTTTTTATGAACACCTTGTTCGCGTCAATACTTCGTTCAACCTTGCCGGGAAACCGGAGATAGCGCTCGTTCCTGTCGAGGAAAACCTTGAAGACGAAGATCTTCTGGAAATGGTGAATGCGGGGCTGTTACCGATGGTGGTGACGGATGCCCCCCTTGCTGAATTTTGGACTAAAATTTTTGAGAATATCCGGCTGCATCCTGACATCGCGGTCAACGCGGGCGGGGAAATCGCCTGGGCCTTTCGCAAAAACAGCCCGAAGTTGAAAAAGGTCATCAATCAGTTTGCGAGTAACAATAGGAAAGGCAGCTTAATCGGGAATATGTTGTTCACCCGGTATTTGAAAGACACCACCTATGTCAAAAATGCGTTGGCCGCAGAGGAACGCAAAAAATTCCAAAGTCTCATGCATGTCTTTCAAGAAGCCACCACGCAATATGGGTTTGATTGGGTCCTCGCCATGGCGCTGGGTTACCAGGAATCCACCTTGGACCAACAGAAACGAAGTCCTGCAGGGGCCATCGGTGTGATGCAGCTTTTATCAAGTACCGCTCGGGATCCACAAATCAATATACCCGACATTGAACAGCTTGAACCGAATATTCACGCCGGGGTCAAGTATTTACATTTTCTGCATGACCGGTATTTTACCGAACAGGATCTGGACCTCTTGAACCAATGGCTTTTTTCAGTCGCTTCATATAATGCCGGGCCTGCCAGAGTCGTGAATCTCCGGACTGAGGCGCAGTCGTTGGGCTTGAATCCCAATAAGTGGTTTAAGAATGTGGAGTTGATCGCGGCAAAGCGGATTGGTCGCGAAACCGTTCAATACGTGAGCAATATATACAAATATTTTATTGCCTATCGCCTGATTCTGGAAAAAGAAAAACTGAAATCCGCGATGTAAAAACAAGCTGTGTGAGAGGCGCTGGACGAACCTGATGTGGCGTGAAGAACTCATGACAGATCGAAGCCTGAAGGTGGGGTCGGTGAGGCTTCAGCTTTCTCGAAGACGACTCAACAAATTACTGGATCTCTTTCCGATACTCCCGTAGGCCGCGTTCCTCGTCTAATCGTTGTCGAAGTTTCTTGGCCCAGTAGTCAAATATCTCCAGTACCGGTCCCAAGGAATCCTTATCGCGGGTCAAGAGGACCTTTGAGCTCATCCGCTTTTCAACATAGGCCACCAGTCGTTCCTGGTTCTGAGTATCCAATATTTCGGCTTCAATGGCCGCCTTTCCCTCCAGGGCATTCATGCCGGAAATCTTTTCGGAGGCCTGGATCAGGATATCATTGGCCAGGGGAAGCAGCGGGCCTGGCGAGGCCAGTGCCGGGCGTTCCAACATCACGTCCGTCAGGGCCGCTCGAAGGCGCAGAACCCCGGGACCGGGATCTTTCACGATCACATATCCTCCGGCCAGCGCCCGGCTCATGCTTTCCTGGAAGGCCAGAGCCAACTTCCAGGCAGTTAAGGCATTAAGACCCCCATACTCAGAATGTTGGCTGGGCCAGATCACCAGGGGATCCAGAATGATGGTAGTGTATTCTTTGAAATTGACACCCGGCTTCCGATAAGTCCAGGCTCCGCTGTCATCCGGCGAAGGACGCAGACCGGTGTAATTGCTTAAAAAACCGGAAAAATTCAACGGTTCGATTTTTTGAGCACATCCGGACAGGCTGAATACCACGCACAAGAGAATACTCAGCCTATGTTTTGGCGGACAGGTCCTTCTCACGATATCTTCAATGTCCCATCGAGATCGAAAGTTGACGAGTATATCCCGTCTAATCCATAAAGGCCATATCAAGGTCGCTTTTCCAATCATTTCCAATTACAGAAAGAGGTTGTCAATGATGAAATCATGGCTGGTGATCAGTGTCGGATGCCTTCTCCTGGTTGGATGCACGGAAGTGAAGTATGTCAAACACGGCGCCACTGAAGCGGATTTTGAGGCCGACAGAGTTGATTGCCGCAGTCAAATCCCTATGGCCCCACCCGTGCCGACCATTGCCAGCGGTCAGATGGGAAAACCCGGAGTCAGGGAAGGAATCACAACTCAATCGGCCGATCAGTCGGCCCAGCGCGAACTTGATCAATGCTTGCAAGCAAAAGGATGGGTCGTGGAAACCCAATCCAGGTGACGGCGGGGAGCAGTCATCCCCAATCGGGCCGTCGTGATGATGGACAACTCTAGACAAAATTTTTACGTATGAAAAGAAGGATGCATGGAGACGAAATACGCAGCAGGACATGACAACACGATCGCGAAGGAACTAAATATCACGGCCAGGCAGGTGACGGCCACGGTGGGTCTTTTGGATGATGGCGCCACGGTGCCGTTTCTCGCGCGCTACCGGAAAGAAGTGACGGGTGGATTGGATGAGGTCGTCATTACATCCATCCGGGATCGCGTGGCACAACTGCGCGAATTGGATAAACGCCGGGAGGTCATTCTGGCATCGTTGGAGGAACAGGGCAAACTGACGGATGTGTTGCAAGCGCAGGTACAGGCCGCCACGTCGATGACAGATTTAGAAGATCTCTATTTACCCTATCGTCCCAAACGCCGTACCAGGGCCATGATTGCCAAAGAACGAGGGTTGGAACCGCTGGCACAGAGTCTCTGGGCGCAAGAGGCCCGGTTGGATGTCATCGCCGAGGCAGAAAAATTTTTCAATCCTGAACAAGGCGTGATGACAGGCGATGAGGCGCTGGCCGGTGCGCGCGATATCATGGCCGAATGGATCAGCGAAGATCAGCAGGCCCGCGCCTCCATGCGCGCGTTGTATTTGGAACAGGGGGTGTTCAAGACTACCGGTGTGCGGGGGAAAGATGTTCAAGGCAGCAAGTATCGGGATTATGCCGAATGGGAGGAGCCGGTGGCGAAGGCCCCTTCCCATCGGGTGTTGGCCATGCGCCGTGGAGAACAGGAAGGCTTTCTGACTTTTCGGGTGCTGGTGCCGGAACCGGAAGCGTTGTCGCGGCTACATCGTCTTTTTCTAAAAGGTAAAGGGCCGGCATCGGAGCAGGTGAATCTGGCGATCCAGGACAGTTTTGCCCGGCTGCTGTCCCTCTCGATGGAAACGGAAGCCCGTCTGCTGACCAAATCCCGTGCCGATCAGACGGCCATTGAGGTGTTTGCGCAAAACGTGCAGCAATTGCTCATGGCGCCCCCCTTGGGCCAGAAAACGGTTCTGGCCATCGATCCGGGATTTCGCACCGGTTGTAAAATGGTCTGCCTCGACCGGCAAGGCAATTTGCGACATACGGAAACGATCTATCCGCATCAGGGACCCGGTAGCGCCGCCAAAGCGGGAGACACGATTATGGAGTTGTGTCAAAAATTTCAGGTTGAGGCCATCGCCATTGGTAACGGGACGGCCGGGCGGGAGACCGAAACATTTTTGCGCACGTTGAAATTGCCATCCGACATTCCCATCGTCATGGTGAACGAAAGCGGAGCGTCCGTCTATTCCGCATCGGCGGTGGCGCGCGAAGAATTTCCCGACCACGATGTGACGGTGCGTGGAGCGGTCTCGATCGGCCGGCGGCTGATGGACCCATTAGCCGAACTCGTCAAGATCGATCCCAAGGCCATCGGGGTCGGGCAGTACCAACATGATGTCGATCAAGGCATCTTGAAGCAGCGTCTTCAGGATGTTGTCATCAGTTGTGTCAATCGGGTAGGGGTGGACGTTAACATGGCCAGCCCGCAACTCCTCACCGCCGTTTCCGGGGTGGGGCCTCAACTCGCCACGAATATCGTCGCCTATCGACAGGAACATGGACCCTTTCAAAGCCGGACAGCCTTAAAAAAAGTTCCCCGCCTGGGACCCAAAGCCTTTGAGCAAGCCGCAGGATTTTTACGCATCACGGATGGGGAGCATCCCTTGGATGCCAGCGCCGTGCATCCCGAACGGTATTCCCTCGTCAATGCCATGGCCAAAGATCTGAGATGTACGGTGAAGGATCTGATGCAGGACCCTGCTCGACAACGCTCGATCGACCTCAACCGATACATTACCGAAGAGGTGGGCAAACCGACCTTAACCGATATCATGACCGAATTGGCCAAACCGGGCCGTGATCCCCGTCAGCAATTTGAAGCGGTAAAATTTCAAGACGGCGTGCAATCCATTGAGCAGGTGAAACCCGGCATGGTGCTTCCCGGAGTCGTGACGAATGTCACGGCCTTCGGCGCCTTCGTCGACATCGGCGTACATCAGGATGGGCTGGTCCATATCAGTCAGCTCGCCAACAAATTTGTCAGCGATCCCAATACGGTCGTCCACGTCCACCAACAAGTCAACGTCACCGTGTTAGAAGTCGACATCCCCCGCAAACGCATCGCCCTCTCCATGAAAGCGGCCCCGAACGGGAAGACCTGATCAATCTCGACCAATGAGTGAGTCGACCCAAAGATGAAATGTACTTTTTTTCTTTCCTCTCCCTCCGCAAAAAATCGGTAAGAAGAGTGTGGTCAGGTGCTCAGAGACAGTTGACCTACCAGGCTGGGATCTCTACGGGAGGTTCTCCGTTTGCTCAAATCTTCGTTGCCGTGTTGTCATGCTGAGACGAAGGCGAAGCATCTGGCTGAGCGGTGTGTGGGCGCCGGGTCAGATTCTTCGTTGCACTCAGAATGACAACCTCATATTGGCGGTCGACGTACCCCCAAACGTATCGCGCTCTCCATGAAAGCGGCCCCGAACGGGAAGACTTGATTCTTCTTGACCAGCGAATGCGCCGACCCTATTGTGAAGTGAAGACTCGCAAACTGGGAGGCTTGCTCTCACCCAAGGGACTTTGCCTCTAAACCCTAATAGTGATATCAGTTTTGCTAACAAGAAAGGAGTGGAGCGATGGGCCAAGTTATTGTCCGAAATCTTGATGATCATATCATCGCTGCCCTAAAAACTAAAGCAGAATTGCGTGGGCATTCCCTTGAGCAAGAACTCAAAGCTATTCTGGTAGAAGCCGCCAAACTCACAATCGAAGACCGCCGAACCTTAGTCGATCAGATTCGAGCCATGACTCCCTCCACCCCTCAAACCGATTCCACGCTTCTCCTTCGAGAGAATCGGGGCCGGTGACCTTGGTCATCAGGCTTTCTCTTTTGGCCATGCTCTGTGGCGTGGAACCATAATACGTCTTGCTCTAACAGCCGATTCTTCATGGAAATCCCTATTCAACATTGGTGCACATTCACCTAACAAGAAGGATGGAAATGTTTGAGTTTACTGCTCAGACACGTTCTGATGAATGGGAGGCGAGCAATGGAAAAGACACATTCTGAGAGGCAATGTCATCCTGAGTGCAACGAAGGATCTAGCTGAGCCAAGATTTTCTCACCTGGGCACAGATTCTTCGCCAAAGGCGCAAGATGACAATCTGCTGAGAGCACACCGCTTAGGAAATCTCTTTTACCACTTCAACGGGTTTTCAGATCTTCAGGCTGACTGGGCGAAGGGGTTGGCGAGGGGAGGCGGGGTTTTGCCAAAGGCATTCCAGGTATCTTCTCTGGCCTGAAGGGCGCATCGCATCAGATACCCGGGATCGGTCGTAATGGTAGAAAATATTTCAGCCCGCCGCTGCGGGGAGATGACCACAAGCCCATTGGCACACCCGGCGATCGGGAAATTTCCACACGAGAGGTCAGCCTTCATCGTGTTATAGTCCACGTCTTCGCCGAATAGCGCCTGCCGAAGTTCGGCACTGTAGCGTCGGGTGGCCGGCCAACTGAGTGATCGAATCAACCTGTGTCTCGGTTTGATCCGGTGCGCGGGCGGCATGGTCAGAATCACCACGACATAACGGCATCCCTGCTCCACGATCCGTTGGATCGGCACGCGAGCGCGAAGTGAGCCATCGACATAGAGACCGTCGCCGACCTTCACGGACTTGTTATAGAGGATGGGCATGGCGGCGCTTGCGCGAAAGGCTTCCCATAAATCTATGTCCGGCTCCCGGGTGGTGACGTACCGGGTTTGTCCGTCCGCATATCCGGTGAGTGAAATATGGAGCAGCGTGCGGGCGGTGCGCAGTTTTTCCATATGAAGGGGACGCGCCTGTTTCCCGATATGATCCACTAAATAATCAATGTCGACCATTTTCTTCAGGCGGAAGGGATTCACGAAACTGCCGTTGGTCAAATGGTGAATATAGGTCTCTACCCCATAACTTGCCTGGCCGGTAATAAAGTAGGCGCCATTCAGGGCACCCGCAGATGATCCGGCAACATGATCAAAGCATTGACCAAACCCCATTTCCTCAAGAGCGGCCAACGCACCCATGGAGTACACCCCCCGCATGCCGCCCCCCTGAACGACCAGACCAATGGTGTCGGTGCCGCATTGCCCGCGCCGGTTCCGGTCAAGGATGTTCCAGGCCTCACGAGCCGTGCTGACTGGCGTCTCAATTATGTGGGGCATCATGGTTGAAGAAACACGTGGTCATTCTGAAAAAACGGACGAAGGTAATATGTCCTGGTAGTGAGCAACCATTAGGCTGCTCCGGCGGGGGATAGGTATAGCGATACTGTAGCTCAAAGGAAGTTGCTAAGCCAACCCGCTTTGATAACAATGATGGTGAGGCGCTCTCACAGACCGCCGTAGAGATTCAAGCCACGGCTCTGGGCTTTTTCCATGTCAAAGCATAAGATGGCTCAACCCGCTGGATAGATCAGACTGAAGGCAACCATTCTGACCGCAAGGAAGCACGTTGGATCACGAAAACGAATACCACCGTAGCAAAGAATGGTTCGTGCCCGGCTTCGGTCCGCTGAAGTTCAGGATCTTCATCGGGCTCCTGTTTCTGCCCTACACCGGAATGGTGCTGTCCTATACCGTCATCGGCTCCATGATGGCGGACCAGATTCATTGGGATCGGGTCGGCGCCATTCTGATCATCTACTTTCTGGCGTTGGGGATCGGCGCTCATGCGCTGGATGCGATAGGCAGCAAAGGCATCAAACCCTGGGGCACCGTGTTTTCCATCGCACAGCTCCGGGGACTGGCCATTGTCTCACTGATAGTGGCATATGCCCTTGGCGGATATTACATCGTCCTCTATACACCGCTATTGGGTGTCATCGCTCTTCTGGAGGGATTTTTTGTCCTGGCCTATAACCTGGAATGGTTCACGGGTCGCTTTCACACCGATGCCTGGTTTGCATTTTCCTGGGGCAGCCTGCCGGTGTTGGCGGGGTATGTCCTACAGACGAATCATCTGTCGTCCGCCGTGCTCATGGTGTCCGCAGCCATGGGGCTGCTGAGTCTGGTGGAAATCAAAGCCTCGCGCCCCTACAAGGCCATGAAGCGTCTGACGAAAAACACCACGCCGCAAGATCAGATGCACATGCAGCATTTCGAAGCCATTCTGAAAGGCATCAGCCTGGGCGTGATCCTGTTAGGTGCGGGCCTTATGCTCTGGCGCTGGTTCAACTAACCGGCAAAAAATTTTTGTAGATTGTTATCCCGAACCCACACCGATTCTCCCGAGTGGTCATCCTAAATATTGGCTGGCTTTCAAATTGTCATCCTGCACCCCCGCGGTCCCTCTCGAGTTGTCATCCTGAGGCCAGGCCGAAGGATCCTCCCCCTTGTTTGCAAGCAGGATTTCTTTCTGATGAGAGAAGGGTCTGCGGTCATATATCCGGCTTCATGATGGAACCTTTTTCGTTCCGAGCCTTGATGGTTGTCGCGCGGCAGCTCCTAAGCATCCTGACGGCTTGACGAATCAGCCGATGACAAAGATCAGGGTTTGCTCCCGCGAGGGGTGACCACTTACGCCCATCAGTTGGTGTCTCCTACTACGCAATCCTTGGAAGCTCTTCTCCGTCTTACTTACACGGCCCCGCACATTTTGGTGACATCATACGGCTGGTCGTTGTAGATAAGTGCGAAAGCCATCCGCGCATTCTTGTTCGCCAAGGCCACAATCGCCTTATTCATCCCCCGTCGGGCCACCAATCGCCGGATCCAACAGCTGAGGCGATCGGGTTTCTCCCCCACTTGCCGCACCACCGCCCGGGCCCCATGAATCAGCAACTGTCGGAGATACCGATCCCCCCGTTTACTGATCCCGCCGAGCCGGACCTTCCCCCCGGTGCCAGTGTGCTTGGGCACCAGCCCCAAGGCCGCCGCGACATGACGTCCGTTCTGATAGGACTGGCCAGCCGCTTTGGCCCAGAGGGCCGAGGCGCCTAAAGGGCCAATCCCCCGAGCCTGCTCAAGGCGCTGACAGATCGGCTGCCGCGCATTCTCCCGGTTGATCTGGGCCGTCACCGCTTCAATCTTGGTATCCCAATACAGCAACTCCGCCTGTTGGTCTGTCAGAAACTGTTGGAGCAGGGGCGCCCATCGCTCTTCAGCCAACAAGAGAGGCAGGGCTTTTCGAACCGCACCCACCCCTTGAGGGATCGCTACCCCATATTCCAGCAAGATCCCACGGATCTGGTTCACCAGGGCCGTCCGATTGCCCAGGTGTCGGCTCCGCACTCGATGTAAGGCTTGCACAGCCTGCTGCGCTTCGCTGGCAATTCCGACAAACCGCATCGCCGGCTCTTGCACGGCCCGGCAAATGGCCCGGGCATCGGCCTGATCACTCTTATTCGTGTGTCCAGGAAGAATGACAACGATTCGGCAGCATTTCCCCCTACTTCCTCGCCGTCACAATCGCCGAGCCATACATCGTCAAATATTCCATGCGGATATCTCTAAATCCGTGTGTCTCCAACTCTGCCAGCAGTTCCGGAACCCACCGGGTCTGTTCGATCAGGCGCGGCAGGCCGTAAAAGATCTCCCGCCAGGCAGGAAACAACGGGCTCCCCACCAATTGCAACATCTTAAAATACAATCGAAAGATCCACACCAGATAGGTTTTAGGCGGAAACGTAAAATCGTGCATGATCAACAGGCCATCCGGCTTCAGCATCTCTTTCAGAGAGGGGATCAGCACATCCAGTTCCGCATATTTGGCCAGATAGGAGGAACTCACGCAATCGAAGGGCTCACAGGAACGATAGTCTTCGGCCCGGCTCAGCACAAACTCCATATTGCGGAGACCCATCGCCTGTGCCTTTTTTCTGGCGATATCCAGATATTCATCGCGCAGTTCCACTCCCACCACGGTGCTGTTCGGAAAGCGTGTCGCGATGGCCCGGGTTGAGATGCCGGTGCCGCAGGCCAGATCCAGCACGCGTGTGCTGTGGGGAGGAATGAGATTCACCATTCGGCGCTTCCACAGGGAATCGATGCCGAACGTGGCGTAATTCACCATGGAATCGTAGCTGCGCCCGGTTCCGGAAAAGAAGCGGTGCACGAGTTCCAGCTTGGGATCGCGACCGTGAGTCAGTAAGTCACTGGCCATAAAGGGATTGTCGCTTAAGAAAAATGTCTGGAGTCGTGATGGCTCATAGAAGGTTAGGGGGCAATCATGGGGTCGGGCACGCCACCCATCATCAGCACAATCGAGCCGAAAATCACGGCCTGTACAATCCAGCCAATCGCACAAACCCCGATGGCCCGATAGGTACTCTGATAATCCAGGGCTTGACGCACCGCAATCACCATGGCCACGAGCATCCAGGCACCGGCCACGATGTTCACAAGGGCACCCAGGGCGGGAATGATCCCGAAAACCCGGATGATCCCAGGGGCGCTCGCAAAGCCGATGGTCCGGAGCAGTTCACCATGGTCGGCCTGGGTCTGGGGTTCGGGCAGCAGCTTCGTGCCAATGAGGTAGGTCAACAGCGCCCAGATGTACCAGCCGACCAGTGACCCGACTGTGCCGATCAACAGTCCCATCGCACCGGCCACCTGCATGAACCCCGCGCCACCGGCCAGGCTCGATAACACGACGACAGTCATCGCCTGGCCCATGGAGCCCTTGTCCGCTTCCACTTCTTCATAGAGATGCACGTCGAGTTTCGACGCGCGGATCATCCGGTCAACTAACTGGCTCATGATGGTCGATTTCCTTTCCGGTACGAGGGAAAACTTCTTACGACAATGGAAGCGAATTGTGCCCGACCGGGAAGACCAGAAGCAATTGTGTAGTATGATCAACCTGAGCGTGACGCCATTACCTTGACGCCTGTAGCCCTACAGGCTACATTTTTCTTAGGCAGATTCGAAACATTGTTTACAAAGGAATCAAACGTCTCTACATAGAAGACAATGCCAAGGGACTCCCAGCCGATACCGTGGACAAACTTCGAAAAATGCCGGCATTCCTTCAGGATATGGAAAATGTGGAGGAGCTGCACTCGATACCGCTATGGAAAGCGCACCAGATGAAGGGTGACCGCAAAGGTACCTGGAGCCTGTACGTCACCCGCAACTGGCGGCTGACGTTCCTGATTGATACCGAAGAACATGAAATTTGTGATCTGGATTATGAAGATGACCATTGAAGGAGAACACACTATGCGCATGCTCAACCCTCCTCATCCCGGCGATTTTATCCGCACGGATATTATCGACCCCACAGGCTTGTCCGTCACGGCGGCCGCCAAGGTGCTTGGGGTGTCCCGCCCCACCTTGTCGAGTCTCCTGAACGGCAAGGCCGATCTGTCCGGCGACATGGCACTACGAATCGAAAAGGCTTTTGGCGTCAAGATGGATACGCTTATGCGTATGCAGGCGTCCTATGATATTGCTCTGACGCGCAAGCCCTCATGCCTGTTTTGAAATCCCCATTTTGACAAAAGTTGGCAGGGAGGATTTCTCATACTCAATTCTTTATTATGTATCGAGACGAGCAAGAAGAACGAGAATGATCAATCACCCAGGCATGGGCTCCAGCATGTTTAAAAGGAAATTCTGATAAGGACCATGTTCGCGATCCAATCATGCCGGGCGACCTTAGGGTTCTTGCAGGGAATAGTATTCCTGTGCCTGGTTGGTCTGACAGGCATCGCCCATGGAGCGACAGAGGAGGAATTGACGGTGAGGGATCAACATCTGCTTGCCTGCCCGAACAAACCCAACTGTGTATCCACGATGGAGACAGCGGAACGTCATGCCATCGCTCCCTATCGATACCAGAAACCCCTGTATGAAGCCAAAGCGGTGTTGATACAGATCTTCAGCGAGTTCCCGAACACCACATTGATCAAGGAAGAGGAGGCTGCCCTGCATTTCGAGGTCAGGAGTTTTTTCTTTCAATTTGTGGATGATGTCGAGTTCCGGTTTGATGAGGCCACAAAAACCATTCACTTTCGTTCGGCCGCGCGCAGTGGCTACTACGATTTCGGCGTCAACCGGAAACGCATGGAGGATCTTCGAGGGATGCTGGAGGGCAAGCTGTAGAGGGGAGGAATCGTGAAGAAAAAGCCGAACGGCTTGCTCATTGGTATCCTGAGCGATGCCAAAGGGGAGGGGCCATCGCGCTTCCCGTCTTCGAAGACGAGGCCTTAGGTTCGGCTTCGCAAATAGTTGAAAAAGGACGGTTTGGAATGATCTCGACGTTCATCCCTCATCAGCTCCAATCCTAGCGAATGTATGCAGAGAAAATAATTCGTCAAAAAAGATTACCAGCGTGTCATCCTGATCCATTCGACTTCGCTCAGGACAAGGCCCGGCGAAGGATCTGTGCCCCCAGCGAAACCACGCAGGGCCAGCGAAAACCCCTCCCCTCTGTCATGCCCGCAGGTCGTCAACGGGGATCCATCTTCATTCCTGCACCAGATCAAGACCAGAGAAAATCGAAAAAAATGCCCTCCCGCCTCGGCCCATAGAAACAGGTGAAGGAAGAAGATCCCTGGAGCGCCAAAGACAAGGCAGTAAAGATAGGTTTTTGAGCTTGCCGTGATGGGAGGGTTGAGATACAGTAACTTCATGCGAACCACGACTGACCCAGTGCGAAAGACGATCCCGGCTACCGAAATTAAGCGCAGGGGACTCTCCGTCATTGACAAAGCCTTGAAGAACGGTCCAGTGCATGTGCTCAAGAACAACGAACCCGCTTATGTCATCATGGCAGAAGACCAGTATCGGGAACTGGCTAAGCGGTATCGTAAGTCGTACCTGAGCCGGATTCGCCGCTCATTGAAGGATCTCAAACAAGGGCGTGTCCGTCCCCACACAGCTCAAACCCTCATCGACGAACTTCACCTCGAAGCCTAATGTACACGCTGGCCACGACCAGCTATTTCGATCGGCGCGTGGCCAAGTTCACGCGAGCCCACCCCGAACAGAAAAAACAACTCGCCAAAGTTCTCAGAGGATTGGAAGCCGATCCGTTTCAACCCTCTCTACGATTGCATGCCCTCAAAGGGGAATTGGAAGGGCTGCACGCCGTCAGCTTGACTCATGCATACCGGATCACTCTGACGTTACGAATAACCAGAAAAGAGATTGTGTTACTCGATATCGGAACCCATGATGAGGTCTATCGATAAAACATTTACAGGGACACGAAGGGAAAAGCCTCGCAGTTTTTCTCAGGCCCCATGCTTCAACGCTCCCTGTCTCCACCAAGAATTATCCTCCAAGTGCCGTTGCACGTGCGTTCGTATTCCCATTCGGTCATGCCCGACAATTGTTATCGGACATCCATCTCTAGTCGTCATTCCCGCCGGTGTTAAGCGTGAATCCATCTTCATTATTTGTCATTTCGACCAAAAGGAGAAATCTATTCCAACTCCATCATGCCCGACAGTTGTATTCAGGCATCCATCCGTAATCATCATTCCCGCCAGTAGTGATCGCAAATCCATCTCTTCTCTTTGATGATTCGACCAGTTGGGTCAGTAAGCGGTCTGGAGGAGTATGGAAGGCGTCAATGAGACTCTACACGAGCCATTTTTGTTCAGTTTCATGGGGTTTTGAACCGATGAATGAGAATGAAAAGCCTCTCTTCTAGATTTAAGGGCCTCCCAGCGATTGGCTTTAAATACTTTGTTTGGAACTGCAGGCAATTCCAAAATTCCCATCAATAGGAGATGTAAAAATGTCCCAATCTACATGCACCATGTCCTTCCTTCGCAATGATCTGCAAGTGACGCGATTATGGAAAAGTAAATGTCCCGTGAAAAATTGTTCCACGGATATGCGCCGCCATAAAGCTCCATTTCGAAAAGAAAGGGAACATGCGGTACCTGCCGTTTTCTCCGAACACGGCATCTTAGCCCATAGAAATGGGTTTGTCTACTACAACGGGCGAGACCGAACAGACCTCATTACGGCTACCAAGAGAAATTTATTATTCCACCGTGACTATTACATTGAAAATTTTCTTAAAAACGGCAATAAAATGGAGTCTGGGCGGTTATGTTATGAAAATAGCGAAGACGCCTTACCTACAATGTGTTTACGGAGTTGCTTGCCAAGGCGAAGCCCTCAAGAGGCTCGCCAGTCATTTCTTGCGTAGAAAAGCTGAGCAAGAATGGAGCTAACTCCTGGGGAGGAAGAGATCGACTGAAGCATTATACCTTTAGCAAACATGCCCTGTTAGAGGAGGTTCGCCGCCATTTAGACGGAGATATTAGACGATTGGGACGGAGCCGGATATTATGTTAATCGTCCCTCAAAAGGCCATCATCTGTATTGAGGCGAAATTCGGGAGTAAAAACTCGTTGGCCGGGGACACAGAAGAGAGCGAAGGGGACAAGCCAAAGAAAAAGAAAAGCTGATCCAACGGTATTGCACCAACAATACGATCATCGACGCCAGTCACATCATCGACCTTAAGAACCTATCGCCGCTGTTCTATGAACAATTGTTTCGAAATATTATCTTTGCGGCTTCTATGGCCAAACTGGAAGGTGATGCGGAGTGGCATGTGGTGTACCTACGGTACTGAACATGTGATGAATGTGAAAAAAGGAAGCCGGAGAGCCACCCCGTTATGCGGAATATGCGGTCTCTTTTACACCTAAGTATAAAAAACATTTTTCTCATATGACGTGGGAAGACCTCTTTGAATTCGCCATCAAAGGGCAGGATGCATTCGCCAATTTAACCTGGTATCTGAAAAATAAAAGTTTGGGCTGTGCCCGAGCCTTTAATATTTTATAATTGAAGTTGCTCAGAGTATCATCTTGGCGCAAGCCCATTGCAAACAAGATGGCATGAGGCACATGGCATTCTATTGAATGAGATGAGACCAGGTTAGACTCCCCCGTGTTGGGAGAGCATGCTTCCACAAAAATTAAAACCAGATTGTGCCGAGTAGGAAAATAAGATGTCATTGCGCGGAATGGTAGGACATAGTGTGAGAAATTCTCTTGCTCGCCCAGGAAGCCGCAGATTGGCGGATCAGATGGATGGGGAAGGAAGTGAATGCGGAGTTGGAGGATACATTATATTCTGCCGGCAGCAGCCCAAGTACGAATTCACCTACGAAGAAGAAAGTGCATGATCAGCAACAAAGGGTTCTCGCAGGGAATGGTATTACTGTGCCTGCTAGGTCTGGCCGCCATCGCCCGGGGAGCGACAGAGGAGGAATTGACGGTGAAGGATCAGCATCTTCTTGCCTGCCCGAACAGTCCCAACTGTGTGTCCACAATGGCGACGGCGGAAAGCCAGGCCATCGCACCCTTTAGATACCAGAAACCCCTATATGAAGCCAAAGCGGTGTTGATACAGATCTTCGGTGAATTTCCACGCACGGAATTGGTCAAGGAAGAGGAGGATTACCTGCATTTCGAAGTCAGGAGCTTTCTCTTTGGGTTTGTGGATGATGTCGAGTTCCGGTTTGATGAGGCCACAAAAACCATTCACTTCCGTTCCGCCGCACGTAGTGGCTACTACGATTTCGGCGTCAACCGGAAACGCATGGAGGACCTTCGAGGGATGCTGGAGGGCAAGCTGTAGGGGAGGTCACGATCATACACGCTTCTGATATCGGAATGGAATCCAGTTCTTGAATTGTTTGGCGGCTGAGCATTTTTAAAAAAAACTTTCTTAAAAAAAGAACGGTAGTGGTTCTCATTCCCGACGGAGCTAGGAAAAAAATTGGAAGTAATGGGAGCCGGTTCTTGTCTTCGTCTGTTAGTTTTGGATAGAACTCCTGCCACAAACTCACCAAACGTTGAAGGTCAATGAGTTCCACATGCACATGCGAGTTGCGCGCGGTAGCCTTCGCATCGGGACTAAAACCGTAAGTCGAAACAAATAGCCCAACATCACCATCCTTTTGCAGGAGCCCAATGAGTTGTCGTACTTCCTGGACAGTGGCTGGCGTGCTTTGGCGGTGCTTCACTTGAACTTTTATTCGAGGAGAAAGGGTACCCAAGGGATCATCGTAGCCAATGATATCAACTCCCCGTCCCTTGGGTGCGACAAAGGGAGGGTAGTAGCCCATCCCCCGCAAAAGCGCGGCAACCCAAATCCTGAAACTCATAGGGGTTTTTCGATTTTATATATTCGTTAAGACTCTCCGTAGCCATTTGCTCAATCTGATCCAAATTTATGGGCGGAATTTCTCTCATAGGCAATAGAGACATCTTGCCCCTCCAAAACAGTTTCTTCAGATTCATCCACCTTTTTTCTTGGGTTTTCTTCTCTCCATCTACGGTAGGCTTCGCCAGCGGCATTCAGCAATCCGACGCTGCCGAGTTGCAGCGCTCCTTCTCCTTCCGGTGTCAAATACCAGATTCCTTTTTTCTTTAACCAGGAAACCTGCTTTAATGGGGCCGATGCTATGGAAGCTTAGGATTGCCCAGCCATCGAAAATTTCCTGTAGCTTCATACTGATTCTTTTCCCAAGCATCGAACTCTACCCGCTTTTCCACCTCATTAAAAACCGCACTCGATGGAAGTTCTCCCCCGTTGTCTTTAAGAGCTTGCAAGGCTGCGTAAATAACTTTAGCGGCTGTAGCTTTTGATTTTGACAACTTCTGCTCGGTCATTTGGCTTCCTCCAATGAACTAGGTTTCTCTAAATCATTGGCGATGAGGCAGAATCTCGAGGGCGACTTCGAGGTCGTCGACGATTTCCTGGGCAATCCTATTTCTTTTTCATAGACCATGTCCGCCATATAACCTTGAGATAAGTTGAACAAATTCATTCATTTTTCTTAATCGCAAAATTCCCCAAAACGATTAAAAGTAAAAGGTTCAGGGAGATGAATGATGGTTCTTTTTTTTCAAAGTAATACAAGACCAGGATTATATGGCACTTGTTTTCATTTCTATGCCGCTGGCGAAAAACATTCGGAAGGAGAGAGAATTGTGATGGTGGTAGTCGCGCGTGTGAGCGCCACATACCAGTCCTTCCGGCTCATATCCTTCGCATAAATTATCACGGCGTGATCGAATTCAAGCCCTTTCACAAGAAGAGTACTGCCTATGCTACGCCAACCAATCGTGCGCCCCCTATGACTAATGCGATTTTGAACTTCCCAAATTAAATCTAAGAGTACATCGTGCTGTCTTGTAGAATTGATTCGTAATGCTGCGCACATTGAAAAGAATAATTCCCTGCGAAATAGCCGGGTACCTTTCCTGCCATGATAGCATTGCGCCAATTTGAGCACAGCTTCTGCCGTGGTGTCTTCGACAACGGCGACCCCAGCTTTGACCAGATCACCAAATTTAGCAGTTCCTAGCTTTTTACCACACAAGTGGGCCTTCACAGCTTTCAGAAAGTCGGTTTTTTCAGTATTAGTCATGCAAGCACGAGGAAATCCAACGTCCTTTCAAGGCGTGGAATCCCTACAGCTGCTTCGATCTTCTTCGCAAAATCATACAGATGACTGCAGCCAAGGGGCTCAATGTTGGAAAAACCCGCTGCAGAGAGGTTTTTGGCAAGGGAAGCGCGCATATTTAGATTTGCAGGGTCAGCGATCACGATAAGTCTGCTATTGCTTGCAATCCCAAGTACACTTTTGCAGGTGCTAACAATTTTGACTTGCCTGACTTTTGGATCGCTTGGAAGACTCTCCCATTTCACACAACTAGGTCGACTGGTCAAGTCGATGATGCCGTCCTTTTCAAGAGTGATACGTATAAAAGCCAGCCAGTCGGCCAATTTTGCATTCCCAGCATTTTTCCATCGCCATGGAGTACTCATTTCTCCTGCCTTGCCAAAGATGGGGAACACGTCTGTCGTCCAATCGACCGGTTTCTGCCCTTTGAAGTCGAAAATAGCCTGAAGGGGATCACCGAATACGCATACCGGAAGATGGTTGGCTATGACCTTGATGACTTGATGTTGAAGGCCCGAGCAGTCCTGGTATTCATCGACGAAGACACCGGCATAAGATGACGCCAATACGCCCTTGACCGCGCCGCTTTGAATGAGCCTAGCTGCCGCTTCATACACAGAATTCCACTCTTTGTCGAGGCGCGGATTTTCGCATGCAAAGCCTGACCGTTTTGGAAAGGAAGCTGCATGATGTAGACACCAGCCAGCAATTGTGTCGACGCAGAACTTTTCGCTCGGAACCTTGTGTTTCTTCAGTCGTGCTCGAAGGGCGTCCACGCCTGCATGCGTATGGGTCAAGATAAGCCTACGACCTTCAGCAATCTGGGTAGCCTGCGCAATCTGTTCGGTCTTTCCGCAGCCTGCAGCAGCGACCACGCTTCCGCATTTCAAAGAAGCGACAAGCTGGGCAATTTCTGTATCAGGATTCATTACGAATCGACCCACTGCCTTAAACTCGTGATTGTTTTTGATAGCGGTTTGTCAGGTATTTTATCAAGACAGGGCGCAAGGATTTCGGCAACCTGTTCCCCTCTGTTGATATCTTTGAACCAAGGTCTCTTATCCTTCTTGTCCTTCTTGGCGGCCTGTCCGAGAGCACGTCGAAAAACAACAGTGTCCAAACTTTCGGGGAGAATAAGGTCTTGGATCTCGGAAAGGGACTCTGTTTTGCACATATTATTGATTTGGGCCTTAATACTGTCAGGCCCCATATGCTCTACTGCAAGTTTTACAAGTGCAATGACGGTCTTCCACGGTACATCCAGAAATATTCTCTCTTCGGTCGAACAGCTGTCTTGCCATTTAAAAATCATTCCACCTTTCGTTTGCACACAGGTAATCTCGCTTTCAGGAGGCGCTTTGTCTGTGTCGAGTAAAAGAGCGACCTCGTAACCAAGGTCTAGTAGATGCTCGGCGATGTTCAGTGCTTCTGGAATGCCGCCACCATCGATGGCAATCACGCCCCGCAGTGAGAACGAATCCTTTTCATTCTGGCTCCACCATGAATCGAAGCCGCGTAGCAATCCCTGTTCAGTTCGTCCTTCCCCAACTATAATCCTTCTGGCTAGAAACGCGCCGGGCGATTGGCGGAGGTGGCGCTGGGCAGTATTTCGGTCCTTCGCAGTTCCTGCGACGGACAGGACCTCAGTCACCCCAGCTTTTGAACGGACAGCAAATATATCGTCGGCAGCAAGTTCCTGGATAACGACAGTGGAATGGGTTGTCATGAATATTTGAGAGGGTGGCATCTTTTTCTCAGCAGTACCGGAAGATTTTAGGTATTTCAGCAACCTTGCAATACGGTGCGGTTCAAGCCCATGCTCAATTTCATCTATCAGCGCAATATGGGTATCGCCAGCATCGTGCTGAAGTGCTGAAACAAGTAGTCTGGATGAACCCCTTCCCAGTCGCCTTAGGGGCAGTTTGCCGTCATGGAGGGAAATACCTCCTGCCGTAATACTGACACCCTGTACATCCAGTTCAGCCACATATTTGTCACGAATTGGTACGGAAAATTTATTCCCAAGTTTTTCTACCCTTGAAACGGTTTCTTTAAAAATATCTTGATTGCTCTTGCGGAAGGTCGCACGGGCTGCCCTGCTCGCATCCGCCAGTTGAAGATTAATACTGTCGGGACCTGTTTCCATTTTCATGAGAACCGATTGCCGGCTCCAGCTCAAATGCCGCTCTGCATAGGCTCCGAGTCGAGATGTCGCTATTTGCTTGGCGTCTTTGTAACGAACGGTTGGTGGATCACCACCCTCTTTTTCAAGACGATCATTATAAATGGACCATCGTGCTTCAAGCGACTGGTCGATTGTCACACGGACGGATAACGCGTCTTCCAGGTTTTCATTTGGTTCATCCTCCACAGTTGATTCCTGCGAGTTCCAACCTCGAAGATGCATCCCATAACGATCATCTGATTTGAATCCGGAGGGTAAGCCGGCCAGTGTTACGGTAATAATGATGGGCATTTCGATATTGAGATCGAAAAAGTCGGAGTCGTCAGCAAACACGTAGGATCTAGGATTAAAGGACAAGCTCTATGGCATCGAGGATGGTTGTCTTAGTGGAGTCACCAGGACCAATAAGACAGTTCACTTGTGCCGAGGGTGCCCAAGCAAGCTTTTTGATGCCCCTGTAATTTTGAATTTCAATAAAAACAATTCGCATGGGATCTATCTCCCACTAGGACTAACATCATACTGAATCAGCTCAACCAGGGAGGCTTCTAGGAGGTGGCGAATTTCGGATTGGGTGGTTGTGAGTTGGGTTTCCAGTTGTTTACAGGTTTTGGCAACTACCAGGCGGAGTTTTTCAATTAAGCTGGATGCATGGTTGGGAGGAGAAGGCCATAAACCTGTGAGGGGGTTTTTCAGGTAATGTCCAAAGGGATTGCCACGATGGAACAAGGGAACTCTGGGAAAATGTACCTCAATGCTTGAAGTAAGTATAGGAAAATTTTATGGGTGGGTTATTCATTGTTTATTCAAAGGGCAGATGTGAGATTACGTTTGAGATGTGAGAAGACTGAGGAGCTGCCCACGAAGTTTCGAGGATGAGAGGGTTTGAGATGCCGGGGTTTCGCCCCGGCAGCCGAGGCACTTTTGTTTCGGCAAAAGTGGCCAAAACCATGTTGACCGTGGCATGGCCCTTCGGGTGCCCTGCGCGGTTCACCTACACCGGCGGCGGGCAAACTCGCCTGGCTCAAACACTGCCCGCCTTTTCTCCGGTGCCGGTTGCACTGCTCGGCCATGCCACCAGGCCAGGAAGTCTCAAGAAAGAATGGGAAGATGGATCCGATGATGAATGTCGGGGATGACGGGGCTGCGGGAATGATGCGATGCGAAAAAAAGGGAATCCGGGAAATTCTTTTAACTAACACTCGAAGGAGCTAAAGAAGAGTGGCATGAGGTCGGAACGTCCGACACTCCGGGTTGCCTAAGGCCCGGTTTGAACCACAGTTTCGACTGCAAGTCTTTTCTGTGAGTTGGACGGTGTGTAATGGAGTTTTTCAAACCCGATTACGTGACCGGCTTTATCCTTCATGAGAATGACTTCTTCATTCGTTTCCTCGCATATATGCTCTAGGGAAGGATCATCCAACCATACTGTTAAGGTATGGCCCACGGTGTCATGAATTACTTTGATCTTGTCCATATTGGTTCTCCTGTCTTTATTATGTCGGTTGGATAGGCTGTAATCAAGAATCCTGTCCCGTTTTCCTTTCTGACAACCGCGCACAGCCATCGTGCCTGAGATACACCATAGAACAATATGACGTTTGGGTCTTTGTTACTTCGACGAATTTCAGTGGGTTCCCTTAGTATTTGCTGAATTTCATCTTCCCTTCCACGTAAAACAGGGTGCTTCTCTGAAACGATGAATGTCCAGTAGTCTTGTGTACACCGGATTGTGAAGCCCAGCGGAGATTCCACCTGGAAAAGCCAGTCCTTCATTTCATTCCCTGAAAGACTTTTCAACGCATTGCCACGGAATTATCAAGCCTTTTTTCTGGGCCTTTGATTTTTGCCTGCTTATTGCCCATTCTTTTCTTCTTCCGAGGTTGGTGCTGTGCGGACAAGGATGGGGCTCTTTTTTGAGTGACTCAAATCAGTGTAGAGGGAAAGGGAATCAGAACAAGGTCATAGACGCTACACGTCATTCCAAACCTCATCCTCGGAATTGTTCCAGACATGGTCCATGGCCGGAGTTTGAGCGGGCTTGAGTTCCTCAGCTAGTCGATCTTTCAGCCCATGTTTCAACTCAATGTACCCGATGAAATCTAGGACTTCCCTCGCTAAAGGTTCGGGAAGCTTTTGAATTTCTCTCATGATTTGTTCGGCCGTTGACATGGCTTGCTCCTCTTTTGCCCTAGAAGGGATCTGTTGTATGACAAATGTACCCAACCCATTAGCTAAAGTACAGAAGAGCCGGGGTTCGTGCCGGCAGTCGAGGTTTTGTATATTGCATCCTGAAAGGTGCCACTATCTCTTGGCGCGTCTCTTCCTTTTTCAAGTCATTCCGGGGTTTCGCCCCCGTACGACGAGGCCCTTTTGTTTCGGCAAAAGGACCCAAAACCATATTGACCGTGGCATGGCCCTTCGGGTGCCCTGCGCGGTTCACCGACACCGGCGGCGGGCAAACTCGCTGCGCTCAAACAGTGCCCGCCTTTTTTCCGGTGCCGGTTGCACTGCTCGGCCATGCCACTAGGCCAGGGGAGTCCAGAGGGAAAAGGGAATCAATTTGCAGGGTCTGACAAGTTCCGCCAGGTGAGGGGAGCGTTCCTCCTAGGGCCATCCGGGAGGCGTCGGGGTATAGGAAGAGGAACCTCTCAGGCATTCCATGGAAGAGTGAGGTGCGCAGGAATCATGGAGAGGGAAAGAAAAAGGCCGGGGTTCGTTTACTTGTCAGTGAGACAAGGGAAGACTGGTGCCAGGGCGAAAGGTCGGTGCTAAAGCTGTAGCTGCCACTGCTTAGCTAGATCCTTCGGTTCCCTCAGGATGACAGAGGGGCACAGGATGATCACGCCGCTAGTGGCGGGGGATGAGATAGATGTCGAAGCGGTGTTTTTTGGTTTTGATGGAGGTGGTGGGTTTTTTCTCAGCAAGGAAATTCGCATAGGCCGGGCGTTTGACGACGACACGGTTGGTGGCAATGGTGAGCGCGACGGTCAGTAGTTCATCGGCATCTTCGTCCTGCCCGACGATCTCTTGCACCATTCGCATTTCTTTCTTCACTAAGGCCGATTTGTCTTTCAGGGGAAACATGGGATCGACATAAATGACGTCCGGTTTAAACGGGACATGCCGCAGCGCGTGACGACTATCCCCACAGGTGAGTGTCAGTTTGTCGTTGATGAGCATGCCGATTTTCTCATCTTGTGTGGCACGACGTAATCCGTCTTCCAGGAGTGTGGCGATCATTTCCGAGCGTTCGATCATATGCACGCGGCAGCCCATGGTCGCCAGCACAAAGGCATCACGCCCCAACCCGGCGGTGGCATCCACAATCGACGGTCGATGGCCTTTTTTGATGCCGACCGCGCGACTGATCGCCTCGCCCCCGGCATGGCCGTATTTTCTCCGGTACGCGGTTTTGCCGGAGACAAAATCAATGACCACCGGCGTCAGGTCCGGCTCATCCTGATCGATCAATTGCCAGTGTTGATTTGTGAATTGAAGACCATACTTCATCTTCTTACCTTTGATTCTCTTAAAGAAGATTTCAGTCTATCTTCGTCAGTATGGACTTCCTGGTCTAAAAACTTGTGCATCGTTATGTGATATCGGAAAACGAGTAGGTATGACCAGGGAGTCCGGAATCAGACCGGCCACATCTTCATGATGGCCACGGATGACGAAGTGCCGAGGCGGGTAGCCCCGGCATTTATTAAGGTAATGGCTGTTACCAGATCGCGAATGCCCCCGGCCGCCTTGATGCCGAGCCGCTCTCCCACGAGGCTCCGCAGGAATCCGATGTCTTCCAGGGTAACCTTGCCGCCCGCAAATCCGGTCGACGTTTTTATTAAGTCGGCCCCGGCCTTTTCTGCGAGTTGGCAGCCGAGGGTTTGTTCTTCTTTATTTAAGAGCGCCGTTTCGAGAATCACCTTCACCAGAATTTTTTCCCGGACCGCACGACGGGCCGCATTGACGACTCCCAAAATATCGTCCAGGACTCCGCCATGATTGCCCGTTCGTAGCAAGCCGATCTGTATGACCATATCCAATTCCTGCGCCCCGGCTTCAATGGCCAGTTTGGCCTCGTAGGCTTTCACATCCGGAAGCGTGTTGCCATGAGGAAACCCGATGACGGTGGCAATCCGGACTGAAGATCCCGCCAGACATTGTGTGGCCCACGGGATCCAGAGCGGTGCGACACAGACCGTTCCGAATCCGAACGTACAGGCCTCGTCACAGACCCGTTGGATTTCGTCTTTCGTGGTTTCCGGTCGTAACGCGGTATGCTCGATGAGTCTGGTGAATTCAGCGCGGGTCATCGTGGGTTTTCTCATGAACGTGCAGGAGATTGCGGGACACCTTCCGGTGATTGTTCGACCTTACTGCCCCCGATCCATGATGGGATCAGGATGGGAAGGGGAATCGACAGCCTGGTGGAAATAGGTAAAAGTTGGGGCCAGGAGCCTCTCGGTGATCCCGCTTATAAGGATTTTCGAATGCGGGCGTATCCATTTTTCAGTTCGTTCAGCACCAGACTCAGTCCGATGGACACGGTTTCATTGGTTTTATTGGCCTCCCGGCGGATGATGTCCATCTTGGTTTTGGCCTCCTCCCAACGGATTTCCAGCCGTGCCCATTCATCGCGCGCCTCGGCTTTGGCCACATGAAGTTTGACCTGAAGTTCATCACGCTGACGTTTGAGATCCTCGCACAATTTTTGGAGATTTTCTAATGTATCCACCAGGCATGTCTCCTTATCATCCGCACCTCTGATGATCGACCTGCAGGATGAATGTTAGCGCACATGGCCAATAAATTAAACTACATTAATGTGGTGCCACCATGGTGGACGCGTACTTGACCGGTCGCCTACCGGGCATAGAATTCCCCGGCCTGCCGCCCGGATCTGGAGGTATTGTATCGAGGCGTTTCAGTGTGTCAGGTGCTCAGGGGAGTTTCAGGACCGGGAGGATGCATAGCCATGAACGAGTGGGGGCGTGCGTTCCCTGTGGGGTGGTGGAGTGCCCTCAAGCTGGAAGAAAGTTATTTCTGGGGAGATAGATCTGGTTGATTTGGTAAAAGTCTTTGAATGTCTTTGGGTTCTTCGAAGGGAGCCTCCTGTGCTATCGCATCTTCAGTCTTCACTTCGTAGGGAACGATGTCGCACGTGCATCCTTTGACTTGTTTGTCCACATACATGGTCCAATGCCCATCTTGCTTGGCATCATGCCAGTAGAACAACGGCCATTCTTTGGTTTCGACCACCGAATTCCAGTGTTCATTATATTCCGAGATGAGGATTTGCCGTGCGGTTTTGTAATCCACGATTCCATCGTTGTGTAGGGAATATTCTCGTATGTACAGGCCGGTCACAATATTGATGTCTTCGTCGACCAGGTAGGCCTCATCCGGTTCGAGGGGCGGCATTTCGGCCCCCACCATTTCTCCTTCAACAAGAACAAGGGTTAATCCGATGACGCACGCTCGAATGGGGATAGTCGCATTCATGGCTCCCTCCCTGGCTTGAGGCCCTCTGTCCGGCTCCGCCCTGTTTTGTGTGAAACCCCTATGCGTTGGGTAGAGCAACTGGTATGCCAAAGATGAAGGGTGTGGTGTGGCTTGAAGGGAAGAAAGGCAACCTGTTGAGTTGTAAGGAGTAAGGATTGCGGGAGGTGAAAACTTGGAGGACGATCTTGTCTAATTTTTGTGAATCATTCATCAAGGCGGGCACAATTTATAAAATTTTGACACTCATGTCAGGAAGCCGCCATAGCTCAGCCGGAGAATAGAAGCATGATTCCACCAAGGTGGCTCTCACCAGGCATAGGCTTCCGGGGCAGGGCCTCCCGGTCCAGGGAAGATGGAATCCAACTTTTTCATGACATCTTTGGAGAGCTTCAATTCCAGAACGCGCATGGTTCCATTCAGTTGGTCCAATGTGCGCGGGCCGATGATCGGGGAGGTGACGGCCGGTTGATGAAGCAGCCATGCCAGGGCCACATGAGCCGGCTCTTCGCCTAATTCCCGGCATAGCTGTTCATAGGCTTCCAGCCGGGGCCGATACTTCTCCACGTTTTTGCGCAGATCCTCATCGGCCCGCCGTCCACTGGTGGCAGGCTCCAATGCGCCGGCCAGCAGTCCGCGCGCAACCGGACTCCAGGGAATGAGGCCAAGGCCATAGGCTTCACAGGCGGGAATGACTTCCAGCTCGATCATGCGATCATTCAGGTTATACAAACTTTGCTCGGACACCAGTCCCAAAAAATTCCGGTGCCGGGCCATTTCCTGCGCCTGGGCCAAATGCCATCCTGCGAAGTTGCTGCTTCCCACATAGAGCACTTTTCCTTCGCGATAGAGTTGTTCCATGGCCTGCCAGATTTCCTCCCATGGAGTCTGCCGATCCACATGGTGCATCTGATAGAGATCGATGTACTCGGTTTGGAGACGGCGCAGACTGGCGTCACAGGCCTGCTTGATATGCCGTGCGGATAAACGGGATTGATTCGGCCAGTCTCCCATCCGGCCAAACACTTTCGTGGCGAGTACGACTTTTTCCCGCCGGCCGCCTCCTTGGGCGAACCAACGCCCGATAATCTGTTCCGTGATGCCTTCTCCCACTTCCCAGCCATAGACGTCGGCGGTATCGAAAAAATTGATACCGAGTTCCAACGCGTGATCCATAATGTTCCCACTATCAGCTTCCGTGGTTTCGGGACCAAAATTCATCGTTCCCAGGCATACACGGCTGACTTTCAACCCCGACCTGCCAAGATGCACATAGTTCATCAACGCATCTCCTTCCTCGCGGGGTAAAAAATTGGGGGAAGACTTCGCACTTTACCAGGAACCAAGAAATCTCTTCCAGAAAAAGTGGAAATAGGCATTGTGAAAAATGATCATGAACGAATCGTGCTCCGTGACAGCATCACATTTTGCTCCCCCATCTAGAACTGCTCCTCCAGTTGGCGTAGTATGACCTGAGCATCCATGATTAATAGGGCCCCCATCCAACCGGGATCGTATCCATGTCGATTCAATATAGCATCGACAGAGCCGATCGCATTCAGTTTATCAATGAGGCGTGGTTACAGTTCGCCTGTCAAAATGCCGGGGGACATCTGAATCGGGCTCATGTGATTGGCCAGCCGCTCTGGGAGTTTATCAAGGGAGAGGATCTCATCCACACTTACGGCCAGATTTTCAAGGCCGTCAGGACCAGACAGCAGGCTGCGGTTTTCAAGTTTCGCTGCGATTCCGCGGGATGCCGCCGGTATTTTCAACTCACAATTTCCCCACTTCAGGAGGACGAACTCCTGCTTTCCACGCATCCCCTTCGTGAGGATTTACGAAACCCTGTTCCCTTACTCGATCCTGATGTGAAGAGAGGGGAAGAATTTCTCCCGATCTGTAGTTGGTGTATTAAAGCCCGTCTTCCGACAAACGAATGGGTCGAATTGGAGGATGCCATCAATCGACTGAATCTCCTGATGAGAGAGACCATGCCCAGCCTGACGCATGGAATTTGTGCCGACTGCCAGATCACCATCGAGCATGAGTTGAAAAATCTGAGAAGCCGGTAAACCATGTCAAGGAAATTCCATCCTTCGTCATACCGGAATGCCACCGGTCGAAAAATTTGCTATGCTCATGTATAGTTGTTCAGAATAATTCAAGACAAAAGGACACAGATCGCTGTGATCGATTGTTTGATTTGAGATCCATCGTCGGGTATTGGAGGACATCATGGCAATGAAAAAGAAGAAGGGTGCCCGTCAATCATCTACACGGACTGCTTCTCCCAAAAAAAAAGTTCCCCTCACCAGAAAAAAAGTGACTCCGGCTAGAAAAAAGATGACTCCCGCCAGACGAGCAACCAAGCCGCAGGGCACCCGCATCGCCCGAGTCTCAAATGCCACAGGGAAATCTGTTGAAGCGCTTAACGAGCGACTTGATATGATGCTCCCCGAAGTCATGTTCCGCATTGCCGCTCTCGAACATTTGTTGGTGAAGAATCAACTCTGCTCGTATGAGGAACTGGTCAATGCCCGACAATTTATTCAAGATCAGGAAGGGTCCTGATTCGTTCGCCGGATGGGAAGAATCTGTCCATGGACGGTCTGCCGGAATCACAGAAAGGTCTGATGGTGAGATATTCCTGACGGGAGAGGGCCTGGTAAGGCCATGACCATTACCGTGAAGACTAACGGATACATGGCCACCCGGCCGGATCATTCGCCGGCTCAGAACTCACCTCTAAATATAAGGATGGAGGAAGGAAATTCCATGACGGTCGATTTTCGTGAAACCGTGGGACATTGGATGCAGCGTGATCTTGAAGGCGTGGGCGAAGACACGTGCGTGCTGAATGCCGCCTGTCTCATGGCGGCGCGACGGATTGGGAGTCTCGTCGTGTATCCGGCAGGGCAGGAATCTCGAAACACGTCCATTATCGGGCTCATTTCAGAGACCGATATCATTCGCCAGGTGATGGCCAGAGGCTTGACGGCGGCGGGAACCACCGTTGGGCAGATTATGGGTAACTCGTTATTGTCCATTCCCTCCGACCGGATGATGCTCGATGCCAGTCATGTGATGGAGAAACATGGCATCCGGCATCTCTGTGTGTCGGAAGAAAGAACCATTGTTGGATTGATTTCCATCAGGGATCTGGTGAAACATTTTGTCTATGCTGAGAAAGGGCCGATCCGGGATCTCGATGATGTGTATCGGCCTCTCAGCGTGCTGATGCGGCGGGATATTGAAACCATTGATCGGGAAGCCACCCTCATCACGGTGGCCAAACGGATGGCCGACAAGCGGATCGGCGCTCTTCTGGTGACGCAGGCGGGAGAAGTGACGGGAATCGTCACCGAGCGAGATCTGATTCACAAGGGTATGGCGCAGAACCAGGATTTCGCTCAGGTTCGCGTGGGTTCCCTGATGACGCAAACCTTGATTTCTATCGATATCAACCGGACTGTGCACGATGCCAGTGATCTGATGGCCGAAAAACATATCCGGCATTTGCCGATCACCGAAAACCGGAAAATTGTGGGGATTCTGTCTATCAGGGATCTGGTGAAAATGGTTTCTGTCAGAGATCGACCAAGATTTCTCAGTCAGCAATCCTAAGACGGTTCCAGGATGACAATCGAATTCAGAAAGTAAAGAGCGTCAATATGGGAGTAACCCACGGATATGCCGCCTTGCACGCAGCGGGCGCGCTTCAACCATTCACCTTTGAGCGGCGAGCGGTTGGATCGAACGACGTCTTGATCCAGATCGCCTATTGCGGAGTGTGCCACTCCGATATTCATCAGGTACGGGACGAATGGGGCGGGTCCATGTTTCCCATGGTCCCCGGCCATGAGATTGTCGGCACCGTGACCAAGGTCGGGAAGGCCGTTAAGAAATTTGGTGAAGGGGAGATGGTCGGCGTGGGGTGTTTTGTTGGCTCCTGTCGCGCCTGTCCACCCTGCACTCAAGGGTTGGAACAATATTGTGAAGAGGGCATGATCCTGACCTATAATGGATTGGACAAATCCGGACAGCCGACCTATGGCGGGTATTCCTCCCACATCGTCGTGAATGAGCAGTATGTGTTGAAGGTTCCTTCATCTCTGCCCCTGGAAGGCGTGGCGCCGCTTCTGTGTGCCGGGATTACCACCTACTCTCCCTTGCGCCAGTGGGGGGTAGGCAAAGGCCATCGACTGGGCGTGATCGGGCTCGGCGGGCTTGGACATATGGCTGTTAAATTGGGAAAGGCCTTTGGAGCAGAAGTCACCGTCTTTAGCCACTCCGACAGCAAACGCAAAGAAGCCGAACGCCTGGGAGCCTCCAGCTTCGCCGTGACCTCGCAAGAAGGGATCTTCACGCGCCTTGCGCGTCAGTTTGATTTCATCCTCGATACGGTTTCCGGCCCTCACGATTACAACGCCTATTTGAATCTACTCATCACCGACGGCACCTATATTGTGGTCGGGGCACCCAGCGAGCCGATGTCGATTCAGTCGTTTCACCTCATTATGCGGCGGCGTCGCATGGTGGGCTCCACCATCGGGGGGATTCGAGAGACCCAGGAGATGTTGGATTTTTGCGGAGAACACGGCATTACGTCCGATGTGGAAGTCATTCCCATTCAACAGATTAACGAAAGCTATGAACGGGTCCTGCGAGGTGACGTGCGGTTTCGTTTCGTCATCGACATGACCTCATTGGGTACACCGGCCCAATAGATAGCCTTCTCGATGAGCGACCTTTTAGGAGGCGTCTCCAATGTTATAAAGGGATTTTTTTTGGAGATGTTGACCGATCGTGAAAGGACAGGATGCGCCGGTTTTTATGTGGATCTGCCTGAATAATCATCTCCAACGCGGTGCCTTTGGCAAGCTGTTGCAGGGCGGCGAATTGTTCGGCATTGTCCGGATGCACGGCTAGGGTGGCATCGCCGGGAACCGCCAGCCACCCCCCCTGAAACAGGGGCCGATCGTCGGAACGCTCCTCCCAATTCAACCAGATAATCTGTTCATCAGGCTCGATATACCGGAGGGTGCCGCGAATGCCGGTGGGTTCCCGAAAGTCTAAGACGCCTTTCAGAAATGTATCAAAGGGATCGGGGACCTCATCGTACTGCGCGGTGGCTGACAGGGGAAGGACAGACAGGCTCACGATGGACAGGATACCCATGATCAGAGATTTGAGAGGTGTGCGACGGATCATGATGGTTTCATGCTCCTTATAACAAGTATGGATGGAGGAAAAAACATCATTTTTTCCCCCCAGCCTGACGAAATAAATCTTTCCGATTGTATCAATTTTTGGTACCTTCGCACATCCTCCAATAACTTTGCACCCTCGGGAGATAGGCCATGATTGGAATGGGTCCTCTCGTTCTCCTTCTTGTGCTGGTGTGGTCGACAGATAGTGAGGCTCGGCGCACCTATATCACCCCTGAGCAAAGATCACAGCTAGCCCGCATTCAGACCATTTGGGTTTCCGCCCTGGCATTGAGCGAAAAAGGTCTTGCCTCGCATGGTTTTATATTGAGGGTTGTTCAGCGGCGATTCGAAGAGCTGGGATTTCTGGTGGTCATGGATGCGGCTGACTCGCACGATGTGGAATTTCACGTAGTTTGTGAAGAGCATAAACAGCACCAAGAGGTTACACGCTATGGGGGGGATGCGGAGTTGACTGATGCGCCCAACCGGCTCTGGCATGGTCCGGCCTGTCAGTTATCCTATCGTCTGAACGGTCGGGACCTCGGTTGGGCAAAGGAAGTGCACGCTTCCATTGATGAGATCCCACTGATGACGGGTGAGACGCCGGCATCAACAGACAGCATGTTTGCCTTCGATCAACTGACCCGGGAACTTGAACATTTCGATTTTCCAGTCATGCTGTTGAGTGAGTGGGGACAGACCCATCGTCTGGTGATGTTGTTAACCGATCCCGAAACAAGTCAGGCCCGGCAATTGCTTATTCTTGATCTGCTCCGACTGGTTCCAGCATCAGAAGCCCTCCCGCACTTTTTGAAGTTGATTCAAGAAGGGCCGTATGCGGAAGAAGCGATATATGCCCTTTCCGGGCTGGGCCACGAGGCGATCCCGTATCTGCTTGACCTGTTCGCCAACAGGGACAGAGAACCATCCATTCGAGCCGCTGCCGCGAAAGGGTTGGGACGGACGTTGCGAGCCGAAGGGGATCCTGACGTGAAGACAATTCTGCTGGACTATTTAAGCCATGCCGTGGCACATATCATATCTTCCACAGATATCGAATTTCCCGTGCTCACTGAAGTGGTGTGGGCCATCGGATCCATCCATCAAAAAACGACCTTTCAACTGATTACCATTCTCCAAAGCAAAATCTGGTTGATATATGACACCTCACCGGAAATGCAAAAGTTGCGGGAGGTGGTGAGTGTGGTCCACAGATTTATGGATCTCGTTCAGCTTTGACTAGGGGATCGCACCTTGATCACAAAGGCATCTTGGCTCACGGTCGGTAAATTCAGTCCTGTTAGGTCGGTGGAAGAATGGGGCCCGCCCATTGGCCTTTGACGCGCTGGACGTCCACCAGATTATTCGGAGAACCCAGATCGGCCATAAGTTTCGTATCGATTCGCCCATGACTGACCTGCAACAGTCGTGGTTCGCTCACGCCTTCCGGTTTGTGCCAATACCATCCGGGACAGTCCGGGGTGGTGTGATTCCACGTTGGAATGATGTGGCGCAGTTCACGTTCCAGTTTAGTTTGTACCTGGTTGGGATCATGTTCCCCCAATAATGATCGAATGCCTGCATACAACGCTTCCGCGTGGGCGTGCACAGTCATATCCCGCATCATCCTATGTAAAAGATTGCCTGCCCGGTGTTTTGCACAAATTACGGTATTTGGTTTCTGCGTTTCAACTGCTTCCCTGATGTGCGATCGACCTGCAACTCCCGCCTTGTGTTCAGATTGACGAAGTCATTTTCCGTACAAATTTCATTTCCATAAGCCCCACGGTACAGTATTCTACCGTCTGAATGATCTTGCAGGGCTTATGCCCTGAAGCCTGGATGGGCGGGATAGTACAGCATAAGGAGAGACCATGGATTGGATCACGGTTATGGGATATCTCGCGGGGGCTTGCACCACCTCGGCCTTTTTACCGCAGGCCCTTAAAATTGTACAAACGAAACATACTAAAGACCTTTCGCTGACGATGTATTCGATTCTCACCACCGGGGTTTTCCTGTGGAGCCTGTATGGGTTGATCAATCATGATTGGCCGTTGGTCCTGGCTAATGGGGTGACCTTGGTTCTGGCCGGTTGGATTTTACTCCTCAAACTCCGGTACGGGTAGCGTGCAAAAATAGGGAAATCTTGTATGGTTTCAACGTGTCGGGTTTTGATGATGATGTGGAACTATGATGGGGGATGAGAGCGGGTGGTAAGGAAGTGGGCAGGAAATATCGCATTAGTTTTCATGGGATGTGGAATGGCTTTTGTCCTCGTTGAAATTGGTCTTCGCCTTGTTGGAATTTCCTACCCCTATTTTTATATTCCTGATGATCTGACCGGATTCTCTCTTAAACCAGGGGCTGAAGGTCTGTGGAACAAGGAGGGTGAAGCCTACATTACGATCAATCGTGCCGGACTGCGGGATCGGGAGCACAGCCTGGAGAAGCCTGCTGAAACCTTTCGGATTGCGCTCCTGGGCGATTCCTACACGGAAGCGCTGCAAATTCCCATGGAAGAAACGTATTGGCACCGGATTGAAGGTGAATTATCCGGTTGTCCCGCGCTCGGTAAGCGCGAAGTCGAAGTCGTGAATTTCGGAGTCGGCGGATACAGTCCTGCTCAGGAGTTGCTGGTTCTCCGTCATAAGGTTTCGCTGTATCAGCCGGATCTCGTCTTGCAGGCCTTGTTCACCGGAAACGATATTACCGGCAATTCGAGAGAGTTAGATTCGAACAATCTGCGCCCCTATTTTGTTATGAAAGACGGACGGCTTGTGATTGATGACTCCTTTCGTCATACGACCACATTTTGGATTCAACGGCTCCCGTTGAGTTCAGAAGCATTTGAATTCTCTCGTGTCCTACAGGTTTTCCGCGAAGCCAGATACAGACTGCAGACCTATTGGCACGAAGTTGAACACCAAGAGCGCATGAAAGACCGGATAGGTTCCGACATCGGGCTAGATGCCACGTTGTATCTCGAGCCGAGAGATCCGGTCTGGGAAAATGCCTGGACGATCACGGAAAAGTTGGAGGTGTTAATAAAACGGGAGGCGGAGGAGGGAGGCAGCCGCTTCCTTCTGGTGAGCCTCTCGAATTCCGATCAGGTCCATCCCGACCTTGAACATCGACACGCCTTGGCTCGTCAACTCGGGGTGCCGGATCTTTTTTATCCTGATCGGCGTATTCAGGCTTTGGCGGAACGGGAAGGCATCGAGTTATTGAGCCTGGCAGAACCTTTCGCCGCCTATGCCGAACAGCATAGGGTGTTTTTACATGGATTTCCTAACGCGAAAATGGGCAAGGGGCACTGGAATGCCGACGGTCACCGGCTTGCGGGACACCTGATGGCCGAAAAGATTTGTGCGATGTTGACGTCCCATGAGCCGGGTATTCCCTAGCAGGGTGTTGAAAAAGTCCGCCAGCTGCGTTCTCGGCCCTTTGTCGTGCTCACGTACTCCTTCGTACGCTCCGCCCGCCAAAGCGCCTGCGGCCTTGCTGGACGGGCCTTTTTGAACATCCTGCTGCCGGTGACTAAAGCCCGTGAAGTGTTGAGTCCATATAGGCCTTTTAAATGTTTTTGAGTTTTTCAACAGGCTGCTAGTGGCTTTGCCTCCGCTATCCGGGAATGATCGATCTCTGTCATGAAAGAGTCTGCCGGCCAGGCCTGTCCATTTTTCAAGCATGCTCCAAAGGTCAGGAAAACGGAGATTTCTGAAGAATGGCTTTGATGGACCCGATGGTAACCTTTGCTTTCATCATCAAAGGGGCGTGATCGGGATTATTCGTCAACCAGAGGCGAATGTTGCCTTCGTTTAAAAAAATCCCCTGAAACGGCATAATCACCAACACTCGAATCGCTGACACGGTCCCCCACGGTCCTGTGAGGGGTTCCACTCCTTCGACGTGGGCCTCGACTTCGTAATTCTTTTTATTGTGATGAATGTGCATCTGAACAGATGAGCCCGATTCCAAAGTGGGCTGAAGGCGAAGATAGTAAAGGCAGGAGAGTGCATCATGAATGTCGGGTGGAATGTCCCTGATGGTTGTTTCCCCGTTTTTGATCACCCGGACCTGCCCTTCCTTCCGCTCAAAGGTGATATCAAAATCATCGTGACGCTTGCCTTCCCGTCGTTGAAAGAGCATTTGAAATGGCAGGAGGGATTGTGCATCGACGGTGGATTCCACACGATTACTCACCGGGAATAATTTAGAGAGGTATCTGTTGGATGTCGCTGTGGTTACCAGCCGCAGCGTCGGCCTGTGGGCAATTGGAGTGGCCGGCGTGATCTCCATGGTTGCCGATCCCACGGGGATACCCAACCAGGAAATCACATAAGTAAATGATTCGCCCGGCTGGAAGGAGACTGTGCTGGAAGACAGAGTGGCATGATCGGTTTGGGCAACGGCAGAGGGGAAACCCATGAAGTGCCCTAGTAGACAAAGGAGTGGGATAATCAGAATTCTTAAAATTGGAATGTGTATTATGTTCGTCGTCATCAGGCGACTCCAACATCATCGACGCTCTCACCGGAACATCAACACTCCGTTCAGTGTACCATGGGATGTCTCTTCTCAAGAGACATGAACTAGACGGTGGGTGTGTTACGAATGACTTCTATTAAGTGAAAGCGAAATCGGGAGAAATCATGTTTTGCTAGAGGAAGTCTCACCACGCCCCTCCCATTATTTCGTCATGAGGGACCCATGGTCCCTTCGTCATTTAATGGTCTGATGAGTAGTCTACGACGCGATATGTCCGATTTTTCACCTTCCCACGTTCCTTGTCCACCCGGCCGACCGGCTATCCCGCAGAGTATTTGGACGCTGGGTTTGGTGAGTCTGTTTATGGATATGTCCTCAGAGCTGATTCATAGCTTGCTTCCCATCTATATGGTGACCGTGCTTGGCGCAAGTCTTTTATCTGTAGGTCTCATCGAAGGACTTGCTGAAGGCATCGCGTTACTGACCAAGATGTTGTCCGGCGTGTTAAGTGATTATTTGGGCAAACGCAAGATGCTGACGGTGATCGGATATGGCATGGCTGCGGTCACGAAGCCGTTGTTTCCGTTGGCTTTCAGTCTGACAACCGTTTTTCTCGCGCGGTTTCTAGACCGGATCGGAAAAGGAATACGGGGAGCACCCCGGGACATTGCAGACGCCTCGCAACCGGATCTTCGCGGGACCGCGTTCGGTGTGTTCAGTTTCGTCAGCGGAATATCCCTCCTCTGCGCGAGTGTGCTGGCTGTATTTCTTTGGGATCAGTTCGGTTCCTCAGCCACGTTTCTGAGTGGGGCTGCGTTAACGGCAACCGCTTTGCTCGGGTTTGTCCTACGTAATCCGGATACTCTTCATACGAAGGGAGTTTTATAGTGGCCCGGACTTTCACAAAATCAGGGAGAGTGTATGAATGCCGTGTATTGGTATGCCGGCGCCGCGTTGGCAGAAATTTGCGGGTGTTTTGCCTTTTGGGCCTGGTTAAGGCTCGGACGATCGTGGTGGTGGACGGTGCCACTGATGAATAGTAGCAGTTCCGAGATCCCAATGAGGGGATGAGGACAAGAACCCCTCAAGCATTGACGAGGGGTAGGGACTACCGCCTCGTCAATGACGGTGTGTGGCTTGCAGCGAGGAAATGCTCCGCGTGAGTTATTTACCTCTTTTTTCTGCCCGCTTTTCCTTCATGGTTTTGGCGGGTTTCTTTTTGGTTTCTTTGCGTGCGTCTTGGCTTTTGCCCATGGATTTGCTCCTTGTGTGGTAAATGTGATGGCTTTCATTGTTGTGCCGTTCGAGAACAAATGTTAGCGAACCTCAAAGCAAAAGTATAGATGGGATGGCGTGTCCTTTTGGGTAGGACAGAATGAGGGAAAACGGTCGGGGACGGTCTTGACGAAGACGTTGTTTGAGACCACAACATTCGAACGGCGATCCCATATAATTATCTATGAGATTTCGATCCGGGCATTTTTTTTCGGTCGGGATAAGGGAACCGTGTTCCTACCGTTTTTGCGCGTATTCAGGATATGGGTTCTAGGGGAGGGATAGCCAACTCGGGTAAGGGTCCACTCTCCGTTTTCCTGTGAGGGAGCCTGCATGACGCCGATGCACTCGACTTGCGTTTACGTTCTTTGCTGGAGTTGGGTGACGACGACCACGCCATCTTCGGTGACGGGAAAGCGTTGGCGATCGTGCTCGGTATTGTGACCGATGATGGTGTCGGGGAGAAGGATGACGCCTTTATCGATAATGGCGCGTCGAATTCGGGACCGTTCGCCGATTCTGACGTTTTCCATAATAACGGAATCGCGCACTTCGGCATGAGATTCGATCCGGACGTTTGATGAGATCACACAGTTTTGTACACGGCTTCCTGAAATAATACATCCTCCCGACACGATGGAATCCAATGCCATGCCTTTTCGCCCTCCTTCGAATTCATCGGCGAAGACAAATTTGGCCGGGGGATTTTGGCCTTGATAGGTGCGAATCGGCCAGGCCTGATCGTAGAGATTGAAGAGGGGGTCGACGGCAACGAGATCCATGTTGGCCTCAAAGTAGGCGTCCAATGTTCCGATATCACGCCAGTATTTCACCTGTTTCCGATTTTCATCCTGAAAATTGTAGGCGAAGACCCGTCTATTTTGAATCATGCCCGGGATGATGTTTTTCCCGAAATCGTGAGCGGATTCCTGAGAGGCATCTTTGTGTAATTCCTCACACAGCAAATCCGTTCGAAACAGATAGATCCCCATGGAGATAAAGGCGCGCGTGGGATCGTCGGGGAGTGGAAAGGGGTCGGGAGGTTTTTCTTCAAAACGGTGGACACGCATGGTGTCATCCACGCCCAGGACACCGAAATTCCTGGCTTCTTCAACCGGCCATTCAATGGCTCCGACAACGGCGTCGGCCTGGGTTTCCAGGAAGAACCGGTACATGTCGGCGTAGTTCATTTTATAGACATGATCGCCGGCCAGAATCAACAGATGGCGCGGTCGCTCCTGATCAATCAGAAACAGATTTTGATAGACGGCGTCGGCCGTTCCTCGATACCACTCTGCACTAATGCGTTGCTGGGGCGGGATCGAAATGATGAATTCTCGCAGTTCGGGATTGAACAGGTTCCATCCTGTGCGAATGTGCCGGTCCAAGGAGTGGGATTTGTATTGGATGAGGACGGCGATTTTTCTCAGCCCTGAATTAATGCAATTGCTCAACGTCACATCGATGATTCGGTACTTGCCACCAAAGGGTACAGCCGGTTTGGTGCGATGCTGAGTAAGCGGGAGGAGACGCTCCCCGCGTCCACCCGCCAGAATTATGGTATAAAGATCGCGCATGGAGGGCCATGGTATCAGATAGAGGAGATGGAGGGAATGGGTTTGGGATGCCGGAAGGTCTAGCGCATAAGGGATGCTCGGGGAGTATGGAAAATGAAGTTGCCTAGGAAGGAGCCGGCACGATTCAGGACGGTTGGGCAGGGGCGTTGAGCAGTGTTTTGATTGCTTGCTCCAGATCTACGGGTTTTGTCGTTGGCGCATAGCGTTCTTTGACAGCACCGGTTTTGTCTACGAGAAATTTGGTGAAGTTCCACTTAATGGCTTCGGACCCGAGCACTCCCGGTGCTTGGGCTTTGAGGTGTTGGAAGAGGGGATGGGCATCAGAGCCATTGACGTCAATTTTGGCGAACATCGGGAAGGTCACGCCATAGTTGGTTTGGCAAAACGTGAGAATATCTTCGTTACTTCCCGGATCCTGACTGCCGAATTGATTGCAGGGAAAGCCTAGGATCTCGAGTCCTTGTGCGTGATATTTTTTGTAGAGCTCTTCCAGCCCTTGGAACTGAGGGGTGAACCCGCATTGGGAGGCCGTATTGACGATCAGTAAGACCTTACCCTTCTTGTTCGCGAGGAGTTCTTCCTTTCCCTGAATGTTTTTACAGGGGATAGCATAGATCCTGCTCATCTATTCAATTCCTTGGATTTATTCCTCAAGTCGAGT
Organism: uncultured Nitrospiraceae bacterium; assembly: GCA_963734345.1. GTDB lineage: Bacteria > Nitrospirota > Nitrospiria > Nitrospirales > UBA8639 > Nitrospira_E. The sequence continues at coordinate 140,819 of CAVTGT010000012.1, forward strand.
GCATGAAACGCTGATGGTTTCGTATGAACCGTGCCTTTTACCGGAAATCGTAGCATTCCAATTTTGGTTATGCCATGCCAATGTGTGAGGAAGGTCATTTGACAGAATAGGGAATGTCCTGTACCCTAGGTATTGTTCATGTCGATTCGGTCCGACGACGGGAACATTCAATACATCTTCGGGCCCCGCGATCGTATCGCGACCAGATCCTGCTCGGAGCGGACTTCCCACCTGATTCTGCTTCACTCGGTTTTCTGACCCCGTGTATATACGATCCTTGTAACAAAAGGAATAGTTTTATGTCTTCAACTGCGTTGTCACAGTTTGGTGCGCTTGGTGTGTCTGCTCCCCTGGTCGAGATTTTGGCCAGGCTCGGTTTAACGGAGCCGACTCCCATTCAAGTGCAGGCCATTCCCCCGGCCTTAGAGGGTCGTGACGTGCTGGGTTGCGCCCAGACCGGCACCGGAAAAACAGCAGCCTTTGTCATTCCCATCATTGAACGATTGGTGGATGGTCCTAAAGGCCATCCCCGCGCAATGATTTTAGCGCCTACCCGGGAATTGGCTTTTCAAATTCAAGAAACGGTCGATAAGTTCGGACGCGCACGCAAAATTTTTGCAACTACGCTGGTTGGTGGTGCCGATATGCATGCGCAAGTTCGCGGGTTACGGCAACGTCCGGATATTTTAGTGGCGACACCGGGTCGTCTGCTCGACCATATGTGGCAAGGCACGGTCTCGTTTGCCAAGCTTCAAATCGTGGTCCTCGATGAAGCCGATCGGATGCTGGATATGGGTTTTGCCCCTCAGCTCAATCAAATTATTGAAGCGTTACCGGAACCCCGGCAAACCTTACTCTTCTCGGCAACGTTGCCGGATAATCTGGCTGACTTAGCGCGGATGTCTCTGAAAGATCCGTTCAAAGCCCTTGTGGCGAAATCGGCCACTCCGGCTGAAGGGGTCACGCATACCGTGCATCACACCCCCAACTCGGACAAAACCTCCCTCTTACTGTCTCTGTTGAAGGAGACGCAGGGATCGGTGCTCGTCTTTACCAGAACCAAGCATCGGGCTGACCGGATCGGGGAAACTCTGGAAAAGATCGGGTGTCGCGTAGCGGTATTGCATGCCGGCCGACGGCTGCCTCAACGTCGTGCGGCGCTGGAAGGTTTTCGTCGGGGACGTTTCGAGATTCTCGTGGCAACCGATATTGCTGCACGGGGGTTGGACGTGGACAATATCCGCCACGTGATCAATTATGATTTGCCCCATGTGCCGGAAGATTATATCCATCGTATTGGGCGGACGGCGCGCATGAAGGCCACAGGCTGGGCCACCAGTTTCGTGACAGGCGAAGACCATCGATCGTTGCGCATGATTGAAAAATTGTTAGGGAAAGCGGTTCCCTGCGCACCGGGAAGCCGGAAACCTGAAATGGCCGCTGCACCGGAGAGGCGTGGATCTCGTCAGAACGCCGGCGGGAGGGGCTTTGGATTTCCTCGATCGGGGTCCCCGACAAGGCATGATCGACAACCTGCTCGTCGACCGAGACCGTCTACCTTCGCTTCTTAATCTCCCTGACGCACTCTCCCAAAATCTTCAAAAGCGTCCTCGGGTGTTTACCCTGAAGCCCGGATCAGAATGATCCGGGCTTCTTTGTTTTTCTATGGTCGAAGGATTTTCTTTTTGGATTCTTTTTTCGTTCGAGATCCCTGCGTTCATTTTCACAAAGCATCTTTATGGAATGACCTCATTGCTCAATTTCCTTAGGTAATTTATGATATCTCTTACCAGAACGTCTCTGAGAGAAGCTACACTCTAATCATAATCTACTTCATGGAGGTGTCATGATGCATGTTTCGAACTGGATGACGCGGCTTGGCGTCGGTATGTTGTGGGTTGGACTCATGGCGGGTTGTGCTTCTTATTCAACTGGGAGTGTCAATCCACATGTGGCTGAAGCATTGACGCATGCACAGGAAGCCGTCGATCATGGCGGCATGGGACATGCGGATGTTGTCGTGACTCATGCGGAAGCTTCTCTGCAACATGCGCAGGTCGCGAAAAAGGACATGAATAATCCTCACCTTGATGCGGCGATTACCGAATTAGGGGAGGCTATTACCCATGGCAAAGCTGGGCATGCTGATGTGGCGACCGGACATGCCAAATCCGCGGTGAAGCATTTGAAAGAAATTAATGGAATGAAGCCCACCACGGGGTATTCCACATCGGGGTATTATTGAAAGGGCTCTCTGCATGATATTTCTGCGAGAAGTGATGATGGGCCAAGGCAACAGGAACCCCGCCGGAATCGACGGGGTTCTTGTTTGTGATATTCGCGCAACGTTAGGGGGCAGCGGCAGTTTTGACGTCTAATATTTTCACATCAAAGTAGAGTGTTTTTCCCGCTAATGGGTGATTGAAATCTAACACGACCACCTCTTCTTTCACTTCCGTCACCTTGGGATGCACGACCCGGCCTTGCCCGTCTTTCCCTTGTAATTGAACGCCGATCTTCCGCGCATCTGGTGGAATTTGATCGATCGGAACTTCTTGAATCGCCTTGGGGTTCACCTCTCCATACCCCTGTTCCGGGGCGACGGTGACCTGTTTACGTTCTCCCGCCTTCATCCCTGCCAGTGCGGTTTCCAGACCTGGAATAATTTCGTGGGATCCCTGGGTAAATGTCAGGGGTTCCCCTCCTACGTTGGTGTCGAGCACTTCTTTGTTTTCCAACGTGAGCGTATACTCCATCGAGATGGTTTTTCCATCACTAATTGTCAGAGGTGAGCCTCCCTCCTGTAATTCCGCTTGTGACGATGTGGCCAACGCTGAGACCACAAGCACCGAACAACACGCAACCCTGGCCAATGCATGCAGTGCCATGAGATTGATCCTCCGCAAAAAAGTTAGAAATAACAGTCGACTGGATAAGATGGCGGTTTACAATAGGGGGGTTACACAACCGAACACTTCCAGGCTGTTGATGAATGAATATACTAATTTATCAGAAATTTTTGAGATTGGCTATTTGACCATGAAAAATCCTGCTGCTCTGTGTCGAGTGATCGCCGGTTAGCAAAAAAGTTGAAGAGTATACGGAATATGGGTGTGTGAGAAAAAAGAGGCAAAGCTTCTGTGAGCTTCGGTAAAAATGATGGTTCTCCTCTGGCGACTATTCCTGGTGTGTCAACCACTATATAATGCCTCCTGCTTAGTTGTTCCGTTGATTTTGATCAAGATGAGGAGTGACGGCGACCTTAAGCATTTTCTCCCGGACTGGAGATGGAAAGGCCAAACATGGAACCCAACGAACGGATTGTGAAAGCCAAGCAACAGGTTGCCCAACACCGGCGGGAGTTCTCCTGTCGGGAAGTGGATGAACCTCAAGATGAACGGCTCCCGCCCGGCCAGCATATGGTGAATAATTTTCCAGTACTTGATTTGGGTTTTAAACCAGAGATCGCGCTAGCTGATTGGGCTTTAACGGTTGATGGGTGTGTGGCTAATCCGTTGATCTGGAATTGGGAAGACTTTCAAGGGCAGCCTCAGGTTCAGACCAGGGCCGATTTTCATTGTGTGACCTCCTGGAGCATGTTGGATAATGAGTGGAGAGGTGTGAAGTTTCAGCATCTGCTGGAATTGGTTCATCCCTTGTCCGAGGCGAAATTTGTGTTATTCGAAGCATTTGATGATTACACGACCAATGTCACTCTGAGGGTGTGCGACGATGACGATGTGTTACTGGCTACGCATTGGAATGGAAGGCCCTTGACCAGAGATCATGGTGGACCGGTACGCGTCATTATACCGAAACGATACGGATGGAAAGGTGCAAAGTGGGTGAAGAAAATCACCTTTTCCAAACAGGATCAAAAGGGATTCTGGGAGGTGCGCGGATACTCCAATACCGCTCTTCCATGGGATAATGACCGATATGGCTGACGTCGGGACGTGGCGAAGCATGATCGTCCTTGTCCATTTTTCATTTAAGATGTCTCTTCGCTCCCATGTCTGTGCTTAATCCTTTTTGTATTACCAAAGTCGAAGCCTGGCCGATAGATATGCCACTCCTGGCTCCATTTGTTGTGGCCGCAGGAGAAATGGATGTGGCCCGCAATATTTTTGTCCGTGTGACCCTTCGAAGCGGCATTTATGGATTTGGGGAAATGGCACCGTTTCCTGATATCTCCGGTGAAGATCAGAACGGGTGCCTTCAGGTCTTTCCCCTTGCAGCTAAGGAATATCTTGGGCAATCCGCCACGCAATTCCGAAAGTTGTCACAACGGCTTCGGGAAGTGTCTGGGCCTTTTCCTGCCGTACGATGTGGATTGGAAACCGCTCTCCTTGATGCTTTGTGCCGGGGCATGGGCATCCCGCTTTGGGGGCTCTGGGGAGGCGCCGAGGTGTGTCGACGGGAAACCGATGTGACGTTGCCGATTGGACCATCCGATCAAGTCGTTGAGACGGCCCGTGCGTGGTATGCCCGTGGTTTTCGGATATTTAAAATGAAAGTCGGCCAAGAAGTCGATGAGGATATCCGGCGGGTTGAGGCGGTGTCAGTGGCATGTCCCGGCACGAAGTTTGTCCTTGATGCCAACCAGGGATTTTCATTCGAACAGGCGCGTGAGTGTATGAGGGCGATGGAACGATTGCATCTGCCTGTGCTGTTATTTGAACAACCGGTCGCACGGGAAAATATTGAGGGATTCCTGTCGTTGCGCCGGAGAGGAACAATTCCCATTGCCGCTGATGAATCGGTCCGCTCCATTGAAGATGCCCGGCGATTGATAGACCTGAGCGCGGTGGATGTGTTGAATCTGAAGATTACGAAGTGTGGAGTGGTGGAATCATCGGAAATTGCGGGTTTGGCAAGGGCGTCAGGAATCAGGCTCATGATCGGAGGCATGGTGGAAAGTCGTGTGGCAATGGGCTGTTCCTTGAGCCTGGTGTTGGGCCTGGGAGGATTTGAATTTTTGGACCTGGATATGCCGCTTCTCTTGTCTGTTGACCCGATTCAAGGAGGATATACATATGATGGACCCGTCTTGCAGCCATGGGAAGAATCCGGCCTTGGAATGGAGATGAGGCAGAAGCCATCATCGGCGATCATCATTGAATGATTAAGGGGAGTGGGAAAAGGCCGTCAGTGGCATGTCCTGCCTTTGTTCGTGCGGTCCCGTGCAGGAGTGGGTTCCTTAGGTTATACTCACGTTTCTCCTTTCATACATTTCGCACCTATCCACGTAACTGCGACCTATCCTTTGAGGGGCTCAGGACAAGAATCGGCCGGCTTTTTTGACCACTCCATGAATTTTTCTTATTTTTCTCGGTCGCACCCTTATTGCTCACAGACAAAAGATTGTTTGATGGGATTTCGGGTTCCGTCGGAGAGTAGTTGCTTGCACGGATTCCGTTTTCCTGGGTAGGATGATTGAGGAACTGCGTGCTAACTTTTTGCTGAAACAGGATGGTGAATATGCGAATGCGTTCACGATTGTTGGTATGGGGCAGAAGCCTCGGACTGGTGGGCTTGATTTGGGTTGTCTGTGGAGGAGTAGTATTTGGTCAAGACCTGGCCTCTTTTGAAAAACGTGTCACGCTCCATACGTTGAAGAACGGGTGGACCTTTATTATTGTGGAACGTCCGGTGGCCCCCGTCTTTGCCTTTATGACCCGGGTGAATGTGGGGTCCGCCCAGGAAAGCAATGGGCAAACGGGTTTGGCCCACATGTTTGAACATATGGCGTTTAAGGGGACGCCTCGCTTAGGAACGACGAATTACGAAGCTGAAAAGAAGGCTCTTGCCGCATTGGAAGAGGCCTATCAGGCGTATCAAACCGAGAAGTTTGCCCCAGGTCCTGATCCGGAGGCGGTGAATCGTCTTTATGAAGTTTTTAAGGAACGGCAGCAGGAAGCCTCTCAATATGTATTGAAAAATGAGTTTGGAGACATTATTGAAGAAGAGGGCGGGGTGATGCTTAATGCGTTCACCGGTGCGGATGTGACGGGATATTTTTATGCCCTTCCCGCCAACAAAGTTGAACTCTTTTCTTACCTGGAGTCTGAGCGATTTTTACACCCCGTGTTTCGTGAATTTTATGAAGAACGTGATGTCGTCATGGAAGAGCGCCGAATGAGGACGGAAAGCCAACCATTTGGCCGGTTGCTTGAGCAATTTGTGGCCACAGCATTCATGGCGCATCCCTATCATCATCCGGTGATCGGGTATGCCAGTGATATTCAATCCTACACCATGACCGATGCAAAAAAGTTTTATGAGGCACAGTATGTTCCCGCCAATATGGTCACCGCGATTGTCGGGGATGTGAAAGCCGAGACCGTGGTGCCAATTTTGGAGAAATATTTCGGTCGAATCCCTGCGGCTTCCCCCCCACCACCCATCCGTACGGTGGAACCGCCGTCCATCGCTGAAAAAATTGTGATTTTGCAAGATCCTTCCCAACCCCTGTATATCGAGGGCTATCACAAACCTCCGGTCACCCATCCCGATCAGCCGGTCTACGATGCGATTGATGATATTTTGACCAATGGACGGACGTCCCGCCTATATCGGTCGCTGATCCGGGATAAACGAATCGCGGTCTCGGTGGGTGCCTATGGGGAGTATCCGGGTGACAAGTATCCGCATGTCTGGATGGCCTATGCGGTTCCTGGACGAGGAATCACGAATCAAACCGTTCAACAGGCGTTGCGTGCAGAGTTTGAGCGCCTGAAAACCGTGGACGTTTCCGATGACGAATTGGCGCGATTTCGCACCCGTGCCAAAGCGGGGTTAGTGCGGGCGTTGGATAATAACCTTGGTCTGGCGATGCACCTGACGGATTATCAGATGTTGTTCGGCGATTGGCGGGAATTATTCCGGTCGATTGAGAAATTGGATTCCGTGACGAAGGCCGATATCCGAAGGGTGGCGAACAAGATGTTTCAAGAGACAAACCGAATTGTGGGCATGATTGAGACCGTTCCTCCAGCGGGCGCTTCTGTCCCCTTAGCTTCCAGGGAGGGTCAATCATGAATACGGGACAACTTTTACCATATCGTTCCTGGCTCCTCCTCCCTCTGTGGTCAATTCTCAGCATGGGATTGTGGGGACTGGCCATGCTAGGTGTGCCTACTTCGGTTCAAGCCCAAGTGGAGAAAGTCGAGGAATTACACTATCCACCCCTTCCGGATCTGATCATTCCTGAACCTCAACGCATTGTCCTCGACAATGGTCTGGTGGTCCTGTTCATGGAAGATCATGAATTGCCGCTTGTAGGGGTCACGGCATTGATCCGGACCGGCTCTCGATTGGAATCTGAGGAAAAAATCGGGTTGGCTTCCTTAACGGGAACCGTGCTCCGCACGGGGGGCACCAACAACCGGAGCGGTGATGAACTGGATGAGTATTTGGAAGGAAAGGCCGCAGTCATTGAAACAGCAATCGGCGATACGTCCGGGACCGCCTCAATGAGTAGTCTGGCTGAAGATTTTCCTGATGTGTTGAAGGTGTTTGCGGAAGTGTTGCGGTTTCCGGTGATTGATCCTGAGAAGTTGATGATTGCCAAAAATCAGATGATGGCGGGAATCTCCCGGCAAAATGACGATCCTGATGGCATTCTGTCGCGGGAATTTAAAAAATTGATCTATGGGAAGAAATCGCCCTACACCTGGGACCCGACCTACGCCACTGTTGGCTCGATAACAAGAGAGGATGTGATCCGTTGGCATGCGACCTACTTTCATCCCAATCGCATCATTTTAGGAGTGAGTGGGGATTTCCAGAAGGAGAAGACCCTTGAGCTCATCAAGGCTGTCTTTGGTGATTGGCCCAAAGATCCGGAGGTAATGGACCCGCCCGTTGGTTTCCAATCGGAGGTTCCCCCCGGCGTTTTTTATGTTGAGAAAAACGATATGACCCAAGCTAAAATCGCCATGGGGCATCTTGGAATTCGACGTGACGATCCCGACTATTATCCATTGGTGATTGTCAATCAAATTCTATCCGGGTCTTTTGGCGCACGATTGTTTTCGAACATCCGGTCCAAACAAGGCCTGGCTTATGATGTGCATGGCGGGGTCGGTCTACAATGGGATTATCCGGGAATGGCGATTCTCTCCATGTCCACGAAGACGGAAACCACGGGGAAGGGCATTGATGCGTTAATCGCCGAAGCCCGGAATATGGTTGCCGACCCTCCAACCAATGATGAAGTCGCGAAAGCCAAGGCCAGTATTTTAAACTCGTTTGTCTTTTCCGTGGATTCCCCTGCAAAAGTGCTCGGCAAATATCTGACCTACGAGTATTATGGCTATCCTTCGACCTGGCTCAGAGAATTTCGCCAGGGAATTGAAAAGGTGACCACGGCCGAAGTCCGTACGGCCGCACAAAAACATTTGCGACCCAATGAGTTCGCAATCCTTGTGGTCGGTCCTCGAACTGGCACCAAACCGGCATTAACCCGCTACGATCATATTCAGGAGTTGGATATACAGATTGCAGAACCGCCCGCCGGAATGTAAGTGATTTTGTATAAAGCCGGATTGGCATTGATGTCTGTTTTTGGGCCATTCAATATGCCTAGGGGTCCTGAAATGCCAATATCGAGGCGGGTGACCGGATATCCGTTGTTGTGGTTAGGACTGCTGGTCAGTCTCCTGTTCACGGGCTGCCAAACTAATCCCTATACCCACCGCTCCCAATTTCTTCTGATGCCGTCCGGGTATATGAGCCAGATGGGAGCTACGCAATATAGTGAGGTCTTAAATGATCCCAAGGTCGTGATTTCCAGGGATCCCAGAGAAATTGAGCCGGTCAAACGCGTGGCGGCGCGTATTATTGAGGCGGCCAAGCGTTCCAAATATGCTGAAGTGGCTAAAGGATTTGATTGGGAAGTGACCGTCATCAAAGATGATAATACGAAGAATGCCTGGGCCCTGCCAGGAGGAAAAATTGCGGTGTACACCGGCATTTTCCCTATGGCCAAAAATGAGGCTGGATTGGCGGCGATTATGGGGCATGAAGTGGTCCATGCACTGGCAGAACATGGAGGAGAACGGATGAGCCAGGGACTGGTGTCTCAATTCGGAATGACCACTGCGGCGATCGTGCTCTCCACTCAAGGACTCAGCCCGGCTTTAAATGACTTAGCGATGCAGGCGGTGGGGCTTGGTGTGCAGGCGGGTGTCCTGTTACCGTTTAGCCGAAAACACGAGTCAGAAGCCGATTATGTCGGTGTGCTGCTTGCCGGTAATGCCGGGTATGATCCTCGGGAAGCGATTCATATTTGGGAACGGATGGCTGCGGCGTCCGACGGCGCTCCCCCGGAATTTTTGTCTACTCATCCGGCCCATGAAACTCGGATTGCCGATCTTACCAGGTGGATGCCTGAAGCCATGAGTATCTATGAAAGAGCCCCAAAGGCTTCTGTGGCCAATTTGCCAGCCATTATGCCTTCTCCTCCTCAAACATCTCCACGACAAAACGGGACTCGTTTTCGTCGATAGAGACGATGAAAAGTGCCTGGAAAATCTTCAATGCTCTCCGTCTGAGGATGACAAGGGTAGGGGCCGACAAGAGCAGATTATGACCCTCGGTACCCGATTTTTATGGCTGAATCTGGTGACCTGTTTAGTATGGGGTGGCTGCGGGAGAAGTGAAGCGGTGGTTGAAATTGCGCTTCATCCTACGAAACCCAATATTCTGTATATTGCGACCAATGACTATATTTATAAATCCCGTGACGAAGGCAGGACCTGGCAAAACATGTCCGCCGGCATGACCCATTCGCGGGTAATTGCGCTGGCCATCGATCCCCTATTTCCCGCGAATATCGTGGCCGGAACTAAAGGGGATGCGGTCTTTAAAAGTTATGACGGGGGCCAACGATGGGTATCACGACGGACGGGACTGGATGATGTCACGATTTCCTCCGTCGTCCACCAACTGGTCTTTGCCCCTGGGTCCAGCAACCATATCTTTGCCGCCTCCTCGTTGGGTGTGTTTGAGTCGGAAGACGGAGGGGAGACCTGGATCAAACGCATGGAGGGTATGCGGGATGTTCTCATGGTGATCACGCTGGATTTTGATCCTCTTCAACCTCAAACGCTCTATGCCGGAACAAGCGGGGGTGTCTATAAATCCATTGATGGGGCTCGAAATTGGGTTATGGTCAATCATGGCCTGGTGGCCGCCGATGTGCTCAAGTCTTCCCGGGCATTGGGAGTGACTCGCATAAAGGTTGACCCTCATCAACCCGATACGGTGTATACAGCCACCCTGAACGGGCTGTACAAGACCAATGATGGCGGGCAATCCTGGGCGCGCATTGGGGAATCCCTGTCGGACCAAATGTTGAGTGATCTCATTCTCGATCCCACCCATCTGCATGTCATCTATGTGAGCAATCGGGAAGGAGTCTTCAAAAGTGAAGATGGAGGGGTAACCTGGGCATCCCGAAATGTGGGGTTGTCGAATGTGAATATCCGGGCCATGGCCATAAGCGCCGTCGATTCCGACCTCCTCTATGTGGGGACAAATGGAAAGGGGCTTTTCCGGAGTTTCGATAGTGGATTATCATGGGAAGCCGTGCCTCTGGTTGTGGAAGAACCCGTATGAATGTCATGCTGAGTATGTGATGAATTGAAATCCTCCTTGTTGGGGATTAAGATGCCCTTCACATCTCAATAGATCAGATCGTGATTTTCACTCCGATATCCGACGATAAGATGGAAAGGTAACTGTTGTGGCTTTTTGGGATTCTAAGCAGGGTAGAAATCGTGCTGATGCTATCTGCTCATTTTGCGGTCGGGTAAAACCCGGAGCCACCAATTTGCTCCAATCCCCGACAAAGCAGATCTGTACCCAATGTCAGGCGCCAGGGTCGGTATTGATTTGTGCGGACTGCATCCAACAATGCTCAAAATTTTTATCCGGCCATTCTGATGGCCATGCATCGGTCGAGGTCCCACCGGGTCCCTTGCTAACACCTCCTGAAATTAAAGCGGTGCTTGACCAGTATGTCATTGGGCAGGATCGGGCCAAAAAGATTCTCTCGGTGGCGGTTCACAATCATTATAAACGGGTGTTCAGTGGGAAAGACCTTCCAGATGTGGAATTGGAAAAAGGGAATGTGATGTTGATCGGGCCGACGGGAACCGGCAAGACCCTCTTGGCCCGAACCTTAGCAAAAATTCTGCATGTGCCGTTTGCGATCGCCGATGCGACGACCGTGACGGAAGCTGGATATGTGGGAGAAGATGTCGAAAATGTGATTTTGAAATTACTGCAATCGTGTGATTTTAACATGGCACGAGCGCAAATGGGTATTATCTATATCGATGAGATTGATAAGATTAGTCGGAAATCGGAAAGTGCCTCGATTACGCGTGATGTGTCCGGAGAAGGTGTCCAGCAGGCCTTGTTGAAATTGGTGGAAGGCACATTATGTAATGTGCCTCCCAAGGGTGGGCGGAAACATCCCGAACAGGAATTTCTTCGTGTGGACACCACCAATATTTTGTTTATTTGTGGTGGCGCGTTTGTCGGCGTGGAAGACATCATTGCCCAGCGGACGAATAAGAAGCGAATGGGCTTCGGCGCGAGTGGCTCCAATGGGCAGGCGTTAACGTCGGACCAATTGATGGGAAAGATTAAACCGGAAGATTTATTGAAATATGGACTCATCCCGGAATTTGTTGGCCGGTTTCCCATTCTGGCTTCCTTAAATGATTTGCGAGTAGAAGATTTGGTCAGAGTTCTGCAAGAACCGAAAAATGCTCTTCTTAAACAATATCAAGCCCTCTTCCAATTAGATGGGGTCCAGTTGGATTTTACCCCCGAGGCGGTCCAAGCCATTGCCACCAGGGCTTCCTCTATGAAAACCGGAGCCCGGGGATTGCGCTCTATTCTGGAAGAAGTGATGCTTGATTTGATGTACGATGTGCCGGCCTTGAAAAATGTGAAGCAGGTCATCATCACCGAGGATGCCATTGACGGGAGTGGTCTTCCTCAAATGATTCCATAGGGATGCTCCCGTTTGAAAGATTTCTTCTCTAAGGATTGTTGCATTATTTTCCATTCTGACTTATGCTACCAACAAGATATTCATCACGACGTTCGGGCCCTGTGATGAATGATTTGAATGGCGTGGCCCATCACTGATGTTGTTTTGCCCAGGAATCTGCCAGGAATCTGATTGGAAGTTAGTCCTAAGTCGCCACCTCTTTTGCGTTCTCGGGCCGTTCCTTCCCTTCTCATCTCCTCGAACCGTGCAAAACAATATCGCATTGAGAAGGAGGGACCCCGATGGGTTCAAAGATCTATGTGGGTGGTTTGCCGTATTCCACAGCTGAGCAGGAATTGGCTGACCTGTTTGGGCAACATGGCGCCGTGACGTCGGCTAAAATCATTACGGACAAGTACACTGGCCAATCGCGAGGATTTGGTTTTGTCGAAATGGCGTCGGATGCTGAAGCCAAGACCGCCATTGATGCACTGAATGGGACCGAATTGGGAGGTCGCACTCTGACCGTCAATGAAGCGAAACCTCAAGCCCCCCGAACCGGATTCGGGGCGGCGGCGGTGGAAATCGTGGTGGCGGCGGAAATCGTGGCGGCGGCGGAGACCGGTGGTAAGGCGCTGAGTCACAACACATGAGTCATCAACAGAAGTGGGGGGTCCGGTAACGGATCTCCCACTTTTTTTTGACCTTGGGTAATGGTCTGCAAACAAGGTAGAATAAAACGATTGATGTTGTGCACAGCACCCTGGCTCTATTGTTACTCATAGCTTTCACTCTCCAATAGAATGGAATAGACGATGAGCGATTCATCAAACTTTTCTTTCCCCAAGGATTCTTCCCGGTCGTCTGAATCTTCGATCGGGCGATCCTCCCGTAGTTCCGGAAACACTCCGCTGGAACTTATTGACCAATGTCTGGCAACTCTGCCCGAAGGGGATCAACGAATTCCCATACTCTATCAACTCCGACACCGGCTCGTTGAGCAAACCACTTCATCTCAACAGCAGGAAGCCGACATGAAGAAAATGCAGGGGGTGATCGAAAAACTGACTGCCCCGGCTAATCGCATCGGGACCTTGTTCGGTCAACCTGAGGAGGGTGTGGCCAGAATCATGGTCGGAGGGGCGGAATACTATGCCAATGTCGATCCCAGAATTGAGAGGGATTCCCTGAAGGTCGGGCATCAGATATTAGTGAATGAAGCCTATGTGGTGATCCGATCGCTCGGGTATGACCGAAATGGTCCTATCGTTAAAGTTCGAGAGGTCATGGGAGATGGGCGTCTTCGTATCGATCAGGAGGCGGGGAGGCCAGGCATTCTTATTCAACGGGGTGATGATCTAGGCGGTGTGGCGCTGAAGGTAGGCGATGAAGTCCGCTTGGACCCGACGCACCGGATCGCCATTGAACGTTTGGAGAATCCATCAGGTCAATCGCATCTATTAGCCGAATTACCGACGGTGCGTTGGGAGGACATCGGAGGACAACAGGAAGCTATTGGGGCCATCCGCCGGTCCATTGAATATCCCCTCCTTCATGAAGGATTGTTTGCGCGATATCAATTCCAGCAACCAAAGGGATTCCTGCTGTATGGTCCACCGGGTTGCGGAAAAACGCTGATAGGGCAAGCCACGGCCGCCAGCCTTGGACACCTCCTAGCGCAAGATCGTGATTTGACGATGTCTCCTGAGGAAGCCCAAGCCAAACCTGCGGCTTCCCGATTTCCGCCGATTGAGGGTGGAATGTTCCTGCATGTGAAGGGTCCGGAAGTCCTGAACATGTGGGTAGGGGAATCGGAACGCATTATTCGGGATTTGTTTCTCCAGGCCAGGCAACAGCGGGAAGCCGGAAAGTTGCCGTTTATTTTCATCGACGAGGCCGAATCCATATTGGGAACGAGACGGGCGGTTCGCTCGTACAATGTCTCCAATACCCTGGTTCCGATGTTTTGTGCCGAACTGGATGGCATTGAAAATCTTTCCCAGGTGGTCGTGATTCTGGCTTCGAATCGCCCGGACATGATCGATCCGGCCGTGTTGCGGCCTGGAAGAATTGATCGGAAAATTAAGGTCGGCCGACCGGGACGAAAAGATGCGGAAGAAATTTTGCGTGTCTATTTGACGGCTGATCTGCCATATGCATCAACGAATGCCCTAGAAGCCGGGAAAGAGGATGAGACAACCGTGTCTCACATGGTTGACGGCTTGTTAGATAATTTATTTGAGCGAAGTCAGGAAAATCGAGTGTTGGCGATCCGGTTGCGTAATGGACGGCGGGAGATTCTCTACCGGCGGGATTTGTTAAGTGGAGCGGTGTTGGCGGGAATCGTCCGGCGTGCGAAAGAACGGGCCATTGAGCGGGCGATTCAAGCGGGCGATCAGAATCCTTCTGGAATGACTCTGGAGGATGTCGTTATAGCCACTAATGAAGAATTCAAAGAGAGTGAAATTTTCCCGCCAGATGATTCGGCCGAAGAGTGGTTGAAGCTCTTAGACTATCACCCTGACCAGGTTGTCGGAGTATCCTCTCTACAACCAGGAAAAGATGGAGAAGAGCATCGAACTTCTCAAATTGTCTAAGTCTCCCCTTACTTAAAAGCCCGGATAGTTGAAAGAGGTATTGTGAAAAGTGTTGAGGGTATGAATCCAGTTCGTTTATTTGGTATTGAGACCGAATACGGCATTGCGCGGGAAGATTGCGAGACGGCCGACCCGGTGGTGGAGTCCATGGAATTGGTCCGGGCCTATCTGGACGGGCATTTTACCCGCCGTTGGGATTATCGGGGCGAACATCCCCATGAAGATCAACGGGGATTTCGTGTGACGGAGTTAGCTCAGGATAAAGAGGAAGACCTCTTCGCCGAGCAGGATGCGCACCGGCCATTTTCTTTCCATGAAATGAAAAGTGATCTCGTCTTACCCAATGGCGCGCGCTTTTATAACGATCACACCCATCCCGAATATTCCACGCCTGAATGCCGGTCGCTCAAGGATCTGGTCGCGCATGACCGTGCTGGCGAACGGATCCTTTGGAAGGCGGCCCAACGCCGGAATCAGGTTCTGGGGGGACAGGTGGTCCAGCTCTATAAAAACAATACGGATTTTCACGGGCATAGTTACGGTTGCCACGATAATTATCTGGTCTCCCGGACACTCAATTTTGAAAACCTGGTTCGTGGACTTATGCCATTTCTGGTCAGCCGTCAATTGATTGCCGGGGCGGGTAAGGTCGGCCGGGAAGCGCAAGAACGAGGGTTTGTACCGGGCGGGTTTCAATTGTCCCAACGGGCAGACTTTATGGAAGCCGAATTAGGCGTGGATACCATGCACAACCGGCCCATTCTGAATACCCGCGATGAACCCCATGCGAATCGCGAACGCTATCGACGGTTGCATCTCATTGTAGGTGACGCCAACATGTGTGAATATGCTACGGCCTTGAAGATCGGGACGACACGGGTCGTGCTGGATATGATAGCCGGAGGGCTCCTGCCCCCCTGTGAATTGGAGTCTCCTGTTCAAGCCATTCACGCGCTCTCACGCGATCCTGATTTGAAAGCTGTGGTAAAACGACAAGCCGGCGGCACCATTTCCGGCCTGGATATTCAACGGGAGTATATAAATCTTGCGAGGAAATTTTTTATCCAGATGGATAAAGAGACTGCCTGGATTCTTCAGGAATGGGAGTCGGTGTTGGAGACACTCGAACGGGATCGATTGCAGCTCATTGGAAAAATCGATTGGGTGACTAAATGGTGGTTACTGGAGACCTTTATCCAGAATGAACACATCGATTGGGACGATCCCTGGCTCGCCAGCCTGGATCTGGAATATCATAATTTGGATTCGGAGCGCGGGCTGTTTTTCGGGTTGGAAGGCGAAGGACGAACGACCAGGATCTGTCAGGAGGCCGAGATTCAGAATGCCATGAAGCATGGGCCACTCGACACCCGGGGAGGGCTTCGCGGATTGTGCGTGCAGCGGTTTGGTGAAGACATTACGTCGATCCAATGGGAAGGGATTCATTTTCGCGGTCAACATGGTGGCCTTTATCTCGATCTGAAGGATCATCTTGAGCCGGTGTCCGTGGCATACTGTCGATCTGCAGTGGAGCAGGCGCTGATTCCGTCTGATATTATTGATTCCCTGTCAGTCGCAAATCCAGTTGACCATTAGTTCATGTGGAGGATGAGATTTATGAAACACACATTTGAATGTGTCCAAGTCGGAGAAGGCCTTGAACGAAAAGAACGTCCCGCAGACCCGCTCTCCAGGCCATCCGGCCCTGACGAGCAGGATCGAGGGCCTACACGTCCAGAAACGGATTCGCCTTCCCGTGATAATTTGATGAAACGCATGCGCAAGGTTGATCCCAAACAGGCGGAAAAGTACCGCCAACGGACCGGGGAATAAGCAACATGGGACACCAGGGAGATTTCCTTCAGGTTCTGCGGGAACAGGGCTATGCCGTGGACGATCTTCGCCCGCCTTACAATGGGAAAGACCTATCAGGCCATCCTGACGTGACCACCGGGACCACGGTCTTTGCCATGAAGTATCGTGATGGGGTGCTTGTGGCTGGAGACCGGCGGGCCACAGCCGGGAATGTCGTCATGTATGACCGGACGGATAAGGTTCTGGAATTGGATCGGTTTTCAGTCCTAGCCATTGCGGGGGTTCCTGCAACGGCATTTGAAATGGCCAGAATCTTAGAGCATTCCTTTAAGTATTACCGAAGAAGCCAATTGCAGGATTTGAGCTTTGAAGGAAAATTGAGGGCCTTATCGACCTTATTGAAAAACAATGCGCCGGCGGCGTTGGCCGGGACGGGGACGGTGGCACCCATTTTTGCAGGGTATGATCAACTGGAAGAATGTGGGAAGATTTTCTTCTACGACATTTTAGGAGCCGAATTTGAGGCGGTGGAATATGCCGTGTCCGGATCAGGGTCTTCCACGATTCGAGGTATTTTATTTTATATGAACCGGTGGGGCAGTGGTCCGGTGGCCGGGCTTGATGAAGAAGAAGCTCTGACATTCGTGCTCCGCCTGATGACCAGTGCCGCCGAGTTTGATTCTGCCACGGGTGGGGTTGACGCCCATGCCCAACTATATCCCATTGTCAAACGCATTTCTGCCGAAGGGGTCAAAACCATTTCCGTCGAGCGATTGAAAACGTTGTTTTCGGAAAAGGTTCTTAACCATGTATGAAGAACCCTATCGCTGGATAGAAGCTGTCGCTAATCGGCGGCAGTATCTGGACGATCAATTCATCCAAGGCAATCCATTAGTCGGCGTTTCCTTTGCACAAGGGATTCTCCTGCTGACCTTTAATCGGGGTACGGAAAAAATCTATGAAATTTACGATCGCATTGCCTTAGGAGGAATGGGACATCCCGCGGATCTTGAAAAATTACGGTATACCTTATTGGATATGGCTCATGTCGAAGGGTTTCAACGGTCACCGGCGGATGTGACCGCTTCCCGCCTGATGAAAAATGGACTGGCGCCGGTCATCAAGCCGGCCTTTGAAGAAATTTTCAAGGCCCCGTACATTGCCAAAATTTTATTGGCAGAAGTCGGCCACACACAGGATCGTGACCGGTTATTCACCATCAACTATGATGGCATGTTTGAGGACCAACGCGAGTTCGGGTTGCTTGCGGCTTCTCCATCCATTCGTGGTCTTCTCACTCCAGAATGGAAATCCCATGGTCCGCTCACTTCGTTGCAGTCGGCGGTGGAGGTGAGTCTCCGCCTGTGGGGGATTGCCAGTCTGCTTCAAACCTCGACGGCTTCTCCTGATAAGGAAGGAGAGGGGAAAGCTTCCATAGATATACCTGCTGTGTCCGCCATTCCGGACGATGAGACCATTGCCTTCAGGATTCGGGAAACCCTGTCCCAACAAACATTGGAATGTGTGCTGTTGGATCGGGAGAGCGGGAAAATGGAAACCTATCGCGCTTTGAGCCTGGCTGAACTTCAGCCATTTATTCCTGCCGTGTTCCAGCCTACCACCTAATCGTGGCGGGTGAGGTCACTATGCACAACCGAATCTTTGGGATTGAAACTGAATATGGCCTGCTCATCAAGGCCGACCAACCGGACGTCTCTCCTTCCTGGATAGCCCGACGCATCATCGAACACTTGTTTGGCCAAAAAAAACATGGGGTGATTGATCTGCATTACCGGGGTCACGACGAGCCGCCGGGCAATGGAGGTTTTTTGCTCAACGCGGGGCGGATGTATGTCGATATGGGCCATCTGGAATATGCCTCCCCGGAATGCCATTCCTTGTGGGATTTGGTGGCTGTGGACCGTGCCGGCGATTTGTTGTTGCAGGATTGCCTGGAGGACCTGAGACTGACCGAGCTGGTATCAATCATCAAAAATAATATTGATCATGAAACGGACGCCACATTTGGCTGCCATGAAAATTATCTGGTCACGCGTGACTTTCCATTTACGTATCAGGGGTTGGGGCTTCTGATGCCATTTCTCGTGACTCGGCAGGTGTTTACCGGCGCCGGCCGGATCGGCGCGTCGCGTTCCATGGAAGGGTGGATTGGCTTGGACGACATTGAAGGACGGGGAATGGCCCGATCACGGAAATCAGCCGGGGAGGCCGTGATCTATCAAATTTCCCAACGTCCGGATTACATCGTCAACGACTTTTTTGAATGGGTCCAGCACAACCGGGCTATCGTGAACACCAGGGACGAACCCCTGGCCGATCCCGAACGATTCCGCCGGTTGCACTTGCTCATGGGCGATTCGAATATTGCCGAGGAAGCGACTCTGTTAAAAATGGGCACGACAGGATTGGTGTTGCAGTTGATCGAAGAAGGGCAGGCCCCGCAAGGACTGGATTTCGATGATCCCGTCCGAACCCTCCGAGCGATTTCACGCGATCCTCAACAACAGTGGATCGTGACCCTCTCAAATGGGAAGACCCTCTCTGCTCTGGATATACAGGAAGAGTTTTGGGAAGCCGCCGCCAAACGGTATGCCGGGCAGGATGAAGAAACAGATTGGGTGCTGGCCCATTGGGAGTCCGTGGTGAAAGATTTACGAAAGGGGTATCAGGCGGTAGTCGGCCGGGTGGATTGGGCCTCCAAGCTCTGGTTGTTGGAGAACTTCCGGGAAGCCGAAAAATTAGAGTGGGACGATCCCTGGTTGAAAAGCCTCGATTTGGAATATCACAATGTAGATCCGAAGGCTGGCTTGTACCATGGCATGGTGGAGGAAGGACAGGCGCCCCGCTTCACGACGAATGACTTAGTCGAGTTGGCGAAACAGCAGCCGCCACGCAACACCCGGGCGTTTGGCCGGGGGGAAGTCATCCGGCATTTAGCGAATAAACCCTGGCCGGATCTCGATGAGGAGCATGACGACCGGCAGCACCGTCGTATGCCACCGTATGTCATCAATTGGTCGGTCTTACAAATCCGGGGGAACTCCGTGTTTGTCATGGCCGATCCCTTCCGGACTTATGTGCAGGAAAGCCGGGACTATTGTGTGAAATGGTCTTCTTCCCCCTCACCTGAACCGCACTCCATTAAGCAAGATACCTAACGCTCGGCGGACGGGTATAGGCGTGAGTGAGCCTACCGTTCTTTAACTGTTGGCTCCTTACTGCCCCTTTCACACGTGGTACTTCAAACTTAATCGTAGAATCGGAATGTATTGGGCATTATCAAAACGTTCCTCAAGCGAAATCAGCTCCAGACTAACTGAACTTCAAAAATAGGAACTCCTGGATGGGAAGCTGCACAGGGAGTTTAAGGCTTCAGATTTTGTTGGACCCTTAGGATTTAAGTCACGAGTTCCGTTTTTACCAGCAAAGACAGCCCGGCATCATTCCATAAGGGTCCAATGTTTCTGGTCTTTGTGCTCTTTTTTCAGTTCTTCTCGCTCGAGAAAAAGAACGGGTCTTTCCCTGGTGGTTTTTTCCGGTCTGTGTCGTGAAGATAGCCGAAAATCCCTTCCCTTATCTTTCTAGCGGAAAGTCTTGGCCTGGTTCTCTTAAATGACATGTCCGGAACCTCACGTCGTCGTGGTTTTGTGGTGGTTCGCCGCGTCTGATCGCGGCGTTCGGGGGCACGAAGGATCTATTTTCAAAAGGAGTCTGAAAATACAGCGAATTTATTTGAAGTTTTTAAGGAGCCTGGTCGATCAAGGCTGTGGTTTATAGTTTGCTCTGCCTTAAGGTAGACGGGAATACATTCCTTGTTTACAATACTCTCCGGATTGATCTGTCAGCGCATGATGTCAGATGTCAATGAAGTCAGCCAAGCTGATTTTGATCTTGCACAAGATGAATCGACCTGTGCCAATTGAGCTCCCGCACGCTTTCCAAAAATCGAGAGTGAAAAGAAGATAACTGAGAGCTTTGTATTTAGGCCTAGGTGGTTGATCGGGGGAAGTATAAATTTTGTTCTGTCGTTAAGAAAGAGTGGGCCGAATTTTTAGAGTAGGCAGCCGTTTTCTGGAAAAATCTATGACGACTACTTTACGTCATCAATCGGGCTTTTTTTCAAATCCGAGCTAACCCGTAGCCTGTCAGGACCGAACCCTTCTGGACCTACGTTCAGGAAAGCCGGTTCTGGTGCGGAAAAATTCCTTGCTGTGTGCTGCTCTTGTCTTGGGGAAGCTGGTTGTAAGGACTGTATATCCCTCCCTGCACCCAAATCGGCATGGCCTTGATTTGTGAAAATGAATTGTTATCTTGTTGGGTTCTTTTTATCAGTAAGACTGTACCCAAAATGATATCAAAGCATTAGTTTTTAAGCTATGGGGGTAACCGCTCCCTTCTACTATTTTTACCTACCTGGATTATGCCTGTTTTCTAATGAAAAAAGTGTGATTGAGTCAAGGGAGCAAAATGTTGCCTGCTTCAGAATTCAACGGCTTTGAAAATCCAAATCGGTAATAGTATGGCATCACAACACATTTTGTTCTATGGTTCAAATTTCACTTCGAAAAAGTTCTTAAAATGAAAATTAGCCCAGTTCTGTTTATTTCTCTATGTTTCCTTACGGCATCCTGCACGTATAAAAAAGAGCCTGAAACTGTCGATACCCACAAGGTGATTTATCCAGTCGTCGAAGACGTGGCCCATAGCAGCAAATATGTCGCCCAAATTCAGTCGGTGGGGTATGTGGAGATAAGAAGCAAGATTAGAGGCTACATTGAAAAAATATATGTGGACGAAGGACAGCCGGTCAAGCAAGGCCAGTTGCTGTTTGCCCTTAGCTTTACCGTATTTGAGAAAGAATTGCAAAAAGCGAATGCGGCCTATAAAAGTGCGGTGGCGGATTTGAAGGTCGCCGAAGTTGAATTAGCAAACGTGATCGTGTTGGTAGAAAAAAATATTGTGTCTAAATCGGAGCTGCATGTCATTCAAGCAAAAATTGATGCATTAAAAGCCGACGTAGAAGAAGCTGTGGCCAACCAAGAGCAGGTAGCCTTACACCTTTCGTTTTCACAAATCAAAGCCCCCTATGGCGGCTTTATCAACCGGATTCCGAAAAAAGTTGGTAGTTTGATTGCAGAAGGAGATATGTTGACCTCCCTTTCTGATAATCGTGAGGTATTCGCCTATTTTCACCTATCAGAAATCGATTACCTCAATTATCTTGCTGCCGGGGAACAAGAGACCAACGTTGTGAGTTTTGAGCTCGCCAACCATGTCCTGTATGGTCATGAGGGAACAATAGAAATGATTGAAAGTGAACTCGATGACGCAACCGGTAATATTGCCTTAAGGGCAAGGTTCCCCAATCCTGATGGGCTGTTAAAGCAAGGGGCCAATGGTAAGGTCATTGTCAATAAAACACTGAAAAATGCCTTAGTCATTCCACAAAAATCCACGTTTGAAATTCAGGATAAATTGTATGTGTACGTCGTGAATCAGGATAATGTGCTGGAACAAAGGAATATTGTCTATAAAATGCGATTGCCAAATTTTTATGTCGTGGAATCGGGTTTGTCCAAAGACGAGCAGATACTCCTCGAAGGTGTGGAGAATGTGAGGAATGGAGACAAAGTGCATCCTATCCACGTGGAAATTGCCACTACTGATGATGTAAAGCTGTAAAGTTCTAAGAAGAGCATAGATATATATGTTGCCTATTTTTATTCATCGTCCGGTGCTTTCCATTGTCATATCTCTTTTCATCACATTGCTGGGATTGTTGTCCTTTACCCAGCTTCCTGTCACTCAGTTTCCCGAGATTACTCCTCCCGAAGTCAATGTGACAACAAACTTTATTGGTGCGAATGCCGAAGCTGTGGTCAAAGCGGTTGTGACACCACTCGAACGAGCCATTAATGGTGTCGCCGGTATGGCCTATATGTCGTCCGTTTCCGGCAATGATGGCAAGAGCATTATTCAAATTATTTTTAAGGTCGGCACTGACCCGGAAATAGCCGCAGTGAATGTTCAGAACAGAGTGGCTTCCGCCTTGGAGGAGTTGCCTCCGGAGGCTATTAAATCCGGAGTGATCGTCGAGAAGGTACAAAACAGTATGTTGTTGTATATCAACATACTCAGTCAGGATCCAACGATAGACGAAAAATTTCTGTACAATTTTACTGACATCAATGTCCTGAAGGAGCTGAAAAGAATAGAGGGGGTGGGTTTTGCGGAGATTATGGGGTCAAGGGAATATGCCATGCGTGTGTGGTTGAAGCCCAATGAATTGGTCATGTACAACCTTTCGGCTCTTGAGGTTATCGAAAAAATACAAGCGCAGAATGTAGAGGCCGCGCCGGGGAAGATTGGCGAAAGCTCAGGTAAGGATAGAAATGCGCAAGCCCTTCAGTACGTGTTGAAATATACCGGCAAGCACAATACAAAGGAAGCCTATGAAGAACTTGTGTTAAGTAGTACGGATGGTGGGGAAATTTTGCGGCTCAAAGATGTCGCGGAAATTGATTTCGATTCCCAGGATTATGGGGTTCTTTCCAAGGAGAACGGGCAAGCCTCTGCTGCTATTCTGTTAAAACAGCGCCCGGGCAGCAATGCCCAGGAGGTGATCGAAAAGATCAAAGCGAAAATGGAGGACATTCAATCTACGTCTTTTCCTCCAGGGATGGGATATAGCCTAAGTTACGATGTGTCTAAGTTTCTGGATGCGTCTATTTCTCAAGTCATGACAACTCTGCTGGAAGCATTTTTCCTGGTGTCCTTGGTGGTGTTTATCTTTTTGCAGAATGTACGGCTCACCATCATTCCCATTCTGGCCGTACCTGTATCGCTGGTCGGTACATTGTTTTTCATGCAAATGATGGGGTTTTCTCTTAATCTCATCACACTATTTGCGTTGGTTCTTGCTATAGGTATTGTAGTCGATAATGCGATCGTGGTGATTGAAGCCGTTCATGCCAAAATGGAGAATTCAGGCATTGGCGCCCAACAAGCCACGGAACAAGCCATGCATGAAATTAGCGGGGCCATTATTGCCATTACGCTGGTCATGTCGGCCGTGTTTCTGCCCGTAGCGTTTATGGATGGCCCAACGGGGATTTTTTATAGGCAGTTTTCTCTCACCATGGCATGTTCTATTGTCCTCTCCGGGATAACCGCGCTTACTTTGACCCCTGCGCTTTGTGCGGTCTTTCTTAAAAATACCCATGCTGTCGAACACCCTGAAAGGTCGAGACTGCAGAAAATATTTGATGGGTTCAATCATTGGTATGACAATCTTTCGGATAACTATAAAAAACTTATCGGCGCAATTGCGAATAGAAGAGTTGTCACTTTTGGAATATTGCTTGGTTTCTCTGTGAGCGCGGGTTTGATCGGGGTCTTTGTTCCCTCCGGTTTTATTCCTAATGAAGACCAAGGGACGATCTATGCCAATGTCACCGCCCCGACCGGCGCGACTCTTGAACGCACGGAAAAAGTTGTGGATGAGGTGCAACGTATTGCCTCAGGTGTAGATGACGTTACCTCCGTTTCAAGTCTTGCCGGGTTCAGCATACTGTCTGAAGGTACGGGTGCCGTCTATGGAATGAATCTGATCAGCTTGAAAAATTGGAATGAACGAATCGCCTCTGATAGGGACATTATCAGCGTTCTTGAAGAAAAAACCAAACATATTAAAGATGCAAGCATTGAATTTTTTACCCCTCCACCCGTGCCGGGTTATGGGAATTCCAGTGGCTTTGAAATGCGGTTGTTGGACAAAACCGGTTCGGGCACCCTTGAGGAATTGCAAAAAACGGCTGATGGCTTTGTCGAAGACCTCAATAAACGGCCGGAAATCGCGAATGCTTTTACCACATTCAATGCACGTTTTCCTCAGTTTATGCTCCACATTGATGGTGATAAGGCTGCTCAAAAGGGAATCACGGCTGAGAATGCGATGAATACTCTTCAAGCACTGATTGGCAGTGTGTATGCGACCAACTTCATCCGTTTCGGCCAGATGTATAAAGTCATGGTACAGGCGCTTCCCGAATTTCGTGCAGAACCTGGCGACCTGATGAAGTTATATATCAAAAATGACACAGGGGAAATGGTTCACTTTTCTTCTTTTCTTCGCGTTGAAAAAATTTATGGTCCTGAGCAGGTGACGCGTTACAACATGTACCCCTCAGCCATGATCAATGGACAGCCTGCAAGAGGGTACAGCAGCGGCCAGGCTTTAGCGGCAATCAAAGAGGTGGCTGCCACTAAATTGCCGAAAGGTTTTGGTTACGATTGGGCAGGGTCATCCCGGGATCAGGCTCATATGGGTAATCAGGCCATGTATATTTTTCTGATTTGCCTGTTATTCGTGTACCTGCTCCTCGCCGCACAATATGAAAGTTTTCTGATGCCCATGCCGGTTATTCTTTCCCTGCCCATTGGAATATTCGGCGCGTTATTTTTTCTGTTTATTATGGGATTGGAAAATAATATTTACGCTCAAATAGCGATGATCATGTTAATCGGCATTCTCGGTAAAAATGCCATTCTGATCATCGAATTTGCTATATTGCAGCAGAAACTGGGGAAAACACCCTTTGAAGCGGCCATTGAAGGGGCTGCACTTCGTTTGCGCCCTATATTGATGACATCTTTTGCGTTCATTGCTGGTCTCCTTCCCCTCATGTTTGCCTCGGGTGCAGGGGAGATTGGAAACAATACCATCGGTTCGGCGGCGGCGGGAGGAATGTTTTTTGGGACAGTTTTCGGAGTGATTCTCATCCCTGGTCTATATGTGATTTTTGCCTCTATGGGAGATAGACACAATAGTGAAGAAGGATTAAAAGCAGGTGAGCCTGCCCGTTTGAGTTTCAAGTCTCGTTGTAAACTTTCACACAGTGTGCCGAAATTGCAATAGCCTCTTACTCGCCAGGGTGCCGGATCGAATTTCCATTCATTTTTAAGCCCTTCCCGCATACCCCATGAAAAGTAAAATGTTTTTCAGCCTTGTCATTTCGTTCCTGGTTGTCATTTTCAGTGGTTGCACAGGTCTTAATACCGATTTGGCCATTTCCAAAAATGACATGCCTGAAAGTTTCCCAAAAACACAAGATACCACGAATATTGCTGATATCCAGTGGAGAGATTACTTTGTCGATCCGCTTCTGCACACGTTAATTGATACCGCCATACGCAATAACATTGATTTGCAAATGGCGTTACAGCGAATTGAAATTTCGCGTTCAAGTGTCAGAGCGGCCACCGGTGCTCTGATGCCGACGATGGGTTTAGGTGTTGGAACCGCAATTCGCAGATTCGGACGTTACACCATGGACGGGGCAGGGAACCGTACGACCGACATTACTCCCGGTCAAACCGTTCCCACCAATTTGCCTGATCTCTTTGTGGGCTTACAGTCATCTTGGGAAGTCGATATTTGGGGCAAGTTGCAAAATCAGCGCAGTTCGGCAATTTCAAAATTTCTGGCCAGTATCGAAGGGACGAGCTTTGTCGTTTCAAATCTTGTAGCCGATGTAGCCATTTATTATAACGAATTACGGGCCTTGGATAATGAATTGGACATCATCAGGCAAACCCTCCATACACAGTACGAATCGTTGGAGGTGATTGTCGTGCAGAAGGAAGTTGGAAGGGCAACAGAATTAGCCGTGGAACTCTTTAAGGCTCAAGTGCTCAATACCCGTATCTTGGAAAAAGAGGTTCTGCAGCAAATTACTGTGACTGAAAATCACATTAACTTTCTGTTAGGGCGCTATCCTCAACCCATTGAACGGACGAAAGGCCAATATTTTTCAGGAATTCCAACTAAAATTTCAGCGGGTGTTCCTTCACAATTATTGGCAAACCGCCCCGATGTACGTGAAGCAGAATTTCAGGTTGAAGCCAGCAAGTTCGATTTGAAAGTGGCCAAGGCCGCTTTTTTCCCAAGCTTTAATGTTACGGCAAGTTTTGGTTTTCAGGCATTCAATCCTGATTATTTATTTATGGCGCCTGCCTCTATCGCCTATACCGCTGTAGGGACATTAGTGGCACCGCTCATAAATAGGAATGCGTTAGAAGCACAGTTCAACAATGCCGAAGCCCATCAGTTGACCGCCATGCATCATTATCAGAAAACCATTTTGAACGCCTATGTTGAAGTGTCCAATGAACTCTCTAATATTAATAACTTGCAAAATATCAATACTCTGAAAAAGCAACAAAACGAAGTACTACAACAGTCTGTTGAAACATCACATTTACTCTATAGATATGGCAGGGCTAGTTACCTAGAGGTACTCATTGCACAAAGGAATGCCTTGCAATCCAATCTCGAATTAATCAATTTTGCCAAGCAACTACGATTAGCGGTAGTAAAAATTTACAAGGCATTAGGCGGCGGATGGAAATAAACGCCGTCTACACTGGAATCACCATTGAATTGAGAGGAGAGGTGAACGAGGCTGGGGTTTGGAATCCGATGAATCGAAGAAGGACAGGACTCAAACTTCACGACGAATGACTTAGTCGAGTTGGCGAAACATCAGCCGCCACGCAACACCCGGGCGTTTAGCCGGGCGGAAGTCATCCGGCATTTAGCGAATACACCTTTGCCGGATCTCGATGAGGAGCATGAGGACCGGCAGCACCGTCGTATGCCCCCCTATGTCATCAATTGGTCGGTCCTACAAATCCGGGGGAACTCCGTGTTTGTCATGGCCGATCCCTTCCGGACCTATGTGCAGGAAAGCCTGGACTATTGTGTTAAATAATTTTTTCCCAGGTCCTATTTAGGGAATCTTCTCTAACACCCCCTCGATTTCATTTTCAGTAAAAGCTCGCAGAGTTTCTGAGCGAACATTCCCTTTTGCACAGCCTCCCATCATCACGGCAGCGGCCGTGGCGTCATCGGGGGCATCAAAAACAATGACCCCGTCATATCGTCCCATCGTCCAGTAAATATTTTTGACCGATCCTCCAGCCGCCTTGATGGAACTTCTAAAGTCCGCCGCGCGTTTACCCGTGTTGACCACATCATGAACACCTTGTTCCGTCCATACGAACAGTGAAATAAAGGTTGGCATCATTCACCCCCTTGTTAGAAAAATGGGGATCGGCAGAGAATGGTTCCCCACAATTGTTTTCCCAGGCAGTATCGTATGCTCATTCACACCAGGGAACAATGGAGGAAGGTACCGACAGAAAGTAAGGCGAGAAAAAGAAAACTAAGATTTTGGTAGATTTTTGGGAATCCTAATTTACGGGATGGCATCCATGCCGAATTTCATTAAGTGGAATAGAATCTTTATTTCCAATAGCTTTCAATGCTCTGTTGATACTGGCAGAGAACTGTTTAACGGGATCCCAATGGAAATGGTTAATTCCATCTATGGAGGTCAAAATTTTGAGCCATTCCGAAGGGGAGTGGCTGATTGCGGGTTCACTGCATGAGGTTAGGAAGGGAACGAAAATAAGCGATGGTTTTTTCAAGGCCTTGCTTCAAGGTTATCTGCGGTTCCCACTTAAGAAGGGTTTTGGCTTTCTCGATATTCGGCCGCCGTACTTTCGGGTCATCGATGGGAAGGTCGTGATGCGTAATCTTGCTGGATGAATGTGTGAGGCTGATCACGGTTGTGGCGATGTCCAGAACCGTGAGTTCTTGTGGATTGCCGATGTTGACCGGATCATGAATGGATCCCAGATTGGCCTGAGTCCTTCCAAAACGCACGGAATCTTGAAATTGTTGATTTTTTCGGAGTTCGTCTTCCGGGGCCTGAAGAAGCGAGATAATGCCCGCAACGAGGTCATCAACGTAGCAGAAACTCCGGGTCTGGTTTCCTTCGCCGTAGACGGTGAGTGGTTGGCCCTGCAAGGCCTGCACGATAAAGTTGGACACCACCCGTCCATCTTTTGGGCGCATCCGTGGGCCATAGGTGTTAAAAATTCGAACAATTCTAGTATCGAGGCCATGAAATCGATGGTAGGCCGTGGTTAAGGCTTCGGCAAATCGCTTCGCTTCGTCATACACTCCACGCGGACTAATGGGATTGACGTTGCCCCAATAGGTTTCCGGCTGAGGATTGACCAGCGGGTCTCCATAGACTTCCGATGTGCTGGCCAGAAGAAACCGTGCCTGTTTGGCCTTGGCTAATCCTAATGCCTTGTGAGTGCCTAATGCTCCCACTTTCATGGTGGCGATAGGAAATTCCAAATAATCTTGCGGGCTGGCCGGGGAAGCAAAATGCATGACGGCATCGACCGGTCCGTCCACATGCAGATAGTCACACACATTGTAGTGGATGAATGAGAACTTAGGGTTTCCCATTAATGCGGCGATATTTTCTGCTCGGCCGGTTAATAAATTATCAAGGCAAATAATCGTATGTCCTTGATGGATAAGGCTTTCACATAAATGGCTGCCTAAAAAACCGGCGCCTCCCGTAATGAATATCCGCATGAGATGTTCTCCTAATTTTTCCAGAGAATCGGTGGACTCGAACGTATGGTAGAGCTTGTCTCTGTGTTAAGGATATTGGATAATAAATTTAAAGTCTATGCCAATTACCCACCATTCTCCATTTTCTTTTCCACTGTCTCGCCGGGCCCTGTTTAAGCTCGGGGGGCTGGCTTCGCTTGGTTTCAGCCTCCCTGGATGCGACATGGGGAAAATGTTTGCGGTGCCTCCACGGGAAACCGTGTATTTTACTCCAAACGATAAATTTTATACCGTGAACTTTATGGATGCCTCCTACAATTTCACGCGGGATCTTGACGTGGAGCAGTGGAAAATGGTGATCAAAGGCTCAGTCAAAAGCCCTTTGGTGATGAAATGGCGTGATCTGCTCAATCGGGAGTCCTTTGACCAGGCTGCGACACTCATGTGTATTGACACGCTTCCCGGGGGGAGTAGTTTGGGAAACGCCATGTGGCGGGGAATTTCCCTCAAAAAACTTTTGATCGACGTCGGGGCAGATGATGAAACCGCTCGTGATGTGATTTTTCGAGCATCAGACGGGTATCACGACAGCATTCCTTTCTCCCGGGCCATGGAAGATGATGTCATGTTGGCCTATCTTATGAATGGAGAAAAACTTCCCAAAGATCATGGGTTTCCGGTTCGGTTAATTGTCCCAGGGCTGTATGGCATAAAAAATGTCAAGTGGATCACGGAAATTGAAGTCTATAATGGAGACTATCAGGGATATTGGCAGCAAAAAGGGTGGACGGATGACGGACGAATTCATATTTTCTCCCGTATCGATAGCCCGGGGCATTATCAATCCTTAGAAGGTCCTCAGCAACGCTTGCGCGGGATTGCCTATGGGGGGCCGGAGAGCATCCGCGAGGTTCAACTGAGTTTTGATCAGGAAAAAACCTGGGTATCCGCCGAAATTGAGCCTCCCCTTTCTCCATTGACCTGGCTGATTTGGAATTATGACTGGAGTCCGCCAAAGGCAGGAAAGCATATGGTGTTTGTCAGGGCGATTGATACCAAGGGAAAAGTTCAAACGTCTGAAATTACAAGACCCCAACCGGCCGGTGCGACAGGACTGCATTCTATTGTTCTGGATGTAGTAAAAACCTAGTCGGATGATAGTTGAAAGTGCTTGACAGCCTGTTTAAATGGAGCTTTCAGGCTTTTTGACTGTTGTGCGAATCGAAAGTTCGGTTAGTTGTTCCGGTGTGACCGGGGAGGGAGCGTCGGTCATTAGGCATTGAGCTTTCTGAGTTTTGGGAAACGGGATGACCTCCCGAATTGATTCCGTTTGTCCTAGCAACATCACCAGTCGATCTAACCCCAATGCAATGCCTCCATGGGGAGGTGCCCCTGATTCCAGAGCATCTAGAAGAAATCCAAATTTCTCCCGAGCGTCCGTTTTTGAAATATTGAGTAAGTCAAAGACTTTTGACTGGACTTGCGGCGCATGGATTCGGATACTCCCTCCTCCTAATTCGAAGCCATTCAAGACCAGATCGTAGGCTTGTGTTCTGACTTCTAGAGGAGCGGTTTCCAGTATTGGCATGTCTTGCTGATTGGGGGCCGTGAAGGGGTGATGTAGGGCCACGTACCGTTTCGCGGCATCGTCATATTCAAACATGGGAAAGTTTAAGACCCACAGGGGCTCCCACCGGTTTCGGTCCACCAATTGAAGTTCTTCGCCCATGAGGAGGCGAATGCGCCCTAAGACCTGATGGACGATCTTTGACGAATCTGCGACAAAAATGATCAGGTCGCCGGGTTGTGCTTTCGGAAGGGCTTCCCGTAACGCTTGGGCATTAAAGAATTTGGCGATAGAAGAATCCAGGTTGCCTTCTTCGTTTATTTTGACCCAGGCTAATCCCTTAGCCCCCAATTCTTTTGCCGTATCAATAAGATTGTCTATCCGGTTTCGTGTAAAGGCGTTTCCACCGGAAATGACAAGTGCTTTGACCATTCCTCCGCTTTCCACCGCGCTCCGAAAGACTTTAAAGTCGCAGGATTTGGCAAATTGACTCAGATCTTGTAACTGCAGGTCAAACCGAAGGTCCGGTTTGTCCGTTCCATACCGTCCCATGGCTTCCTCAAAGGACAGACGAGGCATTGGGGTGGGAAGATCAATATTCTTGGTCTCTTTGAAGACCAGTTTGACCATGTGTTCGATCAGTTCCATGATATCTTCCTGATCGACGAAAGACATTTCCACATCAATTTGTGTGAATTCCGGCTGGCGATCCAGTCGCAAGTCTTCATCTCGGAAGCATCGGGCAATTTGAAAATATCGATCGGTTCCCCCGATCATAAGAATCTGCTTAAAAAGTTGCGGGGATTGGGGGAGGGCGAAAAATTCCCCCGGATTGACCCGGCTGGGCACGAGATAATCCCGTGCTCCTTCCGGAGTACTCTTCGTGAGAATCGGTGTTTCCACTTCTATGAACTGCTTGTCGTGAAGGTATTGGCGCACCAGGTGAGAAACCTGACTGCGCAGTTGAAGGAGTTCCTGCATTCGTGGGCGTCGAAGGTCCAAATAGCGATGCTTTAACCGAAGGGTCTCAGATGGGGTCATGCTATCGTCCAGGGCAAAGGGGAGAGGATTGGCTTCATTGAGAATGACCAGCGAGTTGGCTTTCATCTCGATGGCCCCCGTCGGGATGTGAGGATTGGCTGACCCATCAGGCCGTGCTGTCACCATCCCCGTGACGGTGACCACATATTCATTTCTGAGACGATCAGCCAGCTGGTGCACTTCGGGATGCTGATCTGAGTCAAAGACGATCTGCGTGAGACCATAGCGATCACGGAGATCAATAAACATGACTCCGCCATGGTCACGGCGGCTGGCGACCCAGCCGGCCAATGTCACAGTTTGGCCAACGTGTGCCAGGGAGAGTTCACCGCAATGATGGGATCGTTTCACCGTAAGGTCCTTTCCAACACCTGACATCTCGTGCGGGGAAAATGTAAAACTGAAATTTGTTGACTGATCAATGTTTGAGGTTGACGCGGCTTCTGGATGTGACGGGTTGCCGGCGTGGTTGTGTCTTCCCGGTTGATCCCAAAGGCGATTGCGTATTCTTACTTCTGATGGGGTTTGCATTTGCGAGGTGTGGCCGTAATGGGGCCGTACCTGTTGAAGTAGAAAATTTCCCTTTACTCTCCTGTTTACGTTTTGGCCAGTGTGGGCCTGATTTACCTGCTATTCCCAACGTTGAGGATGTGCGTGTATTTTTAATGGGGTTCGATTTTGCAGGGCGTGGACGTGATGGAGCCGCCCGTGCCGAAGGAGAAAATTTTCTGATACTCTTGATCGGTTCGTGCTTGGACAAGAGTGGAGTTTGAGGGGCAATGAGTAAATCGCGTAAGTCGTTCGCCTCCTTATCCGTCAAGTACCGGGTCTGCCCTGGAGGAAGGGTTCCAAGATTCAGTGGCCCAAACTGAACACGTTTCAACCGGATTACGGGATGGCCAATCTGCTCAAACATGCGTTTAACCTGGTGTTTTCGTCCCTCATGTATCGTGATTTCCACCCAGGAATTAGCTTCAGCCTTCCCGGCCTTTTTCACTTTTGCGGGAGCAGTGGGCCCATCCTCCAACATCAATCCATGTCGAAGTTGTTGTATTTCCGAATCTTCCAGGATGCCCTTAATTTTCACGAGATAGGTTTTATGCACATGGTGCGCAGGATGAAGGCAGGCTTGCGCAATATCACCGTTATTGGTGAGCAGGAGCAAGCCTTCACTATCATAGTCCAGTCGCCCAACGGGAAATACGCGTAAAGAGGGTTTAGGGACTAATGCTTTGATGGTCGGGCGACCTGCAGGATCATGTAACGTGGAGATATACCCCAACGGCTTATTGAGCATGAGGAACATATCTGGTGGTTGGGATTTGAGGTGACGCCCATTGACCTTAATATGATCAACCACCGGATCGACTTTGGTCCCTAATGTCATGACCGTTTCACCATTGACGGTGACCAGACCATGTCGAATGAGGTCTTCAGCCTTTCGCCTGGACGTGATGCCCGAACGGGCAATAATTTTTTGCAAACGGACCGTCTTTTCTGATTGCGCCATACTTATTCCCATTCGATCGTCGCTGGAGGTTTGGAGCTAATGTCGTAGACCACCCGATTGATCCCTTGCACTTCATTAATAATCCGATTGGACATTTTGCCCAACACCTCCGGTGGTATCACGGCCCAATCAGCGGTCATTCCATCGGTGCTGGTGACCGCACGAATGGCAATGACAGATTCGTAGGTCCGTTGGTCACCCATGACGCCCACGGTTTGTATCGGCAGCAACACGGCAAACGATTGCCAGATGATTCGTGATAATCCGGCTCGTTCGATTTCTGCACGGACAATGGCATCCGCCTCACGAAGAATGGCTAATCGTTGGGCGGTGACTGCGCCAATGATGCGGATCGCCAAGCCCGGGCCTGGGAAGGGTTGTCGCCAGACAATATCCTCTGGTAGACCCAGTTCCAAACCTAATTGCCGTACCTCATCTTTAAACAGTTCTCGAAATGGTTCGATAAGTTTGAATTTCATGCGCTTGGGTAAACCACCGACATTATGGTGGGTTTTGATCGTTGCCGATGGGCCTTTTACGCTCAAGCTTTCGATTACATCCGGATACAATGTTCCCTGAACGAGAAAGCTTACCTTTCCCAAGGAGATGGCTTCCTGTTCGAAGACTTTGATGAAATGACGACCGATGATTTTTCGTTTGCGTTCAGGGTCTGTGGTGCGTCCCAGTGCTGCCAGAAAGGCGGGTCCAGCATCGACAATGCGGACCTTCATATGATAGGCCGAATCGAAGGTTGTCTGTAATTGCGCGACTTCATTTTTTCGCATGAGTCCATTGTCGATGAAAAGACAGGTCAATTGGTCGCCGATAGCCTTGTGCGCCAGCGCAGCCGCCACTGTGGAATCCACTCCTCCGCTGAGTGCGCAAATAACCTTTCCAGTTCCGACGGTCTGTTTAATTTCTGTGACCGCTTGTTCGATGAAAGAATCCATCGTCCAGGTTGGTTCGCAGTGGCAGATGTGACGGGTGAAATTTTGAAGAATAGTCGATCCGTGAATGGTATGGACCACCTCCGGGTGGAACTGAATACCGAAGAGCTGTTTGGTAGTTTCTGAGGATTTCATTGCGGCAATCGGTGCATGGGCCGTGTGGGCGATCGCCTGAAATCCCGGAGGAAGTTGTTGGACTGAATCTCCATGGGACATCCAGACGGGGAAAGCCGAAACCGTATCCAGGCCAAGAAATAAATTGGTGTTGTCAACAATGGTCAGATCGGCCCGGCCGAATTCTCGATGGGGAGTGGGATTAACCGTACCGCCACATTGATGAGCCAGCAATTGCATGCCGTAGCAGATGCCCAAAATGGGGATGCCGAGTTCAAAAATCTGGCCGTCTATTTTAGGGGACTGCGCCTGTGTTACACTGGCTGGTCCTCCTGAGAAAATGATTCCTTTGGGATGATACTTTAGAAGATCCTGGACTGGTGTGTGGGCGGGAAGGATGACGGAGAAAACATGGAATTCGCGTATGCGCCGTGCAATGAGTTGCGTATACTGCGAGCCAAAATCCAGAATGACAATGGTATCGTGGTGAGCGTGCATAAGCGTGAAATCGCCAGGTTGGGATTCGGGTATCTTAGGGGAGAAACCCTGGTCTTAGTCAGCCCGATAATTTGGGGCTTCCTTTGTAATTACCACATCATGGACGTGTGCTTCTCGTAGCCCTGCAGAGGTGAGCTGAATGAATTGGGCATCCTGTTGAAGTTCAGCGATTGTTCGACATCCGCAATACCCCATTCCTGCCTTTAGCCCCCCGACTAATTGATAAACCATGACCGCGAGATTTCCTTTATAGGGAACGCGAGCTTCAATACCTTCAGGGACCAATTTTGACGATTCACGACCCTCTTGAAAGTATCGATCTTTTCCTCCACGTTCCATAGCTCCCAGTGAGCCCATTCCTCGGTATTCTTTGTAGGTTCGGCCTTGATACAACACGGTTTCTCCCGGGGATTCTTCCGTTCCGGCAAAAAGAGATCCGATCATAACGGATGAGGCTCCCGCAGCGATCGCTTTGGTTAGATCTCCAGAAAATTTAATGCCTCCATCGGCAATTAAGGGCACCTGGTGCTTGTTGGCGATACTGGCACAATCCGCCACCGCCGTCAGTTGAGGCACTCCGGCTCCTGATACGATCCGTGTGGTACAAATTGACCCTGGCCCCACCCCGACTTTGATGGCATCTGCCCCGGCCTTAATAAGATCGAGGGTGGCCTCTGAAGTTGCCACATTTCCAGCGACGACATCCAAGTCCGGATAGCGAGATTTAATATCTTTGACTTTATCCAAGACGCTTTGTGAATGCCCATGGGCGGTGTCGACCACAATCAAGTCGATTCCAGCTTTGATGAGCCGCTCCAATCGTTCTTCCACGTCGGCGCCTACTCCCACAGCAGCCCCGACCCGCAGTCGTCCGTGTGTATCTTTACAGGCAAAGGGATATTTGATCTTTTTTTGAATGTCCTTAATCGTAATCAATCCTTTTAATTCAAATTGATCATTCACAACGGGTAGCTTTTCAATGCGATGCTCATGAAGAATCGCTTGGGCTTTTTCTAGACCCGTGCCTTCCGGTGCAGTAATTAAGTTGTTTTTGGTCATGACCTGAGAAACTTTAAGATCCAGGCGATTTTCGAAACGAAGGTCCCGATTGGTTAAGATTCCGACTAACTTGCCATCTTTGGTTACCGGGATTCCTGATATGCGATAGGTCGACATCAGGTGATGTGCATCGCGAATCGTGTGTTCCGGAGAGATGGTAATCGGAGACAGGATCATCCCGCTTTCTGATTTTTTGACCTTGTCAACCTCTGATGCCTGCATGTCAGGGGAAAGAGCACGGTGAATAATCCCAATCCCACCCTCGCGTGCGATGGCAATGGCCAATCGTGCTTCGGTGACGGTGTCCATCGCGGCACTCAGAATCGGGATATTGATGCGAATATTTCGAGTGAGTTGTGTGGATGGATCCACTTCAGAAGGAAGAATGTTGGAACGGCGGGGAATCAATACGACGTCGTCAAAGGTCAGTCCCATTCGTAATTGTTTTTCCAACATGATTTAGGCCTTGTAATCGGT
Source organism: uncultured Nitrospiraceae bacterium (assembly GCA_963734345.1). GTDB lineage: Bacteria > Nitrospirota > Nitrospiria > Nitrospirales > UBA8639 > Nitrospira_E. Next base: position 176,911 of record CAVTGT010000012.1, read on the forward strand.
CTGAACTAATGAGGGAACTTGTCCCTCAATTTATTAAAAAATACCTTTCATCATAATTTCCTTTGAAAATGCAGTCAATGCGTCTTTTCCCCCAGCCACGTTGAATGCGTAGAGGAAAGGAATTGGACTACACAAGAATTGGAGCAAGGTGTGAACTAGGGCTGGGGAGCCGGTGCGGCTTCAAGCTGGACGAGCATGGCCATGCCCAATACCCGTCCGCCTCCATTGTAGTTAGGTGTATTATAATTGAAATTTGTTGAGACTCTGATAATGCTAGATGGCTATTCAGCCGCCTCTGGAATAAAGGCCATCGTTTCTTCTTCTTGGAAGTGATCTTCCGCTTCCTCTGCAGGCATAAACTGTTGAACACGCATATTTCCGCTGTCCACAGAATAGACATGTCCTCTTGCATCAACCCCGATCCCATAAGGAAAATTGAACTGACCCTCATTAGATCCAAATCCGCCCCATTGGGTTATAAAGTTGCCGTCCCGATCGAACTTTTGAATGCGTTGGTTGCCGGTGTCACTGACAAACACGTCACCTGATTCGTCTACGGTCACTCCCCAGGGAGACCGGAATTGTCCGGGTTCTTGTGCCTGTGCGCTACTTGCATGGCCTGGGCCGATACCGCCACCCCACTTCAGGAGCAATTGGGGTAGAACATTTGAGCTGGTATCAAATTTTTGAATCCGATGATTGCCCATATCTACGACGTAGACGGTTCCATCTGTTTGATCAACTGCAATGCCGCGGGCAAAATAAAATTGTCCGTCCCCATTTCCAAAACTTCCCCACTGCATGATGAATTCCCCTGTTTCGTCAAACTTTTGAACCCGAAAATTAGCGCTGTCTACAACATAAAGATACCCGCGAACTCGGTCCACGGCTATTCCCCAAGGCGCATTGAATTGGCCCTCCCCATTCCCACGGGAGCCGAGTTTCATCATGTAATGTCCTAATTTTCCATCGAATTTCTGAATTCGATGGTTATTGGTGTCAGCTACAAAGACATTTCCATTTGCGTCGCAGGCAACACCTGTTGGATTATTAAAATTCCCATTTGCGGATCCAAAATTTCCCCATAACAGGATGAAATTCCCATTTCGGTCAAATTTTTGAATGCGATTGTTTCCATTATCAACCACAAACAATGCCCCTTGGCGATCAATAGCTAACCCGTACAGGGGGCTAATAAATTCTCCACCGTGGAGGAGGGAGGCTCCACGGCCTGGTTTCCCCCATTTTGCCACACAAAGATATCCTGATGTATTGACAAGGATATTGGTACTGGCGGGAACGGATACATTGTTGTTGGCATCCTTAAACCAGACATATACGGTTTTTGTACCGTCACCCGGAGAGGTGGTAAATGGAATTGTGGCTCCAAATTTTTGTTCTGGTTCTACGTCAACCCAACCAGGCATGGTCCCGCTTGGGGTCATGGGATTCTCGGAAATGAAGTAGGCCGCCACGCCACTATCCACGTCTTTAGCGGAAATGGTAGCAACCATGTCTGGACTATTGGTCATGTAGGCCCCATGATTTAAGACGATATCAGGGTTTTGAGGCGCGGAAATGTCGATCAAAACCGGAATAGCCGTCTGTTCTTCTGATAGGCGACTTTCCGCTCCGTCTTCAGTAACGGAGGTGATTGCATAGAAATATGCTGTATTATTTGTGAGGCCATTATGAATATAGGGGGTGGTGACCCCCTCAATCTTCGTTGAGGTATCGATAGAGAGCTGAGGTTCTGTACTGAAATAGAGGTTGTAACTGACAGCATCTGGAACCTCCAGCCAACTGAGAATATTTTCGGTATCCCCAGGCTTGACGGCCAGATTGATTGGGGCAGTGAGATCGCTGGCAATCCGTTTTTCTTGTTTGCCACGATTGAGCTCATCCTCGGTTGGGGCAAATTTGGTTAACCGATGATTACCGCTATCCACCACATACACGTATCCCTCTTTGTCGACAGCAATTCCTGAGGGGAAATTCAATTGCCCTTCTGTTAATCCTCGGTTCCCCCATGAACACAAATAGGTGCCATTAGAATCAAATTTTTGGACGCGGTGGTTTCCACTATCGACGACATATACATATCCTAACGGGTCACAGGCGACTCCCCATGGGGATTTGAATTGCCCAGGGGCATTGCCATCTTTCCCCCATTTCAGGAGAAAGTTGCCGCGTGCGTCAAACTTTTGAATCCGATGGTTTCCCTCATCGGCGATATAGATGTTTCCGACAAAATCGACAGCAAGGCCACGTGGATAAAAGAAGGCGCCATCATACCCTCCGTCTCGACCCCACTTAAGAACAGGGGTCCCGTCCGACAGAAACTTTTGAATTCTGGCGTTGCTGGTATCCGAAACAAACAGGTTACCGTGTGAATCAGTTGTGATGCCCCAGGGGACATCAAACTTGCCGGCCTCCGCACCTCTCCAGGCAAATCCAAACTTTCCCCAAGAGTTGACGATATTTCCATCTGAATCAAATTTTTGGATACGGTTGTTCCCGCTATCAGCAACGTACACATCTCCCTCCGGAGAAGTCGCAATGCCACGGGGATAATAGAATTTCCCTTCGGCAGAATCGGGCTCATCTCCCCAGCGTGCGAGAAATTTTCCTGACTGGTCAAATTTCTGAATCGAATGATTGTCAGTATCGCCGATATAGATCATTCCTTCCTTATCAACGGCAATCCCTGTTGGAGATTTGAATTCACCATCATCCACCCCCTCGCAACCGATCTGCATCACCGGAAGGTAAGGAGAGGGAATGGACATGATCTCTTCAGATAGGAGGCTCTCTCCTTCTTCGGTGACCACCGAAATGGCATAGTGGTAGCAGAAATTATTAGCTAAATCGTTGTGTACATAAGGAGAGATCGCTCCTTCAATGCAGTTGGCTTTTTCCTTGGTTATCCCAACTTTTGGGATAAAATCTTCTCGTGACGCAACGGGGCGGGTCAGTTCGTTAGGCTTAATTTGAACGCCTTTGGTCGTCATGAAGTAAATGTTGTAATACAACGCCTGAGGGACAGGATCCCAGGAAATGGTAATGTGACTATGATCAGGAATTGCCCGAAGGTTGACTGGCGCTGGTGGGAGATTGGTATCCTGACTGTCTCCTGCCCCCCAGTCTTCTCCTGCACTTTCTGCGATTAACATGTTTCGATAAAATGGATGGCCAAAAAATAAGGCATCTAGGATTTTTGTCATACTGTTCCTTTGAAATTGATAAATCAGTTACATGTATTTAGTAATTTTTTGCAATAAATACAATGACTTATGAGAAAAGTCTACCAGGAGAAAAAGAGGGAAGTCAAGGAAAGACTAATACACCATTCTGCTCTCGGGGATTGGAAATCACAGTCCAAGGAACAGCAGACCGAACAATCACTCTTGATTTTCAAAGTGAGAAGTAGAGACGCAGGCCCCATCCTTCCCTTATAACATTAAGAGGGCTGGGCAATTCCCGATTTTGTGACGTTGGCTGCCTGGGGACCTTTTGCTCCTTCCACTAGGTCAAATTCCACAGATTCGCCCTCTTTCAAAGATTTAAATCCGTCTTCTTGAAGAGCGGAGTAATGGACGAACACATCCTGTCCATCTTCAACTTGAATGAATCCAAAACCTTTTCGATCATTAAACCATTTTACCGTTCCCTTACTTTTCATAATGTCCCCTCCAAATTAATGTTGCCGTGCATTAGGAATATGGAATGTTGACAGTTTGGCTAAAAGAAAAAGCCGAAAAAGGAGTTGGTTCCTCTCTCGGCTTCCCAGCGTAGTGTTCTTTTCACTTCTTTGACCTTTACAAAAACGAGAAGGATGTAGCACAGTTTGAAAAATCTGTCAATAAATGGCAAGAAGAAAATCATCCTTCTGTCATATATTGCAAAGATGGTTTTCAAGATCATTAACAGGGTAATTTTGTGGTGATAATTCTACGTAGCTGACATTCCGGGTCTCTTCCTAAACTATCTATTTGTTCCGTCCAATAAGTTGATCAGACTTCTCGATCGGTACATATTTTTTGAGTTGCTCTCCCCATTTTTGACCAGTCTGACTGGACTGTGCTTCATTATTTTCACGAAAGAAATGTTACGGTTAGTGGATTTAGTTGTATCCCGAGGTATCAGTTTAAGGGCCTTGGGAATGATCGTGGTGCATTTGCTTCCCTCTTTTTTAGTGTTGACCCTTCCCATTGCCTGCCTTATTGCATCGATATCGGCCTTTAATCGAATGTCGTTTGACAACGAGGTCACTGCGATTCGAGCAGCGGGAGTCAGTTTTTGGCGAATCACCCTTCCTGTGGTGGTTTTTTCAGGTTTGGTGTTTTTGTTGACGATTTATCTTTCTCAATGGGGCCAACCTTGGGCCAGTGTGTCGTTAAAAACATTGGCCCTTAGTGCCATTGAAGATGAGCTGACTCTGGCGGTTGATTCCGGTGTGTTTAATGAGCCGATTCCCGGACTCATGGTGTATGTACCCAATTCGGAGAATGCCTCCGGTAACCAGGGAGTCTTTATTTCCGATCAGCGAAATCCGGAACTCCCCTTGATTATTGTTGCGGAGAATTTTCAGATGCTGAAACAGAACGAACGTCATCAATTTGGCATTCGGCTGTTTGAAGGAGCTATCCATCAAATCCCCAACGATGTCTACAGTTTTCACCGGATCACCTTTAACACGTATGATTTTTGGCTCCCCTCGCCCTTTACCTCCGTTAAAGACAAGACACATCGGAGAACCTACAAGAATCTCATTCAACAAATACAGGAATCAGGCGGAAACGATGCTGGCGCCCTTCGTCGATTAATGGAATATTACAAAGATACCGCATTTCCTGTTGCGACTTTTGTTCTGGGATTATTGGGGGTTCCGATTGGGATTGTGTCGAAGCGATCAGGAAAAGCCGGAGGATTTGCCATTGGGGTTCTGGTGGTCATCGGATTTTATGTGTTCAATGTGTTGGCGGAATTTCTTGTGACGACCCTGGTCATCTCGCCATTTCTGGGGGCATGGATGCCCAATATTGCGCTGGCGGGTCTGACAGGAGTCCTTTTGGTTCAAGCTCGAAAGCAATAATCCTGTTCGCATTTACCTTTTCAGATCATGAAAAAAATTTACTGGTATGTGTTTGGAAAGTTCAGCCGGGTGTTTTTGATGTGCCTGGTGACGGTGTTGACGATTTATTTGGTTGTAGATTTTTTTGAAAAGTTAAGGAAATTTTTAAAATATGATGCGGATTTAGCGGTCATTTTCAGTTTTTTTGTCTATCGGGTTCCCGATATTGCGTTTTTACTTGCTCCCTTGGCTGCCCTTATGGCCTCGATCTTGACGGTCGGTGGCCTCAATCGGACACGTGAAATAACCGCAATGCGCAGTTGTGGCTTAAGTTTTTCTCAAATTGCCATCCCTTTTTTTGCTTTTGGAGTTCTCGTGAGTGCAGTGGCTCTATCCTTAACGGCGGTATTTATTCCTCTGGCCAATATCAAAGCAGAGTACGTCCAATCGGTGTTGATCCAAAATAAGCCCGAGCCGCTCATATTTACCCCCGATCGTTTATGGCTTCGGGTTGGGAGAAATCACCTCTTGCAAATTGATTCGGTGGAAGAAGATGGTTTTCGCCTGAATGGTATTCATCAATACACCATGGATGAATCCTTTAGTCTCAAGGAGATTCTTGAAGGGGAGCGGGCAATTTTTTCCGATTCCGAATGGATGATGGAGCACGTGATTCAGCGAACATTTAAAGGAGGGGAGCGCATACAAATTAATGAAATGCCACGGCAAGTGCTGTCTCTCTCGCTCGCGCCGGAGGATTTTCAAAATTGGTTGGCCCAGTCTCCCGAGCATATGTCTTTGTATCAATTGCATGACTATGTCCAGCGGGTGGCAAAAGATGGGCACAGTCCTCATCGGTTTTTAACCGATTATTGGGCACGAATTGCATATTCACTTGTTCCTCTGGTGATGACATTGTTAGGGGTCTCGATAAGTTTTCGAGGAAGTGGCGTGCGGGGAGTGGGAGTGGCCAAAGGGCTTGGTCAAACTCTGGCAATCGGGTTTTTATTTTGGGCCGCACATTCAATTGGCATTGTCCTGGGACGAAATGGAGCAGTGTCGCCAGTTATTGGAAGTTGGATTGCCACGGTCATGTTTCTCATGGTTGGGCTTAATTTATTTTTGAAACTCAAATAATTTTTCAGAATTAATTCTGAAGAAGGATAAGAACGAATTTGCTGAAACGTCTCGTCAGTCCTGATTTATAACTAGATAGTTTTTCTTCGATTCCGTTCAATATATGAATTTGTCTTTTTTTCTCGCGCCCACTCAAGTTTTTTTCTTAACTCCCTTGAAGGCGGATCCGATAACACTGGCACAGAGGATGGAATTCAATGTCAGCAGGAATTTGCCGTTCTATAATGACAACATTTCAGCAGAAATCATCACACTAACATGAGGTTTCAAAAATAGAATAACGAATTAAACAGGTGACAAGGGCAAACTATCCGTGAGGGTAGGGCGCAAAGCCAAGAGACCCTGAGAAGGTTGTGATTTTAGGGTTCGTCTGGTTACCGAACTGTGTGAGTTACTCTCTGCGTTCGTTCATGCGCCCATTCCCCGGAATTGGGCGTTTTTTTTTGGTCATCCTGGAAAGGCCGAATTATGGACGAACATATCCAACCTTCGACTGCCTTAGGATTAGTCAGCAAGGATTCTGACCTGTCTTTCTTTCAGCAGAGTCTCTTTGTTGAAGAAAAGCCTGTTGAGATTCAGGGCCACCTTGATCAAAAAAATATCACCCAGATCCTAGAGGAATTTCTTCCGATAATTCGCCGCATGGCCGGGGCTATGGCCCTCAAAAATCCCTTTTCATTAGATGTCGAAGATTTAACTAGCGCGGGGGCCATGGGTTTGCTGTCGGCTTTGAAGCGCTTTGATCCAACTCGCGATATTAAATTTCGTACTTTTGCAGAATACCGAATACGCGGCATGATGTTAGACGAAATCCGGTCCATGGATTGGGTCCCACGGTCCGTTCGGTCACGCCGGGATCAAATTAGGCAAATCGTTGAGGAGCATCAACAGAAAAACGGGACAACACCAACCACCCATGAACTGGCTCTTTTGTTGGGAGTTTCTCCAGAAGAGATTGAAGGTGTTGCCGGGTGCGATCCAAGATTGATCAGTCTGGATGAGCCGGTGGGGCAGGGGGAAGAAGGGTGCACGCTACGGGATGTATTACCTGATGTCGATCATCAAGACCCTTTTGGGGCCTGTGCTGATGCTGAAATGAAAGCGGCGTTACGTGCAGCCCTTGTGACCTTAACGGAACGTCAGCAAGAAGTTTTGCAATTATATTATCATGCCGGATTGACGATGAAAGAAATTGGGACTCAGCTGGGTCTGACCGAATCGGGAGTGTGCCGGGTGCATTCCGGCGCGCTCAGACATTTACGCATAGAGTTAAAACGTATTGAGGATGGAGGAGCCAGAGTGACCCGTCCAAAGAACTTGCGAAAATCCCAGGTGTCTCCCTAAATGCTGTGCTTGTTAAAAAATTCGTGCCCGCCGATGGTTGCCACTTTACGATTGACTTGAGCCCACCGGGGTGTCCTGACTAGGTGGGGGTTGTAAAACAACACCGCCCCATCCACGATATTTCGCCCATCTTGAACAAGATTCCAGGCCAATAAAGATTCCTGCATCTTCCGATTTGTTGGATCAAATTTCACATCCTTTGGATGGCGGCCTATCCATGGTTCAAACTGTTTGGGGCGAAGTACCGTGCCTTTTACTGTGCCATCGCTGTGATATTTGTAATTCATCCGATTGCGTATGACGGCAGCGACAGCCAGCTTTCCTGCAAAACTTTCTCCACGGGCTTCTAAGTAGATTGTAAGGGCGGCTAATGTGTCATCGCTGTGGATAGATTCTTTGGTGTGATTTAGTTCAGGAAGAACTAGTGGGCGAAGGGTAGAAGACGAAAGGAGGAAGGCGACATCAGCCGAATTGGCTGGGACGGGTACGATAGGGAATAAACACAGGGACAGAGTCCCTATCCCGATGATAATGGTAATATAATAAAATGATGTGTTTCGTTCCATTGTACCTCTTTTGGTAGTGATGGCGATCATTCTTCTCATTTCGGGCATAGTGAGGGTTACACAAACAATCTATTTCTCATGAGCGACTTGGTGGAGACTGTGGTTCGCAATGGGTGTGCCAGATACGTTTTGGATGGTTCATTGGCGGGCGTTTATGGGAGTTTTGGTCCTTATTGGGCAGATTGGTGCGAAAGTTTTTTTTATTCGACATGCCAAGCAGACCACACAATGAAATGATGTCGTTATTCGGGGACGAATGGAACGGGTTGAAGCAGGGCTAATTGAAAAATCACTGAAAAAATTGAGTTTTCGTGAATCTCATGCTGATAAAAAATCTGACAGCCCGCACAAAAGTCTTGCAAGTGAAAGGAGAGAGTGATGAGGGAATTAAACCTAGAACATCGTATTCCGTGAACCGTATTTGTGACGGAGGGGAACCATGAATGCTTTATTGGTGAAGGAGAAGCTCTGGAAGATGTTGATCTGTTTAGCTGCTGGAGGTATTCTTATTCTGGGGTTACAGATTTCCAATAGTTGGGCACAGTCAGATCAGACTTCCGCAACCACCACTGAACACCTCGCACGCGCTAAAGTTTATTTGATGGTAGGAGATTACCGTCGAGCGGTGGAGGCTTGCCAACGGAATATCGACGTCAATCCTTCAGTTGAATCGTATGTATATTTGGCGTATGTCTACCAGACAATTGATGGATATTTAGACGCGCTGGTCAAGCAGGAAGATTATGTAAAAGTGGAACAATTGGCCTTGAATCTCACATCCCGCGAAATGATTGATCTTATTGATCCTCCTAATGTGATGCCTCGAATGGCGCAAGAACTTATTCATGAAGGCATACGGCAACAATTTGATGTGACCGCGGCGATGGCAAATCGGTTGAATCGAAACCGGACGGATGAGTTATGGGCCGAGCAAACCCGTTGGCGGAAAGCAAAGGCTGATTCATGGTGGGCAAGTGTGCCTGAGGGATGGAAGTGGTGAATCCTGTCTGTGAATGGTTAGGCAAATATTGGGATCGGGGAGAGAGGTAGGTCCTGCCATTTCAAACCAGCCATGATCGCACGAATGAGTTGACAGGTCCCCAGGAGCGGTTTTAGGATGCCAGCACAGTCCAGATATTTTTTCGTATTTTTCCAAGGAGGCCGTCAGTGTCTGATTTCGTGGCTAAAGCGGATGCAACAAACTGGGATGGAGAAGTGCTGAAATCCCCAGAAGTCGTGATGGTGGATTTCTGGGCTGTTTGGTGTGGACCCTGTCAAATGGTGGCCCCAATCGTGGATGAACTTGCGCAGGAATACCACGGTAAGCTTAAAGTTATGAAGTTGAACACCGATGAAGCCCCCGAAGTAGCCGGACAATATCAAATTATGAGTATCCCAAGTATTCTCTTTTTCAAGGGTGGGCAAGTCGTAGAAAAAATTGTTGGCGCAAGACCGAAACAACAATTTAAACAAATCATTGATTCGCTTCTGACTCAATCCTCTACCACTGCCTGATTAGAGGGACGGATGACTCGGTGTTATGCTGACCGAGCTGCGCATTTCCAACTTTGCCCTCATCGATCAACTTCATCTGGAATTTTCCTCGGGGTTTTTAGTCTTCACGGGGGAAACCGGAGCCGGAAAATCTCTTCTCATTGATGCGCTGGTGTTGCTGACCGGCGGGCGAGCCGCTGGCGAACATATTCGGTTTGGTGCTGATGAAGCTCTGCTGGAAGCCTGTTTTATCCTCCCGCCTAATCATTCCCTCTTAGCCAGGTTGCAACAGGAGGGTTTTCTTTTACCCGACCAACAGGAGATTATAGTTCGACGAATATTGTCTCGGTCTGGAAAGAACCGCAGCTATTTGAACGGACAACTTGCCCCGCTTCAAACGATTCAAGACATCGGTCAGCAACTGGTGGACATTCATGGTCAACATGACCAGCAATCATTGTTATTGCCCAAAACCCAGCTCAAGTTGCTGGATGCATTTGGAAATCTGGAGGCAGTTGTGGCCCGTTTTCAGGAGATGCACCGGGAATGGGTAGAGAAAAAGACGGCTTTAGATGAATTTATGCAGAAGTTACGGGATCAAGTCAATCGCCAGGACATTCTTCAATATCAATATGACGAACTGGTCAAAATGCAGTTGGAGTCTGGCGAAGAAGAAGCACTCAGTCAGGAATATCATCGGTTAAAACATGGTGGGCGTTTGGGAGAGTTATCGAATCACGCCTTTGCGACATTGTATGAAGGCGAACCATCTGTGCTGGATCAACTGGGAGAAGTGACTCAGTGGATTCAAGAACTTGCGCAAATTGATGCGCAAGGGGAAAAATGGTTGCCGGTGTTGGAAACGGCCACGATTTTGGTGAGGGAGGTTACGGATACTCTTCGGGATTACCGGTCACAAATGGAATTTGACCCGGCACGAATGGAAGTCATTGATAGCCGGTTGGCTGGCCTTCAACGGCTTAAAAAAAAATATGGAAAAACCATTGAAGATTTAGTGGAATTCACCAGGACCCTGGAACAAGACCTGGCTTTGCTTCAACACGGTGAGGAACAAGTTGCACATTGGCAAGTCGAAGTCACTCGGCGATATGACATGATGAAAGCCGTAGCGGAAGACTTGTCAGATAGACGGAAAACGGTTGCCAAGCATTTGGTTCAACAGATTAAACAGGAATTGGCTGCTCTCAATATGTCGACAATGGAGGTGCAGGTCAATATTGAAACGGCAAATGCGGAAAATATTTTTGGGTCCACAGGAATGGATCGTATCGACCTGTTACTGGCACCAAACCCGGGAGAACCGCTGATGCCCTTGGGCCGAATAGCATCGGGGGGAGAATTGTCTCGAATAATGCTGGCCTTGAAGACGGTGTTTGCAGGGAACGATCAGACTCCGGTGGTCATTTTTGATGAAATTGACAGCGGGGTAGGGGGTGAAGCCGGGATGGTGATGGGGACCCGTTTGCGTCAATTGGCCCAGTTTCATCAAGTATGTTGTATCACCCATCTTCCACAAATTGCCTCACAGGCCCATGCGCAATTTGTGGTAGAGAAATCCTCAACAGAAACTCGAACGGTTGCACAGGTGCAGGAAGTGACAGGTGCCAAACGGGAATTAGAGATTGCCAGAATGCTGGGAGGAGGTACGCTTACGCCCACCATCCGAAAAACTGCGGCTGAAATGCTGGATCGAGGATCCGGTCACGACATAGGCGCCAGTCTCAATAAACTCAAAAAAAAATCTGCTAAAACCTAATCCTTCCCCGAACACAATTGTTAATTTCCGGAAGCCATTCATGGATGAATGGAATCTTCATAATCTTCAGTTAAAGATAAAATTAAAATCAGGTTTTCCAAAAAAACACCGCAGCCATACGCTTTGAAGCCAGAGCATGATCCCATCCGAAATAGCCGGTAGCAGAATGAATGAGATCAGATTTGTAGGCTACAAGGCGGTTAAATACGTACGGGATCTCCAGGATTTCGTCGAACATGGTGGGATCCATCTCTCGGGACAACCCAGGCACTTCGCTGAGACTTTCAAATTCTTTTGGGCAATAATTTCCGTCAGGTGGTTCTCCAGGGAGATGTAGTCGATAAAAGGAGGTTCCGCAATGATCTGTGGGGGGGCTTGGATGGAGATAGAGGACGCCGGCGTAATCGCAAATTCGCGCTGAGTCGACATGGGGCCGGGCCACCCCTTCACCGCCTCCGCAAATCTGAATATGATTGTGTCCGGAAAATCCGGCTTCGCTATCCGATTGAGGTATAAGGGTAGGGATGCATAAATGATTTGTGACATATTCTTCTACCATGATGAGCTCTTCAGGTTTCAGAGCTTCTGGCGCACGCATGCCGGGCCAGGGTTCGGGACGCCAAGGAGATCCCAATGTCCAAGTCGCTTTGGCGATGCATCGTTGGGCAATCTCCAGGGCATTGGGTAAGGCCTGATCCTGGATCCAATAATCCTGCCCTTGGATTAATTCTCTAAAGGGGAGACGGCTCATAGGAAAACAAGTGTGGTATGAATAATTGGAAGGTATGGCAAAAAGAGATTGGAAATTTGTCGATGTGAACGGGCAACATAAAACGGAAGTGACTGTGGGGTCAAGGGAAAGGCGATGTGTGATAATCCCCGTGAGGATTTGCGGGGAGACATGATACAGTAATGTCGCATGCCACTATCAAAAAGTACATAGTCTGGAAGTCCGGTCTTTTGTGAATGAAGGAGACGGCATATGCTCAATCCCGCTGTGCATGCCATAGATCGACAGTTAACTGAGATGCTCCAGACTCTCAATGTTGAGGAGATGACACGACAATATTGGGAGCAAGGGGGGTTTCTCGCCTTGGAACATTTGATCCCCACTCAGCTTGTCGAGGAATTCATGCAAGAAGTCGAGAGCATTCGGCCTCAAATCAATCGCAATTTTATTCCAGGGCATAAAAAGGGTGGGAGTATTAGCTTTTATTTTTTACAGAAATCTGCTCCTTTGATCCTTGCCTTCTATCAACATCAGGGGTGGATAAATCTATTAAGCCAAATGGCAGGCGTGCCGTTACTGCTGTGTCCGGAAGAGGATCCCCATTCCTGTGCGCTGTATTTTTATACCGAACCTGGAGATCATATTGGTTATCATTATGACACTTCCTATTATAAAGGCGAACGGTTTACGGTCTTATTGGGGTTGCGGGATCAATCGAGCAGCCGTTTGGTATGCCGTCTGCATACCAAAGAGCCGGATCGAGAGATCAAAGAGGTCGCATTGGCGACTGAAGCGGGGACGTATATTTTTTTTAATGGCGATAAAGTTCATCATGCCGTCACTCCTCTTGGTACAGGAGAGGAGCGCATTGTGCTCACTCTCCAATACGTCACCAATCCGTCGATGGGTATGGCTCAACGATGGTTTTCAAATATGAAAGATGCGGTTGGCTATTTTGGATGGTCGGCCTTGTTTCGAAAATCGCATCGGTAGCTTTTTGCCAATTTTTGAATTAACTGACGAATTGGGCTGAGGCAGAAGTGATCGATCGGGTATCCTCTTTGTATGCCCATGCTCAAGATATGGTATTCGTTCCCCACATTGGTAGATTGTATTATCCGACTGCCCGCTGGATTTTGACCTACATCGTGCCTGTATTCATTCCAATCACCAAGACAGTCGTATTGTCTTCTCCACCCAACCGGTTCGCGGTAGAGACCAGTGTATGGCAGATCGATTCGAGATGCGGGGCTTCCTGCATCACAACAGTTTGAATTTCCTGGTCAGTCAGCATTTTGGTGAGGCCGTCTGAACAAAGGAGAATGAGATCGGCGGTTTCAAGCGGGTAGGTGTGAATAGTGGGGTGAACTTGTGGCTCTATTCCCAGGGCTTTGGTCACCACGTGGCGGAGGGGATGCGTGCGTACTTGTTCTGGCGTAATGAGGTTTAAAGCCAGGCGTTCTTCGACAACCGAATGATCTTTGGTCCAGAGCGATAGCGTGCGGTGTCTAAAGAGATACGCGCGGCTGTCTCCCGCATGGGCCACAATCGCCTGATGCCCAATAAGGGTGCGGGTGAGAGCCACAACAACAATAGTCGTGCCCATTCCATTAAGGGTTTCGTTTTGTGTCGCTTCTTTCCGGATGGACTGATTGGCCACCTCAATGGCTTCGCTTACGATCGATTCGAATCGGTCTGGTTGACCGTATTCGCACGTTTCCGAATAGAGTTTGGTGCGAACGACGTGGAGGATGGATTCAACCGCAATGTGGCTTGCCACTTCTCCCCCGGCATGTCCGCCCATCCCATCTGCCAACACCCACAATTGGAGGTCATTATCAAGAGAAAAAGCATCCTGATTAAGCGTTCTGACCAGCCCAATATCCGTCAGCCCGACGCCTATCCATTTGTCCGATTCATGCGCAGATTTCATAAAAAAGCAATGTATTCAGGGAGTCCGTTGCGTTGAACCATACGATTGTAAATAATGTCGGCCAGGGGTTCCAGATTTTTACAATCCGCCTCATTATATTGGATTAATAAATCTCCAGAGTTCGATTTTCCAAATTGCCATTCTTCCCACAGACGGACCGCATCCCAGCCCGTTAGACCCTCCAGGGCAGTCGGTCGATAACAACCGACTTCCGACTCAATCGCCTTAAGGCCGCCCTTTAGTCCTAATCGTCGGGCTGCAAAACACAAATCGATATGAGGCTGATCGAGCACCAGGGTGGGATATTTAGCTCTCAGAAATGGCAGATCAAAGCCTGATCCAAAGAAGGTGACGATGAGATCGTAGGACGCGAGTACTTCTTGCAATCGCTCCGTGGATAAAGTGTCTCCGTGAATAAGGGTGGTCATGCAACCTTTTCCGTAAATACCCACGATCGTGATTTCTCCATAGGGTAACGGGAGACCATTCGTTTCAATATCGAGAAATGCGGCCTGGGAACGAAAGTTCGGATAGAGTCGCCAGTGGTCACGAGCTTTCAGTACTTGAGAAAAAAACCGCGAATTATGCCCCTTCAACTGCTTGTTGGCTTCCTGAATTGCTGTATCGTACTGAAGTTTCCGAAATGGAGAAATGCGGGGGGCGGTGGGTTGCTCCAGGAACGACTCCCATGTAGCAAGACCCTCCTCCCACCAGAGGCGTTCGGTGGATTCTCCAATGCCTTGTAAAAAAAGAAATGTGGATTGCAACATGGGCGTAGACGGGAAGGTTGCCCTATTCTAGCCTTGCTTTCAGCTTGAGGACAAGCTACATTCGATGGGGAAAACGGTTATTATTTTCCGAAAAAATCTCGACGAAAGCCTCATGGAATTCAGCTCACAAAAAATAAAAATAACCATCGGCGGGATTCAGGTGGTGGCTCAACTCAAGCCGAATCGGACGGCGCAGGCCGTTATAGAAGCTCTTCCCGTTAATGTGCCCATCAATCAATGGGGGGAAGAATTTTATTGCAAACTGCCGGGAGTTAAAGATTATCGAGAGATTGCCACGACCCAAGTAAAGATTGGTGATGTCGCGTTTTGGGGCATGGGGGAAATGTTGGCCGTCTTTTTTGGTCGCACACCCATGAGCATGGGGGATGACCCCGTACCGGCTGATCGGGTCAATGTGATTGGGAAAGTTTTGGATGATCCGACACTGCTCAGGCAAGCGATGGGAGCGTCCATGATGAAGGTAGAACTGCTTCCCGAGGGAACATGATGCGACTGAATAAAGTTCGGGTTCATCATATGGCCGTATCCATCGTTGAACGATTGGCATCGGGCGGGCTCTTGCAGATTCAGGGAAAACCTGATGTGGTGGTTCAGCAATTGGAATCCGCCGTGATGTCGGAACTGCAGGTTGAGGATAGGTTGAATGCCGAGGTCCGGGAGATGCTGAAGCAATTTGAGCGGGAATTTGCAGAAGGTCGTGCCGACTATCAGAAAATGTTCACAATGGTGAAGAAAAAACTGATCAAGGAACGCGGCATTATTTTGTAGGGAGATCGACGGCAGAGTGTGGAGGAAAGCTCCCGCACTGGAATACTATGAATAGTCCTATCTTGAGTGATGAGAAACAGACACATCTCGCCCATGTCATCCTCTCACGTTTACAGGAGATCTCTCAGGTGAAGATTATAGGCGATTCTGCTCAAGCGCTTCGTGAGGTAAAACGAATTTTGGCTGAGCACATGAAGACCGAGGAAGATCTTGTCCAAAAGGTGCGTAGTCGGCTGCAATCCTATTCTCGACAAATTACAGAAGGTTCGCAGGAATGGGATGTGCTCTATCAAAAGACCTACGAAGAAGAACTACGCAAGCGGAAGCTTGGCTGAGTGTTCCGGTATTCCAAGTACTCTCCGATCCTTTTCTTTCCCGCTGTGTGATATATACCTTATTTATACCATTTATACTGGATTTTCGGTCTCTGGAACTCCGTGGAGGACGAATGGTATGGTTTGTTCAGAGTAAGTCTCATGGATGACCGTGAAAAGACCATGCATGCCCTTGGAGCCGCCACCCTCTCCATTTTACCAGGCATGGGGCATCTGTATTTAGGGGTCAAACGGGGGAATATTTTCTTGGTGTGTGGAATTCTGCTCTTGATTATTTCCAAATTTTTCTGGTCGACGGGATGGTTAATCTATCTCCAATTTGCCATCCTGGCAGGATTCGATGCCTTTGCATTTGGTAAACGAGGGAGAGGGCTGTTTTAGAAAGGATCGATCGAAATGGAGAATAATGAATGAAAGGTCGGCATGGGTTCTTTTCCAGAGTTGAAAGGCTGAGGAAGTTGCTCGGTTTTTTGGGAACCCTGATGGTCTTGAATACTTCCTTGGCACATGCGGTCGACCTTTCAGTGACAGACGGATTAACGTCTCCAGGGAAGAGCATTCAATTACAGGCGCGCTTGACGCAGTCTGAAGCGGAAGGTGAGATGGGCATTCCTGATCAGGCTTTAGAATTCTTTGTCCATGGCCGGACCGTTGGACAGGCGAAAACCGATGCGGATGGCTGGGCCCGTCTTGATTTTATTCCTAGTATGCGAGGGAATTTAGCAATTGTTGTAAAGGTGATCACCCCTTCCAAAGCGGATGCCATTGAGGGAAAAGGGGTTTTATTATCCTGGGAGCGACGCCGACCCATATTGCTCATTGATCTGGCTGTAGTAGTGGCAGATGAATTGGGGATAGAAGCGCCTCCACCGGAACCGTTTCAGGATCCTGGGTTGAGGTTAGGAGAAGCCCATTCCGCGGCAGCGGCGGAATTGGGAAAACTGGCCGAGTTTTATTATAACCTGGTGTATCTGGACCTAACCGGGCGAGGACATCTCGAAGACCTTCAGGACTGGCTGCGCGTTCATCAATTTCCGCCCGGAATGATCAGAATACTTCCACCCACCCCAACTGCGTTGACCGATCTCATTCAGGATCTGAAAGCAGAAGGTTGGGAAAAAGTGAGTGGAGGCATTGGACGCACAGCAGCTTTTGCGGAAATCCTCGTTCAAAATCGTTTGCAAACGATCATCTTGCCGCTTCCCAATATTCAGGAGCACTTTCCACGCAGGGCTATTGTTCTCAATGATTGGTCCCGTGTCCGGCGTCATCTGTAAAATAATCGGTCGCCGGACAGCAGGCATTGGATAGATCCGGCTCCTAGTCCGCCCCTGTTAGGAAATTGGAATTCCACCTACGTAAATGATCCTGTACTTGTGGCCTGTAACAGCCATATTAGTAGCATGAAAGTGAATCACGAATCGAAAAGACGTAATATGTATATAATCCAAACTCAATTTAAATCAATATCGAGCACTACTGATTCATCCGTTACAATCCACTAATCAATGAAGCCACCTCGCCCCAAAACCCGTTTTGTCTGTCAGGAGTGTGGATACCAAGGGGTCCGATGGAGTGGGCGGTGTCCGGAATGTGCCCAATGGAATTCGTTACGAGAAGAGGTCGATCGGGATCTTGCAACACCTCAACAACGACGGGTCTCCGGTGGAACACCGGAAGCTGTGCCAATTGACTCTATTGTGCATACCCAGGAATTTCGTCTTCAAGCCGGAATAGAGGAATTGAATCGGGTTCTTGGAGGAGGAGTGGTTCCGGGATCAGTGATTTTAATCGGAGGTGACCCTGGAATCGGCAAAACGACTCTTCTATTACAAACGCTGGCGTCCTTGGGAACCGCAGAACAGATAGGGTTGTATGTGTCAGGTGAGGAATCTCCGCAGCAAATTAAGATGCGTGCGGATCGCCTGAGAATTCAATCTCCTAATTTGTATGTGATGGCCGCGACTTCCCTGGAAGAAGTTTTCAAAGTTGCTGAACAGATGAATCCTGGAGCCATTGTCGTCGATTCCATTCAAACCGTTTTTACTCAGGAACTCACATCGGCTCCGGGAAGCGTCAGCCAGGTCCAGGAAGTTGGCTGTCGTTTGATGTGGTACGCCAAACGAACGAATGTCCCGGTTTTTATTATCGGACATGTGACCAAAGAAGGCGTTATTGCCGGGCCACGACTTCTGGAACATATTGTCGATACCGTATTGTATTTTGAGGGAGATAAAGGACAGAGCTATCGTATTTTGCGAGCGGTGAAGAACCGGTTTGGACCGACCAATGAAATCGGGGTATTTGAAATGAAGGATGAAGGGCTCATGGAGGTGGATAATCCCTCGCAAATGTTTTTGACCGGGCGAATCGGACGCAGTGCCGGGTCCGTGGTGGTGTCCAGTGTGGAAGGGTCGCGCCCCTTGCTAGTGGAGTTGCAGGCCCTGGTGGCGGAGACCAGCTACCCGATGCCCAAACGCATGGCTAAAGGGGTGGAAGTCAACCGGGTATCATTATTGTTGGCAGTCATGGAAAAGCGGTTGGGGTTACATTTTACCGGGTACGATGTCTATGTGAATGTGGTGGGCGGACTTCGAATCGATGAGCCAACGGTTGATGTGGGAATCGTCTGTGCCGTGCTCTCGAGCTTTCGAGAGTTGGCATTAGACCCCAGATTGGCAGTGATGGGAGAAGTTGGGCTGGGTGGGGAAGTCCGCCCTGTACAACATGCGGAACTTCGGATTCGTGAAGCCATGAAGCTAGGATTTACGCGTTGTGTGGTGCCTGAGCCCAACCTGGAACAATACAAACCTGTTCCAGGAATGGAAGTCGTGGGTATCCGGGAAATTGGAGACATTTGGGAAACGGTTGGCGGCCATGCCTCATAAAGGGCGAGGACAGACTGCTCTCCGTTCCACAATGAGAGCTTTTTGTCGTTGTTCTCTGTTTCTGCTCGTGCCTCTCGTTGGGTGCGCGGGATTTTTTCAAGGGTCACTAGGACCTGTCGAGGAAGAGCAGAGCAGGCGGGTGGTTGCAGAGTTGCGTCAAAAAGAGGAAATTATTCGCACCCTTCGAGGATTATTTCAATCGTCCATTTCAGGGTCTGGAATCCCTTTGTCCCAAAATCTTCTTGGCATGTTTTCCTATGTGCGACCTGATGTGTTGCACTTGAAAGGCTTTATCCGGTTGGGTGTTCCCGTGATGGAATTTCATCGCGAAGGCAACCAATATGAACTGTACTTCCCCGCTGAAGGCAAGGTAGTGACCGGACGTGTGGGTGAAACCAAAGAGCAAACACCATGGGATCAAACGGTGCTGTTGAGCATTCGTGCACTGGATGCCGTATTGGGGAAAATCTCTGGATTGTCCGGAGCGGAGGTCCGTGTGTGGAAAAATGAGGAACATTATCGTATTGATTTGGCAGCAGGCCAAACGCCATCCGCTTTCGCCCAAGAGGATTTTACCGTCCAGACGTGGGTGGATATCCAGTCCTTGGATGTGACGTCAATTGAATATCGACGATCGTTTGATGACATCGTCATGTCTGTGGAGTGTGAAGATTATCGAGAAATAGTCAACCCCTCTGGGGTTGGCTCTTCGGTTCGCTTACCTTTCCTTGTCCGGGCCACAGACCATCGGCCAAGCGGAGGATCAATTACCATGCATTTCCAAGAGTTTATTGTTAATGCGGCTTCTTGAACCTTCTATGCCTAATGATTTGAATAACGGCTGTGGCTGGAATCAACAGAGAAAATGATTCTTTTAGCGCTCGAAACGGCCACGTCTCATCAGAGTGTGGCGGTCTTTGATGATCAACAGCTGTTAGCCTATCTGGCATGTGAGGTAGGCCGGCCACTGACTCCGCAAATCATCCCCACGATCGACCACCTGTTAACGTCGATTTCTTTACAGATGTCGGATCTCGAAGGGTTGGCAATATCGATGGGACCCGGTACCTTTACAGGATTACGGGTGGGATTGGCCACGATGACCGGCTTCCGCCTGGCCTTACAAATTCCCCTGGTGGGGGTTTCCACTCTCGAAGGGCTTGTTTGGAATCAGCTCCCTTCCGATTTCCCCGTGCTCAGTATGGTGAGTATTCGCCCAGGGTTGGTGTATTGGGGACTATTCCATTGGGTGGGTCAGCAGGTGGTCTGTCTGAAAGAAGCTCAAATCGGGGAGATCACAGAAGTCTGTGGGGCCATCTCCGAGCCGACCATCGTGCTCGGAGATGGGTGGCTGCAGAATCGGAATTCTTTTCCCTTAAAGGGATACCCCCTTATTGAGGCTCCTTCTGTAGAGGTTCAGCCATCGGCTAAAGGGATTGGACTTGCAGGACGAGTGTTGCTGGAAAAGGGGGTGTTCCTTCCTCAAGGCTGTAGTCCACTTTATATTCAACCATCATATGCGGAGAGACAAAATTCCAAGAATCTTGATCCAACGGCGTAAGGTTCTCCTCATGGGCAGGTGGTACTGAGGCATAGGGGCTTGAGAACATGGAAATTAATCAGAATATGCCGGTGACCTTTACGTCACAAAATAGGATGATCAGATTAGCCGCGATAGCTGATCTTGATGAGTTGGTGCAGCTAGAAGAGGTCTGTTTTTCTGTTCCCTGGTCCAGTAAAAGTTTTGAGGCTGAATTGAATGGCAATCAATTCAGCCAAATTCTGGTTGTTCCCGGTTTGGGGAAAGCATCAGAAATTCCTTTACTCGCCTATATCTGCGTGTGGGTGATCTTTGAAGAAATTCGCTTTTTAAATTTGGCAGTTCATCCCCAATTCCGTCGACAGGGATTGGCGAAGCGGTTAATCCTGGAGGCCTTACGCATGGGGATTGATCAGGGATGTTGTCGAGGGATGTTGGAGGTTCGACAATCCAATCAAATGGCGAAAACGCTCTATGAATCCTTATATTTCAAGGAATATGCCACGAGAAAATCCTACTATACGAATCCTACCGAGGATGCTATTCTTATGATGCTGGAGCCTCTTTCCATGGCTAATTCTGACAGGAAAGATTTACAGGGAATGCAGGTCAAACGTGAATAGAGTATGCGCACCAATTCATCACTAACCGCTGACAAAGGAGGGCACCGATGGTGACGGATGAACAAATCGCCGAAAATTTGCGGGCATCCAATGTGGAGTTTCGGGAATTGGAAGAATCTCATCACCGGTTGGATGCCGAGTTACAGCAATTATTGAAGCATCATGTCCTGTCTCCTCACGAAGAAATCCTTAAAAAACAATTACAAAAAGAAAAACTTGGCAAGAAAGATCGAATGGCCGCTCTCATTCGGGAACATCGTGCCTCCTTTGAACGGGCCGGAACACCCCGATAATCGGACTCGCTGTTTCGCCATCCTACGTCTGTAATTGATATGGCTGCCTTTTCTCCCACCATGGCCATGAATTCAGTGGTGCATCCCCTTCAGCGCCACATTCGAGAAATTAAGAGACGGCTCCTGATTGTGGGAGCCACGATTATGGTGTTGTTTGTCGTGGCTTTTTCCTACTCCTCTCTCCTCATCGACTGGTTCAAACGACCATTTGAAGATGATCTAATTTTTTATGCTCCTGCGGAGGCGTTATTTGCATCTATTAAAATCTCTTTTTTGGCGGCTGTGATCGCCGGTTTTCCCATCATTTTATATCAATTTTGGAAATTCATTGAACCGGCGTTACTCAAGAAAGAACAACGTTGGGCTGTGCCGCTCTTTTTTCTGGGATTAGGGTTTTTCGTCCTGGGATTGGGGTTTTGTAATTTGGTGATTTTGCCGTTGGTCATCAATTTTTTTGTCACGTTTGGCATGGATCGGGCTATTACGCCGGAATTGGCAGTTGGAACCTATGTCGACTTTAACGTCAAGTTTCTTCTAGCGTTTGGATTTGCGTTTGAAATTCCGCTGGTGCTTTCTCTTCTTGCCCGCGCGGGAGTGATTCAATCGTCTGTCCTCATTCGGTTCCGGAAACATGCTGCCATGGTCGCGTTGATTCTTTCTGCCGTGATTACACCGGATGCCACGATGTTTACCATGTTGTTGATGGCCGTCCCCTTGATTATTCTCTATGAAATCGGCATTTGGGGGGCAAAGATCTTCGGCCGTGTTCGTCAGACAGCCGAGGAAAAGGGTGAAGCGACTGAGCCGGAGGATGCCGTTGCCCATGGGGAACGCAAATAATACCATGATACCGGCTGTGAGATTGATTCCAAGAAATACGCAATTCTCGAAGGGCATCGCGTGCACGATTGTCATGCTCTGGCTGATGGTTTTTTCGGAACTCGGAGAAAGTCGATCCCTGTTATCGGTACTGTATCCCGTATCCAATATTCCCTCTCTTCATTCATCGGATTCTGAGGATTACCAAAATGGACTTGCTCCGAGTATTCAAACCGTGGTGGTGACCCCGGATGGGGTGGTGTATGCCGGATCATTCGGAATGGGGCTATTTCGGAGTCAGGATAAGGGGAAATCCTGGGAATCGCTTAACCGAGGGCTGACCGATCCTTTTTTGCTATGCCTCGCGGTGACTCCTGGGCAGCACATCTATGCCGGGACGATGCGGGGTGGAGTGTATAGGCTGGCATTAAAGGGAACGACATGGGAATCCATTGGAAATGGATTGGATGAGGCGGAAATCAAATCCTTTTTGGTGTACCAGGATGCCGTCTATGCCGGGACGGGAACCGGTGTGTACCGTTGGATGGAAGCCGAAAAAAAATGGATAACTGTCGGAACTGGCCTGGATCGGATCCTGGTGCCGGGCCTCGCGATCATGGATGATGGCAAACTGTTCGCTGCCACTTCAGGGAAAGGGCTATTTCATTTTGACACGCAACAAACTCATCCCTCCAAATGGGTGGATTCTCAATCCACATTCGTCGATCCACGGGAACGATTGCCGCATCGCTATCTTCGAGTGATTGCCGTCAATCAAGCGCAACATATTTTTTTAGGCACACAGGATGGGGGCATTTTTCGGAGCACCGATCGTGGGAAAACCTGGTCGTCGCTTAGCCGGAACCTCCCCAATGATTCCATCCGGAGTATTGTCCCGGATCATGATGATGTCATTGTGGCGACCGGACAGGGCATTTTTCGATGGAAGCATAAGCAGCAACAGTGGGTCGGCATCAATGCCGGATTGACAAAACTCGCCATTCAAAGTCTCACGATTACGAAAGCCGGGGAGTTATATGCGGGAACGAGCAATGGGGCATTTCGGAGTGATGATGGGGGTGCCCGATGGACTGATATCAGCCAAGGGTTGGGGGTGCAGCTGACACCCAAGGGGCCTTATGACTAAACAAAGGACGACAGCATGAGTGAAGCAATCAAAGAGAATCAGACAGCGACCATTCACATTCAAGTGAAGAGGCAGTCCTGGGGAAACATTCGATTGAGGCTTTTTCAGGACGTTGCGCCCAATCATGTGCAGAATATGGTGAAGTTAGCCAAAGATAAATTTTATGATGGAACGACTTTTCATCGAGTGATTCCAGGTTTTATGATTCAAGGAGGAGACCCTAATAGTAAAGACCCTGATCGATCCCGACATGGGATGGGTGGTCCGGGCTATCGCGTCAATGCGGAATTCAGTCAACGGGCACATAATCGAGGGACCTTGTCGATGGCGCGTTCTCAGGATCCCAATAGTGCCGGTTCACAATTTTTTATTTGTGTGGCGGATTCGAAATTTTTGGATGGCCAATACACCGTCTTTGGAGAGGTGATGAGCGGCATGGAGACGGTGGATCGTATTGTGAATGCACAACGGGATGGCAATGATAATCCTCTCGATAGGATTGAAATGACGATGAGTATTACTGAAGCGAATGCCTAATACTCGACGGTGTCGGTGGAGAATCGGGCTTCTGGGGATACTGTTTGGATGTCTATTGATGGGGTGCGTA
This sequence comes from uncultured Nitrospiraceae bacterium, assembly GCA_963734345.1. GTDB lineage: Bacteria > Nitrospirota > Nitrospiria > Nitrospirales > UBA8639 > Nitrospira_E. Next base: position 200,777 of record CAVTGT010000012.1, read on the forward strand.
GCCCCGCCCCTGTATTCCTACCTTGTTTACGAAAATCCCACTTCATATGTACGGCTGGAACTCTCGCCCTGGGTCGATCCTGATCTCCCTCAGACCTGGAACGCACATCCTGCGTCCCTTTCTCGCCGCCAAATGGAAGAGGCCTTGAGAGGTTTGCGGATACGTGAGCACCGATCCGGTCCGATTCGATGGTTTCGAGGCCTGGATGAGCCTAAGCCGGCTTTTCGTGAAGAGGAAATTGAATTATTAGCTCCACGATTACTGGAAGGATTGGAACTGGCTGTTCCCCAGGAATTGGTCACCTTTTATGTCAGTCATCCGGTTAATGCCACCAAACGGGAAGTCACATCGGGAGGGATCTATGTCAGAGATGGTCATCTGCACTTCATTATTAGTAATCACCGCACATACTATGAAATTCCTCCTGCAGGGTTGGTGTATGATCGACGATATCCCCTCTTTTCCCTGGCACCGCTTGATGTTGATGTACTTTATGAGGCGGAGGATATGGTGATACCAAAGGAGGAAAGTTTTTGGAATGCCATTCTGTGGGATGAGGGCACCGGCGAAATTGTCTTAGATCTTTCTCGATTATCAATGCTGAAAATATAAAGGTATTGTACCGGCCAATTACCCCCCTAACATGAAGGGGGAGGATGAGTAGGCCCTCCTGTCGTCCATTAAGGGGGAGAACGGAAAGGCCAAATATATTTAATCAGAGCCGGGCGGGGGTCAGGATAAAAGCGCATAAATGGCCGTCAAAAACAAAGATAAGAGGATGCCAAAAAAAAATACGTCCGGAATCAAAAAACCACAGGGTCATCTCCCGGCTATCAATCAGGAGCCTGTGTCCAATAAGTTAATGGATCTCCGGAAAAAGCAGGGGCTTTCTCAAGCCGAACTTGCCGCGCAGGTGGGCCTGACTCGACAAGCGGTCTACGCAATTGAAGCCAATCAATATTTGCCCAGCACTCACATTGCTTTGCGGTTAGCCCGGGCGTTGAAGTGCCGGGTGGAAGATTTGTTTAGCCTTCTGGGTCACGAGGAGGTCGTCGAGGCCGAGTGTATAAGCCGCTCACCATTTTTGGAACAACCAGTGCGGGTTAAACTGACTCAGGTAGGGTCAAGGATGCTGGCACGGCCGATGGCGGAACTAGGTGACGTATTGAACTTTGTGATGCCAGCCGATGGAGTGGTCCTGGAACATGCGAAGACCTACTCTGGTCGAAAAGAACACCGTGTGCAGGTCAAATTGCTGAATTCACCGGAGGTGATCAAAAAAGGAATTCTCATCGCGGGATGTGACCCGGCGTTATTCCTGGCTGGAGAGCATGTGCGAAAGATCAATGCACTTGCAGGTATCATTAATTGGACGATGGGTAGTGCCAATGCGCTCCGTGCCCTTCAACGGGGGGAAGTCCACATGGCCGGTTTGCATCTGGTTGATGTGAAATCCGGGCAAAGTAATGTGCCCTATTTGAAACGCCATGTTCCGGGGAAGGACTTTATCGGAGTCCATTTTGCCTCCTGGGTCCAAGGCCTGTTAGTTCGCTCAGGAAATCCGAGACACCTTCGTTCTGTGGATGATTTTGGTCGGCCAGGAATTCGTCTCGTCAATCGCGAGGTGGGGGCCGGAGCCAGATTCCTTTTGGATATGCTACTGCAGAAATCCGGCTTAGCTGGAGAGCAGATTAAGGGATATGATCACGAAGTCGCCTCTCATCTCGACGTGGCTCGTCTCATTCGAGATGGCATGGCCGACGTGGGAATCGGCGTGGAAGCCGCCGCCCGCCACTGCGGGCTTGGCTTCATTCCCCTTCGCGAAGAACATTATGACTTGATTATGCGTGTCGAATTTCTAAAATCGCATCCCGTGATGTCTCAATTTCTCGATGCGGTGGTCAGTCAACCGTTCCGGTGGGAAATCGAAGCTCTCGGGGGATATAACCTGACCGAAATCGGAAAAATAATTGAATGGTGATTCCAGGGAGAAAAATTTGAAACATCGCTGTAGTTTTTCTCCAACCCTAGGAGATTGCCAATCATACAGTCTCTGTTAAAAAAGGTGGCACCAGAAGAAGAATAGAAAGAGGAGAATGTAGAACTTCATAAATCGTTTTAGGCAGGTGGATGATGAACCCAGCCTCAGGCGGTTTTTTTTAGGATGGAATGTTAGCGAGGCTGGCCCAAAAAATTCTGATTGAAGGTATGATGGGCCATACTCAGTGAAATGAGTATCGCCTGTAGATTTTGAGATGGTGAGCAGATTGATAAAGAATTTGAGATTGTTGTCCCGTGTTGAATCCGATCAGTGAAGAAAATGCAGGTCGTTTAAAAAAGGCGAAACAAGTTGAAACGTTCGGAAAGAATCATTTACTGCATGTCTTCCCATCGAACACTTTGCAGGGAGAGGCACTACGGGCCAATCTCCAGGACTTGAGTACTGGGGGAATATTGTTCGGCCTCATTTCGACAATAATGTCAATGATATCTCCTACCTCCAGTGTTTTCAGTTGGGCCTTGGCCTCCTCTTCAACTTGAATCCACTGAATGCCAGAATCGGTCGTAATCAGAAACACGCCTTTATCCGATTCAATTTTGACAATTGGGCTATTAAATTTTTGAAGGGTGGTGGAGGCTTCGGCAAAAACAGGCGCCCCGGTGTGGAGAAACACGAGCAGGCCAAGCAGAAAACCTAACATGTGGTGAGGGGTCGGCATAATTTTCTCCTGTCGTCACATTGAGAAGGCTTCTCATTATGTCAAGACTCGCAGCTGAAAGTCCATGGCCTCCGAGCCGAAATATGCGAGAGAAAGACCTGATTCCTCCTGACGTTAGGGTAGGGTCTCAACGGGAATTTCCGTGGATTGGTTATCCCGGATTTGATACGCCCGGACTATAGGGTGGTCCATGTGTTCCAGGGATATGATCAGGTGAAAGGGCTCCGGGAAGTTGAGTTTAGCCCGATAGCTTTCGAATTCCATGGCGATCGTGATATCCGTTTGGGAGGGACGAGCCGGGCTAAAGGTGTGAGAGTGGTAAAAACCTAAGAGGTCAAATCCTTTGGAGCGAATGTCCCGTTGGGCCATGGCCATTTCTCTGGCGTCCATCTGGAAGGCGATATCGGCACGCTCCTCCGGGGATAAGCGTTGAAGGTCGGAGAGTTTGGCACCGTCAAATCGTGTGAGTTCCTGATCCGACATGTTGGCGAGAATATTTGTAATGCGATAACCCTCACTAACCGTATTCTTTTTTCCAGACAAAATGCCACAACATTCATGAGGCGCCAACTCACGCGCATGCTCAATCATGTTCTGAACGATGCTGGACGGAATGTTGAGCATGGACCTAGAGACTACAAGAGACCTCATGCGTCGTCAGTTCGGTAATGGTCGGATGAGACCCGCAGAGAGGACAGTCCGAGGCCTTGGGGCGACCAAGCTTGCGGAATTTCATATCCAGAGCATCATAGAGCAGAAGGTGTTTCGCCAATGTTTCCCCGAGACCGAGAATTTCTTTGATTGCTTCATTGGCTTGTAGGACGCCAATCGTTCCGGCCAGGACGCCCAACACGCCGGCTTCCTGGCAATTGGGGACAAGACCGGCAGGCGGGGGTTCCGGATATAAACATCGATAACAAGGGAACCCCGCGTGAGGTTTAATCGTGGCTACTTGCCCCTCAAACCGAAAGATACTCCCTGAAATTAAGGTTTTCTTGGCAAAAAAACAGGCATCATTGACCAGAAACCGTGTGGAGAAATTATCTGAGCCGTCCAGAATGATGTCATACGCTTCAATTATTGAGAGGATATTCGAAGCGCTTACATGTTCGGGGTAAAGCTTAAGCGTGATATCAGGATTTAACGCCGATAAGAGTTGGCCTCCCGATTCAACTTTCGGGAGACCGATACGATCGGTCGTATGCAGAATTTGCCGTTGCAAATTTGATAAATCCACCACATCGCCGTCGGTCAGACCTAACGTCCCGATTCCGGCCGCAGCCAGGTACAATGCAGCCGGAGAGCCAAGCCCTCCTGCACCGATGATCAGGACTTTGGCATCTTGCAATTTTTTTTGCCCTTTGCCGCCAACCTCAGAGAGAATGATCTGTCGGCTGTAGCGCTGGATTTGAGATTCAGTGAAGTCCATGAAACACGAATCCCTTATTCGACAACGTTGAGTTCGATCGGATCGACTATGCAGCCTTTTTGACGAAGGCCCTGAATGGCCCGGTCAATTTCATCGGCTTCTCCCGCGAATTCCACATCCATCCAACCAGTCGTCTCACGCACATCGGCACGCCGAATGCTAGGCACGACCTGATATTCCTGGCCGATTTCATACAAAATCGGAGAGGGGATTTTATCTTCGGGGTATCGAATGTGAAAGCGTAATTTAGTCATAAGAACCTCCTGCAATCGCGGGGATGATCGAGACTTCATCTCCGTCTTTCAGTGGGGTGTCTTTGCCGGTCAAAAAACGGATATCTTCTTCATTGACATAGATATTGATAAACCGCCGAACCTCTCCCTGTTCATCATATAACCGTTCCTTGATGCCGGGATGAGCCGACCCCAGATTATCGATAATTTCCGACACCGTGTTCCCGGCTAGTTCCAGTTCGCCTTTTCCCCCTGTCATGGGGCGCAAGGGAGTGGGAATTCGTACCTTAATCATGCCGACTCCTCTATGGCAAAAGTCTTGATAAAGTGACTGAGACTGGGTGGAATTCGAAAAGGACGTCCGACGGAATCAACCACGGCTTCCTGGGTTTTCAGTCCATTTCCGGTAATGTACGCCACGGTCACATCATTTTTCTGAATCCGTCCTTGTTTCACCAGTTTGCGTAGGACGCCAATGGTCACACCGCCGGCGGTTTCAGCAAAAATGCCTTCCGTCTGAGCCAGAAGCTTAATGCTTTCTACAATCTCTTCATCGGTCACGGCGTCCATCGCTCCTTGACTTTCCGCCACGGTTTTTAACGCGTAGTATCCGTCTGCCGGATTGCCAATGGCCAACGATTTTGCAATGGTGTGGGGTTTGACCGGTTTAAAGAAATCTTGACCATTCCGAAAGGCTGTGGCAATGGGGGAGCAGCCTTCTGCTTGCGCCCCGTTCACTTTGGTGTTCACGGAATTCACAAGGCCCAATTTCTCAAATTCCTTGAGACCCTTCCAGATTTTTGTGAGCAAGGATCCCGAGGCCATGGGGACCACGACTTGATCCGGAGCCCGCCACCCTAATTGCTCAGCGGTTTCAAAGGCCAGCGTTTTCGATCCTTCAGCATAATAGGGGCGTATGTTGATGTTCACGAATGCCCAGTGGCGTTCTCCGGCGATTTCGCTGCAGAGGCGGTTGACATCATCATAGTTCCCTTCAATCTCGACGACGTTGGGGCGATAAATCAAGTTGCCCAGCACCTTCGCGGCTTCCAGGTCGCCGGGTATGAAGACATAGCATTTCATGCCAGCAGAGGCCGCATGGGCCGATACAGAATTGGCGAGATTGCCGGTTGAGGCACAGGCGACCGTTTCAAATCCCAGTTCCCGTGCGCGAGTCAAGGCAATGGCCACGACGCGATCTTTAAAAGACAGTGTGGGATGATTGACGCAATCGTTCTTAATATACAGGTTGTCGAGCCCGAGGAATGCTCCGAGGTTTTTGGCATGGACCAGCGGGGTAAATCCGGCATGAAGTCCGATGAAATTCGTGCCTTCCACCGGGAGCAGGTCCACATATCGCCAGAGGCTATGAGGGCCGGATGCAATCTTTTCACGCGTCATGACTTGTTTAATGGCCTCGTAATCGTATTTGACTTCCAGCGGGCCAAAACACAAATCGCAGACATGAATGTCCTGCGTGGGATATTCTTTTCCACATTCCCGACATACGAGAGATTGCATTTTCTTGATCATAGCGTCATCCTTCCCCCGAAAAACGGCGGGGGTTATCTGTTGGTGAGCATCGAACCTGATGGTTGAAGTTGACATGCCTCCTGCTCATAGTCGATCAGTTCCGTTAATGTCGGATGAGGACCACAAAGGGCACAAGCGGGATTCCGTTTGACGCGGATTTCCCTAAAAGCCGTGGTTCGCGCATCAAAATCCAGAATGCGGTTCGTCAATGGCGTGCCAATGTTGAGAATTAACTTCATGGCTTCCGTTGCCTGAATGGTACCAATAATTCCGGCAACCACGCCAATAATCCCGGCCTCCTGACATGTCGGAACGATTCCTGCCGGCGGCGGGTTTTTAAAAATACAACGATAGCAGGCGGACTGATTAGGAATAATGGTGAATGCTCGCCCTTCAAACCTGAGGATGCCTCCATGGCTGAGAGGTTTTTGCTCCATATAACAGGCGTCATTGATTAAAAACTTTGCCGGGAAATTGTCCACGCCATCAATGACCACGTCATATTGTCGGATCAGGTCTCGAGCATTGCGAGAGGTAAACCGTTCTTCATACGTGTTGACCTGGACATCAGGGTTTAACGCCTGGATTTTTTCTTTGGCGGAGAGGACCTTCGATCGTCCTACATCCGGTGTATGGTGAAGAATTTGTCGCTGCAGATTGGAGAGATCAACCACATCGCTGTCAATCAACCCAATGGTGCCGATGCCGGCAGCCGCAAGGTAATAGGCCACCGGGCAACCCAAACCTCCCGCCCCGACGATAAAGACCTTCGCTTGTGAAAGCTTTTTCTGCCCCTTGCCGCCTACTTCAGGGAGTAAGATGTGACGGCTGTATCGAGTAATTTGATCTTCAGTGAAACTCATATGGTCTGTACCCTTACCTATCAGTAATGTCTAATCCGGATTTCTTGCCTTTATTCAGGAAGGCATCGGGGAGGTAGAAATTCAAGAATGATTATCGACCATGGACTTTCTTTTAAACAGGCGACACCCTTCTCCTTTTCTTGTCTTTTTACGAAATAAGGCGGGGTCTTTACTCTTCATGTTGAATCATAACCTCAAGTAACTGACGTCGGGAACGCATTAAATATTGAAATATTTCTCGATACTGAGATACCGTTCCCCGGTATCGCACAGTATGGTGACCACATTCTTATCCGGTCCTAAGGATTCAGCGACCTTTTGAGCGGCAAAGACATTGGCCCCTGCAGAAATTCCCACTAAGAGACCTTCTTTTCTGGCAAGCTGCTTGGTCGTTTGATAAGCCTCTTCATCCGTGACGGTCATAATCTGATTGATGAGGGATCGATTAAGCACCTTCGGCACGAAACCCGCACCGATCCCTTGGATCCTGTGAGGCCCTGGTTCTCCACCAGATAACACCGGAGAGCCGGCTGGTTCCACCGCAATCACCTTGACATCTGGATTTTTTTCTTTAAACATTTCTCCGCATCCGGTAATTGTCCCACCGGTGCCCACTGCAGCCACAAAGGCATCCACCTTGCCTTCCAGTGCTTCCCAAATTTCCAACGCCGTCGTCTTGCGATGCATGGCCGGATTGGCTGGGTTAGAAAACTGGTCCGGCATAAAGTATTCGGGGTTTTGCTCCAAAATACTTTCCGCTTCTTTAATTGACCCGCGCATGCCTTCTCGAGCGGGAGTCAACACTAATTGTGCCCCATAGGAAGAGAGCAGGCTGGCCCGCTCCAGGCTCATGCCTTCCGGCATAACGAGAATCAGTTTATAACCCCGAACGGCAGACACCAGGGCTAATCCGATGCCGGTATTGCCGCTAGTGGGTTCGACAATGGTGCCACCAGGCTTGAGAAGTCCCTGCTTCTCCGCCTCATCAATCATATTCAGGCAGATGCGGTCTTTGACACTACCCCCGGGATTGTAAAACTCGGCCTTCCCATAAATCGTGGCTTTGCCCGGAGGAGAAAGCCGATTCAATCGGACTAACGGAGTATGACCAATGCCATCCGTAATACAGGGCAGGAATCTGGCGTTCACGCGCCACCGCCCATGAAAAACAAAAATTCCAGTTTGTCTCCATCCTTAATAGAGGTGGTTCCCAAGTGCTCCTGGTCAACCATCTGTGTATTGAGTTCTACCGCGACGAGTTGTGGGTCGATATCTTTTGCCTTCAGGACATCCAGCACAGTCGAAACCTCCAGGGTTTCAGGTTTACCATTGATCGTCAGTTGCATGCCTTGCTCCCAAACGTAAGTACTGAGAAACCTTAAACAAAAAAACGTAACAAACCCTCACGAAGGGAGTCAAGAAAGTGCGTTCAAGTGGGCTGAAGCAACAGCGGAACCAGATCTTTGGCGCGGCCTTGAAACGACACATCGACAACAGGAGAGTTGGGAGTCGACTCTAAATTCATTTCAACCACCAATGCCCCTCCGTCTTTGGCAATAGGGGCGAACGACGCAGCAGGATAGACTACCCCTGATGTGCCAATAATGAGCAGAATTTCGCAATTTTGCAAAGCATGATAACTGCGGTCCAAATCCTCCTGAGCCAATGATTCCCCGAACCATACAATATGGGGACGTAACAAACCTGGACAGTGAGCACAGATTGGCGGATAGATCACAGGCAGATCGCGGTTAGGAGAAATTCGTCCGCATTGGGTACAGCGCACTTTCCAGATGTTGCCATGGATTTCTGAAAGTTGTTGTGAGCCGGCCAGTGGATGCAGCCCATCGACATTTTGCGTAATAAGCCAAAAGTGTTTAATCCGTTGTTCCAGTTTAACGAGAGTGTCGTGTGCCGCGTTTGGGTATTTGGTCGCGACCAGTTCACGTCGCCAGTTATACCATTCCCAGACAAGTTTGGGATCTCGGGCAAAGGCATCGGGCGAAGCCAGTTCTTCAGCCCGATAATTCTTCCACAGACCATCAGCTCCGCGAAACGTTGGCACGCCGCTATCCGCTGAAATTCCGGCGCCGGTGAGCACCGTCACTGAACGGGCTCGGGCAATCCGGTCTCGAACATCAAAAATTGTGAGTGTGTGTGACGTTGGTTTCACTGACTATTGGAGACCGATGTTTCAGTTACCTTTTGATGAGAGTATATCTTTTGAGCTGTATCTGGGAGCATAAAGTACCTGTGCTACCAGTTCCGCTTAATTGCGGTGAGTTTACGGAACGTCAACGATTGACCGTTTCAGTTACCTTTTGATGACAGTGTTTCTTTTCGACAGTATAATGCTCGTAACAACGAGTGTTAAGGAAATTCGGCGCAATGCGAATTCCTTGGTTACCATTTCATGATACCTTAGCGCGCTACCTTAGGTTAGAGCTGCATGTGAAGTTAGATCATCATGCGATAGATGCGTATGTTAGGGCTTAGATCATGTGCGTAAATATGATACCTTGTATTAGTTAAGATATATATAAAATAAAAAAAAAAAAAAATATATTTTTAGCAAAATAAAAAGGCTACCGGATCGAGGCGGGGCAGTACAAACTGTTGTCCGCTTTTATTTTGCTTTCACGATTTTGAAGTGGTACCGGGTGTGACTGACCGACGATGGTTACCAGATCGGGAGACAGTGGGCGACTTTTCTCTCCTTTAGTTCTCCTGGCCCTTGGGGTCCGGTAGAGCCCAGGTTCGTGATAGAGGGCCTGTTAAGGTTGACGACTTGTCCGGTACGACAGGTTGCCAGTAGGGTGGTGGTTCAGATCGAAAGCATCATTAAAAAGGCTGTCGCTAACACGGTTCTCATCGTTGTTTGGCGTACGTGCGGGGTGCAGAGATTGTTGATATACCGCCCTATAACCAAAGGTGCATTTGGTTCCTTGCTCTCTAAGTGGATCTGGGTTGGGGATGTTTCTGTCACGTTTGATTAAGGTCCCCGATTTTGGCAGAGATGCTCCGCATCTAAGTAAGGTGGGGAGAGTGTGGCGGTCAAGGCCACAGTGCGACCTACTTGAAAACAAGGTAGGTGTATGTAGAGCAAGTGCGCGTATAGCCTATGCATAAATGTAATGAAAGATATGAATAAATTGAAAAAAATGGCAGTAAAGTGAAAGTGGTAGGCGTAAAATATAAAGAATGCGTTTTTAGACTTAGAGACAGTTTGCAATTGAAATTTGATTGCCTGAATAAAGAGAAGTTAATATAAATGTTTATCTGTTTGTGGCTAAGGGAGGAGACAGCGTCCCAAATTACTGACTGCATGTAGGTAGTGCATGGTGCAGGCCTTATGGGCAGCTAATGCCTAAGAACGCCCAGCATCGTTTCTCTTTAATTTTACATGCGAAGTGGCCAGCATCGTTTCTCTTTAATTTTACATGCGAAGTGGCCAGCATCGTTTCTCTTTAATTTTACAGGCAAAGTGGCCAGCATCGTTTCTCTTAATTTTACAGGCAAAGTGGCCAGCATCGATCATTTAATTCTTAATTTCAATAGGCGACTGGCCAGCAACGACCTTGGTAGGGAAGTCGAATATGATTTCAGTACCAAAGAATAGAGTGACATTCTGGGAGCATGCGCCTGCCTCACGGTGTGCTGCTTTATACGTGAAGAGTTGATTCGACTCTTCATACATGCAATACTGTCATACAATATTGTTGGTTACCGTTTCAGTTAGCGATCAAAATATACTGCACACAGTGTGGTAGGCGAGTGATTCAGTTACCAGAGTTCCGGTTCGGGTTAGTACAAATATATTTACGGACGAGAGGGCGTCCGAGTGAATAATCAGGCGATCCTGAGTACAGCTAAAGAGCTTCGCTTTCGGGTGTCGGGCCAACGGTGCCGATCCGACGGGTAGGATCCCTCGTTGATCGCAAGGCGGTCAAAATCCCGACTGTGGGTGATCTACGGCTGAGTAATACTCAGGGAAGTGACCGTTGGTATACCAAAAAACCAAGTCAGTACGAGAACCATAATAAAGGTGAAATTGGTGTCGGGCAAGGAGTTCCCTCTTGGAGTTCGAAGAACTCCGCAATCCGACAGTGTTTGGTTTTATCCATTGGGAAGAGTTTTACGCGATCTCGGCGTGCTCGGCCGGGGGAAGTTGACGCGCTTTCGGCGTACGCATCAGGGAGAATTCTACGCGCTTTCGGCGTGCTCGGTCGGGAGAGATTTACGAGTCTTCGGCACTCGGTGAAGTGACCGTTGGTACATACAAAAACTTATTTCGTCCGAGAACGAAAACCAGGGTAAATTTGGCGACAGGCAAGAAGTTCCCTCTTGGGCTTTGAAGAACTCCGCGATCGGAGCTTGTCCGGTAACCCATGGGAGTAACTGTGACCTTCTTAAGGTAGCCAAATTTCGGAAATTCTGATAATACTCGAAACCGAGTTGGGACCATCCACTGGTTAGCTGCGAGGCAAGCGAAGCTTGTCCGGTTACCTGTGGGAGTAAGTGTGACCTAGTTTGGGAAGCCATTTTGGAAATTCAGGACATTCTGGTAACCATACGGGGTCATCAGTTACATTTGGATTGTGACACTTGGATGGATGACACGCCGGTGGAGCGTTGGAGGGGCTCCCACCGCCCGGTAACTAAAAACTGTTACTGGAAAGACCACTGTTACCGAAAGACCGCAGTACGGAAAGATAATAACGCAGACCAAGAAAGTGATACGTGAGAGTCCGGGAAGTCGGGTACCCGGGTCGATCAATATTTGCTTGTCGTAACACGCAGCTCTGAGAACAGACCGAAGTGCGAAGTAGGGCCCACCTCGTGCGCTAGGTCGGAACACAGTTCTGCGTGTGGATAGGAAGGTTTTAGACCTAGAACCTACCCTATCAGGAGATAGTTTCGTGAGACCGGTATACCGCGTTAATATTACACGTGCATATATTACCGCAAGATGTTCGCGTGTTTGAGACGGCACGACGTGACGACTCGTCAGATGTACACCTTGTCCTCTCGGGCAAGAGAACGTTCAGAGTTTTCCCCTATTGACGATAACTCGAGAGTCATGAGATGCAGAATGGTACGTGAGGGTTCGGTTAAGGTGGAGAAAAAGAGGAAGTCTTTGACTAAGAGATCTCACAGGAAGCTGAGGACTACTGTCGGCAAGAGAGCGAACCCTGTTCTAAAGGACGGCCATCCTGAGGACGAGGACGTTGCCCACCCGGCGACCGCGGCAGTGACAGAGTCCGATAGTGAGATGGAGCTTGACAGCGACACCGTTCGCAAACAAGCGATACCCTTGGAACCTCCTCTTGGAGGAATGGGCACTGAGAGCGGAGATAGAGAACCGCTAGTCTACAGCAGCGGTAGACATGACAGTGATCCGGGCGACTCCAGAAGGTTAGTTGGCTGGAGCCGAACCCTGCCCGACGACGAAGCAGCGTCTCGGGTACGACCGACACAAATTGGTACCATGTCCGATGAAGGGTTAGATGATCTCGAGCGACGAACGTCACAAACTGGTACCAGAAGTGGGGTTCTAGCGTTTTCTTGTCACAGAACCAGGAAAGGTCCGGAAGATACCGAGGACGAGTCCGATGAGATACCTGATAGTGAACACGAAAGCCTTGACCACAAAGGCGCGCGTCCAAAGTTACGTAAACGGAAAAGCAAACGAAGGTTGCTTAGTGAAACGGGTGTACCTGGCGAAGCCAGTACATTTGAAACGTTTGCTGGAACCCGGAGCGGTCGTGAAAGAGGTTTCCATGAGGATAACGGATGGTTGATAACCGTTCCGAAAACTACTGGAAGGTAGTACAGAACGATGTGAATAACGAGACATTCACACACTGGCGAGAGACCGTTGGTGAGAGTCGGTTTGACAGGTCGAGGCCACTCGACGACAATGAGAGTTCCTCGGATAATACGTGAGAGAACGATCGATGATAGGTCGGGAAACCTTGTGCAGGTTCGAGCACCTAGTACCGTGCAGGGCAGGCAAACTGTACAGTTGAGACAGGCGGATGATAGGCCAAGTGAGTTCGAGACAGGCAAGAAAACGAGTGGTGACATCGTGGCGCATCAGCGACACGAAGGCGAGCGAGTACCGTTTACCAGCACGCAAGAAGGTCGATCAAGACCTGTGACAGATGAGGTAGATTGGCAAGCGGAGATGTCTTACCTGCGACAGAGCGTGGCTATGATGAGTTCGAGACTTGAAGAACTGTCGATTCCTGCTGCTCAGCACAAAGAGTCTTACCAACGCGAGACATCGGGGAAACCTACGGGCCCAGGTTGCCAGGTGGATCGCCGAGGGAAGCTGCAGATCGAAGAGCTAGCAGGGAGTCGGGGTAACGCAGAGACACGTGAGGAAGTTTCGCATTCGGAAACTACGGAAAGGTTACGTAACCGCTGTCTTCCCGAGGATAGCGGAGGAATCTCACACGGTGAAACGTCAAGGCAAGTGAGTCGACGACGTTTGTTGGCAAGAGGAAGAGCTGAGGCGAAACTACTTTCGGACTCAGAGACCGATAGTGTTGATCCAGAAGAGGTCACGGGAACCAGAGTTTTCGACAGGAAAACCAAACGGAGGACGTATGGTAAGGATCGTCTACCGGAGTATGAGAGACACGATAGGCAAACCGACAGAGATCAGTTGGCCTGGAAAGAGACCCATGAGCGGTACTCTAAAGGGCAGAAACCAGATTCGAGAAGTCGTAATTGTTCAGGTACGATGAATCTGACAGACCGCCAGAGTCAAGCAAGAGAGATACTTGCGAAAAAGACAGAAGAGTTACGTTCGTTAGCGGAAACTCTCAGAGTTCTCGCAATCAGAGTCAACGGCAGGATTACAAAGTCTACGCAGGTGGCGAGCCTCGTAGAAAAGGTCAGAGACAGGCTGAGTACAACTCTGATGAAGAAAGTGCAACGTCAGGCGACCGAGAGATGACGACGACGTCTTGAAGTGGCGTACAGGGAAGATGTCTGGGCTACTCTGAGGGGACAGAGTCGGCACATAGGTCAGAGGCGAGCGACTAACGAGGAAAATGATTCCATGAGTGAGACGATGAGGACAATCGGAGAGGAAATCCGAAGAAGAGTGTCGGAAGATCAGACTGTTAGCACGGGACAAGAGGAGGCGAGGATGATTGGATCGTGCATAGTGAGCATTAAGCTCGAGAAGTACTATGGGGAGTCTAGCGATCGTAGCCTTTTGAGCAAAGTTTAAGGTTCGTGTACGGTGGAACCGGGTGGGAGTGGATCAGGCAAAAGCAGACCAGCTAATGTGTGCCGAACGGGTCCGCTTCGCAGCTGTTGTGGGCAACGGCGACACAGGGGTACGTGTGCTGGGCGAGACTGTTGAGAGCGGCTTAAGGCCCGGTACGGGTCCGATGACCGAACGAGGCCTATATTGGATGAGTCTTCGCACTTACAGGCAGGCTCATGGAGAAAACTTGAGCAGTGTAGTGAGAGATACGGAGGCGATGTCTTCTGGTATATCCAGGACCAACAAGTGTCGATCGTCGAGACGGTTGTTGTGATGCTTCCATTGATGATGGCAAACCGAGATTGGGTCGAAGGGTACGTGAGCGAGAACCAGTAACCTCGAAGCGGCGTATAAACATGCGGCGAGGTTGGATGCCTATGGTCGATCTTCGACACAGGGTGGCGATTAGAATGGAGACACGGAAGAGTTAAAGTTACCATGGAAGACCGAAAAGACCGAGCACCAGGTACAGTTGAGAACATCAGCGAAAGATTAAAAATCTTTCAAAGACCATCAACTACAATAAATCAGAATTTGGGCATCGTTCCGAGAAAACCTTATGAAAGGGAGAACAGTTCTGATCTAGCTGTGGGAGATCAGAGGACGATCGAACCGAATGTGGGATGGCTCATGAGTTATCCGCCCACACGGTTCGGTACTTGGATATCAAATACGCAAGTCACACAAAACCGTGATTGTCCTCAAAGAAACGCTGAGAAAACGGGCGCTGGCAACGCAATCAAACAAAGGTGGAACCATAATAACAAACACAAAACCGATTGGTAAAAGGCAGTAGGGTGGCCTACGTGTTTGCGAGACTGAAAGGCAGACGTATACACTGTTTACTTGATTCTGGAAGTGAAATGTCACGGTGTCATCAACGTCATGCTAACGGGGCCCCCCTGTGTGAGTACCGTCGCAAACAGCGACTCAGCTGCTAATGGAAGTGAGATTAGTGCATGCGGAGGAATGTATCGAATTGAAGAGGCGTAGACCGCACCCTGTCTCGTGACAGACCAAGTGACAGAAGTGATCTTGGGGGTTCATCCTTGCCGCGAAAGCTAATTAGGGGCACGGACTTCGCAAGTCGATGCGTTTGTCTTGGGAACGAGAGGATCCCTCTTAAAGAGGTCGTTACAGAGTCCATGTGCCGAAGAGTCATTGTGCAAGAGGATGTCATAATTCCTCCAAGAAGCGAGCTCGATGTCCCAGCTTCAGTGGTGTACTGCTCCTTATTTCCAAATGGATGAAGCGGATTGGACGACTATTCCAATGGAATTATCAAAAGATTTGATAACTGGACGGACGTTGGTGATCCAACGGAGATGCGGGAGACGTTCCCAGCCGGACGACCGCTGCGAGGCTCGAGCGTCGCGAGCTACACAAACTTTCGAAGGTTCACGACGTCAGCGCGAATCGTTCCTCAGTGATCCGACGATCTCAGAGTTTAGATCTCAGATTGATGATTGATTACTGAATCATCATCTCGCCGATCTTGGCAATCAGCAATTGATCAGCAATCCGAGATCAGCGATCTGAGATCGAGCTGGTTCCAGTTGATCGATATCGCTTCCACCAGAC
>CAVTGT010000013.1:0-169038 GCA_963734345.1 uncultured Nitrospiraceae bacterium
GACTGAAACCCTGGGGAAGGCTGGCGGAGGGGGTGGGATTCGAACCCACGGTCGCTTTCACGACGCCGGTTTTCAAGACCGGTCTATTCGACCACTCTAGCACCCCTCCGAGGATGACGGGAATATACCTGAGGATAAATATTGTGGAACTCAAATGAGGTCAATACAGTAAAGGCGTCATCACAAGTATTTTATGGTAGCCGACTCTGGCGGGAAACGGAACGCTGCCATGATTGCTTGAATCGTTGACTGTTCTACCCAAGTTGCAACTATGGACGTACGAGCTAACATTATGTCAGTAGAAAATAAATTCAAACAGCGGGGGAGGACGTTTTTTTCCTCTATCGTGCGCAATTGCCATTTAAAGATAAACAACCGTTTACGCAATGTCAAAAAGGGGTTCAAGGACTTTTGGGTGCGGCCTATTCCTTGTTTGACAAAGACATGGGACGAATAACGCTGACGCCGTTCATGTAGGGTTGCAAGGCGGGCGGAATGTTCACGGTTCCATCGGCTTGTTGATAGTTTTCCAAAATTGCGACCACGGTTCGTCCAATGGCCAGACCCGATCCGTTTAGGGTATGGAGGAATTGAGGCTTCTCCTTTTTGGAGCGGAATCGGATATTGGCTCGACGGGCTTGGAAGGCTTCAAAGTTGCTGCAGGACGAGATCTCTCGATACCGCTGTTGTGACGGCAGCCAGACTTCAAGGTCGTACGTTTTGGCAGAAGAAAACCCCAGGTCGCCGGAGCACAAGGCGACAACGCGGTAGGGGAGTGCCAATTTCTGAAGAATGGATTCGGCGGCTTGAGTCAACTGTTCTAATTGACCATAGGAATCTTCCGGATGGACAAAATTAACCAGTTCCACTTTTTGGAATTGGTGGACGCGAATCAGGCCTTGGGTGTCTTTGCCATAGGATCCGGCCTCTCGCCGGAAACAGGAGGTTGATGCCACGTAGCGAAGAGGGAGTTGATCTGCGTCGAGAATTTCCTCCCGAAACAGGTTGGTAACCGGCACTTCAGCCGTGGGAATCAGGAATAAATCTTCTTCAGGCAGATGAAAAAGATCTTCTGCAAATTTCGGCAATTGGCCGGTTCCTGTCATGGTGGACCGATTGACCAGGACGGGGGGAAGCACTTCGGTGTAGCCGTGTTCTTGAATGTGTGTATCAAGCATGAAATTGGCCAGGGCGCGTTCCATCTGTGCGCCAGGGCCCAAAGACACGCAAAATCTGGCTCCGGCAATTTTGGTGGCTCGTTTGAAATCGAGAATACCCAGCGATTCTCCCAGGTCGTGATGCGATTTGGCTTCAAAGGGAAATGTCGGAGGGGTGCCCCACTGTCGCATTTCGATGTTGTCGTGTTCGTCCTTCCCCGGAGTGACCGATTCGTGGGGAATATTTGGGATTCTGAGGGCCTGGTCTTGTAATTGTTCCTCCGTCGTGCGCAATTCCACTTCCATGGTCTGGATGCGGTCCCGAATTTCGCGAAGCGCGGCCATCGCCTCCTCGCTAGGTTGTTTGGTACGTTTCAGTTCGGCAATGCGATCCGATCCTTTTTTTAACTGATGGCGGAGTTCCTCTGTTTGAGTAATGAGGGTGCGACGTTGAGAGGCTAAGCCTTGGACGGTTTCCCAGGGAATATCAGCTGCCCGGGAACCTAATCGGGAACGGAGAGAATCAAGTTGATCAGTGAGAATTCGAATATCGTGCATAACTTGGCAGGAGGCCGAATCTATCATGAGCCTCCGTTTCAGTCAATAAATGGAAACCGGAAAAGGACCAATAGCTCCATTTGAAGGATATTATCCATGTCCTATCTCTTTCCCTATGAGGATGTATTTGTCGGTATCATCAGTCTGATGATTGTGGGGCTGTTGCTTTTACGTTGGTATGTCACTCAGAATCGAAAAAAGTGATCAAAGGAGCAATGTGGTGATAAAGGCATTTCCGTTATCGTGACCCAATGCAGTCAATCATCTTCCACATGTAACGAGTTCCATGGATGTCATGCATTTGTGTTTTGCGGGAACCCTCTTTATAATTCAATCCCCTTTTTTTTAATTGTGAGGAAAAATGTTGCCAACTTTGGGAGTACCACGTTCAGATAACCGGCGGGCCGATGATATCCGTCCGGTAAAAATTACACGTCCCTTTACCAAATATGCTGAAGGGTCGGTGCTCATTGAAATGGGAGAGACGAAGGTGGTCTGTACAGCCTCGGTCGAGGAAAAAGTCCCCCCGTTTTTACGGGATAAAGGCCAGGGATGGATTACGGCCGAGTATGGCATGTTGCCACGTTCGACTCACGACCGGATGTCCCGCGAAGCCAGCAAAGGGAAGCAGGGTGGGAGAACGTTGGAAATTCAACGGTTGGTGGGACGCGCACTTCGGGCTGTCACGGATATGAATCAAATGGGAGAGCGCTCCATCTGGATCGATTGTGATGTGATCCAGGCGGATGGGGGAACCCGGACCGCCTCCATCACCGGTTCTTTTATTGCTCTGGCTGATGCCTTTGCGACCTTGAAAGAGAAGGGCCTCATTAAACAATGTCCGCTCTTGGATTATCTGGCGGCCATCAGTGTGGGAAAAGTTGGTGGTGAAATCCGACTAGACCTGGCGTATGATGAAGATTCCCAAGCGGATGTGGATATGAATCTGGTCATGACCGGGAATGGACGGCTGGTCGAGGTGCAAGGAACAGCCGAAAAGTCCCCTTTTTCCAAAAAAGATCTGGATGATTTTCTGGCGTTGGGGTGGAGCGGGATTCAAAGTTTGATTAAACTGCAAAAAGAACTCGTCGGCCCCATTAGCTGACACGGAATCGGTAATGACCTCATTAGTCCTGGCGACAGCCAATCGCCATAAAGTGGAGGAGATTCAGGCGATACTTTCTGATGTGGGAATCTCCATTCTCACCTTGGAGGAATTCAAGGATTTTCCCGGTGTGGAGGAAGACGGGGCAACCTGTCAGGACAATGCCGTCAAAAAGGCCAAAGCCACAGCGGAATATACAGGGCACTGGGCATTGGCGGATGATACCGGATTGGAAGTCGATGCGTTACAGGGGCGCCCCGGTGTGTATGCAGCCCGCTATGCCGGGGACCATGCCACTTACGAAGATAATTGCAAAAAGTTGTTGCAGGAATTACAGGGTGTGCCTTCGGGTCGGCGAACGGCCAGGTTTATCACCGTGGTGGCCTTATCCGATCCGGACGGACATACGGAAGTTGTTGAAGGAGTCTTAGAGGGTACGATCACTCAGAAGTTTCAGGGGGCCGGTGGATTCGGGTATGATCCGGTATTCTATGTTCCTCAGGCAGAAAAAACCTTGGCCGAGATGACCTTCACAGAAAAGAATCAATTGAGCCATCGAGCCAAGGCTGTTACGAATGCCAAAAGTCTTCTGATCAAACATCGGCCTCAACAACACGAGTCGGGGCGTAGCGCAGCCCGGTAGCGCGCCTGCTTTGGGAGCAGGATGTCGGAGGTTCAAATCCTCTCGCCCCGACCAATAAAAACAACCACTTACGCAATCTCCGTCTCCTCGTTCACTCCCGCTGTCACGGTTTTTGTCACGGTTGGAAATCAAAAAGTCCGAATTTTGTCACGGTTAGACCGTACTACGAGATGTCATGCCAACTCACAAACAACAACGAAAACCATTGTCAGTATTGACGTTTCTGTGGTACTGTCTCGTATTGTGTTGACTAGCGTTGCAATATACAATCACCTTTGGGAGCAGGATGTCGGAGGTTCAAAACCTCTCGTCCCCTCCATTCCCTACATACATCACTTGCTTCCCCGTTTATCTGTCTGCCGCATTACATCCAAAACCCAATAGCCCCATTTTAGGTTGTTCCTCCTTTCAACCGTTTCAATCGGTCTTCTTTTACCTCAATCCAGATGGATTTTTCCCGCTCGACCATGACGGCACCGGGCTTTAGTCCTTTGGACTTTTTCACAAATTTCCGCAACGTATAAATCACTTCGCCTTTTCCGCTTTTTCGCAGATCGCTGAACCACAAGGTCAGGGTCGCGGCATCCTTCAAGGTCTCAGGGGGCACCGTGGCGCCCTTCTCCAATCGAACGACCACATGGGAACCTGGGGTCCCTCGAGCATGGAGCCACAGATCATCCGGGTTGGCGATCTTCAATGTCAGATGATCGTTATCTTTCGCCGTTTTGCCGACTAAAATTGGGAGACCATCGGCGGACGTGTAGGTCCGGTAGCTTTGAGCTGGATCCGGTTTGCCTTTGGATGTCCGATTGCCAGCGGGAGTGGGGGGTCCTGATGTTTTCCTGGGTTTGGGCAAACAATCAGGATCTACAATTCCTTGTTCCAACTGAGCCAATTTCGCCTCCAATCGGACCACCTCCTTTTGGGCCTGGTCCACCCGGGGGTGGAGATGTTCCTGAGCCCCCATGAATTTATGATATTTCCGAAAATAATCTTCCATATTCCATACCGCATCCTTAGCCGGGTCAAGAGGGAGCGTGAGGGTGGGCAACGCCGGATCATAGTAATCAACGATGGCAATGCTCTCCTGTCCCTTTTTAATCTCATGGAGATGACTTTTCAGGAGTTCTCCATAACGAGCGTATTCTTTGAACCGCTCCGTCTTTTTGCAATCTTCTTGTAATGCATGAATTTTCCTTTTGGCCTGCTTTAACGCCTTTCTCACTTGAGTGAGTTGCTGTTGAAGGAGGGAATCTTTGCCTTCTTCCTGTTCCTGGTGCCCATATCGGGCTTCCAATTCAGCCGACACCGGATACCGTTCACCAAATCCAATTTTTTCAGGAGTGGAGGATTCAGCAACCGGCTCATGACGTTTCTCTTCCCGGTGAACAATGGCCTCGTCCTTGAGAACAGCGATCATTGGGACCTAAGGCAGGTGGAGGACCAGACGGTTTTACCAGCCGTGGCATCGGGGGCGTATAGCGCTCCCCCACCTTCACACGCGACTCCCGTAACGACCGCAATAGGATTTTCCCCTTATTCAATAGATGCACATTTGCCTGATTGCCCGTCAACGCAATCACTAAGACTGACTCCTGGGCAGGTTTCATAATCGTGACATAGACAATCCGATCTCCGGGCTCCTGGCTGAGGTCGACAATTCGCCCACCCTCTACCCATGAACGCAGAAATGAACAGAAGGGCGGGGGAGTCGGAGGATTCTCAAACTTCTGAGAGGTGAGATGCAGGCGGGCAAACCGGGGCTCTACGCACACCAGTAATGAATAGGTCTGCCCGGGCGCACGAACATCGAGCGTCAATGTCAACGGCCGGGGTTGGTGAATTTTCTGAATGAACCCACCGACGAGGGTCTGGCTTAATTCTCCGACAATGAGCGCACATTCAGAAAATGAAAGAGCCATATGAAAGGTCTATCGGATCGAAGGAGAAGAGTCACCGCAGAAGTGAGAAATACCTATGGGCATCAGACCGGGGAATGCACGATCCCTATCCTGGATTCTGCCCCACCAGATAGGCAATCCATGACAGGTCGGAATCCCCCTTGTCAATGCGATGATAGGTGCCGGTCCCTTCATGAGTTTCCGGATCGGTGCCTTCCCAGAGAAAGTGCACGTCCGCAAAGCCGGCCTCTTTCAACAGTTCTGTGACTTCGGGGATCGTCCACAAGCGCCACTCATAGACAAAGGCATTGCGAAGCTCGCTGCCATCGCGGAAAACAAAATGAATCCGCGTTGTACAGAAATACGTGGAAGGATCAAACACGTCTTGATCCCATACAAATATGAAATCTCCAATGCCGTCGTCATCGGGATTGTCGATCTCGCGATACTCCTCTTGCGCCACCTGCGTCTCGCTGCCGCCCCAGATATCCAGCACGAACAACCCGCCGGGCTGAAGCGACCGCTTGGCATTGATAAAGTAGTGTAGAAGTGACGGGCGATCACGAAACACCATATAACTAAAATTCATGGCGACGGTGAGTTGGGAGAGGGGATGCCGGACGTTCACCACATTGTCGTTGACAAGAGTGAGCCGCTGCTGTTGATCCGGAGTCAGATGAGAGACATTGTGTTTGATGCCCCAATTCAGTGTGGGCCAATCCAGGTCGATGGCCAGGGCATGATTCTCGCGATGCCGGGTCACAAAATATGAAGACAAAAAAGCGGTGCCACAGAAATCTTCGCGAAAATGGCGAAGAGGCTGTTTCGTATACTCTTTAAAGTATCCACTCAAAAGCGAGATGTCATGATCCGGACTTTGCACGCTTTTTTGGTAGAGAAGATGTGGATCGGCCAGATGAGCCATTGAAGGAGAATGGGACTGGTCCTGTTCAGATGATTTCACGTACACCTCGTTTTAATCATGCGGTTGATTCCTCATAAAAAATTCAGAATGGACTTGGTTATGATCGACCTCAGATAAAGATCTTTTCACCTTTTCTTTGACCAGGAAATCATACGGCAATCCGGCAGTCTCTTTCCAGGGAAATGAGGCGTGGCTAGGAAAGAATGGCAACACAGTATAGATTGGATAAAAAGCGACGTGGATTTCTCATTGACAAAAGATCGTATTTTCAAGATAGTCCTCATACAATTTATGAGAAATTTCCTCATACCGATAGGCTGATTTTTATTGTAGGATGAACGCTCTACATTATAGACCACAGAATTGGTCTGATGGTGTCGTAAACGGACCATACCTCCTATTCTGTAGTCGGCACATCTCTATCTGCGGATTTCCCCCCACCACCTCAAAGGAATAGATGCATGAATGTCACCGCGTTGGCCATTATTGTGATCGGAATGTTTGTGGGTATGGGCTCCTCATTCACGGGACTCGGCGGGGGATTTTTGATGGTCCCCCTGCTGTTATTCCTGGGGTTCACTGCGCAAAAAGCGGTTGGCACGTCATTCGTGGGCATGCTGGTTATCGCTGTCTCCGCCTTATTCGCACATCATAGATTGGACAACGTCGAGTATAAATATGGTCTTTTGCTGGGCCTGGGCGGGATTATTGGAGCACAAATCGGGGCCCGGCTTCTTGCAGACATTCCGGTGGATGTGTTCAAGAAAATCCTTGCCGTTCTCCTCATCGGCTTAGCGATCTATCTCTTTGTGAAAAAATAGGACCGGGACATGATAGTGCCGTTGTCTCAATGCCTCCCTCTTTGACAAACGGAGAAATTTTCCGCATATTGAATCGAGCAATTCATGAACTTTCAAGAACCGTATTGGTGTGAGGGTGTCGTATGGCCACATGGTTAATTCCTGCGCTCAAGGCCATTCTTCCACATATCGGAACAATTATTTCGGCTACCGCACCAGCCTTTACACAAAAACGACCTGACGCCTCACACGATCAGACGCATGTGTTGCAGAAACAGATCAGCGAATTACAGTCAGCCGCCTCCCAAAACGCCACGCATGTCAAAGAACTCGCTGCGCAACTGCAACGGACGATTGCCGCCATCGAACAGGCTGCCTTAGCGGCTAAGGCCACTCAACAGCGCGCCTTGATGATGAGTATTGCGGCAATCGTCGTCTCGGTGATCTCGCTCAGTATCGTCTTTTTTCAAGGACTTGTCCTCTAAACATTCCTGTCCCATATCCACGCCACAGCGCGCGGCGCCGGCTCTCCAGAGTCCATCGAATCCATCCCACTCGTCTCTGATTTCGAATACATCCGTTCTCCCACACACAGCGACGTTCATGTGTTCGAATTAATTTGACGGGAATTCGTGAGCCCATTAGACTGCAGGCGGATATTGGATAAACACGTAAAGGGACGAGCAGTCGTCATCTATCCTACGGGCAGCACAGGACCATTGAAGAACGAAAGGTGTGAGTAATTGGAGTTCAACAACCTCGCCGACGAATCCAGTGAAGCCGTTTCCGTAGGAGGTTGTGGAGTACCCTCCCATCAGGCCTAAGCAGGTGGCAGCCGCCCGCCGGCGAAGCCACATCAATTCTACTCCAGGATGGCATCCGTGTTTCCGGCTAGACTCCCATGATTGAGAACTTTTTTACGCAGTCTCTCTTATTGCTTGGAACGGCCGTAGTCGTGGTGGTCGCTTTCCACCGGCTACATATCCCTTCGAGTCTCGGCTACCTGCTTGTCGGTGTTCTGCTCGGGGCCTACACGCCGGGACCGGTCATCGAAGCCCAGCCGATTCGCGCGCTGGCAGAATTCGGCATCGTTTTCCTGTTGTTTACCATTGGACTGAGCTTCTCGATGCCGCAGATCCATGCCTTGCGTCATCAGTTACTGGGGCTGGGTACCGGTCAGGTCCTGCTCACGACCCTCGCGGTAGGCATTCTGGCCTGGCTCATGGATATGTCCGTGGCAGCGGCCTTCGTGGTGGGAGCGGTCTTCGCCCAATCTTCTACGACCATTATCAGCAAACAACTGGCCGACCAAGGAGAGGAACATAGCCGGCACGGCCGGCTGGGTGTGGCCATGTCCGTCTTCCAGGACGTCACGGCCGTCCCTTTCTTAGTCGTCATCCCTGTGCTCGGCATGGCTTCCACCGGGCCCGTCGTGCTGATCAGTTCGCTCGGCATGGCGTTTGCGAAGGCAGCGCTGGCGTTTGGCCTTGTTTTTCTGGCCGGACGATGGGTGATGCGTCCGCTGTTTTACCTGGTCGCGGAGCAACGTTCGGCCGAAGTGTTCACGCTCACCGTCCTGTTTGTGTCATTAGTCGCGGCATGGACCACGAGCAGCCTTGGTCTGTCCATGGCCTTCGGTGCGTTTCTGGCAGGCATGATGCTGGGCGAGACGGAGTTCCGCCATCAGGTGGAATCCACCATTCGTCCCTTCAGGGATGTGCTGCTTGGGTTATTCTTCATCGGGATCGGCATGCTGGTCGATCCGTCGTCGATTCCGGAAATCTGGCATTGGGCCCTGGCGGGCGCAATAATCTTATTGCTCATCAAAACGGTACTGGTGGCCCAGATGGTGCGCTTTGCCGGAATTGATGCGCTGACGGCCTGGCGCACCGGCTGGCTGTTGGCAGTGGGCGGTGAGTTCGGGTTCGCGTTGCTGTCCATCGCGCTGGATGTGAAGGTGATCGAACCGCGAGTCGGTCAAATTGTGTTGACGTCTGTGTTGTTTTCCATGATTGTGGCGCCCTTTCTCATCCGGTACAACCAGGCACTCGCCCGCTTTTGCGCGCGCCCATCCTCTCAAAAAGAAGATCATGCGGCGCAAGCCGGCATACAGACCATCAGCCATATTCGCGATCATGTCATCATTTGCGGGTACGGGCGCATCGGGCAGAGTGTGGGGCATCTTCTGGAAGAAGAACGGATTTCCTATGTCGCATTGGATCTGGATCCGTCCAGGGTCAAAGAAGCGAATATTGCCGGCGAGCAGGTGTTTTACGGCGATGCGTCGGAGCGGAACATTCTCGAAGCGGTGGGTGTCGGCACCGCCCGGCTGGTCGTCATCGGCCACGCAGATGTGGCCTCCGCCCATAAAACGCTGCATCATCTTCGCACCCTGCGTCCGGACCTTCCGGTTATGGTGCGCACGCGCGATGAAAGTCATGTTGAAGAACTGCGTGCGGCCGGCGCGACAGAGGTGGTGCCGGAGACATTGGAGGCAGGCCTGATGATTGCCGCGCACGCCCTGGTGTTGCTGAATGTGCCCATCTCCCGCGTGGTGCGCCGCATGCGGGATCAGCAGAACGGGCGATACCATTTGCTTCGTGAGTTTTTTCTGGGCGACAGCACGCTAGCCGACTCGAAAGAGGAGCACAACGCCGACCGCCTCCGGCCTGTTGTGCTGTCGCCGGACAGCTCGGTTGTGGGACGGACGTTGAATGAACTCGATCTCAAAGGCGTCGCGATTGCCGCGTTGGTGCGGGGAGGGCAACGGCAGCTCACGCCATCGAGTGAAACCCGGTTGGAGGCTGGAGATGTGGTTGTGCTGTTTGGATCGCCTGATGATCTGCAGCGCGCGGAGCGCACCCTGTTCGGATGACGCGGCGAAAAACCTGGTGGGTGGCCGAGGTATTCACCTCAATAGAAGGAGGTCAACATGAAGGTGTTGATTGTGTATTATTCGATGTATGGACATATCTACAAAATGGCGCAAGCGGTGGAACAGGGGGTTCGACAGGTCAAAGGTGTGGACGTTGCAAAACCCCAAGAATGACCCAAGATGATTAGGCCTCGAGCAATCGGCGGGACAGCAGGGACTGCATATCTCGTCTACCGTCTGCGATCAGATAAATATAGACTCGCTTTCCAATCACACGGTAGATGACGCGGTAGGGTTTAAAGAAAGTCTGGCGGTACTCGCGAATGCCAAGGACAAGCAACTCCTTCGGGTGAGTGCCGCGTTCGGGGAATGTTGCCAGGTTTTCGACAACTTCCAGCACGCGAGTGAGCACAGAGTCGGCGTTGGCCGGAGAATCGAATTCGGTGATGTAATCGTGGAGTTCTTCAAGATCGCGTTGGCGTCTTCGGTCAAGAACACCTGATAGCGCATCAGCCGGGCGCCTTCTTCTTCCGCAGCCGTTTGACCACATCGGGAACGGATGTGATACGGCCCTCTTCAATCTGGCGGTTGCCCAAGGCGAGGATTTTTAGGAGCGCCAGTGTTTCCTGGGTTTCTTCGTAGGAGGCCACGTCCTGAATCACAGCCTTGGCTTCCCCGTTTTGAGTAATGACCATCGGCTTGCGCTGCTCCGCGAGATGCCGCACAACCTCGGCTGCGTTGGCTTTCAAATAACTAATAGGTTTAACCTGAGTTGAGTACTTCATGATGGCTCCTTATCGTCAATGGTTGACCAAATATAGACTTTTTATGGTCTCTTGGCAACGTGGCCCGCTGGCGGAACTGCACGCCCCGCTGGGATTTCACCCGATATCCAACGGAAATGCTCAGGTCAAGGTTATAGTGGTCAACTTGATAGGTTTTTCCGTCTGCGGCAGCATGTGCAAACTTTGCACATACTGAACTGGGCTTCACTTCACCCTCCCGGAACACGTTGCGGACATGCTTGGTAATGACTGATCGCTCGCGATCGAACAACTGGCTCAGTTGCTCTTGGGTCAGCCACACAGTGTCATGATCGAGCCGCACGTCCACCCGCACTTGGTTTTTTTCTCAAGCCTGAGCTTTCGTGGACATTGTAGGAAGGATTCTAGATCTGATTTGGAGGGCATAGGAGTACTCTATTGACCATGGGCTATATCAAAGCCTGCATCAATCCCGACTTCCAGTCTTTAAAAGTTCCCTCCTGCACCTGGCGGAAGAAACTTGTATAGTCGTCAGGCGATAGAAAGTAGAAGTAGTAGCACCAAGGCTCTTTCATCTCTGCCAGTTTCGTATTAAGCGTGTCGAAATGTGCTAGCCCGTCACGGCATTTGGCGCGGTTTCGATTAGAGTCGTCACCTTCGGTCTTGATCTCTACAACCAGAATGTCTTTCGTGCTGCGAACACGGATGAAGAAGTCCGGGCTAAATGTTTCATTTGCCGTGTGGGTTTTTCCGCTCTTTGCTGGTTTGTATGAGTAAGGGAAGGAATATCCACCTTGGTTCGGCATTTTGACAAAAGAATCGAAGAGCTCTGCATTCACAAATACTAGATCTGAGAACTTTCTCTCCGGCTCATGGCTTGCATAATGAACGTTCCATGGTGATTTGAACCTTTTCAGGTCAACCTGATGGAGTGTCTGTGCGATGCGTCTCTCATCGTCACTCAAGAGGGTTTCATCAATCTTTGCGAGTTTTTGTGCTTTCAGGTATTGCTCCCACAAATACACCTCAGGGGCGTTATATGGAGCTTCATCTTCCTCAGCGTAGAATACTGCTCCGTGCTCCTTCAAAAAACTCTCCGAAAATGATTGTCGGGGCATTTGCGTAAGATCAATAGGCATTATTTCTTTGGCGATTTGACTCATGACGAGGATGTTCTTTATCTAGCTCTCGGAACATTGGGCTGAAGCTGTGCTGGAGTAAAAGAAAGTTTTTCTTGCTGAGGAAAGTAGGATCATGCCCCCCTTTATTTAAGGCTTGGACAATGAAATCCTTCAGCCGTTTCTTGGGCCACGACGCGGAAATTTTCTCATCCTTCTCTCGAATGAACAAACGCATGAGCTTCACTGCATCGTCAATGTCAATGCTGTCGAGATGCTCAATCTCGACAGCGAGTGTGCCAGTCACGGAAAATTCGGAATACTCGGTCGTCATTCGATCTTGCGGTAAAAAGTTCACGACTGGTTCTTGCGCCTTTTCACGTTTAGTTTCGACAGTCTTCTGTTCTGGCTCGTAACGGAGGTTGTGAAGCGGGAACACATAAGACTTTCGGCGTGGATCGTAGCCCCAAGTTAATGTGTTCTCCACTTCCAGCACTTCCTTGAGCAGATTGCCGATTTCCTCCGACCAGGCTTCATGGTTGTTGATTGTCACCAAAGGTTCTTTGGGCAACTCCGGTGGAACCCGGAGCCCTCGTCCTAGAACCTGTGCAATCAACAACTTGGAGGAAAACGCTCGAGAGTCATGCGGCACAATCTGAAAAACATTTTTTACATCCCAGCCTTCGGTCAGCATGCTCACTGAAATAATCCATTGCACTGGGTTATCTGGATCATCGACTGTGCGGAGAAGAGTCAGGTTTTCCTTACGCCTTTTCTCTGGGGAGTCCTTGTCATCTCGAGTTCCGTAAACTGCTTCAACACGCGCCTTTTCCATAGCGCCAGTTGGAATGCCAGATGTCACCCAGATAACCTGCTTTTCAGCTTCGGTATGAGTGATATGCTCTTTGGTCACTAAAAACTCAACGAGCTCACGCCAAACTTCAACACAGCGAGCGATTTCTTGCGTAACCACAATGCTAATCGGTTTAAGGTGGGAGCCATACTCTGAACGATTTTTTTGATGGATCGTGTAGGTTTTTTGCCAATCGTGAGGAGTATAAGTGTCTTCTAGCTTGTAGTTCGGCTTTTTTACCACCTTATCGGCAATTGCTTGTTTCAATCCGTAGCGGAAGACAATGTCTGGGAAGAATTCATTGTCTACATAGGGTGTGCCAGTAACATTGACGATATGGCGGAACCCATAGTCTTGATGGACGCAAAAACTTCAACCACTCTTTTAGAGCCTTGTTCGGGGCATTAAAAAGGTGATGAGCCTCATCATTCAAGACCAAGGACCGTACCCCATGGCCACGAAAACTATCGGCAATTGATGAACCGGTTTTCTCGTAGACTGCGTGAATGTTTTCTATACAGATGTCGCCGGCTTGAACGGTCTCATTCCCCCGCTTGATTCCCGGAATGATTACCGCTGCCCCCAATTCTCGCATAATGGCTGCCAGCTCATTGTTTCCCGCCAGGATTGTGAACTTGTCCAGCAATCCCTCTTCAATAGTCAGTGACGGGCACAATACCAGCACACGATCCACCAGTCCTTCGGCCAAGGCAATCGCAGCTAATGCATACATGACAAAACTCTTCCCCGTTCCAGTCGCCAGATCAAGCGAAACTGCCTTGCAATCTAACAAGGGCATCTTTCCCAAATAGGCATTCAGGCTTTCGTGCCGTTGGCGGATCGCTTCACTTGTATTCCAATTCTCCCTCGCCAGGCGGTCAAGGTTTGGATACTTGTCCGACACAAGAAAGCGCCACACTTCCCGCACAGCCTCCCGCTGGAAAGAATAGCGATCGGCACAGAGCAAGTTCAGGAAGGCGTCGTATTTATGAACATGACCCTCCGTGGCGTCGCGAGAGTCGTTGACTCGGAGCACTTGGTCTGAAATTCGAAATTGCAGACTCATCGGAAGTCATTCCTCCCAAATACCAATGTCTTTTCATTTCCATAGCGATCACACAGAATCACCATCATCCGCTTCCCAATGAAGTCTTGTTCGGGGATGCGAATTAATAATGACTTGGCTTTTTCGAGACCCCCCACTTCCCTTAACAAGTCCTCTGCCCAGAAGACCTGGCCAAGCCGGAAAACCTCATTGTCATAATCGAGATCTACCATTGCCATGGAGAATGTCTCGAAATTGGCAAAGTCCTCAGGATCTGTGGCAAGTGTTTGCGAGCGAAAATCCTGTATCTCCAGAACATAGTCTGTAAACAGATCACCTTTTCTCTCTTTTTTCTGCGGTTTCACGAGGACCTGCGGCTGTGAAATAAAGTCAAAGCCGACTGCGTTGATAACTTCATTCACGTCCGATTCCTTGGCCGGTTGCTTAAAGGCGGCTGGTTCTTTCGCCTCGATTAATCGGCTTAATATAGAAATCGGGACTTTTAGAAAAACATAGGTGGTCCCTTCACGAACCACCTCATCCTCAACAAAGGCCATAGATACAACAGGGGCAATTACATAGAACCGTTCACCATGTTTGCCGCGCAAAGTACGATGAAGGTCATCCACGTAGCCGTAATCTAGCGTAAGCTTCTTGTGTTCAGGATAATTCCAGACCAACGCCGAGTGCGTTCCTACATAACCATCAAACCTGAATCCATACTGTGTATGTTGATGCTCTCGCACCTCAAAGAGCTTCAGAACAAATGGACGGTATTCTACCCACGGGAGCTTCTTGATCGCAGTCATGTCATAGATACCAGCCCGGTAAAGTGCAAACTCTTTTGCAGGAAGAGTCTTCTCTTTCTCTGGCTTATACTTCTCTTCAACGAATGAGATACGGAATTCCACCCCTTTGACTTTGATCTGTTTCGTGCCTGGCTGCTCTCCAGTATCCTTCAATTTTGAAGCCGGAATCTTTAACTTGTTCTCAGGACAGACAAGCGAGAGGGTGCCTCCATTTTTCACCAGGACATGCTTCTCGGCTAGCACTGCCAGATCTTGGACAAACTCGAATGTCACATCGCACTCGCCCTTGCGGGCCTTCTCGGTGATCAGGAGTATGCCTGGAGCGCTCTTGAGATGCTCGCCCCAATCATCAACCCTCTCTAGTTCAGACTGATCCTTACTCTTAGCAGCTCCGATGGTAGTCGTGAGGGAGAACAGCCGCTTCTGTATCGTATAAATCGCCAATTTTCCGCAATCCATGGCAATCCACCGTCGTCCAAGCTTCTCAGCAACCACAGTCGTAGTTCCACTTCCAGCAAAGGCATCTAGAACGATATCCCCATCTTTAGAAGAAGCTCTAATGATTCTTTCGAGGAGTTCTTCGGGCTTTTGAGTTGGATAACCAGTATCTTCTTCGGCTTGTGAGTTAACAGGAAAAATGTCGGTCCAGATGTTGTCGATGATCACGCCTTTCCCCTCGTGCAGGTAGTTCTTGATCCTTGGTTTGGCACCTGTAGTGGAATGCCGAACCCTTCCCATTGCTTCCAGTTTCTTTAGTCGCTTTTCGGAATAACTACCGATGTTATCCCAAAAAAACCTTCCTTCCTCATCTACCTCAGTGAATCGTGAAATATACTTCTTTGAATATCCAAGGTACTGGGGTTCATAAAAATGATTTCGTTTTTCGTACATTAGCAACATGTCGTCTACACTGTGCCACTTCGTAGCCTTCGCCTTCCTGCCACTCTGAATTCTTTTCCATATTACCTGGCAAAGAAACGAGTTTTCTTCGAACACCTCGTCGCAGATACATTTGATGTAGTGCCCTTTCTTGGCGTCGGCATGTATGTATAATGTTCCGTCATCAGCGAGGAGCTCTTTGAGTAGTATTAGGCGTTTCCGCAAAAACTCGAGGAACTGAGAACCAATGAGTTTGTCGCGGTACGCTTTCTCCTTGTCCTTCATAAAATCCTGACGTGTAGAAAACGGTGGATCGATATAGATAAGGCTAATTTTTCCTCTCGTGCCATATCTGTTTGGCCCTTGTTGATCAGCCAAAAGCTCTCGCAGTGCCAGTAAATTGTCTCCCCAGACCAGGAGATTGCGCCAACCGTCTTCGTGCGGTCGATCAGTACAGAACTGGCGTACGAGTTGCCACGGGGCCGCGGGTGTTGTGGCAAGGACTTCTTCGCGCCGAGCTTTTCCATCATAGACAAGCCGATACTCTTTTCCTGCTTCCGGTGTTCGTGTGCTATCAGGAAATAACCGACCACGAAAGTTTTCAGGCAGAGTCTCCCCTGCCTCGATCAATTTGAGCAGTTCCCGTTTTTCGGTATCAGTGAGTTGAGACATTTGGCAAGTTAAAGGGTTTGAAAGTACGATTTGATTTTTGATGCCATGAGTTTTCGCCGCTGGTCAAGGAATGCGTCATAGTCTGGAATGTTGCCTTTCAGCATGTTTTCCGGAATGCAACTAGTTTTCAAATTTCCCCGCATTTCATCAAGATTGGTTATCGCGCCATATTTCTTTTTGCCACCTGCACATTGTTCGGCAAGTTGTTTGAAGTAGAACTCAGGAACCTTATTTCTCATGTATCCTGCATTATAAGAGTTAGGGAATTTACCTCGGGTTCTTTTTAATTTTTGCCTTGCCCATGCTACCCAACTCATTGAATAATGTACAGAATTATTTGTTTATGAAATTTGTTGATGGGGTGGGGAATGGGTTTGAAGATTTGGTGAGGGATAGAGCCGGGTTTCGGCCCGGCAGCCGAGATCCTTTTCTTTCGGGAAAAGGACCCAAAACCATTTCCACCCAGGTCAGCCACATTCAATCGTGCTGACGCAAGCCCACGGAGGGCGGACCAACTCGCAGGGCTCAGACAAGGTCCGCCTGTTGGTTTGAGCGTCAGCCCGGTTGGCCGACCTGCAGGTGAGTGGCTAGGTGGAACCTCTGATCTTGCTGAGGGAGTGCTGGACGGGAGCAGGTGGATACTCGATAATGAATGCCGGAAAATGACGAAAGAGGGGCATGCCCCTGCCTTTCATACTCAACCAGCTTTGGCTGTCACGTGTAGCTTCACTCGCGTTTTTTTCTGCAAGACCTTCACGATACTGAAAAAATTTTCTATGTTTGGGTTTCCTTGCGGAGCCAACATCCGGTGCAGACTCTTGCTCGGTTTCTTAATCTCGGCCGCCAATCCTTCGAAGCCGACTGTCGCATTGACCAAATCACGCAAAATGGTCTTACCGGCAGCTGTATTCCCTCCTAGATAGGCGTTAATTGCCTCAGTAAACAGTGCCTCGCGAAAATGCGGGTCACGCTGGAGGCGCGCCGCCACCGTTTCTTTGAAATTTCTGGTGAGTGCCATAGCGTCTCCTTTTCTTGTTTTCACATTCCCTTGCGGCGGCGATATGCTATCCAGCGTTCTTTAGCTGTCTTTATTTCCTGCTGCTGGCGCTGTTTGGTGCTGCCGCCAAGCAAGATGAATAGAGTTTCGCCATCCTTTCCAAAATAGATTCGATAGCCGGGGCCGAAGTCTATTTTTCGTTCAAACACTCCGGAACCAACCCCCTTCACATTTGAATGATTGCCTGCGGCTAACTGATACAGTGCCGCCGCAATTTTTGCGGCCGCCGGTGCATTGAGGTGATCAAACCATCTACCAAAAGGGGAGCGGCCCTCGGCATCAAGATATTCTAGAATTTTTGTGGTTGGCATATATTATAGTAACCTAAATGTTACCATTGGTTTAATTTGTGTGCAATTGCCGATACTCTCACTTTTTTGTAACGGCATTGGATGTGCCACCAGGAGCATTCCAATGGCGGGCGGGGCGCCCGCGCTCCCAAATTAATTCCGCAAAAGCTTCTGCTGCGGTACAGATTTTGTTCAGAAGATTTATCAGTGGGGAATTTAGTAAATGCCGGGGTTACGGCCCCGGCAGCCGAGATCCCTTCGACCGGGCTCAGGGCAGGCACTTTTCTTTCGGGAAAAGGACCCAAAACCATTTCCACCCAGGTCAGCCACATTCAATCGTGCTGACGCAAGCCCACGGAGGGCGGACCAACTCGCAGGGCTCAGACAAGGTCCGCAAATTGTTTTGAGCGTCAGCCCGGTTGGGCGATCTGCAGGTGGTGGGCAGGTGGAACCTCTTCATTTGTTCCGCTGGCCGCTATCTCCCGTCCCTTATATCGGTAGTAAAGATGGATGCCGCTTACGATTGGGGAGCATGAGGGAAACAAAATGGATGCCCGATTACGAATGTCGGGCATGACGTAAGAGGAGGGAGTTGACGCGATCCTGCGCGGTTGTGCCGGGCACAGATCCTTTGCTGGCCCTTGTCCTGAGCAGAGTCGAATGGATCAGGTGCCCAAGGCAATGGGTCTGTGTCCGGGTCGAGGGGTCACGGCTCGGCGAGATCATTCGGGTGCCTCGGGATGACCCAGTCGCTCGGGGGGGTGCTGGTGCGGGCACAGACACTTCGCGGGCATCAGGATGACAATCCTGGGAGATTTTCGCCAACAACTATAAGAAGAGGATGGCTGCCAGATGACAATTGTCAGGAATGCGGAGGGGAGTAGATGGGGGACTGATGAAAATGTTGGTATTGGCAAATTACGGAAGGAAGGGGCGACCGATGGTTTTTAGAAATACGTTGTGAATTTTTCTTCGTCAAGTTGCTTCGATGTGGACGTGTGCTGAATAGCCTAATTGCTTCAGCAATTGTTCGCAGTCTTCCCAAGTCAGGCCAAAGGCGCGTACATCAGCCACTCCCAGCCTCGCCACAACGTCTCGAATTTCGCCGAAATGGTTGCGTTCAAATTCGCCCTCCATGAGAGCGGTTTCTGCCCATGTGACGAGAGCGGGAAGTGATAGCTCATGTTGTAAATAGGCAGCGAGCTTATCGACGACTGTTTGGCGGGTAATAACTTCCCTCATTCTTCAACCTTTTGATGGCCCTGATCAATTGGATATTTGTGGTGGACTTCGACGAGTTTTTCCATTTCGTCAAATATTTCTTGATAAAATCGCACTGTGACCTCGTTTGCGTCAACCTCCTTTACATAGCGGGCTTTCCAGCCTAGGCGCCCCCGGACGTCAAGCGTCGGTTATAATGAATCATGGGGCAATCATTGCTCATGGCGGGTTGAGCATTGGAGATCGGAAAGGCTTTGAAGCCCGTTTTTCATCTTGTGCCCCCCTGAAGATCTTGGAGGAAATCGGTGGACCTCACATCGTGCAGAGAGGATGCCATAGGAAAGGAGCGCGCGTGCTGAAATACATCCAGATTGTTTTTGTTGTACCTCTGGTCTTGATGGGAACTGTTGCGGGTGGAGCCGAATTGGTGAATGAACCGATCAGGATGGAACATTGGCCTCCGTATTATTATCCGAATGAAGCTGTGATGTGGGCCGGGGTGCCCATCCAGTGGGTGAATGCCACGGCCTCTCCACATACGGTTCAACATGACGCCTGTGGAACCGACAAACCTTGCATGTTCGATTCCGGGAAAGTCGATCCCGGTGCGACCTATACCCTTCCAGGACTTCCACCCGGTCGTTATCCCTACCATTGTCAGTTGCATCCGATTATGGGTGGAACCTTAATTGTCGAGGATCCGAAAGGGAGAGATTTTTCTACGCGATAAGGAGCACTCTTTTTTCTGACTGTTGCGATGTCAATGCGCTGTTTGGTATGCCGGGTTTCGCCCCGGCAGGCGAGGCCCTTTTGTTCCGGCAAAAGGTCCCAAAACCAGTGACGCCCCGTCTGGCCTCATGGGAGCGGACGGACGCCAATCTGCGGAGGGCGGACCAACTCGCTCCGCTCACACAAGGCCCGCCCGTTTATGAGGGCGTCCCTCCTGTGCCAGACGGCAGGCGTCGGACTCGGTAGATAAATGCCGGAAGTCTTCCGCGATACCTCTTTTTTTATGCCTGTTTTTGGACGTGGATGATGTGGAAGCAGGTTATCGCCGAAAATGAGCCGGTTACGAACAAGTCGTGATTGGTCATTTGGTGGGGCGCATGGTAGGACTTCTCCAAATATCCTGAAGAATATGCGGCTCCAGCTTCAGCCGGTTTTCCTTGCCTATCCAGGTGAGCTCGAGTTTGGTTTTCGGGGCCATTGCTCAGTGCTCATGTGACGGCATATTGGCGAACATCCACCTGAACACCTACACAAGCGGCTTCTTCAGCCGTCTTCAGCAGGTACGCAGTCGTTGCCTCATCCACGTATTCTTCCCCGCAGTTTCTGCAAACTTGGGCGGGAACTCCTTTCACCACAAGTGTCGTGCCGTCCCTCTCAAGCGTCACCGTTGACGTGCCTAATCGAGTTTCGCCTTGTTTGCAAATCACGCACTTCATCGTGGCTTCCTCCTTGTAAACTCTTGTTGCCATTCCTCTGAATCAGGTTCGTAAGTCGTAATCACAATCGTTTCTCCCTTGCTGATCCTTCGCTGGAACATTCGTTTAATGGCATGTAATGCGAAAGACCAATGGTCCAATGCTCATGATCCAGTTCCCTGAACGGAAAGAACAGTATGAGATAAACCGATCTGATGCAGATA
This sequence comes from uncultured Nitrospiraceae bacterium, assembly GCA_963734345.1. GTDB lineage: Bacteria > Nitrospirota > Nitrospiria > Nitrospirales > UBA8639 > Nitrospira_E. The sequence goes on from CAVTGT010000013.1 coordinate 20,321, forward strand.
TTGAAAAGGCGAGGTATTACAGATGACTTCAGACAAGGGTCGATTCCCCGCGAAGCTGATCCTCCGTTAAGCGGAATGTGTCCACATCGTAATCCGCCAGCTTTGCCAAAAACACCACTCGGGGGACTCCGGCCAAGCGAGCTGCCGCGCCCGAAGACAAACGGCCGAGCTCGAACAGCTTGACCGCAGCGGCCATTCGTAATGCGTCGCCCATGGCTTCCGGCGCTAGCTTGAGGGCCAGTAGGGTTTCCTCCGGAATGTCTACCGTGATCAGGCTCATCTTGACTATCTCCTTCACTTCTGTGCAAAACCTTAACACGAGATTGGTAGTATAACGCATCTTTGGTTTGGTGTCCTTCCATAAGGCCACAGGTTTGAAGCTGGATTGCCCGCGAGACGAGATGCGGCGCCTGGTAGGATGGCTCCGGGCCTGTTGCCAAAGCTTCGGTGCAGGCAGGTCCTCAGGCGGAATCCGTGTCTCCAAACCTTGGCAGACACCAGAGCCCAACTTCATGGTACCAACGCAGGCCACACGTCTTATGCGGTTATCAACAACGAGGATACAAGGAAGGACAGAATGCTGGATGCAACCTGGGTCGAGTTGAAACATCAGCCGGTAATTGCCATTCAAACGTGGGGGCAGGGGAACGCATCGTACGATTGTCCCCTTATTTTCATGTCAACGCGCTGTTTTGTATTGCCGGGTTTCGCCCCGGCAGGCGAGGCCCTTTTGTTCCGGCAAAAGGTCCCAAAACCAGTGACGCCCCGTCTGGCCTCATGGGAGTGGACGGACGCCAATCTGAGGAGGGCGGACCAACTCGCAGGGCTCACACAAGGCCCGCCCGTTTATGAGGGCGTCCCTCCTATGCCAGACGGCAGGCGTCGGAGCATAGAATTAACTTTTCAGAGGGACCATGAAAAAGAGAGGAAATCACATTCTGTATGATTTCCTCAACCAGAGAGTATGCATGCCGGATGGTCTATGGGTTCAGGTCGGCAGTGCAGATGAGTTGAAACAGCAGGGTGTATTGCAGGTAAGGATCCGGCGTTTCCGCATTGCTCTTTAAAGGTGATTTCTCCACATGCGACCGTCCTTGGCCAACAAGGCATCGGCTTCCGGGGGGCCCCAGCTTCCTGAGCTGTAGGGATGAATGGCATGCGAACCCAGGCTCTCCCATACCTTCACGATAGGATCTACCAAACTCCATCCCACTTCGACGCTATCACTTCGTTGGAACAGTGTCGCGTCTCCAGCCATCACGTCGTGTAAGAGTGTTTCATACCCCGTGCTCGGGGCATCACCGAAATATTCCGCATATTGGAAATCCATATCCACCGTTCCGACCTGGACCTGTGGACCAGGAATTTTGGCTCCAAAACTTAAGGAAATGCCTTCATCCGGTTGAATGCGGATGACCAGCACGTTGGGGGTGAGGCGATCAACCGGAGTCTTGCGAAACAGCATCAGGGGAGCAGATTTAAACTGGATAACGACTTCGGTCACGCGGGTGTGTAACCGCTTGCCTGTACGGAGATAGAATGGCACGCCTTCCCAGCGCCAACTTTCAATGCATAATGTCATCGCAGCAAAGGTTTCGGTCAGAGAGGCGGGATCGACATTCACCTCCGCTCGATACGGGAGGACGCTGGAACCGTTAACCGATCCGGCTTCATATTGTCCGGCAACGGTGGATTGTAAGACATCGACAGGATTCATGGGTTCGATCGCTCGAAGCACTTTTGCTTTTTCGTTACGCACAGCTTCAGGGTCAAACGTATTGGGTGGTTCCATCGCCACAAACGACAAAATTTGCAAGAGATGATTCGGGACCATGTCGCGAAGCGCACCGGCCTTTTCATAATAGGCCCCACGATGGATCACCCCTAACGATTCGGCCACAGTGATTTGGACATGATCAATGTATTGCCTGTTCCAAACCGGCTCAAAAATGCCGTTCGCAAAGCGAAAGACCAAAATATTCTGGACTGTTTCTTTTCCCAAATAGTGGTCAATTCGATAAATCTGACTTTCATGCAACACGGTGCGCAGCGCTTGATTCAGGGATCGGGCCGATGGCAAATCATGGCCGAATGGTTTTTCAATCACGACTCGCCGCGAATAGTCTTTTCGATGCTCCACTAACCCTTTGGCTCCCAGTTGCTGTACGATCTCAGCAAAAAATGTCGGCGCCGTGGCCATGTAGTACAAATAATTTCCTTGGGTGCCGTGAGCGGCATTTAATTGTGTGAGCATACCCTGAAGGAGTTCATAGGTTTGAGGATTCCTGAAATCTCCGGAAAGGTAATACAGGCGGTCAAGGAGCCACTCCTTGATTGTGGCGTCGATGGGACGGGGAGACAACTCCTCAAGATCCCGACGAATCTTCGCGCGAAAATCTTCTGTATTCATCGGAATCCCGTCCACTCCAAGAATCGCAAACTCTTGGGGAAGATGATGACTTGAGGCCAGGTTGTACAATGCCGGGATCAATTTTCGCGTGGTGAGATCTCCCTGTGCCCCAAAGACGACAAAGAGTGTGGGTGGTCTCGTCCTGCCATTGCTCGGTTGTTGGAACAGGGGACTCTCTTTCAGGTCCTCCGAGTGGTCTGAACCAGTATGGGAAACTTTCATTTGCTCTCTCACCTTTCCAGTGATCTCATTCGCTCTTGGTCTTATATAATCCAGGAACGTACGGCGATTCCTTTTTAGTTATTTTCAGGTTAAAAAAGGCTGCGACAACACGCCGCAGCCCTGATAATCTTTCCCGTTACTCTTTATCATAACACTTTCCCGGTTAAGCGCTATCCACAGGTGATTTTCTGCTTAAACGTTACGCGACACCAAAAGTCTTGTTTGAATCTCATAGCCAGGATTGAACATTTTTGGGCAATTTTCTTCCCCCCATGACCCTATTACACTGAAGACCTTCTATCCGGAATGCCGATACCTGCTCTTTTCCCCGACAGGATACCCGGCCCCATCAGGGGATGTAGGCTCAATGAATCCTACGGGGCACGCCATGCGCAACATTTCACTCTTGTGATATATTGACGTAACTTTTCACCCTGACCAGACCCGTTTTGGCCTGCCTATGATGCCTTTTCGCGCTTTCCCTCCACTTCCTTTCAAGCCAGGCTTGTGGAAAGACGCCTTCCCCAACCCCAATTTATTTCCAATTTATTGGATTCTTTTGGGGCTCGTCATTCTTATGGGGGATTACCTTGCCGGGCCAACCATTCAGTTTCCGATTTTATACCTCATTCCGATGTCTCTCGCTTCCTGGTTTAGCGGCTTTAGGTGGGGGCTGGCATTAGCCGTGACGATGTCTTTAATCCGTTTGTATTATTCTGTAAGATTGTGGCCCGTTCACTTGACAGTGTTCGATGCCTCGATCAATACCTTTATCAGAATACTGGTTCTAGGTGGCATGGCCTTCCTTGTCAGTCGAACCGCCGCACAAACCCGGGCATTGGCCAAGAGAGTCATGGTATTGGAAGGCATTCTTCCTATTTGCAGCTTTTGTAAAAAGATCCGTGACACTAACAATACCTGGCACCCGCTTGAAGGGTATATCAGCGATCGATCCAATGCTCAATTTACGCATGGATTCTGCCCGGAATGTGGCGAACGCCATTACAGCGATTATCTGAACAAAGATGATGGCTCCGGCAACGTTTCGGAATCTGCAGGGAACAGGACTGAGAGAGGGGAGACCACATGATCGGCGTTATTTCTGATACGCACGGACTGGTGCGTCCTCAAGTGGTTGAGGCTTTGACGGGGGCGGAATTAATTATCCACGCAGGAGATATCGGGAACATGGACGTCCTTAAGACCCTGGAAACGATCGCTCCGGTCATCGCGGTGCGTGGGAATAATGACCGGGGAGTGTGGGCCGACTATCTTCCATTGACGAATGTCGTCGAACATCATGGGCACTTTTTGTACGTGGTGCATGAATTGGATCATCTGGATATTGATCCGGTCGCCGCGGACATGTCTGCGGTGATATGTGGCCATTCTCATCGTGCCCGTGTCGAGCAGCGTCAGAGTGTCCTCTATCTCAATCCCGGGAGCGCCGGCCCCCGTCGTTTTACTCTTCCGATTACCGTTGCCCGTCTTCTTCTGACGGACAGGGGCCTGGCTCCTGAAATCATTGAAATTGATCCATGAGGCAAGACCGGTCATGCGACCATGACGGCATCTGAAGGTTCTCCACGTGAACTCCTTCCCGCTGTTCCTTACGAATAAATTTTTCTTTTTCTCACTCGGTATTCAGGAGAATCTTCTGAGTTAACTCGCTTCCGATTCTTGCATGTTTGATTGTCAGTCGACCTCAATCGAACTCTTTCTCCCCTCTCTCTGACGTTATCATGAGATCGTCCTTCCACTCTGTGAAGGAACCGTGACAAAACCAGCCCATTCAGGGTCTGTTGAAAAAAGCCGCCAGCGGCGTTCTCGCCATTTTTCCGTGCTCACGTACTAAACGTACGCTCCGCGCGTAAAAACGGCTGCGGCCTTGCTGGACGGACTTTTTTGAACCGACCCGGAGCCTTTGATGAGTAATCTAATCCTGGGCAAATTTGCCCTTGAAAATCTTTTTATTCAACACTCCCATTCAGCACATGAGCGTTCTTGCGTATGGCATTTTCCTTCCAACGTACGGATCAACAACTGAAATATGGCTATTATTCAACAGCCCCATCAGAACCTTTTTTTGTGGCACGCCCCCATTCAGCCGGTCCGGCTTAGGTCAGGCATGAAGCGCGTGAAACGAGCAAAGTTGTATATGAAGGACCTGGAGGGTTTTGCGAATGTTGGGGTGGCAAAGAACGTTCATCTCCTGAAGACGTTCCTCACGGTAATCGGTTTGCACGTCTTTGGCTTCTCCAGGATGACACCCCAACTCCGTGAAGCCGGAAGGCAGAGACTGTAAAATTGTGATCAAACTGGAGAGGCTGAGTGCTCCCGGAAGGGGTTTCCCCCCGGCGGTTTTCCCATAAAATTTTCCGCAGTAGTGAATCCTGTTGCTGTACGACCGTAATGGAATGTTGAGCGCGTTCGCCAACTGAAGCAAGATGGCATGCACCGGTTCCTGGTGATGGACGTGTTGGTGGGAGTCCAGGTGCGTGGGGGCCTTCCCTACGAGTTTGAAAAAGAGGGCCAGTTGGTTCGCCACCTCTTTCTCCACCGCCTTGGCATCCTTCAAATTGACTCTTTGATAATTGGGCGACCATCTCACATGACGGAACCTCCATTCGCCAAGATCAACATGAATTCCCACCGAAAAATTCTCATGTCGTCGACTGTAAGCGGCGGCTTCAACGGCAGCCGGCCAATGAACCAGAAGACTGGCGCTGGTCACGATTCCATGTTCGTGTGTTTGTATAATTCCCCTATTCACGCCGGGGCTCATGCCGAAATCGTCGGCGTTGACGATCACATATTTTTCCCCACCCATCGCTCAGAGCCCCGCATGTTCGAGAAGTGTGGTCAACACCTCTTCGGCTCGAAAGTAGTCCTCGGCAATTTCTCTGGCTGCTCGAGCATGTCGGGCATACTCAGACCCGATGGCGTTGAAGGCCTCGATGATGTCATCCATCGTGGTAAAGGCAAACAGGCCATTGCCGGTAGGAAGCCTGTTCCCGAATCCTGTGTCCTGGGTCACAACCGGACGTCCGGCAGCGAGGTAACAGGCGCTACGGTCGCTGAACCACCCGCTGTGAAGACGCACATTTTGATCTTTGGCTACCGTAAACTCGCCTCGTGACCCAAGGATGTAATCACGGTACGGAAGAATGTCCTTTGAAAGAGTGAGGGCATTAGCCAGGAACCACCCATGGTTCTGCAACAATTGCAACGCTTCAGCATCCTCCTGTAAGAGGGGGATCCAGGTGTTTCCGTCGACGCTCCAATTGCCTTTGACTGCCAGGGCTAATTCCAGAGGCTTGCTGATTTTGGCAGGCAGATCGATAACCTTCAAAAATTCCTGATGCTTGCTCCAGGTATACCTCTCTCCTTTCCATTCAACGTCTTTTCCGGATTGTCTCCAGCTGGCAATGGTGGTAAAGCGTCCACCCTTTGGGGAGACAGTATCGTCCCCTGGACGAAGCGCGGGCGTATTCCACCACTCGAGTATGACGGGTTGGCGCGTTGGGAAATATGTGAACTGTCCGACCGGGACAGGACAATCAGAAGAATGAATGTTTTCTCCATAGGTGAAATGGTGTGTATGGGCATTGAGCAGGTTAATGTAGTACTGATTGCCCTTGGCCACTTCAATTTGAGGTAAGACCGGATCTGTCTCTACGTACATGCGTACAGGAACGCGGAGATGCTGTTCTTGCAAGACGGTACTTCCCGTCAGATTTATTAAGGCATCGGCTTGTTTGAAAACCTCAGAAATTTTGGATCTGGAGAGACCACATGGCGGAGTGTTTGGGAGGGGCGGGCAATAGGCCCAATGATCCATGAAGCCGCCCCAGGTCATCAGGCGGTTCATGAAGCTCAGCGTATAATTCAGATTGTCGGTAATCGTATTGCGTTCAGGATCATAGGGCCAATTTCCCGTGTCTTCGATATACCACACATCACAGCCAAGCCGTCGAAGCCCTTCAAGATAATGTAAAACCTGCCAGGCCACACCTCCAAAGGGAACCTGACCCATGATACCCATGACCACGATTTGTAAATGTTTTTGCATCCTCATGCGCGCCCTCTCCAAGCATCGCACCCAACAGACCATCCCGCTTGCCTGGACTATCAGACACGCGTGTTCCTCGTAGACGATTTTTCTTTTATAGACTCTCAGGAAATGAAGATCGGACAACCATCTCCCGTTGCGTGGGCCTCGCGGTCCACGTTGTAGTATATGGGCTACCGGCGATTAATGCCACCTTCCTCCTGGGATTTTCCGTCTTGAGGAGTGCCTATGACCGCACTCATGGAACTGCGAGGTCAAGGACATGACGAATGACTTTGCGCGCATCGAAATATTCTTCTGCTAACGCGCGGGCCAACCGGCACTGTCGTTCGTAGTCAGCCGCCACCCGTTCCAGGCACCGGGCGGCATCCCTCACATGGTGGAAGCGAAATATGCCTGCGTCATCAGGGAGAAATCGACTGGGACCGGTATGCTGCACGATCGCCGGCTTCCCGCTGGCCAGGTAACACAATGTCCGATCGCTGATCCATGCATTCTGGAGGCGTATGCACGAAGGTTTGACACAACTGAATTCCCCGAGGGAGTGTTGCAGATACTGTTGGTAATCCTGCGGGGTAGCCGTGACCTTCCATGAATCCTGCACACGCCACCCTTTTTTTTCTAACATCGCGCGGTCATCTTCATCATCGGGCGACAGGCAGAGGGCCAGTTCGAGGGGTTGGATCGTATGACGGGGCAAATCTAGGAAAGGGAGGAATCCTTCCCGTTTGTCGTTCCTATATCCGGTTATTTTGTCCCCCATCCATTCTTCCATATACCAGTGGGACACGGTATTGAATGACGCACCAGGCCCTGCGGGAACAGATGGCCACCAGTCTACATCCACGCATGGAGGAGTATAGAGCCAATTCAACCCACAATCCGGAAAGCGAGATCCCGGTTGTCCCACTGTTTCACCAATCGTGAAATAGACATCATGACGGGCGACATCAATGTCTGCGTTGCTCATCCAGATCTGGGTCAATCCTGGATCGATATCCACCAATGCGGATCGCCGGTAACGTCCGGCTAATGTCGGGGGGATGGTGTAGGCCAGGTTTAACAGCACATCCGCTTGTCCTGTTTCTTCCAGGTTCAGACATCCTTCGTCTGCACCAGCGGAAAGGGGTTGACTTGTGGATGAACACAACGCCAGGCAGTTGGTTAAACCGTAAGACGCCAATCTCGTTTTAAGCACCTGCACCATGACTTGCGCCTCAGACGCCGGAGTCGAGGGATCGATCGATTCCAACCAGACAACGTGGCATCCCAGCGCCCGTAATCCCAAGGCCCAGTTGAGATAGACCCAGAAATGGCCGCCGGCGGTGGAATATTTTACTGTTTTGGCTGAAAGCCAAATGGTGAGACTCACCGTATAGCCCTCCATGAATGGGGAGGAAACTGTTTCGAGCTGGTAAAAAGAAAAATGGGACAAATCTGCCTCAGACAACTGCCGGAAATCCAACCTGACGGGCATACAGGTCCGCATACAGCTTTCCCTCGATCAAAAGCTGCTCATGCCTTCCTGTCTCGGCAATTCTTCCATCCTGGACCACCACAATTTGGTCCGCATGGCGTACGGTGGATAAACGGTGGGCAATGATCAGCGTTGTTCGATTTTTCATCAGTCGGGTCAGTGCGTCAAGTACCTGTTGTTCCGTTGCGGAATCCAAGGCACTCGTCGGCTCGTCCAGAATCAGAATCGGTGCGTCTTTGAGGAAGGCACGGGCAATGGAGAGCCGTTGCCGTTGTCCTCCTGACAGAGTCACCCCTCGCTCACCTATTTGGGTCTCATACCCTTGCGGAAGGGACTGAATAAATTCATGAGCTCCTGCATCTCGAGCCGCTGATTCGATTTCCGCATTGGTCGCCGCAGGACGACCGTAGGCAATGTTTTCACGTATGGTTGAGGAAAATAGGACCGGCTCCTGAAGGACCAGTGCCATGTTTTGTCGCAACGAGCCTAATGTCAACTGTCGCAAGTCCATTCCATTTAACGTGATTCGACCTTCTGTCGGATCATAAAACCGCATGAATAAATTCGCTATGGTTGTTTTGCCTGCGCCTGAGGGACCCACCAGCGCGACCGTCTGCCCCGGAGCGATGTCCAGGCAGACATCTTTCAACACATGTTTATCCTTGTCATAGGCAAAGGAGACATGATCAAACAGAATCGGGCCGGAGATTCGTGCCTGGAGGGGGATGGCCTCCGGCGTATCCCTCACTTCAGGGATGGCATCTAAAATACTGAATACCCTGCGTGCGCTCGCAGCCGCACCCTGAACCGTCGCGGCGGTGACCGCGAGCGTTTGCAGGGGCTGATACAGCATGGCGAGATAGGATACCAGGAGCACGACGTCTCCGACCGTGAGCATGCCTTGCAGAACCCGATGCCCGGCGATCCACACGACTGCCGCGGTGCCCCCCGCTAATAAGAGACCCACCAGGGCCTGCGACCACGCCTGTAACACGGTCAATCGCAATTTTGCCCGAAGGCTGGCATCGGCGTGGTGACTGAAACGTTGACTTTCCGCGCCTTCACGTCCGAAGGCCTGGACCGCCCGAATGCTTGACAGTGTTTCCTGGACTCGGGTGCTGATATTGCTCTCATTTTCGGCCGCCCGCAGCGTTCGTTCCTGCATCGGTCTTTCGAGTTTTCGAATCAGAATGACAAGCGGAACTCCAATCGCCAATGCCACAACCGTGAGTAGCCAATCAAGAAAAAACATGATGCCGGCAATGCCGAGCAACGTGAAGGATGCGGTCAGAGCGGGGATGAGTCCGCTATTAAATAAAGACTGGACACAGTAGGTATCCCAAGTCATCCGGTACAGGGAATCGCCGACAGCGGTCGAATCATGGAAGGCGAGAGACAATCGCTGCAGATGATCAAAAAGCCGGCATCGGAGCCTGAACACCATTCGCAGGCCGATCCCGACGAGGATATAGGTGCTGAGAACCACAAGGGAGCCCATGAGCAGCTGAATGATCAGGACACACAGACATAAGAGAAGAAGGAGGCCCAACTTGGTGTCTGAGGGCCAGAAAAAATTCTGCGATAAAAGGTTGCTCACCTCGATAAGGAAGACGGGTGGATTCTGGCTGCCTAAGATCGCATCGACGACCAGCTTTAACGGCCACGGTTGCAATAAGGCTATGGCTGAAGAAGCTAATAATGCCAATCCGCCGGCCACTATCCACCGTCCTTCCCCGGATATGGTGTGACGGAACAAATACGAGGCCGTCTGCCAAGTGCCTAACTGCTGAAGTTTGCCGGATGGCGTGTCTTGCATAAATGGTTAATGGCCAGGAAAAGGTGACACGTCTGTGCCTTAGTCCAGAACGGGTGTTGCTTGAGGAAGCATGAATTTATCTTCCACTTCTCTTTCTTCCGGTTGTTCAATCGTCTGAACGGCGAGTTCCTTTGAAAGCGTGTCTTGAATGGCTAAGATCGCAAAGGCATATTCCTGCTGCATACGCAAGCCTAACAGAAGAGAAAATCCGCCAAGAATGGTGCCGACGACCCACGCCTGATCGAGATACGCCCATATGGCTGTTGCGGCAAGTATTCCGGTACCGGCGCTGGCTAAAATAGAAAATTTTGGCCACACACGACACCGGATCAGTTGTTTCCCGCCTCCATGCTCTTCAATGGCCATTCTCGCACGCGTTCCTCCGAACAGACCGGCTTTGATGTGCAGATCCCACCGGTCATAGTCGCCCCCTCGATGGACGAGGACTCGTTGGGCCTGAAGATTGCGTTCTAAGCACTCTAACCGGTCGGATAATCCCCGCCATTGTTCACTCCAGGTTGTCACGGTGCGAGACCATGGAAAGACGAGGGTTTCCGAAACCGGTTGACGCCAGGGAGTTAAGCCGGAACAGAGACGGCCGGTTAAGCGTGCGAGGGGCTGGGACAGATGAAGCCCTGCGGTGACGAGTTGAGACCGTAGTCGATCAACGATCGTTTTAGGTATTGCAAATGTCCCCTTGAGGGCATTTCGTGCGGCCAGGAATACCGCCCCTCCCAGACAACACACCAGAATCGGGAGGGCCCATAGCAACGGCGACCAAAGAAGTCCAAGGCTAGAGAGAATGACCAACATTCCCAGCGCCAGATTCCATTCAGGCATACATAAGAGGGCTAAGGCCGTTGAAGGATGGCCCTGGTACAGGGGTTGAAACGGAGCACATCCCCATACCCCCTGATAAATTCTGGATGGACGCCAGGATGGCAATGACGTCGATCCTCTTCCATACAGGCGGCCCTGCCACAATGGATGGCCGGCTGCATTGTATTTTTGGGGCCATTTTTTTTCCAGGAGCGCTTCGGCTCGTCCATAGCCACGTTGCTGTTTCCAATAGGTCCGGACAGAATTCCGCCGATGGTGCCACACCAGGGCGGACGGATGAAATCCCAAGGTCCAGCCTTTTTCTTGTAATCGCCAACAGATATCGACATCATCTCCGGCAGAGCGGAACTGAGGGTCAAAGCCTCCGATGGACTCCAGACATGTTTTGCGGAAGGCCATATTACATCCGGGAATATGTTCCGCGAGTTGATCATTGAGTAACACATGAATGGGACCGCCGGGAGCATTGGCGACACATTCCGCAATCCAGCCATCATCCGGAGGTGGCAAATTGGGTCCACCGATGCCTGCATGCGAAGTGGTGAGGAACATGTCGGCCAGATAGGTCAACCAATGAGGATCCGGATAGGCATCGTCATCCGTATAGGCCACAATTTCTCCCGTTGCGAGATGCAGGCCGGTATTGCGGGCGTGACTGAGTCCCCGGTTGGTTGTGCTGATGACCCGGAAGGGAAATTCCTTGGCGATGCTTTCCGTCTCGTCCGTCGAGCCATCATTGACCACAATGACTTCGTAATTCGGATAGTCAAGCTTCATCAGAGCTTGAAAGCAATCACGGATCGTTCGTGCTCCGTTATAGGTGCAGACCACCACTGACATCTTGGGCCACATTCGTTCCGGAGGGAGAGGAAATTCTTGAAAGGCCTGTCGGACGGAGATGAGCGCCTGCTTCGGTTGACGGGTGCGGTCGGTTAAGCCGAAATCCCAATCGTCAATATCATAGCCTCCGCGATGCCATTCATCGGTCCAGGCGAAAATAAATGCTCCCGCTCCACCGGCCGACCCTACGGTTCGGATCTGCCACCCCAGGACTTCGGCTTGGGCCTGTTCGCCTTTCCTCAGACTATCGAGTCCAATTTCAGCCAGGATCAACGGACGTTCATTGGCAATGTTCTGTAGACGGGCCAGGTACGCATGAAGCGTATGTTGGGATTCCAAATAGACGTTAAAACAGACAAAATCCAGGAAGGGAAGTTGGAGGTATTCCGTTGTAGGGTAATTGACATAGGTGACGAGGCCTTCAGAATCGACAGATTTGACGATGGTATAGAGCCGTTTCAGAAACCGTTCTATGGTTGCCCGGCCATACCATCGAACAATAGAGGCGGGAATTTCATTCCCAATCGCATAAGCCAATACCGCCGGATGCCGGGCGCAGCTTGCGACCCCTTCCCGCACTCTGGCTTCAATGGATTGCACACGCAATTTGTCGTCCAGAAACAGAATATGTTGTTCCCACGGTAAACCAACCATGACCGACATTCCATGTTCTTGCGCCAGGTCGAGAAACCAGAGTGGAGGAACCGTATAGGTGCGGATGGCATTAAATCCATGAGCTGCCATCTGGGCAAGGTCCTGTTGCGCGAGAGCGGGAGAAGGGAATTGGCTGCCGTCTGCATCAGGGCGGAAGGTGCCATAGGTCACTCCGCGAATCCACAGTTTTCGATTCCCTTTGAAGAGAAACTTTCCTTTTACCTGAGGCCGATCAGGGGTGGAGGGGAAAAACCCCCCATTTTGAAACAGTTCGGAAGAAAATGACGAATCATAGAACAGCATGAAAAGTGATCTCCTTCATGATGAAAATTCCAGCCCTTATAAAATTATAAAAATGAATGATTATGAAATGTGGTGAGATCGTGAGGGAAAAGAAGAACAGAAAAAGAATCATGAACACCGTCGGTTTATTGATGAAAGCCATGATGTGTAAATGGTTAAAGGATTACTTCATGCATTACGAAAAAGCGGGTGATATTAAATGGATGAATATCAGGAAAGCAAAAGACATAAAGAAAATTGCAACCTGGTCAACCGATTCTGATCCTTACTTGTACGCTGTTGTGTTGACTGGAATGACTTACGTTGGCAGGTAAGCAATGGACGTTCCATCAAAAAAAAATTCAGAATCCACCATATATATGAAGTGAAAATTCATTTAAACCTATATGAAGTAGCATGTTACCTTTTTTTTACAATGAATTCTCATTTATTCCTTCAGATTATGGCATTATTGTGAATCCATAAACATACATGTCTAATACCTAAGTTCAATGAAGTCCTCGTTGCCCACCAAACAATCAAACAAGCTTCAATTGAGAAGAATGGGCCCAAGTATTGTTGGGGAAGCGCTTTTAGAGCTCGGACAAGGGGAGGATGTCTTTGACATACAGGGAAGTGTTGAAAAATGCCGCCAGCGGCGTTCCCTGCCTTCGCCGGGCCTCCTTCGCCGAAGGGGCTACGAAGGCTGAAAGCGGCTTCGCGCAGGCAGGTCGCCCCTTGGCCGGGCTCACGTACTCCTCCGTACGCTCCGCCCATCCAAGTAGCTGCGGCCTTGCTGGGCGAGCCTTATTGAACACTCTCCATGATTCGCGTGTGGCGTTCTCTTTCCAACATACGGATCAACAACTGAAATATGGCAATTATTCAACAGCCCCATAAATAGGAGATGAAAATCGTGTGCGGCGGGTAATCGCTGATGAAATTTCCTCCTGAAGACATTCACATGTTGGGTCTGTTGAAAAAAGCCTCCAGCGGCGTTCTCGCCATTTTTCCGTGCTCACGTACTAAACGTACGCTCCGCGCGTAAAAACGGCTGCGGCCTTGCTGGACGGACTTTTTTGAACCGACCCGGAGCCTTTGATGAGTAATCTAATCCTGGGCAAATTTGCCCTTGAAAATCTTTATTATTCAACATTCACATGTTTAGACCAAGAGGGTGAGACAGGTGTGAACGAACCCTATGGCTTTCGGGTTGACCAGGAGAAAATCGTTGAGAAGGACATCAGGCGTGGTCGGGTGGTTCCTGAAGGATAGGGAAGATCCTCACATTCTCTTCCTTGGCAGCCGGATACCGGAACACAGGCATCACCATTAAGTGCAACGGGAAGTGACCCAACAAGATTTTGTGAGTAAAGGAATTAGGTTTCCAGGTATAAACGAAGGGTATTTTCCTGTCCCAACGTGACATGGCCGACTTTGCATTCTCCACTCAGGGAACAGGTCCGTTTTATGGCGAGGACGACCGCAGGGCTTTCATCAGATCGGTATATGACATCTTCAATTCGAATTTCCACGGCTTTTTCCTGATCTTCCTGATCTAAATACTCCGCTTCATTCATGAACAACCCCTGGTTAAGTATGAAAAGTTTTGTAGAATCACTCCACCCAAATAACCAAGAACTGTGCCATAGGCACTTCTCACTGAAACCCAAAAAAGCCTTATAAACAGGCGAAGTTGAGCGGATTTTTTCCTGTGAGGATTTTGACACCAGGCAATGAATGCCGGGCTAGGTAAAAACGATGGACTGCTCTTTCGTCATGACGAATGATGATGAGAAAATATCCAAGTCACGGCAAATCTTGAACTTCAATCGACCAATCAGGAGTCTGGACAAAGCAGGGAAAAGAATCAGGTTGAGGAGGAACCGCTGGTTTTTTGTCCGGTAAACAGCGAGGACAACTCCGGTAGGGCAGGAAGAAGAATCGGTAACAGGGAAACTAAGGTGATAAACGAATTTTTAAATTCCTGCTGAGTCGCAAACAAAAATATTACAATGACCCCGAACAGCAATAAAAATGGATACTTCAGGCGAGCCCACGTGTCCGGAGAATCTCCCGCTTCCCATTTTGCGAGCCCGGTGCTTGTGGCCGTTTCCAATACAAAGCTGCGGAAACTTTCATTGAGTAATTGGATGTCCGGAGCCAGGCGAAGCAATCCTTTTTGACACAAACCGACCAATTCAGGATTATGACTATGAAGATATCCATCAGATGCCACGTGGTAGAGAGCAAGTTTTTCGGGAAAGGAACAGGACTCCCACAGAGTTTGATAGTAGGGGAATGCGGCGAGTCGAAATTCTTCCTTCATTTCCTGTGGTGACCACATCGGCCATTCCTTGAGAGAACGGATCCAATTGCCGATTTTCTTCAAATGAAACGTCGCTGCCATTTCGTGGTTCAATAGCCGATTCACAAACAGTAATTGTCCACGGTCTTCGATGGGTGTATCGCCGGGTTGGGACCTGAGCCACTCAAGAATCACCGCTTCAATTTTGTTGGGAATAAAATAGACTAGACCAAATGTGTGAAAAAGGTCTGTCCAGGGTCCTTGAACTCCCGGCAATGCTTGTGAAGAAGGATCCTTGGATGGTCGGTCGACCCAGTCAAAAGGATTCCACGCGGACATAATGCAGATCTTGAGGTTACGAGAAAGCAAGCCTTCAATCAAAACCCGCTTTTCCTGGTCTTGGAGGGGGTTTCCCCATTGGTACTCAAAATGGTCTACCACCACCGCACCCGTGTTCCCTGAAACCTGTGCCAATGCGGCCGCTCCCCAGGATTCCCTTCCTTGAAAAGTATGAAGATCGATTCGTTCCCATTCACGGTGTAGCTTTTGAGTGAAGGCGCTTTTCCCTACTCCCTGAGGTCCCAGAATCAACAAATTCTGTAAGGACTCATTGCCTGTCTTCGGTTCCTGGAAGATCTCCTTATGACTTCGATGAATAAATGAGGGCGTGGGAAAAATTCTGACAATGGCATACCGGAGAAGGCCATAGCTCACTATCAAGAGGAACACGCCGAGGAGAATAGTTCCAATCAGGACACGGCCGAGGTTCCAGGGAAAGAGAGGAGCGGTGGACTGTAATTCAAGCAGACGATCCTCTTGATCGGGAAAAAAGACTGGAGAGAATTGTGGAAGCAGAAGATCAATGGACTGATAATTACGTTCAATCCTCCTGAACCATTGTGGTTGAGACGTTTTATCTTGGGGATAGATGAATCCCCAACTTTCCTGATTCATCGGATTCTGCAAAGAACTTTTTCGAACCAACTGGTGAAGCCTGTGTAACCAGGATGTGCCGGATTGCGAATCGGACATATTTTGGCCGGATTCGAATGAGAGACAGACAGGAAAGGAAAGATTCAAATACAAACCTTGGACAATGTATTGGAGGTCTGGAGTAGCAGTAGACATGCCGGATGACACACAGGGCGTGCTCTTTGTGTGCGTGGCTTGAATTTCCTCCTGACATCCTGGAATGAGACAAGGGCGGTTATTGGTCACATATTGAAAATTTTCTCGATTATCCCCGGTGCCGATTTTTCGCCAGATGGCATGGGTGTGATGCTCTAACGACTCTGCAAGCCCCCACATCTGTTGCTGCACGAAGAGACGCATCTCTTCATCGTGGGCCAGTTTAAAAAATAATACGGCGGGCAATACACCGAGGAGGACGAAACTGCCTATGCCAAATCTGGCGTAGGCAGTTAACAGACGAGAAGAGTCCAATAATTTCAGATCTGTGTGGCTCTCTTCGGCTTGCATCAACCCCTTTCCCGTCGATTTCCATAACGTTCGTACTGTCAGCCATAATCCCAAAACGGGAAGGAGCACTCCCAAGAATGCATATTGGTGTACCGTCCCCCATTCCCAATCCACCCATACCATACAGAGGATTGCCAGAATACTCAGGACGATATGAAAGAGTGCAAGCCTGTTATAGGCCTGATAGGCACTCCGGCGCGGCCACAGCCAACGGATAGGCTGCCCATAACCGTCGGACCGATACCACACAGACAAGACTTTTATCCACAGTAACAATCCAATGATATACAGGGTGAACAGAGATGACGAAAACATGAGAATTTCAAAATTAATGGTTCGAAACATCTCTTTGCTCCGAAACACCACAAGCGTCCAGGGCAATTCGTCCATCGGTTTCGCATAAAAATAGTGCCCGGTCCCCCAATATTTCCCTTCAAATCTGCCTTCGGCCCGCGCATGGATCAAGGCGGATAATTCGACATTGTTATCCGTTTCCTCTAGGAAGTTTTCTCGAAGCATGCGGTGGGTGTCTGAATGAAACAGCACTTGCCCTGTTTGATTGTCAATAACGGCTATGCCCGATCCCGGAGGCACCACGGCTGATTTCAATAATCCCAACTCTTCCGTTTGAATGGCGGCAACCCACTGATGTTCCAGATGCTTATGATCACGAGAAACCCCATGAGGCATGGAGACCACAAAACTCCGTTCGCTATTTTCCAGAGTGATAAGTGGTTGAACGTAAAATTCCAGCCACTGATTGTCGATGCGTCGCCGATATAAGGGAAAGCGGTTGTCTTGAATAGCCGATACATATTTTCGATGACTTAAGTCGTGGACACCCTGAACATAGGGCTCATTCCCCGGAGACCAGGTTTCACGCAGCATCCCTTTCTCATCAATCCAAAAAGCCAATGAATAATCCGGGAAACATCTCTGAGATGTTTCCTCTAGATGATCGCCACAGGGATCAGGAAGCGCGACTCGTGCCAGCCAGGCTTGTGTATCATCAGAGCGTGATAAGCGCTGAAGATCCTCCAATTTCTCAATTTTTTCATCAAAAGCTTTCAGTTGCCATAGTAGGCGGTCCAATTGTATTTGAAAGGCCTCATGGGTGGATTGGGCGACGGACTGCAATCGTTCATTCAAGAAGGAGGTGGTTTGTTGATAGAGCGCCAGGTCCAGGACAAAAAATGTTCCAACTCCTGCTCCAAGAATATTGGTGATTATCAGCGTGCCCACGCTAAATCGGCTCAATCGTTCTCGCGGACTCATCAGAACAAGGCTCAACATAGGCAGGATTAAAAAAGCGCTCACAAGTAGAAAAATAAACAGGAGCAGGACTGTGAACGGGATGGCAAGATATTGTTCCCTGAATGTGCTGGTGGGCAGCAGTCCGCATAAAATCCAGGGGGTGGGGGTTTTTGAGACTGATCCCGGCTTCAGGTCGTTGGAGGTTGGAAACACCACAGCCTGCATAAAGATTTCATAATCGGTTCCCCCAAGCGTGACCTGAACATGGGCAGGAACAATGGATTGAATGGCTTCATTCAGATTGGTGTTATCAAGGACCTTAGCGGAATCCAACCCGCTTTTTTTCAGGACATCAGCCCACCACCCATCATCCACTCGCTGATTGTGCAGAAGGTTCCGAAGGTGAAAAAAACGAAAACTCGAGGGGTTTCGTTGATAGACGATCAGCCCCGTGGGATCCACAAGAAGCACATCGCTAAATACGGGTTCAGTCACAACTGTTTGAATCAATTGATCAAGGTCAAACGAGGCCGTGAGGGCCGAATCAGACTCTTTCTCTTTTGCCGGTACCTGGGGCGTAGGCTGAGGATCGGTTCGAAGATTCAACCCCAAGGATAAGGGAGCAGAGAGGTCCGGGGCTTGTATATCCTTTGAGCTTTGATCAATCCTGACATAAGGAAGTTTCCCCAATTTTTCTTGAATGGGACTTAATGGTAAAGAACTGGTTCCGACCTTTTCTTTGGATTCAACGGCTTCGAAATAGAGAGGCTGGGTGCTGATGTTTTCGAAATCCTGGAGAATGGGTCCTTTGGAGTGGAAGGTGGAAGAGCTTCTCTTTTCTGTTTGAATCTCGGTTAACCGGAATTTAATACTCTGCAAATTATTCTCATAGGTTTCACGGAGTTCTTTGCTCCACGTCGCCAAAAGCCGGAAATTTCGCTCAACCAAATATGTATAATTTTTAGAGACATAGACATAAAAGAGCGCCCCAAAAATGAAAATGAGTAGAAGTGTGACTAGGGTAAAGGTTTTCCCTGTTCCCAACTTTAACCCTTTTCGGAAGGTGGCAAGAACTTGGTCAGGCATATATCGCCTTTGGGGAGAATAGCGGTCAAGAGCCTCGACTGTAGCACATTTTTTTGATGTCGGTTATCGGGTTCTTCGGATATTAATCCGGTTAGAGATGGCATCTCACCATTGGTTTCGCGTAAGTGACCGGGTCCGTTTCTGCCAAGCTGAAGTGGAATGGATGAATTCCCTTCGTCCTGCATTTCCGTTCTCCAAAAACAGGCTGCTTTCAGTCGGAAAGAATTCCGTCGTTGAAGGGCGGGAGACAGACTGCATCAGTCCATCAATGATGAACAGAGGAGTGAAGATTTGATCCTCTCAGCCGTCATCCATTCCCTGAACTTTATCAGATGGAGCCGCGTTACCAGGGTGTTGCCGTAGCCGGCAGAAGAACGGATTTGAACTCGTGCATCGTACGTTGGATATCAGAGAGAAACGTGGGGTCGGAATGGTGTTCACAAATCTTTCGAACCAGGGCACTTCCGATAATCACCCCATCTGCGAATTGTGCCACTTCCCCCGCTTGATCAGGAGAGGAAATACCAAAGCCCACTGCCACAGGCTTTCGTGAGACCCGTTGAAGATACTGTACACTTTTCCGCACCTGGCTGAGATCGGTCAGCTTGGCACCTGTAATGCCCGTGAGCGAGACATAGTAAATAAATCCGTGTGTCCGCTTCATCACCGCGCGTCGTCGTTCTGCTGTGCTGGTTGGAGCCAGAAGAAAAATAATCACAGGTCCCCCCGACGCCAGGCTAGCGTTATAGAGAAGATCAGACTCTTCGGGTGGCAAATCCGGCACAATAATCCCATCGATTCCAGCTTGAACCGCTCTCGCACAAAAGGCCTCGATTCCCATAGCCATAATCGAGTTGTAATACGTCATCAGAATAAGGGGAAGGGACGTCTTTTTTCTGAGATTGGTGACGGTAAAAAGAATTTTATTGAGAGTCGTACCGGAACGAAGTGCCCGTTCCGCAGCTTGTTGAATCACGGGACCATCAGCAATTGGATCCGAAAATGGCACACCCAATTCGATCAGGTCGGCTCCTCCCTCTTCTAAGGCCAGGACAAGAGATTCCGTCATGGCTAAAGTGGGATCGCCGGCCATAATGTAAGGGATGAGGGCTTTTTGACCCGTAGTGCGGAGTTTTTCGAAGGTGGCTTGGATTCGATTACTCATAAAGACATTTCACGATTCAATGGAAGATCCGGTGACGCGCTCGCCAGGTTCTTCCCGAGACACGGACTTCCGGCACGAAATTTTCTAGAGAGGAATACCCCGCATTTTGGCTAATTGCTGGACGTCTTTATCTCCGCGGCCGGAGAGATTCATGACCAGGATCTGTGATTTTTTCATCGTTGGCGCAAGCTTGATCACTTCCGCAATGGCATGGGCGCTTTCAAGAGCAGGGATGATCCCTTCTGTTTGAGCCAGCAAATCGAATGCCGCCAGGGCTTCAGCATCCGTCGCAGAGGTGTACCGGATTCGTCCGGCATCATGATAGTAACTATGTTCTGGCCCGACGGCCGGATAGTCCAATCCGGCAGACACCGAATGCGTGGGATTCACCTGCCCATCCTCATCCTGAAGGAGATAGGTCATGGTCCCATGCAGGACACCGGGTTTCCCTCCTGAAAAACGCGCGGCATGTTTCCCGCTTCCGATGCCGTGCCCACCGGCTTCCACCCCGATCATCTGCACATTGGCATCTTTCACGAACGGATAAAACAACCCCATGCTATTACTGCCGCCGCCCACACAGGCCACGAGGCTGTGAGGCAAGCGTTTTTCCAGAGCAAGTATTTGTTTGCGGGTTTCCCGACCAATCACGGATTGAAAATCTCGAATCATCATGGGGTAGGGGTGAGCGCCGAGAACCGAGCCCAGCAGGTAATGGGTCGTTTCAACATTGGTCGTCCAGTCACGCATGGCCTCGCTGATGGCATCTTTAAGCGTGCGGCTTCCGGCATTGACCCCCGTGACTTTCGAGCCAAGCAATCGCATCCGAAAGACATTTAATGCCTGCCGTTCCATATCCTCGGTGCCCATGTAAATTTCGGCTTCCAGACCAAACATCGCCGCCACGGTGGCCACCGCCACACCATGCTGCCCGGCGCCGGTTTCAGCAATGACGCGTTTCTTTTTCATGCGTCGGGTGAGCAAAGCTTGACCGACCGTATTATTAATCTTATGCGCACCGGTATGACACAGGTCTTCTCTTTTTAGATAGATTTTGGCGCCACCAAGAGTTTTCGTCAGACGTTCGGCGTAGAAGAGGGGAGTGGGACGACCGACAAAATGCTTGAGGCAATTGTGAAATTCTTGTTGGAATGGCCGACTCCGCTTGGCAGCCAGATACGCCTGTTCCAATTCCTGAATAGCGGGCATGAGGGTTTCGGGAACGTACATACCCCCGAATTGCCCGAATCGCCCCTGTTTATTAGGATAGGTTGCCAAGGAACGTACTACCGGAAAAGGAATCGAAAAAAGAAGAGTATAGCGATGGAATGGCTAACACACAAGACGAACTGATTGGATAAAGGCACGTATTTTCGCCGAATCTTTGCGCCCGGGGCTTTGTTCCACACCACTACTCACATCGACCCCATAGGGTTGAACCTGTCGAATTGCGTCCTGCACATTCTCAGGAGTTAACCCGCCCGCCAAAAGAATGGGGACAGCCTTTGCCACTTCGCCAGCAAGAGACCAATCCGTTGTTTGTCCGGTTCCTCCATACACGCGTCTCTGAAAATGCATCAATCACAAATCCCCTCACACCCATCCTGCCTTTGAACTCTGCTAATGCTAAAAAGCTGCTACGATCCCGCATCCGGAGAGCCCGTAACACCGGGCGCTTCAAGGATTCACAAAAACCGGGGGATTCGTCCCCATGCAGTTGGGCAAGAGCCAGTCCGCAGTCATCGAAAAGACGTCTGACCATTTCGAGATCTTGATTGACAAACACACCCACAGGAAGTACGAAGGGTGGGAGACTCCCAATGATGTGCTTGGCAACCGCAGGTTCAACATATCGAGGGCTTTTGGAATACAACACAAAACCAAGGGCATCGGCCCCTTCATGAACGGCGATTTCGGCATCCTCTTGATTGGTGATCCCACAGATTTTTATTTTAGGAGGCATACGGGCATTGGCCATTCTTTTGAAAAATTCCTATTACTCATGGTTTTCTGTAGAGAAGATTCTCATCCTGGGATGATAACGGCTACACCACATTACCATTAGGATCTCCCAAACGGAGCAATGGAAGTTGAATGGTGTTCTGTCCCGTCCAAACAAACATTAGATCCAACGAGAGGTGATTACTTCCTCTTTTGAAGATGGAACGGGATGCAATAATTCTTGAATTTTGGATTCAATAGAATCTGCGCGTAACAACGCCTCGCCAATCAGCATCGCCTTTGCTCCGGCTTCAAGCACACGCATGACATCGTTCCGTGTATGGATCCCGCTTTCACTCACAATGAGTTTGTCATGAGGTATACGTTTGGCAAGCCGTTTGGTGACGCCTAAATCAGTAGAAAATGATTTCAGATCACGGTTGTTAATGCCAATGAGACGAACTAAGGAAACTCGTTCAAGAACCGTGTCCAATTCCCGTTCATCATGAATTTCGATAAGCACATCGAGCGACAATTCACGGGCAAGTGTGAAAAAATCTTCAAGCTGAAATCGATCCAACGCGGCAGCAATCAATAAGACGCAGTCGGCCCCATACGCGCGTGCTTCATAAAATTGGATATCCTCTATCATAAATTCTTTATTGAGTGTCGGAAGGTCGACTGCCTCCTTCACATTGTGCAAATACTCCAGGCTCCCTTGAAAGAAATCCTGATCCGTCAGCACGGAAAGGGCGCTTGCCCCGTGGTCTCGATACTGAGAGGCAATGGTCACGGGCTCAAAGCGATCGTGAAATTCCGGTCTCATAACTCCTTGGCTGGGAGAGGCCTTTTTCACCTCCGCAATTAAAGCGGGAGCCAAGGAAGAACACCCCGCCTCTAAGGCCCTAATGAATCCCAAGGGCCGGGCACGATCAACGATGCGCCCCTTCATTTCAACGAGGTACCCCCGATTCTGTTTTCGTCGCAGTTCGGCTTTTTTGTGTTCGAGAATTCGAGAAAGAATCATGCCGCCAGCTCTTTGGTAAAGGAGATAAGTTTCTCCAGTTTTTCAAAAGCGGCTCCAGTATCAACAATACGCCCTGCTGCTTCAAAACCCTCCTTTAACGACACAGCTTTTTGGCAGGCGATAAACGCCGGAGCGGCATTCATTAGTACGATATCCCGTTTGGCCCCTCGACGCCCTCGGAAAATATCTCGAATAATTTGAGCATTATGTTCAGGGTTTCCTCCCAACAGTTCTTTTGGCGAGACCGGGTGAAGACCAAAATCCTCCGGACCGATAGAATAGCTCAGCACCCGTCCTTTTTTGCCTTCAGAAATCGCGGTACGACTGGTGAGGGATATTTCATCTAACCCGTCCATCCCATGAAGGATGAAGCAATGTTGTGTACCCAATCGCACCAGGACTTGAGCCAGTTTTTCAGTGAGTGACTTATCATAGACACCCAACACCTGAATCGTGGCCTGTGCCGGATTGGACAGTGGCCCCAGAATATTCATCATGGTACGGATTCCCATTTCAGCCCGGGGTTTGGCGCAACGTTTCATCGCACCATGATAGAGAGGGGCAAAGAGAAAGCCGATACCGACTTCATTGATGCACTCTGCGACCTTTTCTGGAGATAATTCGATATTGACGCCGAGAGCGGCTAACACATCGGCGCTCCCTGATCGTGAGGAAACCGAGCGATTCCCATGTTTGGCAACCGTCATCCCCCCGCCAGCCACGACCAGAGCGGCGGCCGTCGAAATATTAAAGGTTTGGCTTTTGTCGCCTCCCGTTCCACACGTATCAACGACTTGAGGATCAGTCACGGGAATACGAATGGCGAGCTCGCGCATGGCTCGAACGGACCCGGTAATTTCATCAATCGTCTCGCCTTTCATGCGTAATCCCATTAAATAGGCCGCAATTTGGACGTCGGTCGCCACTCCCTGCATGATCTCCAGCATCGCCTCTTCCGCCTCTTTTTCTGAGAGGTCGACGCCATCGGCTAATTTGGCGATACGGTCTTTGAGTACGGACATATGAACCTTCTCATGAAAATACGAATGGCGGGTAACAGGCTAGTGGGCAGTTGAAGACGATAATGGCATTGACAAAAAATTCCGCAACAAATCCATTCCTGCCAGGGTTAAAATCGATTCAGGATGAAATTGGACCCCTTCCGCTCCGGTTGGCATATGCCGGAGGCCCATGATTTCGCCTTCCACCGTTTCCGCCGAAATTTCAAAGTCGGCAGGCAAGGTTTCGCGCTTAACGATGAGGGAATGATACCGGGTGGCCTCAAAGGGATTCGGCAGGCTTTCAAAAATTGTTTTTCCATCATGATGGATCATGGAAGTTTTTCCATGCATGAGTCGTGGAGCCTGGATAATTTGACCTCCAAAGGCATAGGCCAGAGATTGATGTCCAAGACAGACACCGAATACGGGCAGTCGCCCGGCAAAGTGCTTAATGGTTTCGACGGAAATACCCGCCTCTTTAGGTGTGCAAGGACCTGGAGAGATTAAAATCCGCTCAGGGGCCATCCGTTCAATGTCCTGGATCGTCAAAGTATCATTTCGAAAGATCTGGAGGTCGGCCCCCAATTCTCCTAAATATTGAACCAGATTGTACGTAAACGAATCGTAGTTATCGATCACCAGGATCATCGTTTACACTCCCATTGTCTCATGACAGACCTTGTTCCGCCATTTCAATGCCCCTCATCATTGCGCCGGCTTTATTTCGAGTTTCTTCATATTCACGGGAGGGATCAGAATCCGCCACAATTCCGGCACCGGCCTGAATATATGCCTTCTGTCCTTGGATCACAACCGTGCGAATATTAATGCAGGTGTCCATATTGCCGGAAAAACTAAAATACCCCACGGCTCCGGCATAGGGTCCCCGTCGGGTGGGTTCCAACTCTTCAATAATTTGCATGGCACGGATTTTCGGGGCCCCCGACACCGTTCCGGCTGGGAAACAGGCCTTCATCACATCGTATGCGGTGTATTGCGGATCTAATTCTCCTCTAACTTGTGACACGATGTGCATGACATGTGAGTACCGTTCCACTTTCATAAACCGCTCCACCTTGACGGTTCCGGCTTTGGCGACCCGCCCCACATCATTACGACCCAAATCCACTAACATGACATGTTCCGCCAATTCCTTCTGATCGGATAAGAGATCCTCTTCCATGGCCTGGTCGTCTTGTGGCGTTCGTCCGCGTGGGCGCGTTCCGGCAATAGGCCGAACCACGATGTGGCCTTCTTCACATCGCACGAGGATTTCCGGGGAAGATCCTACCAGGTCAAGGCCGGCAATCCGCAAATAAAACATATACGGTGAGGGATTGATTACTCGCAACGCCCGATAGATCTCCAGTGGATTGGTATGAATGGTGGCGTGCCACCGCTGGGACATCACTCCTTGAATGATATCGCCCGCCTGAATGTATTCTTTCGTGCGAAGAACCATTTTCTCGAAGTCCGCAGAGGTCATATTCGATTGAAATTTGAGCGGCACCCGCCGTCTGGTCGACGACGGTCGTCGTCTGGGCTTATTCAGCTTGGCAATGATGGATTCAATCCGGTCAATGGCATCCTGGTAGGTCCGGCGAAGCTGAGACTTTTTTGTAGAAGCAATATGGGCGTTGGCTACCACCTTGACGGTATGCGACACATTGTCAAAAATGAGCAGCGTATCCGTAATGCAAAACGCAAAGAGGGGAGTCTTGCTTCCCTCTTTGGCAACTGAAGGAATTGGCTCAAATGACCGGACGAGGTCATAGCCTAAATAGCCAACTGCTCCTCCAACAAATCGTGGCAGGCCGGGGACGACCACAGGGCGGTACTCCGCCATCGTTTCGCGAATATGATCCAACGGATTTCCAAGAAGCGGGACTCGATGTTGCTTCCGGCCTCTTTGGGTAACCACTTCCCCATTTTCTTCCCAAAATACAACGGAAGGGTGACTACCCAGGAAAGAATAGCGAGCCCAGTTTTCCCCCCCCTCAATACTTTCAAACAAAAATGCATGGGAACCGGTGTTAATTTTGGAGAAGGCAGAAACGGGTGTTTCAAAATCTGCCAGAATTTCTCGATAGAGAGGAACCAGATTTCCTTGCAATGCAAACCGGGAAAATTCCTCAAAACTCACTGAATAATAAGCATTTTTCATGGATTTGACGGTAACATACGGCCTATGAGGTGTCAACGAAAGTGCGTGTGTCCGCAAAGCTCAATAGCGCGGGGAAAAAGAGAAGGCCGGAATCCTAAGGGAAAGTCTTTCCTGGGATTCCGGCCTTATTTGAGGAGAAGAATTGAAATGAATTAGTGACCGCTGACGATGAGTTTTTGCCCCACGTGAATGGTATTATCAGGCAGTCGATTCCATGATTTGAGGTCTTGGACGGACACTCCGTATTCTTTGGCAATACGGTAGAGAGTCTCCCCCTTGGCCACCGTATGCGAATCACCGCCTTCACTTCCCCGTGTATCAACCATGGACGAATCTAGTGGGACTTCATTCCCCAGATTCAAGTCCGAATCAAGTTTGGCCAAATCTGAATCCTTAAAATCGAGATCATTCAATCCAAATTCCGATATAGAGGGTTCGGACAGTTTTAGATCGTCCGATTTCCCCATCCCGCCCTCACGCACACGTGAGAGTTCATCGTGCGAACGATTCAGTTGGTCTCGTAACGCCTCCAATTCTGCATTTAAATCGCGATTTTGTGATTGCAGTGATCCCATTTGCCGTTGCGTGTCCTGATACTTGACATTTAATTCACCGGTTCGTTTTTCTTCTTGCGCTAATAGACGTTGGAAATTCAACGCCCGCGCCTTTTCAGCCTCAAATTTTTCCGTACTGACACAACCGGTAAAGAGTCCACCGCATACCAGCACACCGACGACAACTTTCAAGTAACCACACCAACCGGCTCGCTGGGGGTCTACCTGGCATCCCCTAAACATTGATCGCGCCATATTACGCACTCCTCCTCCCTTGAGGTTCATATGTATCCCTCCTTTTTTGGGATAATGGTCAATAATGACAAGGCTGAGGTCCAAACAGTGCCCTTTTGCTACACAATAATTCGGATCTGAAGTAATGTCAAACAACTATTCTTGTAGGTCAGCAGAAGTTATGGAAGACTCGAATCGATTGACCGTAGAAAAAAGCCTGTGATAGTTTTCCATCACAGACCTGCTGAATCCTCTCTATGCCATCCCATCACACACATCCCACAGATCCCTCAGTGATGCAAGTCGGTCAGGTTTCCCTCCGCCTAGCCCTGCCTCTCGTCCTTCAACAGGTGTGGATGGGTGATCAGGAAATATTGCGTCAGCTTCTCGCCTGTTGGTTTATCGTTGACGAAAAAGACCTACCCCTCTCACCGCGCATTGTCGGACCACCAGGTGTAGGGAAGACTACCCTCGCCATGGCAGCCACACAAGAACGGAAGCAAGATCTCTTTATTTACCAATGCACGGCTGACACCCGTCCCGAAGATCTTTTAGTATCCCCTGTTATCACCGCAGGAGGCACGATAACCTATCAAGCTTCGCCTTTAGTCACAGCCATGCTGACCGGCAATGTGTGCCTCCTTGATGAAGGCAACCGGATGAATGAAAAGAGCTGGGCCTCACTCGCCTCATTACTCGATCATCGACGTTTGGTGGAGTCGGTTGTGGCAGGGATCCAAATTCGGGCGCATGAAGATTTTCGGTGTTGTGTCACGATGAATGAAGATGCGTCCACCTATGAAGTCCCTGATTATATTCTGTCCCGCTTGCAACCAACATTGAAAGTGGAATTCCCCGTTAAAGAACATGAGCTAGCCATTTTGCATTACCACCTCCCCTTTGCCCCGGCGGAGATGATCAATCTCACGGTTCACTTTCTGCAAAAAGCCCATCAACTCGATCTTCCATTCTCCATCCGGGATGGCATTCACCTGGTGCAATACGCCATGAAACGCATGGCCCAAGATCCGAACCATCCCATAGCTCGTGACCCCGCATGGCGTGAGGCTCTGATAAAAGTTTTGGGAGAGGAAGCCATGGATTTGGATATGCTAGCGAAACGCCGTTCCCAGGCGTTAAGCGGACAAGCCCTTCCTAGAGGATTGGGGGATTTCTTTTTTGAGGAAGACCATCCTCTACATCCGGACCACTAAACTTCCGGGCCGGCATTCAGCAGGCGATTATGGTCAACGCCACCTCCGACAAATCTTGAGTGTGGAGATCCTAACCGGGTTCACTCACGGCACATCATGTCTCTCGCATCGTTAACGCCAGAAACCATCTTCTCCTTATCCCCGCATATTCATGTGCTGCCGATCATGCACGGAAGCGGAGATATGGCTCACACTGTGCGAGAGATAATCGTGACCCGCCACATTGATTGTGTGGGTCTCCCGCTCCCGCCGTCTGTCCAGACTTTCGTGGAACAGGGAGTCGACCAATTACCCGTCATCAGCCTCGTGGTTCTTCCGGAAGAACAGTACGATGATGATGTTTTAAGCTGTTCCTATGTGCCGATCGATCCCTGTCAACCGGTGATCATGGGGATACGAGCGGCCATGTCCGAGGGGATTTCTCGAGCCTATGTGGATCGAGACGTTCAAGGCTATGCTCCCGTCTCCTGGGTCGGACCTGATCCCTATATCCTGAAGTCCATACCCTTAGCGGCCTTTTCCGCTGCCACGATGCCATTTTTACCAACACCCCAACCACAGACCTCTCGATGGGAACGCATTTGCTGGATGGCATTCCGCCTCCACGAACTTGAACTCGACTTTGATTCCATTCTCTTTCTCTGCCCATTGACTGACTGGCCCTGGCTTCGCCAGGCCTATCAAGAACGAATGCCGTATGGAAAATCCGACCTTCGGGCAGGCCTCCCTGTCTGGTGGAAGGTGGAACCGGCCTCCCTCTATTTTGTATTGGGGGAGTTGCCCTTTGTGACGCAGCTCTATGAGCAACGACGAGAAGAGGCCCGTTCCGATACCCATCTGACCATTGATGGTATCAAGGAGTTAGTCCTTGAGGCTCGATCCCGGTGGGTCGCGTCACGTTCTGTCACCCTGGCTCAAGAGTCCAATTGGGTGACCCCTCAATTATTGCAACGCTATTTTCAATATATTCGGAACCTGACTCTCCTGGAACATCGACTCAAACCGGATTTGTATACATTGGTCCAGGCTGCTAAACAAATGGCCGGGGATGAATTTGCTCTCACGCTGTTGGAAACCTCAAAAACGTATTGTTACCAAACTCAACCCTCCATGTTGGATTCCCGGCCAAGCGTGTTGATGGGGATTGGTGAACTCCAGGGTCCCGGAGGAGAAATTTCTCAAGCAGTCAACCGCTTACAAGGGGACCCCATGGTCTGGCGAAGCGTCACCCTCAAGCCCAAAGCTCCAACCCCCAAGAAACAAACATGGGCACACCAATGGAATCCCTACCGTCAGTGCTCTTGGCCCCCGGAGGATCATCGCATCGAATCGTTTGCCGCCCATGTCCGGCAACAGAGTCGTCACGTCTTAGGAGCGGACTTAGCTCGAGTTGAAAGATTCAACACCTCACTGGAGGACGGTATTGATCTCCGGGAAACCTTGCGTCAGTGGGCCCTTGTCCCACAACGATCGGCGCCGGATATTTACGTGAAAGTGGTTCCTCCTGTGAAAGGGACCATCGAAGCGCTGATTTTTTTCTTTGAAGTGCCGGCCGACCCCCACATATTTTCCTGGCGAACCACCTGGTATGCCGAGCATCAAGATGAATCCACTCTCAGCTTTTACGCCACGCCCTTTGCCGCAAATATGATTGGACCGGGAATCGGGGAAGCCCGCTATGGAGGAGCCCTCTTCCTGTTTCCCCCTCGTCCGATTCCCGATATTTGGGAGAATCCCGCATTGGTTTTTGCCACCTCCCTTGAGGAACGATTGCTTGCGGGAGCCTGTGCACATTCACGGGAACCTTATGTGGCTGTGGTCTCTCCGGTTCCAATTCAGTCGGCCTGGCGGAACATTGCACATCGCTTTTGCCGGAAACTTGTCCACGTCCCTTTACATCGATTTTCAGGGCAAACGATTGCCCGCCTGCGACGCTTTCATGTATTAAACGGACACAACATCCGGAGTTATGCAGCCCGATTTATTCAAGAATAGCTGTAACGATTAACCTAGCCATCCTGCCTTGAGCGCAATTCACGAAAAACTTCAACGACTCCGGGAGTCTATTTTCCGGCATGACGAGTTGTACTACGTCCATAGCCGACCGGAAATTTCTGATGCTGAATATGACAAACTCTTTCGAGATTTACAGGAAATAGAAAGACAACATCCAGATTTGGTAACTCCCGATTCGCCTACCCAGCGTGTCGGGGGCACTCCACTTGCCCAATTTAAAAAAGTCAGGCATGAATTCCCACTCCTCAGCCTGGACTCAGAGATGAATGAGGGAAGCGTGCGGGCTTTTGATCAACGTGTTCGCCGGGAACTGGGTGTCGAACAGGTAAGCTATACGGCCGAACCTAAATACGATGGCCTTTCCGTTGAACTCACTTTCGATAATGGAATTTTTGTGCAAGGAGCAACGAGAGGGGATGGCGCGATAGGGGAGGACGTCACGCACAATCTTCGCACAATTCGCGCATTGCCCCTACAACTGAAGCAGGGAAACCCCTTTCCCCCTCATGTCGTCGTGCGGGGAGAGGTATTCATGAAACTCCCAGACTTTCACCAATTAAACCGGCGGTTAATGGAGCATGGCGCAGAGCCGTTTGCCAATCCCCGCAATGCCTCATCAGGAACCTTACGGCAATTGGACCCCTCCATCACCGCTACCCGTCCCCTCACCATTACCTGCTATGACTTTCTCAGTCCTGGACCCCAGCGACCTGGTACGCATTTCGAGGCGATTACCTGTCTAAAAACATGGGGATTACCTGTCCCCCAATTTCGACGCCAATGCCCGTCGGTTCAAGAAACACTTGAATTTCATCGGGAAATGTTTGAACAACGGGATACGCTGCCATTTGAAATTGACGGTATTGTCATTAAGGTCGATCGATTTGATTGGCAGCAGTCTCTTGGAGAGAAATCACGCAGTCCGCGCTGGGCCATCGCTTTTAAATTCCCTCCAAGAAAAGAGCTGACCAGGGTGAGACAAATTGCCGTGTCGGTCGGACGCACGGGCGCCCTCACCCCGATTGCGTTATTGGATCCGGTGGAAATCGGCGGAGTCACCGTGAGTCGCGCCTCACTGCATAACGTGGAGGAGGTAGCCCGTAAGGATATACGGGTGGGAGACACGGTAAAAGTCGAGCGGGCAGGGGATGTTATTCCCGATGTGGTGGAACGAGTGCCCGTACCGGGAGAACAGCGAGGAACTTCATTTCAACCACCCATTCAATGTCCGGTCTGCCAGTCGCACACAATTCAGGAGGGGCCGATTCTCTATTGTACCGGGCAAACCGTCTGCCCGGCTCAATTAAAAGGATCACTTGAGCATTATGCTTCCAAGGGTGCGATGAATATTGACGGCCTTGGTAAAAAAACCATTGCACAGTTTGTTGATGAAGGGATGGTGCGGAATCTGGCTGATCTATACACCTTGCAAAAAGAGCAACTCCTTGAACTCGAAGGGTTTGCAGAGAAATCGGCGACCCAATTGATCCAAGGCATAGAAAAATCCAAACAGGCTCCCCTCATGAGATTTTTAATCGGGCTTGGTATCCGACATGTGGGCGCCCATGTCGCCAAGGTCTTGGCAAACCATTATGGATCGTTGCCGGCCATTCAAAAAGCCACGAAGGAGAACCTTCAAGCGATTCATGAAATCGGTCCGGAAATCGCCGCCAGCGTGGAAAGCTTTTTTCAAGAGGAACGGAACCTTGCCGTGATTCAGCACATGAAGGACTTAGGTGTACGAATTCAGGAAATTCAAATATCTTCCGAAGGCACAGGGCAACCTCTTATAGGAAAAACTTTCGTTCTCACGGGAACGTTGGAGGGCATGACGCGCGAAGATGCCAAACAGAACATTGAAGCGCTCGGAGGGCGAGTGACTTCCAGCGTTAGTAAACAGACGGATTACCTAGTAGCGGGAAACGATCCTGGTTCTAAATTAGACAGTGCTACTAAACTGGGAGTACCAATTTTAAACGAAGAAGAATTCTCTTTACTGATTCAACGAGGGAATCTGAAATCGTTCAAATAAGATGCATAGGCCACGATTGCATTTCGACTGAGTACAGCACTGGTTTCAAAAGAGCCTGAATCCTATTCCCGTGAAGAAAATGATTTTTCACCTCCCAAACCTTGAGAAGGGGAGAAAACGGGAATATTAACGAATCCGGAAAATAACGTCATGGATTCACTCCATCTACGATTCGGAAGCAACAGTAGAGGGTTCGGTTGGAGGAGCTTCGGGAACAGGCTCTTCCTTAATAATTTGCACACCTTTGATAGAACGTTCGTCGGCATCCTGGACGATTAAGAGGCAGTTGTCTGTCTGAACTTTTTCGCCAATTGCAGGGATGTGGCCCAACTCTTCGAGAATGAGCCCACTAATCGTATTTTGTTCCTCGTCCAGTCCTACCTTCAGAAATTCATTGATGCGGCGAACTTCCGTCCGTCCGTCCACTAAAATTTGATTTTTTCCGGTCCTGCGGATCCATTCTTCGCTGAGATCGCCTTCATCGAGAATTTCTCCCACCACTTCCTCCAACAAATCTTCGACAGTTATCAATCCCATGACCCCCCCGAATTCATTGACGACGATGGCAATATGTCGTTTTTCTTGTTGAAATTGCCGCAAAAGGTCATCTGCCGTTTTGGTAGAGGGAATAAATAATGGTGGTTTCGCTAAAGCTTTGAGGGTGAGTTGTGTATGGGCTTGAGCCAGTTCCACCAGGGCATGACTGCGATAGAGAATGGCGGTGATATTGTCGGGATTCCCCTCATAAATGGGAATTCGAGAGTATTTGGCTTTAAACAACTCTTCACGTACCTCTCCGAGTGTCTGATTGCCGTCGAGAGCGAACATATAAATCCGTGGAGTCATCGCATCTTCAGCCGTCACATCATTAAAATCAAACACATTTTTAATCATTCGCACTTCATTTGTTTCCAAAACCCCCGCTTTTCCGCCGGCGTCGAGCATAATTTTCAGTTCTTCTTCCGTGATGAACGGTACGGATAACCCCCGACCTCCGGTCAGTTTCAAAATAAACGGCTCCAAGAAATAGAGAAATGGAAAGAATAATTGTTCTACGAGATAGATGGGGTATGCCAGTATTTGCACGGCCGTTTCGGAATATTTGGCACAGAGCGTTTTGGGGATAATTTCCCCGAATAACAAGACCATAAACGTTAATAAACCGGTGGCCACGGCCACGGCCTCTGATCCCCACAGACGAATGGCAATCAGGGTGGCCATGGAGGCCGCCATAATATTGACCAAATTGTTGCCGATCAGAAGTGTCGAGAGAAGACGCTGGGGATTGGACCGTAATTTAAGAGCAAGTTTGGCCCCTTTATGACCTTCATCGGCCAGAGCTTTCAGGCGGCTTTCTGTAATAGAAAAAAAAGCAATCTCGGCGCCAGAGAAAAAAGCTGAAAGTCCTAAACAAATAAGGACGGCAATAAAATCCATGGATGAATTAACGAGCTCCGACGGGGAAGAGAGAGACATTAGCAGCACAGAAAGCTGCAAGGTCTTGATGGCTGGCTTTGAAAGAGAGTGAAATCAGAAAAATTTGAGAGGGATTCATAATAAGGCCAAAAGTCTCATCACCTGAGATGTTTTGAGCCCTCAGTTCTCAACTCATTTTTAAACTAGCATAAGGGGTTTGTTTAAGGCAATTATTTAAGAAAATAATCAATAATAATTATTTTCTTTCAATTAGTTATCTTGAATGAGTAGAGGATCGAGATCAAACCGGTTTTCTAATTCTTTCACCACCATTTGCGCTTTTTCACGGGAGTGGAAAGTCCCTACCTGAACCCGGTGCCATTGCCCGGAGGAAAGATCCACGGTTTTGAGCCGGACATTTGGATAGTGGTTGGCCAGTTGCTCCCGCAATACAACAGCTGGAGGCAACGTGGTAAAGGAACCAGCCTGAACCCAAAAATTTTGATTCTGTTCACCTGGCACATTGCTGGAATACCCGGAGATTGGGGAATCGACGATGGACAGTATGACGTCTTCAGTGCCTTTTCCAATCATGGCTAATTCCCGTGCGGCCCCATAAGAGAGATCAATAACACGACCGCGAATGAATGGACCACGATCATTGATTCGAACGGTCACGGATTTCCCGGTATCGACACTCTGAACTAACACGTTGGTTCCAAAAGGCAGTGTGCGATGGGCGGCCGTTAATGCCCACATATCATAGGATTCCCCATTGGCCGTTGCATTGCCATGGAAACTGGGTCCATACCAGGAAGCCACCCCTCGTAGATGATGTTCGGATGTCACCGGTCCGGTTCGGTGGGAGCCGCCGGCACAAGCGGCCATCAGAGAAAAAGACATGATAAGGCATGTCCACCCGATTGGATTGCTGTCGATCCGAATCAAAAGGCAACCCCCATCTGAGTGAGGGAAGGAACAGGAAAAAAATTGAATCTAAAGAGTATAGGGAAAATCCCATGGATTCCCCCCTCTGGGGGCTTAGTCCATTGTCCGTCTGTCCACAAACCGATACCCTTGTCGATTCAGCACAGGATACACCGAAAAGATCGGTGTGCCAAACGGCACAACTGCGCTATCGATGCCTCGACTTAATTGGAGATGTAAATTAATAAAATTAAAGCTCAAGCCTTCTTGCCAGGGCTGAGAAAAGTTATGCACATATGATTCAACTTTATCGGAGGCGTAGGTTCTGGTCATAAGACCCGCTCCGCCCTGCAATCCGTATTCCGGTAAATCAGGAGCTCCTTGAATGAGGAGGGAAACCCTGGAGGCATCGAACCACACTTTAATATTACAACTAACCTGAATAAACGGTCCCAAGCTCCCGGTATGTTCTAATATAGCCGTGGGATAGACTAATTCGGGGGGAAGTGAGGAATCGGATTGGTCTTGCATGATGAACTCAGGGTCCTTTATACCCGAGACAGAGACAAAGATGAGATTCGGATCACGCAG
The DNA here is from genome assembly GCA_963734345.1 of uncultured Nitrospiraceae bacterium. Taxonomy (GTDB): domain Bacteria; phylum Nitrospirota; class Nitrospiria; order Nitrospirales; family UBA8639; genus Nitrospira_E. The sequence continues at coordinate 55,343 of CAVTGT010000013.1, forward strand.
GTCCACATCCAGCACTTGGCCATCATGGTAGCTGCATAATTTCCCCATCTCATAGCGCAGGGGAAATGAATAACCGATTTTCCCATAAAAAATTCTGATCCCTGCGTCCAATGGATCTTCGGGACTTCGACTGATTTTCAAATCAAATGGTAAGACGACATGAAAGGCATGAGTGCGGGCATTGATGAATGGCGCACAAGCACCGGGAAATTCTTTATGAATAGCCATATTTTCCGGTTCAAACTTTTTCGCCGTCCCTCCAAAATGCTGGGCAGTTTTTGCCTCCTTAGTTAATCGGTATTTTTCTTGGTAATACTCAGAAGCACGCTTTTGAGCAACGTCAAGAAAATATTCAGGGACATCGGTTTCTATAATTAAACTTTGTCGATCGGGAGATTGTGACCGGGAAACCTTCATGGCCTCATTGTAGCGTTGAAGGTCACTCTGGGTTTTTTTAATCAAATGTTCCAGATCCCGACCTAATTCTGGATCGTCATAGCGTGTTTGAGGCAACATCTGGTAGGCTTTTTGCAACAATTCTAATTTCATCGTGTAGCGCTTGGGTTCGGCAGAAAACACTGTTGCTGTAGCCATGAATAAATTGAACTGTTCTTCTGGAAGGAGGGCTAATTGGGTTAGATCATTTTCCTTAACAAAAGCTAACGCTAAAGGACCAAACGCTTCTTCCTGCCGGAGATGTAGGGTGAGCAGATAGTTGAGATAGGCGCGAGCGTCTTCTTGTGTCATACAATCCTTTTTACGGGAGAGCATTCTAAGGGAATGTCTCAATGGGGGCAAGCCGGTGTATGATCTCCTCATGTTGTTGAATAAATATATTGCTCAGACTGAGTATCCTTTTTACCTCCTAACCGTGCACAGGGTCAGAAGAAGAAAATGCAGTACCAGGATCTTTGAAAGAAAGGATTCAACATGGATCAAGTCTTTTTACAACAAACACGACGTGCCACACTTCGAATGGGAATTTTATGGGCTGTAGTCACCCTCTCACTTGGATTTGGAGTTTCCCCGGTTGCGGCAGAAGGTGCCCCGGGCAGCAAGGCTCCAGGTCCAACCACAGAGGGAAGAGATGACTTATCCACCGATAATCTGAATAAGCAAATTAATGATTTAGATGCCCAAATTAAAAAACTCCGAGACCAAAGTCTTGAACTACAACAAAAAACTCGGGCTAAATTGCAGGCACAATTAGATAATTTTAAAAAGCAGCAAGACACCCTCATTCCTCGTATTGAAATGCTCCGGGACAATAGCGAAACCGCCTGGCAGGACATTAAGGAAAACATTCAAAAGGCCATTGAGGATCTCAAACTCTCCGTCGATTCCATGAAAAAATAGAAATACTGCAATCATCCAGGATATTTCCCGTCACTATTTTAGTGATTACGACATCCCGTGCTCTCCAGCTTTTCTCCAACTCCGCTTGCCCAACTCAATTCTTATAGTGACTTCCGTTTCAGCAAGAACTTGCATCAGCATGCACGCCTTTTTACACTAATCCCCTATGTCTTTCTCGTTAATTGTTCCCCATACTGAACAGGTACTGGAATGGGATGTATTGGTGGATTTTGTCGCAAAGGAGGCTGCATCCAGCATGGGAGCGGCTTGTTGTCGTGGGCTTATCTTCGCACCCGACCTTCAGACGGCACGTTCACAACAACAAGAAACCACGGAAATGGTTCAAATCCTGGAGGGGTCTCATCCTTTACACCCTTTGGTTTTCCCCGATATCCGGCATCTGCTTGCGCGTGCTGAAAAAGGAGGGCTCCTCGACGGGCCGGAGTTGCGAGATATTTCCCAACTCCTGGGACTAAGTCAAAGCACCCGACACCTTTTGCAGATTCATAGCTCGACGCTTCAGACGATCGGCACCCGGGCTCAAGACCTTGAAGATTTAGTGCGGGTGAAATATGTCATTGATTCGTGCATAGATACGAACGGCCATCTTCGAGAATCCGCTAGTCCTGAACTTCTGAAATTAACGCAAAAAAGTCAAAATCTTCGTCAAAGTCTTCGACGACAATTGGAACAAATGCTGGCCTCTCAGCAATATGAGGATCTTCTTCAAGGACAATACTTTGCTGAACGCGGAAATCGATATGTGCTCCCCATTAAGGCTGAACGGCAACACGATATCGATGGAATTGTGCATGACATTTCCAGCAGTGGTGCTACCGTGTTTGTGGAGCCCCACCATCTGATCGAATTGAATAATGCCATTAAATTTGCCGACTTGCAGGTCGCCCAGGAAACCCGTCATATCTTACAAAATTTATCCAGCCTCGTTTCCATGCATGTTCCATCTATCCAGAAAAATTTACATTGCCTGGCGGCCCTAGATTGTCTCATGGCTAAGGCACGGTTCAGCATGAAGATCTATGGCTCTCCGATTCGTCTCAATGAGGGACATTGCATAGACTTGCATGAGGCCCGACATCCTCTCTTGGCCATAACCAAGGAACACGTTGTAGCGAATTCCATTCATTTAAAGGGCGATACCAAAGTTCTCATCATTTCTGGACCAAACGCCGGGGGAAAAACCGTCACCTTAAAGCTGGTGGGTTTAATTGCGATGATGGTAAAAGTCGGGCTTCATCCTCCGTGTGCTCTTGATTCTGATATGGCATTTTTCGAACGAATATATGCGGATATCGGGGACACACAAGACCTCCGCAAGGACCTATCAAGTTTTTCCGGCCATATCCTTAACATTATCGCCTTATTACAGGACGTTAAGTCGTCTAGTGAGGCACCCAGCTATAACTCCCTGGTTCTCCTGGACGAGGTGGGGAGCTCAACCGACCCTATTGAGGGCGCTGCATTAGCCGAAGCCCTCTTAGGACATCTCTGTAAACTTGGATGCATCATCCTGGCTACTACCCATTATCCAACCTTAAAAACTTTAGCTCTTCGCAATCCTCAAGTTCGGAATGTCAGTCAGGAATTCGACATTGACACACTCTCTCCCACCTATCGCCTCATTGACGGGATTCCCGGCGGTTCTTCCGCATTGGAAATCGCGGGACGTTTGGGAATGGACCCTACAATTATTCAGGTTGCCCAATCCTTGATCCAACGGCATGATCGCGATCTTGAGCACATATTCCGATCTTTGCATGAAACCCAGGCACGATTGGAGAGAGAGAGCACGCACGCTCACCGTCTTCGTCAGGAAGCACAATGTATATTTGATGACGCACACACGACTCGCGATCAACTTCAGGCTCAAGAACGTGAGGACCGGCAACGCTATCGAACTCAATGGCACCGAGCATTTTCCAAGGCGCAACGATACCTCAATCAAATGATGGATGAATTAAAAAAGGACAAGTCCCTGCCAAAAGTTCAGTCTATCCAACGAACCATAGGGACCATTAATGAAGAAGTTCTCTCTCAACTCCCCAACACGCCATTATCTTCGTTGAATCTTCCTCACGAAGGGGACCTGGTGGAAATTGATACGTTGGGCACGAAAGGGATCTTGATGGAAAGTCTTGAAGGGAAAAAACTGGTATCTATACGTGTAGGAACACAGACGATAAAAACGGCCCCCTCCACCCTACGATTGGCCACTCCTTCTGTCATGAACAAATCTTTCCAGACTCGGAATCGTAGAGGAGAACCACAGCTTTCACTCACCAATCAACCCTTAGTAAAGTCCACAGTCTCACCTACAACAACCGGGTTATCTCAGCAGAAGATTGACATCCGTGGTATCCGTCTGGAAGACGCGATGGAAATGACGATTGCTGCGCTCGACCACGCCCTGGTCGACCAGGTCAAATATCTCAAAGTAATTCACGGCCAGGGATCCGGTGCCCTAAAATCAGGGATCCGAAAACTTTGTGATTCCTCACCCTATGTCCAAAGTTTTCGCGCGGGTGATCCGGCCGAGGGTGGGGATGGGGTGACGGTTATCGAATTACGGTAGGGGAATCAGTGGGAGTTTGATTGTCGAGTCCAATCTGCACATTTCGGATAAATCCTTCATATTTAGGACGGCGCAAAGGACTCCCTTTCGTCAATAATAGAAATTCATCTTTGGTAAGATTCGCCAATTTTGGTAATTCAGGATGCAACGTCCAGGGAGACGGTTGAAATCCTCGCTCAGAAGTTGGTTTCGCATTGATGTTAAAAGGACAAATATCGAGACAGTCGTCACAACCAAATATCCTATTGCCTATTTTTTTTCTCAGGTCACCTGGCAGGTCATCCTGATTTCCTCGATATTCAATCGTTAAATACGAGATGCATCGCTCAGCATCGAGGAGATACGGTTCCACAATCGCTCCTGTTGGGCAAGCCTGAATACACAGAGAACAGGTTCCGCATAAATCCATGGCAGGTTCGTCGAAATCCAACGCCACGGTCGTAAGAATTTCTCCCAATAGAAGCCAAGACCCGAAATCCGTGGAAACGATATTTGTGTGTTTGCCGATCCATCCGATTCCAGCTTCCTGCGCCCATGGCTTTTCCATGATGGGTCCCGTGTCCACATAACTTTTAGTCTGAACCTCTGGAACTTTGGAGTGAAGGAAATTCTCCAACTGTGTCAGTTGTGCTTTCATTAAGCTGTGATAATCCGCTCCCCACGCATATCGGGCGATTCGTCCAGCGTGATTTGACTCATCTGGAGTTTGATCCGTGAAATAATTCATACCGACAACAATCAAAGCTTGACATCCCGGAAGAACTTCCGAGGGGTCAGATCGGCGCTTCGGGTCTCTTGCCATCCATTCCATGGTTCCATGAAAACGCAATTCCAGCCATTTTTTCAGACGCCCCCATAATCGCAAGGTGATAGGTGAGTCCTCGGAAGGAATCCTATCTTGGGCAGATGGCAAAGGCGTGATAGAAAACGGCGTTGGAACACGAGCAATACCCACCGCATCAAAACCTAAGCGACGGGCCTCTGCTTTGATCTGATTAACGAGGGATAACTGAGGAAGCATGTAAATCTTCTCCTCAGGGCAAAAGGGAATTATTTTCGTCGTGGGGATGCTTGGTTGGCAGGAGGAACATTATCCGCACAATTAAACATCACAATAAATCTTCCCGTACATAGCTCAGTTTGACAGGCTTGACATGTTCCGACAATCGATGTTTTCCAGTCGGTATGCTTTTGGTCAAACTCGCAGGACGTCCCTCCTCCTTTGGAAATATCGGCCCAGGGTTCGGAATAACCTGGAAACTGTGCCACCGTACATCCATGAGGAATCGGGACCCGGCATTCAGCCTTTCCATCACCTTTGGCCATGCCAATAGTGCAATTGGACTCTGTTCGCGAAAGTGATTCGCCCGCTTGAACCTTACTGGAATCATTAATAAAACCGTACGCGGTAATTAGAAGAGCGATAACAGGCCACGCCCAGATACTAAATCCTATATGGCGAAAAAAACGGGTTCTATTATTCAAAGGATACAAGATCATAATTATTCCTAGACCATTAAGCACGGGGGAATGAAATGTGAGCGTTAAGGGTGGATCTTTTATACCACACTACTGAAACGACCTGTCAAAAATCGCTCCTAACTCTCTGTCTACTGTGATGGGGCCTTCTAATCTCGCTTAACCCAAGAATGCTCATAATCAAGGTGATACCCAACCTTCGATCCGGAGAATAAAAAGAAATCAAATGACTATTTCGTTCCCCCATTCATCTTCGAGAACATAGAGCACAATTCACAAGAAGGAACAGGGCTAAATCTTGCCTAAAAACCATACGGTATTCAGGATTCAAGAAATAAGTAAAAAAAAACCTGGAGGATGATCATCCTCCAGGTTTTTTCCCCTACTCTCAGGAGTCGGATAATTAGAATCCGCCCATGCCGCCCATACCGCCCATGCCGTGGTCATGGCCGCCAGGCATCCCAGCTTCTGACTTCGATTCTGGAATTTCTGTAACCATGACTTCGGTGGTGAGCATGAGGCCTGCAACACTGGCAGCGTTTTGCAACGCGCAACGTGCGACCTTGGTCGGATCGATCACACCGGCCTCGACCATATCCACGAATTCTCCAGTGCCGGCATTGTATCCTCGATTCGAGGATTCAATGCGAACTTTTTCCACAATAATAGAGCCCTCAGCCCCTGCGTTGATGGAAATTTGTCGAATAGGTTCTTCCAAAGCACGCTTGACGATATTCACTCCAACTTGTTGATCGTGGTCTAATTTTAATTTCTCCAAAGCTGGAACACATCGAAGAAGCGCCACTCCTCCACCAGGAACAATACCTTCCTCGACCGCGGCTTTCGTCGCATGAAGCGCATCTTCCACACGAGCTTTCTTTTCCTTCATTTCGGTTTCGGTCGCCGCCCCGACGTTAATCACTGCTACGCCACCAATCATTTTCGCCAATCGCTCTTGCAATTTTTCCCGGTCGTAATCGGAGGTGGTTTCTTCAACCTGAGTCTTCAATTGTTTCACACGCCCTTCAATCCGTTTGGGATCTCCGGCACCTTCCACGATCGTGGTGTTGTCCTTGTCAATATTCACCCGTTTGGCACGGCCCAAATCTGTCAGCTTCACGCTTTCGAGTTTGAGGCCAACCTCCTCGGAAATCACTTGTCCGCCTGTCAAGGTGGCAAGATCCTCCAACATGGCTTTCCGCCTATCACCAAAGCCAGGAGCCTTGACCGCTGCCACATTCAACGTGCCACGAAGTTTATTGACCACCAAGGTCGCCAGGGCTTCACCTTCAACATCTTCGGCAATAATGACCAACGGTTTGCCCATTTTCGCCACTTGTTCAAGAATGGGAAGCAAGTCCTTCATGGCACTCACTTTTTTCTCAACAATCAGCAAAAAGGCATCTTCCAAGGAAGCTTCCATCCGATCCGCATTGGTCACGAAATAGGGAGAGATATACCCGCGGTCAAACTGCATCCCCTCGACCACATCCAATGAGGTAGACATGGATTTGGCTTCTTCCACGGTGATAACACCATCTTTTCCCACTTTATCCATAGCTTCGGCGATAAGATCACCAATCGTATGGTCGTTATTCGCGGAAATTGAACCAATTTGGGAGATTTCTTTTTTGGATTGGCAAGGTTTGCTAATTTTTTTCAGTTCTTCAATCACAACCTCAACGGCTTTATCAATTCCCCGCTTGATGTCCATGGGATTGGCGCCTGCGGTAATATTTTTGACTCCTTCACGGTAAATGGCTTGCGCCAATACGGTCGCGGTCGTCGTGCCGTCACCGGCGACATCACTGGTCTTGCTTGCCACTTCACGAACCAATTGCGCACCCATGTTTTCATAGGGATTTTTTAACTCGATTTCTTTGGCAACCGTCACACCGTCTTTGGTGATGGTTGGGGCGCCAAACTTCTTATCCAGAATAGCATTCCGGCCTTTTGGTCCCAATGTCGCTTTCACGGCATCCGCCAATTGATTCACTCCGCTCAAAATTGAGGCACGTGCCTTTTCACTGTATTGCAACTGCTTAGCCATACATCTCCTCCTTATAATTCGTTTTTGTGATGTGGAATAACAATCAAGAGAATCATTTTTAGAGTTAAGGGGTATTAGTTTTCAAACACGCCCAAAATATCTTCTTCTTTCAAAATCAAACAGTCATCATTTTCAATCTTGATCTTGGTGCCGGAATATTTATCAAACAGAATTTGATCCCCGACTTTTACATTTTCAACATCAGGGCCTGCGGCTTCGATCGTGCCCCTTTGTGGTTTTTCGCGAGCGGAGTCAGGAACATAAATTCCCCCTGCTGTCCGTTCCAATTCTTCTGTATACGCCACGAACACCCGATCACCTAATGGGCGAAACCCTTTAGCACTGCTTCCAGCTTCTTTTTTTGATTCCTTTTTTTCCTTCTCTTTTGTCGCTGACATGTCTACCTCCTCTTTGGTTGTTGGCCAATTGAATGGGAAAATGCTGAGAACTTCGATGTAATTAATTTAGTTGAGGCACACCGCTTATATTTCTACAGATGTGTCACGTCGAAAGGAGAGATAAGTCGGGATGAAATGAAGTCAAGAGGAAGAAATTAATTTCTATTGAAAAAAAACGAGAACTCATCTTTAGTGGAAAAAATAAGCCCCTAGGATTATAAGACTGGGTGAAAAAAGAATTTTATACGTATATTATCTTATGCCATTATTTTCTGAGATGTTCAAAGTCCTGAATGTCTTTTTTCATAAGTTCCCGTAATTTCTTAATTATTTTTGCCTCAAGTTGACGAGTCCGCTCTTTGGTAATCATATATTTTCTCCCTAGATCTTCTAGAGTCACGGGAGTTTCCGAAAGAAGCCGATTGCGAAGAATATCCTCTTCTCGCTCCGTTAGCATTTTTGCAAATTCTGCTAATTTTTTTCGAAACAGAACGCGAAGCTGGGTATCGGCAAGCTGATCATCAATTGGAGCTTGAGCAGATGGAAGGAGATCATGAAACGTTCCTTCCCCGTCATTGGTCATCGGCTGATCCAGGGAAAGTTCCCAACTCCCCAGTCGTTGATCCATTTCCACGACATCCCGTTCACGAACATTCAGGCGGTCCGCCAGCAGCTTGGGATCAGGCACATATCCTTGCCTCTCCAATTTGGCCTTTTCACGACGAAGATTGTAAAAAAGGCGTCGCTGCTCTTGAGTGGTCCCGATTTTAACGAGACGAAAATTATTGAGGAGATACCGCAAAACATAAGCTCGGACCCACCAAGCGGCATAGGCATAAAAGCGGACATTTTTCGAAGGATCGAATTTCTTCATGGCCTGAAGAAGTCCTACATTCCCTTCCTGAATAAGATCCATTTGATCAATACCTGCCAGCCCATATTCAGAGGCTATAGCCACACATACGCGAAGATTGGCCAAGATAAGCTTTACCGCAGCCTCTCGTGTCCCGAATTGCTGGTATTCGTGAAAAAGTTGCAGTTCTTCTTCTTTGGAAAGAAAGGGATAGCGGCGAACCTCTGCTAAGTACCGGCTGAGGGTCGTGGTTGGAATAAGGGTCGTTGAGACAGTATCATCCGTCGCTTCTGGCTCAGAATGACCTTCTTTTCCTGGTTGGTCTTCCTTTTCTTTGGTCTCATCAAGTAATAGTTCTTCCGGACTTAATGCGCTTGAAAGTGCAGATTGAGAGTCCTCTACAATCACATCAATCACTTCCGGTGCCGGTTTTTTGGAAGATTTAGGGTTCATACTGCGATTCTATCCTAACAACACCATAGGCCATGTGGCCTTTTTTTGATATTGTAATGAATTTTTCTCGGATCACCAAACAGATTGACTATTTTTTCCCGTTCGACAGTTCTCTCAAGTTCTCCAGGTGATCATGCCCTTTAAACAAAGATAGTTTTGGCGGACAATACTTTTTATAGTCCTGGCCTCCTGGCGACTTCCGTAATGACAGTGTCCAAGTCAAGGTTGATGAGATCGGACCCCTAACAGCATTAGGTTGAGAAAATGATTAAAGAGGGATTACACAGTTTGCGTTCAGGACATTGGCCAACCCTACTTGGTGCATGGTTGCACTTTGAAGTCAGTTTTATGGTATGGCTGCTCATCGGCGCCATGGGTGTCGTCATTTCTGAAGAATTTTCTCTCTCGGCCTCTCAAAAAGGCATATTAGTTGGGATTCCATTATTGGGAGGCGCCTTGCTTCGAATTATTGTCGGGCCGCTTGGAGACTGCCTAGGAGCCAAAACCGTGGGATTGGGAATTCTAGGATTGGAATGCATCGGCTTGATGCTGGGGTGGCAGAGGGGAACCAGCTTTGAAGAAATGTTGGGAATCGGGCTCTTTTTAGGATTTGCGGGAGCTAGCTTTGCAATTGCGTTGCCTCTGGCCAGCCAAGCCTATCCCTCTGCCCATCAAGGGTTGGCCATGGGAGTGGCAGCGATTGGAAATAGCGGCGTATTGTTGGCGACCTTCATTGCTCCGCGCCTTGCAGAAGAGCATGGCTGGCATCACGTGTTCGGACTTATGTTGCTTCCTGTGATAGGAACGGTTTTCCTCTTTTTCTTGTTGGTCCAATCGGCTCCAGCACAGAATATTATTGAAGGATTAAAGGCCCAAAACGGATTTGGTGTACTTCTACGAAAAGGGATTCAGGATCCATTTATGTATTGGTTGTGTCTTTTATATGGGGTGACGTTCGGAGGGTTCGTGGGGCTTTCAAGTTATCTCCCGATTTTTTTTCATGACCAATTCCAAGTGGGCATGGTAAATGCTGGGTCGTTAACCGCTCTTTGCGCGCTAGCCGGAAGTGGTGCCCGTCCTCTTGGGGGATTTCTCGCGGACCGGTTTGGAGGCATGAACTTATTACAAGGGATTTTCCTTTTGGTAGCTGCCTTATGCCTTGTTTCAGGGGATCTTGGTCATTTTGCTTCGGTCTTCACCATCATCTTCCTGGTAATGTTTTGTTTAGGATTTGGAAATGGGGCTATTTTCCAGGTAGCGTCTAATCGCTTCAAATCCATGATGGGAACGGCATCCGGCTTTATAGGAGCTGCAGGAGGACTCGGAGGGTTCCTGTTACCCTCCGGCTTCGGATGGTTAAAGGAGATGACAGGGACCTTCTCTGTAGGGTTTTTAGTGCTGGGCGTGGTTTCAGGATTAGCGGGACTTAGTGTTATGATAGTCCAGCGTTCGATCCGGCTGACTAATCACAAATCCATGTCAGGAAGCTAATCAGCTGAAGAAGAGCAGATGGATCTTCAAGAGAGGCACCTATGAAGAAAGAAACAACCACAATAAAAAAGCCTCAATTCCATACCATTGCCGAAACCCTACCCGATATCCATGCTGGCAAATGCATCATCCTCGTGGACGATGAGGACCGGGAGAATGAGGGAGATCTGGTCCTGGCTGCTGAAAAAGTCACCCCTGAAAATATTAACTTCATGGCGAAATTCGGCCGAGGATTAATTTGCCTGGCCCTCACTCCTGACCGAGTCGAGGAACTGAAGCTTCCCCCACAAGCGAACGAAAATACCGCACCGTTCGGCACCGCATTTACCGTGTCGATTGATGCCGCCAAACATATTACCACCGGTATCTCGGCCGCTGATCGGGCCACCACGATTAAACTAGCGGTTGACCCATCGGCTAAACCAACTGATTTTGCCAGACCAGGACACGTCTTCCCTCTCAAGGCCCATAAAGGCGGGGTATTGCGCCGGGCTGGACAAACCGAAGGATCTGTCGATCTTGCGCGTCTAGCCGGACTGTATCCTGCAGCCGTGATCTGTGAAATTATGAATGATGACGGCACCATGGCTCGTGTCCCGCATTTAATGAAGTTTGCTCAACACCATCAACTGAAAATCATCACGATTAAGGACCTCATTCAATTCCGATTGCATCGGGAGACGTTTGTAAAAAAAGTCGCCCAGGCTAACCTCCCGACACGTTTCGGTCATTTTCAGTCCGTGGTCTTTGAAAATGAACTGGATGCCGGAACACACATCGCTCTTGTCAAAGGAGAGATTGATGGCAATCCAACGCTTGTGCGAGTCCATTCGGGATGCCTCACGGCCGATGTCTTTGGGTCCTTGCGATGCGATTGCCGGGAACAACTTCATCGAGCAATGGAAATGATCGAGCAGGAAAATAAAGGAGTCCTACTGTATTTAAATCAAGAGGGACGGGGGATCGGGCTCACCAATAAAATTCGAGCCTACAATCTTCAGGATCAAGGCAGTGATACCGTCGAAGCGAATCTCCAACTAGGTTTCAAGGCGGATTTACGGGATTATGGTATAGGCGCTCAAATTCTAGTAAATTTAGGGCTCAAAAAAATCCGGTTGATTACCAACAATCCTCGAAAAATTGTCGGGATTGAAGGGTATGGTTTGGAAGTGATTGAACGAGTGCCCATTGAAATCATTCCTCAGGAATCCAATGTTCATTACCTGCGTACGAAAAAAGCCAAATTAGGGCACCTCTTGGAGAATGTATAATGGGGGGCTTGCAGTTACCTCCGGCAAGTGGTAAACACTCACCGCCATTTCCATGGTCTATCTAAAGACTACCCATCGAAGGGACTCATCGACTAAAATGGAAAATCCAGACTGTAATGTGAACGGGGCAGACTGTCAGATTGCCATCGTGGTCAGTACCTTTAACGAAGTCGTCACCAGTCGATTATTGGCTGCTGCTGAATCAACCCTTACCCAATTGGGTACCCCACCACACCAAAGACAAGTATTTCGTGTTCCAGGGGCTTTTGAAATTCCATTGATCGCTAAAACCTTGGCCCAATCCCGACGATTTGATGCAATTATCTGTTTGGGGGCTGTGATACGGGGAGAAACGCCCCACTTTGATTATATTTGTTCAGAAACAAGTCGAGGGATTAGCTGTGCATCCCTTGAGACGGGAATTCCTGTTATTTTTGGGGTGCTGACTACGAACACTGTCGATCAAGCTATGGAACGTTCCGGCCCTCCTGCGCGAAATAAAGGGGCTGATGCAGCCCGCACAGCCATTGAAATGGCCTTATTGATGAAACGTCTTAGTAAGACAAATATCCGCCAATCCGGATTTTTACGGGAACCCACGAAATCATGACGAAGACGATTCCATCCGATACCCCGCAAGCCAGTCGCACAAACAGCCGCCCATCCAGGCGGCTCGCGCGCCAATTCGCCCTTCAAATGCTTTTCCAACATGAGTTTCAGGATCAAAACGCGGCCTGGCAAGAAAAGTTCTGGGCCAGTCAGGCGACTTCCCCGGAAGTTCAAGCTTTTGCGTCCAGGATTGTTCTGGGAGTCATCACAAACCAATTAACCATTGATCGAATCATTCGTGACTTTGCTGTCGATTGGTCCCTGGAACGGATGCCGGTGGTAGATCGGAACGTTCTGCGATGTTCCATTTACGAGTTGTTGTGGGAGCCCGATATTCCAGCCATGGTCACGATCAATGAAGCCATTGAGTTGGCAAGACGGTTTGCGGATGATGAAGCCAGACGGTTCGTGAATGGACTCCTTGACCATGTCCTCCGGGATGAACCAAGACTTGCTGAAAAACGCAACCGGATTCAAGCCAAGATCCCTGCGCCGGGTTTTTCTGATTTCACACCTTCCTCCTAACCCTCTTGTCCTATGATTGATCGCTACACGCTACCCCGCATGGGGGCCGTTTGGACCCAGACCAGGAAGTATGAATTATGGTTGAAAATCGAACTCGCTGTGTGCGAAGCGATGGAACATACCGGAAAGGTTCCTCGTGGTGCAGCAAGCCGGATTCAGAAAAAAGTGACGGTCAACCCTGAACGGATTGCGGCTATCGAACAAGTCACGAAACATGATGTTATCGCCTTTCTAGAATCAGTGGCCGAACAGGCCGGCAAAGATGGGAGATTCCTTCACGCGGGACTGACCTCATCCGATATCGTCGACACCTCTCTCGCCTTGCAAATGGTGGAAGCCGCCCAATTGATACTGGATGATGTCACGGAATTATTGGAAGTACTGCGGGATTTGGCTTTCGCGCACCGGGATACCCTGATGGTGGGACGATCGCATGGCATCCATGGGGAACCAATTTCATTCGGGTGGAAAGTGGCTATTTGGTTTCAGGAATTTCAACGACAGCAACAACGGCTAAAATTCGCTGTGGCGGATATTTCGGTCGGCAAGGTATCAGGAGCCATGGGAACATTTGCTCATCTTTCTCCTTCGGTAGAAAAAGCCGTGTGTCAACGGTTGGGCTTGAAACCCGCACCTATTTCTAATCAGGTGATTCAGCGTGATCGGCATGCCGCATTTCTTTCGGCCTTGGCCCTTCTGGCAGCCAGCATTGAGAAAGTGGCAACAGAAATTCGGCATCTGCAACGAACCGAGGTCTTGGAAGCGGAAGAGTATTTCGAATCGGGCCAAAAAGGTTCTTCCGCTATGCCGCATAAACGAAATCCAATCGGCTCGGAAAATTTATGCGGACTCGCCAGGGTAGTCCGAAGCAATAGCCTCGCTGCGCTGGAAAATGTCGCACTGTGGCATGAACGGGACATTAGCCATTCATCCGCCGAGCGAATCATTCTTCCTGATAGCACCATCCTCATCGATTACATGCTGGTCCGTTTAACCAAAATATTATCCACCCTGGTGGTCGATCCCCGACGTATGTTAACAACATTGAACCAAACCGGTGGACTGATCTATTCTCAACGGTTGTTACTGGCATTGATCGAGAAAGGCGCGATCAGAAAAGAGGCCTACGAGCATGTGCAACAACATGCAATGGTGGCATGGAAAAAACAGGGAATCTTCAAAATACTTATCGAACAGGATCCCTTTATTGCCAAATACCTCACCTCAAAAGAAATTGCCACCTGCTTTGACCCAAAAGCCTATTTGCGCCATCAGAAACAGATTTTCGGACGAGTTTTTGGGAAACAAGGCTGGCGAAAATGCCAACTGACACCAAAGACTACCATTTCAAGGACCACTTCAGAGAAGAGGAAAAAAACATGACTAAAGGAGATATGCTGTACGAAGGAAAAGCCAAAAAGATTTATCTGACTGAAAAAGATGATGAAGTCATTCAGTATTTTAAGGACGATGCCACCGCTTTTAACGCCCAAAAACGCGGGACTATTCTGGAAAAAGGTGTGGTGAATAACACCATCTCTGCAAAACTTTTCCAGTTCCTTGCCGAATCGGGAACTCCTAGTCATTTCATTCAACAAATCAATGATCGAGAAATGTTAACGCGCAGGGTCAAAATCATCCAGGTGGAAGTTGTCCTGCGGAATCGAGCCACAGGGAGTATTGTCAAACGATTAGGCTTGGAAGAAGGATTGATCTTTGATCCACCATTAATTGAGTTTTTCTATAAAGACGATTCGCTGGGTGATCCGCTTATTACTGAAGACCATATTCGGCTACTCAAATTGGCCACGCCCTCGCAAATCGAGGAACTTCGACACCAAGCTCTTAAAATCAATGGGGCATTAACACCGTTTTTCCAGAAAAGAGGAATGATGCTCGTGGACTTCAAATTGGAATTTGGTTTATATAACGGCCAGGTAATTTTGGCGGATGAAATTTCTCCGGACACCTGTCGCTTTTGGGACATCCAAACCGGGGAACGGATGGATAAGGATCGCTTCCGAAAAGACTTAGGCCGGATTGAAGAAACCTATCAGGAAGTCCTTAAACGGGTCTGCGGATAATGCAAAGTTTTCTTAAGATAGCGATTGTGCACCAGCTAAAGCCAATCTTAGCCACTAGCGTGAATGGTTCCTGAGAAATTTATTCATTCGGTGTTTTTTATCCTTCGGGAAAATCATGAAAGCCAAAATTTTTGTCACACTAAAAAACGGAATTCTTGATCCTCAAGGTCGAGCTATCAAACAGTCCCTTCATACACTCGGATTTTCAACGGTTGAGGATGTCCGCATTGGGAAATTCATGGAACTGGATCTCAATGAGGCGGATACCACCTCTGCCGAAAACAAGGTCAAAACCATGTGTGAAAAACTTCTGGCAAATACGGTCATTGAAGATTTTCGCTATGAAATCTTTAAAAAATAATTAAAATCTTCATGGCAAATCCCTTTTGCATGATCCTTTCCTCTCTCACCACCCCTTCACCTTGGATGAAGTCTTCGATTAAGAGGAAATAGCGGTGAATATCGGCATCCTTGTCTTTCCTGGATCCAATTGCGATCGGGATTGCGCCCATGTCTTTTCTAAGATCATGAGGCAAGCCACTCATCTCATTTGGCATCAAGAAACCTCCGTTACGGGAATGGATGCTATCGTTCTGCCTGGAGGCTTTTCCTATGGGGACTACCTACGTACCGGCTCCATTGCACGATTTTCTCCAATCATGGACGCGATCACTGAATTCGCGGGGCGGGGAGGCATGGTCCTGGGTATTTGCAACGGATTTCAAATTCTTTTGGAAGCAGGACTCCTACCAGGCGCCATGTTGCGCAACCGTGATCTCTCTTTTATTTGTGAAGATATCTATGTTCGGGTAGAGAATGTAGACACCCCCTTTACCAACCAGTGCGAACTGGGACAGGTTCTCAGGCTGCCCATTGCCCATGCGGACGGAAACTATTTTACGGATCCTGTCACAATGTCCGCATTACAAGCCAATGCACAAATCGTATTTCGATATTGTGATCGGGATGGAAATCTGACCTCTCAAGCCAATCCCAATGGATCGCTACAGAATATTGCCGGAATACGCAACGCGGCAGGCAATGTTTTTGGTCTGATGCCTCATCCTGAACGAGCCGCCGATAAAATTTTAAGTAATGAGGACGGTTTGATGATTGTTCGTTCCATGCTTGCGGCATTAGAAAGCCACAAGATACACCAGTCTGTGTAAATCGGTCGGCCTCAAATACCACCCGGCAATGATATTCTAGTGTGCCAAAACCAACATGGAAGTTTTTCCCGGAATAACGATGGCTCCGAATACTTGTAACGGAAAGCCCTGTGTGGCTGGAACTGTCATTGACGTGGCCACTGTGGTTGGAACACTCGGCATCGGAAAATCCTTTGTTGAGGTCCAGGAAGCATTGAACTTGACCCATGAACAAGTGCTAACCGCATTGCGATACGCCTCCTACGTTACGGATCATTTACCGCTTCGAATGCCTGCAAGCACTTCCATTCAGAAGACAGAATGACCGTGGCTATGATACGTTCCGCTTCATTGCCATGACCCGGATGATCCATTCATTTCTTTCATGATCCGGTCGTTTTCTGAAATTGAATACTGAAGATTTCACCCTCAATGGTTTGCGCCTTCTATACACAGCAATGAGTATTTTGCCATGACAGACACATCCAAACCCACACACAATTTACCTGTGACTCCAAAGATTATTGAACACCATGGCCTTTCTGTGGAGGAGTATCAGCAAATCCTAAAACATCTTGGGCGTGAACCCAACCTCACCGAATTAGGGATCTTTTCCGTGATGTGGAGTGAACATTGTAGCTATAAAAGCTCGCGAATCCATTTAAAACGGTTTCCGACCGAAGGGGAGCGAGTCGTGCAGGGCCCTGGAGAAAACGCCGGAGCTGTGGATATTGGCGATGGGCTTGCCGCAGTCTTCAAAATGGAATCCCATAATCACCCATCGTTTATAGAACCGTTTCAAGGAGCAGCCACGGGTGTCGGAGGGATCCTCCGCGATATATTTACCATGGGCGCGCGCCCGATTGCGTTATTGAATTCATTACGATTCGGTGAATTGGATCTTCCCAAGAATCAGTATTTATTGAAAGGAGTCGTCTCCGGTATTTCTTCGTATGGGAATTGCATGGGGGTTCCCACGGTTGGTGGAGAGATTACGTTTAATGATATTTATTCCAAAAATCCCCTGGTCAATGTCTTTTGTCTCGGAATCGTTCAGAAAGACCGTCTCCTGCGAGGATTAGCCAAGGGAGCGGGAAATCAAGTGTTGTACATTGGCGCCAAAACGGGCCGAGATGGGATCCATGGCGCGACGATGGCTTCCGACAGTTTTGACGATGCCTCCGAGAAAAAACGTCCGAATGTACAAGTCGGTGATCCATTTTTAGAAAAGCTGTTACTGGAAGCATGCCTTGAGTTTTTAGAGCAGGACCTGTTGATAGGAATTCAGGACATGGGGGCAGCTGGACTTACCAGCTCATCCTGCGAGATGGCCTCCCGTGCCGGAACGGGCATTGACATGGATGTGGCCAAAGTGCCCAGGCGTGAATCTCACATGACTCCCTACGAAATTCTGTTATCCGAGTCCCAGGAAAGAATGTTGCTTGTGGCTCAACCTGGAAAGGAAGAAGCCGTCCTGGCGATTTGCCGGAAATGGGGGATTGATGCGGCGGTGGTCGGACAGGTGACGGAAGATGGCTTACTCCGCATCAGAGAGGGTAATGAGGTCGTGGCGGAAATACCCGCCCATGCCCTCGCCGAAGAAGGTCCACGATATGAACGCCCTGCTACGCCACCTCAGTATCAAGAGGTCTTGCAGTCCCTAAATATTGATGCCCTTCCTGACGTAAAAAATCCTGTAGAAGTGTTACTGAAGTTATTAGCCTCTCCAACCATTGCCAGCAAGCGTTGGGTGTTTCGGCAATATGATCACATGGTCGGGACGAATACGGTGGTATGTCCCGGCTCCGATGCCGCGGTGGTTCGCATTAAAGGGACGGGTAAAGCTCTGGCCATGACGACGGACGGAAATAGTCGCTACTGTCTTTTGAATCCCTATTTGGGAGGGGGGTTAGCCGTCGCTGAAGCGGCCAGAAATCTTGTGTGTGCCGGAGCTCAGCCGATCGGGGTCACTGACTGCCTAAATTTCGGCAACCCGGAACGTCCTGACATCATGTGGCAATTTATCATGGCGATTGAAGGCATTGCCGACGCATGTCGTATGTTTGCGATTCCTGTTGTGAGCGGGAACGTCAGTTTTTATAACGAGACGAATGGACTTTCGATTTATCCGACACCTATTTTGGGGATGGTCGGGCTCATTGATGACATGAAGTCCATCACCACCCAATGGTTTAAGCACCCCGGCGATCATATCTTTTTGTTAGGGGAGACGAAGGAAGATTTGGGCGGGACCGAATACCTTAAAGTCATTCATTCGCGCGAACAAGGCCCACCACCATGGTTAGATCTCGATCGTGAAAAAGCCCTGCACTCGTGTCTGCTCACTTTAATTCGAAATGGCCTTGTGCAATCAGCACATGATTGCTCAGAAGGCGGGTTACTGGTTACACTAGCTGAGTGTTGCATCACCCATCCTTCCATCCTGTTCGGGGCAACCGTTACACTAATACAACATCGATTGCGCCTGGACGCGTTGCTCTTTGGGGAAAGTCCTTCTAGGGTTCTCATCTCCATCAAACCTGAGCATGTTGAGCAGATGATGCAAACGATTCAAAATTCAGGAATACCGATCACAGAATTGGGCCGAGTCACTCAGAAAAATATGGACGTGACCGTTCGGGGACCTCAGGAACAGGCGGTGTGCCAGATGAAGGTGTCTCTTTCAGAAATGGCGGACCAATGGCACAACAGTTTGGCACGACAACTGGGTACCTAACAATTATGATGACTATTTTGTGCTTGATCTTCCGGAAGTACTTTCCTTTGTTTGCACGTCGAGACGGTATCAGTCTTGTGAGGATGTCATGAGCGAATTACCAATCGTTCCCACCCCTTCACCCGATGGATTCCACGAAGAATGCGCTGTTTTCGGGATTGCAGGTTCGAAAGAAGCCGCGAACCTCACCTATTTAGGACTGTATGCTTTACAACATCGGGGGCAAGAAGGCTCCGGAATTGTCTCTTCGGATGGCGAACGGTTTTATCAACAAAAGGGGTTGGGCCTGGTTGCCGATATTTATTCGAAAAAGACTCTACGCGAGCTTCCAGGATCCAAGGCTATCGGCCACAATCGCTATTCCACGGCCGGCAGTGGCCAATTGCACAATGTCCAACCATTGTCCGTCAATTTTGCCTTTGGCAATTTGGCTTTGGCCCACAACGGCAATTTGATTAATGCCGGAGTCCTTCGTGGCGAACTCGAAGCCTATGGGGCTATTTTTCAATCAGATTCCGACAGCGAGGTCATTATTCATCTGATCGCTCATTCCAAAGGGGACACAATCGTCAATCGTGTCATTGATGCCTTAAGTCTAGTCCGAGGTGCATTTTCGTTGATACTGTTAACCGATGATCATGTGATTGCAGCCCGCGATCCCTATGGATTTCGCCCCTTATGTTTGGGGCGTCTTAAAGGCAGCTGGGTCGTGGCATCTGAGACATGCGCATTTGATTTAATCGATGCCAAATTCGTACGTGAAATAGAACCGGGTGAAATCGTGGTCATTCACGATTCCGAATTGACCTCATATCATCCATTTCTTGAACACCCCCGTGCCCAATGCGTCTTTGAATATGTCTATTTTGCGAGACCCGATTCAAAAATTTTTGGCCCCAACGCCGTCTACCCAGTCCGCAAAGCATTCGGGCGACAATTAGCGAAAGAATGTCCAGCGGACGCGGACCTTGTCATCCCGGTTCCCGATTCCGGCGTTCCAGCAGCCCTGGGCTATGCGGAAGGAATGGGATTACCGTTTGAGATCGGACTGACTCGCAATCACTACGTGGGACGAACCTTCATCGAACCGCAACAAGCCATTCGACATTTCGGGGTGAAACTCAAATTGAATCCGGTTCCGGATGTCTTGGAAGGGAAGCGGATCGTCGTTGTGGATGATTCCATTGTTCGAGGAACCACCAGTCGGAAAATTGTCAAAATGCTTCGACAAGCCGGGGCTCGTGAAATTCACATGCGAATCAGCTCCCCGCCGGTCATTGCTCCATGTTTTTATGGAATCGATACACCGACACAAAAAGAACTCATTGGGTCAAAACTCAGTGTTGAAGAGGTTCGTCGTTATGTGACAGCTGACAGCTTGGGGTACCTGAGTCTGGAAGGGATGCTAGCGATGGCTCCCGGCTTCTCTCACCATTACTGCAATGCCTGTTTTACGGATAATTATCCCATCACATTGACCAAAGCCGAACAACTCCAGCTCGGATTATTTGAGCCGGACCAACTCTCCCGTTCCTAAGTGTCATTCTGTTTTGTTGCCGCTCAAAATTTTCGTGTGTTAGAATTTTAAAGGTGCGAGCATTGAAACTCGAATGGCGTGTTCTTTTAACGCACAAGGACCAGGAGGAAACCATGAAAAAAAATACTCGTCACGCACTTATCATAGGAATGATATTGTTGGGCACCAGCTTCATCGCTCACGCGGGCAGTTTTTTTAAAGTCGGGGAGACAGCCCCCAATTTCTCACTCACGGGTCTTGATGGACAAACTTTCTCCCTTGAACAGTTTAAGGGCAAAGTGGTTGTTCTGGGACTCTTTCATATTTGCGAGCCTTGTTTAATCCAAAGTACCAACCTGCAGAAGGTCCATGAAGCCACAAAAGGCAAATCCGTTTCGGTGATCGGGGTGAATTCTTCAGGCGATTCCAAGGCCGATGTGATGGAGTTTATCCAAGGGTTCCCAGTGAAAGTCACCTATCCCTATCTCTTGGACCCCGAGAAAAAAACAGACGAACTCTACGGTGGAGGTAAATTCATTCCCAATGTCTATGTCATCGATCAACAAGGTCGGATCCGATGGCAACGCGTGGGGAACTTCTTTACTGACGGCACGTTAGCCGGACATGAGGCCATCGTGCAGGAAGTGGAAAAATTATTACAAGCACCTCCTCCTCCCTCGACCATGTAGGTCGGAGACTCTTCAATTGACGCTTTCTTGAACCGATGTTAGGACCCTATGGACGAACTGGAAGACGGAAAACAAAAATTTCTTGAGATCGTAAAATCCCTTGATGCGTCTGTAGAGGTCGTCATTCCGACAACCCCTTCGCGCAGTCTTTTGCTCATTTCTCTTACGAAAGGCCCCAATCGTAAATTTATTACGGTGCATGAGGATGACATGCTCGATCTGCCACAGGAGCCTGGCGTGCAAGCCAAAACCACAGCCATTCTTCAAGAAACCCTGGATGCCTTATGAAAACCATTCTTCCTCATATTTCGGAATGGTCCTGGTTCTCTGAAGAAAAGCAACTGAATTTTAATGGGCATTTATTAGCCGTGGGGGAACATCGAATATTAGTTGACCCGCCACCCATGAGCACGAGTGATATGGCTATGACGCGGCAAGGAGGATCTCCCGACTATATTATTTTGACCAATCGGGATCATGAACGGGAAGCGGTTTATTTTCGAAAAGAATTTAACTGTCAGATCATGGCGCCGGAATTGGATGCCAAAGAAATGACTCTCACAGTTGACAAAACCTTCAAGGATGGGGAATTGCTTCCAGGTGGCATTTGGGTTGTTCAGCTTTCGCATCAAAAATCTCCTGGCGAGAGCGCCTTATTCTTGCAGCAAGGCAAAGGGGTGCTCATTATCGGAGACGGGGTAATTGGTCATCCTGCAGGTTCACTCCGCCTGCTGCCTCCGGAGAAATATTCAAACATCGCTCAAGCTCGCGAAGGTCTTCGACGATTATTAAAATATGCCTTTGACAGTCTTCTGTTGGGAGATGGCACCTCAATTTTCACAGGAGCTAAGCCCGTTCTTGAACAGATGTTGGCGCATGAATGAATGGCATTCAGGTCAATATTGGAATATTCACTCGCTCTATCATGTTGGCTTGCGTGATCGCTGATGGGATGGTCTCAATCTGCCGACCTCAATTGTTTAGGCAATCAACACTTTTCTAAAGGTTTTTATACCGAGGCTTTTCAGTGTTACGCGAAGGCTTTAGAAGTTGACAGGAAAAATGGAGACCATCGGGCTTTGGCCACCACCCTGGGTAATCTGGGTAATATCTGCGCAGTGAGCGGTCGCAGGGATCAAGCCAGAGCCTATTACACAGAAGTGCTGGAGCTTCAAAAAATTCTTGGAGATGATCGGGGGATTAGCACCACTTTAGCCAATTTGGGAAATCTTTCGGCAGATGCAGGCGAATGGGAACGTGCCCAGGCATATTATTTAGAAGCCTTGGATCTCATGAATCATTTATCCGACTATGCCGGGAAAGCCGTCTTACTTTCTGACTTAGGGTTAGTCGCTCGGGAAACAGGACGGGAAACCGACGCGCTAGCCTTTTATCAGGAATCCTTGATTCTGATGCGACGGGTCGGGAATGAGGCCGGTCAATCCGATGTGTTTCGTATGATGGGACGGTTGTATTTGAGCCAACGGCGATTTGAGGAAGCGCAATCCTGTACGTTGACCAGTCTGGATGTCGCCCGGCGGCTCAAAGATGAACTCCGAATGGGCGGCGCCTGGTATGTCCTTGCTAGCTGCTATGAAGCCCAAGGGCAATGGGGTCAAGCGGTGCAGTATTTACAAAAAGTCGTTCGGATTGACCAAAAATACCAATTACCAAAACTCGCCGAAAATACCCAGCGATTACACACATTAGAATCACGTCTGAGTGCCTCCGCAGGTCAGCCGCATGAGTGAACCTTCAAACTCCTCTGATCTATGGACGCAGGCCAGAACCTATCTCGTGAAAGAAATTCCCGGATGGTTGGATAGCCATGCCACCGACGCATTAACCCTCCCCTTACCGAATGAGGACTGGTTACTTGAAATTACCCCAGACGGCAAACTGGTATGCATGGCGGGATACGATATGGAAGACATGAAAAGCCTGCTTTCGGATGGGACACCTGAAGATTTAGGAACAGATGAACTCGCCAAACAAGCCAAATTCTACCTACAACAAACTGTTTCCAAGCATCGCCCAAAACTTATGAGCCAAGGTTTTACCGAACGTATTGAAATGAATGAATCCTATGTCGCCGCGCACTATGAACGCCAGATCGACTTTGGAAATCTGACTGATCTTCGTCAGCAAATCAAGACTTGTCTGACCTGGTTTCCTCCCTCGATGTAGCCGTATTTTTACTCCCACACGTATCCGATCGACTCACATTTCCCTAATTCTCGTTATGCCTGATCCACTATCCATCAAATCCTTTAAGCACTTTCGAGAGGCCATCTTTGCATTTCGACTGCCCAGGATTCTCTTCTCAGCCTTAGAGCTTGATCTGTTTAATGAGATGGAAGCTCGAGATTGGGCGATTCCTCAATTGGCCAAACGGATAAGGGTGAGCCAACGTGGCCTCACAATCCTCTGCCGTAATCTTGCCAGCGTGGGTTTAGTACTCAAATCCCAATTGGGATATCGGGTTGCCCCTTTTGCGAATAAATATCTCCAAAAAACCAGTCCAAATTATCAAGGAGAGTATTTGACACTCATGCAGCGTCAATGGAGCGAATGGTCACATCTGACCGAAGTCATTCGTTCGGGCCAGCCATTGGATAATCA
This sequence comes from uncultured Nitrospiraceae bacterium, assembly GCA_963734345.1. Taxonomy (GTDB): domain Bacteria; phylum Nitrospirota; class Nitrospiria; order Nitrospirales; family UBA8639; genus Nitrospira_E. The sequence continues at coordinate 79,217 of CAVTGT010000013.1, forward strand.
GGAACCGGAAACGTCTGAATATCGACGGTCTTTCACCTGGGCCATGCACCATCGTTCCATGAAACCTGCCCAGGAGGTGGCGGAACAGATCGCCATGAAAGGTGCCCGTTCTCTTCTTGATCTAGGCGGTGGACCCGGAACATATGCCTTGGCATTTTTAAAACAAAATCCAACGCTTCAGGCAACACTCATGGATCGCCCTGCGGCCCTGGATGTAGCACGTGCCATCGCAAAACAGTCTTCTTCGGGAACTCGTCTGATCTATCAACCTGGTGATTTTTTAAAGGAATCCATTTCAGGGAATTATGATGTCGTCTGGTATTCCAATGTCCTCCATATTTATTCTCCAGCGGTAAACCTTAAAGTCTTTAAGAAAATCAAACAAATCCTGAGTCCTGGCGGTCGTTTTCTCATTCAGGACACTTTTTTGCATGATTCCAAAGGACTTCGGCCTCTTGAAACGAATCTTTTTGCGGTCTCCATGTTGCTCCATACCGAACGGGGTAATACCTATTCCTTCCAAGACGTTCGTGCGTGGCTTCAACGCGCCGGCTTGACTCATACTCGGGTGATTCGTCTTAAAAAGGGAACTGGAGATTGGGATGGCCAGCTGATTGAAGGACGAATTCCCCTTACTGACTAACGCTCAATTCTTTGTATACATTCCTAAGACCTTTTTTATATTTTTCGAATTCGTCTTACACGCACCATTCCTCCCACTCTTGCCCTTGTACAAAACGTTCCCCATTCATGCGCTGTTTGCTCAGAAAAGGGCGAAGTGGATTTATGGGAGCTTCGGTTTGGGTGACAGGTTGTGAATTGAGGAAACTGATGACGGGGGAGGTGAACGATAGCTAGGTAGATTAACGAAAAAAATGGTTCCTTTTCTTTTCACACTTTGCACCTCAATCCTTCCTTGATGTTCCTGAATGATTTGGTGGGCAATGGCCAACCCCAGTCCAGTCCCTTCATGCTCCTGACTCAAGTGCTTAGTGGTAAAAAACGGATCGAAAATATGCTCGATATCTTCCGGTTCAATCCCTTGGCCTGTATCTTGAATTTCCACTTGCACCCAATCTTGTGCCCGATCGGAAGCAATTTTTCGTGTACGTACCGTTAACACGCCGCCCACTGGAAGCATCGCCTCCACGGCGTTAAACAACAGATTGAGTAAGACCTGCTTTAATTGTTGGCGATCAGCGAATACTTTTGGCAAACCATGGCTTAAATCGGTCTCGACTACAACCAGTTCATGAGAAGGCCGAATTCGGAGAGTATACAGGCAGGATTCCACAATTTCATTGAGATCTTCTTCCTTCAGGAACGGTTCCATCGGTTTGGCATAATCCAGAATCTCTCGGGTGAGCCGTTCAATTCGAAAAACATCTTCCTTCACCACTTTGCTGAATCGAACGAGAAACTGTTCATCATCTTTTCGTTCAGGTGCCAGATCCACAAACGCTTTGATTGAGGTCAGCGGATTTCTAATTTCATGGGCTAAGCCCCCTGCCATGGTCTCAAGTGAACGAAGTCGATCGGTTCGACGGACCAACGATTGTGAGCGCTTGAGCTCCTCATACAAAAGAGCATTGTCTAAAGCCACAGATGCTTCTTGAGATAATGTTGTTAATAAGTCCAAATCTTGTGTCGTATATCCTCCTCCACTTTTCGTGTTAGGTCCGAACACGCAAAAACCTAACAAACGATTTTTGTTGACCAACGGAAGGCAAACTTCCGCTCCGATTTTGTCCAATTGCGCAACAACCGCTTGAGATTCAGTGTTCTTGGCGGACAATTCCAATTCGTTGATGACAAAACAAGACGTCCCTTGCCTCCAGAGGTCCGTCAAAGTGGGAGTTTTATTTAAATGAAGAACCGGGAGAGCAGTCGTGGATTTCCCAAAGCTGGATACCGGTTGATAATCCTGGCTGCTGGAACTTCGTAAGTATAACACCCCCCATTGCAATCCTAATGTCGGACAAATGGATTCAACGATCGTCGCAGTCAAATCTTTCAATTCCAAAATGGAGAGAAGGGATTTGGAAAACTGTACCACCGTTTCATGCCGGTTAAAGCGTTCTTTAAACAAAGATTTCGTAATAAATGTTTTCGCTTCACGTTTCAATGAGGAGGCTCCAAACACCAAGACAAGCAACACCCCCAATTCGACAAAGGAATAGGCAATATTGATATGTCCAAAATAGAGATTTTGGCCAAGGAGCAGAACCGGGTAGGCTGGAAAGGCCACGAGAGCCAACAGTAATCCGCCCGTAATGCTTCGTTCAACGGCTGTTCCTAGATCCAGGAGTCGGTATCGCAAAAGCGTATACGCCACCACTGATGTATAGACGGTCATAAGAATCGTCCCGTTTGGTGGGATCTCAATCCCATACCAAAGGGGAAAACTGGTCATCCCTCCAACGTAGGCAATAATGGAACCGATAGTAAGGAAGTAAAATCGCGATCGTTCGGTACCAGTTTTTGTCCTTGCCCCCTGATATAACAACCATGTTCCATAGATGGCATACAGGCTGAACCCAAGCAGATAAACGTGAAAAAATGGCCCAGGCTGAGGCCAAAAGGGAAAATCACGGACAGGATGAACATCGGCCACAAAATAGGGAGTGAAATTCATGGTGAAAAAAACAAGACCAGCTCCCCATCCAACGCGGATAAGCCATTCTTTTCCTTTTTCCTCCTCCAATAAGGTCAGGACATGCCACAGATAGGCCACCGGAAGAAAGATGGCTCCGCTCATTAATAATCGAACAAAGAACAGGGCGAACTCATGGGAAGAAGAAATCTGCCATGCCCAATACCCATATCCCCACGTTGCGGCAGTTAAACAATATGCTCCATAGGCTTGATTCTTGGGGTTCCGAGGACTTTGGGCGTAGATCAAAAGCCCGGAAACCGTGGCGGCGAGACCATTGAGAAGTCCGCTGAAGGCGTAGAAATTCACGTAAGAGACAAGTGCAGAGAATGAATCGAATTAACTCATGGGTCCGTTATCCCCGTATACTTATTGGACAATAAACGCTGTCAGAAGTCAAAAAATTAAACAAATCCGATTCTCAAGGGACAACATCCTCTCTTGGGGGGAGTTGTCAAGGATTGTTCGGGCAAACCGTTTGGCTATGCCACCTGCCTCAGAAGATCTGACATAGTGTGCAAGGATTGGCGTCGAAATCCATGCTGCAAGACAGGCAAAGATATTTGTGGAGCGACAGCAGGTTTTTCCAGAGTAATGAGATAGGCTTGTCCGGCAAACGTCGGATACACCTTCGCATTGATACAGCCTAAAGCGGTTACATTCGATTCCCATTGGGTTCGATCAAAAAAACAAAATTGTCCTTCTCGTTCGGCATGGCGGATTTTTCCATAATTATTCAACAAATCACGCGCCTCTTTTCGTTGCTGCGGGAGAGTCGCGTTGCGGACCAAACTCTGGTAGATACCGGAAAAATCGCCATGTGGTTTTAAATTGGAAATGACCATTCTTCCGCCCGGAGCTAGAACCCGATATAATTCTTTCAAAGCGGCCAGGGGATCTTGAATATAGCCAAGAACCAGGTTGGAGACTATCCGATCAAATTTGTTGTCTGGAAAGGGGAGTGGGCGCCCTAAATCTACTTGCGCCCAGGCCATCTTCATCAAAAGATGTGGAGACGCAAGGGCTTGTTGAAGCTCTGAGATGCCCGACATCATCGCCTTGCTTGCCCTTCTCAAGGCCTCCGGAACCACGTCAATTCCCACATATTGAATGGGTTTATCCATGAAGGAGACATCAACAGGAATGAATGATCGCAGTCTATTCAAAAAAAACAACCCGGCATTGCCATTGCCGCATCCCGCATCCAAAAACTGTTGCCCAGGAGATACCGGGCCCAAGCCATGAAAGACATGATCTAATAATTTCACATAATCCTGACATTTTCCCACTGACTGAAAATTCCCCAAGTAATCTTCCCAAAAGCCAGCGCCAACTTCGGTGACCGTCTGTTGCTGCATGGCCATCTTTTCAGTTCGATTTTGTCGACCAAGGTCCAGCCGATTGGGATGGCATATCACGCCATGAGATGGATTCATCGCCACTTTCTCCTGACATTGGGCAACGATTTCTTGATAGGTTTCACGGGCTAGTTTTGGATTTTCCTGTAGACGATGTAGTGCCCCAGGCACCACAATCCAATTCGCTATACGTTTCCCCAAGGCGTTTCGAAAGGCCTGAAGGTCTTCGGGAGCAACCCACGCATCTTTTCCTGCAGAAACCCCAATCACGGGTGAATGTAGCGATTCTACGTCATGCAATGTGTGTTCTAGTGTCACAAAATTATTCTTGATGGCATCACTCAAAAATTGGTTCCCCACATTAAAGCCTAAAAAATTCGCTGAATCCGGCGATTGCCCCGCAACATAGTTTGCGAAAAGATCTTCCTGATGAACCGTGACCACAGATTGTTGAACATTGACTATACCCATGAGCATAACCAACAGAGAGACCGATGGGCATTCAACCTCGGCCTTAAGGGCCACCCGAGCACCCAGACTTGAGGCTACCCCAATGACGGTTGCCTGGGGCCAGGTGGCCCCGACAAAACGGGTGATCGTTTGAAAATCTTCTTTCATCGACGAAAGGGAAACCTGATAATGTGATCCATCGCTCTCGCCAACATGATTGGTATGATCATAACGCACGACTTGAAATCCATTACCGGCAAAGTAATACGCCAACGTCAAATAATCCCGTTTGGTTTCCCCATAGCCGGGGGAAATGACCACAACCGGCAGATCAGTGGCCTCAGCTCCTTCCGATCGATCATGATAAGCATAGATCTGCTGCCCGTTATCTTTTTTTATAATCAAGCGGGTACTGTGAATCTTCCCGTTCCTGAGGGGAAAATCTAAGAAGTTGCCTTCATCCCTCCTTCGTTGGAGCGTTGAAACAAGCGTTGGGAGAGAATCGCACGACATACCGGTATGCGAGGAGACGCCACACGAGTCTTCCACTATCTGTCCAAACAACACGTTTCCTACTGGTACTGATGGCCCATCTCCTATTTCTGAAGGGAGACTTCCAGACACTCCATACCCTGCTCGACATTGAAGAAGCATGTCAGTGGTCCCTTCCCAAGGAGAAGTACCTGGATTGACTTGGGTTTCTTGAATCAACCCTTGAAACGGTTGTAACGGATGTTCTTGGCCCTCAATAAAAAATTGCAACTGGACAATCTGAGATAGTTCTATCGGTGGGAACCCGATCATTCGCAATTGCATATAATGCTCTTTCCATTCGATTAAATGCCCTTCCCAACTACTTCCCAAACAATGCAAATAGAATCGAAGTGGGGAGGGATAGTGGAGTTGGGAGAGAACGCCTGAAACCGCCTGAAGAGTTGCTTGAGCCATCACAGGAGTTGGATGTATTGAAGTCGTATTGGATGGTGCTAGCGTCAGAGTACTCATGAATGAATGCCCCCATTTAAACTTAATTGTTTTTACCTATATATAGGCACAAAACTTCTCCAGGGTCCCAGAGGACCATTCCGTCCACATCAGCTTGTGAGGAAAGAGGGGTGAGAGAAAGAAACAATCAAACGTTTATTGGTGATTGATACTCGAGTATTGTCCACCAATCGTTTCGCATCATTTCAACTCTCTTAGGGGAAGACTAGAGCAACCTAGATGCCAGATTACTCCGAGGAGTGTCCCGTAACCATTACCGAAAGGAATCCTTCGAATTTACTAGGAATTTTTTGCCCAAATATTTTATGAAGAGCGAAAACCAGGACACTGAATGAATTCTATCCGTCGATCCACTGACGGATGCCTAATTGGACCGTTGATCTCTTTGACAGGCCATTCATTCTTTTTCATTGACACCCCTTTCCGTCCTACCTAAAATTCAAAAAATTGAGAGGAGGTTTGCATGTCAAACGAATCCGCTCCTACCATCCGTAATGTGGTCTTTGCCTCATACCCTGGGGCAGGAAAAACCACCCTCTGTGAAGCTCTTGCCTATTACACCGGAATTATTCCGTCTATGGGAAGTATTCCTCAGGGAAATACCATTGGTGATTTTGAACCGGAAGAGGTTCACAGGCATCATTCCATCAGTTCCGCATTATTTCAGTTGGAATGGCAAGGGGCGAAAATCAATATCATTGATACTCCGGGAATTATTGATTATGGCTTTGAGGTTCAATCCTCCCTCAGGGCCGTCGATGGCGTGGTGCTGGTGGTCGGAGCCAGTACAGGGCTCCGGTCGGAGATTGAGCGGGTCTGGGATCTTATTCAGGAATATGAACTTCCCTGCCTCCTGTTCATCAATGAGCTGGATAAAGAGCGGACGAACTTTCGCTCCATTCTGGCTGAATGTGAGAAAACGTTAGAATTCACCGGGGTTCCCCTCACAATCCCAAATGGTCACGAGGCCGAACTGACTGGCGTGATCGACCTCATTTCCAGGAATTTTCTCATCCCGACTCCCGGCATGACAAAAATTCAGCAATTCGAGATTCCTGCAGAACACCAGGCCTTGACCACAGAGTTCCGGCGCAGAGTGATGGAGCAGGTCGCGGAAATCAATGATCAATTGGTAGAAAAATATCTTTCGCAAGGCGAGCTCTCAGACGAAGATTTACGTGATGGATTGACTATAGGAACGCTGGAACGGAAACTTGTCCCGGTGTTATGCGGGTCTGCCACTCGCCATATTGGGATGACCTCCTTGTTTGATGCGGTGCTGCAGTTACTCCCGTCTCCTGCCGATCGCGCCAGTCTTCAGCCACACGTGGGGCAACAACCTCAGACCCATCACGAAGATCAACGAAGATCGGATCCACACGAACCCTTCTCAGCCTTTACTTTTAAAACAACAATTGATCCCTTTATGGGACGCCTTTCATTTGTGCGGGTGTTGTCTGGGACCTTACACGCAGACTCAGGATTTTATAATGCCTCTCGCCAAACCAGAGAGAAGGGGGGACATTTATTTTTCTCTCTCGGGAAGAAACATCACCAGATTGACCAAGTTCAGGCCGGCGATATCGTGGCAATCGGCAAACTGAAAGACACTCAAACTGGCGATACGATATGCGATGAAAAGCATCCCATCGTCTTCCCCGGCCTGAAAATAACCCGCCCCGTCATGTCGTATGCCTTGGAAGTCAAGAGCAAGAATGAAATCGACAAGGTCAGTTTGGGTCTCCATAAGTTAGTGGAAGAAGACCCATCCCTGGAGTTTCTCCGGAATGAGGAAACCAAAGAGATGTTGCTCAGTGGGGTCGGACAGAGTCACATCGATGCCACATTAGAAAAACTCAGGCGCAAGTATGGAGTTGAAGTGAATCTGCACATGCCGAAAGTGCCCTATAAGGAAACGATCCATCGCATGGCTCAGGCTCAAGGGAAATACAAAAAACAAACCGGAGGGCATGGGCAATATGGAGACTGCTGGCTACAAGTTGAACCCCTTCCTCGTGGAACGGGGTTTGAATTTCACAATAATATTGTTGGTGGTGTCATTCCACGGAATTTTATCCCCGCTGTAGAAAAAGGTGTGATCGAAGCTCTGCAACATGGAATTGTTGCCGGATTCCCCATCGTTGATATCCGGGTGGCTGTCTACGATGGATCGCATCATCCTGTCGATAGTTCAGAATTGGCCTTTAAGGTGGCAGGATCTATGGCCCTCAAACATGCCTTAGAGGCCGCTCAGAGTACGCTCCTTGAGCCGATTATGTCGGTCGATGTCATCGTTCCCGATGATCTGGTGGGTACCGTCATCGGGGATCTTAATTCTCGGCGGGGCCGCATCCAGGGAATGGCGACCAAGGGACACAATCAAATCGTGAAGGCGTTTGTGCCACTGGCGGAAATGTTGAAATATGCTCCCTCCTTAACGTCCATGACGGCAGGCAAAGGAAGTTATGTCATGGAGTTTTCAGGGTATGAGGAAGTCCCGAAGGATATTATCAACCGCATAGCGGAAGATCATAAAAAGGAAAAGGAGGTGGTTTCCTCCCACTAAACCACGCATCAATGAGAGAGGTGCTACGGTTGAGTTTTAATGACAATAAAAAATGCCCTCGCTTTCCGGATAATCCGGAGTAAGATCGTCTGACCCGGCTTCACTTTGGCCACTGCCTCAGAAAATTGCGTAACCGTCCGAACAGTCTCTCGATTGACTTCATTAATTAAATCTCCCTCCTGAATCCCTTCTGAATGGGCAAGCCCGCCGCGTTCAACTTTGGTCACTAACACACCAACCGTTTCCTGTAGTTCAAACTGTTCGGCGAGTGCAGCTGTCAGAGCTTGAACATCCAGACCTAAGGTGACATCTGATTTTTGCAAAGGAAGTGAGGCCAACGTGGATTTCTGCTGCTTTTCCACTATCGGCACGAGGTAGGTCAATTCTTTGCCGTCCCGTAAGAGACGAATTTTGGTGTTATCCCCTGGTCCGACACGAGCGACCAGGCGAGAAAGTTGGTTCGGGGAATCCACAGGACTGTCGTCCACCGACAGGATAATATCACCGGGTTTAATTCCAGCTTCGTGGGCAGGATCATGTTCATACACTTCGTTGACGAGAACGCCATTGCCTTCCTTAATACCAAATTGTTCCGCGAGTTCTTTGGTGAGAGACTGAATCCCGACCCCAAGCCATCCCCGGACCACTCGCCCTTGAGCCACTAATTGATCAACCACACGCGAAACCATATCGGCAGGTATGGAAAATCCGATGCCTTGTGCCATATGGATAATTGCGGTATTGATTCCGATCACTTCCCCTCGAAGGTTAAAGAGTGGGCCCCCTGAATTCCCTGGATTAATCGCCGCATCCGTTTGAATAAAATTTTCATAACGGGACAAATTCAGACGCTCCCTTCCAATGCCACTGATGACGCCAAGTGTCACGGTCCGGTCTAATCCCATTGGATTACCCACTGCCAACACCCATTGCCCAACTTTTAAGGTGTTTGAATTCCCGAAATGGGCCGCTGGAAATTTCCGGTCAGACTGAACTTTAAGGACCGCAATATCTGTGTCCTTATCACGTCCAATAACCAAAGCAATGACGTCCGTCTTATCGGACAGCCGTACATGGGCCTCCGTTGCGTCTTCCCCAACCACATGATTGTTAGTCACGATGATCCCGTCTTCCCGAATAATGACCCCTGATCCGCTTCCTTGAGAAAATGGAGAACGCCTTTGTAATCCTTGTCCCGGGGAAATCTCACGAATAGGTGTGATATTTACCACGGTTGGTGTCACTCGTTCAGCCAGACTCGTAATGGTTTCCTCAATTTCTTCAAGAAGCTGTAGCCCGTGAAGCTCTCTAGACGTCTGGCCAAATGATGAGGGTACAAATGAAACTAAAATAATGGAAACCCAGAGCAAAACTAGTGATAATTTTAAAAAATTCATCTTATACATTAAATTTATTAATGTCGGATAATAAATATTATGTTAATTAGAAAACAGTTTCATTTTAGTTTCATTCCCCTGAATAAGCCGGATTATATTATCTTTATGACAAAAATAAATAATTCCCATCATCATTAAAGCAAAAAGACAAAATGAAGAATCATAAGTCAGAAAAAAAGCCAAAAATGGAAAAGCTCCAAAGGCAGCCAATGCTCCTCCTGAAGAATACCTGAAACCTAATACGGTTCCCAACCAAATCACGATGAGAATCAGCCCAATGAGAGGATGAATACCCATAACGGCACCTAAGGCCGTGGCAACGCCCTTTCCCCCTTTAAACCGTAACCATAAGGGAAAGACATGCCCAAGAACGACTGCCAACCCAACAAGAAGGATCCAGGACCAGGGAAATCCCATGAGGCTAACCAGGGTTGTGGCGAGAAGCCCTTTTCCTAAATCGCCAAATAACGTCAAAAACCCGGCTTTTTTTCCCGATACCCGAAGTACATTGGTAAACCCGATATTGCGGCTTCCATGGGTCCGAGGATCATCAGTTCCCAATATTTTAGAGACAACGAGGCCAAACGGAATAGAACCCAATAGGTAGGCGCCGAAAATCCATAATAGATATAGTCCCAACTCCTCACTCCTTGAGAAGAATGAACTACCAATATTGCGGACTGATTTTCTTGAAGATATGAAGGAGGTATCGCCACCCGGAAAGGAGAGAAAAAAACAAGGCCACATACAGAAGACCGGTGCCGACCTGAGAGAGAACATGTTCAATTTGCAACCAGACGCTTTGAAGGATAAGACACAGAATGCCCCCGATTTGCCCGACTACTTTCAACTTCCCAAGAGAATCAGCAGGAACAACAAAGCCTTCTTTGGCGGCAACAGCCCTGGCTCCAGTGACAATCATTTCACGGGCAATCATGACAATGGCCACCCAAACCGCAACACGTTGAAATTGAACGAGAAGAATGAGACCAGAGGCCACCAGAAGCTTATCTGCAACAGGATCGAGCAATTTCCCTAAATTGGTAATCTGCCCGCTTTTCCGTGCCAAATAGCCATCAAGAAAATCCGTGAACGCCGCACCCGCAAATACAAGCCCAGCCATCAAGGCCCGATCTTGGCTGGAATCAGAAAAGAGCCAGACAAAGACAGGAATTAACAGGATCCGTAAAACTGTAATAGAATTTGGAAGATTGAGGTAGGTTTCTCCTAGCACCAAACTACTACCTTCTGATTTTCTTTTCACCGCTTCCGATCGATTCATTTGAACCGGTAGTCCTTCTATTAAATTATCAAGTAACAGGTGAAGTTATGCCTTTTCCCGTAACATGCCAAATTGCTTGTAATTGTTGCAATAAACCTCGTAGTTCACTCAATCGCACCATATTGGGCCCATCCGACAAGGCTTCTTCCGGGCGGGGATGGACTTCCATAAAAAATCCGTCACATCCGACTGCGGCGGCGGCACGCGCCAACGGCGCCACGAATTCCCGCTGTCCTGAGGAACACGTTCCCCCACCACCTGGCAATTGCACACTGTGTGTTGCATCAAATACCACAGGAAAACCTAAATTTCGCATGACAGGCAATGATCGCATATCCACGACAAGATTTTGATAGCCGAAGCTGGCTCCTCGTTCCGTCAGAAAAATTTTTCGGGTGCCGGCTTCTTGAAGTTTGTTGACGACATTTGTCATATCCCATGGAGATAAAAATTGCCCTTTTTTTACATTGACGACCCTTCCAGACTTGGCGGCCGCACAGAGCAAATCTGTCTGTCGGCATAAAAAAGCCGGTATTTGCAACACATCCACGACTTCTGCAATTCTCGGGACGTCCTGAACTTCATGAACATCCGTAAGAATGGGTAATCCTAACTCATCTTTGACTTTTTGGAGAATTTTCAATCCTTCGGGAATCCCTAACCCCCGAAATGAAGAAATCGAGGTACGATTGGCCTTATCATAAGAAGCCTTAAAGATGTATGGGATTTGAAGGTCTGTGGCGATCTCCGCTATTGCGGAAGCGGTCTCGAGCACGACCCCTTCACTTTCGATGACACAGGGTCCCGCAATCAAAAAATGCGGCCAATCCCCCCCAACGGCAAATGGACCAATGTCAACTTCAGTCGGCTGAGCCATGTTAATTTCGATTCGTTACGTGCCGAATTTTTTTCGAAGTGCGGCACCAATGAATGCCGTAAAAAGCGGATGGGGGGAACAGAGCCTTGACTGAAATTCTGGATGAAATTGTGTGCCCACAAACCACGGGTGGCCTTTTAATTCAATAATTTCTACCAGCCGTCCGTCAGGTGATGTGCCACTGATTATCATCCCCTTTGAGGTCAAGACATCAAGATACTCGTTATTAAATTCATAGCGATGCCGGTGTCGTTCACGAATATTCGATTGTTCATAGGCCGAATAGGCGAGCGTATCAGGGACCAAGCGACACGGGAAACCCCCTAATCGCATCGTCCCTCCTTTATCTTGAATGTTCCGTTGCTCCGGCAGAAGGTCAATCACCGGATACGGTGTCTCAAGATTAAACTCCGAACTATTGGCTTTCTGAAATCCTCCGAGATTTCTGGCGATCTCAATTACGGCACACTGCATGCCTAAGCAAATTCCGAAAAATGGAAGTGCTTTTTCTCTCGCAAATCGAATGGTGTCGACTTTTCCTTCGATCCCTCGAATGCCAAAACCTCCAGGTATTAAGACCCCATCCACATCGGCTAACAGCCGTTCCGGCCCATCCTTTTCAATTTCCCCAGATTCCACCCATTGAATATTGACCCCTGTTTCATCTCGTAAGCCTCCATGGCTCAACGCTTCTGATACACTCTTATATGATTCACGAGATTCCACATACTTGCCAACCAGGGCGATCGTGACTTCATGCCGAGGTCGTTTAATCTTCTGGACTAAAATATCCCAATCCCGAAGGTTGGGTGGCCGGGTTTCAAGTCTCAGCGACCGGACGATGAGTTCATCCAAGCCTTCTTTTCTCAGGACAATAGGCACTTCGTAAATAGAATCCACATCTTTAGCCGTCATCACCGAGCCTTTATCCACATTACAGAACATGGCAATTTTATCTTTCACCCCTGGAGGAAGAAATCGATCCGTCCGGCATAACAAAATATTTGGTTGTATACCAATTTCACGAAGTTTATTAACCGAATGTTGGGTCGGCTTGGTTTTGAGTTCCCCGGCAGTTCCGATATACGGCACCAACGTCAGGTGAATATACAACACATTTTCCCGACCGACATCATAAGGCATTTGCCGGATCGCCTCCAAAAACGGCAAACTTTCAATGTCGCCGACCGTCCCGCCAATTTCCACAATCACGACATCGACATCATGCGCCACGTTGAGAATACTTTGCTTGATGGCGTCGGTAATATGAGGAACCACCTGCACGGTTGCTCCAAGATATTCCCCTCTTCGTTCCTTCTGAATCACCGATTCATAAATCCGTCCGGTTGTGCAATTATTTTCACGGCTTAATTGAACCGTCGTAAATCGTTCATAATGACCCAAGTCCAAATCTGTTTCTGCTCCATCGTCCGTGACATACACTTCCCCATGCTGATAAGGATTCATCGTGCCAGGGTCCACATTGATATAGGGATCCAGTTTTAAGAAAGTAATGGTCATTCCGCGACTTTCCAATAAATGCCCAATCGCTGCAGACGACAAGCCTTTTCCCAAAGATGAAACCACTCCCCCTGTCACAAAAAGAAATTTACTCATGGCTTTTTTAAGGTTAAAGGATGAACGATCTTCACACTTCCCTGTCGACTCCACCATATTGCTCTACCTATTTTCAACCCTCTGGATGTCCAGGAGAAAACTATCCTTTCGATTCATAGCAGGTTTTGGATAAGAGTGCTTCCGCAAGGAGCATATCCTCTGGATTATCAATACGAATCGATTCATGAGCCGTCTCCCAAACCATAATGGGCAGTCCATGTTCTAAGGCTCGAAGTTGTTCTAATTTTTCGGCCTCTTCAAGATGTCCGGTCGGCAATCCCGCAAATCGCAACAACTCCGATTTTCTAAAAATATAAATTCCTAAATGCATAAACGCGACAGCTGTATTTGCAGAAGGCACTCCATCACGCCAGCATGGTATCGAACTTCGTGAAAAATACAATGCCTGTCCTTGGTGATCGGTGACAACTTTCACGATCGATGGATTGGTCAGGTCCTGTATTTTATGTAACTTCCTTTTCAGAGTTCCGATACCAGCCTGAGAACGGACAAAGGGAAAAATAAGATCATCCAGTAATCCAGGGTTCTGAGGAATTTCATCGGCCTGTAAATTCACAATGACGTCATATTTCAATTGAGGCACCACTTTTGCGACACGATCCGTTCCTGTTCGGCAGGCTTCCCTGACCAGATAGACTTCCCCCCCGAAATTCCGAACACATTGCTCAATGCTCTCATGATCGGTAATGACCATGATTTGTCCAACGCCTGGAACCTGTTGAACCGCCTCAAAAACATGTTGGATTAACGGCTTTCCTGCCAAAAAGGCTAAGGGTTTTCCTGGAAATCTGGTTGAGCCATAGCGAGCCGGAATACATAGACTCACTAAGGAATCAGTTGCGGCCATGACTCAACGCCTCTTGGAGTTGTATTCGAGTCACCGTGGCCGTGCCGACCATTCCCACCACAAGGCCAGCTGCTTGATTAGCTAACACCGCTGCATCCGGAAATGAGGCTTTCGCACTGATGGCCAAGGCTAAAGTACTGACGACGGTATCGCCCGCTCCAGTCACGTCATAGACTTGACGTGCGACCGCGGGGATCGTCCAGGATTGCCCATCTTGTTCAAAAATACTCATTCCCTCCTCTCCCCTGGTAACCACTACCGCCTGACATCGTAACCGTTTTTGAAGGGAGGCACCGATATGTTCAATGGGAACGTCTTGGGTAGAAAGAAACCCAGCGGCCTGTTTGGCTTCGAGATGATTGGGTGTGATCACCGTCACTCCCTCATAATACTTCATATGCTCGACCTTGGGATCTACGAGAATCGGAACACCATGCTGATCTGCCAATTCTTTTATCGCTCCCATGAGGTCTTCTGTAATCATACCTTTCGCATAATCCGAAATCACCAGACAAGACGCATCAGGAAGACGGGTAGCCACATGTCGTACCATTTTTTTTGTCAGTTGAAGAGAAAGGTCATGTCGTTGCTCCACGTCAAATCGAACGATTTGCTGATTATGAGCCACAACCCGGGTTTTTTTAATCGTGGGACGGCTGGAGTCGACAAAGACACCGGGAGTATACGTGGAAGATCGTCGAATATCTGCCAGAAATTTTTTGCCAATGTGATCAGCCCCGACCACTCCACACAATTCAGCCTGCCCACCTAACGTAATTATATTATGGTAGACATTCGCTGCTCCACCCATCCGATACGATTCGGAGTCAACATGAACGACAGGGACGGGGGCTTCCGGTGATACTCGATGAACTTTACCCCAGACATAATGATCCAGAATGAGATCTCCGAGGACCAGAATACGGGCGCGGGAGAAACGTTGAAGATATTGCGTTAATTTCCTGACGGAAATCGTGGGGACAGCGGCTAACGGTTTCATCCTTGATTCGGTACGATGCAGAATGGCTGATAGACCAATAGAATATTTGCTAATCTATTCGATGAGTTTCCCTATCCGACCCCACCGAACCCAATCAGTCCAGGATCCCTGCCCATTCCACGACCAATACACTAAAAAAGCTCTCCCTTTAATTTTATCCATGCGTACAAATCCCCAAAACCGGCTGTCCAGACTTTGATCCCGGTTATCCCCCATGACAAAATACGATTCCGGAGGAACTGTTAACGGACCAAGATTATCGCGTGGATTGATACGACCATCAATAATTCCCGGGTCAATGCGCTGAGTAAAGGTTTCATCCGGCAAGACCTCTCCATTCACCATGACTTTTTTATTCTGAATATGAATGGTATCACCAGGAAGCCCGATTACCCGCTTAATAAAATCCTTGTTTTCATCTTCCGGGTATCGAAACACGATGATATCCCCACGCTGTGGTGGGTCAAAGCTCATGACAATGCTAGAGGAAAAACAAGTGACAGGCGGGAAGGACACCTGGAACTCACAATCCTTCGGCAACTGAAATCCATAGGCAAGCTTAGAAACCAGAATATGGTCGCCAATCAACAAAGTCGGAATCATCGAGCCGGACGGAATCTTGAAGGCCTGTACGACAAAGACTCGAATCGTCAAAGCCAAAATAATCGCAATAACCAAGGCTTCGGCATATTCCCGAATAATGGACTTTTGGGATATTTTCTCTTTTACCTGGGAATCAGAAGCAACTGGAGTACCTTCTCCCAGGCCTTTTTCAGAAGATTCGTTCATTTTCGGCTGTTGTGGGTCTTGATTGGTCATGAGCCACTCAATTGGGATCGGTCTTTAAGATAGCCAAAAATGCCTCCTGAGGAACTTCGACACGGCCCAATTGTTTCATACGCTTTTTCCCTTCTTTTTGTTTTTCCCAGAGCTTGCGTTTCCGGGAGATATCTCCACCGTAGCACTTCGCTGTCACATTTTTCTTCAGAGCGCCAATAGTTTCCCGTGCAATGATGCGTTTACCAATCGCCGCCTGGATAACAATTTCAAACATTTGCTTAGGAATCAGTTCTTTCATTTTTTCTGCTAATTGGCGTCCTCGACTTTGAACTTTATCCTTATGTGCGATAATGGATAGCGCGTCCACCGTCTCCCCGTTCAATAGTAAATCCAATTTCACGAGTTCAGAGTCACGATAACCCAACAATTCATAATCTAAAGACGCATAGCCTTGCGTTCGGGATTTCAGTCGATCATAAAAGTCTAACACAATTTCATTTAACGGGATTTCATAGATTAACATCGATCGAGTCGGATCCAGATATTGCAGGCCCAATTGAATGCCTCGACGCTCCTGACATAGTTGAAGAACATTCCCGATATACCGTTCAGGGGTAATCATGGTGGCTTTGATAAAGGGCTCTTCAATCCGTTCGATTTGGGCGGGATCCGGAAGCTTGGAAGGATTGTCGATCACAATCATCTCACCATTGGTGGTATACACTCGATATACAACCGTGGGTGCGGTACTGATCAAATCAAGCCCGTATTCCCGTTCCAATCGCTCTCGAATAATTTCCATATGAAGGAGTCCCAAAAACCCGCATCGAAAACCAAAGCCCAATGCCAAGGACGTTTCAGGCTCATATACAAAGGAGGAGTCATTGAGTCGTAATTTCTCCAATGAATCCCGCAGATCCTCAAATTTGGCATTGTCGGTGGTGTACAATCCACAAAAGACGACCGGCTTCACATCCCGGTACCCTGGCAAGGCGTTTTCTGTGGGTCGCCGGGCGTCCGTGATGGTATCCCCGATTTTTGTATCAGAAAGCTCTTTCATCCCCGCGCAAATATACCCCACTTCGCCGGGACCCAGTCGGTTGACCTTGGTACGTTTCGGTGAAAACACCCCCACTTCCAGCACTTCAAATTCCCGCCCGGAAGACATAAGCCGGATCATCATATTTGGGATGATTTCACCATCCATGATTCGAACCAACACCACGGCTCCCTGGTAATTATCAAACCAGGAATCAAATATGAGGGCCTTTAATGCTTGGTCAATGAATCCGGTAGGAGGTGGAATAATCCGGACGACCCCTTCAAGTATCTCCCTCACCCCTCGACCATCTTTGGCACTGACCAAAAAGACCTCCTCACTCGACAACCCCAACACGTCTCTAATTTGAACCTTGACGCCTTCCACATCGGCACTAGCCAAATCAATCTTATTGATGACGGGAATAATGACCAAATTATTTGAAATCGCTAAATAGGCATTGGCAATGGTTTGAGCCTCAACCCCTTGCGTGGCATCGATCAACAAAAGCGCTCCTTCACAGGCAGCCAAGCTTCGAGACACCTCGTAGGCGAAATCCACATGCCCTGGAGTATCAATAAGATTAAACTGATATTCCTGGCCATCTGAACTAAGAAATCGCGTGGTGACCGCATGGGCTTTAATTGTAATGCCACGCTCACGTTCCAGATCCATGGCATCCAAATATTGCGCTCGCGCCTCCCGTTGAGAAACGGCGCCGGTTATTTCCAGAAACCGGTCAGCAAGGGTGGATTTTCCGTGATCGATATGAGCAATAATTGAGAAATTGCGTATGTGGATTTGAGGGAAGGCTTTACTCATTCGAAGTGTCCGTGATTGTAGTGAGCCTTTAAAAGGTTGTCAAAAATCGATGGATTCCGCTAGGTTATACTCTTGGAAAATGCCATGTCTGTCCAAACGACCCGCACACAATTACAAAAAGACGATTGCCAATACGTGTGGCACCCCTTTACCCAAATGCAGGAATGGGAACGCCACCCTCCGCTCATTATCAGACGCGGAAAAGGTTCTTATGTCTATGATATGGAAGGCAATGCCTATCTTGATGCCACTGCATCTATCTGGGTAAACGTCCATGGGCATCAGCATCCTCGGCTTGATCAAGCCATTCGCCAACAACTCACTCAGGTGGCTCATTCCACCTTGTTGGGGCTTTCCAATCCTCCAGCCATTCAATTGGCCAAAGCTCTCATTCGTCTTGCTCCAAAAGGCTTACGGAAAGTCTTTTATTCAGACAACGGCTCAACAGCCGTCGAGGTTGCCGCAAAGATGGCCATCCAGTATTGGCAGCAATGCCCTACTCCTCAACCAGGAAAAACTCAATTTATCCACCTGGGCATGGCCTATCATGGGGATACCGTAGGGGGGGTGAGCCTCAGCGGAGTCGAACCGTTCCGAAGACCTTTTTCCTCTCTCTTATTTCCAAGCCATGACATTGAACCTCCTTACTGCTATCGATGTCCCCTTCGATTGCATTTCCCCGAATGCCGTTTCGCCTGTCTAGACCCACTTGAAAGACTTCTTCAAGCAAAGCATCAAGAGATTGCAGGCCTGATTCTTGAGCCCATGGTGCAGGCGGTTGCCGGCATCATTCCCTCCCCACCAGGATACCTGAAACGGGTCAGGGAGTTATGCACTCGGTACCATGTTTTGTTCATTGCAGATGAAGTTGCCACGGGATTTGGACGCACGGGTCGGATGTTTGCCTGTGAACATGAAGGAATCTCACCGGATATCATGGCCATTGCCAAAGGGCTAACCGGAGGCTATCTCCCATTGGCCGCCACATTGACAACGACCGCCATTTATGAGGCGTTTTTGGGTGAAATAGATGAAGAAAAAACATTTTTTCATGGTCATAGTTATGCTGGAAATCCCCTGGGATGTGCAGCTGCCTTGGCAAATCTCGCCATTTTTAAAACGGAGCGAACCTTAGCCAAACTTCAGCGACGGATTCCTCGATTTTATTCGATTCTCAAGTCACTTGCCGATAGTCCGTGGGTTGGTGACATCCGGCAATGTGGCTATATGGTTGGCATTGAGCTTGTTCAAGATAAAAACAAAAAGTCATCCTTCCCTTCTTGCGATCACATTGGGCAGAAAATTGCCATGACTGCCAGAACATTGGGACTGTTGGTCCGTCCCATCGGCACGATTCTGATTCTCATGCCACCCCTTTCCGCTTCCGTGAAAGAATTAGAACAAATGGTCGCGATCTTGAAGCTCGCCATTTCAGTGGTTCGTGCCACACACGAATCTTCCTCCAAAAGAACTCTTCCCCCAAAGCCTCGCCAGGCCAGAATTTAGATCAGTTCTACCGTTTGGCCAATGTGCAAAGCACACCGGTCCACGGCCCGCCCTTGCTTCATGAAAATCTCTAAATGCCCGTTACTATTAAATAGCGCTTCCGGGAGCCCCATGGCACCTTCTCCATAATGGGTTTTAATTCCTTTAATGACGATCCCACCAACTTTGATACCAGAGTATTCCTTCTTGGTTACTGACCGGAACGTCTCCACTTCTGCCATGGTGATATTCGTCATGGCATTGCCAAAATGATCGATATAGACAATTCGCCCATGAAGGGACTGTTGTTGCATATGCGGAGGATCGTGAGGGAGAGTGACATGATCCCGGATTAACCGCCCATAGGATCCAGGAACCTGCCCCTTCGTCAGCCACGCCGCAGAGGGAGCAAAAAGATCACGCCCATCAAACGTCGCTCCGGCAGAATCCAATCGATATTGTTTGTTTTCAATCGACCGAACTTCTACCGACGTTTCCTCTTGAAGCACGTAGCTCAAGACACCATTATCGGGTGCCAGGAAAAAATGCCTAGAGGTTGAGGCCAATAAAGCCCTCCGGGAACTTCCTACACCCGGATCGACCACCACCACATGCACGGTTCCATCCGGGAAATACTGATAACAGGATTTCAGGAAAAATGCTGCCTGCTCAACCCCGCCGGCAGGAATGTGATGCGTGAGATCGACCATTCGCAATTGAGCATTGATACCAAGCATCACACCCTTCATGCTCGGGACAAAATAATCGACATCGCCAAAATCCGTTAACAGCGTGACTAAGGAAATAGCGGAAGGCATGATTACAATTCCTCAAAACAAATGGACTGAACTTGATATTCAATAATCCCGGCAGGTCGATGCACTTCCACTATGTCCCCTACCCGATGTCCGATCAGTGCGCGACCAATCGGCGATTGGACGGAGATAGACCCATTTTTGATATCGGCTTCCTCCTGACCCACCAAGGTATATCGTTTTTCTTCTTGTGACTCTAAACCCAAAAGCAACACGGTGGCCCCGAACACAACCGTGTCACTGTGTCCACTGGATATTTCAACCACTTGAGCATTGCCGAGTTTATGTTCAAGCTCCGCCATTCGTGTATCAATAAATTGCTGATGTTCTTTGGCGGCTTTATATTCCGCATTTTCCTTGAGATCCCCATGTTCACGGGCCTCAGTAATGGCTTGGATCACTTTGGGGCGTTCTTCGCGTCGCAGGCGGGTCAATTCTGCCTGCAACGCCTCATACCCTTTTTTCGTCATAGGAATTTTCATGACGCCACACTCCCTCAATTGATCGTACAACTTAGATGGTCACGTATTCGTTTCCCCATCATTCCCGCTTATGTATCGCCTGCTGACATCGCAGCATGATATTCCTGTAAACTCCGAACTTCCATTGACGTTTTCTTCATGGCCTCTATTCCTGATACAGCCGCCTGAGCGGCCTGAATGGTCGTAAAGTAAGGAATCCCACCGAACACGGCGGCTTTCCGAATAGGTGCGGAATCTTCTTGGGAAGATGTCCCCCCTACCGTATTCACAACTAAAGACAGTTCTTTATTCTTGAGAAGGTCCGCAATATGGGGGCGACTCTCGTTAATTTTATTCACGGTGAACACATTGATTCCATGATTCCGTAAAAAAGAAGCCGTCCCTTTTGTGGCATTGATAGAAAACCCTAGCTGAGAGAGGCGTTGCGCAATTTCGAGAGTCGCAGGCTTATCCCCATCCTTAACACTTAAGAGGGCTGTTCCCCTCAAGGGCAGAGGCATCCCCGACGCCGCTTGAGATTTCGCAAATGCCCACCCGAAACTTTTATCAATCCCCATGACTTCACCCGTCGAACGCATTTCTGGGCCCAACAACACATCCGAGACACCCAATTTCGTGAATGGAAAGACAGCCTCTTTAATGGCCATGTGGGAAAACTGAGGTCTCCGGATAAATCCTAAATCTTTCAAGGTTCGCCCGGTCATGACCTTCATGGCTAATTTAGCCAAAGGGACACCAGTGGCTTTACTGACAAATGGGACCGTACGGGACGCGCGAGGATTCACCTCTAAAATATACACCGACTCATCCTTAACGGCATATTGAATATTCATGAGGCCCACCACTTTGAGTTCCTTTGCCAGAAGAATGGTTTGGTGATGAATCGCTTCAACAATCTCTTCCGTTAGGGAATGCGCCGGCAATGAACAGGCCGAATCACCGGAATGGATACCTGCCATTTCGACATGCTCCATAATTCCGGCAACCACCACATCTGTTCCATCGGCAATGGCATCAACATCGACTTCTATCGCGTCTTCCAGGTAATCATCGATTAACAAAGGGTGTTTGGCTAAATTTATTCCGTTTTTCTGTAAGTATTCATCCAAGGTTTTGGCTTCATAAATGATTTGCATGGCGCGACCCCCCAACACATACGAAGGACGAACCATCACCGGATATCCAATATTGATGGCGATAATATGGGCTTCATGTGAAGAGCGGGCGGTCCCGTTTTGCGGCTGAAGCAACTTCAATCCCGTTAACATATCACTAAATCGTTTTCGATCCTCTGCACGGTCGATGGCATCCGGTTGTGTTCCCAAAATCCTGACCCCTTCTTGCTCCAAGGGCACTGCCAATTTGAGCGGAGTTTGCCCACCGAACTGCACGACGACGCCTTCCGGTCGTTCGGTCAGAATAATTCGCAACACGTCTTCTTTCGTCAATGGTTCAAAATACAATCGATCGGAAATATCATAATCGGTACTGACGGTTTCCGGATTGCAGTTGACCATTATCGTTTCAATGCCTTCTTCTTTTAAAGCCATCGCGGCATGAACACAACAGTAATCAAACTCAATGCCTTGACCGATGCGATTGGGCCCCCCGCCTAGAATCATCATCTTTCTTTGTTGAGTGGGACGGGATTCACAAATCAACCCATACGTCGAATAGAGATAGGGAGTATGCGCCTTAAACTCTGCGCCACAGGTGTCCACTCGTTTAAAGACGGTGCCATAGACAGAGTTTTCAGCGTTGCGCCACTGCCGAATACGATCTTCTTCTCGGCCAAGTAATTGACCAAGCCGTTGATCGGAAAACCCCAGTCCTTTTGCCTGTTGAAGAAGAGGCCTCAATGAGTCAGGGCATGCACTGAAGGAATCGCTTGAAAGATCAGTGCCAAGGCATTCCTTGCCTTTGAGAACCCATTCCGCTTCAAATTCAACAATTTCTTTAATTTCGTGTAGAAACCAGGGATCCACACGAGTCAGTTGAAACAGTTCATCCACGGACATCCCGATTCTGAAGGCGTCGGCCAAAAACCACAGGCGATCTGCCGTGGGGGTTCGAACCGCAGATTGGAGACGCTCATACAGCGGGTGACCGCCTTCGAGGATGTCATGTTTTCCATCCAATCCGTGTAAGGACACCAACCCACACCGATCTGTTTCAAGTGAGCGAATGGCCTTCTGCAAGGCTTCTTTAAAGGTGGCTCCGAGCGCCATGGCTTCTCCCACTGACTTCATGTGGGTGGTTAAGGTTCGATCAACCCCCTCAAATTTCTCAAATGTAAACCGTGGAATCTTGACGACCACATAATCAATTGTCGGCTCAAAGCATGCTTTGGTGACTTGAGTGATATCATTGGGAATTTCGTCGAGGGTATACCCGATGGCCAGCTTCGCGGCGATCTTGGCAATGGGAAACCCCGTAGCCTTTGAAGCCAGAGCGGAACTCCGGGACACACGAGGATTCATCTCGATGACCATCAATTCTCCATGATCCGGATTCACCGAGAATTGAATATTGGACCCTCCGGTTTCCACCCCGATTTCCCGAATGATGCGAATCGCCGCATCTCGCATGTGTTGATACTCTTTATCAGACAAGGTCATGGCCGGCGCCACGGTAATACTGTCTCCCGTATGCACACCCATCGGATCAAAATTCTCAATAGGGCAGACGATGACCACATTGTCTTTGGAGTCCCGCATCACTTCTAACTCATATTCCTTCCACCCCAGGAGAGATTGTTCGAGCAAGGCTTGACCAACAGGACTGCTCACCAGCGCCCAATCAATATATGTATCAAATTCTTCACGATTATAGGCAATATTGCCTCCAGCCCCTCCCAACGTGAAGGAAGGGCGGACAATGGCAGGAAACCCGATATCTTCAAGAAGATGCAACGCTTCTTCCCGGGAACGAAATGACCCGCTTGCGGCAACTTTCAATCCGATTCTATTCATGGCCTGTTTGAATAATTCGCGATCTTCCGCCTTTTGAATCGATTCATAGGAGGCCCCGATCAATTGAACCCCATGCTTTTCCAGGATGCCTCGTTTGACCAATTCTACCGTGATATTCAGCGCCGTTTGCCCTCCCATCGTGGGAAGCAAGGCGTCAGGGTGTTCACGCTCCAGGATCGCTTCCACGACTTCCACGGTAATCGGCTCCACATAGGTTCGGTCTGCCAGATCCGGATCTGTCATAATGGTGGCCGGATTACTATTCACAAGGACAACTTCATAGCCTTCCTCTTTCAGGGCTTTGCAGGCCTGTGTTCCTGAATAGTCAAACTCACAGCCTTGACCGATAACAATCGGTCCTGACCCGATTAACAAAATTCGATGAATGTCCTTTCGCCGCGGCATATTATGTTCTCAGGTTTTCGGTACAGATCCGGGAGTCGGATCGTAAGGAGGAGATTGAGGAGAAGCAGGCATTGATGACTCAGGATGATAAAATTTCATGGCCTGGGGAATCCAGGCCTCTATTTGATTAATGCGGGTGACATCCGAAGGGTGGGTTGACAAAAATTCTGGAATCGCATTTTGACTGCGAAAACAAAATTTTCCGATCATTTTTCTAGGGCAACCACTCATTCGTTCCCAGAAAGGCACCGCTTCTCGCGGGTCATATCCCGCCTTAGCCATCAATTGCAGGCCGATATAATCGGCTTCCGTTTCCTGCTCACGGGAATTGGGAAGGGCCACTCCCACCCCATAGGCACTCATGGCGCCCACTGCGAGCCCAGGGTCGATGCCGCCGGCTGCGGCACCGGCCAAAGCCCCAAGTTGACCAATTTGTTCCAAAATCCCCCGACTATAACGTTCCGCCCCATGTCGTTGTAACGCATGAGCGACTTCATGGGACATCACCGTCGCAAGCCCGGCTTCCGTTTTCGTATATTTTAAAATACCGGTAAAGACCGCAACCTTCCCCCCCGGTAACGCAAACGCATTCACTTGATCATCATCCTGTATTACCGCAAATTCCCAAACATATTCGGGTTTATTCGCTCCCTTTGCTATGCGTTGCCCCACACGATTGACCATTAAGGTAATTTCAGGGTCCTTGCTCAACCGTGCCGATTTGAGGACTTCCCGAAATGCCGAAAGACCCAGCGCAATTTCCTTTTCCTCGGAAATATAAATCAATTGATCTCTGGCCGTCCCCGGAGCCTTCTGGCAGGCCGATCCCAATAGCAGGACGAGCACAGCCAGGATGCCAGTCCAAAGCCATGGAAAGTGTCCTTCATTTACTTGTGGTTGTATCCTTGCCCGCTGCATGGTTACGCCACTCCGTCCTCACGATTAGGGCATCCACATGTATAGCATTTGCGGTGTCCCGCCGCTCAACACACTAAAGAGAGAATTCGCGTCGACCTTGGGAAATCCGAGTGGTCCAACCTGAGGAGGATCATACTGTGAGTAGATATTGTGATGGGAACCCGCTCCCCTGGTGTAGGTGATGACTTGGGCCTCATCCAACTTGGCTTCTTTTTTGGCCAGATCAATCGCCTCTTCCAGGTATCCGATGGCATCCACAAGACCTTGGTCTTTGGCGATATCGGCAGAATAAATCCGCCCATCGGCTAAGGTTCGAATTCTTTCTTTGCTCAAACCTGGACGTCCTTCTTCAACAACCGCAAGGAACCGCTCATACAAGTTATCGATTACCCCTTGGAAAATGTTCCGCTCTTCGTCATTCATGGGCCGGAACGGAGACCCCATGGATTTTTTAGGACCCGAAACGATCGCAGCAGGTTGCACGCCTACCTTTTCTAAGAGTCCCTCGGCATTCATGGTAACCATAATGACACCGATGCTTCCGGTAATGGTGGATGGATGCACAAGGATATGGTCGGCAGCCATTGCCACGTAATACCCACCGGATGTACCCAAATCCATGATGGCCGCAATAACGGGAACCTCTCGTTTCTTCTTGAAGGTCTTCAGTTCATGATAGACGAGATCTGACGCGGTGACGGTACCCCCTGGCGTATTAATTCGAAGCACCACGGCTTTGACGTGATCATCATTTTCGGCTTTGGTCAATTCCTCTTTAATCTGTGCGGGAAGACTGGGTTCATCAAAAAACCCTGATGACTTGCTGGTCGTCAGTGTGCCCGAAATGTCGATCAACAACACCTTATCTTTTCCTTCACCGGATAAGATCGTTTCTTTTAATTTTCCCCCTCCGGAAAACACATCAACATGAATACATCCGCTTACCAGTAAGAGAAAAATTCCCACGACACCGTATTTCTTATACATCCTTATGACCTTTCATGAGTTCGATAAATTGCGCAAACACATACGAGGAGTCATGGGGTCCGGGTGAAGCTTCGGGATGATACTGAATCGAAAGAATGGGACTATCCAAACCCACCATCCCTTCACAACATCCATCATTCACACTTTGGTGCGTGATTTCCATCCGGCCAACACAAGAGTCAAACCGTTGAGACCTAAGGCCTCCGCCTGTCTCTTCTTTGTGAGGAAGGACAACAGCAAAATTATGATTCTGCGAAGTGATTTCGATCTTTCTCGTGCGAAGATCCATGACCGGATGATTAGCCCCATGATGCCCGAAGTTTAATTTATGCGTGTGCAATCCTAAAGATAATCCCAGGATTTGGTGTCCCAAACAAATCCCGAGCAGAGGTTTCCATCCCAATAACTGTTTAACAGTCTCTATGGCATAGGGCACCCCTTCCGGGTCTCCTGGACCATTGGACAATACGATCCCATCGGGATTAAGTCGACGTATATCGTCAGCCGTCGTGGAAGCGGGCACCACACACACCTGACACCCAAGATCGACCAAACTTCGTAAGATATTCTGTTTCACACCGAAATCCATTACCACCACGCTCAAGGAAGGCAGAACGATTTTCCGGGATGAAATCGACGATTCAAGGCCTGTGGCGTCCAGGGTTATGGTTCCCTCCTTCCATTCATAGGGGCTGGAACAGGTGACTTCACGGACCAGATCCCGCCCGATAATGGAGGGAATAGATTTGGCTTTTTCACGCAAAGAATGAAAATCGAGATCCACATGAGAAATGACGCCCATTTGTGAGCCGTAATCCCGGACATGACAGGTCAGCGCTCGCGTATCCACTCCCTGGATAGCCACGATCTGATGTTCAATTAAGTACGCTTCGAAGGTTTGAGTGCTCCGCCAATTGCTCCGGTGTTTCGACGCTTCACGAACAATGAACCCTTCGGCCCAGACTCGACGCGATTCATTGTCTTGCGGCGTCACTCCGTAATTCCCTATTTGGGTGGAGGTCATCAACACTATCTGCCCTTTATAGGAAGGATCGGTCAGGATTTCCTGATACCCGGTCATGGCCGTATTAAACACCACCTCCCCGACCGTTTCGCCCGCGAACCCGAGTGCACATCCCGGGAAAACCGTCCCATCGGCTAACGCCAAAACCGCCGGCTTCATGGTCTTTCCTTTCTCATCATCTCATTCCTACATCCCCGGTCATCATCAGAGGTTACCAGTAGGCATAGATTGGTGAAAGAGGGCCTTCCGTAACTTGATGATAAACAGTGAAGTCGCCAGACCAAGATTCACCAAATGTAAGGCCCGCACGACCATATGCAGACGAAAAAATTTGGCATACGCGTTATCTTTTGCATCTTTGGAGATAGCCTCAAAAGCCTGTTCCTGTAAGGAGACCGCTTGGGGGCCGAAAACTCCAAGTATACTGAACGTCACCAGGGCCATCCCGGCCAGAAGCCACCATTCTGAAGAGGAGACGGAAAACATCTGGGAGGGATTGCTGCCAAAAATTCGATATCTCACCATGACGAATGCCCCCAACAATACCAAAATCCCGACATTCATCAGACCATATCCATCAAAGACCCGACGCAGAAAGCGTCCAGCCGGTTCCATCCCAAAGGAATTAAACACAGCAGGAATCACCACTGCAATAATGACGACCAATCCTCCCACCCAGAGGGTTAAGGCGCACTGTTCGAACAGAAAGCCTACCAGCCCCCAATTCACCTGCTTGGTTTTCATGAATTACCGGGCATCATAAACCACCCGGCCCCCAACCATCGTCATCTTCACCTTCCCCTTGACGGTCCAACCTCCAAACGGCGTGTTCTGACTTTTTGAGTGAAACTGAGTTGGATCCACGACCCATTCTTCATTGGGGTCAAAGACCACGACATCGGCGAAACAGCCGGGTTGAAGACTTCCTACGGGCAGATGAAAGAGCTGAGCAGGAGCTCGGGTCAACTTATCAATCGCCTGCTCTAGGGATAAGACCCCCTCATGCACCAATCGTAAGGTCAAAGGGAGAGCCGTCTCAAACCCCACAATACCAAAAGGTGCCGTGTCGAATTCCAATTGTTTTTCTTGAAGAGCATGAGGCGCATGATCGGTGGCAATGACATCTATCGTCCCATCCACCAACCCGATTTTAAGTGCTTGAACATCTTGATCCGTCCGCAGTGGCGGATTCATTTTAGCATTGGAATTATAACAACGGACCGCTTCTTCCGTAATAGAAAAGTGATGGGGACAGACTTCGGCACTCACCGGCAATCCCTGGCCTTTGGCATGCCTGACAAGTTCAACGGAACGTGCGGTGCTCAAATGGGCCAGATGCACATGAACACCAGTCAGATCTGCCAGGGCCAGGTTCCGGGCCACCATCACTTCTTCTGAGGCATCGGGAATACCCGGCATGCCTAGTTCAGTTGATACAATGCCCTCGTTCATACATCCACCATCGGTTAAGTGCAGATCTTCGCAATGGTCTACGACAGGAATCCCGAAAGCTTTGGCATATTCCAAGGCCCGTCGCATAACCAAACTATTCATTACCGGCCGGCCGTCATCAGAAATCGCCACACATCCGGCCTCCACAAGCTCACCAATATCTGCGAGTTCTTCACCCTCGGATTTTCTGGTGATGGCCCCAATAGGAAAAATTCGCGCCATCCCGGCTTTTTGCCCTTGAGCCAACATAAATTTGGTGATGGATTCATTGTCATTCACCGGCTGTGTATTCGGCATACAACAGACGGACGTAAACCCGCCGGCCACTGCGGAGGCTGCGCCGGTGGCGATAGTTTCTTTATATTCAAAGCCAGGCTCCCGCAAGTGGCAATGGAGATCAACAAGGCCGGGCGCCACAATCCAACCATGAGCATCAAGAATGGTCACGGAGGAATCCTGCCTGATAGGGGTCGAAAGCGGAAAACCAATTTCCACTATTTTCCCATGATGAATAAGCACATCGGCTCGTCCATTCACGGAACCCGGATCAATCACAATTCCACCTTGAATCAGTATCATAGAAGAAGATGCTAGCGTCTGTGATGTCTCTTTGATCATTTCGTCCGATCATTCGTTAAGGGTTGAACGTTCGCCCGATCCCGACAATAAATACATAAGGGCCATCCGCACTGAAACGCCATTCGTCACTTGATCCAGGATCACGGCCGCCGGACTATCCGCAACAGACGGAGAAATTTCCACTCCGCGATTTAAAGGACCAGGATGCATGACAATGGCTTCCGGTTTGGCGAGCTTGAGGCGGTCGGGAGTTAAACAAAACAAGTTAGCATATTCCCGAATGCTGGGAAGTAATGCTTGACCCAGCCGTTCTCGTTGTAATCGCAACATAATAATTACATCCGCGCCGATTAATGCTTCATCGAGCCGATAAAAAACCGTCACGCCAAACTGTTCGATAAAGAGGGGCAGCATGGTTGGTGGGGCGACAACCCTCACTTCTGCCCCTAATTTCGTCAAAGCAAGAATATTCGAGCGGGCGACCCGGCTATGTGCAACATCTCCTACAATGACCACGGTCAATCCTTCAATGCGTCCTTTTTTCTCTTTGATGGTAAACACATCCAAAAGGGCCTGTGTGGGATGTTCATGCCAGCCATCTCCGGCATTGATCACCGACGATCTGACTGATCGGGCGAGGTTTTCCGCGGCACCGGGAGAGGAATGCCGCAGGACAATAATATCCGCCTGCATTGACTCAATATTCCTGGCGGTATCAATGAGCGTTTCCCCTTTCACGATACTACTGGTGGAAGGAGAAAAATTAATCACATCGGCACTCAGTCGTTTGGCCGCCAATTCAAAAGACGTCCGCGTGCGGGTGCTGGGTTCAAAAAATAAGTTCACCACCGTTTTCCCTCGCAAGGCAGGGACTTTCTTAATGTCCCGCCCCCCAACCTCTTTCAGGGATTCGGCCGTCGTCAGGATAAGTTGTATCTCTTCCGCCGATAAGGCGGCAATGGTCAATAAATCTTTGCGTTGCAGACCCATATACAATTATGGTGATAAAATGGAAACCCGATCGTCCTGCCCTAATTCATTAAAAAAGACCTGAACATTTTCCTCCCGTGCGGTCGGGATACTTTTCCCCACATAATTCGCGCGAATGGGAAGTTGTCGATGCCCACGATCAACGAGAACTGCCAACTGGATCTCCGCTGGACGACCCAAATCCATTAACCCGTCCAGCGCCGCTCGAATGGTTCGTCCGGTAAATAGCACATCATCGACCAAAACAATTTTCAAATCAGAAATATGAAATGGAATAGTTGTTTTTCGTATTTCCGGCTGATCTTTTCGAATCGAGAGATCGTCCCGGTACAAGGTGACATCCAACTCCCCAAGAGGAACATCACGTTTTTCTATCTGATTGATGCGGGCGACAAGTCTCTGGGCGAGGAACACTCCTCCTGTGCGAATTCCCACCAAAGCTAATCCCTCTACACCTTTATTCCGTTCGAGGATCTCATGACTAATCCGTGTTAACGCCCTTGCCATTTCCTGGGCATCCATTAAGAGTCGTTCTTGGGGTCGTGGAGAAATGGTCATGTCATTACATCTGCATTATGTTTCATGAAGACAAAAAAAACCCTTCTCAGAACAACATGAGAAGGGCAAAAAAAAGTGCGGCCAAATCGGCGGCCAGTCATAGTGGGATCTCCTTACCCACCTCACAGGATGGGTCTTAAAGGTTTCCCCATATTATTCACGAATCGCTCCGCTGTCAAGATCGGAAAATCGATAGTGTTATCGTCCGAAAAAACCAACAACACCCGGTGAGTGTTGGGAAATCGTATCTCATCGACTAGGATTTTTGAACGATCCAGACCATCAGCTCAGGCTTGAGCCAGCCATATGGAAGAATAGTTTGGTGAAGGCGAAAGGTAGGTAAAGATTCCCCCTGCTCCGAATGAATCACGTGTAACCCACGATGTTCCAATAATTCTCCAAGGATTACCGGCCCAGCAACGCAACCGATGCCACCTGGGGTGAGATGGGTGGCTAAAAATTCTATCCATCGTTCAGAGCAAGGAGGATTAGAGTAATCGATAAATGGAATCCAGAGATACATGAAATCAAATCCGGATGATGATGTACCCAACAGCCTCTCATGATCTTGTAAAAATTGAATGTTCCGAAACCAGCTTAATCGATTCGCTCTGTTGAGTGTATTCCAAATCTGTTGCGCATACTTTTGGGAAAATTCCGGCCAGGTATACCACAGGGTATAATGTTGAGGCCGATCCCATTTTAGACACGAACCCAATGCGGCTTCGCAATGTGAGAGCAAAATTCGATCGGCCTCTCTTCTTCTCTTTAAGATATCTGGATTTTCTTCAATAAAATCATCTAAGAAATCAAATACAAACGGTTGGCTTTCTTTTTCACCTATTTCCTCTTGAGTTTTCGGATAGAGAAGAACAGTGGAAAAGGCTTGAGCGGGCGCCACCATAGGAGGTTCATGAGGAAAACAATCCCGCCAGGAGGAGAGAGTGGGTTGCCATTGTGGCGGATGAACTGAAGTAGACAGTTGCCATGATGGGTTAATTATATACCGGCTCACCCGGTCGCCATCATGAAGAACCAAGTCTTGATGGTTAACGAGAGCCGCACGGTCATCTGATATGGATCGTCCGGATTCCGAGAGAGCGACATAAGGCAAGCCGGCAGGGTCGTCCCAACAGGTAACTTTGCGAAGGACGTGATTTTGAACGGTCACACCCAGGCGCTGGCCTTCATCTATATATCGGACAGGATAGCGCGGTGATGGATTCCAAAGAACTTCATGGGAACGGTCGGCAGTTAAAAACACCTTATGAGGAGATTCGGCAGTATGAATTGTTGGAGTAAAAAAGGCGCTAAATAACCGGAATGCTCCTTCTGAGGGGTAGACGGGAATCCCTCGATATCGCAAGGGAAGCGGAGATTGTGGATTTTGGTCATCATACAGACCACGAATCAACTCAAAGGTCGCACTTCCTGTCCCCGGAAGGAGCGACAAAAATAATTCAACCACCGGAAGATAATCGATGCATGCCCAGTGCATCCGACTCATGCAGGACATAAATTTTAAATGCTCAAACGATCCACCCTCCAACACATAAAAAGCATCTTTCACTTGCCGTATGGTCGCCATTCCATTTTCATGAATCTGAAGATCTTCGTCACGGTAAAAAAACCGCATCGTCTCCCCATCGGTGTTCATGGACCGGGCAGCCGTGTTTCGTAAATCATCCCTCGTGATCTTCTCCCAACCAGGGCGACGAGTAAGATCTAACGTAATGGTATTTACTAAGCCCTCCGGGATTATTCCCACCCATTGGTCCCAATCCAACCGAATCCGCGCCGAGAGAAGGCCGGGGAGAGCGGACTCCCGTTCCTCCCATAGACATTCATGCAAGGGATTGCCATCCGGGTCGGCCATAAGCACACGACGGCCGTGCCGCCCATACAACACGAAATGGCCGGTAGGCTGTTCAATGACCCGCCCACCCGCCGATTCCCACCCGTCTTTATAGAGGTGATTGGCTGGAAAACAAAGACCGTGAGGATGCTGCAAGGCGTTTTGAATGTTCATGATGAGGGATTGAGTGGCCCAGAAGGCCCGAAGGTAGCAGGGGGAACGAACCGTGGAGAGAACTTTGCCGGAGGAAACTGATTGTAAGACGGTATCAAACCGATTGAGACCCTACTCCCGGATTTGGCCGGAGCCGTATACAACAAACTTTGAACAAGTTAAATCTTCTAAGCCCATTGGACCCCGCGCATGAATACGGGTCGTGCTAATCCCGATTTCTGCTCCCAATCCAAACTCATAGCCATCGTTCAGACGGGTAGAGGCATTCACCATCACCGCGCTGGAATCCACCTCCCGCAAAAACCGCAGAGCTCGATCATAATCATTCGTGATAATGGATTCGGTGTGGCGGGAACCATATTGATATATATGGTCCATGCCTTCCTCCATATCCTTCACCACTTTGATAGCCACAATTAATGATAAAAATTCTTTTCCGAAATCGTCAGCCTGTGCGGATTTTGCCTCAGGAAGAATTTGACAGGTCTTGAGACATCCACGCATTTCGACGCCGGCCTCGGCATACTGTTTCGCCAGGGGTGGCAATAATTTTTTAGCGACTTTCTCATGGACCAATAGCGTTTCCATGGCATTACAAGTAGAGGATCGTTGAACCTTAGCGTTAAAACTGATTCGTTGGGCCATGGCCAAATCCACATCCGAATCCACATAAATATGACATACTCCTTTATCATGTTTGATCACCGGGATGGTGGCATGTTGGGTCACCGTTTGCATAAGGGCATCTCCGCCACGAGGGATGATCAGATCGACGTACCGGTCGCTTTTTAGCAAGGCAAGGACTATCTCGCGATCGGTCTTATCGATAAAGGTAATAGCTCCTTCCGGAATCCCCGCCTTATGAGCCGCTTCTCCCAGAATCTTGGCAAGAACCAAATTGGAATGGTGTGCTTCAGACCCTCCCCTGAGCACGCAGACATTTCCGGATTTGAGACAGAGGGCAGCAGCATCCACAGTTACATCGGGGCGAGATTCATAAATGATCCCGATAACCCCGATCGGAACGCGCACTCGACCAACTCTCATGCCGTTAGGGCGTTGCCAGAAACCCATTGACTCCCCGACAGGATCACGTAATTGTGCAATCTCTCGGAGGTGTGTTGCCATATCGGCAATTCTGCCTGGCGTTAGGCGAAGTCGGTCGGCTAGAGCCGCCGGCGAGTCATTTTCCTGGAACGCTGAAAGATCTTCTTCATTGGCCTCAATGATGGCTGATTCCCCATTTTCCAATCCTTCAGCCATCGCAATCAATGCTGCATTTTTCTTCATGGCAATCAATCCGCTCAACGGGCGGACAGCCTTTTTGGCTTGCTGAAGTAAAGGCTCTAGATATTCATCGGGAGTAACTTTCTCTACTTCCTCTCCTGAAACTTCAAGATCATTTTGAGATTCTGCGAATTGCATATGCTTAGATTTTTCAATATTATTCATAGGTGCCTGTGGCGGGTTAATCACGTGACAATGAAAATTTGAGGAATGGACTCTGAGATTACCTTGCGATCACAAAAACCGTCAAGAAAGCGTTATTTCTAATACCCTCTTGGTGGAAAACACAACTCATTTCATTTCTGCCTCGGAAATACAATTTATCGAACAGACTACTCCGACTGCTCAAGAATTAAGCAAAACAATAGAAATGATGAAAGAAAAATATTAAAATAAGAAACCAGTTTTTGAAAAAACCCTTGAAACGCAAGGGATTTTTTAATAATAATGGGACGGTTTTAAGATCTTAGATCCCACACATGCCTTGTGGTAAAATGAAGAAACAAATGTATCTCAACGCGGGATTTATATTATGTTGGCAGGCAAAAGGTCCAGCACTTCACTAGTCATTTTGACATCTATAAGCTTGCTTATTCTGTGTCCCATAGGGACTCTGAAGGGTGAGGCAGCCCTCAAAGCACATGAAGTGTTGACCGCTGATGACCATGCGCCAAAGGACAACTTGACCACGGAAAGTCATCTCGAACCATGGAAATTCCAAATATTTGAGAATCAGGTTCTGGGAGAACCCTCTTTAAAACCAAATACTCATCAACGCCTATTTCAAAAGCAGGAGCATAATTCTCTCCTTCATCTAAAATCTCCAGGAAAATTACCCGGCATAGAATTCGGATTCGAAATGCATAGCCTCCAGGCTCTTCAATCGGTCGTCCCGCTAGAAAATTTGCCAAAGGGACTCGACCACAAACATGAACAACCTCTGCTTCTCCCACCCTCAATCAATGCTCCTGATTACAATGGTGGATTTCTGCGGTTCACTTGGTAATAGACGCAGTTGTCTCTCTTCTGAATCATTCAAGGTTTTCCTCGAATCGTGAGAATTGGCGGCTGAATCTTCTGACCCGTTTCGCTCAGCGTGAAGAGCACCGTCATGAAGACCCGCTTCGTGAGGAAATCCCGGTCGTCAATCCAATACCAGTGACCCCGATACCTGGCTGGCACAAACGAGTCGCTTGGTCGTTCAGGCCCACTCTGAATGGCTACGATCTCCGGCAACAGTGCTGGTGAGTTCGATTAAAACTTGATATCCGGAGCAAGTATGGAGAGCGATTTTTTTGTCGCCCAACATATCGACTCGGTAGGTGATAGGAAGGTCCATCGCATCGGGATTCAGCCGCAACAACCGCTTGACCTCTGCAACTTCCTGGGCGGTCTCCGGCGTCAAGCGAGTTCATATCCGCTGATCACTTGGCCCACATCCATGAAGACGGGCACATCCGCGTACCGCAGCTTAACGATATTCAAGAGTGTCTGTTGTTTCCAGGATTCGCTGATCCCGGTAATGTAATCGAACCGGTCTCGATTGACGGTAGTGGGACCGATGCTCCCACAGCCCGCCACACTCCACAGCAGCAGACCCGCCGACATGCCCCACCACCACCAACTATTTCCCGTCCATCATGTCCGTCTACCACGAGACTCCCTCCTCCTTGAACTGTACGGTCTATCTCATCAATCGATTCACGATGAGATCACCGTGTCTCACGCATATAGAGGCTCATCAAACGGGCAATCATCACGGCGAGGTAGAACTGCCCCGCAATAGCCTCTACGATTGCGAGTCCTCGCACGATGTCATTTCCTGGCACCAGGTCTCCGTAACCAACAGTGGCGAGCGTGATGAAACTGAAGTAGATACCCCTCGACAACGAAAACGGGGAGGATGCGTCCTCACCGCTAATGGCAACTGATCCTGGCCACAAATGGTCCAGACCATAATAGAGGACGCCCAGGAACACCCCCGCCACTAGATAAGCGCTAAGGGCCGCATAGAGATGCTCCGGGGTGATGGCCGGCGAACGCAAGACAAATCGGAGTATGACGAACACTGTGTACAACCCGATCCCTGTCCACAGGACAAGGGTTGCAGCCGTCAGACCCGCGTGGCCGACGTGCAGTGACACAATCCTGAGCATGATGGCAGCCAACAGAATTGCCTGCAAGACCCGTCGCCCTTTTTGGTTACTGAGTGGAAGGGCCGCGGCCAGTAAATTCAGTCCAACCAACACCTGCAGGAGATCACCGGTGAATCCGAACGCTTTCACAATTGGCTCTCCGATCAGAGTCAAAAGCAGGGAATAGAACAGGACCTCATAGCGGTGACGAAGATAGAGATGCCACCATCCTGAAAGACCACTGTGATGCACTGGACCGTTTGAGGTAGGCTCTGTCATTCCTCACTGTCCTACCGGTTATTTACCCTATTTTTTTATGCTTCCACTTTTGCCGCGAACTCATCAATCGAGATTCTCCTGAATTCAGAAGCCTGTCATATCAATGACTTGACGCTCTTCCTATCCTCTTAGAAATCAGCGGTTGGTTTCAGCTCCATGAGAAATGTCATACCGACTGCCTTCCAGATATCCTCAGGTCCTGATCCGGGATCAGAAGCGCACATTAAACGAAAAACGACAAAAGTGAAAGCTGTTGTTGTTTAAACTACTGACGACTCCGATACAAATGGAAACTGGGTAGTTGGCGCGAAAGCTTGCATTCGGCAGGAACGACACTTCAGCCAGCAACGCGTTCCGGCCAAAGTCACGGAGGATAGGAAATTTAAGGGAGAGATCGGATGCCGACCGAACGGATGGCTTCGGCAATTTCACGACTGATGGCGGCCAACGCCCGGCTATGCGCGGCCACCACCGCGTCGTAACTCATTCCCGTGCTGGAGTCCCTTGCAAGAGATTGTCCTGTTCGCACTGCTCCGTCGGATGAACGCCGGACACTCCAGAGGGCATCGATCGCAACCGGTCCTCCCAGGGTGGCATCGAACCGTTGGATGTCTACAAGGACGCGATATTCGGCATCCTCCCCTGCGTTCTGCGGATAGGCCGCCACCTGTTTCACATTCAGGTTCCCGGCAAGGTTGTCCGCAATGATCCGAGGAATCTCGCTCCTGAGCGATCCGGCCCATCGATGCAACTCCTCGAAAGTGACTTCGTTCGGACCAACACGGAGCACCAGTTGCGGACGGTCGACAACCTCGGGCAACGTGATGGGTCCGACGGCAACGGTGTACGTGGACTCGCCACTCGCAGGTGTTACATCGTTCATCGCTCCACCGGCACTGAGGGTATAGTACATCTCCTTTGGGGAACTGCCGCAGCCGGCAAGGACACCCAGCACAAACAATACAAGCACCATTCGAACGAGTTTCTGCCTCATCGTTTACTTTCCTTCTTCCCGCGAATTAACGATTCAGGTTGACGCTCCAAGAATTCCGTTAATTCCCGAAGGGATTGTGCGGCTCTGGAGAGGTCACGCAAGGATCTCCGGAGA
The DNA here is from genome assembly GCA_963734345.1 of uncultured Nitrospiraceae bacterium. Lineage (GTDB taxonomy): Bacteria > Nitrospirota > Nitrospiria > Nitrospirales > UBA8639 > Nitrospira_E. The sequence continues at coordinate 116,436 of CAVTGT010000013.1, forward strand.
TCCTGCTGCAGTGGCGCGTCAGAGGCCAGCGTTCGTTCCACCGTATTGAGCATGCGGCGGGAGTCGTCCAGTACGGTCTTTGCGGTCGGAGTGATTTCCTTGTCCACCCGCTTGACCGCTTGCTCCGCACTCACCAGCGTGCGGTTCAGCGACTGAAGCGCTGCGCGAAGATCCCCTCCGATCTGCTCGAGCGGCATTTTTTCCAACGTGTTGCCAATTTTCATCAACGTGGCTTGCAATTCCCTCAATGTCCCTGGTTCGGTCGGAAATTCCGGCGGGTTTTTAGTCCAATCGATTTTCGCAGGAACGGCCTGATGAAAAAATTCGAAGGCAACATACATCTGTCCCGTCAGGAGACTTCCGGTTCTAAGTTGGCCGCGAAGCCCGTCTTCGACCATTTTATCGAGCCGGGCTTTCTGTTCGGCAGGGGTCGGATCCACTATGGCTTGTCGGCTGATGGCTCTCAGACGTCCCGGAAAGATGGCCACCTCCACCGGGAAGAGGAAATGCTTCACCTGTTCACTGTATTCTGTCTTGATGGATTTGACTTCACCGATCGTCACTCCATTGAGTTCGACCGGAGCCCCAACCGACAATCCACGAAGCGAATCCTGGAAAAACAGAGTAAACGCGAGCATCTCGCGATCTGGCTGCTTCATAGCCGCGGCGCGATTAGGAAACAGATTAAAGACAGTATCGGGATCCGCTTCAGGCAACGGCTTTCCGTCGACCGGCGCCTCGAATGCCACGCCTCCGGCCAGAATGGAAATGACCGACTGGGTATCCACTTTCACTCCTGACGCATCGAAGGTCAAGTCGATGCCTCCGGCGTCCCAGAAGCGCGTATTCGCGTTGACATACCGATCATAGGGCGCATTCACAAAGACCTTGATCGTCACCCCCTTCCCGTCCTCGTCGATCTCATTAGCCACCACACGACCGGCCTGAGTCCGCCGGAAAAAGAGGGAAGTGCCGATATCCACCGATCCGAGATCATCGGAACGCAGCACGAACTGACGTCCCGGATCTTCTCCTGTCACGATCGGTGGGACCTCAAGACCGGTAAATTCCCGTCTTGGGGTCGTCGATTGTCCGATATCCATTCCAATGAAGTCACCGGAGAGGATAGTCCCGAGTCCGGATACCTCTCCACCGCCTATTCGAGCCCGCACGACCCAAAATCGGGTATCGTCAACCAGAAAATGCTCAGCCTGCTTCGCGAACTCAGTCGTGACAACGACATGCGAATGGTCCTCGCTTAATACAATCCCCCGCACCTCACCGATATCGACGTTTTTATATTTGATCTTGGTTTTGCCCGCCTCGAGTCCTTCCGCTGTTTTGAAGGTAATCGTCACCGTGGAGCCTTTATCAAGGACAGTTTTGACCGCAAGCCAACCACCGATCAAGGCGGCTACGATCGGAATGATCCATATGAGTTGAGGCGACGAGCGCCGCTTCGAGACGGTTACCGCCGACGGAACGTCGGTAAGATCCGGGTCGCGCATTCCGTCAATCATGATGATCCTCTTTGGGTTCCCAGAGCAGCCGCGGATCGAACGCCATCGCAGCAAACATCGTCAAAACTACCACGGCGCCAAACGCCGCCGCTGCCGGACCGGGTTTAATGGTGGCAAGTGACTTCAGTTGAACGAGCGCCACCAGAAGGGTGACCACATACACGTCGAGCATAGACCAGGGACCGACGAATTCAAGGACCCGGTAGAGTTTCGTACGTTCCAGCGATCGATGGGTCCAACCAAACTGAACTGAGATGAGAAGAAAGGTAAGGGCGAAAATTTTTGAAAGGGGCACCAGGATGCTCGCGATAAAGACCACCAACGCGAGATGCCACGAGCCTGAATGCCAAAGATACACTACCCCGCTCATGATCGTGTCTGATTGAGAACCAAACAGCGACCCTGTATTCATGATCGGCAAGACATTGGCCGGTATATACAGGATATACGCAGCGATGAGCAATGCCCAGGTTCGCGCGATGCTGTCGGGCTTGCGCAGATGAAGGGCCGCGCCACAGCGGCGACAGTGCATCTCATGCCCCCCGGCAACCAGCCGCGACAGGCGTCCGCACTCATGGCACACACACATTCCTAACCGGCTGGCCGTCAGGGCCGAATGGTTCACTCGCCCTCCCTCACCATGTTCCACAATTCATGCGTATTGAACGAAGCCATGGCAGCCGTGAGTAAGAGAATGAGGCCTCCGAACGCCCAGAGGGCGATGCCGGGGACAACATGGGCCAGATGAGCGAGTTTGACGAGGGAGACCAGGACACCGAGGATGAACACTTGCGTCATGCTCCATGGCCGCATCGAATGTAAGATCCGGAGAATCGTCGCCAACCCTTCCGGCACACGACCCAATTGCAACGGCAGAAGGACATAGGTCATCAACGAAAGTTCAAGGGCGGGGATGAGAATCGTCGTCACGAACACCAGCGCGGCGACGCCCTTCATGCCTTCCTTCCAAATGATATCCACCGCCCCAAAGAGACTGGTGGCATTCAGATTTCCCTGCACTTCCAGTCCCACAATCGGAAACAGGTTTGCGATGATGAAAAGGATCAACGCCCCGAGCGTGTAGGCCAGCCCACGCTCAAGACTATCGGGAGTATGACGGAAGAGAACGGCATGGCAACGACGGCAACAGGCGACTCCGCCCGGGGGAAGGACCGGTTCCCGTTGCAAAAGATCGCATTCATGACAGGCGGTAAGGGCATCTGAACTCATGCTTAACCTTCCTGCTGTAATTTCACGCATTTCAGCGGAAACCGCTGAATCCCCCCAAAAGCCCCCACCCCTTCGGCATCACGTGCGACCAAAAAGCTGAAGTCCAGGCACCTGAAACCCTACGTTCCGGCTTAATCCATTCTGTTACCGGAAACAATTGGCGCAAATCAGGTCTTCCACCGCCGAGAAATTGTGCAACGTATTCTAGAGGCCCGGGCGTCACCTTGCAATGAAAGGTTCTTCTGAGACTCTGCCTTGAGTAACCCCCAACTTTAACCTACCTTATACCCTTTCCCCTCCATGCAGGTACGATGGGCGCGATTAAACGTTTCCCGGGTACGCTGATTCTGAGCTCCAGCCTGTTGGACCTCCTGCTGATACTCCTGCTCAGCCCCCCGCTGTCCCATCAAGCCCAGCCCGCCGCCGGCAGCGGCACCGATGGCTGCTCCCATCCCGGCATTGCCGGCAATGGCCCCTCCGATAGCACCAAGCGCGGCACCTCCCATCGCGCCGAACAGCGCACCGCCGCCTGATGGCGGGGGCGGTGCTTCAGCCAGGTTCGGATGCTCCGGGTCGTAGCCCGTCTGCTGCTTGGACCACTTGTAGCAAGTAAAGTCGTCCTGTTCCTGCTGTTCCGGACTCTGTCCCTTTTCCGGAAACACAAACGTCTTCACCGGAGGAGGCGCATGGTCGACTGGCGAACCTGATGGCTGTGGCCCGGCCTGCCGAGTGTTCGCACAGCCTGCCAGAATGGCCACGCATGACAGGATCACAAACCACTGCTGTACCCTCATCATCTTCTCCTTAATGTGGTGGAGCCTGCCGCTATGCCTAACGTGATCCTGATCACATCCGCAAGCGTAAAAATACCATTATTTGATTTGTCGGATGTGTTTGATTTGTCCGGTGTAATTGGTTGTGAGCCAGAGAAACCAGATCAACCCGACAAGACCCGCTCGACAAGGACAACCCTAACCGATTTTGTATCCTTTGGCTTCCATACAGGTGTTGCGCGCACGGTCAAAGGTGGCGCGGGTCTGCTGGTTCTTGACCGAGGCTTCTTGGACCTCTTCCTGATACCCCCGCTCAGCCCGTCGTTGTCGCATCATGCCCATCCCACCCCCAGCAGCGGCACCGATCGCCGCGCCTTTACCCGCATCACCGGCGATGGCTCCCCCGACTGCCCCGAGTGCGGCGCCACCCATCGCCCCGCGAATCGCACCACCACCGGATGGAGGCGGTGGGGCCGCTGCCAGGTTCGGATGTTCCGGGTCGTAGCCCGTCTGCTGCTTGGCCCACTTGTAGCAAGTAAAGTCGTCCTGCTCCTGCTGTTCCGGACTCTGTCCCCTTTCCGGAAACACAAAGGTCTGGGCCTGCAAGTGAGGCGCAAGGAGAAGCAACCCTAATCCAAGCGTCAGCCCCAAAATCAAATACGTACGCATCGCTGCCTCCACTATCTCGAGAATTATGCTTTTGGCGGTTACTTATTTTTCCGGGATACGATAAGTCAGCTTGGGCCACACCGCGACACCCTCTCCGATTTGTTGGGCCGTTTCAACACCGCTGACCATCGTAATTTCTCGCGCCTGGATCTTCGAAATCATCTCGCCCTCGCCCGTAATGCCTGCAAACTTGCCCGTGCCGCCGGTGATCTTAAACAGCCCCCGGCAATCTTCCACATCGCCGGTGCAATTGAATTCGGCAAAGACACGATTGCCCTCTTCACCCGTGATGACACACTTGGCATAACCCGTTTTTGTTCCCTTTTTCAAATCGGCATCCACTGTGCCGGGGCAGACAATCGACGCCGCGTGTATCGGTCCTTTGCCGTCATCCACCAACATCACGCCGCTGTACACGGCCACCATATACACTTGATCAGGCCCGACGGGAAAGGCAAAGCCCAGGCCTTTCCACGGAGACATGGCCTTGACGGTGTCTTCTTCTGCATAGCCATACCCGCTTGTCATCGACGTGACCACAATTAGTAGGATCATCGTCACGATTCCGCTCACCAGTCGCTTCATGGATTCATCCTCCTTGGTATAAATAAAAATGTAACGAATGCGGGTCAATATATCAAAATACCTCACATTGGGAAATGCTCCTTCTCACTCCTGATCACAAATTTTCCTGTTCCTATGACAGCACAATCGAGAAGCGAATTCGGCCCCTGGGAAAAACAAGACGACATGCCATACCATGCAGAAACACATGCAGTATCTTGCCGGAAGTCACCGACTAGATCACTTTGTTGTCGTAACCTCATCGATATCCACCGAGCACCATAACCAACATGCGTCAATGTGCCGATCCGAACCGACATGAACGGCCACATGCAGATTCTACATTCTCCTCACGAAACATGAAGCCTGTGCTTTCCACCGGCTCACATGAACTCATCCGGAGTAGGTCGAGCCTTGCGTGTATTCTGTCCTGATGAATTTTTCGACGTGGGCCATCTGCCGGTACCGCAAACTGACAAACAAGATGATGACAAGCCTACCGATCAACATACCTCGCCGCAGGTAATTCGACCGGTTGGGCCGTTTCGTCAGGTATACCCAAGGTCGTCTGCTTGGGCTCGGGAGTACTTGGAGACCATCCACCACCTAGAGCTTTATAGAGTTGGACGATTGAAGCTGAGATGTTGCTGTCTGGTTGAGACCAGGCTCAGTTCGGCCTGAAAGAGATCCCGTTGGGCCGACAAGACATCCAGGTAGGATGCAAACCCTCCACGGTAACGTTTGTCCGCGAAATTCAGAGCGGACGTTAGAGATGCGACCTGGGATTCCTGCGCTTCACGTTGTTCGCGAGTTTTTGTGATCGTGATCAATGAATCCTCAACTTCCCTAAACGCATTGAGAATGGCCAACTCGTACCGGGCAAGGGCCTGTTGTTCTTGAGCGGTCGCAACTCCTACCCCGTAGCCAAGTGCCGTCGCATTTAAAAGAGGACCGGACAAGGTGCCTGCGACTCCAACCGTGGCGAACGGCCCCGTCCCCATCGAGTTCAACTGAAAACCGGCCACGCCACCACCGCCAGTGATGCTGAATTGGGGAAATCGTTGAGCCTGGGCCACACCGATGTTCGCGTTGGACACGATGAGTTTTTGCTCCGCTTCCAGAATGTCTGGACGCTGACTTAGGAGACTGGAAGGCAACCCGATCGGTACTTCAGGCGGCAGAGGCTGTTCCGTGAGGACCAACCCGCGAGGAATCGGCATCGGCCGGTGTCCCAACAGCACGCTGATCCGGTTCTCCGCCTGAACCACCTGCTGCTCCAGATTAGCCAATTGTGCTCTCGTGCCGGCCTGTTCGGCCTCGAAACGATCCAGAGCCAGCTTCGAGGCATAGCCGTGTTCGTATTGGGACCGGCTCAATCTCACGGCTTCGTCCCAGACTTTGAGCGTGCGTTCGGAGATCTGTACCTGAAGGTCAAGAGCTCGGAGGGTGAAGTAGGCTTGGGCCACGTCACTGACCAGGGCAATGACCACCCCGCGCTGGTTTTCCACTCTTGCCAGTAATTCAGCTTGTGTGGCTTCGACGTTCCGGCGAATCCTGCCCCAAAGGTCGATCTCCCATTTGATGCCACCCAGGAAGGATTCCCGCGAAAAGTCAAGGTGCCCTCGTCCACTTTTACCACCAGCCTCACCCGGTATAACGGCCCCGTTTCCAGTGGACAGCCCATTATTCGTATTGTGATAGTACAATCCCTCTCCTTGATAACCCAAGGATGGGGCAAGATCGAATTTGGCAATGACAAGTTGGTTGTTAAACTCCTGAACCGCTGCGGCGGCAACTTGCAAGTCCAAATTTTCCTGTAAGGCGGTGTGAATCAGTTTCTGAAGTTCTCCATCCTTGAACAATTCCCACCAGGGCATATTGGCGATGGATTCTGAGGTTCCCGGCGCGAGCCGCCAGGAATCGGTTGTCGGAACATCGGGCCGTTTGTAATCCGGCCCCATAGTGCAGCCGGCGGCGATCAGGAAACTCAGGACGATTGCGCCGGATTTATGCATATCAATGATCTCCCTGGAGTTTGAAATGAGTCTGCGCATGTTTTGTTTGTGGTGAGATCTCAAACGATTCTTCGTCTTCCATCAACTCGGAATCCTCAAACTCTTGGCCGTCGGGATCTTGGTCAGGGGGATCCTCATGTCGATGGACCAATCGCTCCACTACATAAAACGAGACCGGAATCAGGAAAATCGCGATAAAGCTGGCCGCGATCATTCCGCCGATCACGGTCACGCCCAGAAGGATTCTTCCATGCGCCCCGGACCCCGAAGAGAGAACAAGTGGAACCACTCCGAAGATAAAGGCAAAGGATGTCATGAGGATCGGCCGCAGTCGCAGGCGGGCTCCGGTCAGAGCCGCCTCAACAAGAGAACTACCCTTTTCATACTCCATTTTGGCGAATTCCACGATCAGGATCGCGTTTTTCGCGGACAGTCCGATGAGCATGACGAGACCGATCTGGGTGAACACATCGTTTTCCATCCCAAGTGCCCACAAGGCGCCGAAGGCGCCGACGACTGCAATCGGCGTACAGATGAGAACACTGAACGGAAGCCCCCAACTCTCATACTGGGCGGCAAGTATGAGAAAGACAAAGAGAAGGGAAAAGGCAAATATCACGCTGGCCGGGACTCCTTCGGCGGCAACTTTCTCCTGAAAAGACATTCCGATGAAGTCGTATCCCATCTCACGGGGCATCGTCTCGGCAAAAATCTCCTCCAGCGCCTGCATGACCTGACCGGACGTATAGCCGGGACTCGCCGAAACGAAAACCTGCGCGGATCGGTAGCCGTTAAATCGCATCGTGAATTCCGGCCCGGAATTTTTTTCCATCGTCACCAGTGTCGAGAGGGGAACCATTTCGTCGGATTTATTCCGCACGAAAAATTGTCCGACATTTTCAGCCTTGGTCCGAAAGTCCCCTTCAGCCTGGACATACACCTGCCAGACACGCCCGAACCGGTTGAAATAGTTCACCATCACACCTCCCATGAAGGTTTGGAGCGTCTTATACACATCCTCGAGTTTCACGCCTTGTTTGAGGGCCTTGTCCCGATCAACCCGCGCAAAGACCTGAGGAACGGCGGGAATGAAGGTGGTATTCAGAGCAGCGATTTCGGGACGCTGGCGGGCGGCTTCCATAAATGTCTTGAGGTTGTCGGCCAGGAAGGCCACATCCTGCCCGGAACGGTCTTCGAGAATGAAAGAAACGCCCCCCGAAGTGCCCACCCCGGGAATGGCCGGCGGCGGGAAAAGAAACGCATTCGCTTCGGGTAAGGCTGCGAGTTTCTCGTTCACATTTTTGAAAATAGCCTGAAGTTTTTCCTCGGGTTTGGTCCGTTCCTCCCATGGAGCCAGAGTGACAAAAAAGAATCCGTTATAAGTCGTTTGGACCGTGCTTAACAGACTAAATCCTACGATGGTGCTCACATGTTGAATTCCGGGAGTTTCTGAAAGAATGGCTTCAATCTTCTTGCAGACTTCATCCGTTCGTTGGAGGGAGGCCGCCAACGGTAGTTGGACGTTTAAATAGACATATCCCTGATCCTCCATCGGAAGAAATCCAGTGGGAAGTTTGGCTCCCAACAGACCCGCACACACCGCAGCCAAGACCAGGAAGATCATCGCCCGGCCCGACTTACGGATCAGGTGGTGGCAGTACCCGACATACCCGTTTGTCGCCCGCCCGAACCAATGGTTAAACCATCCGAAGAAAGCCCCCAACGGGCCTCTGGCGGGAGTCCTGGGCCTCAGAATCATCCCGGAAAGCGCGGGACTGAGCGTCAGGGCATTGAAGGCGGAGATGATCACCGACAAAGCAATCGTGAGTGCGAACTGCTGATAGAGCCTCCCGGTAATCCCCGGAATGAACGCGGTGGGCACGAAGACCGCCGCGAGAATCAGTGCGATCGCGATCACCGGCCCGGAAACTTCCTCCATAGCTTTCCGGGTGGCATCCTTAGGCGACAGACCTTTTTCGATATGGTGTTCGACGGCTTCGACCACCACGATGGCATCGTCAACCACCAGTCCGATAGCCAGCACCAGTCCGAATAACGAGAGAGTGTTGATCGAGAAGTCCAACAATGGGAACACGGCGAACGTCCCCACCAGCGAGACGGGTACGGCCAACAGAGGAATGAGCGTGGCTCGCCATCCCTGCAGAAAAATGAAGACGACAATGATCACGAGCACTATGGCTTCAAAGAGGGTATGCACGATTTCCTTAATTCCCTCCCTCACTGCCAGGGTTGTGTCCAAGGAAATTGCGTAATCAAGGTCATCAGGAAACCGCTCTTTCATCTCCTCCATCAGCTTCTTCGCGCGATCAACCGTATCGATCGCGTTGGACCCTGGGAGCTGGTAGACGGCAATGAGCGCGCTGGGCTTTCCGTTGAGACGGCCGATCATATTGTAGGTTTGCGCGCCCAATTCAATCCGGGCGACGTCCTTCAACCGGATAATGGATCCGTCGGGATCGGCCCGAATGATGATCTGTCCGAATTCTTCCTCGTTAAGCAGACGACCTTGCGACCGGACCGTATACGTGAATTCCTGGCCTTGGGGAACCGGTTGCGCACCGATCTGACCGGCAGGGTTGACCGTGTTCTGCTTTTGGATGGCGTCGAGGATCTCGGTTACTGTAATGCCCAGTTTGGCGAGATGATCGGGTTCCACCCAGAAGCGCATGGCATACTGGCCCGCCCCAAAGATCGTGACCTGCCCGACCCCTTGGACCCGCGAAAGAGAATCGTTGATGTTGACGTAGGCATAGTTGGCCAGGAAGATCTCGTCATAGGTGCCATTCGGGGAATACAGGCTGAAGAGCATCAGCGGGCTTGTGGTGGATTTCTTGATCGTGACGCCAAAATTTCTCACGTCCGTGGGCAATTGAGATTCGGCCTGCAGATACCGCATCTGGGTCAGAATCTGGTCGTCGTTGGGGATCGTGTCGACGTCAAAGTCCACGCGCAACGTCATCTGCCCATTGCTGGCGTTCGTGGAATACATGTAGATCGAGTTGTCCACTCCGGCCATCTGTTGTTCGATGGGGGTGGCGACCGATTGTTCGACGGTGACCGCGTCCGCCCCGACGTAGGTGGCTTGTAATTGAATTTCAGGAGGGGCAATGTCGGGAAACAGCGCGATAGGGAGTTGCACCATGGAGATGAGGCCGAGGATCGTCATGATGATCGAAATGACGATCGCGACGATTGGACGGTCGATGAAGAATTTGGCCATGGGACTTTTATGTCGCCTCGGGTTGTTCGGGAGAACTCTCAGAGCCGGTTTGTGATTCGATCGAGCTGGTTTTGGGGGTGACTACCATCCCCTCGCGAACCTTCAGGAGCCCTTCGACGATGACCATCTCCCCAACTTTGAGACCCTCGTCGATCAGCCAGAGTGATCCGATCCTGGGTCCGGGACTCACGTTTCGAAAGACCACCTTGTTCTCATCTCCAATGACCGCGACCTGATAGGTGCCCTGGAGTTCCTTGACCGCACGCTGTTGGACCAACAATCCCCCGGGTCGAGTTTCGATAGGGGCACGCACCTTGGCAAAAAGTCCGGGGCGCAGGAGGTGGGTGGGGTTGGGGAAATAACTGACGATCGTGATCGTCCCGGTCTTGATATCAACCTGGCGGTCAGCGAGTACGGCTCTTCCCTTATGCGGATACACGCTTCCGTCGGCAAGAACCAGTTCAAGGCCGGATTGCTGGGACGGGTCTTGTTTTTTTTGATTACTGGCTTTTTCAATCCGATCAGCGAATTTGAAATATTCCCGCTCGCTAATGGGGAAGTTGACCTTGATCGGGTCCACTTGAGAGACCGTGGTCATCACCGTATTCTCGCCAATGAGGTCACCGATTTGCGCGGTGGAGATTCCGGCTATTCCATTGATCGGGGAAGTTACACTGGTCCAATCAAGGTCCAGTTGGGCATTCGCCAGTTTGGCGCGTGCGGATGCTACCGAAGCCTGGTTGGCCGCGCTTGACTGTATCGCATCATCCAGTTCCTTCTGGCTGATGGCGCCTTCCGCCGCAAGGGGGGTGTTCCGCTTGACGTCAAGCAGACTTTTTTTATAGGCCGCTCCCGCCCTGGCGAGTTCGGCCTTCGTTTGATCCAGGGCAGCCTGGTATGGTCGCGGGTCGATTTTAAATAAGAGGTCATTGGCCTTGACAACGGACCCTTCCGTATAATTGCGGGACATGAGATATCCCTGAATTCTTGCACGAATCTGCGCATCCACATAGCCGACGGTGGTCCCGACCCACTCCCCATAAATCGGGACGTCCTTTTGAATCACCCCGGCTACCACCACCTCAGGAGGCATAGCCGTGGATGCCGCCTCTTTGCGATCGCATCCCAAGATCATCGCCAACAGAAGGCATAGCAGCAGGCCTGACTCTCGACTGATATAACGTAGGGCGGCTTGTGGTAGGTTGTTCACGATGAAAGGTTTTAGGTTATGCAAGGAAGTATTTAATCGATTTATTCTCACCAAATCTCACTCCTTAACTTTTCTGGCCCATCCCTAGGATCGGGAAAATTACAAGCGGGTTATTCTTTCATGACTCAAGCCCAAATCTCAAGTCAAAACCTTACTATATTTTTATGAGGTGTTTTTTTTAACCTTGACTTAACATGGTGGATTTATTTTTGACAAATCTTTGAAAGAGAGCCATTTGATTCATGGCCCGGCTTTCCTACTTTCCGGATAGGACTCTCACGAACGATCGATTGTCACCCATTAACACTTTTACTATAACTTACGATCACTGCTAGAATCATTTTTCTGCGATTAGCCTTCAACGGAGGACCTTCTCATGACCTCGCTCGCGCAACGGTCTGTCTGGAAATCCCTCGAAAAAAATTATCAACCGGTCAAAGATTTCCATCTGCGCAATCTGTTTGGGGAAGATCCTGCAAGAGGACCACGGATGACCACAGAGGCGGAGGGGATCTACCTGAATTATTCGAAAAACCGCATCACCGGTGAGACCCGGCGCTTACTCCGTGATCTGGCGGAAGGCGTGGATTTACGGGCTCGTATCCAGGCGATGTTCCCAGGCGACAAAATTAATATCACTGGGTTGTTTTTGCGGAAAGAATCCTCCCTCGGACCAGAGACGTCTTGAGTCTTGAGTACCTTGCTGACTCCAAGCATTCTCAGATAATCTATCTGCCGTCCGGATTCTACGCTTGGTCAGTTTCCGTCCCTTCGCACCAATCCGAAAATCCGCAAGTGCGCCCGAACAAGGGTGGGTCAATGATTGTTATTACATACAATGACGGTAGACCGACGAAAGGAAATGTCATATGACTGAAGAGGAACGAAGGTTGGATGAAACGGGTACCAAAAATGTTTCCTGGAAATGCTGGGGTCCGTATCTGAGTGAACGCCAGTGGGGCACCGTGCGTGAAGATTATAGCGATAACGGCGACGCATGGAATTACTTCAGTCACGATCAGGCACGATCCAGAGCCTATCGTTGGGGGGAGGACGGACTGGCCGGGATCTCCGATAATCATCAAGTGCTCTGCTTCGCGCTGGCATTGTGGAATGGCAAGGATCCAATCCTCAAGGAGCGGCTGTTCGGCCTGACGAACAGCGAAGGGAATCACGGCGAGGACGTGAAAGAATATTATTTCTACCTCGACAGCACGCCGACTCATTCGTACATGAAATACCTCTACAAATATCCGCAGGAGGCCTATCCCTATGCCGATCTTGTCGATACGAACCGCGGCAGGAGCCGCACGGAAGCGGAATACGAGTTGCTCGACACGGGCGTGTTCGAGCAAGATCGCTATTTCGATGTATTCGTGGAATACGCGAAGGAATCTCCCGACGATATGCTCATCCAGATCAGCGTCTGCAATCGAGGGAAAGAGGCCGCCGCCCTCCATGTGGTGCCGACCTTATGGTTCCGCAATACCTGGTCCTGGGCGAAAGGCGGCTCGAAGCCTGAGCTCAAGTCGGTCAAACACTCAAAATCCAGCGTGATCCATGCGCATCATACGGACCCTCTGTTCCAGGCATCCCTGGCCGACTACTACCTCTACTGTGAAGGCACTGTCCCGCTCCTGTTCACGGAGAACGAAACCAACGCGCAGCGTATCTTCGGCGTTCCCAATCGAACTCCATATGTCAAGGACAGCATCAACAATTATGTTGTCCACGGACAGAAGGATGCGGTGAATCCTGGTGGCGTCGGGACAAAGGCGTCGCCTCATTACCAATTGACGGTCGGTCCCGGAGCCACACAGGTGGTCCGGCTCCGTCTGACGCGCACGGACACCGGGCAAGCTCCGCGATCCGTTCGGGAAGTTCGATGCGGTGGTGAAGGAGCGGCTCAAGGAGGCGGACGAGTTCTATGACGCCCTGACCCCGGCAATGTACAAGGGGAATCGCGACCGCGCCAACCTCATCCGCCAGGCGCTCGCGGGGATGCTCTGGACCAAACAGTACTACTACTTCGACGCAGACCAGTGGCTGGAGGAACACCACGCCCATCCCTTGCACCGGGAGGACAAAAATATAACCCGCAATCGCGAGTGGTTCCACATGGTCAACGATGACATCATCTCGATGCCGGACAAGTGGGAGTACCCTTGGTACGCAGCCTGGGATCTGGCGTTCCATACGATCGCACTTTCGGCCGTGGATCCCGATTTCGCCAAACAGCAGCTCGACCTGATGCTCAGCCAGTCCTACCTCCATCCCAACGGCCAGATCCCGGCCTATGAATGGAACTTCAGCGACGTGAATCCGCCCGTCCATGCCTTTGCGACACTGTTTCTCACCCGTTTCAAGATTACGCACGCAGAGGAAATCCACTGGGATTTTCTCAAGTCGGCCTTTACGAAGCTGCTCCTGAACTTTACCTGGTGGATCAATCGCAAGGACCGGTTCGGCAAGAACGTGTTCGAAGGCGGCTTTCTCGGGCTCGACAACATCGGCGTCTTCGACCGGAGCGCGCCGCTTGCCGACCGGCGGCCACCTCGAACAGGCCGACGGGACTGCCTGGATGGCCCTCTTCAGCCAGAACATGGCAGAGCTTGCAGTAGTTTTGGCAGGTCACGATCCTAACTACGATGAGATGGCCGCAAAGTTCGTGGAACACTTCCTCTGGATCGCTGCGGCGATGAACCAGACTGGTGAGGAGGGGATGTGGGATGAGGAGGACGGTTTCTACTACGACATCCTTCGCACTCCCGACGGAAAGGCCACGAGGCTCAAAGTGCGGTCCATGGTGGGATTGCTGCCTCTGTGCGCCACGACGAACGTCGAGCCCGATCAACGAGAACTGATTCCCAAAACGATGGCCTCAATTCAGGAACGCCTCAAGAAGATGCCGGAGCTGCTCAAAACAATTCACCCCACGGGTCCCGGGCATCTCGGGGTGGGCGAGCGAGGCATCCTCGCCCTGGTCAATCACGGAGCGGCTCCGTCGGATTCTCACCAAGATGCTCGACGAGGAAGAGTTCCTCAGTCCCTACGGCATTCGGTCACTCTCCAAGTTTCATGAGAAGCATCCGTACGTCTTTCAGGTCGGCGGCCAGGAATACCGGGTGGATTATCTTCCGGGGGAATCGGACAGCGGCATGTTTGGAGGGAACTCCAACTGGCGGGGACCGATCTGGGTTCCGGTGAACGCCCTCATTATCCGAGCGTTGATGAACTTCTATCTGTATTACGGGGACAACTTCAAAATCGAGTGTCCCACCGGGTCCGGTCGGATGATGAACCTGATTGAAGTCGCCCAGGACATCACGGAACGGCTCGCACGGATCTTTCTCCGAGATGAGAATGGCCGCCGGCCTGTGTATGGCGGCACCAAAAAATTTCAGGAGGACCCCCACTGGCGGGACCACCTCCTCTTTTACGAATACTTCCACGGCGACAACGGAGCCGGATTGGGTGCGAGTCACCAGACCGGCTGGACCGGACTGGTGGGCGCGCTCATGCGGATCCTCGGTGCGACGGACACCAAGGAGCTTCTCAAAGTCGGTAAACGCTCGGTCTTGAAAGGACTCGAGCGAGGGACTCGAGCGAGGAGCGTGAAATCGTGACGGTCCGGCCTGGTCATCCCCTCCTCTATCAGATCAACACTCGTGTCTTGTTGACGGAGCTGTCCAAGTCTCTCGGTCGCCCTGCGACGCTCGATGATATTCCTGATGCCGAGTTGGACCGCCTGGCGAAGATCGGCTTCGACTGGATCTGGTTTCTCTCCGTCTGGCAGACGGGGGCCGCCGGGCAACATGTGTCGCGCGCCAATCACGGATGGCGCAGGGAGTTCGAAGAGACCCTGCCGGATCTGCGTGAGGAAGATATCGCCGGTTCCGGATTTGCCATCACCGGCTACACGGTGCACCCCGATCTGGGAGGCGATGCGGCGCTGGGGCGGCTTCGCGAACGTCTCCGGAAGCGAGGTCTGAGGCTGCTGCTCGACTTCGTTCCCAACCACACGGGCCTGGATCACCCTTGGGTGGAAAACCATCCCGAGTATTACCTCTCCGGAACCGAACTCGACCTGGCGCGCGCGCCGCAGAATTATACCTGGTCCAGGTGCAAGGGCGGCGACTTGCTGCTGGCCTACGGCCGCGATCCGTATTTCCCAGGCTGGCCTGACACGCTGCAGCTCAACTATGGCAATCCCGCCACGCAGGAGGCGATGATCGGGGAATTGCTCAAAATCGCTGGTCAGTGTGACGGCGTCCGCTGTGACATGGCCATGCTTGTTCTTCCTGATGTCTTCGAGCGGACTTGGGGCCTCCCAGCGGAGCTGTTCTGGCCGAAGGCCACCCAACGAGTGCGCCAACAATCTCCCGGCTTCGTGTTCATGGCGGAGGTCTATTGGGATTTGGAGTGGGAGTTGCAACAACAGGGGTTCGATTACACGTACGACAAACGGTTATACGACCGCCTTCGCGAGGGTCATGCCAGACCGGTGCGCGACCATTTGCGCGCCGACTTTGACTACCAGAAGAAGATGGCCCGGTTTCTGGAAAATCATGACGAGCCGCGGGCCGCCGCGACATTCCCACCCGGCATGCATGAGGCCGCGGCGGTCATCACGTTCTTGTCCGCTGGACTGCGCTTTTTCCATCAAGGGCAGTTCGAAGGCCGGAGGAAACGCATCTCACCGCACCTGGTGCGTGCACCGCTGGAGCCGACCGACGAAACGCTTCACCGGTTCTACGATCGCCTCCTCGCAGTACTCCGGCGTCGGACGGTTCGAGACGGCCAATGGCGGCTGCTCGACTGTGCCCCGGCATGGGAAGGCAACGGGACATCGGAATGTTTCCTGGCTTTTGCCTGGCAAGGCTCAGGTGAAGAGAGGCTACTGGTGACGATAAACTACTCAGCGTCCCCAAGCCAGTGTTATGTCCCTTTCCCCTTTCCGGATTTAGCGGGCCGCACGGTGCGATTGAAGGATCTCATGGGTCCCGCCAGCTACGATCGCAATGGCGATGAACTTCTATCACGCGGCATCTATCTCGATGTGCCGGCCTGGGGCTATCACGTCTTCGAGCTGATCTGACAGTCAGCGAGCAAGAAGGAAAGTAGCAAAATAACATTCGAACGCAACATCGACACGAACATTGAAATCCCAACGATGAAAACCATCTGGATATCGAATTTCATGGCCGGTGTGCTAAGCCTGACTTGCTGTGGTTTTCTGTCCGGGAATGCCGCGCTCGCTCAAGAGCCGGCGCCACAGAAGGCGGCGCGCGAGACTCTCACCATCGATCTCGCGGAAATGACGAAACCCTGGACCGGTGATCTGGACGGGATGATCGAGCGGCGGGCCATCCGCGTGCTGACCGTCTACAGCAAGACCATCTATTTCGGCGATAAGGGTGCACAGCGCGGCACCGCCGTTGAGTACGCTCGGTTGTTCGAGGAAGAGCTCAACAAGAAGCTCGCCGCCGACAAGAAACTCAAGCACAAGAATCTGAAGGTGCAGATGGTGTTCATTCCGGTCCAGCGCGACGAACTGCTACCGGGCCTTGTGGCCGGCAAGGGTGACATCGCCGCCGCCGGTCTCACCATCACGCCGGGGCAGCAGAAACTGGTGGATTTCACCACGGCCGGTCTGAGCAACGTGAGCGAGGTCGTGGTGTCGGGGCCCGCTTCACCGACCGTCGCCGGCCTGGACGATCTCGCCGGCAAGGACGTCTTCGTGCGCAAATCGTCGAGCTATTACGAGAGCCTTGTTGCGCTTAACGAGAAGTTTGCGGCCGAAAAGAAACCACCGGTGACCCTGAAGGAAGCCCCCGAGACGCTGGAGGACGAGGATCTGCTCGAGATGCTCAACGCCGGCCTCGTGTCACTCGTCATCGTGGACAACCAACTGGCGGACTTCTGGAAGCAGATCTTCCCGCAGCTCACCGTGCACGCCAACATCGCGGTCCGCACCGGCGGCGAGAAGGCGTGGGCGATTCGCCAAGGCAGTCCGCAGCTCAAGACGATGCTGGACGATTTCGCCACGCGGCATAAGGTTGGGACCTCGACCGGCAACCAAGTGCTGAGGCGCTATCTGAAGAACGTCAACTACGTGAAGAATGCGGCATCCGAGGAGGAGCGCAAGAAATTCCTCGCCCTCATCCGGTATTTCCAGAAATACGGCGACCAGTATGACGTGGACTGGGTGCTGATGGGCGCGCAGGGCTATCAGGAGTCGCAGCTCAACCAGCAGGCCAAAAGCCCGGTGGGCGCGATCGGGGTCATGCAGGTGATGCCCGCCACAGGCAAGGATATGAATGTCGGAGACATCACGGAGATCGATGCGAACATCCACGCCGGCATCAAGTACATGCGTTGGATGATCGACAACTACTACGGCAACGAGCCCATGACCAAGCTGGACAAGGCCCTGTTCGCGTTCGCGTCCTACAATGCCGGCGCGGGCCGGATTTCCCAACTGCGCAAGGAAACCACCAAGCGCGGACTCGACCCCAACGTCTGGTTCCACAACGTGGAATATGTGGTAGCCGAGAAGATCGGTCAGGAAACGGTGACCTACGTGAGCAACATCTACAAGTACTACATCGCCTATCGCCTGGTTCTGGAGAGCCGGGCTGCCAAGAAGGAAGCGGTCGAAACAATCAAGGGTGAAGCCAAATAGCATCATGCCCCAAGCCGCTCACTCTTGAGAATCGGGGCGGGTCGATGGGGAGATGCGGCTTAAATCCCTGATCAGCCGAACGCTGACTTTCGGCCAGTGCTACTATGTTGAGAAATATTGTCACAATATCTTGGAATCAATAATCGTGTTGGGGATAGCCTTGTGCCATGATCGGGGAAGTACGCCCCGGTAGGCGTCCCACCTTGTATAGATCCACTCCGCCGGGGACCATTCGCGTGGCGTAAGTATGGTGAAGATCATGGAAATGGCAATCCGTGATCTCGCTAGCCGTCCTTGGCGGTTGACCGATCCGCTGCAGAGGGTGGTCTATGATTGGGCGGGAGCCGTACTTCAAGCATCGGCCCTGCACGTGGACCTTGAGCCGTGGGGGTACCACTTCTTCAAGGTGAGCATCGGTACCTGAGTTGCGTAAAACGGAGGCAAACATGATTTCTCTCAAGAGACTGCAGTGGCTTGGTTTCTTCTTCTGCGTGATGATCCTCGCGGGCTGCGCGGAATTAGCTCAGGATGCGGAGAGTCTTCTAAGCTCGAGCTTACGAAGATCTGACGTCGTTGGATTTGTGGCAGGTTTAGGAACGACCTTCGCAGCCCTGCCGGATTTGATCGGGATGCTCAAGCGGAGGTCGAGCAAAGGCATGAATCCGCGGATGGCTGCCATTATGGGCGCGTTCCAAATCATCTGGGTCTGGTACGGGTTGTTGATTGTGTCACGACCAGTCGTCCTTTGGAATGTCGTCGCAGTGACGACGAATTTTATCAGTGTGGGGGCATATTTTTATTTCGCCCGCCGCGAGCGCTGACAGGCGCGAACCGCCGTCTCCTTCGTTAACTATGGCCTCCTTCTGCAAGGTGAACAAATAGTGAAGCTCCCCCCAGCAAGCTGGGGGGCATCTTTTAAATCTGTTGTCTAATTACAATTGCGCATTCCTCCCCTCTGCAAGCTGAGGGGTATCCTGCGCTGTTTTTATGAAAGCAGACTTCGACAACTCTCGCCTCTTCGGATGGGTAGGGCGATTGGGCGCAGTGGCCGCCCTCCTCAGCTTGACTGGCTGCATGAGCTTCGGCGCCCTGACGCTCGACCGTGATCGCTTGGACTTCACACAGGCAGTGGCGAATTCCTGGAAGCAGCAAACCTCAATATCGTGAAGCTCCGCTATGCGGACACGCCGATTTTCGTGGATGTTGGCCAGATCGTCACCGGCTACCAGTTGGTCAGCACTGTCCAGGCCGGGGGTACCATCAACCCGTCGGGAGGGACCGGGACCAATTTTTTCAATCTCGGCGCACAGGGCCAGTACACGGATCGGCCCACCATCACCTACGTGCCCCTGACCGGCTCTCCGTTCATCCGCACCCTGATGACTCCCATTCCTCCCATCCGGTTGTTCGAGTTGGTCGAGTCCGGTTATCCAATTGATTTTTTGCTCAACGTCTCTGTGCAGAGCATCAACGCGCTGTCGAACGCGAGAAGCGGAGCACGACCGCGGCCGGCAGACCCTGAATTCCTTCAGGTGCTCAAAGCCCTTAGGCGGGTTCAGGACTCCGGCGCGGTGGGATTGCGCGTCGATCCTGAGCAGGACAAGAAGGGTGGAGGTCTCGTCATGTTTTTCCCCATCAAAGCGATTCCGCCGGAAATTCAGGCCGAGCGGGACGCCGTCAAACATCTACTCGGATTGAATCCGGCGACGACCGACTTTCGGATTATCTATGGCGCGATGCAGGAGCGGGATGACGTCGTGGCGATCCAGACACGTTCGGGAATGCAGATTCTTCGCGAATTGGCCACATTTGTCCAGGTTCCTGAGGAGCACCAAAAGGAACACCGCGTGTTTCCGCAGGCGATGGTCCCACCCGATGGGCAGGAAGCTCCCCCGCCGCTGATCCAGATTCTGAGCGGGACGTCTAAACCGGCCGACACATTCGCTCTCATTCATTACAGCGACTTGTGGTTTTGGATCGATAACCGCGATCTCCGTTCGAAGACAACGCTCACGTTCCTCCGCATCCTAATGACTCTGGCCGACACAGGCGAGAAGGCTCCGTCACCGCTCCTTACGATCCAGGCTAATTGAGATTTGAATTTCCTAGTCTCGATACGCAGTCCTCTTTACTTAGCCTGGAAGGGAGGTTCAAATAAAAACTGAACCCCGACGAGGTGCAGGCTATCGCCGTTTACTGCAAGGTAGCGCGTCCAACCCACTTGAACAAGCTTTGTGGTCTTTTTCTCATCGGCGACTGAATGGGATGTCCTGACTCGACAGAGCGCGCAACATCATCCACGGCGTGCGGCCACCACTCACAGCCATAATAAAAGTGCCACGCGCGGCCACGGCCGCTCGAGCCTCCCGGGCGATAATCGCGGCCGCTTCGCGGGCGACCGGATCAGCGTCTGGCAGCACGTCAATCTTCATGAGGTGCATCATTGTTGAGGCGTCACTTGCATTATGACTGCTTCGGCAGGACCGGATAGACGCCGGTCAGGCGCGCAATCAGAATGGCCACGTACATCACACCTGTGATCATCTCCAAGACTGTCAGGAATCGGGATTGTATCAACACAGGAGTAATGTCGCCGAATCCAGCCGTCGTGAGCGCTGTAAAGCTAAAATAGATCAGTTCCGGCATGTCGAGAACCTTTGGCGTCCCCCCGAACGCGTAGGCTCCAGGGTAGAGATACTGCACCACCCCATGCAGGTTTGCCCATAGGACGGCGACCAGTATATATGCGGCCACGGCTCCGTACAGCTTATCCCTGGTCATAAAGTCACGCCGGAGCACATAGTGCAAAAGATCGCCGAGGGTGAAGGCGTAGAAGATGGCGCCGAAACCCCAGGACAAGGCGAGGTACCCCGGTAGACTCGACTCCAGAGCCAGGAACCGAAGGACAAGCGCCGGCACAACCAGAACAACCGCGATAACGAACGAGAACCGGGAGCGCCCCACCGCTGCAATCGCGCTTAACATAACGGTGATATTGACGAGCGTCAGTATCAGACGGCCGTGAGTGGTCTCGGCCAGAAACGGCAGTGCGAGCAATAGAGCCAGAAGCGCCAGAAACAGGAAGAAGCAGCGCTGCTCGAGTATCTGCGTGAGACGCGGGTTACGCGTTATGTCCGACATCATGAATCATTCCTCCCGTTCGACCAACTCTCAATGCATCAGTGTAGTCTTCTCGAGGGCAATTCCATGTTGATGAGAAGTGATAGATCAGGCTGAGGCTGAGACGACCGGATTTTGCCAGCCGTCAAGAGGGACCACTTTTCGTTCCACCTCGACGGGTCCCCAACTGTTTGGTTCGTAGTCGTAAATCGGCTTTCCCTTCTTGAGCACTGGATCGACAATTCGCCACGCTTCTTCGACATAATCCTGACGGGCAAACAATGTCGTATCACCAGCCATGGCATCCGTCAACCCCCGTTCATACGCGTCCACCTCATCCGGTTGGTGATTTCGGCTCACCATGGCCTCGATTGCTTGGCCGACTGACTCGTCCCGGATTTCCGGAACCATCATACCGAAGGCGAGGGTTGTATCAGGATTGATCCGGAATCGGAGATGGTTCGGCAACAACCTTTCTGCCGGATAAGCCGTAGGCGGCCGACGCAGTCGAATCAAGATCTCTGTGCACGTCACAGGCAAGCACTTGCCTGCCCTGATGAAGAAGGGTACCCCTTGCCAACGGCACGAATGAATTTCCAGCCGCAGGGCAGCGAAGGTTTCCACTTGCGAATCCCGGGCCACTCCCTTTTCCGCTCGATATCCGCGGAACTGACCGCACACGAGGTTGTTCGCATCGAGCGGAGGGATGGCTTTCAGGACCTTTACCTTTTCATCCCGAATGGATTCGCTATCCATTCTAATAGGAGGTTCCATGGCCAGGTTTGCCAGGATCTGGAAGAGGTGATTTTGAATCATATCGCCGATAACGCCTGTTTTGTCATAAAAAGCTCCTCGCCCCTGGACTCCGAAGTCTTCCGCCATCGTGATCTGGACGCTTTCCACGTGGGTCCGGTTCCAAAACGTCTCGGGTAGCGCATTCGCAAAGCGGAAATACAACATGTTTTTGATCGGGCGTTTCCCGAGATAATGATCGATGCGGAAGATCCTCGTCTCCGGAAACGTTCCATGCAGGATGCCATTGAGCTTCCTCGCAGAAACGAGGTCGGTCCCGAACGGTTTCTCCAGCACGACCCGCGCGCTTTGAACGCAACCTGATTTCGCCAGTTGCTCAACCACGGTTTCGAACAGGACGGGAGGTATCGCCAGATAGTGTAACGGTTCCTTCGCGGAACCCAGTTCCTTTCGGATCGCCTGGAATGTCGCAGAATCCTGATAGTCGCCGTCCACATACCGCAACAAGCCGCACAACTTCTCGAATGCTGAACGGTCGAGACCGTCGCCGTGGTTTTCTAGACTGTCGCGCATCCGCGCCCGCATCTGGTCCAGGGTCCATCCGCTCTTGGCCACCCCGACAATCGGCACATTGAGGCTGCCGCGTTTTACCATCGCCTGTAGCGAGGGAAAGACCTTCTTGTAGGCGAGATCACCCGTCGCCCCGAAAAAAACCAGTGCGTCCGAATGGAAGTCGTTCATCTGATTCTCATTGCTTTGTCGGGTTTTCGTGAAGGCCGCCCAACCGAAACCGCATGGTGGCAGCAGCTTGTCCTGAATAGTCCGCTGCGTAGACCCTCGCACATGACGGCTTCATCAACGGCGGCCTTTGTTCGAAACTCTCACCAAATTGCGAGGAACTATACCCTATAAATGGTTGTCGTCAGACAGGGAATAGAAAAAATTCATGAGAAATCCCCCTTGTCATTTAAACCTCAGGCCGACTTCTTCAAAGAGATGGATTGACCCGGTCATGTCTGAGTTCAGCCTTGAATGCCGCAAGTCAAGATTGGCTGATCCAATCATTATCGCTAAAACGAATTGGGAAATCCGGCGAGTGTCTTTTCTTCCTTGTCACCGGTGACTTTGGTCAATCTTTTGTCTGAAAAAAAGATCATGGCTTTTCCGTCCTGATGCCTGTATTTTGCTCAGCCCCCTGCGCTCTCTTCAAAACAACAAATGGGCGGCTCATATCGACGGCCGCTTTGTGGGTCTCATATCCTTTAGGCCTAAGATGCGGGTCGTCTTTTGATTCGTCTGTGATGGGAGGGAATATTGAGATGACCCGGCCCCGGTCTTATTGGGGATAGTCAATATTGAACAATGGGAGTGTTGAATAATAAAGATTTTCAAGGGCAAATTTGCCCAGGATTAGATTACTCATCAAAGGCTCCGGGTCGGTTCAAAAAAGTCCGTCCAGCAAGGCCGCAGCCGTTTTTACGCGCGGAGCGTACGTTTAGTACGTGAGCACGGAAAAATGGCGAGAACGCCGCTGGCGGCTTTTTTCAACAGACCCACAATGTAAAACCGTTGCCGTCCTTCGTATTCCAACATCATGAAATTTATCGCCTTCCACTCGCATTCCACCTGATCCGCCAACACGACCTGTGGCCACAGACCTAAGACCACACGTCAATCCGTTCCAATCGTATCGAAAAGGAACGTGGCCCCATGTAACAAGCAGTGCCTGAGCCATTTTGAACATTCCCTCTGAAAATTGATGATTCATGGAATATGTTCAATGGGTGCCATCGTTCAATAATTTTGAGATATTTACCTACCCTTTAGCCATGACAGGTAGAAGCAGCCACCTCTTCGGAGAAAACCCATTCCACACTCTATAATGACAGAATCCCTCAAAGAATTTTACGAATCCTAAGAAAGCCATTCACAATAAATAGCTGACGCAATTGGTTGGAAAAGGAAGAAGTCTTTATGGTATAAAAAGCTTAAGAACGTTTGGATCCTACGAATGTGCCGAGGTAGCTCAGTTGGTAGAGCACAGCCCTGAAAAGGCTGGTGTCCGCAGTTCGATTCTGCGCCTCGGCACCACGAATTTGAAAATGCTTCACATGGTTTCGTATATATTGCCATGAAGCTCTTTCACCTACGCTCCGTCACAACCTTCTTACCCTCTCCTCATTTCTTGTTGCGTTTGGCTTTCTGCCTAGTGGGCTTGGTCTGGCATCCCCTTTTCGCAATAGGAGAGGAGAATCCACAATCGGCTCAGTCCCTATCCCAAGCATCGTCTTCTCCAAAAACCAGAACAGTCGTAGCGGACATCCTGATGATCGATGGAGCCTTTTATGTGGTCAGGGGGGAACGTGGAGAAATTCGAATTGAGGTCACTCAGGACACGAAGCTTTCGGAAACGTTCAAATTCGGTGACCGCATAAAAGCTATTCTTTTACCCAACGACGAAGCCCTATCCATTACGAAAGCACAAGCCGGTGAACCAATTGGAACAATCAGTGGAGGTTCAACTTCCCCTCCTACTTCGCCCGCCCCATCAGCCAACCCTTCAACCGCAGCGCCTGAGCCACCACCATCAATCCCTTCTTCTGCAAAAGAATCTGATGTGCGAATCATTATTGCCGACCTCTTAATGGTGGATCGGAACTTATACATCATTCGTAGCGACTATGGAGAAATTCAGATTGAGGTGACTCCCCAAACACAATTATCCGAAACCTTCAAGTTTGGGGACCGAATAAAGGCCCGGGTCACACCAGACGACAAAGCGCTCTCCATTGTTCGCGCGAATCCTGGCGAATCCCCCGGCATCCGCGTAGAGGAGGCTAAAAGATCTTCTACGCTCGCTACCCCTCCTGTTCCGCCTGCTCCCACATCAGAATCCACACCCCTTAATAAAGACAAACCGGATACAGCTCCACCGAAAGAATCTTCAAAAATTCGTACGGTTGTGGCGGAGATACTCATGGTCGATGGCGTCTTTTATGTGGTACGAGGCGATAGAAGAGAAATCCGCATAGAAGTCACTCCGAAAACGAACGTATCTGAATCTTTTAAGTTTGGAGATAAGATCAAGGCTAAAATTTTGCCCAATGACACGGCTGTATCGATCGAGCGTGCCAAGCCCGATGAACCATTCGGCGAATCTGCGCCTTAGGGTTACGTATCCTCTTCTTCCTTATCATTATCTTCTCACCAACAATTTCATATCCCACGCACTCAAGACAGGGCATCGGTTTTTACTTGTACCGCCCCATATGCTTGAAGCTAACTAAAAAAATTCAATCCAAGTAAGGATATGAAAGGAGGGAATTTAAAGATCTAAGGCACGAGGAGGAAGGATTTAAATATCTAGGGGTGGATTTTTGGTTTCCCGCTTCACAACCTGCTGCAGGATGTTGCGATAGGCTCGTATACGCTTCACAAATTGCACGGGTTCCCATCCGCGAGCATAGCGATGAGGCAAGTCTTGGTAATATTCTTTATTAGCGAGAAGGGGCAGCACGCTTTTGAGATCATCCCATTGCCCTGAGTTTTTTCCTAAACGTTCCGCCAACAAGCGGGCGTCATCAATATGCCCCATTCCCACATTATATGCTGCAAGCGCGACAAATAGACGATCCGGCATTCGAATATCATCATGAACGCGCTTTTGTAAATACGACAGATATCGAGCTCCGCCCGCAATGCTTTTTGAAGGGTCAAGCCTATTGGTAATTCCTAAGTCCGAGGCGGTGGAACGCGTCAGCATCATAATCCCCCGAACCCCGGTAGGACTAATGGCCTTGTGATTCCATTTAGATTCTTGATAGGCCATGGCGGCCAACAACGTCCACGGGATACCGGTTTTCTGCTCAGCCTCTTGAAACTCTTCTCGATAATAAGGAAGACGGGATTCGATATGCCGCAAAAACGTCTTCACCTCATAGGCAGGGAGTTTTGTTCCTAATTGAGCGATATGTTCCTGATGGGAAAGAACATTGCGGTCGTGGTGGGGAAGTTCCCAAAGAATCAGCAACCCTCCTAATATGGACAGGACCAATCCGAGCTGCTTACTGATTTTCTTTATGGTTTCCATATGCTCATGATCATCCCGTTAACGAATGTTATCATCATCGCTGTGGAATTGGGTGTAAATGGAAGAGGATACACATGCGAAGGTGGAATAGGGGTATGTTGTCACAAAATTCCTCATTAGGCAAGAAGTCGTTCCAGTTTTTCTCTTAAAAATATAGGGGATAGCGTATGTTTCTGTTTACAAGTCAATACGTTAAATAAATTCACAGATCCCTAATATATTAAGAAATAATTTCTTATAACCAGTGGAATCTTGCCGTCTATAATCTTCTTCGGAGTTTGCCTTCCAAAAATTGAGGGACCCTAACCCTGCCCTACGCCTCTGATTTTTGTTGGGCAAAGACGGTGGCATCGCAAGAAAAAAATTTGATTTGCTTGAGAGGAATGATCGTGACTTCCCTGGGCGTATCGATTTCGAGTATTTCCATATCATCACTAATGGTATGCCGTATGGCATCTTTGAATTCCAATTCTTTATTGTCAATAAAAATGACTTTGACCCAATATTGCACCGTGTACTCCTTTCAATAAATGCCCCATGCCCAATATACCCAATTTCGCCCCCAGGTCATGCTCATTGACCAAGTTCACGAGATCGATTGGTGGCCGCTTCGACAGCTTGCATCAAGATGGCCCTGAGCCCCCCGCCCTCTAATTGTTGAAGGCCCGCAATTGTGGTTCCGCCGGGTGAAGTCACTCGATCTTTAAGCAAAGCAGGATGTTCTCCAGTTTCGAGCACCATACGGGCCGCACCCAAGACTGTTTGCGCGGCAAGGACACCAGCGACAGCTCGTGGAAGACCGACCCGCACGCCACCGTCTATCAGCGCTTCAATGACCAGATAGATATAAGCAGGACCGCTTCCGCTCAATCCGGTCACGGCATCCATTAACGATTCTTCTACTATGACAACCCGTCCAACCGATTCAAAGATAGTTTGAGCCATTTGGAGATGACGAAGGGGAAGGCCGGAACTCCCCGCCAAAGCGGTCACTCCTTCCTGGATGACCGCAGGGGTATTCGGCATCGCACGAACCAGCGGAATATTTTCACCGATATGTTGCTGGAGACGCGTTAAGGGATAGCCTGCTGCGACAGAAATCAGTAATTGCTCAGGAGAAAGCTTCCCCTTGAGCTCCAATAATACCGTCTCCATGATCTGGGGTTTCACGCATAGGATAATCACATCAGCCTGTTTCGCCATTTCTGGATTGTCAGACCCCACCTGAATCTGAAAGGTCTTCTGAAAATGCACTAACCGGCTTGAAGAAATATCCGTGGCTGAGATATTGGCAGGAGGCGTGAGATGGGAGTTAAGAATTCCGGACACTAAGGCTTCAGCCATATTGCCCGCACCTAGAAATGCAAACTTGGAAGCCTGTGACATTCGCCGAGTATAGCCTGAGAGGAAAAGGGGTTCAACTAAATCTAGAGGAAAAGGGGAAATTTCGACAACGGTCAGCCCTTCCGCTTGAATCCCTCATCAATATTCATAACGAAAAACATTCTCTCCCTCAACCAACCAAGAATGAATAAAGCAAATGAATAAAGCAAATGAGAGTGAGAGGTTGCAGTTATTTGTACTTCAAGAAAAGGGAAAGATACCCCCACCAGTAGTGAGTTGCCCCACCCGTAATCTGAAGAGTATATTGACAAAAGCGGTGATGAATTCGTATCGAAATAATTCTGCCCCCCTGACTTTTCAACTACGTTTTCATCCACTAAATGCTGAAAATTAAGAACCTGAAATGAGGCTATTTATGAAGATCTGGCCTGGATTCTTCATCATTTTCATCTTTTTGATGTGGTCGCTCGGGAGCCCTTCCGTGGAGGCCCGTCGTATTCATCTGACGGCAGAGCAAAAAGCCCAATTGGAAAAAGCACAGACCGTGTTGGTCGAAGTAGTAGCCTTAACCGAAAAAGGGGCGTATGACGCCGGTCCGCTCCTCGCCACTGTTCAGAAGCGTTTGCAAGACATGGGGTATACGGTGACTACCGACCGGACGCTCCCCCATGATGTGGAAGTGAAAGTGAAATGCGAAGAACAGAAAACCTCGACCGGCACTTCTCCCACCGGAGGCGACGTGGAGTTGGCTGACGCGCCCGATCGCCTCTGGAAGGGGCCCGCCTGCCTGCTCACCTATTTCCTCCAACAGACCGATTCGCAATGGAAGAAAGAGGTGCGCACGACGTTTCCGGATGCCCGACAGGCCGCGCAAAAAGCACAGGTTGACGATCCCGGGAAATTTGCCATGGAGCATCTCAACCAACGGCTGACGGAATATGACTTCCCGGTTCTGCTCTCCGCCGAATGGGGCCAGGTCGATCGCCTCCTCACCCTCTTGGACAATCCCGATACGCCCAAACTCCGGAAAGTCAAAATCCTGTCCGTGCTGAGTACTCTTCATGCCGATGAAGCTCTTCCTCAACTCACCCAATTACTCGAAACAACCGATCTCCAAAAGGAAACTATCAATGCGCTCTCGGGAACCGGGGCCGATTCCATTCCCTTACTCATCGACTTATTTCAAAACAGTCCCCAATCCAGCATTAAAGCCGAAGCGGCAAAAGCCTTGGGCAATATTGCGGCTAAGACGGGAGATCCCAGATCGATTCCTCCTTTGGCCCACTATGTCTCCTCAATTTTGCCTCAATTGAAATCCTCGGAAGATATTGACTTTCCCCTCCTCACAGAAGTGGTCTGGGCTATTGGAAAGCTACGTTGGGGACCCGCCATCCGCCCCATCTCAGAACTCCAGGAAAAAGTTTGGTTGATTCATGACAATTCAAAAGAAATGGCTGAATTGCGTGAGGCCGCCAGTTGGACCTATAAAGCAATAAATTTGCAGGATGCGGCTATGTTGAAAGCATTTTGATAAAATACGAGACCAGGTAAAGATCACGAGAAATCTCTTTCGACTTCCTGTAAACCAATCGTGCAACCCAACCTCCTGAGGATGGGGGTTTCGATTCAAGGAGGTTACTATGAAAACCTTTCCAGTTCCCTTCATCATTTTCATCTTTTTGATGTGGTCGCTCGGGAGCCCTTCCGTGGAGGCCCGTCGTATTCATCTGACTGCAGAGCAAAAAGCCCAATTGGAAAAAGCGCAGACCGTGTTGGTCGAGGTAGTAGCCTTAACCGAAAAAGGGGCGTATGACGCCAGTCCGCTCCTCGCCACTGTTCAGAAGCGTTTGCAAGACATGGGGTATACGGTGACTACCGCCCGGACGCTCCCCCATGATGTGGAAGTGAAAGTGAAATGCGAAGAACAGAAAACCTCGACCGGCACTTCTCCCACCGGAGGCGACGTGGAGTTGGCTGACGCGCCCGATCGCCTCTGGAAGGGGCCCGCCTGCCTGCTCACCTATTTCCTCCAACAGACCGATTCGCAATGGAAGAAAGAGGTGCGCACGACGTTTCCGGATGCCCGACAGGCCGCGCAAAAAGCACAGGTTGACGATCCCGGGAAATTTGCCATGGAGCATCTCAACCAACGGCTGACGGAATATGACTTCCCGGTTCTGCTCTCCGCCGAATGGGGCCAGGTCGATCGCCTCCTCACCCTCTTGGACAATCCCGATACGCCCAAACTCCGGAAAGTCAAAATCCTGTCCGTGCTGAGTGCGGTTCATGCGGAGGAAGCTCTCCCTCAATTGACTAAACTCCTCGAATCCACAGATTTGCAACAGGAAACCATCAATGCGCTCTCGGGAGCCGGCGCGGATTCCATTCCGTTACTGATCGATTTATTCCAAACCAGTCGGCAGGCGAGCATTCAAGCCGAGGCGGCAAAAACCTTGGGCAATATCGCGGCTAAGACGGGAGATCCCCGACCGATTCCTCCTTTAGTGCAATACGTCTCCGCACTGTTACCGCAACTCAAAACGGCTCAAGATATTAATTTCCCTGTCCTCACCGAAGTAGTCTGGGCGATCGGAAAGCAGCGATGGGAACCCTCCCTAAAGCCCATTAGAGCGCTGCAACAGAAGATTTGGGTGATTTTTGATAATTCGCAAGCCATGGCAGATCTTCGAGAAGCCACCAGTTGGACCTATAAACAAATCGACTTAGATGGCCATATCAGTTAATACTCACCAAGTTGTAGGGAGGGAGGTCAGGCATGAGGGCATGGGCTATCAGTGTCGCAGCGGTCTGTTTGCTCATGGGATTATTCTGTTCAGAGGGGTTGGCCCGACGGACCTATCTGACCCCTGAACAAAAAACGGAACTCGATAAAATTCAAACTGTCCGTGTGAACGTTCTTGCCCTGACAGAGCGAGGCAAAGTGGATGGAACAGCCATTCAAGATGTCGTGCGCCAACGATTAGAAGAATTGGGTTACACCGTCGTGACCAATCGAGATGATCCTTTCGATGTGATCCTAAATGTAAAATGCGAAGAACAAAAAAAATGGGCTGGCACCACTCGGGCTGGTGGTGATGCGGACCAGGTCGGTGCGCCGGCCCGTCTCTGGACAGGACCTGCCTGCCTGTTCTCTTATCTGTTGGATGGAAGGGATTTAGGTTGGTACAAAGAAGCGCGAACCACCTTCCAAGATGCCGGCGAAGCCGCGAAGATGGCCAATGCGCCCCAATCAGGAGCCTATGCGATTCAACAATTGGTTGAACGGATAGAAGAATTTGATTTTCCTGTCATGATTGCCGCGGAATGGGGACATGATACCCGTCTCTTTGAACTACTCAAAAATCCTCATACATCCAATAAACGGAAACTTAAAATTTTATCCCTACTGCCCCAGGTTCAGTCTCATGAGGCACTGCCATTCCTGAAAGACATTATCCGGGATAAAGACCTGGCGGAAGAGGCGATCGTGGCGCTTTCCACTACCGGGAGTGATGCCATTCCACTGTTGACAGGAATCTTTCAGAGTCAAACCGACTCGACTATTCGGGCAGCCGCAGCCAAGGGGCTAGGAGATATCGGGGCTCACACCGGGGATCCCACGATCACTCCCCCATTACTGAACTATTTAATTGATACACTTCCACACATCAAAACTTCCACGGACATTGATTTTCCGGTACTCACAGAGGTCGTATGGGGATTAGGCAAACTTCGAAATGAAAAGTCCATCAAACCCATTAGTGAGCTACAGACAAAAGTTTGGTTAATTCACGATACGTCCAAAGAAATGGCCAAACTGCGAGAAGCCACGAGCTGGACCTACAAACAAATTGACATGGACTGGCAGGTTCAATAGTCAGCCGTTTTTCGAAGAGACGCCTACCCAAACCCCGATGCATGGCTGAACGCCTTACATCTGATTATATGAAAATACAACATTTTCAGCAGGCAGGGTTATGGTGTTGTGCTTTTAGTACTCATCACGGGGTGCGGAGAACGCGGCTTTACCCAAGTAGTCGGAGAGATGGGAGAAATGGATCGCCTTGAGCAACGAGCCGATGATGCCATCGCGAACGGAGACCCGGAAGGCGCCGCTCAGTCCATAGGGAAGGCTGCGCTCATGGCAGCGCTTATCGGTCGAAAGGAAGAAACCCCAAACGCTCGATTGCTGTACCAGTCCGCAGAAACCCTATTCAGGGGTCAGGAGCAGGGATATCGAGCCATCGCCCTCTTCGAGCGAGCCGGCGGCCAGCCACCGGCTTCCAAGGGTGTGTGTCAATATCTCTTTCAGGCCGTTGAGATGGTCACAGCATCCAGGAAAGATCTCATGGCTCTAAGGGATTTCAACAATGAATCCTTGATGATCCGCCAGCAGCGTCTTATCGCCAAAACCAAAGATTGGGAAAGTCTCCTCCAAGGGCTGCAGCAAGACTATTCCTGTTAGAATGTGATTTTTCATCCACCAGATAGCCCTCCTTCTTCCGCCACTGTGCCCGTCATATCAGTGACGTTCTCGAATCTTCAATCCAACAGGCCGCGGGTTAATAAGGACAGGCATTGGGAATATTCTGGCTATTGGAGGAATTCGGTTCAGCACTGAAAACCGATTGGGTGAGTAGACGAGCGACTTCCTGGGAGATGACTTCCTGCATGACTTTGCTGGCCCGAACCCGCGCTTCATTTTCGGTAATATGCCCTTCCCGTCCTGACCGGGAAATCACCCCGATCAAACGAGCAGACTCCGTTTCACGAATTTGCACATCCCCACACCAACGAACATAGCGAAATAAAGGATCAGGCAAATCCACCGTCCACAATTTCCCGGTTCCGGATATTGAGATATCCGCCGGTGTCTCAGGCATCAAGGAATTCCCCTCCCGTGCACTGGCTAACAGGCCTTCCCGCTTTAACCCCTCACCAATCGCTCGCTCCAATTCCTCATGATTTTCTCCTTCCATGACCACGGAGATCATCAGATGACTGGCGACAAAATCCATAAACTCCCGTTGCACCTGAGGACTGGTATAGGATGACGCAATTCCCTCTCCACTCACGCGAATCACACGCAAATCCGTATTCATCACCTTGCGTTGTTGAAGAAGCACAAGAGCCTGCTTATATCCTTGAATGCGATGAATTTTTTGAGGGTGTGATCGACCCTGCTTGATGAATCCTTCAATAGCCGCATCCAGATCGCTCAGACGTTCGATCAGCACACGCTCCGTGTGGTGACGATCCAAGCCGGCTAAGACGAAAAACTGTTGATCAAGTGTTCGATACCAGGCGTCCAGCACTTTGACATTTTCGAGAAGCTTGGTGGTGGTCACCTGGGTCATGTGATCGATATGCAAGGTCCGGTTCGTCGACGATTGATCATTCGTTTCTGTCAGGGAATACGATTCTTGATCAAATGACTTGGCTTGGACATTGGCCGAAAATATTCGTGCCACGGCGGCGTAAGCACGTTTTTCCGCCTGGTCACGCGTCGCCCCTTCTCCCATTCCCACTAAATACCGGTCGGCCGGATAAGCCGCCTGTGGCGCCAGGATCCAATCCGGAGGAGTTGGCGAATTTCGAAACCAGCACCCGGACAGTACCAGAGCACCTACAAATGGAAGAAAAAATTTGACCCACATCGCCGTGATTCCTTTACTCTGAATACTGCCGGAGCAACAATCGAACCTCTCCGCTCTGAAAATCAAGGTGCTCAGTGTTCGGTGATCCAAGGACCCTTCCCTGATGATCAACCGTATTCATTATGACATCGTATGAACCGGCCGGAATCCATAGGCGTGCCAATTGAATTTCTCCTGGTAACATCCGCCATGAGCGGATATCGGCTTCTTCGGTGATCAACACAAAAATTCGAGCCAGGATAACAGCCAGGAGCCCAACCCAATCTTGTGAATTCTTGTGTGTCGCGGAACGGACGCCGATGCCTATTCCTTCAGCTGCAGCCATTTTCATGGCAGTTCGAGCGACAGCCCTCACAACCAGCCCGGTGTATTCGTCATCCAAATTCTTTTCCGCGACGGCGCCGATATCGTATACCCGTTGAGAGTGCGCGTGGAACGTAGATGTGCCATCCGTCAGTTGAATCGTGCTATAGGCAATCTTGGTGCGTTGAGGAACGAGCCGGGGCAAGGCCACACGAGCGATTTGACCATGGATCCCATAGAGCAACGCCTCTCCGCCTCTGGTTGATCGTGTGCTCTGTCCGCCAGCCGCTTTGGCCAGGGCAACTAAACGAAGGGCATCCAGGCTGATGGGCACGTCAATGTAGAGATCCTCCTTTTTCGGGCTTCGACCATAGTAGCTCACAACGATCAGCTGGGCCATATTGGCATCATGGAGCAATCCCGCTTCCGAAACCACTTCCGGATATTTCGTCTGATACTCCTCAAGATCTTCTGACAAATTGAGCGCACCGGCCACTCGAATCAGGTCGGTCTTCAGCTCATCCGGGAGTGGAACCTTGGACCAGGCCCGTACCTGGTCATAAATCGCCTCGGCTTTGCGATAAGCGACATAGGCATTATTCAAATCCCCTGCAATTTCATACAACACCCCTGTCAGATACCGGGCAAACGGATCCTCCTTGTATACCTGCCCTTCCACCCGGTCACTCAAGACATTGAGTCGATGATCAATTCGACGGGCTTCGACCAGGGCCTCATTCCAATTTTGCAATAACGCATAATTCAATCCCATAATGACATTGATCAGAACATGTTCAAATGGTTCACCTTCAAAAGGAAGCTGGGTTTCATTGAGGAGAATCGCCGAAGCCTCATCCCGGATTCGGATCGTGTACAGTTCCTCAACCAGAAGATAGGCTTCTTCCAACACCACATTACTCTCATGATACCGGCCGGCTAAATGCAGGACCATGCCTTCGTCCATTAAATAAAGAAGGCGGTTTTTAGGTCCATAGTCGTCTTTGGCCTCTTGAATCAGCGCGACAGCCTTATCAGGATTGCCTGTGTTGAGATTGCGGTCGATTTCCCCATATTGGGAAAACGTTCCGCCACAACCCGTGACGAAGAAAACAAGGCTGAGCACACTAAAGAGCCACCGCATCCCGGAGTGAGACTTATAGTGCCGGAAATAGAATGAGGGCCTTGGGAATAGAATGAAACGTGGAAGAAAGGCTGAAAGGGGGTTAGACGAGAACCACGAAGGATAAAAATGGTTCACCGGAAGACATTGCGTTAAAACAGCAGGCGTTTCCGTTCAACGACTTTTTTGATTTTTTTCTGTCCGTACCAGGATTTCACATTGGTTTCCAAATTGATCAAATCTAAATCAACCTGATAATAGATCCCCTTGACGCCATCGGATTCATCCACAATCGTACTAATTGTTCCCTTCATCATAAAATCCGCTCCAAGTTCCTGGCCTGGGCGTTTCTGGGTATCTTCTCGGGCATGGACGGCTTGTTCCTGCCGTTCCTGACGAATTTCTTCGCGGTCATTTTTACTCGCCACGAACAAGATTTTCTGGGAATTGGTCATTTCACGTTCCAGATCCGAGACAAAGGTGCCCACATTGATATGTTCCTGGCTTTTATTCAGTATGGTCCCGACGATCACCGTAGGAACCCGATTGTTTTGACTGGAAAAGTTTTCCAACCAGGGTTGTCTGACCATTTCTTTCATCATCGCTTCTGCGACCAGCTTGGAGTCGGTGTCATTCCAACGACCGCTAAAATCGGTCACCACTCCCGGATCAACCCGGGTGACCTTATTCTCTTTTCCACATGAGACCCCCAAGAAAAGACAGATGCAGGAAATGACGACCGCACAAAATCTGACCAATGGAGGCATGAAAGACAAATTTAGACCTTTTGTATTGGTTGAACGAAAAAGAAAAAAACTCAGTCAAAAAATCAGCGTCAAAGCCCTCCAGGGCGTTTGGCCTCTTCCTGTTCCAGTTTTTTAAAGGCCTTTTCGGCGTTTTTACGGACAAACTCCCGCACCTCCGCGTCCAATTCCTGTGCCTGTTGGAGGACGTCTTTCATTTCTTCGAAAGACAGCTTGGTCAACACGTAATAAGTGGACGTATCGTCATCTTTGTACCGGTCAACGGGCCGTACCCCATTCAATGTCACTGCCGAAAAAGTCTTCACGGCCCGCTCCACATTTTGTTCTTCCGTGGTTTTGGTGAAATTACCGGCAGCGGTCGAGGCGGCGTAATCTTGCATGAGATAGGCCGTGTAAGTTCGAAATGTCTTCGCCAATTCCGCCCTCGCTCGATTTTCGGCGGTTTCCCAGGCAAGGGGTTCATTTTTTACACCG
Source organism: uncultured Nitrospiraceae bacterium (assembly GCA_963734345.1). Taxonomy (GTDB): domain Bacteria; phylum Nitrospirota; class Nitrospiria; order Nitrospirales; family UBA8639; genus Nitrospira_E. The sequence continues at coordinate 151,968 of CAVTGT010000013.1, forward strand.
ATCACAGACCCCACTCCATAAATAGCCTTGGAATCGTCTTTATTGAGGACGCCGGCCCCTTCCTCGACCCACTTGGGGGGACCGCCACATGCCACAAGAATACAGGCCACCAGAGCGAATCCTCCGAGGCGAACAACACCTTGACGCAGATCAGGTAATGATAGGTTCATTTGGTGTCCTTACATTTTCAGGGAAATTTTCATGGGGGTTGCATTTCCGATGGACTTAAAAAATGCTAGCATTGGACCCACAACCTGTCAAGAAAACTGGACTTTTTACTGACCGACCCTGCCTGACATCGAATTTTTCTAATACTCATTCGAATCATTGCAGGAACCCTAAGGAGGACCATTGTGGCTGAAGTAACCATTGAAGACGGAATTATCCGAGTGAAAGAACTCGACATTCAGGATGGAAAAGCTGCCAAGGTATTGGAGGAATACCCTGAGGCCAGATGGCCGGAAATCACCCGGCGCGCATTAAAAATCGGATTGGGATATTTAAAGGGAGGTGCACAGGATTAACCATTCATCCAGGCCCATGACTACTTATCAGGTGGACCTGCCCGATAAATCTGTTTAATTGATGGTCTCCATGGGCAACGGGGATCTCCGCCAACGTGTTGTAATGGGCCTGGATCAATCGCTGAAAGAATGGCTCCTGATGAGAGGGGATTCCTAAAATCGTCCCGAATGCGCGTAAATACTCCCCTTCCCCTTGAGCCATGTGTTGAAGAAGACTGTCATAATTAATGGCCACGAAGGCTCTGGCCTGTTCACCACGTTTCACTAGGCCATCTTCTGTCCACCAGGATTTTCCCGTGGTAGAAGACAGAAAATTGGTTACCCCATCGGAAGTCGTATCAAGCGTGGCTTTCAGCGTACAGCCGGTTGAACTGATCAATAGGAGGAAGAGCCACACCGCAAGTTTTGGAAAGGGTCTGAAATGATATTTCATAACACTCTCTCCTTTTTGGTTTTGAGGGATGACACAGACATGGAATCCTAATAGAATTAGTCTTCATAATATCAAGTGAAGAAAAATTTTTGCATTTTTCATCTCAAATCACAACATTATGTGAGAGTGATCCACCGATCGCTCATCTGTAGACTCTGGATAAGCCACGCTTCATGCTCACACCGGATGATCATCTCGACCTAGTACGTCGTGGGATTTCTGTCTTCCAAGTTGAATCCCAACTCCAGCGACTGCGCCACGGGGTCCCCCCCATCACCATCATCCGCCCCTGCCGGGTGAACGATGGCATCATTCTCCTCCGTCCAGATCAATTCTCTCACTACCACCAACAATTTGAAACGGCCAGACAGGCGGGCCGGGTCAGTAAATTTATACCGGCATCCGGAGCCGCCACGCGCATGTTCAATGAGCTTCTCAAGTATTTGTCTTCAGATGCCGCTTCCAATTCAGACGCCGGCGACACTCAACCGGTTCCTCAGGCAGTCGATCAGGCATGGAACCGGCTGCAAGACTTCCCGTTTATTCCGGACTTGGAGGCGTATCTCCACGGGAAAGGACAAGCCCCTCCCACGTCTCAGCATTCTCACGATATCAACACCATCCTTCAAACGGTGTTGTGGACACCAGGCCTCGGGTATGCCGAATTACCCAAGGCGCTTCTTCCCTTCCATCGATACCCTGAGGGGCCACGCACCTCACTTGAAGAGCACGTCCATGAAGCCATCCGGTATCAGCCCGCTACGGTCCAACCGGTAAAAATCCATCTGACCGTTTCCCCCCAATTCGAACAGGTCATCAAGGATCACCTGGACGCCATTCAACAGGCATTGGACAAGCATGGATGGCAACTTGAGTTGACGGTCTCTATTCAAAAACCTTCTACCGACACGGTCGCGCTGAACACGGACAACCAGCCATTTCGAGCCGACGATGGCACATTGGTCTTTCGACCGGGAGGACACGGCGCATTGTTGGAAAATTTGAATGATTACCAGGGAGACATCGTCTTCATTTCGAATATTGATAACGTCGTCCCCGAGCATTTGAAAGATCCTATTGTTCATTGGAGAAAAGCGTTAGGGGGATATCTGGTTGAACTCCAACACCACGTCTTCCATCATATCCAACAGCTCAGTGCCGTCCCGGCGAATGCGAAAAGTGTCCAGCACGCTGAAGGCTGTATCCTCCAGGAACTCCTCCTGCCACTTCCCCAATCCTATCGAGAATTGGCGCTCCCGGATCAGGCCACCTTGTTGAAGCAATATTTAGATCGCCCCATCCGGGTTTGTGGAGTGGTGGCCAATACCGGCGACCCGGGGGGAGGGCCATTTTGGGTGGCACACCCCGAGGACTCCCCGTCCAGGCAGATTGTGGAGCAATCGCAGGTGAATCCTGATTCGGAAGCCCAGCAAAAACTGTTTGCGTCCGCAACGCATTTTAATCCGGTGGATATGGTCTGCGGAGTCCGGGATTACCAGGGCAATCCATTCAATCTCCTGGAATTCGTCGATCCCGGCACAGGATTCATCGGCATGAAATCACACCAGGGTCGACCCCTTAAAGCCTTGGAATGGCCTGGCCTGTGGAATGGAGGGATGGCCCATTGGATCACCATCTTTGTAGAAATTCCCCGCGCAAACTTCAATCCCGTGAAAACCTTTCTGGATTGGCTCCATCCCGCCCATCAGCCTCCGGTCAATCCGTCTTAACCACCATTCGGTGGTATGAATATTCGTTTGCTGTCAGTCGGTGTTCCCAGGGAGTCCCGGACTCACCACCATTAACGGTCCCGGTTAATTTCAGTGAGATTTAGACCGAAACATACTCAATTGAATTCTCCAGACCCACGACTACATCCGGAAACCCATCGATGAACGATCAAGAATTTTTCTCCTTATGGCAAAACTTTGGTTTCCCCTGTAAATCCCATCCGTGGCACGGCGTTGAAATTGGAGAGGGGGCGCCACAGTGCGTCACCGTTTATGTCGAGATCGTCCCCACCGACACCGTCAAATATGAACTGGATAAAAAGTCAGGGCATTTGCGGGTCGACCGGCCACAACGCTATTCCAATGTCTGTCCCACACTCTATGGATTTATTCCACAAACCTATTGCGGACAGTCCGTCGCGGAAATGAGTGCCGGCCGCACCAACCGGCCTGGACTCGTGGGCGATCTGGATCCATTAGACATTTGCGTCCTAACCGAGAAAAGCATCACCCATGGAGATATATTGCTTCAAGCTATCCCGATTGGCGGACTGTGTATGATTGATGGAGATGAAGCCGATGATAAAATCGTCGCAGTCCTCAAGGGCGATGCTCTCCATGAGCAATGGACGGATATCAAAGACTGTCCGGTGCACTTCGTTGAACGCCTCATGCATTATTTCCTGACCTACAAAGATGCTCCGGGCTCTCAAAAGAAAAATTGTGAAATTACGCATGTGTATGGCCGGGAGGAAGCCCATGAAGTCATCCGGCGGAGTCAACAAGATTACGGCGCGAAATACGGACAATTACAAGCCCAACTGGCCAGACCCCGCCACGCGCTGAATTAGCGGGCTCATACCTCAAGCACTTCCCAATTTCCTTCCTAAAAAATTGACCCACCACCCGCTCTGAGCGAGGGTTTTCTCATTTCATAGTCTTCCCTCGTATCTTAATTCTCAAGGCTTTCTTCTCTTCTTCACCCTTACCCTCTTGAAGCGACCAGCCAAGCTCAGCATAATGGCCCTTGCAGTCAATCCCCGGAAATAAGATTTCCGGGTGATGTCACAAAAAGGGAAATAAGGAGGCACAGACGTATGAGTGAATATATTGAAACCCTGCAACGATCAACCCGAGTCATTCCTCCCCCCCAGGACATACAAGCCAACGCGCATATTCAGGATTATGACGCCGCCTACAAGCAATCCATCGCAGACCCTGAAAAGTTCTGGGACGGCATTGCCAAGGAACTGCATTGGTTTTCACCCTGGACCAAAGTTCTGGACTGGAACTATCCCTGGGCCAAATGGTTCGTGGGAGGCACCTGCAATATTGCCTACAATTGTCTGGATCGCCACGTCCAAACCTGGAGAAAAAACAAAGTCGCCGTCATTTGGGTGGGAGAAGAAGGCCAGGAACGAATCCTGACGTATGGGGAGTTATATCGGCAGGTCAACAAGTGCGCCAATGCGCTCAAAAACCTGGGGCTCAACAAAGGCGACCGGGTGACCATCTATCTCCCGAAAATCCCCGAACAGATTGTGGCCATGCTGGCCTGTGCCCGCATCGGAGTCATTCATTCAGTCGTCTATTCCGGTTTTAGCGCCACAGCGTTGGCCGCACGCATAGAGGCGTGTGAAGCGCGGGTGGTCATTACGGCCGATGTGGGATATGACCGCAGTAAAAAAATCCCTCTCAAGCCGGTCGTCGATGAGGCCGTTGCCAAGTGCCCGACCGTGGAAAAAGTCATCGTGGTCCAGCGGGAGCCATCAGCCACTCCGCTTCAAGCTCCCAAAGAAATAGATTGGGAAGACTGGCTCAAAGATCAATCTCCAAAATGTGAAGCCGAACAACTCGACTCCGAAACTCCCTTATACATCCTCTATACTTCAGGGACCACGGGAAAACCCAAAGGCGTGGTCCATGTCCACGGTGGCTACATGGTGGGCACCTACATTACCACCAAATATGTTTTCGACCTCAAAGATGAGGATGTCTATTTTTGCGTGGCCGATCCTGGCTGGGTCACCGGCCACAGCTATATCGTCTACGGCCCGCTCTTAAACGGCGCCACAATCTTAACCGCGGAAGGCAAACCCGACTATCCCGATCCCGGACGCTGGTGGGATCTCATTGAACGCTATGGCGTGTCGATTTTCTATACCACCCCGACAGCCATTCGGCTGCTCATGAAATTTGGTGAGGACTGGCCAAAAAAATACGATCTCTCTTCCCTCAAAATTTTAGGATCAGTGGGTGAACCCATCAATCCGGAAGCCTGGGAATGGTTTCATCGGGTGACGGGCGGCACCAAACCCATCATGGATACCTGGTGGCAAACGGAGACCGGCATGATCATGGTCACGCCCCTCCCCTGCGTGCCTCTCAAACCCGGCTCCGCCACCCGCCCGTTTTTAGGCATCGAAGCGGATGTCATGGACCGCGAAGGCAACAGCGTGGAGCATGGCGGGGGATTTGCCGTCATCAAAAAACCCTGGCCATCGATGATGCGTACCATCTACAAGGAACCGGATCGCTATCTCTTGTATTGGAATACCATCCCCGGCGTCTATACCGCCGGCGATGTGTGCCATAAGGATGAAGACGGCTACCTGTGGTTTATGGGCCGGGCCGACGATGTCGTGAAAGTCGCCGGCAACCGGATCGGCACCGCTGAAGTCGAAAGCGCCTTAGTCAGCCATGAAGCGGTGGTGGAAGCCGCCGTCATCGGCAAACCGCATCCGACCGCCGGAGAACAGATCAAGGCCTTTGTGATCCTGAAGCAAGGCCAAAAGGAATCGCCCGAGCTTATCAAAAGTTTGCAGGATCATGTCTTACAGGAACTGGGCAAGATCGCCGTCCCACGGGAAATTGACATTGTCGCCTCGCTCCCCAAAACCCGTTCCGGCAAAATCATGCGCCGCGTCCTGAAGGCCAAAGAACTCGGTCAAGACCCCGGCGATATTTCCACACTAGAGGAATAAGACCAATATTTGGGGAGGTAAGCCAGTTGGCTATTGACCAGAATGCTTTTTGAGCTGACGGGCATCAAGCTTATCTTTCTCTCGCCCGGTGGCTTCTTTATTTTGCCGGTGGCTTCTTTATTTTGGATGAGGTGCCCTTTGGATAAAAAGGGAATCAGGAATCCCTCCAATTCAATCTCTTCTTTCATCTTCATAGGCTTCGCCAAAGTCAACTCCGTCAATCTTGGTGAAAAAGGCTATTCGCCTGGGAGCTACTCCAATCAGAAAACTCAATCCTCGGCTCCATAAACGTTTGAGGGAGTCGCTCAGCGAGAGATGCCTGAACGAAATCATCATCGGGATCGGATAACTGTTCGGAGGCCACATACCGTCGATCCATTTTCATCGGATGAAGTATACTCGATGGAAAAGTTAACCATAGAGGAATCAGAAAAAATTTATGATTTTCCAAAACGGTTCTCTCTTTAATTTTGACACCATCCCCGGCGTCTATACGGCTAGCGACGTGTGTCATAAGGATTGAAGATGGGTATTTATGGTTTATGGGCCGAGCGGTATTTCTTGAAAGTATTTTCTCAATAACAATTTGGAGGAACAGTGTTGGCATGAGAATCTGGTTTACCGGTAATCGAAGATAAGAATGTACTGCGTAGAAGTTTAACTATCCTTCACGAATAAAACTTCTGTCTCACCTTTTATTGATTCCTCGCTGGTTTATGGTTCTTTGCTTCATTAATGTGAAAATATAACGTTTTGAATACTCCGTTCATTCATGATACGTCCCACCTTCACATGTCGCAATACTCTCTAACGGCTCCGGGAGAGTTCTGGGAAAATCATCCAAATGGAATATATGGTGGAGATCACGGCAAGGGATGGAAACCTCCTTTCGGTAATAAAAAAGGATAGCTGCTGATTAGGGTTCAATTGATCAGGAATATATCCAACAGGTTTTGGAGCAAGAGGTGGGAGCATCGGAACACTCAGAATTCGGTGGCACAACGGTTTAATCCATCGATCAATCTATCCGAAACCGATAGCCCACACCCAGTTCCGTGAGAAGATAGTGGGGATGGGCGGGGTTGGCTTCCAACTTATTTCGCAAGTGTTGCATGTAAACCCGCACGTAGTGGGCTTCATCGACATGAAGAGGCCCCCAAACTTCCTTTAATAATTGGCGATGCGTGAGAACCTTGCCGGCATACCGCACGAGAACAGTGAGCAATTTGTATTCAATGGGGGTTAAATGGATTTCTTTTCCCGCCTTCAAAACTTGCCTCCGTTCAAAGTCGATTTGAAGAGAACCTGAGGTAAAGACGGCTTCCCCGGCTGTCCCTGAGACCCTGGAGGCATGTCTCAACACAACACGCATTCGGGCAAGCAGCTCATTGATCCCAAATGGTTTAGTGACATAATCGTCCGCACCCAGATCCAACGCCTCCACTTTCACTTGTTCCTGGTCCCTGGCCGATAGGATAATAATGGGAATGGCGGCCTGTTTCCGTAACCGTCGTATTACTTCTAAGCCGTCCATATCCGGCAGGCCAAGATCAAGCAAAATGAGGTCCGGATTGCGGGCAATCGCCTGCGTCAACCCCTCCTGCCCGGTGCATGCTTCATGCAAGCGATATCCGTACCTGGGCAGCGTGGTTCGAAGGAATCGGAGAATTTCTGGTTCATCCTCAATAATGAGGACCGTAACTTCAGGAGTCGACATGGGGAACTTGGTCTTGTTCCGGGTCAATTCCAGGCGGATTTCCATCCAGGGGAAGAGTGAAACGCAACACCGCGCCCCCACCGGGGCGATTTTCCGCCCAGATTCGTCCGCCGTGGGCATCAATGATACCCCGGCAGATGGTGAGGCCTAACCCGACCCCACCTTCCCCTGTTCGGCCTGCTCGATAAAATTTATCGAAAATCCGCTCCTCATCATGGGGCGGCACCCCCGGCCCCCTATCGGCGATTTCAAAAAAAAGGATTTGATTCGACACGGAGGCGGACAGATCTATTGGAGTGGACGGCGTGGCGTACTTCAGTGCATTATCCAAAAGATTCATCAGTACCAACTCAATGAGAACGGCGTCGAGGTGTACCAATGGAAGAGCCGGAGGAAAGTGCGTCTCAACAGGATGAGCCGCAAGTCTGTCCTCCATCCGACTCAAAGCGGCACCGACAATCTCCTCAAACGGATGCCACTCTTTCTTAAGCTGAACGGCTCCTGCCTCAAGCCGCATCATTTCCAAAAGATTTTTGACCAATCGGTCCAATCGGTGTGCTTCCTCGCAAATGGCCTTCGCCAACTCTTGCCGGGTATCAGAATCCAAAGTCCCTTTATCCTCCAATAAACCGCTGGCCGCACCTGTGATGGTCGCAAGAGGGGTACGTAAATCATGGGAAACGGCGCTCAGAATGGCGTTTCGCATTTGTTCGGTTTCCGCTTGAACATGAGCTTGCTCGGCTTCCATGGCTGCGATGGCGCGTGTGATGGCCAAGGCCATCTGATTGCTCAGCGTCTCCAGCAGATGAAGCTCGTCCGGATCCAGCAAACACTCCCGGTGCGCGGGCTTGATAATCAAAACTCCAATCGGTCCTTTCACGCCGACCAATGGAAGAAAAAGTCCGTTTGCCCCCGGAAGAGTGTTGGTGCCTATGCCCGCCCGTTCCCCATGTTCCAACACCCATTGAACGACCCCGGCATCTTTGCTGTCCGGCTCAAATACGGTCTGGGGATCGCGGTGAAGGATCAGATCACCGTTCGGGTGCTGAATAAAGGCCGCCACCTGTCCACCAAAAATTTCCCGCATATGCTGCAAGCCGACTCGAGCGAGATTGTCCAGGCGGCCCTCTGTCGCAAGTTCCCGGCTCAGTCCATAGAGGAGGGCCGTGCGCCGTTCATTCTGTTTGGAGAGTTGTGCTTGCTGTCGGGTTCTGACCGTAAATCCGCTGATGAGGAGGGCCACAATCAGCATCACCGAGAACGTCACCAGGTACTGCGCTGCTGCCACATCCAAGGTGAAGTAAGGAAGAATGAAAAAGAAATCAAAAGCCGCCACGCTGAGGAACGAGGCGAGGATGGAGGGGCCCCGTCCGAACCGGGTGGCCATTAGGGCGACCCCCAACAAATAGACCATGATCAAGTTCGCCTCATCGAAAAAGGGGAACATAAGCCAGGCAACCCCCGTACAAAAGGCCACTCCCAGCCCGGAGAGCATGTAAGAAGCACCTTGACTTGTTGGAGTGAACACCGGAGTGATCAACGGACGGCTTACCCCGGCTTCCCCGGTGATGACATAGATATCAATCTCGCCGCTGTTTCTGACCAGTTCGGCCACCACGGACCCAAAGACCCATTCCTGCCATCGGGATCGAATGGGTTTGCCGACAATGATTTTCGTCACGTTGCGACTTCGCGCGTAATCCAGAATTTCCTGGGTCACTTTTTCCCCGCTTAATGTGGCCGTTTCGGCGCCCAATTGTTCAGCAAGACGGAGGGTCTGATTCACTCGATCACGATCGGCTTCCGGCATGGTCAGATGGCGGGGTGTCTGGACATAGACGGCCAACCATTTGGCATGTAATTCCCCGGCCATGCGCCGGGCGGATCTGACCAGCCGGGGCCCCCGAGGCTTCATATTGACACACACCATGATCGTTTCCGCAGCCGGCCAAGTGCCGACCACGGCATGATCACGGCGATACACCTCCATCTGTTGATTGACCCACTCGGCAGTCCGGCGGAGGGCCAGTTCCCGCAAGGCGATCAAATTGCCTTTGCGGAAAAAATTCTTAATGGCCCGCTGGGCCATTTCCGGCAGGTAGACCTTCCCCTCATTGAGGCGCTGCAGAAGGTCATCGGGAGGCAAATCGACCAGTTCGAGATCATCGGCCTCTTCCAGAATGGAATCGGGGACGGTTTCACTCATCCGGATTTTGGTAATCTGGGCGACCACATCGTTCAAGCTTTCCAGATGCTGCACGTTGAGAGTGGTATACACCCCGATACCGGCGTTCAGCAGCTCAACCACATCCTGCCACCGCTTGGGATGGCGGGAACCGGGGGCATTGGTATGGGCTAACTCATCGATCAGGATGATCTGGGGATTACGCGAAATCGCCGCATCAAGATCAAATTCACGCAGAAGGGTGCCTCGATGCTCGATCACCCGAGGAGGAAGAATCTCCAAGCCTTTGAGTAAAGCTTCGGTTTCGGCCCGCCCGTGTGTTTCAACCCAACCCACCACGATATCCACGCGGTGTTCCCGCTGCTGCCGGGCCGTAGTCAACATGGAATAGGTTTTCCCTACTCCGGCCGTGGCGCCAAGGAAGATCTTGAGTTTTCCACGTGTCTGTCGAGCTTCTTCTTCCTGGGCTCGCTTCAGAAGCTCTTCCGGGTTGGGCCGTCGCTCGGTCATTGGGAAGTATCCCGCCTCTTGGGTTTTTTGTAGGCGTCCAATGAACTATTCCGGATCAATGGGAAAAAGGAAAATCAATCGTCCAGTGCGAGATTCAATTCAAAGACGTTGACTAACCGGTTAGGAGTCAGCGCACCACCCGGGGCAAAAGCATGTTTCGTGATGAGCGCCTCAACCTTGGCCTGGGGAAATCCACGCGCATTGGCCACTCGCTCCACTTGATACAGAGCAGCGTGTTCTGAAATGTGCGGGTCCAAGCCCCCGCCTGATGCCGCTGCCAACTCAGCCGGGAGTGGTCTCTCGGCAGACGCCCCGTACCGGGCGATGATTTCCTTGGCGCGCTCGGTAAGATCCGGGCTGGTCGGTGATTTGTTGCTGCCGCCCGCCCCGGCTCCATTGTAATCCACGGCGGATGGCCGCGGCCAGAAATAGCGCAACTGGGTAAATTTCTGGGCGATCAAGCGGCTCCCCGCAATTTGCCCGCTTTTATCCCTAATCAGGGATCCGGTTGCAGTGTCGGGTGATATGATTTGCGCGAAGCTAAGTATTACGATGGTGTACCCTCCCACGCAAACGAGCAGCGTGGCAAGGACTATGCGAAGACTGGCTATAAATGATTTCATTTTTGTCCTCCAATCATTTATTTCATAAACAGCAAATGTTCCGCGATGGGACCCATCGCTGCCGCCGGAAAAAATGTCAGTGCCCCGATGAACAGGATCGTGGCTATCAACATCACACCGAACGTGCCGTCTTCCACCCCCAAGGTGCCGGCGGATTGGGCGGTAGGTCGCTTCACGGCAAGTGACCCGGCCATCGCCAGCGGCAAAATCATCGGAATATATCGCGCCAGGAGCATGACGATACCCGTGGCGAGGTTCCAGGGCACGGTATTGTCTCCCAAGCCTTCGAAACCCGATCCGTTGTTCGCGCTGGACGAGCTGAACTCGTAGAGCATTTCGCTAAAACCGTGGGGGCCGGTATTGTTTAGCGTCGTTTGTCCCCAAGACGTCGTAGCAAAGAGAGCCGTACCTCCAAGAATGAGGAAGGCATGCACGAACAACGCCATGCACGGCGAGCTTGACTTCGTACGCCTCCACCCGGCGGTTCAAATACTCCGGCGTGCGTCCGACCATCATGCCCGCCATAAAAACGGCCAGAATAATATAAATGAACATATTAATCATCCCCACACCGACGCCCCCAAAGGTGGCGTTCAGCCACATTCCGATCATCGGCATCAGGCCGGCCATCGGGTTGAGACTGTCATGCATCGCATTCACCGAACCGTTGCTGGTGCTTGTAGTCAGTACACCCCATAAAGGCCCACTTCCTTCGGGGGCGCCGAAGCGCATTTCCTTGCCTTCAAGGTTGCCAATGTTCTGTTCTATGGGCAGTCCGGCAAAAGCTTGCGTGGGGGCCGATTCGAACCATACCGCGCCCGAGATCTTGAACAACAACAGGACCATCATCACGCTGAACACCACCACCGCATGGCGAATGCGCCCGACAATCCGGCCAAACATCCACACGGATGCCATGGGAATGAGAATGATGGAGATCATGGACAACGCATTCGTCCAAAACGTCGGATTCTCGAATGGATGCGTGGAGTTGGGTCCGAAAAAGCCGCCGCCGTTGGTTCCAAGCTGTTTGATCGTCACAAATGCCGCAACGGGTCCCCGCGCGATGGTTTGACCCATGCCTTCCAAAGTCGTCGCTTGCGCGGCGCCAGCCAAGGTCATTGGCATGCCACCGATCACCATGAGCGAAGCGACAATCAGCGCCATCGGCAGCAACACGAGAAACGTGGCGCGCTGCAGGTCGATAAAAAAGTTGCCCATGTCTTTGCGCCCCGCCAGCCCGCGCGCCAAAGCTGTCAGGACGGCGATGCCGGTGGCCGCCGACACAAATTGAAGCCACATCAAGGCGCACAATTGCGAGAGGTAACTCATCGAGACTTCACCCGAATAGTGTTGAAGATTAGTATTCGAAGTGAAGGAAGCAGCGGTATTGAAAATCAGGCTCCCTTCGATGGCCCCTTTGCCGTCCGGATTGAGGGGTAAATATTGTTGTAGGGCCATGAACCCGAAGCTTAAAACGAACATTATCACGTTGAAGATGAGCATCGAAACGGTATAGGGCTTCCAGGTCTGCGATTCTCTGGTAAAAGGTCCCCCCAGCAATCCAAACAGCCGGTTGAAACGCCCGGTAAAACCGTTGGCCTCCGGGTCCGGGTCCATGGCCCACTTCATGTAACGGCCCAACGGCCATGACAGAATCACGGTGGTGCCGACGATGCACGCAATAAGTAAAACGGCATTCATTGGTGTAATCCCCCCCCTTGATCAACCGCGGCGGTCAGCGCAAATAGAAGGCCGAACACCGCAATTCCCAAAATCAGATAAATGAGCGACATAACTTCTCCTTCCGGTTAAACCACGTGCAAAGCGGTCAAAAGCATGTCAATGATCTTAATCCCGATGAATGGAACCAGCACCCCGCCCAGTCCATAGATCAGCAAATTACGGCGGAAAACCGCCGCCGCCCCGGACGGCCGGTACGAAATACCCTTCAGAGCCAAAGGAATTAAGGCAATGATAATCAAGGCGTTAAAAATGACTGCACTCAGGATGGCCGATTCGGGAGAATGCAACCCCATAATGTTCAGCGTGGAAAGCGGACCGCCGCCTTTATGCGTCGCGTAGAGTCCCGCGAACATTGCGGGCAGGATGGCGAAATATTTTGCGACGTCGTTCGCGATGCTGAATGTGGTCAACGCCCCCCGCGTCATCAATAACTGTTTGCCGATCTCGACGATTTCGATCAGTTTCGTCGGATTCGAGTCGAGATCGACCAGATTGCCGGCTTCTTTGGCGGCCTGAGTGCCGGTGTTCATGGCCACGGCGACATCTGCTTGGGCCAGGGCCGGGGCATCGTTGGTACCGTCGCCGGTCATCGCCACTAATTGCCCCCCTGCCTGAAGATCCCGGATGAGCTTCAATTTGGTCTCGGGGGTGGCCTGGGCCAGGAATTGATCGACGCCGGCTTCCGCGGCAACAGCGGTCGCAGTTAAGGGATTATCTCCTGTGATCATGACCGTTTTAATCCCCATCCGCCGCAGCTCGGAAAACCGTTCCTTGATGCCCCCCTTGACAACATCTTTGAGGTGGATGACCCCCAATACCAGGGGACCCTCCGCCACAACCAGCGGCGTGCCGCCCTGCTTCGCGATCGTGGCGACGGTCGCACGCACGGAATCGGGGAAACGGCCACCTGCATCGATGACATACGCTTCGATGGCCTCGGCCGAACCTTTCCGGATCTGTCGACCATAGAGATCAATGCCGCTCATCCTCGTGTGCGCGGTGAAGGGCATAAACGTCGCTCCCATCTCATGAAGATCCCGAGCCCGCAAATTGTGTTGTTCTTTGGCCAGCACCACGATGCTGCGTCCTTCAGGAGTTTCATCCGCCAGCGAGGCGAGCTGGGCGGCATCGGCCAGCGTTGCCTGGTCACGACCATCAGCGGGAATGAAGGCGGACGCTTGCCGGTTGCCTAGGGTAATCGTGCCGGTCTTATCGAGCAGCAGCACGTCCACATCGCCTGCCGCTTCCACGGCGCGCCCGGACATGGCGATGACATTGGCCTGAATCATGCGATCCATCCCGGCAATCCCAATGGCACTTAACAGCCCTCCGATGGTTGTCGGAATGAGACACACCAAAAGCGCCACAAGGACCGGCACGGAGAATAGAACGCCGGCATAGAAACCGAAGGGCCGGAGCGTGAAGCAGACCAAAAGAAAAATGAGGGTGAGCGCCGCGAGAAAGATGAGCAGGGCAATTTCGTTCGGCGTCTTCTGCCGTCTAGCGCCTTCGACAAGAGCGATCATGCGGTCAAGAAAGCCGTAACCTTTTTCCATCGTGACCCGGATGGTGATGCGATCGCTGATCACTCGCGTGCCGCCGGTCACCGCGCTTCGGTCGCCGCCGCTTTCACGGATGACGGGCGCGGATTCCCCGGTAACGGCGGATTCATCGATGCTGGCAATACCTTCGACCACATCCCCATCAGCCGGTATGATATCTCCGACCCTACACACCACAAGATCCCCTTTCTCCAATTCCGGCGCGGGAACCCGTTCTTCTCTTCCGTCCCGCAACCGGCGGGCCATCGTCTCGGTTCGCGCTTTGCGCAAGGAAGCAGCCTGGGCCTTACCGCGCCCTTCCGCGACGGCCTCGGCAAAATTGGCGAAGAGCACCGTAAACCACAACCAGACGGAGAGGTGCGCGATAAATCCTCGATCCGTCGATGAAAAAAATATGCCCGCAGTGGTTAGGACGGCGCCAACCATCGTCACAAACATGACGGGATTCTTGATCATCAATCGGGGGTCCAGCTTTCTGAACGCCTCACCGATCGCTGGTCCGACAATTTTGGGGTCAAAAAGAGAAGGTGTTTTACGGGTCATGAAGTGTCTCCTGTCTTAAAACTTTTCCGGTCGCAACACGACGACAACCAGATATCCAAAGAGTAAAAAGGCAATAATGCCGACAATTAGATTTTCCATGATTGACTCCTCCTTCCATTCATTCTTGTCATTCTTGCTTTATTCCTTTCTCGAAGAGCTCAATTCTTATTCCTCATTCGATTTTCATTGTGGCATTTGGCATATCAAAACGGTGTAAAAAAAGTGCTGGCTTCTATCATGGGTAGTCGGCTCTCTACACATGAGCCAAAAATATGTTAGGTATATTTACTTATAAGTGATATCCCAACCTCACACAGGGATGCCGAAAAGGTTCCTTCTTCAATTTCATAGAAACGAAATATTGGGCCTGCTCCCTGAAAACTGGGTCTCCCAAGCCTTTCTCCCGGAATGATTTCCCGCATTTCCGACAACGGAGTCTGAAAATTGACCCCTCCGCGAGTTCTTTGGTACTTTCCTGGCACGCCCAAAAGACCTTTTGACATTCCTATTCCTTATTCCTCATGGTTCGTCGATGACTACGCGACCATCGGATCTTGCTTTTCACCTCACCAATTACCTAGCGTAGCGGTGGGTTGAATGGAGACCAGCATGTCCGATTCAACAACCCATCAGATCGATAAGACCGTCCGGCACTTCAGACAAATCCTCCTGTGGCCTCTACAGCTCATGCCCATCCGGGATGGCGCACCGATACAGAAGCACTGGGAACGACTGCAAACACCCGATCCCGACAATCCGTGGCGTGAACTGGTAGACGAGTTTACGGGCGACCCGCACCTGTTTCAGGAACGGCACTACAGCGAGTTCGTCACATTTCTGCCTTACGTTCAACGTTTTCTGTATGGGGAAGGAAAAGGCAACGGCACGGACATCGTCCAAGAGTCGTCCCTTCGTGTGTTTCGTCGCAGCGACGTGGCGAAAGTCCGGATCACTTATCCCGACCCAAGCACGACACCGGTCACCTTCGAGGTGGCGCACGTGGATCTGTATTTTTTCTACGACATCGATATGGTCATCCTGACCATCGAAGTGTACGCCGACGAGCTTCCCCTGCGACGCGCGCAGGACACCCTCTTCCGTTTCGGCCGCGTGTATCCGACCTATTGGGAGCCCGAGGGCCGGGGAGGCCATTGTCCGAAGTACGTCGAATGGCTTTCAGGCGATGGAAAAGTCCTGGCCGTGTCCGACTACGAGAAACGGGAGAAATATCTCTCATTCGTGTGCCGGTACCGGGCCCCGTGCATCGCGTCCCATTGGGAGTGGTTGCTGGAGCCCCTGGTGCTTCACCACTCCGGAGAGAAGGGCCTAATCCGCTATCGTCAGATCGAATATCACCTTATGCCGCTGATGGCTTACTTGATCGTGGACGATCCGGGAGCGTTCAGCCGCGCGGAGTTTGTCCGCCTAGGACTGGCGGCATCCCCGGGCACACCCGAGTCGCTCCCGTACTCCGAACCCCATTTGCGCGATTTCGAAGAACGCTTTTGCTACGACCGTTACTGGAGCGGACGGGACGGCGATCCGCCCGGCACCCGCTTCATGTGTAGCGGCCGCGTCTTTACTATGGTGGGCGACAGGAGCCCTCGGGTCTTCGTCGATCGAAAGACGGATCTCGAGCAGTTCCGTCATGAATACTTTCTCCTCTTTCTCATCCCTCATTTTCACCGCGCCGCGTTGCTCATGTTACAAGATCGCCTCGTGGATGCGACCAACCGGCTGGATGTCGGCGATCTGGAGTCGCTACGGCAATTCCGGCGGGTGATTCGTCAGACGTTGGGGATCTTTCTTCGCTTCACCCAGCGCTATTGGTTTCACGAAGTTTCAGACCACACCCAGGCCAAGGAACTCTTTCGCATGATCAGCGAACATCTGGGTACGGCAAGGCTCTATGCCGAGGTGAGGACGGCCATCGAGGACATGAATCAATATCTCGACAGCGACGCGCTGCGCAGGCAGGGAGAGACGATGGTGCGTTTGACCGTCGTCACGACGTTCGGATTAATCGGAGTGATGACAACGGGTTTCCTGGGCATGAACTTGTTTGCTGAGGCCGAGAATCCTGTCCCGAGTAAAGTTGCGTACTTCCTCCTCGTCCTCATTCCAAGCACGGCCCTGACTATCTACACGGTCCTGAAGTCCCGACGTCTCGCCGACTTCCTGGAGACACTGGCCGATGAGCGGCGTTCATCAAGAGACAAGCTGGTAGCGTTTGTGAATGTCTGGAAGAGGCGACACGGACACACACCAAAATTCCCGCAATCCCCTACCCATCCCGCATGAGCGGATCCCGCCTGTGTCGAGAGTTACTGTTTCGTTTGCGCTTGTACACACCAGAGTCGACGTGTGCCGGATGTCTGATCGGTCACTGGTTCGCCCATATTTGTCTCGGTCATAGACTTGGACCGTGACCATTTTCCCGGCCACAAGGTCTTTGGGAAATTCTTTGGCCCTATTTCCAAAAGCCTGACCCACCCCAGAAAAGCAAGCCGTTTG
>CAVTGT010000014.1:0-22830 GCA_963734345.1 uncultured Nitrospiraceae bacterium
AGCTTTTGTCATTTTAGGCCGTGCCATTCCCGACATCTGACATGCCCCTTTTGAAAAAAGGGCTAGAGGAATTTCCTTATTCTGCATCATTCCCGACATCCTTTATCGGGGGAATTCATCCCCATTCTGTCCTGCCCAACGTTTGTAATCGGGCATCTATCTTGGATTCGTTTCCGATGGATCCCCGCTAACCACCTGCGGGGATGACAAAAGGATTTGCTCTTCCTGACATTGTTCATCGGAATCTCATTCAAAGAATAATTCATCATAACAAAATGAATCGATCGGATCTTCCCTCGTTCTGAGCTTTTCCCAATAAAGGCAAAAAATCAGTGTAGCCTTTCTCCTCAAAATGTGATGATGGGAGGCTCTATTGTTGTCAAAGCAAATTCAAAGCCAATGGGGAGCTCAATGTGATGGCAAAAGGCAAAGGTTTCCCGCTCAAGTGGCCTGCTCACATCCTTATCCTTGATGGGTATCTGCTTGGTGAGTTTGGTTTCAAGGCGGATTGAACAACGAATGTTTACGTTCAAACGATTCTATCTATAATAACCCAAACAAATCCTGCACTGGAATTTGGCTTTCAAGGCGTTACGTGTCATGGTGGCTTGCTCTTCATATCCTAAATTCTTACACTGCCACCGTTGATAGACGAAGTATGCAAATTAATTTTAGGTAACTATCTCAAGCTATGCTGATCAAAGCTATATGGGCTGCTCTTGAAAGATTTCATGCAAAAGAGGAGTGCGTAAATCACAGAGTAGCTTTGCATGTTCAGGAGGCACTCCTGATGGGCACCTGTGAAGAACTCAATGGTTTGCGACAAGAAATAAACTCGGGCCGTGTAAAAGTAGATGTAGAGTACGATAAGGCGCTTGACCAAGGGAAAATCATTGATGGCAAGCCATCACGACCCGATCTGTTGATACATCATCGTGGCGATAATTCAAACAACTATGCATTTATCGAATTAAAAAAAGGTTATCGAAAGAAGAGGGATATAGAAAAGTGTAAGGGCGCGAAAAAGTCTCCGTACGATTACAAAAATGTTCTGATAATTGAATGCTTGGAAAAATCCCCATGTAAAATGCATATATTCGAATTTCTGGCCGCAGATGGAGAACCAACGAGGCATAAATACCCTTCTGGAACCGAACCATCGCCTAACAGCTAATGGAGGGGAAATTCACCCAACGAATGCTTGGGTTACTACGAACATCTCAAGGCCCTCCCGCTGATCGTGGACGTTGGGTCCAGTGGGGACGGTAATCACTGTTAATAAGGAGAAGGTCGTGAATATCTTGATGGTTGATGCTATCCTTCGGTCCCGGACAAAGTCTGTGACTTGTTGGCTTGATAAGTATTGGGATATTCTTCGGTCATGGCTATAACCTGGGAACAATTGGCCGAGCAGGCCATGAGTCTGCCAACGGAATCGCGGGCGCGGCTAGCGGACCTTCTTGTGGAAAGCTTAGATGTCGATGAACTTGGGCAGATCGATCGCCTGTGGGTTGCAGAGGCAAAGCGCAGGCGCGACGAAGTACGAAGCCGGCACGTCGAGCCGATCCCTGGAGACGAAGCTCTTCAGAGGGTGCAAGACGACGTTCGCCGATGAAATGGGATTTCCACCCGGAAGCCTTGGAGGAATATCGGGAGGTAGTCCGATACTACGCCGAGCGCGATCCGGCGCTTGCTCTGAAATTTCTCGACGCGGTTG
Organism: uncultured Nitrospiraceae bacterium; assembly: GCA_963734345.1. Taxonomy (GTDB): domain Bacteria; phylum Nitrospirota; class Nitrospiria; order Nitrospirales; family UBA8639; genus Nitrospira_E. The sequence continues at coordinate 1,718 of CAVTGT010000014.1, forward strand.
AGGATGCAATCCGACGAATTCTCGAATCTCCAGAACGGTATAAGATCCTCGATGAGGATGTCCGACGTTGTCTCACCCATGTCTTCCCCTATGCGGTTCTGTTTACCAAAGAACCGGGGTCTATCCTCATTGTGGCTGTCATGCATTGTAGCCGCGAGCCGGGATACTGAAAGCGCAGAGTCCCGCCATCTTAACAAGCGACCGAGCCCTGATAATGCCTCCTGAAGTCAAGGAATGAATACCCAGGGGGCGTGATGATCGTTGGCAATTTTCGTTTCAAAGCGGTGGAGGTCCGAATGAACAAGTCATTTGGAGCAGACCCAGCACAGAACATACAGATAACTTCATGCCCAAGAAAATACTGGTCGTTCTGACGAGCGTCGAAAAATATCCTAATCTGAACCAGGCGATCAGGTTGTGGCTTGGAGAGGCTGTGCACTTCGTCAAAAAAGTCGAAGAGGCCGGCTATGGGGTTGATTTTGTCAATCCCAAAGGAGGATATACGCCGACCGACCAACACAGTCTGGCGCAGGCGGATTCGACTGATTGGGAAGGAAGGCAATGCAGTGGGCTGGTCGTTAAATTGTTGATCTCTGGCCAATTCTGAGATAAAGTTTTTCTATGACTCATTCACTTATTAGCTGTTCGCCTAATGTGATGGGGGGTACCCTGGTATTTGCCGGGACACGTGTACCCGTTCAAACTTTGCTGGACTATCTTGAAGCTGGCGAAACTATCGATAATTTTCTTGAAGGATTTCCAACAGTAAGCCGAGTGCAGGTCGTGGCCTTTCTTGAGGAGGCCAAAGATCGAATGGTTGCGGCTGTATTGTGAGGATACTCCTTTGATGAGTGTATTGACCGGCGGCTGACAAAAGATATTGTAGGGCATGAAGTTATGACCGTCCCGCAAATGGGATGGGCGACCATCAAAAACGGTGAATTGCTGATTCTTGCCGAAGACGAATTCGACGTCTTCCTTACCGTAGATCGGAACCTTTCCTTTCAACAGAATCTTCCCCGTTTCAATCTGGCCGTCATGGTCTTAGGGGCACAAAGTAACCGCTTACTGGACTTGCGTTCTTTGGTACCCAAGCTATTAGAATTGTTACCAATGGCAAAGAGGGGTGAAGTGCTTTGGATCAGCAGTTAATTTTTTGGTTGGCCAGGATAGTCACTCAAATTGCGTCCCTGACTTGACCGCTTTGCTCAGAAGAAATCCCAATGAAATATAGCACTCCTAAGAAATTTGTTGTTCCTCTCAATCGTCAAATGGTTTCTCAGTCCTGGAGTCAACGAGGGTACTCATGCGATCTGTTTGTCGATCCGCCGGGGCGGGAGTGGAATGATTTTGTGCATTCGACCAATGAACTGGTCACCGTCGTTGAAGGAAAATTGCGATTGACGATTGAGAGAGAAGAACTCATCGCAGAACCTGGTGATGAGGTGTTCATTCCGAAAGGCGCATGTCATTCGGTCAAAAATATTCATTCCGCGATGACCAAATGGCTGTATGGGTATGACTGATCGTGTCGGAGATAACGTAGCGCATAGGAAGCGATGCAAATTTTTGATGGTTCCACTGCTCTGCCTTAATGATGACCATGTCGGTGTTGGTCCATCGAGCCAGATTTCTTAAGGGTGTATTGGGGGAACAGTAGAAGAGGAAATTTGATGAAAGTGAACGATCCGCAGAAAATGCATGTCGCTTTTGCCGAAGCTTTCAATGCTGGAAATATCGAAGATCTGATCTCCTTGTATGAGTCGGATGCTGTGCTTGTTCCTCAGCCGGGGCAACAGGTGGTCGGCCATTCCGGTATTCGGGAATCGCTTCTCGTGTTTCTCAATCTCAAAGGACGCATGCAGATCGAAACCCTTTCCTGCCTCCGAAACGGCGACCTGGCACTTCTCCAAGCCTCGTGGCGCCTGTCTGCCAACGGGCCTGATAATCAACCCATTGAATTTTTCTCACACACAGCTGAAGTTGTCCGGAAACAACCGGATGGGTCATGGTTATATGTCATCGACAACGCTTTTGCGGCTGCCTGAAAGCAAAGCCAAGGGAGCTTTTGCGATCCCTCAGTTTTTTTCATGAGTTCTCCTGAAACCTTGGTCCAGAAAAAGGAGTTGACAGACATGTCCCCTCTTCACAGCCATCTGGGCAAGTGTTTGTCTGAGAATTGGCAGAATTCTGGAATTCTGCTTCTCCGGAAAAATTGGTTGACATCTTGAAGGCCTCTACCTAGACTCAGGTGCCTGAGTTAAAAATCCCCGATTCTATTACGGTTTATTGTTCCATCCCGTTATGTCGTTCCCGTTACTGTAATCACAACTAGAGGAGGGAAATATGTCTAGTGTTGGCTATCACGAGCCCATTGATGAGTTGTCCGATGACACACGCGATATGCACAGAGCCATAGTTTCGTTGATGGAGGAGCTGGAGGCCGTTGATTGGTACAATCAGCGCGCTGATGCCTGCAAAGACGCGGAACTCAAAGCGATCCTTGCGCACAATCGGGACGAGGAAAAAGAACACGCGTCCATGGTGCTTGAGTGGATTCGACGTAAGGATCCGGCGTTTTCGAAGCAATTGAAGGATTATCTGTTTACCGAGAAGCCCATCGCGCACAAGTCAAAATAATCTGTTCTTTGTATCGAACTATGGCCGGATCCAATAACTTTTCGGCTATTCGGAAGGCTGGCAGAGGGCGTGGACTTCTTCCGTGAGATCAATCCCGACGGGACACCACGTGATGCAGCGGCCGCACCCGACGCATCCCGACATGCCGAATTGATCGATCCAGGAGGCCAGTTTGTGTGTCAGCCACATGCGGTAGCGGTCTTTGGTGGTGGGCCGGAAATTCTTTCCGTGGATGTATCCGTGATCTGAGGTGAAGCACGAATCCCAGACCCGGGAATGTTCCGATTGTTGAAAGTCGAGCGAAGGTGTTTCCTCCACGCCGTGGCAAAAACAGGTTGGGCAGACCATCGTACAATTGGTGCAGGATAAACATCTCGCTGCGACCTGATCCCACCGGGGGTGATCGTGAGCGTCATACAGTGCATCTGGTAAGGCCGACTGCTGTATCCCTCGGGTTTGACTGGCTGCGCAGGCGCCTATCCGTTCCTCGTCCTGTTTGATCCGGTATTCAGATGCAACAGAGCAAGCAAGCCGTTCCAATACCTTTAGGCCTGCCACGCTTCCAGCCTCAATCGTAAAATCGTCATCGGCCTCCGTCAGGCTGAGATCGTATCCTTCCCGAGCTTTTGGCCCCGTTCCCATTGACGCGCAAAAGCATGTTTCTAACGCCCTCGTACAGTTAACGGCGATAAGGAAGAGGCTTTCCCGACGTTGTTGATAATAGGAATCGGGATGCGGACCTTGAAGAAAAATCCGATCTTGAATGCCGAGTCCGGCGAGATCGCAGCACCTCACTCCCAAGCACAGCGGTCGGGGGTATCTCGGGAACCGTCTCTTTGGCAGAAAATGTTTTTCCATTCCGGTCCAGGACGAGGAGCGTTTCTCGCGGGGCAAACACCAGTGGCTTGAGAGACTGTGGACCGTGCACGATATTGAAATACCGGCCGCTGGAATCTGGTTCAAGACGATAGCTCCCAGGGCGTTGCTGGTCCTTCCATCCAATCGGAAGGTCTTCTACCCGAGTAATCTGATCCCATTTTATTGCGCCGTTGGACAGGACCGGCCCCAGGACTCGATAGCCGAGCTTCTGGAGAACGTGAAGCAAGTGAGAAAAATCCTGGTGGCGTAAGAGTCGAGGGGAAAAAGGTTCAAACGATTGGGAGGGCATGATCGCCTTCAGATTTACAACCCGATGTGACCCCGGAGAACATTGTAATCGTAGGCGGGTTGCCCTGTGCGGCGCCGACCCAGGTCATGTTGTTCCATTTGATCGATGATGGCCGCGACTTCTTTCGTATCCTTTTGCGCTAGGCAATAATGACGGGGGCTCTGTCCTTTCAGAAGCGGAGAAGGCTTCTCTGCCCATTCCAAATAGACTGTTTCCAGCAAGGACGCAAGGATCTGCTGTTCTTCTTTCTGGGAGACGACCGTTGGAGAGGCGGTGTAGCTTTCTGATAAGAGATCAACTTCGGGAGTGATATGTTGAGGAGGGGCCGTGGTTTCCCCCTTGAAATGAAGTGAGAAGCCAAAGGTTGCCGCCAGTTGATGCTTGATGGTATCCAGGCGGTCGGCCGAATCGGTTTCCACATGTAATTGTGTGGGGGTTAAGGTCAGACTGGCGACGGGGGATGCCTTGGCGTCCATGTGTTTCTGTGGTGGAAGCCATACCCATGAAAGAGTTTCGGATTCTGAAATGGATGGTGCCGGCTTGGTCCGCTTTCCTTTCACGGGTGTGAATTGTTTCAATTCATTTAATCTTTCTGCCAGCATAAGGAATTCATGGTGTTCATACAGGGCGAGGGCGTAGAGGAATGTTTCTCCTCGGGTATTCCGGTAGTCAATGTGCGAGTCGACAACGACCCAGGTTCCTCGTCTCACCTTGGCGACACTCCACATCATCATATGCCCATAGTTCTTGGCAAACTCGGCCCATTCTGAAAGAGCAAAATTGCCTGTTTCAATCTCGATATCCCGCCGCATTTCATTGGCACATTCAAAGACGGCTTTTCCCATATTGGCGGAAAGGACGAGCGGGGGGCCAGGTAGTCGGGATTCGGATAATCCACGGATAATCCTGGTGAGATGGACACTCCCGATTTTGTATGCAACGGGTATGACGGGAAGGAGAACCTCAAACATCTGTTGATCTCCCATTGATTGCAGGCGGGCATGCACCGCCTGATTCCCGGGAGAAAGGTCACGCACTTTAAGCAGATCCATATAAGAATGTCTGAAGGAGTCCAGCCAGACCCGTTCCTCTTCCGGAACATGTTCCGTCACCAGGTCTCGTACTTGCTCGATGAGGGAAAAATGACCGTCATCCGGGATATAATCGGCATAGAGTAACCATTTGGCCAGGTCCTCTTCTTCCGCCAAGGGAAACAAGGGAGGATTCATAAGTGGATCCAAATAGGGTTGAAGGGCGAAGCTTAAGGCGCGTTGCCGTTGAATCTGAAAATCCGGTTTGAGCGATTGTTGCTCCAATCGGGCTAACAGATTTCGAAGGCCCGCTTCAGACCAGGTTGAGGGGTGGGAGTGATCGTTTGCCATTGTCACAGGTTCAGGTTTCACGCCGGGGAGGATGTGGTTTGATCTGTCCCCTGTAATGGATGATGCCCTCCTGTAAATTTCGGACTTTTGACGGTGAGGACCGGGTAGGGGCTTTGTTCGAGCACCTGGCAGGCGGTGCTCCCGAGGATCATACGGGAGAGGCCTTTTCTGCCATGACTCCCCATGACAATAAGATCCGCCTGCTTGACGGCACTGGTCTCCAGAATGCCGTTAACGGTTGCTTTATCCACTAATTCATATCCTGCGGACAAGCCCTGCTTGGACAGTACGGCGACGAAGTCAGTCAACCGCTTTTCGACTTTTTCCCGGTTGGTTTTTTCTTGAAGTGGATGGGTGAGCGTGAAGTCCAAACTGTAGGACAGTGGTTCAATGGCATGGACCAGGGTCAGAGAAGCATCAAACCATTTGGCAATTTGGACGGCATATTCATAAGCGTCCATTGAGCAATCGGAGAATTCCATGGGCAGGACCACTTGTCGCGGGAGAATCTGTAAGGGATGTATCCCTGAGATCTCCTCTGATTCTCTGTGAGGAATGGCCAGGACCGGACAAGGGGCTTTTTGAATGACCCGTTCCGCGACGCTCCCGAAGAGGACACGGTTGAATCCGGTCCATCCGTGGGTGCCCATCATAATCAAATCGCATTTTTTATCGCGGGCAGTCCGGCAGATGCATTCTGAGGGCAGGCCTGCGAGCAGTTCCACGGACGCGCGTGGGACGTGTTGCCGGGCTTCGGCCAAGAGGGTTTCCAATTCTTCCCGTGCCACCTTTCGTTGTTCATCCATGTACTTTTGTGCGATTCCGGCATCGATATCCGGTCCTGGTAGCAAGGCATGGACATGAAGAAGCGTCAGTTGAGCTTCAAACACTTTCGCCCATTCTATCGCATACCGAAAGGCTGGAGCAGAACTTGGCGAGAAGTCAGTGGGAAACAGCACATGGGTCACGATCTTGAACATAAGGTGTATCGGCCTTTCGTCCTAGTATGCATGCAATGCAGAATTTCTAAGCCAATCGGATACTTCGATCGTCATCCATAACGTGGAGAGCGTTCGCGCTTGCATATTACACAGCATCCACGGTCAGGAGTAATATCTCCCCTTTCATGTCCTTGTGAATCGAACATTGAAACTGAAATCGGCCTGGACGGTCGAGAGTCAAGTGGATGGATGCTTCCTGGCCCGGATCAATAAAGAGGCCTTCCACACCTTTTCCATAGGTCACGATTCCATTGCCTTCGACCTGGGTCAGGGTATTCAAGAATATGAGTGATCCAAAATCATGGCGCACCATATCCATGTTTTTAATGTGGATCATGGTGTCTGTGTGCAGTTGGAGAGGCGTTTGGGTAGTACGAAATGTATATCCCTCTATCATGACATTTACTTCTTGTTGGAGTTGGGCATCGGATAGGGATATTCCCGCCAAGAGGATGAATCCAATGGCCAAAATCCAAATTTTGTCAAATGGGGTTCCTCGAAGGTTGTACATGTGTGGATCGCCTCCTCTATTTTTTTGATGGCCTTGTCCTCTTCACAGAAAAATCGGGTCCCCCCCTTTTAATTTCAAGGGAGAACCCGTTCATTCATGAAACTTTCACCGCAATGCTTTTCGGTTTGGCGCGATCGCTTTTCGGCAAATGAATTTGTAACACACCCTCTTTGAATTCCGCCGACACTTTCTCGGGATCGGCATCTTCGGGGATGGTGAAGCTGCGTGAAAAGCTTCCATAGGCCCGTTCGATCCGATGGTACTTTTTGTCCTTCTCTTCCTTCTCATACTTTCGCTCACCGGAAATGACTAACACATCATTTTGCACCCCGATCTTGATTTCATCCTTTTTGACTTCGGGAAGCTCAGCTTTGATCACATATTCCTTCGGGTCTTCGGTGATGTCCACCAAGGGTGCCCATTCAGCGACCCGCAGCGACTCTTGACGTTCCCCCTCTTTTCTGACCGGCGCTCGACCGAATATGGTCGAGAGACGACCCTGTAATTCATCCAATTCCCGGAAAGGATCCCACCGTGTGATGGCACTCATTGCATATCCTCCTTATTATTTAAACAACGGAAAAAATGTTACCAGTTCTCAATCAGTCATTAAGCAATGGATATGCCAACAGTTCATATTGAACAGCGACTCAAAGTTGAGGAAAAATCCTGTGTTAATGACATGGTGTCCTTCTTCGTTCGTGGCAGAGCGCCTCATGCAAGGCGACCAGGCCTGTGGCAGATGTCGTCAGCAGGAAGAACGAATCCGGTCTCCCTGTTTTAGAATGCTATCGAACAATCAGGACGGGGCAAGGAGCCTGGTGCAACACGGCATGCGAGATGCTACCCATTAAAAATCTGGAAAGCCCGGCCCGGGCATGTGTGCCCATCATGATCAGGTCGGATTGGGCGGCTTTGGCTTGTTCAAGGATGGCATAGGCGGGATTCCCGATCCCCACATGGGCCTGACTGGCGTAGTTCATCTGTTTGAGACGGGCCGTGATGACTGTCATGCGTGCCTGGGCCTCTTCAATGGCTTGGGTTTCCAGCATATCCGACTGTTTCACGGTGGTTGGCCAGGACAATCGTGGTTGTGGCCAGACTGTGAACACTTCGATTTCAACCGGTTGTCGAAAGGGTTGGAGAGCCAAAAATTGCAAAGCCGCTTCGGCGTCTTCCGGGCCTTCGATGGGAAGAAGAATTTTGCGGAATTGCGTGACGGGGGCTTTCATGATCATGGTTGAACAGGGTGCATGCATCAGGACCCGATGAGAAACGCTGCCGAGAATCAGTTCTTTCACCGGTCCAAGGCCTCTGGCTCCCAACATAATCAGATTCGATCGTGCGGACCGTGCCGTTTCCACGATCACCTCGACCGGGTGGCCGATTTGATGGACCCGCTGGACATGGGCGAAATTAGCTGGGAGACGTTTCTGGGCTTCATCGAGAATCCCTTCTCCTTCTTTTTGTAATTGGGCCTTGATTTCTTCCTGGATCTCGGCTCTGAGATCCGATGTAATCATAGGATAGTTCAAATCGGGAAGGTGCTGAGCGTGAACCATAGTCAAATCTTCCGGCGGCGTAAAATGTGCAAGGGCTTGTACAGAAAAGGTTGAACAGGATGACCCATCAATCGCGATAACAATTTTCATCAGGATATCCTATTTATAATGGTGATTATGTCGTGATGACTTTTGGTGAGCAAGAGAAATGCCATTAACGGCTACTTTGTTCACTGGTTTTTCCTGAGACAGTTTCTTGATGCCATTTAAACTGGCACATGACAACAGACGCAAGAGACAATGGACATTTAAGTAGGTTTAAAATCCAGGTTCTAAACTTGAAACACGAGGGAAGAGCCTAAAAGTTGGCCGAGTTGGTGCAAATTGCTACAGTAGAAAAAATTCCGATTGGTGCAGAAGTCAGCAGTTGCCGACAACTTTTTCATCATGGATTATGGTCGCCAATCTGAAAAATTGAGTTCATCTCCTGAAGATTATGTCCTTCCGTGTGAGAACAAGAGCTGTTTCTTTTTAAGGGGTATATGAAAGCAGGCTCATAAGGAACACCTGACATGACCAAAGATACTGCACCGATTCTAGTCGTCGATGATGAACCTGAAATGCGGCAATTGCTGCGGGATATTCTAGAGGAAGAGCATTATCGAGTCCTGGTGGCCTCAGATGGTCATGACGCGCTCATCCGGATGGAAACGGAAAAATTCCCTGTAGTATTGACAGATTTACGCATGAAAGGGATGGACGGACTGGCCTTGTTGGATCATGTGTTGCGCAAGCATCCAGAGTCAAATTTAATCATGATGACGGCATTTGGCACGGTGGAATCAGCCGTTGATGCCATGAAGCAAGGCGCCTTCGACTATCTCACCAAACCCATCAAGACCAATGAATTATTGGTGACGGTTGAGAAAGCGATGAAAGAGGCCCTCCTGAGACAGGAGGTACAGCAATTACGGCAACAGGTCAGCCGGGAATATGCGTTTGACCAAATAATCGGAAGAAGTAAACCGATGAAAGAAATTTTCGATCTAATCCGGCGTGTGGCCGATTCACAGACGAATATTTTGATCACGGGAGAAAGCGGGACAGGAAAAGAACTCGTGGCCAAAGCCATTCATTTTAACAGTCCACGCAAGTCTGCTCCTTTTGTCCCCGTGAATTGTGCGGCGATTCCTGAACTGTTGTTGGAAAGCGAGTTGTTCGGTCATATGCGAGGATCCTTCACGGACGCCAAGTCCGATAAACCCGGTCTATTTGAAGAAGCCCACGGTGGCACGTTGTTTCTGGATGAAATTAGTGAAATGCCCATGATGCTCCAGGCCAAGTTGCTGCGTGCCGTGCAAGAGCGGGAAATCCGACGGGTCGGGGCCACTCGGTCAATGGCCATCAATGTCCGGTTGGTGGTGGCGACGAATGTCATGTTGGCGGAGGAGGTGAAAGCCAAGCGGTTTCGTGAGGATTTGTATTACCGTCTGAATGTGATTGAAATTCGCTTGCCCCCCCTTCGGGATCGCAAAGAGGATATGCCTATTCTCGTTCACGGGTTACTTCAAAAAAGTCTGACCGCGCAACAGAAGCATATTGAAGGGGTGGCGGAATCGGCCATGGCCCGACTGATGGATTACCACTGGCCCGGTAATGTGAGGGAGTTAGAAAATATTCTGGAGCGGGCCGCGACTCTCACACAGCAGAATAAAATTTCTTTAGACGATCTCCCTGTCAATTTACGTGAACTCCAAGGGGACGGACAATTAATCGGCGATGCAGCTGAACGGTTACTGCCTTTGGAACAGTTGGAAAAGTCCTATATTCGGCGTGTGCTAGAGAAAATGGGCGGAAATAAATATCAAACCGCCCATGTGTTGGGGATTGATCGAAAGACGTTGTATCGCAAGCTCGCTGAAATGGAAGAAAGCGTATAAAGGTTGAATCTCCCTCCCTCCTCGGGTCGTGAAAAAATGAAATTTTTGAAATTCTCAACGAACCCGACATCATTTCTTCACAATCGTTCCTGATTTCCGGGATATTTATCCCGATCAACCAATGAGCCACCCGCTACCTCCATCAGATCCGGAACAGGAACTCCATCTCCTTCGCCAGGAATTGGCCGAATTGCGAGCGATCCAGGCTATACACCAGGAAACCAAGGATGGGTTGGCGGCGATTGAACAGCAACTTGCCGGCATCATCCATTCGGCCATGGATGCCATTATTACCATTGATGACGTTCAAAGGATTGTGATTTTTAATGCGGCTGCTGAGGAAATATTTCAGTGTTCCGCGCAAGAGGCGCTGGGAAAAACCCTCGACCAATTTATCCCTGCTTCCCTACGGTCTGCCCATCGCGATCACATCCGCCGATTTGCAGAGGTTGAAGAAATCCCACGACGCATGGGAGCCCACCGGGAAATTTCCGGACTGCGAGGGAATGGCGAGACTTTTCCTCTGGAAGCCTCCATTTCTCAAATTGAACGATCTGGGAAGCGATGGTTGACCGTGATTCTTCGAGATATTTCACAACGCAAACAAAACGAAGAACGGCTGGCCTATCTGGGGAGAATTCTTGATGAGTCGGTCAATGAAATCTATGTGTTTGATGCCACCACTCTGCTATTTACTCAGGTCAATAAAGGCGCGAGGGAAAATCTCGGATATGGTATGGAGGAATTGCGCACCATGACTCCCCTGGATTTAAAGCGGGAGTTCACGAAGGAACGGTTTTTAAAACTGTTGTCTCCGCTACAGACCAGCCAGCGGGAACAGGTCGGATTTCGAACATCCCATCGAAGAAAAGATGGTACAACGTATCCCGTGGAAGTCCATTTGCAATATTTACAGGAGGAGGGTCGGCGGGTGTTTCTGGCGATTATCCTGGATTTGACAGAACGGGTGACCACGGAGCAGGAATTACAGAAAGCCCAACGGACCTTATCGACGCTGGTCACGAATCTACCCGGCATGGTGTATCGATGTCGTAATGATCAAGCCTGGACGATGGAATTTATCAGCCCGAGTTGCCAGGTCCTGACCGGATATTCACCGGATAAATTTCTCGAATCCCGACAGGTGTCCTATGGCCGGGATGTGATCCTTCAAGAAGATCGCGAGCGGGTATGGCATGACGTGCAGTCCGCTCTCAAAGACCGCAAGCCGTTTCAGACCAGTTATCGGCTTCGAACAGCGAATGGAACCGTTAAATGGGTGTGGGAGCAAGGTTGCGGGATCTTTTCAAAATCAGCCGAGGTTGTCGGGATTGAGGGATATGTGGTGGACATTACCCAACAGCGGGAGTTGGAGAATCAATTGCGAAAAACGGAACGGTTGGCCGAGTTGGGAACCCTGGCATCGGGGATGGCTCATGAAATTGGCACCCCGATGAATGTGATTTTAGGAAGAGCGGAATTGTTGATGCGTAAAACCACAGATGAGCCTACCAGACGGGGATTGGAAACCATTGTGACTCAGGTGGAACGCATCACCAAAATTATGAACCAATTATTAAGCTTTGCCCGGAAACGTCCGGCTGAACGGCAAGGGATCAATTTAGAGACTGTCATGATTGATGTCCTGGACGTTCTGCAGGAGAGGTTCGAGAAACAGCATATTCAGGTGATCCAAACGGTTCCACCCGACATGCCAAAGGTGCTGGCGGATCCCGATCACATGAACCAGGTGTTCTTGAATCTTTTTTTGAATGCCTGTCAAGCTATGCCCGAAGGAGGGACACTGAGGCTGGCGCTTTACCCGACCGATACTACTGTGGAACTTACCGTTCAAGATTCCGGTTGTGGAATCTCTCCGGATCAACTGTCAAAAGTCTTTGATCCGTTTTTTTCCACCAAGGCTGTCGGAGAGGGGACCGGGTTAGGGCTCACCGTGGTTCATGGGATTCTCCAGGAGCACCAAGGAGCCATCCGTGTGACCAGTGCTCCAGGCCAAGGAACGACTTTTGTCGTTTCCCTGCCCATTTATGCTGTATGAATCTCGCATATGCTCTTATTGTAGGAAGATCTAGTGCCCTTGCGGTTCGATATGAATCACCACATCTTCCAAAGATTCAAAACGGGCAATGAGCAAATCTTCAATTCTGGTCGCCAGGATATGGGCTTTTTCGACTGACAACGTTGGATCAACGTGAATCGAGAGATCTATAAACACATGATGGGTCAGTCCGCGTGTTCTGATATCGTGACAGTCCAATACGCCGGATATCGACAACACGGCGGTTCGAACCTCATCGGGGTCTAACCGAATGGCATCCGTTAAAGAAGACCAGACGTCTTTGAGCACGATAAAAGCCGTCCAGGCAATCACGCCGGCAATGACCACCGCCACCAAAGGATCAACGAAGGCATACCCGGCCTTCACAGCCAATAGCCCTGTTAGGACTGAAGATGACGTCAGGACATCACTCGCAGTGTGATAGGAGTCGGCTGTGAGAATATCGCTTCTGAGTTCCTTGCCTTTTTGACGTTCCCAGCGGGTTACGAAGATATTAACCCCCATGGTCACGATCATGATGAAAAAACTGATGCCGGTCACCTGAGGGTGCAGGTCCAAGGTCCACGACCGATAGGCTTTCCACAAGAGATAGAAACAGGTCATGACAAGAAAGCCACCAATGCTTCCGGCTGTCAGGGCTTCAAATTTTTTATGACCATAAGGATGATTGGCATCAGGAGGAGCGGTGGCCAGCCAGAGTCCAATCAGACCAATCACATTCGAGAGGCCATCAAAGGTGGAATGGAGGCCGTCGGCCTGCATGCCTAATGAATGAGTCACCACGCCATAGGCCCACTTTGCGGCGGCGACAACCAGGTTCAGAATGAGGATCCACCACAGAATCCGGCGAATTTCTCGAAGACGGCTCATGGATGACGTAAAGAGATCAAGAACGAGAAAAGACGGACCTGTTTAGAGAGAGATCACATCTCAATTTTTTATTGTATACCGATAGGTTTTCGAATACCCCTGCTGAGCCGTATTAACTCTTGGCGATATAGGACACGCGATTATGAAGAAGGTGAGTTCTGTTGTTTCGTGTTCGGTTGATCTCATTCACGCCGCTGTTCCAAAGAGCGCTCCGATTCCTGCCGTCAGTCCCATGGCCAGTGCACCCCACAACGTGACACGCATGGCGCCCGTCATGATTGAGGCACCGCCCGCCATGCGCTGCTAATCCTCCTAATAACGCGAGAAACACCAGTGACGTTCCAGAAACCACGGGAATCAGACTGGTCCTCCGGGATGATGGTCGCAGTCAACAGAGGCATGGCGGCTCCGACAGCGAAGCTGCCGGCTGACGCCAATGCAGCCTGAATCGGACGCGCACGGAGATTTTCGGAAATGCCGAGTTCGTCGCGTGCATGCGCACCGATGGCGTCATGAGCCATGAGTTGACCGGCGACCTGCTTCGCAAGCGAAGGATCGAGCCCTCGTCCAACATATAGGGCGGCGAGTTCCTTGTGCTCGCCTGAAGGATCGGAGATGAGTTCCGTGTGCTCAAGTGCAAGGTCGGCCTCTTCGGTGTCTGCCTGTGATTGGACAGATACATATTCACCGGCAGCCATCGACATGGCTCCCGCGACCAGACCGGCCACTCCGGCCACTATGACATTGCTGTGAGTCGCATCTGCTGCGGAGACACCGATCAGCAGGCTGGCTGTCGAGACGATCCCGTCGTTGGCACCCAAGACCGCTGCCCGGAGCCATCCGATGCGTTCAGTTCGATGGCGTTCACGATGTCTTATTCGCACGTGTGATCTTTCCTTTATGCGCTGCCGCTCACTGGTGGAATACGACTTCCCGCAACTTGGTCACGGCGGGGAATGGAACTGAATGCCCACGGTTTACTTTCAACTCTTGAGCTCGGGGTCTTACTTCGCAAGGCGTTTTCGAATAGCCTGCAACTCTTTCTGTCGCGCCTTGGTCGTTGTCGGATAACTCATGTTGAGACTCTTCAGCGTTTCGAGGATCACATTCGAAATGATGAGCCTGGCGTTTTTTTTGTCATCGGCAGGCACGATATACCAGGGTGCGGTTTCTGTGCTTGTGGCACTCAAACAAGCCTCATAAGCCTGCATATACTCTTTCCAATATTTTCTTTCCTTAATGTCGGCCAGGCTGAATTTCCAGTTCTTCTCCGGTTCATCAATGCGTTGAAGAAAGCGCTGTCGCTGCTCTTCCTCTGAAAGATGAAGAAAAAATTTTATGATTCGCGTTCCATTGCGGTAGAGATGGTTCTCCAGGTCCGTGATGGAGCGGTACCGATCTTGCCAAATGGTCTTTTCATCAAGTAACTCGTCCGGCAGCCCCTGGCTGAGCAGAATCTCCGGATGCACTCGAACGATCAGCACTTCCTCGTAATAGGATCGATTGAAAATGCCGATCCGGCCGCGTTCAGGCAGAGACTGTGTGGTGCGCCACAGAAAATCGTGGTCCAGTTCCGTCGCGCTGGGATGTTTGAAGCTGAACACCTGGCAGCCTTGTGGATTGATACCGGACATGACGTGCCGGATGGCGCTGTCCTTTCCGGCGGCGTCCATCGCTTGAAAAATAAGCAGCAATGCATAACGGTTGTAGGCGTAGAGGAGACGTTGCAGTTCGCTGAGTTCCTCAATCTGTTCGTTGAGACACTTCTTGTACTGTTCCTTCGATGTGTAAAGTGCCTTCACCCTGGTTGGCCATTTGTTGAGATCGACTGTTGCGCCTTCCGGCACCCGGAAATCGTTGGATTGAATGATCATGGTCGTCCTTCTTTCATGGTTCGATGCGCGGTCCACTTTCTCCGCACTCCGTGGCGGTCGGTGGTTAAGCCACTGTCCCAGTAGATCGACCTAGAAGACATCCCTCTTCCAAAAAACTGTAATAGGTCTGCCGGTTAAAAATGATGTGATCGAGGAGTTCAATTCCAATTATTTCTCCGGCTTGCTTGATTTGCTTGGTGGCGTCGATGTCCGATGGAGAGGGTTCGAGACTTCCCGCCGGATGGTTATGGGCCACGATGATGCCGGAAGCGCGGTCGGTCAGCGCATCAGCGTAGACTTCTCGCGGATGCACTGGACTGCGGTCTATTAACCCGATGGACACGACCCGCACGTTCAGAACTTCGTTGGCTCCATTGATGGTGACCGATAGAAAATGCTCTTGCTTACGTTCTGCAAAATGCCGTATCAAAGGGAGAACGTCTGCTGGCGTCCTGATCTTCAAGCCTTCGGGTTTGATGCGCCGGCGAGCAAACTCAATGGCGGCGAGCACCAACGTGGCTTTGGCTTCTCCGATGCCTTCAAATGCTGTCAAATCTTCGGCTCGAACGCCCAATCCCTTCTCGTCGATGACCCGTGCCAGTTTGCCCGCGAGTGTCATCACGTCCATCTCGGGCGTGCCCTTTCCAAGCAGAATGGCAAGCAGTTCTTGATCGCTCAAGGCGGCAGCCCCCTTGCGAAGAAGTTTCTCGCGCGGGCGATCTTGCTCGGGGATGTCGCTGATACGCTTGCTCATGGCGTCATGCTGCGGCCGTCAGATGGGTCTGGATCACCGTGACGGCCATGATGTCGAAGATGCCGCCCGTGTCCGTGTATTTGGGATCGGCCAATTCTTCATAACGTCCCCGCTCGTCGTAGGCCGTCTGAATCTCCCCGTTGACCTGGCCGCGATAGGCACCTTCGAGATAGACACGGTCTTCACGGTGCGCGCGGACAGTGGTTCGAATGACCGGGTCGGCGGATTTCTCCTCCGTGACTTGTTTGATGTAGAGCGCTTCCTCGTCGCTGATGTCAAACTTGGCGCGAATCTCGGCGATCATGTCTTGGACGGAGACTTTCTTGGGCGGTGGGCCAGCACCTTTCTTGCCTTTGCCTGGCTTCAGTTTCACCGGCCCGGCGCTGGTCGTGACGCCTTGATATTCCACGGCGGCCTTGATGACCTCCGTTTGCCGAATCTGCTTCATCAAATCGGACACGCTGCCTTGCTTGATGAGTTGCGGGCCGACGTATTCGGCAAACGTGGCGAACTCCTTCAATCTCCGCAGCATAGGTGAAGAAGCACGTCAGGAAATGGAAGCTCTTGACGTACCGGGCGAGCAAATAGACGAACGCTTTGCGCTCTTCAGCATCCACAATCTTTGCCTGAAACCGTGTGCGCAGCCCGTTGACGAAGAATTGCACCTGCGCGTCTGTGCGCTGTGCCGACCAGTTTCGCGAAATCGGCGGCATCCTTCTGCGTGAACACCCCCGCCGCCAGAATTTCGGCGTAGAGCTTGGGGCAAAGGTCCTGGTCAGGTTCGTCCGGCTCGAACGGCGTGCCTTTGCGATACTTCTGAAACGCCTTGAGGATGGCTGCGGCGTTGTTGGTGAAGTCCACGACCACCACGTCTTTCTTGCCCTCGTGGCAGCGGTTCAGGCGCGACACCGTCTGCACGGCGTTGCGGTCCACGACGGGCTTGTCGAGAAACATCCCGGCGAGCAACGGTTGGTCGAAGCCGGTCTGGAATTTGTTGGCCACGACCATGAGCCGGTAGTCGTCGCCCTCGAACCGTTCTTCGATCAACTCGCCGTCTTTGAGTTCGTTGACGGCATGTTCGTGGATTTCCGCGTTGGTTTCCGGATGCGTAAAATCCGAGAAAGCGTAGAGGACTTTGTAGTTCGCGCCGCGCTCTTTGAGTTTTTCCTTGATGATGTTGAAATAGCGCAACCCGGCCACGCGGGAACTTGTGACGATCATCGCCTTGGCCCGGCCTGTCGATGAGCGGCATCACGTTCTCCTCGAAGATGCGGAGCATCACCTCGGCCTTGTATTGGATGAGGCCGTCGTCCTGAAACGCCACGTTCTTGCAGCGCCTTGGCCACGACGCCCTTCGGATAGAGCTTCTCCTCTTCTTCCGGCGGCGGAACGAAATGGCAATGCAGGTTGTAGAGCGTTTTGTACGAGATGATGCTGGCCGCCACGTCCACGATGTAGCCTTCGGCGATGGCCTCGGCCTCGGTGTAGCTGTCGAACGGCGCGCCGAACAGGCGTCACAGTTGCAGGCGCAGGCGTGGCGGTGAATGCGACGAACAACTGATTGGGATCGTGCTCGCGGATGACCTTGGCGATCTGTTCCTCCGGGTCCAGCTCCGGCGCGTCGGCGTCCGGCTCGTCCGCTTTGCGGAACGGCAGGCGGATGGCCGCGCCCATCTGGCCTTCCTGCGAGCGATGGGCCTCATCAATCAGAAAGGCGACGCGCAGGTTCTTGAGCGTCGGGTTCTTTTGAAGCTCCTCCAGCACGTAGGCGAACTTCTGCTGCGTGGTGACGATGATCGGTTTGCGGTCCTTGAGGAAACGCGGCAGGTCGTCGGCTTTCTTGGCGATGCCCACCACGTCTTTCAGGTGGGTGAAGTTCGCCATGTCCTCCCGAATGTTCGTGTCGAGCGATTTGCGGTCGGTGAGGATGAACGTGATGTCCACCAGCTTCTCGTTCGTGCCGGGGTTGTAGAGGCTGTGCAGGCGGTCCGCCAGCCAGCAGATCGAGAGCGTCTTGCCGCTCCCGGCAGAGTGGTCGGCGAGATACTTTTTGCCGATGTCGCCCTTGTCGGCGAAGTGCGCAGTGATGTCCTGCGAGATTTTCCGCACCAACCGGCTTTGATGGTAGCGTGGGAACAAGGTGAAGGCCGGGCGTTCCGGCTTGTCGCCCTCCGCCTCGCGCTTGGGCACGCGGACTAGGAAGAACGACAGCGCCTCTAGCAATTGCTCCTTGGACAACACTTCGCGGTAAAGAAACTCGACCGGATATTCGTCCGGATTCTGCGGCGTGTTGGTCAGCCCCGTGTTGTGCCAGCGGAAATTCTCCACCCGGCGCGGGTCGGTGGCGGCCATCACGTCGCTCGTGTCGGCGGCAAGGTACAGAAACGGATGCTGGAAAATCTTCATCGCGTGGTCGCGCGCGACGAACTGCGCCACGGCATCATGCACGTTCTGATTGGCTTCGTGCTTCAACTCCAGTGCCACGATGGGCAGGCCGTTGAGGAAGAACACGAAATCGATCTCCTTGATTGGTGTCGCCGAAGTAGAAATGCGGGCGGAAGGTGATGCGGTTCTGGCCGTATTTCTCGGCGGCGGCACTGTCGGCGGAGCGCGGCTTGGGGTAGAACAGCCGGAACTCCAGCCCGCGCACCTTGAGACCGTGGCGCAGCAGCATCCAAAGCGGCGTGTGCTCCAGTTCTTTGCGCAGTGCCTTGTAGACCTCGTCTCGCGCGTCCGTGCCGTAATCGTCTTCCAGCTTCTTGAGCGTGTCGGCTTGGGTGGCTTTGAGGAAGGCCCAGAGGTGGTCTTCGGCGATGCAATGCTCGGTGTCCGTGATGTCGGATTGCTCCAGCACGCCATACCCGTGCTCACGGACGAGGTAATCCGCGACGTGCTGCTGAAACGTCAATTCCGGAGCTTTTTTCCGCGCCATGATTAGTCCTTCCGACCTTTCCGCCTCGGAGCATCAAGATCAACCTCTGCCGCGAGTGCATGAAGCTTTCCCGTCACTCGATTTATGATGATTTGGCGAGACGGCGCTTCTTCCGGTAGGGGGGTGGAGACTCCGCGAGGCGGCTACCAGGCAGCGTGTCGTCCGGCTCAAAGACCACGCGGACTCTTGCTTTCAACAGCTTGGCCACGCGGCGAAGCATGCTCAAGGAATGCCCTTCGTAGCTCGGCGATTCAATACGGCTGATTTGCTGCTGGGAGGTTTTGAGTTTGCGCGCGAGGTCCTTTTGGGAGAAGCCGGCCTTTTCGCGCAGTGCCGCAATCTGCAACGCCACGTCCCACGCCTCACCCGCTCGCTTGAACCGCTCCGCAAAATCCGGGTCACGGAGTTGCTCTTCGAGGTAAAGGTCAAAATTGGTTTTCTTCATCATGTTTCCTCTCCTGCCAGTCGCGCATCCGTTCCCGCGCCGTGTCGAGGTCGCGAGCCGGAATCGCCTGGCCTTTGTTGCGGATGCCGTGAACAGCGACGATGCGCCGGCCTTTCATAAAGAACCACAGCACGCGCGTGTTCAACTTGCCGACGTGGCGCAGTTCAAACAACCCGTCACCCAGCGCCTTGGTCAGCGGTTCGCGGTGACACCGGCGGTTGCGCAGTTTTCCCAGACCAGCTACCACCGCCGCGAAGTCGTCTGGATCGCTCGCCTTCAGCTCCATCAGAAACTCCCGTACGGGGCACTTCCCCGCCACCGTCTCATAAAATTCTACCGTGAACTCCATATTAAAGCAACATCAAATTTGATGTATTTCTCTCTGTGATCCGCCGCTGGCCGGTGACGCATTCGTGAATCAGCGACTTGCGGTAGGCAGTGAGGGTGTCGATTTGGGCTTCAAGTGCGCAGTCATCTTTCTTGTTTGCGGATGATGCTTTTAACGTATTGCGGTTATCCTGCTTGTTCTGCGAGGTGGCGGAAGTGGCAACCGGGGAAACTTAATCCGATCACAGCCAAACCCGGCTGCGCGGCTGCATTGGAGTGATTGATTGAGATTCAAATGACATCGGAGTAGTTCTCCAAGCCACAAGGTTTCGTATTTTCTAAGTAGGGTTACGACTACCGCATGCTCTGTTGCCCAGAATTGTTCGCATGCGTGTTGATATTGCCGCATAGCGCGAACGTGCCTCCCGATCAATAACAAAGTACCCGTCATGAGTGAATTGAGGATGTATATCCTCTGAGGCCGTTCTCCCTCCATAAACAGGTGCAATCGCCGGTACCGGTGGTATGTCTTCTGTATTGGCGTCGCGCAATCTTCAAGCTTCGCTATATCTTTGTTTCGTCTTATATTCCAAGGTTGAGACGGCACTTTCCCCAGCCAGTCAATTACTACCGGACTCTTTCAATCCGCAGCGGAATCATCGAGCCTTTCGTAACGGCACGGTAAATAGTTGACTTCGGAGCGCATCGAGGGTTTCGAGTTGGCGGCGTTTGGCGGCCACCGCCGCGTCGATCGCCGCACAACTCGCATCCAGATACGCCGCGATGCGCTGTTGCTCTGGCAGTGGAGGAAGGGGAGTTAAGAAAGAGCCGAAATCCTTGTCGTCAATTGCCGGATATCCAACCCCCTTGGCTGTCGCCTCGAAGTATTGCCGTGCGTTTTCGGAAATGAGCGTGTAATAGACGAACTTGGGCGAAAGCTTTTGGTCCGCAGGCTGTACGACATTGAAGCCGGTGGAGCAAACAAAATTTTTCCGCCCATTATCTATGAAAGCCACGGCTTGTAGGTTCGGCCTGACGGATGAAATTACTGTGCAATTCTTTGTAATACGCCGCCGCGCCCGCGAGGGTGCAGCTTCGTAGCGCAGCCGCTCGATGGCCCCTGGATCAACGATACCGTGATAATCCACGTTTGAAATTTCGAGATAGTCGAACTCATAGTCCGGGTTAGTGTCAGCTGGCAGCGAGGCAGCGTTGATCGCGGACACGTCTTTGAGCCGGTCGCACGTCCAATCTGTGCGCAAGAGATTCATCCGTTTGCCAGTCCTTCCAGCATCTTCTCCGTCTCTCTTCTTCTCCAAGCGCCAGAACTCTGCCAACAGTTCCTTCGCCGGTGTGGGCGGTTGGTAGCGGTAGAAGTATTTGTTCGGCAGTATTTCGTAGCCGAGTTGCGGACTATCTTCCCAGCGGATGATGGGCTTGGCAATTTCTCGTTTCAGGAACGTCTCGATATCCTCGCCGTGCGGAATGTATTCGTCGTCCTGCACGTAGTGCCGGTGCGTCCACTCGACTGAGATGATCTCAGGCTTGCCCTCCATCAGCGCCTTAAATTTCTTGGTCGCATCGTTTTTTGGGGAGAGCAGCATCGTCTCTATCTTTTCGCCTTCCTCCGTTTTCATTCCGATGCGGAAGGTCAGGTCGCTGTCGTAGAACTCCTGCTCTTTCTTCA
>CAVTGT010000015.1:0-18287 GCA_963734345.1 uncultured Nitrospiraceae bacterium
GATTTAAAAAAGAGCATGTCCTGAAAGGGAGAATACCCTGGAATCAGGGAGCCCCAAGAGCAAGTCATCGCAAATGAAAAGCCTGTCAAACTTCATTATCTGCGTTGGGCCCGTTCGGTGCGTCCATTCAAAAGGATTACAAGACCAGTCTGATAAATACTGCCGACCTCTTTTTCTCCGATCCACGGATTTCCGAACAGAGACGTCACGAAGGAACACCGCCTTACCCATCCACCTTAATTGGCTTTTTAGAAACCGGCTAGCCGAGCCTCAAGCTGCTGGACGAGCGAATCAATTGGTCCTCGACGGTGTGGATTCAGGCTATCAAGCCCAACACTGGCAGCAGCGCGAGCAACTTCAAATTTCACTTGACGCTCAAGTGACGAGGACCATGGGACCCCTTGATCTTGGAAGTTATCGCGAACTCGGTCAGACCACTTCTTCTTATTGGAGGACATGAACTTCGAAACCAGACTGACACTGAAGGCTAATTTGACTGCACTTTCGTAGGCATCCTGTATGAGAAGGTCTTCGAGCTCGGAGTTCGCCATACCATGACAGACCGTCGCTCTATACTCTGTTTTATCGACAACTCCCGCCGCAAGGGCAGCGTCTACAGCTTTGCGCCCAGTCTCGTCATTATCAATCAACACGTGCACTCCGCAAAGCGATATTTTATGAAGACCGGCTTTGTATCGAAGGTTAGTAGCACCATTCAGAGTATCAATCGCGAGATTGCCGCTTGTCAGGGCCTTACCCAAATCCGGTGATAACTTAGGCAACCAAGTTGATAGGATTAGACTGTCTTCCTCGCCTTCGACTAGAAGCACAAGACTGGCTGAAGCGAGATTATCTGAAAGTTCTACACCAAGTGCATCACGTACTTCTCGAATATGCCGAGCTGGGACAGCGCGCCCATCTTTGACGATGATATTTCGCCGGGTTTCTTGGCGGTCCACAAGGGTCGGCGAATGTGTTGTAACAATGACTTGATTTGTGATTGCGATTTCTTGGAGCACAACCCTGAGACTATGAATAGCGCGTGGGTGAAGATGGGATTCTGGTTCCTCAATCGCAAAGATAAGTGATCTACTACGTAACGACTTCTGACTCGTATGCCGAAGAAGAGCGATAGCGGTGAGACTCTTTACACCGTCTCCCTTTCTTCCAAGTTCGGTTTCATTGCCATCATCAACAAGGACTTGGCAAGCACTGCGAACGGCACGTCGAAGGGCCCTTCCAGTTTGGACACAGACTGCCTTTACTTCCGGAATAAAACTCGCCACGGTTTTCGTCAGTTCTTTACTAAGTGACTCGAGAACAGGTTTCTGGATCGCTTCCAACTTTTCCAATAGCCCCTTATATTCCAGGTTCTCCTCAAGCTGGGCTAGCTCTCTGGCCAGTAGATCATCCACAACGCTTTCCGCCAGTGCAGCCGGTCTGATCGCAGGGATATATTGGATATCCAGCTTCTCCCCTATAAAGCGAGCAACTTGCTCAAGATTTGATCCAAACTTCTGTTTAGCTTTCCCTTGCAATAATAACTCCAGCTTTGCATCTTCACGCCCCAAAGAGAGCTTAAGCTTAAGGTTCGAGGCGAGATTGATTTTCGTCGCCGCCCTAAAGTCCTTTTGCTCTAATCCTCCCAATTCGAACTCGAGGACAAACTCGGAACGACCGTCGGATTGAGTGGATTGGAGCGACAGTGGGTAATCACGGTCCCAGCGATAACTTACGTCCTCCTCATCCCCATAGCGATAACGCACCTGTCTATGAGATTTGAAGTATCTGGATCGTGATAGCAAACCAAGTGCAATCACGATTGCCTTTAGGACATTAGACTTGCCCTCATTGTTCGGACCTACGAGAACAGCAAAGTCCCTTAGAGGGAGCTTATATGCATCAGTAATAGATCGAAAGTTTCTTACGGTGAACGAGGCTAGGCGCATGGCACAAAATCCTGCCTAAGTAATGAATAACCAGATCAGCATAAAACTCCACACACCAGTTGCCTCATAGGCCCTCAACCTAACCCCAAACGCCAGCAGTTCACAGTTGTGGATATGGCTATCGATATCAATGAATTACTTACGAACAGTCCCGGCCAATTCTCCGTCAATCGACGAAATATATCAAGGTACAACAAATCCATACCAAATGACCGCAGGTATGACTGAGTTGGAAGGAATACCCTCCCAGGGTCATGCAAGGCTGACGGGATAGGAAAAGATGGATTCCCGCTAACGACCGGCGGGAATGACAGAGTGGGATAATTGCCTACTAGAGATACGCTGGGAAAGGGTGTGGTGTGACCTCTTATCCCTTTGGGAAAAGGGGTTGGGGGTTAGCCTTTTTTGGTCAGTTATTGGAAGGAAATTTCAGAGAGGTTCGCTTGGACATCTGCATGTTCAATGGTCATCCCCACAAGCTGGCCATTTTTATCCAGGTCAATCAGGATTGTTTTCATTGATATCTCTCGTCTCCGCCACTTCTTGATTACTAAATTCGATATAGGCGGTATCCGAATCAGAAAAATATTTGACCTTCATTCCGACCTCCTAAAGAATCGATCAAAAAACGCGTTGTGAACAGCTTCACATCGGCCAACAAGCTAAAAGAAAATGGAGTTAGATCCGAAGTTCATCAGCACCATTTACTTGAGTGCCTGGTGTCTGAAGAACTTTCCTGTTTTGGCGTTAATGAGCGTGCTTCTTCCTTCCGGCCTGTCACTCACGATATTCCAATACGCGCCCTGACTTTTCGTCCCTTGGAGCATGATGTGGAGCGTCATCATCGCCTTGCTCTTCCCTTTGAGCGCTTTCTTTTTCGCTTCTGCCATCGCCTGGGTACTGTCAATAAAGTCTCCATCCACCGCATCAGATAAAACTCGACGACACTTCAAGCACTTGATCGATCGTGCCGTCCTTCACATCCACCTTATAACCCTTTTTTGCCTGAGGTGAATGGAAGAGAAAGCTCCACATCCCTGCGGTGCCGTCCATGCTCCCTGATAGGGATAAAATTTGGACCAGAGCCACATCCGCCTTCCTGGTTCTGGCAGACTCTTGCGCCTGCGCGAGCCCGGCCTTTGCCGTCATATCTGCTGCGTAGGCCCGGGATGAGCAGAAGATAACGGCTACTGCGGTCAGGAGTGAACACAAGAAGAGTTGTTTCGATCTCATAGGAGGTTCCTCTTTCAAACGCCTTGCTGAGAGAATGCTCATGGTCGTGATTGGAGCATCACCATTGGCTCACCTGGCGTGGTCGGCGGAAAGCCCGTTGAACCTTGAAAATTCTGAACGACTGCTGGATCAGCCCCTACGCTCTTTCTCCCCGTGGGAATCTAGAAACCTCTACCTGGATCCATGCACCTGTTCCTGGTATTGGGGCAGCCGAAATGAGAAACATGCCCCCTGCCCCAACACGCTCTCACACCAAATCGTACCCCCCACCTTCTCGATCAGTTCCTTGGCGACGGCCAAACCGTACCCTGTTGAAGGTTCTCCGCCCGTGGGCTTCGGAGTGAGTTTAATCCCGCGCTGGAACAGTTTGGCTTGATCTGCTTGACTCAGGCCCGGGCCTTCGTCGCGGACACGACAGACCACCCCGTCCTGCTGAGTCACAATTTCGACCCAGATCCGTTTTCCCGGCGGTGAGTACTTCACCGCGTTCGAAAACAGGTTATCGAGGGAGGCCGCGGTGGCGACACGATCCGTCCAAACCGGAGGAACATCGGTTGTGGATTCCAAGAGACATCGAATCTGCTTTTGATCCGCAATGCGTTGATAATAGTTGCAGAACCGCCGGGCCATGATCGGCATCTCCACCTTTTCAAAGCGCAATTGGGCCTCCAGGCCGGTGTCGGCATTCACCAATTGGCTGACGGTGTGCATCATCAAGTTCGTGGCCTGTTGCAACGCTTCAAGCCCCTTTTGAACTTGGACGTCCGGATTTTCCGCCAGCATTAACTGGAGCAAATGGACTGTTCCGCCTGTCACGGTCAGATAGTTGTTCAGGGCATGTGCGGCAAAATAGACGGAACTCTCGCTTATTGCGGGCAGTTTCTCCAGTTCATACAACACCTCATCCAATTCCGTCCTGGCTTTGAGAATACCCAACACAATCTGGTCCTTGTTCTCCTGCATGAGCCCTCCTCCACGCGACGGGAATCGCGATTTCCACGTGGTTAATTGAGGCTAAACACCCATTAGGCTAATCCGAATATGCTGCGGAGTGTCTGTTGTCTGTTCAGAGGGCACGCTTTAAGGATTGCATCAGGAATCTCGGGCTTGAGATTGATATGCCTATTCCCTAGCTTCTGCCAGCACCCACATGCACCCCAGAAGGACAACCTGGCCAATTCTTCGTCAACTAACACTATATGTCAAGACAAATAGGTTCCTGCCAACGATTCGAAATAAGGACAAAGCCGGAGAGATACCTGCCAAAGCCAAACAAATTGGACAGGCTATGGTGAAGAGAAATTTCCGATGGCCTATGTCGGGAAGGTTAAAGTTGGGGATAAAGTTGGATTGATAGCTGCCAGGACCATCACGGGATGACAACTTCATAACAAAACGATAAATTTCTGCTCGCGATCGGCAGGAATCCTGTCACGAGGTCAGCGGCCGGCAAGCACCCAATCTGTTGAGAGAGAGCCGGGAAATTCGACTGAGCTGATGCTCAGCCCGTTCATCATCCACACCGCCACCGCACCGCTGATGCTATGGCGCCAGATGACATCAGCCGTCCCGTTGCCATCCACATCCCCCAACTGGGCCATGCCCCACTCTAGCGGAACCCCATCGAAAAAGCCCGAGGAGGCAATGGCTGAACCTCTGCAACAACCAGGCTGCCACGACTCCATTGGTCCGATGCCGCCACACCACATCGGCCGTCCCATTCCCATCGATATCTCCGACACTTTGAATTGCCCAATTCTGTGACGTGGTCCCGGGAAACCCGACAAAACTTATGCTCAGCCCATCCATCTGCCAAATGGTCACTTTTCCTGTCCGGGTATTAAGCCAATATACATCCGCCTTACCATCGGCGTTGGTATCCCCGATCCCGGCAATTTTCTCCTCAGATGGCGGGGCATTGAACAAGGCCCGTGGACACGATGGTAGACCCGTCCATCCTCCAGACAGACACCTGACCGCTGGTGGCATTCTGCCAGAAGATATCAACCTTCTCGTCGCCATCAACATCTCCAACTCCTTTAATTTCCCAATCATTTGAGGCCGAGCCCGGAAAACCGATGGAACTGATGCGACTCCCTCTCATCATCCATATGGCGACGACCCCACTCGTCATATTGCGCCAGATGACATCGGCCGTCCCGTTTCCGTCCACATCGCCACTGCCTGCGATCTGCCAGTCTTGTGAGACTCCACCCAGGGTGCTCGACGCTCCCATTCTTGTTCCTTCCATCAGCCATACGGCCACTTCGCCGCTGCGGCTATTGCGCCAGAGCAGATCCGCGGTTCCACTGCCATCCAGATCGCGGACACCGGGAAGACCAATCACCGCAGGACCCCGATCCCGGATAAAGACATCATAATCCCCATTCCCATCTCCCTCTACCAGATTACTCGCGCGGGAGTAATATGACACATATCTTCCATTGGCATTGATGGCTGCACCGCCACTGGACCCATTCGGATCTCCCCCATGGATATCTACGCTTACCCGACTCGTAGTCCCCCTTTTCCGGTCGAAAACAAAAACATCCGAGGACTCATACCCATCTATAATGATATTTCCATTCCCATCATCCTCTACCAAGTTGCTAGCCCAGGACGTAAAGGCTACGTAGCGCCCATCGGCACTGATGTCAGGAAAGTTACTATGGTTATTGGGATCTCCACCTTGCAAATCCACACTTACTCGTGTGGTGGATTTTGTCTCCCGGTCATACACATAAATATCCGATAAGTCATTCCCATCATCCCCCACCAAGTTGCTAGCCCACGACACAAAGGCTATGTAACGTCCATCGGCACTAAGGGAAGGCCAGAAACTGCCACCGTTGGGGTCCCCCCCCTGAGGATTCACACTCACCCGCTCCGTGGTTTCAGTCTGTTGATCATATACAAAAATATCTTGGAAGCCGTTTCCATCTCCTACCACCAAATTACTGTGGTTTGACCCAAATGCCACATAACGCCCATTCCCGCTGATGCTTGGATGAAACTCATTAATAGGATCTCCTTCCTGCTGATCAATGGTTACCCGTTTCGTAGTCTCAGTTTGCCGATCATATACATATACATCCCATTGACTTTTTACCCACCCCGTTGAATAAATATCGGTGGAAGCTTCAAAAGCCACATAACGCCCATCCGCGCTTATTGTTGGAGATATGCTGTCTTTCTCCATCTCCTCACCCATCGGACCCACACTCACCCGTTTTGTGGTTCCCATCGTCCGATCATACACGAAAACATCTAAACGCTCATTGTTATCCTCTGGCACCAGATTAGTAGCCTGAGACACGAATGCCACAAAGCGACCATCGGCGCTGATAGTTGGCATTAAACTAAACCCATCAGGATTTCCACCTTGTTGCCCCACACTCACCCGAGTCGTTTCCCCCGTTGACCGATCATATAAAAAGGCATCACCGTTCTGCTTTTCAACTCCTGCCACCAGATTACTGGCATTTGATCCAAAGACTACATACCGCCCATCTGCGCTTAAAGCAGATTCGCCACTAGGTCCATTGGCATCCTTTCCCTGTGGATCCACGCTTACCCGCGTGGTGGTTTGGGCATGGCCGACATTGGGTGTCGTGGCTCCTATCATCAAAACCGACAAGATGCACCACAGTAATCGTCCGGTCTGTTGTCTCATAGATCGTTCTCCCTTCACACTAATCAACCTTTTTCATTTTGACCCGATGCTCTCAACGGGAATTCATTTCCAAATCCCGGAAACAAAAAAAGCGTCGTAGACGGGATTTCCCCGCTCACCATGCTTCTCATTGAGATTGCCATGTTAGTTATCGTAGGAACTCGAACTTCTTGGTCGGTCATCTAGGCGGTCATAGTTGAAATGTTGTTTGGAGAAGTTACATGTCCGCTGCGCACATTCATTGCGTGCACATTCGTTTGGAAGGGACTTGAATTTACGCTACCAGCCGCCCTCGCCTATGACAAGAAAACCGTCATGCCGAATGGACTCCACACCATCCGGTATCGAATCACGCACAACCAGCAGAAGACCGGCAGATTTTACCTACTATCAGGCTTAAAGCGGATGGCCACGCGCTTCATTGACAAGCCTGGAGCCGGAACCTACACTCCCGCGCATATTGGTTGAACCTTCCGCGCAGGTCCCGCGACATACCGGCAAAGACCTTCGAGACGCGAGAGCACCAGAGCACTCACCCATCATGCTATATGTTTCTTCACCTCTTTCAAGGAGCCATGCAATGAATGACAGCCAAAATGATGGCAAGACGGAACATGAGTCCCATCCATCACGTCGAGATTTCCTCACCAGGGTCGGATTGCTGGCGGGCGGGATGGCGCTTATGGGTGTACCAGGGTTCCGGGTGCCCCTCGCGACCGCAGCCGATTCGAGGTCCACTGCCGGGGGATCATCAGCGCTCGAACTGGATGGTCAGTTTATTGATTTCCTCAGATCGGCGGAGGGAGGATTCCCGAAGGCCGATGTGTTTTACGAGCCGGCAGGCCCCAATTCGGTTGTAAAAAAACACATCGGGCCGCCGAAGTATCAAGACATCGCCATTCAATTTGATCCGTTGATGCCGAAGCCGCTTTTCGACTGGATTGCGGCCTCGTTGACTATGGCATACGTCAGGAAAAATGGCGCCATCCTCACAGCAGATCTCAATCGAGCGGAACAGAGCCGACTGCAATTTAATAATGCCCTGATCACGGAACTTGGCATTCCTGCCTGCGATGCCACTTCTCGAGAACTTGGTTCCTTGAATATGAAATTTTCACCGGAGTTCACAACTCCCCTGGCGGGGAAGGGATCCGTTCTCCCGGCAGTGGGTGCAAAGACAAAGGTTTGGATGCCATCGAATTTCCGGCTGACAATTCCGGGGATCGATTGCAGCAAGGTCACCAAAATCGAGGCGCTGACGATTAAACAATCGTTTACACAAACCGCTGTCGGTCAAAAGCGAAACTCCCAACAGGAACCGGCCAGCCTGGAATATCCCAACCTCGTCATCTACATCCCTGAAGCCTCCGCCGGAACGTTTTATGCTTGGTTTCAGGACATGGTGGTCAAGGGAAATGCGGGTGAGAATAACGAGAGACCCGGCACCTTGGAGTTTCTCGACCCAACATTGAAGGGCCCGCTCTTGACAATTAATTTCCATCACCTCGGCATTTTCGGGTTTACCCCGGAGAAGTCCGAGGCTAACGCCCAAACCATCAAGAGGGTCAAGGTTGAAATGTATTGTGAGCAGATAACGTTCGGGCCGCCGAAGTAATAAGGAACAAACCATCGCGCCGGTTGCTAATCACAGGAAGGGGAATCTGCCAATATCGCATGGACATGTTTGAACACGTATAGGGCTTTTGGCTCAAGGACCTGCAGGGTTCTGATTTGATACGTTGCGTGACCCATGGAAATTGGCATCGTCGGTCTCCCCAACGTCGGCAAATCCACGATCTTTAACGCGCTCACCTCCGGAAGCGCGGCCGCATCAAATTATCCCTTTACCACGATCGAGCCGAATGTGGGTGTCGTCGCGGTTCCTGACCGGCGTCTGGCTCGCCTGACGGAGTTGTTCAAACCCAAGAAGACCATTCCTGCCTCCTGCCGGTTCGTCGATATCGCCGGACTGGTCAAGGGCGCCTCCCAGGGTGAAGGTCTCGGGAATAAGTTTCTCGCGAATATCCGGGAAGTCGACGCCATTCTTCACATGGTGCGTCTTTTCCAGGATCCTGACGTGATCCACACGATGGGCGGCGTGGACCACCGGCGTGATATCGAGGTGATAGAGACCGAGCTTATGCTGGCCGACCTCGACAGCCTCACCAAGCAGTACGACAAGACGAGCAGCAAGGCGAAGTCGGGGGACAAAGCCTCGAAAGAGGCACTCGTCGTGCTCGACATTCTGAAGAATGGACTTGAAGCGGGGAAGCCCGCCCGCACACTGGGACTCGACCCGACAGTTCTCAAGGAATTCTTTCTGCTCAGCGCCCAACCCGTCCTCTATGTCGGCAACACCGATGAGAACCCTGACCCGGCCATCATCGCCGACTTTCAGGCCTTTGCGAAGGAGCGCGGGTCTGATTCGGTCGTGATTTGCGGAAAACTTGAAAGCGAAATCGCCCAACTGTCCGGCGAAGATCGCGAGATGTTTATGAAAGATCTAGGTATGGAACATAGCGGCCTGGAGAAGGTCATCCTCGCCGCCTATAACATTCTCGGGCTCTGCTCGTTCCTCACTGGCGGCCCTCAGGAAGTCCGGGCCTGGACTATTCCCATCGGGACCAAGGCACCGCAGGCCGCCGGCGTTATCCACACCGACTTCGAAAGAGGTTTTATCAAAGCTGACATTTATAGCTTTGCCGACATCGACAAGTTTACGTCAGAAGCGGCCCTGCGGGAGAAAGGCCTGATCCGTTCCGAAGGCAAAGACTACACCGTCAAAGACGGGGATATTTGTCACTTTAAGTTCAACGTCTAGGCCGGTATTTCATTGCCGCCATTCTGGCGCGCGCTTTCAGATCCATCCGCCTCACGTTCTCCCCTACCAATCGCTATTTTTTGCCTTTCGTGATGAGCCAACAAAGGCCTCCCTTGGCTTCCATCCTACTTAAAATAGAGATGAAGAATTTTTCATGTCCGCTTCATGGCTCCTTCATGCAGGCCGATCTATGCTGTGTTCATAAACAGCCGGTTGTTTTCGTCACATATTTACCAAGGAGGATGTATCATGAAGCGGTTACACACACTGAGTCTTTTTGGCGCCTCAGCTCTGCTGTTGACTTCCGTCGGATTGGCGTTGAGTCATGATGGCAACAAGGCTGACGTCGCCAATCTGTCAACTGCCGTCACCATGGAGGAGGCCATCAAAACCGCGACGACCCAATTTCCCGGGAAGGTCCTTGAAGCTGAACTGGAAAATGAAGACGGGAAGGCGGTCTATGAGGTCGAAATCGTCAATGCCGCAGGGGAAGTCCGGGAATTTGAAATTGACGCCCAATCCGGAAAAATCCTGAGTTCTGAACTCGAGGACCACGATGAGCACCAGAAGGGCGCGTCTGACAAGGATTCTGAAAAATCCTAAGAGAACAGCAAGGCCCCATGCTCAAGGGGGTATGGGGCCTTCTCTCGACTTTCCTATGCAGACGAAACAGAGGAGAAATCATGCTTGAGCTGCGGTTACATCCCATGTTAGTCCATTTTCCAATCGCCTTACTCTTCACCAGTGTGCTATTTGATGCCGCGGGAGCCTGGCTCAATCGTGACAACTTCCGTAACGGTGCCTTATGGCTTCTCATCCTCGGACTTTTCGGTGGGGTTGCTGCCGCCATTACAGGCGATTGGGCCGAAGAGGCTGCTGAAAAAGCCGGGATTCCCGAATCGATGATTGAGACGCACGAGACGTTCGCCTTCGTAACCTTGGGAATTTTCGGAGTGCTCCTATTGGGTCGCCTGATGTTGCGAAACCAATTTACGCGGAAGACCTTGATCCCCTATTTTTTGATTGCGGCGATCGGATTAGGCACACTAAGCGCGACGGGCCACTATGGCGGAGATCTGGTTTATGAACAGGGGGCAGGAGTTAGGATTACTCACAAAACTGGAACCCATGTGGCGGAGCACACCTGGCCTTAACGGTTCTGATTCTCAGTGGAACGGATGCGTATTCTCTTAGTGGAAGATGATTCAAGCGTATCGGGTTTTATTGTGAAGGGCTTGCGCGAGGAGCGCTATGCGGTCGATCTTGCCACCGACGGGGAGACCGGATACGCCATGGCGGAGACCACGCCCTATGACGTCATCATTCTGGATGTCATGTTGCCCAAGCTGAGCGGTTTTGACGTCTGCCGCCGGATTCGGGCGCAACGACACACGACGCCCATTCTTCTTTTGACAGCCCGGGACGCCATTGAAGATCGCGTCACCGGCCTCGATACCGGCGCCGACGATTATTTGACCAAACCGTTTGCCTTTGCGGAATTATTGGCACGCATTCGAGCGCTTCTCCGACGTGGCAGTCCCCAACCCACCCCTCACATCACCATCGCCGATTTGGAACTGGATCCGGTTTCCCACCGTGTCCGGCGGGGGGGCCAGGACATCGTGCTGACCAATAAAGAATATTCGCTGTTGGAATATCTCATGAGAAATACGGGACGGGTGCTGACCAGGACAGCCATTACCGAACATGTGTGGGATATTCACTATGAGTCCGTCACCAACATTGTGGATGTCCATATTAAAACCCTGCGCAGCAAAATGGACCGGGACTTTTCCCCTCAACTGATCCATACCGTGCGCGGGGCCGGCTATGTCTTAAAGATCCCGGAGGCCTGACGCATGCAGGCCTTTCGGACTCGTATACGGCGTGTCGCCTTAACCTTTATCGTGATCCTTCTCTGCCTCTTTAGCCTGCTCCTGTATCTGGGTTTGTCCACAATCCTGCACCGCCATATCGATGAGGAACTGGTGGGGCTGGCACGCCAGGAAAGTCAACATGTGGAACTCACAGCCGGCCACATTCAGCTTGCGCCACTCGGACAGAGACACGCGGGCAAGAATGGGAAAGAAGAGGAGGTTGATGATGATGAAGATAAGGAATCCGATCGCTTTGAACACGAAGAAGAAGAGCTGAAACACGCCATCCGTTTCAGTGTGGTGTTTGATACCGCCGGTAAGGTTCTGTGGAGCGGAGATCCCATGGCCACCCATCCTCCCTTGGCCCCTGAGATTACCACTCGTGTGCTGAAGGGAGAAACCCATTTTCAAACGATTCTGAAACCCGGTCATCCTCCGATTCGCCGCATTGTTGTTCCGCTGGAAATAGAGGATCATGGATCTTTTATTTTTCAAACAGAAAAATCCCTGCGATTTGTTCAGGATACCCTCTGGTGGCTCTTTCTGCTTCTTGCGGGAGCCTCAACTGGATTATTGCTCCTGGCATGGTGGGGAAGCGGGCGACTGGCACAGGAAGCATTGGCCCCTGTGGAAGCCTTGAGTCACACAGCGGACACCATTTCGGGGCAGACCCTCTCCACCCGCCTGGCACTCACCGCCCCGTACACGGAATTTCAACGCCTCGCCCGGACATTTAACGGCATGTTGGATCGCTTGGAACAGGTCTTCGAAGGACAACGTCGCTTTGTCGCCGATGCTGCTCATGAATTGAAAACGCCGTTAACAGCGATGAAAGGCAATTTCGAGGTCAGCTTGCAACGGACACGTTCGGCCGAGGAATATCGGGAAACCATTTTTTCCAACCTGGCTGAAGTCGATCGGCTCACCGCCATGACCAAATCCCTTCTCACCCTGGCACAATTCGCCGGAGAGCATTCCCCCCTCGTCCTGCAAACTCTCGCGATGCCTCCTCTCGTCGAGGAAGTCGTGAGCGAGTTGTCGGTGTTAGCTCAGGAAGGCGGTATTCACCTGCAGGCTGAGTGTCAACCTGTTCCCCCACTGATTGGAGACGCCTCTCAGCTCAAACAAGCGCTCATCAATCTCCTGGACAATGCGCTCCGGCATACCGCTTCAGGAGGAACGATCACTGTCCATGTCGGTCCACAAAACACATCGATCAAACTGTCCGTGGAAGACACGGGACCGGGAATTGACGCCGAACATCTCCCTCACCTTTTTGAGCGATTTTATCGAGTCGACCAGGCACGGGATCGACAATCAGGAGGGACCGGGCTGGGACTGGCGATCGTCAAAGAGATTGTCGAAGCCCACGGCGGGCATATTGAGGCTCATAGTCAGATTGGAAAAGGCACCATTATGACGATGACTCTTCCGACTGGCGTGCGTGATCGCTGACAGGGCTGTTGTGGTATGAAATTTTTTGTTCAAAAAGGCCACTCATGAAGAACCCGACGCACGCACACAGAAGATGGATGGCTGTTCTGAGCCTCATCGGTCTGTTCGCGATGGGTTGCTCCGACCCCCAGCCGGCAGAGACCACCCCACCGGATAAAGAAGTCACCGCTCCCTCTTCCGGACAACCCTTACACGTCGATCACATCCCCGACCAGGCCCGTCAACGGATTCGTATTGAGGAAGTCCAAGAACGCCTGACGCCACATTCGGTTTCGGCACCGGGCCACGTCGCACTCGACCTCGCGCAAGTGGCCAAAGTGTCGTCTCGCATCCCCGGTCAAGTGGACAAGATTATGGTGCATTTAGGAAATCGGGTTAACAAAAATGAGCCCCTCGCCGCAGTGGAAAGTATGCGATTAGATGAATTGGTGCAGGAATATCTGGTGGCCAAATCCAAATTGGATGTCGCCAATAGCAATTTTACACGGACCAAACACCTGCTGGCCGAAAATGTCATTTCCCAACGCCGGTATTTGGAGGATCGGGGACAGCAGATTGAAGCCCAGGCCGTCTACCAGCACGTTCGAGAAAAACTCCTGAACATGGGACTCAGCGCACAGGAACTCCAGGAAATGGAGCATGGGAGCCATCTGGAGGGACACAAATATCTGCTCCGGGCTCCACTCAGTGGAACCGTCGTGAGTCAAAAAATCGTGCTGGGCCAGGGAGTGGCGGCGGGAGATGAGTTGTTTGAGATTGTGGATACCAGTCGTGTGTGGGTGTTTGCCAATTTGCCGATTGAACATGCCCGGCGTTTCCAGGAAGGCGATCAAGGCCAGGTCCTTCCCCGGGGTGGAGAGCCCATCACCGCCCGACTCACCTATATTGCTCCGGTCGCGGATGCCACCACTCGCACGATCCGCGTGCGATTCGACGTCGAAAATTCGAAGGGACGGGCTCAAACCCAATGAATATGTGGACGTGCGGTTGATCGATCAACAGCAGTCGGTCTTATCCATTCCGTCTGTCGGCCCTGACGATGGTGGAATGGTGTACGCGGCGTATTCGTCCAACGGGAAACCGGATACGATTTCGTGGTTATCGAGACGGGCCAGGAAGGCGGCGGGCTGGTGGAAATCACACGGGGGTTGACGCTCGGAGAGCACGTCGTCACTGAGGGCGTCTTCGACCTGAAAAATGCCTTGATGAAAACCTCCATTCAGGGGGAGTAGCCGTAAAATGTCATAAGGGAGGGAGTCTCGGCGGTATCGGCGATATTTAAGGACCACCGCAATTCTATTTTCCGACCAGTAACAAGTCACATACCATCCATGAGATCGAAGTGTTTTTGTTATGTAATACAGATTTTGTACCATAATTGGCAGGTGTCTCCAAGTCTCATTTTCTGATGTAAATGATAGAAATCAAATATTGATTCAACCATCGAACGAAGAATATGGTTAATCGTTTCCTAAGGATTTAATTTGGTACATTTCATGTAATCGTAAAAAAATTATGTTCATTGCGATGAGGTTTTCTCCACGGTACCCTGAAATATTTTCCCTATTTTTGGTTTTCTGATTGAGTCCATTTATCGCTTAAAGCCTGAAACCGTCGTTGGAAAAAAGAAAGAATCTCGCAATATCCAGGTAAAACAATGTGAAAAATTATGTCCATAGGAATCCCTCAAAAGAATCCGGTCCAGCCCTTAAGGATTTGAAAGCGGTCGTTCGAGTTGAATCGAACCAGGAATTTAAAGGTGCGGTGTGGATGTATATGCTCAACCAAATTGTTTAAAACGGTTTGTTTATCGAATCTGTGATCGTCAAACTGTTAAGCGTCGAGGCATTTTCCCTCTCCACATCGTATGGGTTCGGGGGCCCCTATGCGCTCTGGCAATCTGCCTGGCAGGATGTGACCAATCATCTGTACAGTCTACGGACGAACCTCCTCCTATCGAGAAGGCCTCTCCTCCTCCCGCCATCGCTCCCAATCACTCACCACGTTTGATCTTGTCCTCTCAAATGGTCGAAGAGGTTGGTATTCTGGTCGAACCGGTGAAACGAGGAACTTTTGAAAACTTTAGAGATTATCCGGGAACGGTAAAACCCATTGAGTCTCAATTAGCGGAAATTTCCACACTAGTACAAGGAAGAGTTTCGAAGGTGTTTGTCAAGTTAGGAGATGAGGTCAAGGAGGGAGAGGAGTTAGCCCTGTTGTATAGCCATCAATTAGGGATGGCTCAATCGACCTATCTGCGGACGATTGCGGAACTTTCCTTGGCAGAAAATGCATTTGCGCGAGGAAAATATCTTTGGACCCAAAAGGTCATTTCACAAGCCAAATATCTTCAACGTCAGGGAGAATGGGTGGTGAAGTCTGCCGCAGTTCAAGAGGCCCAAGAACGATTGCGGCTTCTGGGCATGTCCGATTCCCAAATTCAGGGTTTGAAGACCACACAAAAATTCCAATCCTATCTTGCCATTTACGCTCCCTTTTCCGGACGAATTATTCATTATTCGATTTCCCGCGGGGAAGTGGTGGGGCCGGGAGCCAATTTGTTTACCATTGCCAATTTAAAAAAGGTGTGGGTCGTAGCCAACATTCCGGAAATCGATATTCCCAACATTCGGGAGGGCAAAACGGTTACGGTTCGCGTGGCTTCTTTCCCCGATGAGCGGTTTACCGGAACCATTGTCATTGCCGGGGATGTGTTGGATTCCTTTACTCGAACCATGATGGTCCGGGTGGAGGTCGAAAATGGACATCACAGATTAAAACCGGAAATGTATGCGTCTGTCCGGCTGTATTCCGATCCTGACCCACACGCGTTAACCGTGCCGACATTGGCCGTACAACGACATGAGGGAGGTTCCTTTGTGTTTGTCAAACATGACGCCAACCATTTTGAATTGCGTCCTGTGATTTTGGGAACGGAAGACATTGAAGAAACCAAAGTAGTGGCAGGACTTGAGGAGGGAGAATTCGTGGTAACGTCCGGAGCCTTCGCCTTAAAAGCCGAGGCCATTAAGCAAGAGATTCCATTTCCCCGTTTATGATGAACTCTATTTTAACGTTCTGTCTGCGCCAATGGGTGCTGATGATTGTTGGCGCCCTGGCATTGGGGGCAGGAGGGATCTATGCGTTAGCGAACCTGCCGATTGATGCGTTTCCCGATGTCACAAACGTTCAAGTTCAGGTGGTGACAAAGGCAGAAGGCCTTTCTCCTGTTGAAGTCGAAAAGTTCATTACGTATCCCATCGAAATTCAAATAACAGGAATCTCCGGCCTTCGGGAAATCCGTTCGCTCTCAAATTTTGGATTGTCTCAAGTGACGATAGTGTTTGAGGATGACATGGATATTTATTTTGCCCGTCACCTGGTTTTAGAGCGGCTCATCAATGTTAGAGACCAGCTCCCTGTTGGAGTGGAGCCCAGTATGGCCCCTGTCACCACAGGATTGGGAGAAGTGTATCAATATTATCTGGAACGTTCTGCTGACAATCAGGAACTAAGCCTAAGCCGGGAAGAGGAGTTGACCTTGATGAGGACGGTTCAGGATTGGATCATCCGGCCCATTCTCAAAGGCCTTCCCGGTGTCATCGAGGTGAATGCCCTGGGCGGTTTTGTCAAGCAGTATCAAGTGCTCATCAATCCGGGTCTTCTACGGAAATATGGGCTGGCATTAAGCGAGGTGTTCGAGGCCCTTAGCAAAAATAATTCGAATGCCGGAGGGAATCTTCTGGAGCGAGGGGCTGAAAAAATTATCGTCCGCGGCGTCGGCCTGATTAAAAATCTCCAGGATATAGAAGACATTGTCGTCAAAGAGGTGGAAGGAACGCCGGTGTTTATCCGGGATGTCGGAGAAGTGCAATTTGGTCATGCCATTCGCCACGGGGCGGCCGTCCTCAACGGAGATCGCGAGGTGGTCACCGGCGTGGTCATGATGCTTCGAGGAGCCAATGCGCGAAAAGTGGTGAATCTTGTAAAACAAAAAGTGGAGGAAATTCATGACTCCAATCTGTTGCCCGCTGGAATTCGGATCAAACCATTTTATGACCGGACGACATTGATTAATGCGGCGTTAGCCACGGTGTTTAAAGCGTTGGTAGAAGGGATTTTCTTGGTAATCGTGGTCCTGTTTTTCTTTTTGGGAGATGTCCGAAGCGCGTTCGTGGTGATCGGGACACTCATACTCACTCCGCTTATCACGTTTATCGTCATGAAAGAGGTTGGATTAACGGCTAATCTGATGTCGTTGGGAGGGTTGGCGATTGGGGTTGGGATGATTGTCGATGCCTCCGTCGTTGTCGTGGAGAATATCTATCGATATCTGTGCCATTCTCACCCTGTCCATGTCTCTCCAACTGAATTGATTATCCGAGCCACACGGGAAGTCGCGCAGCCGGTTATATTCGGCATCCTGATTATCATTCTGGTGTTTATTCCACTACTCACGTTGGAAGGGATGGAAGGCAAAATGTTTTCGCCGCTTGCCTATACCATCATGATCGCGCTGTTGGTTTCTTTAATTCTGTCTCTTATCCTCTCACCGGTTTTTTGTTCGCTCTGGGTCAAGGGAGGCGAGGAAAAAGACACCTTCATGATCCGCCATACGAAACGAGTCTATGTCCCTGTTCTTCAATGGGCCATAGCCCATCCAAAGACCGTGCTGACCAGTGTGGTTGCGTTGATCGTCGGCACAGTCTTGGTGATTCCTTTTTTAGGCACAATCTTTATGCCGGTGCTGGAGGAAGGCGCCATGACCCCACAGACGATCCGTTATCCCAGTATATCCTTGAAGGAGTCGATTGAAGTTGAAAAAAAAGTTCATAAGGCTCTCCTGGAATTTCCTGAAGTCAAATCAATCGTGGGGAAAATCGGCAGGACGGAATTGGGCAATGACCCGACCGAACCCCATGAGAGTGATCCGATTGTCGATCTGATCGATCGTGACCAATGGACAACAGCTCACACCAAAGAGCATTTGGTGGAGGCCATGCGAGATCGAGTTGCTTCAATCGCCGGGGTGAACGTGCTCATGAGCCAACCTATTCAGGAACGGGTGGAAGAACTCATTTCAGGAATTCGCTCCGAAATCGCGATCAAATTGTATGGACCAGACCTGGAGACCCTTGTGACCACAGCGAATCATATTGCCGAAACGATGAAAACAGTGGAAGGTGTGCGGGATCTTCGGGTGCAATATGTGTTCGGACAACCCTACCTCACCATCGATATAGACCGGCAGAAAATTGCGCGATTCGGCATCAATGTAT
>CAVTGT010000016.1:0-26298 GCA_963734345.1 uncultured Nitrospiraceae bacterium
GAAGAGGACACGGCGACGCACGATGCGATGAAGGCCGCATTTCAGGAGCTTTCAGATTATACGTTTATTTTTTACGACGACCATGACCTTCTGCTTGGCCAGCTTCAGCAAGACCGTCCTGACTTAGTCGTAAATTTTTGCGATACGGGATTTCGCAGATGTGCCCGCTCAGGAACTCAACATTCCTGCGTATCTGGAGATGCTGGGGATTGCCCTTATACCGGCTCGCCGCCGTCCGCCATGGTCATCGTCTTGATAAGGCGATTGTCCGGCGGTGGCCCAATCGCATGGCGCTCCCGGTTCCGACGGGACTTTTTCATTGGCA
Organism: uncultured Nitrospiraceae bacterium; assembly: GCA_963734345.1. Lineage (GTDB taxonomy): Bacteria > Nitrospirota > Nitrospiria > Nitrospirales > UBA8639 > Nitrospira_E. Next base: position 326 of record CAVTGT010000016.1, read on the forward strand.
GTGACATCTCCTTGACCAGGCCTTGCCCGAATTTTCTACCGCGTTTATTAAACCCAATGCGGCTGATGGGAGTGTGGGCATGACGAAGGATTCCGTGGTCCGTTCACCGGAGGGAAGCGCGGAAGTATCTCTAATGGTTACGCTCGACACTCCCGGTCGTGATGCGCTGACGCAGGGATATCTGCCCGGCCGGAAGACGGCATCGGCGTGATCGGCAATCTTGAAACCGATTTCTGTATCCTGCCTCCACTGGAAGTCGATTTCTCGCGTCTTCCCACAGGCCTCGATCCGATTTTGTCATTTGAATCGAAGGCCTATCCGGATTCTCCATACTGGACAGATATTAAATTCAAACAGGCAGTGCTCGATCCGTATTGAGGAACAAATGAAGTCCTGGGTTCGGATCTTGTTCAGGAGGTTTCAGTTGCGCGACTATGCACGGTTTGATTTTCGCGTCGGGTCGGACAATACGCCAAAGCTGATGGAGGTGAATCCGAATCCGGCCTGGGCCTACGACGGGAAGCTGGCCTTTATGGCAGGTTTTGCGGGAATCAATATGGAGACATGTTACACAAGATTCTTCACGCGGCGATCACCCGGCTGTCAGTCGCAACCAGTTAGAGAAGCGACCGTGGAATCGCCAGTGCCCAATCAAGTCTTTTGACGAGTTGATCGCCGTGGTAGGCTTCCAGTTCTCCCGCAAACTGAAACGTTTCGGTCGTGGCGGTGAGCCGTGTCCGACATTCCAGCCAAATCGACCAGTCCCGCCGTTTCAAGTGGGCGGTCTGTGTTAATTCCGTCTGAGCCGAGAGCGCATCCTTTTCAAGAATGCGATACCGTTTAAAGAGGGTATATCCCACATCGAGATCGATCTCTTCAATCCTGGCGTGCGATGCGCCGTCAAATTCTCCCCCGTCACTCCGTAACGTGTAGACCATTTCGTTGCTTGCCAGATCGATCTCGATGGTTCGCCGCATGCGCAGTTGCCGGAGTTTTTTGTGAGGGGTGCCGGGTGCGGCTTCGGGTGGACCAAAAGGCCGCAGCGCTTCGTCTTCCTGGCGGGGAGGTCGTACGGGAAGGGTCACATTGCTCATCCCTGTGCGGACGGTCAACGTCACGGGAACGGGCGGCGGCCAGGCAATCGGCCAGTAACTCGTGGACAGTGCGAGCCTGATCCGGGAGCCCGGAGGGAACGCATGGGCAAGGTCGTTGAGTTGCACCCGCACCTGATACCATCGGCCCGGCTCAAGGGGTTGGGGTGTTTCATGACTCTCCCGATGCGTGAGATTCAGCAGCCCATACGTGACACGCAGGACGGACCCGTCGGGGGCGACCTCTCCGAGACGGACGGCGATCATCGCCACCGGTTGATTGACGCACAGATCCAGTTCCACGACCGGCGCGCCCAAGACCTCAAGTCGTTCGGTGAGCGGATCACTATCGAAGACGAGCGAACCGCCATCGTCGGAACGTTGATCGCGCGGCATTTCCCCATCCGCGCCGAACCCGCACCATTCTCCGGACCGGACCCCGGTTGTCTGTGGTGAGCAAAACGATAACTCCGTGGGTTTTTCGGGAACAGGCGAGAGATGCCCCTGTTCCAAGAACCAGCGTCGCTCGCTGATCCGGGGGCTTGGCCAGGTGTCTTCCGCCACCCATCTCCCCGGCCATACGGCGTATTGAGGTTGCGGGGGCTGACTCTCCTGCATCCATACCCGAAATGCGGGTTCATCCATAATTCCTGTCTCTTCGCCCTTTCAGCCAGTAGTTCCACCACCGCACGGCTTCCTGCAGAAAGCCGATGGCGGGACCGGGGACGCCGTCTTGCGGAAAGACATGAGCCCAGGGACCGATAAGCGATTTTTTCGGGCAGGAGAGATGGGTCATTAACCGGGGAATGGCATTGGTATAGCCATCGGCCCAGCCGCCGATGGCATAGACCGGACAGCGAATGGCGGCGTAATTTTCGCACACCGACCCGTGTTTCCAATAATTGTCCCGCGATTGGTGACGCATCCAGACAACGGGAAACGGTTCGAGATTGTTTAACCGTTGCTGCCACATGTCCCACCATTGGTCGCCGACAATTTCCGGGTCAGGCGGCAGCGCCGAGTAGAGGGTCAGCATGGAACCCCATTGCATATTCTCGTTCAAGAGACAGCCGCCCATATAGTGCGCGTCATCCGCGTACCGGTCATCGGTTGAACACAACGTGATGATGGCTTTCAGATTCACCGGGTTCAGCGCCGCGACCTGAAGCGCATTAAATCCTCCCCAGGAAATCCCCATCATTCCGATCGCGCCGGAACACCAGGGTTGTTTGGCGATCCAGGCGATGATTTCCAGGGCGTCGTCATGTTCCTGATGGGAATATTCATCATGCAGTATCCCTTCCGAATCCCCTGATCCTCGAATATCCGCGCGGATGCTGGCATACCCATGGGCCGCAAAATACCGATGGATGGGCTCGTCCCGTGATCGCATAAAGTCCCGTTTGCGATAGGGGATGTATTCCAATATTGCCGGAACCGGCTCTGTGTCAGCTGACTTCGGCAACCAGATGCGTGCGGCGATTCGGCATCCGTCCGACAGCGTAATCCAGGTGTTTTCGATTTCTGTAATACGGTCGAGGATGGTGTGATCGATGAACATGAAAATCTCTGGGTTTTTCGCCAGTCTGTTAATGCAGTTCCGCAGCCGAGTCGGGGATAGTTTGTAAAGCGGGTGCTCGATTGGGGAGAAACTGATGGGTGGACCAAAAACTCAGCGCCAGGTTTTCTCTTACGGCGAATCCTGTTTCCAGATTCCAGCAGTTGATGATAGCCAGACGAAATCCGCCTGGCGGCATGGAGTGGTCTTTCGGAGGTTTTTCTTCATGGAACGTGATTTGAATGCTGGAAACATTTGGCGTTTGCCGCAATTGCGCGACTAAGTCTTGGGGAGGATGCTGATAATGGACTCCATGGGCGCCAAACAAGACGACACTGTACCCTTCCTGTGGATGGGATTCATCAAATTGCCATGTTTCTTCCGTATACAGCCGAACGAGTGACTCAATCCAACCGGCGCCGTACAAATCCGGCCATTGGTCCGCGAATCGCAAATGCACTTCGATGATGTTGCCGCCGATCGTCTCGAAATTGATCATGCCGGTGTACCCGGCAAGATGCCTGCGAAGCCAGTCGCCGCAATAGGTTTCAATGTTAGGACATGGCGTAGCCAACACCGTCCAATAATCGAACATCCCTCCTTCCAGCGGTTTCCCGATGGCATGCCGCCACCAGCGAGGTTCGCCCTTGACTATGGCGACGTCGCTCGATACATGATCTCCCTGGAGCAACGGCATCCACATGTGTCCCGGTCGTTCCAAATGTTTGTACTCTTTTAACGAACGCAACACCCGGCTTCCGGCACCCATGCCGCGCATGTTGTAAATGGGTTTCGAAAATACTGGAAAGAAGGACGGATCCAGCCCGTGCGGACCACATGTCAGGTTTTGGCTTTCGGCAATCATCAACTTGTTATAGACCCATTTATACTGGGGGTACCACGCCCAGGCATCGCCATCCTCGGTAGGGATTCTGACATCCGACGGGCATGGAATGCCTTCGAAATACTGCATTCGCCAGGGATCAGCTTCACAAATCGGCATGTTCGCCTCGTCCTTCCAATGTCATGAACCACTTACGTTGAATCCATACCGTAAGATGGGGGCATGCAAGGCCATTTTTTGTACATAGAAATAGTTGGCAGTTTTTTGTTCTTATTGGGAGTATAAAACTTTTTAACACACTGTAAACAATTTTCCGAAATTATAAATAGTCCGAATGAATCTTCTTGAAGGGAGACGCTTATGGAAACCTTCCAGGTGAAAACAAAGAATCTAAAAGATATTGTGGATCTCACCCCCAAACTGAATGGCATTATTCAAGGTAAGGATTTTCAAAATGGCTTGTGCCACGTCTTTCTGCCTCATACTACTGCCGCCCTGACGACCGGGGAAATAGGAGAGGGCACGGAACAAGACTTCCTCGAAGTCGCCGAACAAATCATTCCCCGGATCAGATTCCGTCATGCCCATGATCCCTCCCATGCATGGTCTCATATGGCGGCGTCCTTGATCGGGGCAACTTTGACCCTGCCCGTGAAAGACGGTGAGTTGTGTTTGGGTACCTGGCAGTCAGTTTTGCTGGTTGAACTGGACGGTCCCCGGGAACGCCAGCTCATGGTGGGCTTAGCTCTTACGGTTTAAATCCAATGATATTGAGGGTTCGAGTTTGTTAGGCGATTGAAATTCGTAGCTTTGAATGAAGGTCGGTCAGCCAGTGCCTCATTGGTTGCCCTGTCCCTAATGAAGAAAGCTGCACAGCTTGGAAGTGTGGTTCCAATTACTGGAAATTTCAGAACTTTTATCGGGCGAGCATGGTAGGCTAAGACGCAATCGTTTGTTACCGGATTCCTAAAATCCAGGACCTGTCTTGGAAGTTTTTCAAGTCTTCCACCGTCTGAATGCCGATACGCAACGTATCATGGAGCAGATCGTGAAGTTCCTTGGTCAATTCCAGCAAGGCAAACCTGTCAACATCCATTGAGCCTGTCGTTATTTTGTCCCGCATCTCTTCCAGGGCATAGATATCCTCAATAATGGATTTTGCCTTGGTGTAAAAGTCTGCAACGGTGTCACTCCGACCAACAAGTAAGCCGACCTTATTAGCCAAGCTATTAAACACCGGGAAATAATTTTCGGAAATTCTTGGTGAAAAAAAATCGGTGCCGGTCAGCTGATGGGCCGGGTCGGAAAGTTTGTGAATGATTTTTTCAAGGTGTTGCAGGTACCGTCGTTTTAAGACAATCTCGATGATGGCGGTGATCTCTCCTTGTATGGCGAGGGCGATGCCTTTGCCTTCTTTAAAGGTGGCGTATCGCCTGACTGCAGCATTGATTACGCCCCCAAGCAGCGCTCCGAGGAGAAGCCAGGCAACAGGATTGTCTCTCATAAAGTCCTTTTTCTAGTGGAAAAGTGATGGGGAAACGGGTTTTCCTACAGTTCACTCTTAAATTAGAACTTCATGGGTATTTTTGCAAGAGCCTACCGGCCATTGCCAGAAGCATCACGTCCTTTTCCCTTTTTCCAGCCCACAACTTGAATAATTCCGGCAATTGACGAAGAATTTGCTCTAAGGCTTCTCCACCTGGACATAGAACATTTGCGCTTGGTTCAGGATGATGATCCCATTGGAAAGAAACCCGACCACACATTGGGCGTAGAGGGAAAAAATGGTTGGGCATATTTTTCACGAGCAAGATCATGAAAGTCGGGTTCTGAAACAGATCTCAGGTTGATCAATCATAAGCGATTGCCTGAGCAATCCAGGAGGTCATTAGATTTGGTTTGGCTTGAATCCTTTGTGCGCGACTTCGACATTCTACTCGGATCCCATAGCAAGAGTAAGATAATTTGCCGAGATGATCATTTCCGTTCGTGACGAGCGGGTACATGGACGCAATGTCCTCAGTCCGAAGGAGGGGGCGTCAAAGCTTGAACTTCATTTTTTAGACAATGGTTGTTGAATGTGAGGCGATGACCGAAAGGAGGTGCACTTAGGAGGTGGAGGTTATCATATTTTTCCCTACACCTCAGGACTTGTGCCATAAAGAAATTTTCTGGGTCCTAAGATTCCGTCACCTGGCCACAGATCCTTCGCCATCGGCGCAGGATAACGATGTCCCCTTAGGGACTACCAACGAGAACCGGGTTGATTGGCTCCAGGAGTTGGTCGGAGTCGCCACCTTACAATGTACTGTAGGGATACAACTCCAATGGCAGATCAAAAATGGAATCGAATTCCAGCTATCCCGGATAGGCCACTCAAATTTTCAACGTCAAATTTATTATTCCCGGATTCATTTTTATATCGCGTTAACTGAAAGTCAGCACTCACGCGACCTTCCGCAAATAAGGCCATACTCTGCCCCATAGGGACCACTACGCCCAATAGTCCCATGACTCCGGACCCAATTCCCTTATCTCCTTTTACATTGATCGACGACCGGTTTTTTTCAATATCCTTTTCATCAAAAACATTGAGCGCAATATTCACTCCCAGGCCGACATACGGTGAAATGCCGTGAGAACGGAAAAAATACTGCCCCATTCCTCTTAGAATATAGGACTGCGTATCGATACTTTTCGTATTAAAAAGTTCCGTCTCGTACCTTCGATATTCCAATTCCACGCCCATTCGTTCTTGAGGAGAGAGTATCCCCATGGCTTGAATGACGCCACTGACTCCGGATTGGCCTTGAAAAGGATAAAAGATTCCTCCGCCACCCGAAATCACCACTGTATTCGAATCCTCAGATGCTTGGACTTTTGCCTGGAGGTTATCTGATAGTCCGGCAAAAACTATCAATCCCATCAGGACGTTCAACCAACATCTTAAAGCTAATCGTTTCATATTTTCTCGATGATTTTAGTTTTGGTTTTTGCATTGTGATACTGAAGCACGATTTCCGATCCTATCCACCTGTCAGATTTATGTAGGGCGTCATCTGATTCCCTTTTTTTGGGCTTAATTTTTTGTGACAAGCGTGGTTCCGTAAGTCTGATACAGATTAAGATGATCTTCAACCATGCGGGTGGTGGGTGAGAATGTCACCTCGGAATATCGAGGCTTAAAGGGGTCTCTTTATATTTTTCTCCGCAGCTAATTTAATGTTCTGGTCCCCTGTCGCCACCGCCATCCTGTCACAAGAGCATCCTGGCCATGGACCGGGAGCAGGACGTGTCATGCGATGTCAGGAGGAAGGAAAATTGTCCAGATGATCATTTGCTTTCTGACGAGCGGGCACAAGATCGCTAAGTTCTTTATCGGCGGGGCGGATATACAAACTTAAATTTTATGGTTGCCACAATGCTTGATGAATGCGCAACCTGACCCGCTCTTTCTTTTGCTATTCCCGGATGTACTGAGCGGTAACTTTCAACTTGACTAATTCCCTCAATTGACGAAGAATTGCAATATTCTCGATGAGGACGCTATCAAAACCCTGTTGAAAGGACTTGGAAGAGAAGCAATGTTTCCCGGCAGGTGTCGCCTACGACGCTCAACAGATTGCGTAGGGCTAGAAGGGGATTCCCTAACCAACCGGTTGTAGTCGACATGCCGAAAGCGCTGACGGCTGAGCCGAGGCCGTGTCTGGAGTCGCTTATCAGCCGCTTACAGTACCACTCTCTATACAATCCCTCCTTTACTTTTTGAACCAATCAGAGGGGAATTCTGTGACATCCCATGGTCGTTTCCTCGTATTTGTTTAAAGGTCACCTAATACCCTGGAAACGTTTTCACATGAAGCTCTTAAATGTCGGGTTAATAGACGAATCATCAAAAGAAAATGAAAAAGTATCCATTTCAATCAAGAGAGGATTCCTCACTATAATGTAAAAATTGATTTTAGTGCGAGGAACTATCGAGCAGTCTGTACTGCAAAAATCATTGGGCGTGAATGGATGCATCCATCCTTTGACCGCGAAACCATCAGATCCGACCTTAGATGATCCAATTACTTCAGCAAATGCTGCCGGACTACGCTATGTCGCAGACGAATGCCCCGGCATTATGCGAAAACGAGTAGGAAAGGGCTTTCATTATGTCGCACCTGATGGCAAAGCAATCCGGGATTCAAATGTATTAGGTCGAATTAAGGCTTTGGCTATTCCACCTGCGTGGCAGGATGTGTGGATTTGTCAGAATCCGGACGGCCATCTTCAAGCCACGGGACGAGACGCGAAAGGCCGTAAGCAGTATCGATATCATCCGCGATGGCGGGGTATTCGGGATGAGGCGAAATATGAACACCTGACGGCCTTTGCCCAGACATTGCCCCGCATTCGCAGAAGAGTCAACCGGGATCTTTCTCAGCGGGGAGTACCGCGAACCAAAATTCTGGCGACGATCGTCCGGTTGCTCGAAACCTCTCTGATTCGAGTCGGGAATGAAGCCTATGCACGCGACAATGAGTCCTTCGGATTAACGACCATGAGGGACCGGCATGTCAATGTGAAGGGCTCCACCATTAAATTTCAGTTTAAAGGGAAAAGTGGTATCAGCCATGCCGTCGAACTTTCCGATCCGCGATTGGCGAAAATCGTCAAGCAATCGCAAGAGCTTCCCGGCTATGAACTCTTTCAATATATCGATGCGAATGGTGCCAAACAGGCCATTGAATCATCCGATGTGAATGCGTATCTCAGGGATATTACCGGGCAGGACTTTACGGCAAAAGATTTCCGCACGTGGGCAGGGACTGTCCTGGCGGCCAAAGCGCTTCAAGAGTTCCAATCATTTGATTCTCAAGCTCAGGCAAAACGAAACGTCCTTCGAGCCATTGAGTCTGTGGCCAAACGACTGGGTAATACGAAAGCGGTCTGTCAGAAGTGTTATATCCATCCCCATGTCTTGAACTCGTATATGGAAGGCACCCTCCTGCAAACACTTCGCACACGGGTGAATCGAGAACTTTCCCTATCGCTTCGTGGTTTACCTGCAGAGGAAGCGGCTGTGCTGACGTTGCTTCAACAGCAACTAAAGCTTCAGCCAAGAATCCACAAGAAAAAAGCAGAAAAGATTCGAGGAAGTAGGGGAGAGCCATGATGTCCTATACCATCATAAACCTCGGCCGCCTCGATTGTTCTGTTATTGTGAATGTGTCACGCATCTCTGATCGGCGGTCCTTCTGTTCAAATTTTCGAACGAAATTCCAGGTTGTCTGGTAGACCTCTTTTTTAGATAAGTAGGAGGATTTTCTATGATACGGGTGGTGATTTTCGACGTTGACGGCACTCTCATGGATACGAATTACTTACATGTGGAGGCGTGGGCCCGTGCATTCACGGCAGTCAAGAACCCGGTTCCTCGGGCGGAAATCCACTATCAGATTGGAAAAGGAGCGGACCTGATGCTTGGTGCGCTTCTTCCAGAGGAATTTCATCAACAGGCTAATGAGTTACACAGTCAATTTTATGGGGAGATGCAACATCATGGGTCTCCATTGCCTGGAGCAAAAGAAATCCTTAGTGCGCTCTCATCTCAACAGATCGCCGTCTGGCTTGCCACGAGTGCGAAATCTGAAGAATTAGAACACCATGTTCGAGCACTTGAGGCGAAAGATAAACTGGCCGGGCTGGTGTCGTCGGCCGATGTAGAGAATGCGAAACCTGCACCGGATATTTTCCAACTCACCCTGGAGCGGGCCGGAAGTTCGCCGCAGGAAAGCATTGTGGTCGGTGACACGATTTGGGATATTCAATCCGCCAAAGGGTGCGGACTTCAGACAATTGCGGTGAAAACCGGAGGTGCCTTTAGTCAACAGGAACTCCATGCGGCTGGAGCGGTCGCCATGTACAAGGATTGTGCAGAACTTCTGGCATCTGGATTCCCCAATTCAATTGAGACTGGAAAGTAAGAACGGATTTCCGGGATCTGTGAGTTGACAATTCCCTTGAATCAGAATGGGTTCGTCACCTTTCGGCATTCTGTGCAAGATGTCCAAGGAAAACATCACAAGTCGTGACGGGTGGAACGGTTCCCGGCGACAGGCCGGGATCAGTGGTTCATCTTGCGCCTAGCCGAACATTTCGATATTCACGTGTCTCCACGACGGGTAATGACCCGATAGAGCCAGAGAAACAGTATCGCTCCGATGTACGGCCATCACAAAACCGACGGGGTCGTCCTGTCCATACATGCCGACCATTCGACCAAGCATGCCCCCGAAGAGCGCCCCGATGATGCCGATGGCAACGGTGGCAAGAAACCCGCCAGGATCTTTCCCGGGCATCAAGAGTTTTCCCGACCACTCCCACAATTAACCCAAAGACGATCCAACCGATGACACTCATGATTCATCTCTCCTATTTAATGGTTGAGTTCTCCGGTTCCTGTGGGTATCCCGATCCTGCTTTTACCAAAAGACCGGCATGCTCCTGATAATTTTCACGGTAAATTTGGAAAACCGCCAGGGCGATCCCAAGCAGAATGGGACCCAGAAACAATCCGATGAAGCCGAAGTAAGCGAGGCCCCCTAATGAGGCGAAGAAGAGAAATAGGACGGGTAAGTCCGCTTTCGATCCTACGAGAAGAGGTTTCAATAAATTATCCATGAGCCCGACTAACCCGACCCCGATACCGATCATGACTATTCCTTTCCAAATGGGACCGGTCCATAACAGATACGCGGCAACCGGTCCCCAGACTAATGCCGCCCCGCCGAAAGGTACAAGAGAAAGAATGGCGCTGAGGGCTCCCAGAAATACGGAAAACGGGACGCCCAATGCCCAATAAGCCACCCCCGCCGTGAACCCCTGTGCCAGGGCCGTAAGAAGGGTGCCCTGAACGACCGCCGCCATGACATTGTCCAGGCGATCCATGATCACGGCTTTATAGCTTTCTTCGATCGGGAGCGCGTCATAAAATCCACGATAGAGATGATGGCCGTCCCGAAACAGGAAAAACAGGGTAAACAGGATCACAAAGAAATCCATCACGAGATCAATGGTGTTCTTTGCCAGGCCACCGACACCGGACAGCAGGACCCCGCTCATCACTTTCCCTCCTTCAACCAGAGTCGCCTGGAGATCCCCATATGCCAAGACAAATCGGCCCAACAATTCTTGTGAAAGGTTTCCTATCAGAGGTAGTCGTGCAACAAGACCGGGCAGTCGTTGCAGTCCCCCCTCTTGGACCCAATTCATAACGAGCTGATAGGCGTTAATGGTTTCGATCACCACCAGAAAGACCAGATACGCCACGGGCAGGACGGCAAGCAACATGACACTCAGCGTGCTCAGAGCCGCCGAAACTGTTGTCCGGTCACCCAGCATTCGGGTCAGCCACTGGTAAAAGGGATAGAAAAGACGAACCAGAATCATGGCCCACAAAATGGGTGTCATAAACGGAGCAAAAATGAGAGCCAATACATATAGCAGGAGGGAACACAATACCAGGAAGGCCACTGAGAGAACTTGTGGAGACATTTATGGTGACTCCGTTAAGGGTTGATGCATCGGCATACTTGGAGACATCCTCCCTACGGGTGAGGACAGTAAAACAGATATTTTTCCTATTACTTCCATCATACGCAATCCATTAACTTAATTCACAGGCTCCAAAGGATTCGGATTTGGAAATCCTAACTCCAGTCTTTGTTATTTACCAGTGGTGGCTTTTCAGATCTTGATCCCGAAAACGAGGTGATCTCATGGCAGCGTGCCCGACGAATGGCCCCTTTTATAGTTGATAGGCTATTAAATTGTTATGGAGGTGTTATGCACACCTCGGCCACTTAGAAGATAAGACCACATTGGCCGGTGCGCTTCTTACGGACAAATCACGAAATGGAATTTCTAAAGTGTCCAATCTTTTTCTCCGGGAAAACGGCCTGCTGAGAGCGGGAGTGATGGATGTTTTCTCGTGCGATGAGACCCATTTGTCTGTGGAAACATGTGTCATGATTGGAGCATCATTGATGATAATTGCGCCAGGGATGGCATGTGAATTCCATGAGATTTTTCATGTCCAACATTATCCCTCTCCACGGGGAGCACTTCTTTTTTATTGAATGCCACCGGATATCGATTATCGGGTCGAATCCGCCTCCTCGAAGAATCTAACAACCTTACTTAGGGGAAGTTCTCTCAGTGAGGACCTCTATGAGTTCAAGGACATCTAGACATTTTATGCAATTGAGAACTTCTTCATCATTGGTCGTATTTATCCTTTTGGCATTACTTGTTTTCTATTCTGAACCCGGGTGGTCCCAGGATCCTGTGGATACAAATGATGGACCCACAGGCCTCCCGCCACAAAGTGCTCCCAAGGAAATCGCTGTTGGATCCGACAAGATTGAAGATAGGCTCATCAAACAACGCCTTACGGATGTCTTTAAGAATTTACCTGCCCTTGCCAGCGTGGATATCAACGTGAATGCCGGCGTGGTTCGACTAACCGGACAGACTCCCTCGAAGGAAACTCATGAACAGGCTCTTGAACTTGCCGGACGTGTTGAGGGTGTGGTCAGCGTGACGGATGAAATCACGCAAAAACGTGAAGTCCGAGAACGACTGACCGTCGTCCAGGAAAAAATACTGGACCAACTCAATGCGTTTGTTTCGTATCTTCCTCTCCTCATCATTGGTATGACGGTTTTTCTTGTCTTTTGGTTTTTAGCGGCCCTTATGACCAGGTGGGATTGCCTGTATGAAAAAATTACTCCGCATTCGTTTTTGCAATCATTACTCAAACAAATCGTCAGAGGGGGCGTCATATTTATTGGCTTTATTGTCATGCTCGAAATCCTGGACGCCACGGCCCTGCTAGGTACCATGGTGGGTGTGGCTGGCGTGGTGGGACTGGCTATAGGGTTTGCCCTTCGAGATACGGTGGAAAACTATATTGCCAGCATCCTGCTGAGTATTCGACAGCCTTTTCTGCCACTGGATCATATCGTCCTGGAGAATTACGAAGGGTTGGTGATGAAATTGACATCCCGGGAGACCATTCTCATGACCTTAGACGGCAATCATGTGCGCATACCGAATGCTACTGTATACAAGGGTATTATTCTGAACTATACCCATAATCCCAAACGGCGTTTTTCCTTTGAGGTCGGTATCGATACCGCTGTCAATATCGAGGCGGCGCTGCAACTTGCTGTAAAAACCTTAGAACAAACCTCAGGGGTGATTGCTGACCCCCCAGTCCGGTGCGCGGTAGAGAAATTAGGCGATTCGAATGTGGTCCTGAAAATGTTCGCGTGGACGACACAGGATCAATACGAATTTGGAAAGGTAAAAAGTGAAGCGATTCGGGCGATGAAAGAGGCCTTTGACCTTGCCAACTGGGAAATGCCCGAACCCATCTATCGTTCGAAGATCCAAGGCTATACCCCTATGGATTACCAGACCGTTTATAAACAGACCGGCAATAAAAAGGAACCCCCGGCCCCCGCTGTCCAATCAGGATCTCAGGCCGATGTCACTAAAGATAATCATATTGTTGAGCAAATTTCGAAGGATCGACAGGGAAACCAAGAAAAGGATTTACTGAAATCATAGACTTTATTTTCGATGCACCTTTCCAATACAGGTGCATCTCAAGCATTTCAGGATGATGATATGAAAAAAGATCGGCAACCAGAGGTGGTGGTCATCACAGGTGCTTCTGCAGGTATCGGTCGAGCCACCGTGCGGGCTTTTGCACGACGAGGGGCCTCTCTCGGTTTACTGGCCCGTGGTCAGGAGGGTTTAGAAGGAGCCAGCCGGGAGGTTGAAAAGCTAGGAGGGCAGGCTGTCGTTATTCCGACAGATGTGGCCGATCCCGATCAGGTGGAAAGAGCCGCAGTCGCAGTAGAGGAGACGTTTGGTCCGATCGACATTTGGATTAACAATGCAATGGTTTCCGTGCTGTCGCCGGTAAAAGACATGGCGGCTGAAGAATTTCAGCGGGTGACCAATGTCACCTATCTCGGGTATGTGCATGGAACCCTTTCAGCACTTCGTCGGATGCTTCCCCGGGATCGTGGGGTCATTATCCAAGTCGGCAGCGCTTTGGCATACCGTGCGATTCCACTTCAATCGGCCTACTGTGGTGCTAAACATGCTGTCAAAGGATTTACGGAGTCACTCCGGTCTGAACTGATTCACGATGGAAGCCGGGTCCGCATTACCATGGTGCATTTGCCGGGAGTCAATACCACTCAATTTGGATGGATTAAAAGCCGTCTACCCAATAATCCTCAGCCGGTCCCGCCTATTTATCAGCCGGAGGTGATGGCGCGGGCCATCGTCTGGTCGGTTGATCACGATCGTCGTGAGTTGTGGGTTGGAATGCCGACAATCAAAACAATCGTGGGGGAGAAATTTATCCCGGGATTGCTGGATCACTACCTGGCCGAGGTGGCCTATACGGGCCAGCAGACGAATGTCCCCGTCGATCTCGATCGTGCCGATAATTTATGGGCGCCTGTTCCACAGGACAGAGGGGCTCATGGCACGTTTGATGATCGAGCCCGGTCATCCAGTTTTCAGCTGTGGGCTTCAATGCATCGTGGATGGTTGGCCGTGGCCGGCTTGGGATTTTTAGCATCACTAGGTTTGGCTCGACGAGGGAAAAAGGTGCGGAAAAGACACTGAATGCGCTCCTCAAAAAAGCTGAAGTCATTCTCCAACCGAGAAGCTGTTCAATTATCTGTTCTGATAGAAAGAACAGCCTCTCGATCGAGAACTCCCCTCCCTGGGAAATGAGATGAAGGTACAGGTTAACCTGCCGCGGCTTGCTTTTTCGCCTCTTGAAACTCTTTTCCCAATGTTTGAATTTCGTCCTTACTTAAAATCTCTTTGGCCTTTTTGAAGATTTCTCCTTCTTCCTCCTTCACATGATGCAGGACATTTTTCTTGAGTTCAGCAAGTTTTGAGCTCCAATCCTCCGATTCGGTTTCCAGCTCCTGCATTTCTTCCAGCAGATTGGATACCTCCTGATGCTCCTCCGTCGCTTCAGCGATCAGGGTTTCCATCTCAGTATGCTCTTTGAGGGCAGGATAGAATACGGCTTCCTCTCCCTGACTGTGCGCTTCAAGGTCCTCCTTTAACTGAGAGAATAATTTTTCACGGCTTTTACCTTCGCGTCCACCGGTTCCTTCTAATTTTTTAAACAAGTCCTTTACCGTTTGGTGGTCTTTTTTTAAAATCTGAAAAATGTCCATCTTCTGCTTCCTTTCCGGTCAATGACCACAATGGGCCTTAAAAAATTTATAATAACTATCTAAGCTGTATCGGAGCATAATCGTGCCGTAGGAGAATTGTGAACTGGTAAGAACCCTGGAGACAAAGGAAAATTTTCCTGTAGCCATAGTCTAGGTCTCATCTTTTGGGAAAGAAATCCTCTTGACTAATACATATAATCGGCTGATTTATTTTGAATTTTTCGCCGGGTACGCCATCAAGGATTATTCACGTGGAAAACCGAAGAAATGTGAATTCGAAAGCAAGAATCGGAGTGCGCGCCGTGTTCAGGTCAATTATAAGAAGATGCTTAGCGACGTAATCCGCATCGCAAATTGAATCGACAGATGAGAGAGAATTAGTACCGTGCGCGTGATTGCTGCTGTTTTGCATACGTACACGGAACGTTGAGTGTAGGAGGTTCTGGACATTGATATATTATGGATATCTGCTCTGGATGGCTTAAGGAGAGCGTGATGAATGAATCAGCAAACCGGGCCCGACTAGATGTCACCACGGAACATGACTCTCGTTGGCTCAATGTGGTTTCCCGTGACTCGAATGCCGACGGCATATTCTACTATTCCGTCACCACCACAGGTGTGTACTGTCGTCCTTCCTGTGCAGCTCGCTTGCCGCGGCCTGAAAATGTCCGGTTCCATGCTTCACGGGAAGATGCCGAGAAAGCCGGATTTCGTCCCTGCAAGCGTTGCACACCCAACCAGCCCGGTTTGCAGGAGCGACATGCGGAAAAAGTCGCAGCAGTCTGTCGGCTCATCGAGGCTTCGGAGCATGTCCCTGGCCTCAAAGAATTATCAAATCATGCAGGACTCAGCCGGTACCACTTTCATCGTGTATTTAAGGCGATAACGGGATTGACCCCAAAAGAATACGCGGCGGCGCATCAGGCGAAACGGGTGAGGTTACAACTTCACCGTAGAGGAACTGTGACGAATGCTATTTACGAAGCCGGGTACAATTCCAACGGAAGATTTTATGAAACCTCCAATGATGTGCTGGGGATGGCACCTTCCACATACCGCGCGGGGGGCCTCCGGACAGACATACGGTTCGCCGTGGGAGAGAGTTCTCTCGGGTCGATTCTCGTTGCCAGGAGTGAGCGAGGCGTCTGCGCGATTTTTCTGGGGGATGATCCTGAACAACTGACGCGCGACCTGCAGGACCAGTTTCCTCATGCTCATCTCATTGGCGGGGATGCTGACTTCGAACACCTCGTCGCAACCGTGGTCGGTTTTGTCGAAACACCGGGGCGGGGCTTTAATTTGCCGCTGGACGTGCGGGGCACGGCGTTTCAACAACGGGTCTGGAAAGCGTTAAAAAACATTCCCGCCGGCTCGACGGCGAGCTATGCTGAGATCGCCGCGAGCATCGGTTCCCCGGCATCGATCCGGGCGGTCGCCCGGGCCTGCGGCGCCAATGCCTTAGCTGTGGCGATTCCTTGTCATCGTGTAGTGCGCATGAATGGCAAATTGTCAGGCTATCGTTGGGGGATTGAACGGAAACGGGTATTGCTTGAACGGGAGGCACACACATGAATGTGGACGGGCAATCAACCTGTCCCGTTGCGTCGCCTACGCCTTTGGCCGAACGGGTGAACGCAATTGATTGGGACCAGGTGTCACGCGATCTCGACTCTCAGGGAAATGCCGTGGCCGACCGTCTTCTTACTTCGAAAGAATGTGAGGCATTGGCCATGTTGTACTCCCGCGAAGAGCTGTTCCGCAGCCGCATCGTGATGAGCCGCCATGGCTTTGGCCGTGGAGAATATCAGTACTTTCGGTATCCGCTTCCTGATCTCATCGGACAACTCCGGAATGTTATCTACCCGCATCTGGTCCCGGTTGCCAACCGTTGGAATACGGCCATGGGTCTTGACGTGCGCTATCCATCGACGCATGTGGAGTTCCTTGACCGGTGTCATCATGCCGGGCAGAACAAGCCAACACCGCTGATGCTCCAATATGGAACCGGCGATTACAACTGCCTGCATCAGGATCTCTACGGCACACACGTGTTTCCGCTTCAGTTCGCCATTCTCTTATCTGACCCTCACAAAGATTTCACGGGTGGCGAATTTGTGATGACCGAGCAGCGGCCACGCATGCAATCGCGGCCGATTGTCGTACCGCTTCGACAAGGAGATGGCGTCTTTTTCGCGGTGCATCATCGACCGGTCCGAGGGTCACGAGGCTGGTATCGTGTCAATCTGCGGCATGGGGTCAGCCGTATTCGCTCAGGACAACGCTATACGCTCGGAATCATTTTTCACGACGCCAAGTAAAACGGATTGAATGGCCGCTGCAAAACGGAATCCTGTGGCCGGGAAACCGGATGCTCCCGCCGGTTCCTAGCCTCCGGCCATGGCTCCCACGATAAGGAACGGTTCCTCTCCTTTTGTCACAGCCTCGGGTAACGGGGTGTCCGGTGGTTCATGGGACAGATCCTGTTCACAGGCGTAGAACCTGACGAAGGGACGCCGCTGTTGCGTGACCTGGTCGCGGATCGTCCCCCGCAGCATGGGATAGCGGGTCTCGAGTGAGTCGAGAACCGACCGCTGCGTGGCCTGAGCGTCCACCTCCAGCTTCACCTCGCCGTCGATGCGCGCAAGTGTTCGCAGATGAGCTGGAAGGACGACCCGAATGGTGTTCACGGCAATGCCTGGACTTCAACCGACAACACGGGTGGAAGATCTCGAACGATGGGCGTCCAACTGTCTCCTGAATCGGCCGAGGCATACACCTGTCCGCCGGAGGTGCCGACATACAGTCCGCAGGGATCAAGCGAGTCGACGGCCATCGCGTCTCTCAAGACGTTGAGGTAGCAGTTTTGTTGCGGTAGCCCTTTTGTCAATGCTTCCCATTCGTTCCCGCCTGTCAGGCTGCGGTAGACACGCAGTTTCCCGTCCGGCGGATAGTGTTCAGAGTCGCTCTTAATCGGCACGACATAGATGGTATCCGGCTGGTGCGCATGCACGGCGATGGGGAATCCGAAGTCGGATGGCAAATCTCCGCTGATTTCGTGCCACGACTCGCCGGCGTCGTCGCTACGCATGACATCCCAGTGCTTCTGCATGAAGAGCACGTTCGGGCGCGCCGGGTGTTTGGCGATGCAGTGCACGCAGTGGCCAACCTCTGCATTCGGATCGGGAAGCTCATACTGGGATTTCAGTCCGCGGTTGACCGGCTGCCATGTTTTGCCGGCATCATCGGTTCGGAACGTGCCCGCTGCCGAAATGGCGACAAACATCCGTTCAGGATCGCCTGGATCTAATAGGATCGTATGCAGGCACATCCCCCCGGCACCAGGCTGCCAGAGATGCCCTTTAGCGCTGCGCAGTCCGGGAAGCTCCTGCCAGGATTGCCCGCCGTCGGTCGAACGAAACAAGGCGGCGTCTTCCACTCCGGCGTATACGGTATCCGGATCCGTCAGTGAGGGTTCGAGATGCCACACCCGCTTGAACTCCCATGGGCGCTGAGAGCCGTCGTACCATTGATGTGTGGTGAGGGGTTTTCCGGTTTCCGGGGTACTATCGTACACGAACTTGTTGCTCTCCCCTTTGGGTGTGCCGTCTGGCGCTGTGGTCGGCTCGCCGGGCGGTGTCCCCGGTTGATACCACGTCTTGCCGCCATCATCGGAGCGTTGAATGATTTGCCCGAACCAGCTGCTCGTCTGCGATGCATACAGCCGGTTCGGATCAGCCGGAGATCCCTTGAGATGGTACAGCTCCCAACCGCCAAAGTGTGGACCGCGAACGTCCCACTGCGTACGCTTGCCGTCCGATGTCAGTACGAACGCGCCCTTACGGGTTCCGACTAGTACTCGTACTCCACTCATCCTGTTCTCCTTTTTAAAATTTGCGTTAGTATTGATATGAAAACTTTTTTATCCATGAGATGTTGATCAATCTGAAGCCTCCACGACTTGAATGTATCTATGCATAAAGTGTTCATGTCGGAAGAGTGCCCTTCAACGTCCTGTCCCTTTCAATTTTCGTGGCTCACAAACAGGTCATTGCCGCTTTTTTTCATCCAAAGGCTTGTTGAAGGCGTTTGATGTCAAGCTTCTTCATCTGAAGGATGGCACCCATGACTCGATTCGTTTTCTCAGAATCCCGGTCTTGCATCATTTCGCCCAGCATGGTTGGAACGATTTGCCATGACAGACCATACTGGTCTTTCAACCAGCCGCACTGCCCTTTTTCACCACCTTCGGAGAGTTTCTCCCATAGCTCGTCTATTTCTTCTTGGGACTCGCAATTTATAATAAATGATACCGCTTCCGTGAACTTGAAATACGGCCCGCCGTTTAACGCCATAAATTCTTGTCCGTCAAGTTCGAATGTCACGGTCATCACCGATCCCTTGGGTCTTCCGGAAACCTTTGCGCCTTCATCGCCATAGCGAGTCACATGTCCAACCTGAGAGTTTTTAAAAATCGACACATAAAAGTTTACTGCCTCTTCAGCATTTTCATCGAACCATAGGCACGGGGTGATTTTCTGCATCACGTTTTCTTTCTTTCTCAAACTCCAGAATGACCTGTATCGCAATTCTGACGTATACCGAATGTCGTTTTACTTTGACTGTCCTGCCCCCGTTTCCATATACATCAGTTCCCAGATGTGACCATCCAGATCTTGAAACCCATGTCCGTACATAAACCCGTGGTCTTGTGCGTCATTGTATGTTGTGCCGCCGCCTGCGACGGCCTTTCGAACCAGTTCATCGACTTTTGCCCGACTTTCTGAAGACAGGCAAACCAGCACTTCCGTGCTTTTTGTGGCATCACAGATTTCTTTCGGGGTGAACGTTTTAAATTTCTTTTCCGTCAAGAGCATGACGAATATGTCCTCCCCCACAATCATGCAAGCGGCTGTCTTGTCAGTAAATTGAGGATTGAACGTAAAACCGAGTTTTGTAAAGAACTCTTTGGATCTATTGAGATCTTTTACGGGCAGATTCACGAAAATTTTCGTCGACATGCTTCCTCCTCTTAAAAACAGACTAAGGCTATCGACCCCGTCAGTGGGCCAAGGACCCCACCTCTGGGTTGAACATGATCTGCATTTAGCTACAGACTTTCTGTGTTGCCTGTTGTATTTCATCCGGGCTCATTTCACGAATGTGCGTAGCAACCGACCAATGGTGCCCGAACGGGTCTTCGAGTTTGCCATACCGATCGCCCCAAAACATATCTTCGGGTGGCATCGTCACGTTCGCTCCGGCGCTGACGGCACGCGCGACGAACGTGTCCACATCCTCGACATAGAGATGAATGGTAACCGGGGAACCTTTGAGTGTTTTCGGTCCGAATCCACCCCAGTCGGGGCATTCATCAGCGAGCATGACCGCGGAGTCGCCGATCCGTATGAGAGCATGGAGTAATTTGCCCCCAGGGCCCGGCATCCGGCCCAATTCCACGGCGTTGAATGCCTTCTTATAGAATTCAATGGCTTCAGCTGCGCCTGCGCAAATCAAGTGTGGCGTCACGGTGTGCATCCCGTCTGGAATAGGTTTGATTTGTGTCTTCGTCATCATCAGCACTCCTTCTGGTTATATGGTGAGAGATAGGACTCCCGGACTGATTTGACCGGCTGATTCCGGCTCTGCCAATTAGTCGTAAGGGTTCTGCGAAATCGACACCTCGACCGCTCACTCCTGGGACATTAATCAGAAGGCAAACCCCCAATCTCCAGTACCGGACGAATTTCGACAGTGCCCACCCGAGCTCCGGGAATCTGGGCGGCGATGTCCGTCGCCTCATCCAGATCTTTGGCCTCAATGAGGAAGTAGCCGCCCAGTTGCTCACGTGTTTCCGCGAACGGACCGTCGGTGATGAGCCGTTTGCCGTCACGTACGCGGATACTGGTCGCCGTCGTAACCGGATGCAGGGGAGCGGCAGCGAGATACTGTCCTGCAGCTTTGAGCCGATGCGCAAGGAGCGTGGATTCTTCATAGCACATCTCCCGTCCCGCCTCATCCCAGGCCTGATCGGTCCCGTAAATCAGCAGCATGTATTTCATATGATATCCCTCCACAAACGTTAAACGATGAAACCTCCAACAGGGTCTAACCTTGGCTATATCTATTTGTCGAATAGGATTACTTGAAATCGACATTCCGAATAATCCTTTTTTTCCAGGGTTGCTCTTTTCGCTCTACCCCGGCCTTGAGTTTCCGCCTTGTGGAATGGTCAAGCGTCGATCAGGATCTTGAATCCCCCATAGACCATCCGTTTATGGTCGAACGGCATCGACTTGAGATCCATGTTTTTCAAGCGGGGGTCCTTCATGACTTTGGCGTTGACGCGATTGCGATGCGCGCGCGACGTGAACATGATCCACGCAAACACAACTGTTTCGCCGGGCTTGAGTTTGATCTGGCGCGGAAACGGTATACCCCATTTCACATTCAGGTCATCGCCGACACATTCCCGGTACTCGAGTGCTCCGTGATCCCGCCAGATTTTGCCCGCCTTCTGCGCCATACGGCGGTAGGCCTGTAAATTTTTCTTCGGAACGGGCAAGACATAGCCATCGACATATCGCATGTAACCTCCTTTCTGAGACCAACTATTTTGCGTTGTCGTTCTTTTCCCAGAGGGTGATAACGTTGCCCTCCGGATCTGCGAAGTCCGCCATAAAACCCCATTCTCCAATCGAGTGTTTTGGGATGATGATCTTCCCTCCTTCCTTCTCTATGTCCTTGAGCGTCTTGTCAATGGAAGCCGTTTGCACCCCAAAGGACGGCTGGTCGTCTTTGGATTTGCGTTGATAGAAACCTCCGTTAATGCCTCCGGGCTCAATCGGATTTTGACCTTTATCCACGGCCGTCGTGTAGGCCATTGCCCCCTCGTCGCCGCATAGCTCAACCTTCCAGTCGAAAACTTTCTCGTAAAAATCTTTTGCTTTCTTAAAATTCGAGGCCGGGATCTCAAAAAACACGACTTTGTTCTTCATCATTTCTTTCCCTTTCCTCAACGAGTTTTGACAGCCAACCGGTCTTCCACCGGTACAATGGTCTCGGCGAACTGCGTTCCACTTTTTGCTTTCGAGTTACGATCACCGTCCCGAACGCTTTGTTCGATTGCTCCTAGGCCTTCTAGCCAAAAATTCTTTTTTCTTCCGGCGTTTAAGCTTTTAAATCGAGGAGTGCCTTTTTACTGCCATCCATCGCGAAAGGCACGGAATTATGCATATGAGTAATACGCCAGTGACTGTTTTCGCGGCGGAAGCATGCAGTTGTGCGATACCACAGATCTACATTTTCGTCATCGGTCTTGGTGCCGGTCATATGTTGAAGACCGTAAGCATAGGCGATGTCACCGGCGGCAGCGATTTCGACCTCGTGCGATTCGGACTCAATTGAACTTTTCCACGTATGAAACTATTCCTCTAGCAATGCCGGGTTACGAGCTTTTTCAGGACCCTGCCGCAACGGTGGCGCTAGGTCGAAGGTAACTACATCGTCTGAAAGTACTTCAATTGCCTCGGCGACATTTTTGTTGCGGACTGCGCGAGTAAACGTACGGACCAACTCACAGATATGTGTTTCATCATTTTTCATGGGCAGTCTCTCCTACGCTAGAATGTCTTTTGCAGGCTCCCTAGCTAGTCGCACGGACATGTCTCAAATCGACAGTAACTGACAGAATTGCTTATAAACTGCAATAATTGCACCCATTGTTGCCGATCTAAGCCATGGTGGGTTCAACCGGCATTCAAGATGCGAGTCACGGCTAGCTCTTATGAAAAACTTACAAGGGCGTGTATTTATTACAAGTTCCAATGTCAGGTGGCCCCAGATTATGTTCGCCGCTGCGCCGGCTATGGCGTTCGCACGGAGCGAGGCCATGAGGTGGCGCCTAAGAAAAATAGGATTTTCCGTGCCACACCCCGTCCAGCTACTACTTCCTGGTATACGTGATCTCCATGACTTTCATTTCCTTGCCGCCGTGGTGAGTTCCGTACATGTCAAACGTCTGGGTATTTTGGTCGATAATCTTCCATACCGCCCGATGCGACATCTGTCCGCCGCCAGGCTCATCATGCTGTCCCTCCAGTGTAATCGTCTTGCCATCGGGGCTTGCCGTGCCTTCCATCAAAAATATCCCCGTGCCCATGGTATCGATCCAGGCTGTGACGTATTTTTTCCGTATATTGTCGTATCCGTCGATTCCAATTCCGGAGAAGGGTTGGCCCATCATCTCGCCGGTGAATTTCTGCTTGAGAAAACGCCCGTCTAGTAACATCTTCATTTCCGCGGAGCCGGTGGATTCCATCGGTGGCTTATCGGGTTCCATCCAGGACTTGGTTTTGGTCGTCCAGTTCCCGGCCAGGCTGGCAAACAACTTGTGCGGTTCCCCCGGGGTGGCCAGCTTTTTGTACATCTCCATCATCGCTTGTGGGTCCATCTGCTTTTCTACTTCTTTGTCTGTGGCGAATGCAGGAATTGCTGTCAGGACTATACATAGACAGGTGAGTGTGATTGATGGAAAACGCATAGATGCCTCCTTGTGTTTGGATAATGAATACAGTTGATGAAAGTGTGTCATACTGTGTGCGACTTTCCCATACGTTACGTTTGTGAGGATAAATTTTTCCGTAGTCGCTCCTCTTGCTCCCTTAGCTCAGGCGTGAACTCGGTGCCGAAGTCTTCCGCCTCGAATACCTGACGAATTTCGATCTCGGACTCCCCGGGATGAGGATTAGGGCAGCGCTTCACCCATTCGATCGCCTCCTCTTTCGAATTCACCTTCCACAGCCAGAAGCCGGCGATCAGCTCTTTGGTCTCTGCAAACGGGCCATCGACCACCGTCCGCTGCTTTCCTGAGAACCTGACGCGGGCGCCTTTTGAACTCGGGTGGAGTCCATCTCCCGCCAGCATTACCCCGGCTTTCATTAGTTCTTCATTAAATTTGCCCATCTCAGTGAGGAGTTGCTCGCTCGGCATCACACCGGCTTCCGAGTCCTTGGTGGCTTTGACAATAATCATGAATCTCATCGCGGAATCTCCTTTGTGGTTTCAGGTTAAGATCGGGGCTTCGATCTGGTGTTTCGAATCAACCCCGGGTCTACCTATTAGTCGACGAGAGTCGACGAAATCGACAGATCATTCAAGCACTCTTCATTGCATACGTTGCCCCGAACCGGTTTGCCTCTCTCTACCTTTTTATTCATAACGAACCACCTGGAAATGTTGCTTCGACAGATAACCGAAATCGTCGATCAGACGGTAACCGGCTGCCTCCATCTCTTTTCGGATTGTCTCTTTGGCCGTGCCATGACCGAACAACCACGCGAAACAAGTGGGGGTGTAATCGATAATCGGGATCCTCCCGCCCGATCGTAAAGAACGAGCTAAGTTTTGGAAGTAGGCGATACGGTTATGCAGATGATGAACAGTGTTACAGCTAAAAATTAGATCGATATTTCTGTCAGCCAGGCGCGGATCGTTTTCTGTTGGCAGCACCACCTCGACGTTATTTATTTCCTTTTCTCGCGTGTGTTGGGCAATGACGTCCAAGGCATCTCGGTCAATATCGACCGCATACACTTTGCCACTCTGACCTACCGCTTCGGCAAGCCGGAAGGTGGAATATCCACCCCCGGCACCCAAGTCCGCTACGCACGCACCTGGCAAAATATTCAAGGACTCGAGAACAGCTTTAGGCTGCTGCCAGACGTCACGTCTTCCATCGTTCATGGACTTCCGAGCGAGACCTGAACAGCCCACGCTGACAAGCAGAGGGAGTGTTACGATAAGATACCAAATCGACCGTCTTGTCATAACTCACCTCAGGAGTTTCACTCACCTTGCGCTAAGGATGTGTCCATAATAAAAAAATTGGACAACACATCAAGAACGTCAGTCAATAGTCGAGACCGACCGGTCTTTCGAGAAAAAAGCGTCTTCATTGAGGCATTCATGAAATGGCAGATCATGGCTCCCCCCCTCCGATTTTGACTGGAATGCTATTGCTACCTCTCGTTTCGATCTGGCAGCAATGGCGAGTGTTCACGAGCGAGACTCCCCCGCTCCGAGCGATGCCGTTGTTGGCCAATAGGGCTTGTTCGCGTCCGCGAACTCGTCGGTACCGTAACGATCATGGTAACGGACCCATTCCATCGGGAATGCCAAGTGGTCCTCGTCGCGGCCTTTGGGCACCATGTCGAGAATCATATACGTGCCAAGGAGCTGCTCGACGCCGCGCCCGTAGGTGGAGTAGGTGTGGAAGATGTCGCCTCCAGGGTCCTTGTAGAAGACGCTGATACCCGGGGCTTCCTCGCTGGGGAACTCCTGCATCGTGTAGTTGTAGTCCACCTTGCCCTGCGCCGTCTCATCCTTCGTGAACGAAACGCGGAAGTCAGGGTTGAAATCGCTCCCGTGTGACGACACCCACTTAAACCGCCAACCCATGCGTTTCTTGAACGCCTCGATCTTGGCCAGGGGCGCCCGGGAGACAATCACCATCGTGACGTCGCGTGCTGCCAGGTGCGCGAATGTGCCGTCGATATGGTCGGAAACAAACGAGCAACTGGGGCAGCCCTCCTTCCAATCCGGCCCGAACATGAAGTGGTAGATGACCAGTTGGCTGCGTCCGTCGAAGAGGTCGACGAGCGTTTCCTTGCCTCGAGGTCCATCGAACACGTACTGGCTCTCGACTTTCACCCAGGGCAGTTTGCGCCGTTCGTCACTCAACTGGTCGCGCAGCCTGGTGAATTCTTTCTCTTTTGTCAGCAGCTTCTTCCGGGCCGCAATCCATTTTTCTCGCGATACGATCTTGTGGTTTGACATCGATGTCTCGGTTGCGTTCATGGCTTGACCTCCTTTGATTTGGGTTGTCGGATTAATACTCTTCTCATGGAGTTTCTTCATGACAATCGCCGTCAGTCCGCCCGTCGAGGTCGCGCTGGCCGCAATCAGTGCAAGAGTTGCGAGGCATGCCGGACACATGAGTGACCTTCCTTCACGATCCAGCCGCTGGCCAGTTACAGCCGCGCAATTCCTTGACCTGCCGCACTTCCAGGCTCCCGAGGCGCGCCGATGGAAACCTCGAGGCCACCTGGATGGCCTCGTTGAGGTCTCTGGCATTGATGAGAAAGAACCCGCCAATCTGTTCTTTCGTCTCGGCATAGGGACCGTCAGTGACGGACACCTTCCCGTTCTGGCCC
>CAVTGT010000017.1:0-19270 GCA_963734345.1 uncultured Nitrospiraceae bacterium
GTGGAGGGCAGGGGAATTGAACCCCCGACCTCGACGTTGCGAACGTCGCGCTCTCCCAACTGAGCTAGCCCCCCACGATGGAAATCTTGATAGGGGAAAATTCAGAAGAATTATAACCGACCTTTAGGCGGGTTACCATCACCGTCTGATTTTTTTGTGCTCATCCAGGCATCATGACTTTTCACCTGTTGCCTACTGGGGAATAATTCGAACTTTCCGCCCTTCCAGATCTAATCGCTTTTGTGCCATTAATTGGAGAGCTTCAGGATATAAGCGATGTTCTTGTTCCAGTATACGAGCCGATAAAGACTCGACACTATCTTTCTCAAGAACGGGAACAGCGGCTTGCACAATAATGGGTCCTTCATCAACCCCTTCTGTCACGAGATGAACCGTACACCCGCTGACTTTAGCACCCCACTCCAGAGCCTGCCGTTGAGCATCAAGTCCCGGAAACGCCGGGAGTAACGAGGGATGAATGTTCACGATCTTCCAAGGAAACAGTCGAATCAGCGCGGGGGTCACAATCCGCATATATCCCGCAAGCGCCACACATTCCACACCATGTTGTTGAAGCAGTTCGCCCATCGCCGCATCGTATGCCTCTCTGGGTGTGGCTTCTTGAGCAAAGGTCTTCGGATCCAGATATTCCGTGCGAATGCCCCGTGCTCTCGCCCGTTCCAATCCCGGAGCATTCATCTTATTACTGGCCACAACCCGGACGGTCGCATCCAAATTTCCATGATCAATGGCCTCTAATATGGCCTCCAAATTGGACCCGCGGCCGGATATCAACACCCCGAGTGCAAGCGACACAGATTCATCCTTGATAAGGTGAATAGGAGAGTTTCGGCTCAGAAGACGGGCGATCTCGAATTTCTCCGATCACCCAGCCCGTCATCTCTTGTGCTTGGATAATGCTGAGTATCCGACTGGTTTCTTCAGATGGCGCCACCACGACAAGGCCCACCCCCATATTGAACACCCGGAACATCTCGTCTTGATCAATGGATCCGGCTTGTTGAAGCACAGCGAACAGGGAGAGAGGCTCCCAGGTGTTGCGATCAATCACTGCCTGACATGGCTCCGGAATAATGCGTGGCACGTTCCCGGTAATCCCGCCCCCAGTGATATGCGCCAGGCCATGCAGCCGACTTCCGGCCAATAAGGCCTTCACGAGTTTCACATAAATCAATGTCGGCCTCAGCAATACCTCGCCGATCGAACCAGATAGTCCTGGCACAATGGTCTCAGGAGACCAACCCTGCACCTCAAAGGCTACCCGTCGCGCCAATGAGTATCCGTTACTATGAAGGCCGCTCGAACCGACTCCAATCAGCACATCTCCGGGTTGAATTTTTTCCTGTCCCAACATCTCAGATCGTTCTACGACTCCAACCGCAAATCCGGCGAGGTCATATTCGCCTTGAGGGTAACAGGAGGGCATTTCAGCCGTTTCCCCTCCAATTAATGCACATTCGGCTTGCCGACAGCCCTCGGCAATGCCCTGAATAATCGCTTCACCCACTTCCACCTCAAGATGGCCGGTCGCAAGATAATCTAAAAAAAAGAGTGGTTCCGCCCCGCTCACAATAATATCGTTGACGCACATCGCCACCAGATCAATCCCGATCGAATCATGGCGGTTCATCAGGGAAGCCATTTTGAGCTTGGTCCCCACCCCGTCCGTCCCGGAAACCAGAATCGGCTCTCGATAACGGTCAGAAGGAAATCGAAAGAGACCACCAAACCCTCCGATGTCTCCCATGACTTCCGGACGAAACGTGGAACGAACCATGGGACCAATCCGCCGGACGAATTCATCGCCCCGTTGAATGTCCACTCCCGCTTCTCGATAGGTAGCCATTGCTGTCGTTATTCTCCTGCGTTCGGATCAGATGCTGAAAGAGTCAGTTCGACGAGTGTTTCAAGATGCGCCGTCTGGGGAAACATATCGAATGGTTGCAGACGATGAACGCTATACCCCAGTGCACACAAGCTTTTGATATCTCTGGAAAGAGAAGGCGGATCGCATGAAAGATACAATAAACGGGGAACCCGCAAGACTCCCAATTGTTCAACCACTTTTGGCCGAAGTCCCGTCCTCGGCGGATCCAGCAGGATAACATCGTACTCACCGGATTGCACCGTGGACAAATACGATTCCACCGATACCGCTCTCATCCGGCAACATTTGATCCTGTTAACCTGTATGGACTGACGGGCATCCTCAACGGCAAAGCGATTGACTTCGATGCCCATCACCCGGGCACCCGCATGCGCAAGACTCATCCCCAATGCCCCTGTCCCGGCATATAATTCCAAGATGCGTATTCCGGCGTTGGGACCGACCCATTCTTGAACTGTTTGTCCCATGACTTCAAATAAGGACCAATTTGCCTGCATAAACGATCGGCATCCGATTTTCAGCCGTAACCCTCTAAACGTTTCCCATATATGATCAACTCCCCGCAGAAACGATTGTTCCGTTAACCCGTGACCATGAAAGGAGTTCAATGGATCGACCGGCTCATAGACACATCCCTGGACGTCAGGAAGCTCCATGCAGGTATCAAACACACGCGACACTTCCCTTTCATCTGTCGATTTCCCTTGGAAGATCAGAACATATTTTTGTTCCAATGCAGACCATCGGATTTCGACATTGACCAATAATTGTGGTTGTAGAGGGATGATCCGCAACCGTGCGCCCAATTGGTCGATCGTGTTTCGAAAACGCTCTGACACAAGGAAGCAAGTGGCAACGGGCAAAAGCTTTTGCGATCCCGATTCAAAAAATCCCAGGAACCATCCTTCCCTTCCCTCCCCGATCCCCATACGGAGAACCTGTCGATAGCCATAGGGTTGGGGGGAAGAAATCACCGGAGGGATGGAAAGTCCGGGCAGTTTCCCGATCCGGGTGAGAGCATCCTGAAGTATCAATTGCTTTTGCCGTAATTGCTCTTCATAGCTCACATGCTGGAGTTGGCATCCTCCGCACGAACCCACATAAGGACATACAGGAATAATGCGGGTGACAACGGGGTCTTGCACCTCAAGGACCTTCCCATAATGCACCCCCCTGCGACGGGCCTCAATGGTCACCAGAACCGTTTCGCCAGGAATGACGTCGCGACATAACACCACTTGCCCATTCCAGCGTGCCAGGCCCAATCCCCCGGCCACGAGTTTCTCAATACTCAGGAGACACGAGGAGCCAGCTTGCAGCGATTCCGAGGGGGAGGGTGGTGTAACGGGATCAATGTTCAGGGCGGAGCTCAACATGAAGCAGTTTAATTTTCCTATGTAAATGGCTGCGCTCGATCTTTAATTCGTCAGCGGTTTTCGACACATTCCAATTATTTTCTCGCAACTTCAGCGAAATAACTTCCCGCTCAAACGCATTGCGGGCCTCTCTGAGCGAATCATAATGGGTGCCCACGGAAAGGGACGGTACCCCGCTTGGCGCCCGACCCTGGAGAAATATGTCGACATCCGATCCATCAATCATGTGCTTGGGCACCATGATTAATAACCGCTCGATCAAATTGCGAAGTTCCCGAATATTTCCCGGCCAATCATGTCGTTGCAGGGCTTCCATGCCTTGCGAATTAAACTCTTTGGGTTTGATGCCCTGTTCTTCAGAATGCAGTCGTAAAAAATGCTGCGCCAATTCGGGGATATCATCTCGCCGCTCCTTGAGGGTCGGCACCAGAATGGGGAGCACATTCAATCGATAATACAAATCTTCCCGAAACGTGCCTTTCCCAATCTCTTCCGCCAAATCTTTATTGGATGCGGCAATGACCCGGACCTGGACATTGAGGAGCTTTGTCCCCCCTACCCGTGTAAACTGTTGTTCTTGAAGCGCGCGCAAGACTTTGGCTTGGGTCGCCAGACTCATATCGCCAATTTCATCTAAAAAGAGGGTTCCCCCGTCCGCCAGCTCGAATTTTCCCCGTTTCATGGAGCTGGCACCACTAAAGGCGCCCTTTTCATGACCAAACAATTCACTTTCGATCAGGTTTTCCGGAATGGCCGCGCAATTGATTTCAACAAATGATCGATTGTGTCGAGGGCTTTGCAAATGAATCGCCCGGGCCACCAGTTCTTTCCCCGTCCCATTCGCGCCGGAAATTAACACACGACTATTGGCCGGGGCCGCCATGGCAATCATTTCTCGAAGCCGGTTCATGGTTGAGGAGGAGCCGACCAACTCAAATCGTCGCTCAACCTGAATTCTCAGGTTCAGATTTTCCTCTTCCAGCTTTCGCTGGTGCAAGGCATTCCGCACCAGAATGGTGACTTTTTCCAAATCTAAGGGCTTTTCCAGATAATCATAGGCCCCCAATTTTGTCGCTTTGACAGCCGTTTCTATAGATCCATGCCCGGACATCATCACGACTAAAATGTTGGGGAACTGAGCGCGCAACCGTTTCAAGGTCTCCAGCCCATCCATTTCAGGCATCCAGATATCCAATATAACCAGGTCCGGCGCCTCACTTCGGACAAGCTTGATGGCCTCGATCCCGCTTTTCGCCACAAACACCTGGTAACCTTCATCCTCAAGGATACTACTCAAGGTATTGAGAATGGCGGGTTCATCATCTATCAGACAAATTGTCTCTGGCACAACACGTCCTCCATCAAGCGGGTGAAGAATTGGTCTTTCCTCGACCTGCCGCGATACGACCATTCATGAGAAGGGATCATCCAGCCGGAAACGTCCCCTTCTCCTATAATGGTAGTTCGAATGTAAATACCGCACCCTGTGGATGATTATTTTCAGCATGGATGGTCCCATTGTGATCGGAAATAATGCGATGCACAATGGCCAATCCCAAACCCGTACCGGTTCGCTTTTTTGAAAAATAAGGCACAAATAACATTTTTTGATCGTCCGGTTGAATCCCCATCCCTTCATCCCCTACCCGTACTATCGCCCGATGTCGCCGCCAATCACAATCGGTTGTGACCCAGAGACGACCGTGATCATTCATGGCTTGGATGGCGTTATCGAACAAATTCACAAATACCCGGTGCAGTTGTTCCGAATCACAATTCAGAAAAGGCAGGCCCTCATCATATTGAACAATAAATTCAATATCGCGATGAGCCCCCGTATACAGGGAAATCACTTTCTGGATAATGTCGTGAAGCGATTCCTTTCGCATCTGGGGAAGGGGCATACGGGCATATTTGGAAAACTCATCGACCATACTCTTTAATCGAGTGACTTCACTGATAATGACTCCGGTTGCTTGATCAAAAATCTCTTCAAATCCCGAAGACTTTTCGGCAAACTTTTTACGCAGACGTTGTGCAGACAGTTGAATGGGGGTTAAGGGATTTTTGATTTCGTGAGCAATGCGTTGTGCCACTTCCTGCCAGGCCGCAGTTTTCTGCGCCTTAATGAATTCCGTCCGATCTTCAAAGACAAACACAAAGCCCAGATCCTGACCCGCCTCATTCTGCATTCTGGAAATATTCAGACCCAAGGTCAAGAGTCGTCCATTGGGTGTTTCCATTTGTCCTTCCATTGACACACTATCCGTCTGTTCAACCAGCATCTGATCATAGGCTTTTTGAAGCAAGTGCAGGCGAAAGGCCTTAAAGGCTTCGTATACCGGACGTCCCCGTAATTCCTCCCCTTTCACCCCAATGATGCGTTCAGCCGAAGGATTGAAGGTGGTAATCAGACCCGCCATATCGATCGACAACACACCGGCAGCAATCGTTTCCACCACGGCTTCGGTATAGGCACGCCGTTGATCGATTTCAATATTGGATCGGACAAGCGACATATTGACTTCTTCCAGACGGGATTTGCTGGTACGCAGGTCGGCGGTCATCCGGTTAAACGACTGGACCAGCGTCCCGATTTCATCAGTAGCCTTGACGTCGATCTTAACATCTAAATTGCCTTTGGCTACGGCTTCGGTTCCTTCAGCCAACCGTTGAATCGGCACCGTAATCCCGCGAGCCACATAAAAGCCAAACCATGTGGCGCCGAATAAAATGAGCACCGTCACAACCGCAACAAAGAGATACGCGCCACCTTTGATGGGATTTTTCATCGATTTGATCTGCCGATATTCCTCAAATTGCTTGGTAATTCCATCCATTTTCATGAGCAAGGCTTCCGGAACATACGAGGAAACCACCACCACTCCCAGCACTCGATCAGTTGAACCATTGCCTTTAATCGGGGCCGCTGCCCGAATGAGTCGCCCCACCGGAGCTTCTTGGGCGGAAGACATTAACTGACCCGAATCCAGCACCTGCAGCACGAGTTGTCCGACAGGGAGACTCAAGACGGCATCAGACAGTTGGGGATCCATTCTCCGTGCCAGGGTTTCCATCTTGGGAGAAAAGACTTCCACACCCGCTAAGTGATATTCCTGTTGCATGCGGGCCATGATGGCTTTCAATAATTCCCGATGTTCGGGCTTCAAGATATCTTCCCGGAAAATTTCCTTACTGATGGCCCGTGCGGTATCCGCCGCTAATAACTCCCGTTCCTCTTGATATAATTGGGCGACTTCTTCCGAATCCCGCAACACATGCATGACCTGATCATTAAACCAGACATCAATGACCTCACTGATGACTCCACTGGCCACCAAGGCGAGCAGAACCGTTGGAATGAGCGCAAACCCGATAAAGGCGGAGACCAGCTTTGACCGGAACCCTGAACCCATCAACCTGTGACGCTTCTCGAAAAATGCTCTAATTAAATTTCGTGACAATAGGAGGGTCAGCGCAACCAAGCCCACACTGTCCAGATACACCAGAAAGAGCACCAAGGCATAACTGGGGCTGGGAAGAATCGAATCCGGCAGGAGGGGACCCGATAAGCCATACCGGGCGTAATAGACGGTCAGCGCCAGGCAAGGCAGCAGCAAAACCAGGACAATCCATACAGGGGTATAATGATGGCGTTTCTGTTTCGATGAAGAAACGCGAGGATGGAAATCCGAGTCCATGGGCGCGGAAGGTGGCAAATTTCGAGAGAACTTCCGGGATTCCGTGAGATGTTCAGAGATAAGGTTCACGACGTGTCAACAAGATATGTTCGACCATAGATTATGCCAATATGGTCATTATTGATGAAGTACGGCTACTTCGCAATGGACGACCACTCACCCGAAAACGAACCCCGCGTGCTTATGTATGGGCGGAGGAAGAAATTCCGTCTGGAAGTTAGTTGGCGGGGTTGGAGTGGTTCCACCCGTGATTAGGAAGAAATAGTACTTCCCTTGCCCGATGTTAAACTGACATATTTCATCCGTAAGGTATACAGCATATCGCCTAAAACGGACGCTTCATCAGGTGAGAGATTCATCTTGGTTTTCTCTTCCAACATGGACAAGATATCAATAATTTCCTTGGCTTGCGGAAGGTTCATGGGAGGAGCCGGCTGTTGAAGATCCAAAGACTCTCCCATCAGCATGAGAGAAGAGGTTCCTAAGGAAAATACGAACGAAGAAAATGATAATGGAGGGGCAGGATGGGCCGAATCCGTGGAAGAAATGTTTTCCGTTGTTGAAGGCTTTGAAGATGAGGGATGCGAAGCTTCCGCCTCCGTTCGACCGCGTTTATCCCGGACGACAAATCCGCGTTCTTCCTCGCTCATCGACAACCCTCCTTAACGTGGGAAAACACTATCATTAATGCACAGTCCCTATCAAGAATCAAGACCTTACACCGGTGAAACAAACGGGTATAATACCAACGCGCCAGATCACGTTTCTGACTGTTTCATGAACCACCCAACCTCAAAATCTTCTCATTCCCTTCCTCAGGCGGAATCCCTATCGGATCTCGTCTCAATCATGGCCCGATTGCGAGGACCGGATGGTTGCCCCTGGGACAAAGAACAAACCAGCCAAACCCTCAAGCCCCATCTTCTTGAAGAAGTGTATGAGGTGCTGGAAGCCATCGATACCGGTGATGCCACTGCCCTGAAAGAAGAATTGGGTGATCTGTTGCTTCAGATCCTGTTTCACGCACAAATTGCCTCAGAACAGTGCCAATTTACATTCGATGATGTGGCCAACGTGTTGGCGGATAAACTCATTCGACGTCATCCCCATGTGTTTCACTCCCTCCGGGACGCATCCACTATCACGACATCTATCACGACATCCACGGAAGTCAGTCTTCAATGGGATCAACTGAAACAACAAGAAAAATCCCCGGAACGAAAAAATCCCTCATTATTAGAAGGCATTCCAAAAATTTCTCCCGCTCTCCAGCGTGCATTTCAAGTCCAAAAACGGGCCTCACGCGGGGGATTTGATTGGGCGACCATTGAACCGGCCCTCGAAAAATTCAAGGAAGAACTTGATGAATTGTATTCTGCCGCCGCTGAAACCATTCAACCTATTTCAGAAGACAACCTTCCAAAGCAAGATCTGAAGACTCAAGACAATATAGAAGCAGAGTTGGGCGATGTGTTCTTTGCATTGGTGAATGTCGCCAGGTTTCTGAGGGTCAATCCCGAAGAGGCGTTACGTCGCGCCACCAACAAGTTTATGGCCCGTTTTCATTTTGTCGAATCCCAAGCCGCCTCGGAGGGAAAAGGGCTCAACGAGTATACGCTTTCCGAACTCGACACATGGTGGGAAATGGCCAAACACCGAGAACGTCAAACACCTTCTACTCCTGATATTATCGAAGGAGGGACGACGTGAGTGAAGAAGAACCGACCGAAGGACGGCGAGTGGGCCTCCACCCGCTGATTGTGGTTTTTGGCGTGATCTTTGGGTTATGGCTTTTTGTTACGCTGATCATCCCCAAATCGAAAAATACTCCTACCCAGGGAACCGGACCGACACCGGACGCACAGGTGGCCCCTCACCGTATCGTATCGTCTGACCTTATACCGACGTTTGAAATGACCGGTCTGGTTACGGATATGAATGCCATTACCCTCCTTGTTCCCCCTGCCACGACGGATAGCCAGGTTGTCGCTCTACTACAATCCTTGCAAAATGCCCGATTAAACAATTCGCTGGGAACCATTTTGCCACCCACCACCCCGGAAAATAAACTCGGAGAATTTGCGATTGCTGATATTTATATATTTTCTGAAAAACAATACGGTGGGGTGGAATCGGCGAAAGCCTTAGGTCGCGGGGCGCATGCTCCCGGAGAGTTTTACCCCAGCTCTATTCCCTACGAAATAGCCATGGAACATGTTCGAGGGCACTACAGCATTGATCTTCACAACAAAAACTCCCCGGAGCAGGCTTCCTTGGGATTCGGGGAAGATGCCACCGGGGTCTATTCAAAACGCTACCAACGGGTGTTCTAGTTTAATTAGCTCCCTCTCTCCCCTACGGACTCTCCAGTCTCAAATACCTATTTGTTCTTTTATCGATTTTCGAAGAGTATGCTGCTCAACCTTCATCCACTGATCAAGTGGACCAAACAGATGGATGAGGTTATCCACAAACGGTCCCACCATGACGTCCTGCCGGTCAGCCAACAACCCATCCGCCTCAATTAACTCGAGTTTCTTATCCGCAATGGCCCGGAGAAGCATCTGATTGACCCGCAGTTGTTGCCCAACTGATCCTCCGGAAAGGCCCATGATCGAAACTTTCAAATAGTCTAATTCAAATTCAATGGATACCTTCACTCTCACCCCCTGTGGAGTGGCCCAGTGAGGTCGCTGGACGGAATAATCATAGGAAAAGGCCGGCTCTCGTGGCTCACGATAGGGGCCCATCACATTCAAAATAATTAGATCTGATGGCATTGCGTTCTTTCCTCAAATTATGACTACGCGGAAGAAGATATGGGGAGGGGAAATTAGAGGACAACCTTTGTTTTTGACGAGATTTGAATCAGGGACCCCATTTGGTCGCCTTCCACAGGGCCAGGCCACCCTTGCAATCCGTCTTTGATAAAATACACATTGGCATAATTCTGTCGACTGAGAAAATCGCAGGCTAAACGACTGCGATCTCCACTTGCGCAGTACACAAGAATTTTTTCGGCTTCAGGAGGGATCTCCGTTTGGTGACGCATCTCCAAATCCTCCACGGGAATCAGCTTGGCTCCGGGAATCCGACGTTTGGCAAATTCAGCATTTGTACGAACATCCAATAAAAATATTCCTTGAACGGGAGAAAGTGGTGTCATTAACTGAACCACCTCCGATCCCGAAATTTCATGATACAGTTGTCCTTTTCTAATTAAGGCATCCGAGACACGTTGACCGCGGGCCAGGAGTGCGGTATGGATCCGCAACGGCTCAATTGCCGATTCGATCTTTCCTGGAAGCGCGTTCAATTTCTGCTCAAGGTAATAATGCTCTCGTTTAACCCGTGAAAGCTCTTGATGTATACGCCGGGCAGACCATAGCGCCGCAGCCGCAAGTACCAAGCCGACTGCTCCAACGAATATTCCTACCCCATCCATCTGACTAATCCTTTGGGTTTAGAATTAGACTGACCTTCCGCGTAAGCATCACAACGGGGAAAGGGCACCTGTGGTCTAATCTGTTTGAAAATATCCATTGTATCCTGCTCTAAGACAAACGTCTCCCCGTTTCCTCAGCAATAGGACGTTGTCGTGAATGATGGAATCTGTAAAAAAGAAAAAACCACACTGAAGAAAAAACGACCAGCGGAATGGATAACTGGTCGGGGCGAGAGGATTTGAACCTCCGACCCCCGCGTCCCGAACGCGGTGCGCTACCGGTCTGCGCTACGCCCCGATCACTAGAAAACACTACGTTGAGGGATGGAAAGGCTCATAAGGCAACCCATGGGCTTCGGCAACGGCTTGGCATGTCAGTCGTCCCTGAAACACGCTCAATCCTTTTCGTAACCCTGAATGCTTTCGCAAAGCCTCTTTCAATCCTTCTTCGACCAGCTGGACTATAAAAGGTAACGTGGCGTTGGTCAAGGCCAATGTTGCTGTATGGGGCACAATCCCGGGAATATTTGCTACGGCATAATGCAGGACTCCATCAACGGCAAATACCGGATCGGTATGCGTGGTCGGGCGAGTCGTCTCCGCGCACCCACCTTGATCGACCGAGACGTCGACCAGAACCGATCCAGATTTCATGTCAGACACCATCGCTCTCGTGATCACCCTGGGTGTACGTGCCGCAGGGAGATAGACTGCTCCAATCACAAGATCGGCATTCATCAGAAATCGGTGGATCATCGATTGGCTGGAAGCGAGGGTCACAATACGACCATGATAGAGATCATCCAGCATGCGTAACTGCGATAGATCCAGACTCAACACCGAGACCTTGGCACCCATCCCCACGGCAATCCTTACAGCAGACGCTCCCACAACCCCCGAACCTAGAATTACCACCTCTGCCGGTGGGACTCCTGGCACACCACCTAGCAACACTCCGGAACCACCATGCACCTTTTCCAAAAAATGCGCACCAATTTGAACCGACATACGGCCGGCAATTTCACTCATGGGCCTCAAGAGGGGAAATTGTCCGTTCACATCTTCAGTGGTTTCATAGGCAATGGCCGCACAATGGCTACCCAGAAGAGCTTCCGTCAAAGATCGGGAGGCCGCCAAATGAAGATAAGTAAAGAGAACATGGTCCTTTCTGAGGAAGCGCCATTCCTCGGGCTGTGGCTCCTTCACCTTCACAATGAGTTGTGCGTCATCATAGGTCGCTTGTGCTGTTGCAGTCAGCACGGCTCCAGCTTGTCGATATTCCTCATCTCTGAATCCACTTCCTTCCCCGGCTCCTTGTTGGACCAGCACCCGATGCCCGCGAATACACAATTCATTAGCACCATGGGGTGTCAGGGCCACGCGGAATTCATGGTCTTTAATTTCTGTTGGTACACCTATCACCATACCTTGACCTTGTCCTCTCTTCCGTACTCAGTTACGCTAACATTTAAATGAATCAACCAAATGGACTTCGTCTCATGAATACCAACGCCTTCACCTCTACGGTCTCGGTGATCTAGACAGGTTCCGGAACCCTCAGGTAAGATCGACACATTGTTTTTCACTTCTCTTTTTCGGTCATTTTTATGAAAATTCAAGAAATATGAGCAAATTCTCTCGACATATTTTTGTTTGCATCAACGAACGTCCCAAAGGAGATCCCCGAGGGTGTTGTTCGGCCTTGGGTTCTGTCAGGTTACATGCCTTTTTCAAAAAGGAAGTTGAACGCCTAGGGTTAAAGGGAATCGTGCGGGCTAACAAGGCCGGCTGCCTCGACCAATGCGAGTACGGACCAAGCGTCGTGATATATCCCGAAGGCGTATGGTATTGGGTGGGGAAAGAAGCCGATGTCACAGAAATCATGGAACGACATATCGCCAAAGGGGAAATCGTAGAACGGCTCCTGATGCCGGGAAAAAATGGCTCGCTTCCCATTGTGAACCCGTAATGCGTCACAACCTCCTCATGGGATACCCGCACTGACTCTCTCCTGCTCTCAATTCGTAAGGTGAAAGAAGAAAAGCCTTTATCTTATGGGCAATGAAGACAAATGGGAAGCCAACTTGCGAAAAGTGGCCTTTTTGAAATCTTTTCCGGGGTGGCTTTCATCGTGGGAACAAGGCATTGGCGCGACCATTGAACAAGTTTTGCCTATTCCCGAACAGACTCCCCATAAAGTCCTCTTGTTATCCCAAGGCCGCTTTGCGGTTACACCCCCTATCCATGACGAACCGCAACTCGTGACAGCAGGCCTTTTGTCCGTCCGTCCCCATTTGGAATCCGTGTATGCCGGCGCTTTTGAAGAATACGATCATCTCACACGCCTGGATCAGGAAGCCGGACGCAGGGCCAGGTTGAATAATATTTTAAATGCCATTGAAAATAATCTCGAGCGCATTCCTGAACTCAAGTCCCAGATTCAGGAATTAGTCAAAAAATGGGACATGGAGAATCATCGACCACAATGAATATGCTGGAGATGTTTTCTCAAGGCCTCTTTGAAGGAGTCAACCCTATGATGGTGAGAAGAGACCACCTGGTCCGACATCCGGACCGTTGCACCCATAACGCAATCTGCATTCCCGTTTGTCCGACGGGAGCCTGGCTTTCGACGCCTCCCTACAAATTTGATTCATCCCGATGTCTGGAATCGTGCCGGCTCTGTCTGGATGCCTGTCCATCTCAGGCCATTTTTGGAGTTTTCCGCAAAGGGGAAAAACTCCTTACTCCAACGAAAGAGTAAATTAAGGTCTGGGGAATATTTTCAAATCTTACCGTTTCGCGACCTAAGATAAGTTACCAGGAGAAAAAGAGAAGTATTCAATTATGCACGTCCAGCAAGGCCGCAGGTGCTTGGACGAACTGTGCATACGGAGGAATACGTGGGTACGGCCAAGGGGCGGGAACGCCCCTGGCGACGTTTTCCAACACTTCCACTAGACAATACGTTTTCTCCAATATCCCCAATAAGCCGTTCCCACCGTTCCACACCCACCAGTCAATCCGGTGGTGGCAACAATTTGATACACATCGCGCCGTCCAATTTTGACGGGACAGTCCGGACTGAGGACAAGTTGAGAAACCGACAATCGCTGTAAGGTTCGAATCCCAATCAAAATCGGCCACATGCAGGCCAAACGAAGTCGAACTTCCATTCGCGGGATGGCCATCGTATAACGCCACCCCTGATCTAAATGATCACGAGCCTCCTGAATTAATTTCCGGAAGAGAGGCCGAAATGCAGGAGACGAGGATTCATCCAGAAGCTGGCAGGGAGAGAGATGCACTTGATCCAGTAATGCCATCGGGATATAACACCGCCCATTCCGCAGGTCTCTTGGTAAATCCCGAAGAATATTTACCATCTGCAACCCCTTCCCATAGCGAATGCCAAGAGGAATCAGGCATGCCGGGTCCCATTGTCGAAATCCAGGCAGATGATGACACACCATCTTGGTCCAAAACTCTCCGACACATCCCGCAACCGCATACGTGTAATATTCAAACTCGTGAATGGCCTGTAAGGCGTGCACAGGCTGCCCATTTTTTTTGGGGAATTTGTGGAGATCAAATTCCATTCCTCCAATCAGCACCGACAAGACCTGCGCAATATGGGATCGATCGGTCGGATTGAATCCCTGAAAAATTCGGAAACAGCCCTCCAACTCTTCTAACAATCGGCGCTCATCAGGGTTAGATTGTTTGGTGATGACTCGCGCCTGGATTTTTTGAATCCGTTTCCAATCAGGGGCGCTTCCCCAGAGTTCGCCCTTTAACTGACGCAAACACTCCAGCCGGACGGCATCGTCTAACTCTCCGGTATCGGCAATCGTGTCCGCAGCCCTGGCCAACAGGTAGGCCAACCCGATTTGGGACCGGACGGCGTGGGGCAGAATAGCAAGGGTCAAATAAAATGAGCGGGAGACCCGCTTGAGAACATCCCTGAGGAGAATCTGATCCGAGGGTGAGGGGCGCATAGGCTAGCGAACGAGGAGATGGCCTTCCATTCCCTGCTCACGATGTTTGGGAAAAAACAAGAGCTTTTTATCACAGTAAAAGGGATAGATGCCAGGTTCCGTCAAAGTGAGAGTCACCGCCTGGGTATCCCCACTGGAAATATCAGCATCAACCAAACGGTTTCCGCCGGGATCATCCAGCAAAAAATTGTGAGGAACTAAAAAAGACTGATTGCTCAAAGTCAGTGTCACCGGTTTTCCAGCTTCCACCACCACTTCGGACGGCGTAAATGCATAACTTTCCATACTGATGGCTACCTGTTGTCCAAAAGGTGCCTCCTGGGGAGGCAAGGAGGAATCAACCGGTTGAGCATAGAGATCGTACGGAAAAACTTCCTGGACCCCTAGCACAACCATCCCAATAATCAATCGTGTATAATAAGACGAATAGAACATATCGAGTAGAATATTTCTTTGAAAAACCAACTCAGCCACAGAGGAAACATCATAACGGTTTTTCAGAGGAGGGTCACGCGATTCTTACACTTGACTCTCAAACAAAAGGTGTTATCTACCAACATGTTGAGATAGAACACCGTGAAGCAGAATGCTTTCGAAGTGCTTTAACCCTAAAATGAGAATGACGAAACATCAGATTTCATCCACCCACCTGGGTGGCAACAGCAAGGGAGACTCTCTATGAAAAAACTCAAAGGAATTGGTTTATTACTGATTGCCAATGTCCTGATCTTTATCACCCTCTCTATATCGTTTAATGTCTTATCCGAAGTAGTATTGCCGGCGTTCGGGATCGATCTGCGCGGATCAATTGCCCAGCAGGACCTGCTATGGGCTCTGGTTATCGGATTTGGCGGAGCCTTTATCAGTTTGGCGTTCTCCAAACAAATGGCCAGAGCCTTTATCGATTGCACACAAATTACGGAACCTCGAACCCCGGCTGAAAGATTGGTGTATGAAACCGTCCAGAAAATTTCAGGAAAACTGAATCTTTCCATGCCGGAAGTCTGGATTTATGAATCACCAGACCCCAATGCCTTTGCCACCGGACCAACCAAAAACAACTCAATGGTCGCCGTCTCAACCGGCCTCCTCAACAATCTGAATGAAGGGGAAGTGCGAGCGGTCCTCGCGCATGAAATGGGCCATGTCTACAACGGAGACATGTTCACCACCACGGTGTTGGCAGGCCTCATGAATACGTTCGTATACTTCATTAGCCGGTTCGTCTATCGGCAACTGGCGGAGCGCAATGCGGCACTAGGATTTGGAGTCTATATCTTTTTGCAAATCATCCTGTCAGTCTTGGCAATGATTCCGATTAGTTGGTGGTCCCGCCGCCGGGAATTCTCAGCAGACCGTTTCGCGGCGAACACCGTAGGGAAAGAACATATGATCTCCGCCCTTCAAGGCATTGACCGTTGGGTGCAACGAGCCCAATTCGAATATAGCTCCAAGGATGCCTTATCCACGATGAAAATTTCAGGCCAATCTCATAGTTTCATGCAGATCTTTGCCACCCACCCGCCAATTGAGGATCGGGTAGCTGCGTTACGGCAACTCTAACCAGTCTGACATCCGGATTTTCCCAAAAAAGGGACTTGGATTCACCAAGTCCCTTTTTTTTATCACAATATTAATCCAGGTTGCTGGATAACCCTTACGACACCAGAGATTCAAGGGTGGGCGCAAATCATCTCAGGCAGGAAACAGA
This sequence comes from uncultured Nitrospiraceae bacterium, assembly GCA_963734345.1. Taxonomy (GTDB): domain Bacteria; phylum Nitrospirota; class Nitrospiria; order Nitrospirales; family UBA8639; genus Nitrospira_E. The sequence continues at coordinate 16,141 of CAVTGT010000017.1, forward strand.
TGACCTAGTTCATCGTCTTGACATCGCATTCGTGCGAAAAAACTGGTAGTGGTTCTGGCATGCCATGTTGATGAAGAACCGGAAAGAGCGATGCCGGAGGTTGAATGAGCGCGACGGGAATGCGTAATTGCCGGAGATGATAGATTCCATAGGCACATAGCATTAGCTCAACCGGACCCATGGACTCTACATGGGAAAAATCGACAACCACTTTCCGATTTTCCAGACTCATGGCCCGCTCCGCGGCTTTTTCAAACATATTCCCAAGACTATGATCCGGAAGGCCAAAGATCCGAACGACTAAAACATCTGGTAAGACCTGAAGACCCCATCGCATAAAGATTTTCTCCTGTGCAAATCAATGAATTTTCAGACCCGCCTATGCAACTGCGCCAACTTTGGGAATAGTGAATCCCTTGGGCCTCACACCCACAATTCCCTTTTTGCACTAGGGCGGTCTAAAAATAGCCAGGTATGGCTCATGATTTTTTAAAAAATGTCGTCCCTTGAACGATTCCCTGAATCATGAAACAACACAAAGGGGTATTGGATTCTTTGACGAAAAAAAGGTTGTATCGCCTGGCAACTTCTATTTAAGTAAAAAAACAGATCCAGGAAACATTTTGGGAAGGGAAAGTTACCCCGCTGGACACGGCCATAACCCCATCGGCAAATAACGAGACGTGGACAGGAAATTTTAAAACTAAAACATTTTAGGACTTGTTTGCATCCTATCTCCTTGCCTCTTCAAGAAGAATTTGCCTAGACTGCCAAAATTTCTTTGATATTGTTAGATAAAAATGCTGTTATGTTATAATGTCCAAACACGAAAAATTTCTTCTCCAATACTTCGGGGAACCTCAGATGCCCATATTCCATTTGCAGGTTTGCAGAATTTATTGCTTCTTCAATTTAAAGAAGGCATCAAAGGATCTCACCATATTTTCACCAGAGAAAATATGGAAGAAATTTTGAACCTTCAGCCCAAAGGCTCACAGGCCAAACCCTATGTAGTCAAGCAAGTTCGTATAGTCTTGATCAAATACCAATTAGGAGGATCTGTCGATGCCGAAATATGAAATAATCATCTATTGGAGTCAGGAAGATGAAGCTTTTATCGCTGAAGTTCCCGAATGGGCAGGGTGTGCGGCTGATGGCCCGACCTATCAAGAGGCGTTGAGCAATGTAGAAAATGTAATCCAAGAATGGTTGGAAACCGCAAAGGTGTTAGGACGGCTGATTCCACAACCAAAAGGTCGATTGGTTTTTGCCTAACCTGTATTATTGAAAAGACCGCCAACAATTCTTACAGTAAAATTCCTTCCCTCGCCTTGGATATATTTATTTTAACGACAAGTAAAGGATTCAAAGCTAAACCCTCCCGGACTGGGCTGTTGTTGATTCACGCCCGCATGCTGAACGGTGTAGCGAACGGACTGCGCCCTTGTGGGGCTGTCCCTGCCGCCGACGGGGTACCAGAAGTGTGACACGTCGCGGAGATGGCAGGATGAGCCTGGATACCGTCCACGCCGATACTGGCCGCAAGGGCATAGGTAACTTTCATTCCTCCATTCCTCCGGATTGAATTGCTTCCTTAGAAGAACTGAATTTGGATCTTCTCTGAGTTCTTCAAAAAGCAGCTCGACGTGTCGCTCTTCAGTTGGAGGTAGTGCTTCGCGAGGTTCTTGAGCAAGCTCCTTAAGGAAGGCGTTCAATGTCGTATTGGTCCCCCGGCTACCGGCCTCGTTTAACGAGTGCCCATAAATGTAGAGGCCCCCGCCGAGCTTAACATACTCAATAAGATATTGGGTGAGCAATGTCAGCCTATCGGGGCGTATCACCAGGTCATCCGTTCCGTTCGCATCAGGCTCGAGGTGTGGAAACCCGCAAACGACCACGGCATTGAATGGGCGGAGCGCCTTTAGCGGATCATGTGGATTGTTGGGATCCTGCATATCATTGAAGGAGGCATCGAGAGTGGTAAAGGACATCCCACTCATGTAGATGTTGTGGGGGGCTATTTTCAATAATTCAGGCAAGACCCAATCATTGGACATGTCTTTGATAGCACCTAGACCAAGTAGTAAGACCGCTGCATGACCATTCATGGGACCCTCCAAACATTATCTTGCGGGACAATGTAACGGTTGCGTTTCCCATGCACTCCTTGCTTATGAATGGCCTTCCGAAAGATATGGCATTCCGCAAGTCGCCAATTCTCAACAGGCCGAGCGTTTTATCTATCCCCTTAAGAGAGGGGGAGGCGTACCGTGCTGCCTCTCTTTACTCGGATCACCTGGCTTTGTTCTTTGGCCAACCAGGTCGAGATGGGAACTGTCACCTCGACGTCAAGCGCCTTGTGGGTGGGATTGTGAATGTCCACTACCGTCTTGCCGCTTACATTGTTGGGAAGCAACGTCAGAAACACTTCGGGTTTGACGATGGGCGGATTCCCGATTATGCGTCCGGTTACCAGATTGCCGATATAGAAATGGCCCTCCACATTCTGCGTCAATGTGGTGTACGCGCTCTTACTCGTATCCATGGCCAGGTCCACCCCAAGAGGGAACCACTCTTTTTTGTCCAGGTCGACTTTGCCGGCGGTCCAGTTTGGGTTTAACCCCTCGATCCGCATAGGAATCCGCATGGGCAAGTTATTGCTGGAAATGCGCATGTTGATCCCAAAGTTTTCCGCTCGGACATGGAGAAGATAGTTGGTGGAGACAATTTGCCTCCCGGGAATGTCCGTGCTATACCCACATGCTTTTCGTATCAGCCCCTGTGCCGTTTCTATTTCTGCCAGCCCATAATCATCGCGAAACTTGATCCAGTCGTCCCGGACCTCTTCCTCGCTCATGCTCCCCACGAGGGTTCTGAGAGCGAGCACCCGCACGGGGTTGGTGTTAGCGTCTGCCTTTCCTGTGTATAGATTGAGGATGCGAACTGGTTTTCCATCGACCTCCCCTAGCGTGCCAATCACCGTGACCCCCAGCCTTCCGGCAAGCACGAAGAATCCTTCGCCGGACTCAGGAAACAAGACAAAGTCGCCCGGGCCAAACGTCCGTTCCACAAGCTTCCCCGGCTTCGGTTTGAATTCAAAGCGCTCAACGCTATTGTCCTCCGCATGGAT
>CAVTGT010000018.1:0-39007 GCA_963734345.1 uncultured Nitrospiraceae bacterium
CATGAAACGCTTCAATACAATCATCAAACCTCTAATGGGCATTTTGGCTATCGTGCCATTCGGGTTCATAGGAATGTTGGTGGTGGGGGCGATGGCCTCCAAGTCGGGAGATACGGAACTGGCTACCGCTCCCACAGCGTCCGTGGCGGTTAACTATCCAACCCTCCATAAAACCGTTGAAGTAGACGGCTGTGAGTATTTTTTATCGTGAGGCGGGACCAAAGAACGCGCCGGTCATTTTATTGCTCCATGGGTTTCCCACCTCTTCTCATATGTTCCGCAATTTGATCCCACAACTCTCAGACCGGTTTCATGTTGTGGCTCCGGATTATCCAGGGTTCGGGAACAGCTCCATGCCGACCGTGGGTGAGTTTCAGTATACCTTCGAGAAGCTTGCGATCTTCATCGAAAGGTTCACCAACAAAGTGGGGTTGGATTCTTATAGTCTCTATATGATGGATTACGGTGCACCGGTGGGCTTTCGACTAGCGGTCCATCATCCCGAACGAGTTGAGTCTCTCATTATCCAGAATGGAAATGCCTACGAGGAAGGGCTTCGCGATTTCTGGAAACCGCTTCGGGCATATTGGAAAGACCGTACGCCAGAAAATGCTGAACCGCTGAAGGGATTTCTGAATATTGGTGCCACCAAATGGCAATACACGCACGGTGTTCGTCAGCCTGAAGCGATTAGTCCCGATAACTGGCTGGTGGACCAGTATCTGTTGGATCGACCGGGCAACAGCGACATTCAATTGCAGTTGTTTTATAGCTACGGCTCAAACCCGCCGTTGTACCCCCAGTGGCAAGCATACCTGCGAGAACATCAACCCCCGACATTGATTGTGTGGGGCAAGAATGATCAGATCTTTCCTGCCGAAGGCGCACATCCGTACAAACGTGATTTGAAAAACCTTGAATTTCATTTGCTGGATACAGGGCACTTTGCTCTGGAAGAGGAAGGACCCGCGATTGCCAAATATATCCGTGATTTTCTGGATACCCGGGTGGTTTTGGGGCCCTCCAGGCATTCAAAGGAGAACCCCTCATGACTATACCAGTCAGCGACATTGCCTTCACTTCGTCCGTGAAAGCCGTCCAGGCCCGTCTGGGATCACGACAGCACTATGCCCAAATGGAGGAACGGGACGGATGGTCCGATACCATCACTCCCGACCTGACGGCATTTTTACGTGAACGAGATTCCTTCTATTTCGCCACAGCGAGTGCTGAGGGAAGGCCGTATATTCAGCATCGAGGAGGGCCGAAAGGTTTTCTCAAGGTGTTGGATGCTCACACGCTGGCGTTTGCCGACTTCAAAGGTAATCGACAATACATCTCTATCGGGAACCTGGTTGAGAACGATCAAGCCTTTTTGTTTTTTATGGATTACGCCACTCAAACCAGGATTAAAATTTGGGGAACAGCCGAGGTCATTGAGAATGATCCTGAGCTGCTCACACGACTGACCGATTCCAGTTACAAAGGAAGGCCGGAACGGGTCATTCGATTTCGAGTCGAGGCCTGGGATGCCAATTGTCGACAACACATTCCCAGAAAATATTCTCAAGAAGATCTGGAAGGAATTGTACAGCCCCTCCGGGACCGCCTGGCTACTTTGGAAGCCGAGAATGCCATGTTGAAAAGACGATTACCCTCCCCGGTCAATTCGTTGGTCTGAGAGAAAGAATAGAAGAAGAGTTCATTGAGATGATTTCGTGTAGAAAATTCTGAAAAAGGAGACAAGGTCATGACGACATCCGTAAAATCATTTGATAGGCAGACACTGGCTATGGACGAAGCTTCTATCGAAAAGAAGGAAGGAGCCAAAGTGGGATTATCAAATATGCACAGTGCCACGTTGGACTGGATCCCGAAGTTCCGAACTCTGTTTGAACAGAAGGTCGCTTCGTATAAAAATGGCATGCGCAATGCTGACGCGATGTTTTCGCATGAAGAGAAAGAGTTTCTTCGCTTGCTCGGGGCCACCCCCCAGGAAATCTTCGACTTTGTGGAGGACTGGTGCGAGGATGGAGAACCTGACCTAGAAATGGTCATCGCGATCACAAAGATCCGAAGGGACTATTTTTTGAACGAGCAGCAGGGGCAATATTCGAAAATTGTGAAAAACACCGATTTGTTCCCGCCCAGGGAGGCCTCGCTGGCAGGACTGGAATGGTTTCCCCGCATCATTGAGAAAGCCAGAGCCAAACTTCAAGGAGAATTACCGGCAGATCTTATGTATGGTTGTGGTGCCGATCGTCGATTTTTGAAAAAGGTCAACATTGACCCCGTTGAATTTCTACAAAGAGTATGGGAAGCGGGTGACGACGTGGATCACATTCTGCAATTTGTGAGGGACCGATCAACAATCTGATGGACGTGTTTTATTTTGCAGGAGGTTGCTGATGCCAAAGATTGTGCGTTTTCATCAAACAGGCGGAGCCTGAAGTTCTGAAGCTTGAAGACTTACCGTTGGTCGAGCCGGGCAAGGGAGAAATCCGGATGAAGGTGGAGGCTATCGGGCTCAACCGCGCCGAAATTATGCTGAGAAAAGGTCAATACCTTGAGGCACCTCAACTCCCTTCGAGGTTAGGGTATGAAGCGGCAGGTGTCATTGATGCCGTCGGTCCCGACATCACAGACCTTCGGATAGGTGACCGCGTGAGTACGATTCCGTCTTTTCCCATGAGCCAATATGGCGTCTATGGTGAGAGTGCCATCGTTCCGGCCTACGCGGCTGCCCCGTATCCCGACCATTTATCAGCGATTGAGGGTGCCGCCATCTGGATGCAATACATGACGGCTTATGGGGCGCTCATCGAATATGGAGGCCTGAAAAAAGACGATGCGGTCTTGATTACGGCAGGCAGCAGCAGTGTGGGATTAGCGGCTATTCAGATCACCAAAGCCGCTGGAGGGATGGCCATCGCCACGACCCGTGGAGCTGACAAGAAAGCCTTTCTGCTGGACGCTGGGGCTGATCATGTCATTGTGACGGACGAAGAAGATCTGGTGGAACAGGGAATGTCCCTCACCTCCGGAAAAGGCGTGCGTGTGGTGTTCGATCCGGTTGCCGGACCTTTGTTGGAACAACTCGCTGCCGTCACCGCACCTGGCGGTATCATCTTCGAATATGGGGCATTGGCTCCACATCCAACTCCATACCCCTTGTTCCCCGCTCTGGCAAAAGGATTAACCATACGAGGCTATACGCTGTTTGAGATCGTCAAAAACCCGGAAATGCTGAAGCGAGGGAAAGAATATATTTACCAAGGATTAGAATCCGGTGCTTTAAAACCGATCATCGATCGCACGTTCCCTTTAGCCGAAATTGCGGAAGCTCATCGCTACATGGTGTCCAACCAACAAAAAGGCAAAATCGTGGTGACTGTTTAAGTCAGTCCCTTCCATTCCCAATTAGACTGAGTAGGAGATGACGATCATTTATCATCGAATAAGATGTCGATCTCCGGCTCAAGCGTATCCGGCAGGATTCCAGGTTTCCACTCTCCATATTCTCTTTCGGGCCGATAAAAAAATGATGGTTTTTAATTTGATCACCCAATTTTCCCCAGCAGCCAAAATTTTTTTTGAATGTTCTCCTCATCGTTTAATTCCATATGTGAGCATTCTCCATCGTTAAAAAATTTGATCGGAGTAATATCAACGAAGAGGACGACGCTGATAAATGTCTTTCCAGACTCTTGTCTTGCCACTGTGCACGAATGTAGAAAATCAATTGACTCCCATAAGGAAGGATTAAAATGGAATGAGGATCCCCGTACGCGTTTTAAAAATTTACAGAACCTCCGTTTTATTTCCCTGGAGGGATTGGAACGAGAGGCTTTTCGGAAGCATGGAAGGATTACAGAGTCTTGGCAGGCCGCTCAGGGGAGTCACGTTGCTCGGAGGAACGGAGTCGGATTTTAAAGATCACGCGACGGCTCTTCTCACGGTTCACCAGGTGACCGGCTTCGTAGATCAAATCCTGTCTACCCCGGCCGGAGGCAGACGTCATTTCCTGGAAGCACTGGTAGGCCAACGGCTCTTGAGCCTCAATGACTTCCAATCCCTTCACCATCACCGCCAGTGATCGTTCTTGACTCAATTTTAAATTATACACATCATCGCCGCGGTCATCAGTGTGTCCCTGAATGGCGAGGGAATCGATCGTATCACGCAAGGATCCACAGAGGGCCGCCGCATAAAAGGGTATCGCCTCTTCCAAAAACCGAACTGCGTCAGGAGTCAGTGTGCTTTGGCCAAACTCGAAGGTGAGCCGATTTTCTGGAACGACGATGATCAGCGTGAGTGGATCACGAGGATCGGGATTGAGTGAAAGTCCTAATCGCTCGAGGTGGTCGCCAAGGACGGCCTTCACGTCCTCTTTGTGTTCCCGTAATTGTGATTGTGCCTCCGAGGAGGTCTGTGTGATGAAGGCCGCAAAGAGCAGGATGAAGATCATGGCCAGCGAGGTCATGAGATCGATGACGCCAGCCGTGGTGGGAGAAGAAGAGGCTTCGTGGTTCATTACCGAACTCATCCTGTCCGTCGTGGCCGGGAAACCCACGGTCGTCTTGACCACGACCTGATTTTTTCAAAAAATTTGCTATTGGGAGAAGCCAGGGGGTCGGGGGAGGCTTTCCATAGGAGAGGGCGGTCGTCGAAAGGCGTCTCTATCGGTACGGGATTGTTTTGGACATCCTTCAACAACTTGGTGAGATTCTGAATGGCATCCGTCAATTCGTGTAAGGGGCCATGAAGCTCTTTTTTGAAGACGCGTGGAAGGTCTGTGACCGTTCGTTGCATATCCGCTTGATTCTCCTGCTGCAATTTCGTCAAGGATTGAATAGCCGCAGTCAAATTGGATGTAGGGCCGGCAAGATCATTGGTCCGCCATCCGCCATAGTGTTCTCGGAGTTCCCCGTCGGATGTCGATAGGTCTCGCGAATGGTTGCTCTGCATGGAGGTAAGTTGTTCTAACATCTGTTCCATGGTTTTTCGAGGAAACAACTGATCGATGAGACCGAGGAAGGTATGATGTGTGTTGATGATCCGGGAGACCATAGGTTTTTCGATAAACGTGAAAATATTGGCCACGATGAGCCCGACGATCGACGTCAGGAATTTCCCCGCCAGCCCGTTTATCAGTCCCTGAATTCCCACAATCTCAGTCCCCTCCGCGTGAAGTCTGCCGAGGCCGATAAACAAGGCGAGAAAGGTCAAGAGTAACCCGATGCTGGTGACCAAAGAAGGGAATTGACGGTAAAAGGACAGATTCACGCGATGAGCCATAAGGGCTTCCTGCGTAAATACTTCTGCGGCGTGCTTGGTACTGAAAATACGCGGTTCCACAAACCAGGGAACCTCTTCCAGAACCAGCGTCATGCGATATTTCGCCCATGGTCCGCGAAACATGGGTTCCTGTTGCATCCCCGAATTGAGCGTTTGGATGTCATCACAGTCAATTCGTGTGTGAGAAGAGGCCACCCGGCCGGTGTGGGATGGTGATCTCTTCCCAGGATGATGCGTGAATCGGTCGCGATCAATGTCGCCACGCTCGTCGGCGAGGGTAATCAACTTCGGACATACCCGATCGAACGCCCGTTGAACGCCGATGGTCTCCTGGTGTAATTTGAGGACTTGCCACACGAAAAAGAGCAGAATTCCGCACGATCCCAGCCAACTCAGCATGGGGCTGTCCGGCCCTCCCAGGAAGGCCGCGTCACGGCTCAAAAACTCCCACAGACCGGATGCGGTGATCACCCCGTCCTCATTGTTTTCATGTGGTCCTCGACTCCTGTATTGAACAGTCTTCGAATCTCAAAAGACCTATGAAGCCTTCTCAAGTATTGTGCCGGCAATAAACAAGGCAAAAACCCTCAAAAAAGTCGGGAAACTCATAAATGAATGAGTCTCTGATGAGTGGGAGGTGGGCAAAGAGTACCGCCTCTAGCGGCAAGTTGGTCCTCTAGAAATTTAGATTATCTCTTTATTTGCCGGACGATCTGCGGAACAGATGTCCCCCTTGTCAAAGGCTTTTTGGGCTGTTCTACGCCTCCTGGGGATATCGAAATGACGGAATGTTTCTAATTTGTCCAAGGATCCCAACATGGAATCCAGACGAAACCTTGGGTTTATTGCATGCAGTCTAAGAGGTTGCCCCCTCTCTTGAGGCGATCGGAACGGGAAGGAGGCAAAACCCCTGCGAACCGCCCCAGAGGGTCCCCCTGTTGGACCATTACTCCCAAATGGGTACAATGGCATCCTCATTCCGGACAAGGTCCTCTGCATTAGGGATGGCATTTTTTTTGGGGGATGATGAGGGAATGATAAGGGAATGATAAGGAAGCAATATGGAAGAGACCACTAAAACGAGCCCACCGACTATCCTTGTTGTGGATGATGAGACGGACATTTGTATGGCTCTCAGTGATTTTCTGGGAAACGAAGGCTTTCAGGTAGAAGCGGTGGAGACAGGAAACGAAGCCTTACGTCGAGTGTCCCCTACTCACCCCTATAGTGCCGTCATTCTGGATTTAGGTCTGCCTGACCTTGATGGATTGATCGTCCTGCAACGGATGCATGGCCAGGATGAAACCCTTCCCGTGATCATTCTCACCGCCCATGGAGACCAGAAGGAAAAAATTGCCTCACTGCAACATCAGGCGTTTGCTCACCTGATCAAACCGTATGACCGGCAAGAGGTCATTGAGATGGTGCATCGCGCAGTGGCGGTCAAAAATCTGACTAGGAAGGCTGCGCAGGCGGAAGAAGCGCTGACCTCCAGTGAAGCCCAGCGCCAGTTGGAACAGCAACGCACGCACACGCTGCTTTCCGAAAGTGAACACCGACTTAATTTGGCGTTAAAAGCCGGCAACATGGGAATTTGGGACTGGCATATTTCAACCAATTACATTATCTGGTCTGATGAAGTTGCCGCGCTGTTTGGGTTAGTTCCAGGGACATTTGATGGGAGATATGAAACATATGCTGCCTGCATCCATCCGGATGACCGGTCGATTCTGGACGACAACATTCGAAATACCCTTGAGAATCAGGCGCTTTATGACGTCGAGCATCGAATCATTTGGCCCACCGGCGAGGTCAGATGGATAGCCTGCAAGGGGCAGGTAATTCATGATTATGAGGGTCGCCCGCAACGAATGCTCGGCACCGTTCAGGATATCACCATCCGGAAACAGGCAGAGATCAAATTGCGGAATAGTGAATTGTTTTTGACCTCCATTGTGGAAAATATTCCATATACGATTTTTGTCAAAGAGGCCAAAGATCTTCAATATCTTCGCCTCAACAAAGCTGGAGAGGCACTCATTGGCTATCCTGTAGAGGCGTTGATCGGAAAGACGGATTACGACTTTTTCCCCAAATCGGAAGCCGACTTTTTTACCAGCAAAGATCGAGAAGTCTTGGCCAGCAAAACTCTGCTGGATGTCCCGGAGGAAGTTATTCATACCAGGTCACACGGGACCAGATACCTGCATACAAAAAAAATTCCGCTTCTGGATGCCAACGGTGATCCGCTCTACCTCCTAGGGATCTCCGATGACATTACTGAACAAAAACAGGCCGATTTGGAGCTGGTGGAGCGAAACTGCATGCTAGAGTTGGATGTTGAGGTGGCAACCGTCATCAACCAAAATGAAGCAATCCCTGACCTTCTTCAGGGCTGTACTAAAGCTCTGGTACGGCATCTTGATGCAGCGTTTGCGCGTATTTGGTGCCTTGATGAAACTAAACAGGTACTAAAACTGTACGCCAGCTCTGGATTGTATACCCATCTAGACGGGCCGCACAGCCGTGTGCCAATTGGAAAATACAAAATTGGCCTCATTGCCGCTGAGCGAAAACCAATACTGACCAATACGGTCATCGGGGATCCACGTGTGCCTGACCAGGAGTGGGCCAAGCGAGAGGGGATTGTGGCTTTCGCTGGCTACCCATTGCTTAGCAATCAGGAGGTGCTAGGAGTGATGGGCTTATTTGCTCGGCACCCTTTGACGGAGTTCACGCTCAAAAGTTTGGGGATGGTGGCGGACCGTATTACCGTAGCCCTTGAACGCCAGGTGGCAAAAGATGAAAAGAATAAACTTACACTGTTCAAACAGCGTCTTCTGGCATCAGTGGGGGAAGGCATCTACGGCCTAGATCTTGACGGAAATACGACTTTTGTGAATCAAGCGGTATTGCAAATGACCGGGTATGAAGAAGACGAACTGCTTGGTCAATCCCAGCACGCGATTCTCCATCACTCAAAGCCCGATGGTTCGCCCTATCCCCAGGAAGAGTGCCTTATCTATGCCGCCTTAAGGGATGGCTCCGTCCATTACATCGACACGGAAGTGTTTTGGCGAAAGGATGGATCGAGTTTCCCGGTCGAGTATGTAAGCACCCCTATCAAAAACGATCAGGGAAAACTGGAAGGGGCCGTCGTAACATTTCAAGATATCACCGACCGCAAGCAAGCCGAAAAAGTTCTACAAGAGAGCGAAGAGCGTTTTAGATTGTTGAATGAGGCGATTCCGCAGCAGGTATGGACTGCGAAGCCTGATGGGTCACTCGATTATGTCAACCAACGAGTAATCGAGTACTTTGGGCGTTCCTTCGAGGAAATCATTGGTCAGGGATGGCAGGAATTCTTGCACCCTGATGATTTGCCTGTCTGTTTGCTGCGCTGGGCGGAAGCCCGAGAATCCATCAAACCCTATGAGATTGAATTCCGATTGCAGCGAGGAAGGGATCAAACCTATCGGTGGCATCTCGGGCGAGCCTTGCCGATTATCAATCAAGAAAAACACGTGGTGAAATGGTTTGGGACGAATACGGATATCACCGACTTTAAAAAATTGGAAGTTCAGGCTCAGCAATCGCAGAAAATGGAGGCGATCGGGACCTTAGCCGGTGGGATCGCCCATGATTTCAACAATATTCTGATGGGGGTTGTGGGATACACGGAACTGGCTAAGCAGAAAGCTGGCGAAAATGAAGCGGTCAAACGAAATCTGGATGAAGTGTTGGTTGCGGGACAGCGTGCCAAGGAACTTGTGCAACAAATTTTGTTGTTTAGTCGGCAGACCGAGCAGGAACGGCAGCCGCTTGACCTCCAGGTGGTGGTTAAAGAAGTGTGCAAATTCCTCCGCGCGTCATTACCGTCGACTATCGATATCCGTCAAACATTCACGGAGGCTCCCACGATCATCTTAGGAGATCCTATCCAAATGCACCAAGTGGTAATGAACCTTTGCGCCAATGCCGGCCATGCCATGCGGGAAAGCGGCGGTCTCCTGGAATTAAAACTGGATCATGTGGCTGGTGAAATCGACAGTATGGGAATGTATCCCGATCTGAAGGGTGGACGGTATGTGCGTTTGACTGTTCGAGATACAGGGTTAGGTATGACTCCAGAGGTGGCTCAACGTATTTTTGAACCATTTTTTACCACCAAAGGAGTTGGTGAAGGGACAGGAATGGGATTAGCTGTTGTCCACGGCATCGTCATCAGTCATGGCGGTAGCATTCATGTGGAGAGTGAACCTGGACATGGAACAACCTTTAACATTTATTTCCACGAGATGGAGGCAAGGGGTATTGAGGAGGAAGACACTCCCTTGCAACAAGAAATTTATATGGGGCGGGGCAATATACTGTTGGTGGAAGATGAGGAGCCTTTGGCAAGGCTGTGGGAAGAGGCGTTAAGAGGGCTGGGCTATGAGGTCATTGTGTGTACGAGCAGTGTTAAGGCCCTGGAAATCTTTCGGGCTGATCCCTGTCGTTTTGATGCAGTCGTGACTGATCAAACGATGCCGAATATTACGGGTGAAGCGCTTGCCCGGGAATTGTTGCAGATCCGACCCAACGTGCCGATTATTCTTTGTACCGGTTTTAGTCATGCGATCACTCCTGAAAAGGCCAAGGCCATCGGCATTCGCGCGTATCTCTTGAAACCGCTATTGATCAGGGACTTAGGGCGTGCTCTTCGGGATGTTCTTCATCCATGACTCTCTTAAAAGGACCTCAAGATTTTTTCGATCATAGGCAGACATACGTTGGCCTGAAAAATGTCATATGAAGCAATGTGCGGGGTACTGAAATTCCCCCTCGGATAGTCATGTTTGTCCATAGCATCGAACCCACTTCAATGGTTTGCAATAGGCCCCATCGTCATTCCATGAGACCGGAATTCAGGCATAATCCTTCATGCGGTGATAAGCGGTAGTCATATGTAGAGATTTATTGAATTCTAAGAGATTTCTCCCAATCCAAAACTACTCAAAACGGGAAAAAGGCAATATCCCGAATGGATTGAAAAATGGGGATTCCTCTTGAACCTTAATCCAAAAGGTTTACAATAAATCCTCTGTTCAGGCCATAGACCTCTGTAAGCGGCATTCCTTTTTGATGATAGGGAGGAAACATGGAGGCCGCCAAGACGTACCCACCTACCATTCTGGTTGTTGACGACGAGACGGATATTAGTCTGGCCCTCGGCGATTTACTGGGACATGAAGGGTATCGTGTGGAAGCGGTGGAGACCGGAAACGAGGCCCTGCGTCGTGTTTCTCCTACTCACCTTTATAGTGCCGTCATACTGGATTTAGGTCTTCCTGACATTGATGGATTAACAGTCCTTCAACGGCTTCATACTCTGGATGAAACCCTTCCAGTGATCATTCTCACCGCCCATGGCGACCACAAGGAAAAAATCTCCAGCTTGCAACACCACGCCTTTGCCCATCTGATTAAACCGTATGATCGGCGAGAGGTCATTGAGATGGTGTATCGCGCTGTGGCGGTCAAAAATCTGACTCTGAAAGCGGCCGAGGCGGTACAAGCTCTGACCTCCAGCGAGGCTCAGCGTCAGCTTGAACAGCAACGCACACAAGCCCTTCTGTTCGAAAGTGAACGGCGACTCACCTTGGCGTTGAAAGCCGGCAACATGGGGATTTGGGATTGGGATGTTGTTTCTAATCAGGTCATTTGGTCTGAGGAGGTTTCAGGTTTGTTTGGCATGACCAAAGGCTCGTTACCCAGAACGGTGGATGAATTTCTTCACTTAGTTCATCCCCACGACCGGGCTATGACCGCCGAAGCCGTCCGAGCCACCTTGGACCAGGATGCTCCCTACTATCTTGACCATCGAATCGTATGGCCATCCGGAGTGGTTCGCTGGCTGAGTTGTAAGGGGCAGGTTTTACGCGATCCACAGGGGCGCCCACAGCGAATGCTTGGCACGATCCAGGACATCACCAACCGAAAACAACAAGATTTGCATTTACAGGAAAGTGAATCCCGTTTTCGGGAAGTGGTGGAAGCCATTCGAGAAGTCTTTTGGATGAGTAATCCTGAAAAAACAAAAATGTATTACATCAGTCCCGGGTACGAATCTATTTGGGGACGGACCTGTGCCAGTCTATACGCGTCTCCGCAATCCTGGATGGAGGCCATTCATCCTGATGACCGGGAACGCATTCGTGTCCAGGCGCTCAACTCGCAATCCGTGGGAAACTATGACGAGGAATACCGAATCATCAAATCGGACGACAGTATACGGTGGATTCGTGATCGCGCGTTTCCAGTGAAAGATCAGGCGGGCGAAATCCACCGAATTGTCGGAGTGGCGGAGGATATTACTGAGCGAAAACAGGTTCAACACGGGTTGCAAGCACTGGCAGAAGCGTCATGGGAACTTACGGGTCCCACCCTCTTTCAAACATTGGTGTGGGAAGTGGCAGCGATTCTGAACGTGAAATTTGCTTTTATTGCTGAGCATTTAGACCAAAACCGAGCTCGAACCCACGCTTCGTTGGCGGATGGGTCATTTCTTGATCCCATGGAATATTCTCTCACTGGGACTCCCTGCGAAGTGGCGCGGAAGGGTAACCGGTGTTTTTGGGGGGATCACGTTCGGCAACACTTTCCTGATGATGCATGGATGGCTGACGAAGATGTTGAGTCCTATTTGTCTCACCCTATTCGTGGGTTGGAGGGGCAAGTCCTGGGGCACGTGGCCGTTATGGATATGAAGCCTATGGTGCAGGATCCCTTTTGGGGAGGTATTTTGGAATTCGTGGCCTTGCGTTCGGCTTTGGAATTTCAGCGAATGAAAATGAATCCCCCATCCTCAACCTGACGCCTTCTCCAACAACATTTCGCTTCCTGATACATTTTCCAAAAATCTGCTTGGGCGTTTTTGACTGGATGGGAATCAGAAAGGTTCCATTTTCATCCGAGCTCGGGGGAATGTCCTGGCATTAGCGACGATCCTGGCCTGGTGCAGATCGGATTGCCATTTTTTGAATGCGTCCCCTGCCTTCCAGCCAAATGGTGGGACCAATATGAGAAAATAAAGTCGGTGGAACCGGTGCAAGGAGGTGAGCTGTGTCTATCCGCAAACGTAGCCTCTACCGACTAGAGGGATGCTACAGCGTCACGGATCACTTTGGTAGCACAGACATGGGGGTCCTCCCCTTTCATTGTCCATGTCTCGATCATGGACGGGGTAAAGGTTTGACCTTCGCCAAATGTGAGGGTAATGGGGTGGAGATGAGGTCTCTTGGCATCTGGTGGCCAAGCCTGAAAACTTCCTTCAATTTTGACGGGAATGACCGGGACATTCAACTCACAGGCCAGAACTCCAATGCCTTTTTTGAATGGGAGGAGTTTCCCATCGATACTTCGCTCGTTTTCGGGAAAAATCAGTAGGCTCTTCCCATTGCGGAGAAGAGCTGCTGAGGCCCGGAGGACCGTGGCCAGGGGCGTTTCCGGACCCACGGGAATCACGTGGCCCACGCGTGCAATCCATCGACGAAATCGGGAGCGAAAATATGGTTCCCAGCCCAGCGTGTAGAGTTGGGCAAAGGTCGTTCGGGGCACGGCCGAGAGCACAATGAAAGGATCGATAAAACTCAGATGGTTCACAGCGAGGATATAGGGCCCTTCCCGAGGCAGATGTTCGATGTCGTTGACAGTCAATTTAAAAGCCACACGAGAGAGATTTTCCACAAGTGCCATTGCCAAATTCCCAATAAACCGGTTCCCCTGGGACACGGGTGTGAGGTACCTCTTCATCAGATCAGGGGGGAGGGGTGTTTGGAAGAGCTCGTGCCAGGACGTTGTGGTTACGGTTTTTCCAGTATGAACATGTTCAAGGGCCATAAGCTGCTCTATGACATCCCGCACCGTGACCACTTCTCCCATGAATGTTTCTGGTACCGGTCCCAATCGGCTCTCGAGGGCTGACTGAAACTCGACACGCTTGAGGGAGTCGAATCCCAAGTCAAGGTCAAGGTGATCATCCAACCTGATGTCTCGGTGGGATGAAATCAGTTCGGCCAGAGTTTCGAGAACCACTCGGCCGGTGGTGGTCTCGCGAATGTGCCAGTCGGTTTCAGAGACGTGGCCTTGTGGTGTTTCGACGAATGGTTTGATTGAGCGTATGCTGGCCATGACCAGATGTCGTTGAATTTTCCCCAAGCGTGTACGCGGGAGCGGTTCCTTGACCAGCGTCATCCCGCTGATCCGTTTGTATGTGGGGAGTGTAATGGCGACTCTATTGAGCTCATCTTTAATAAAGCCTGCGGAATCATGAATTTTTTGTTCGCGTACATAATCAAAGTTTGGCAGGACCACGGCATGAAGGTACTCGCCTTCCTCACCATCCCGTGATAGCCCGAGGATGCAAAGTTCGGCGATCGCCGGATTCTGTTGGTATTCATTTTCCAGTTCTTCGGGAAGGATGTTTTTTCCTCCTGGTGTGACAATGAGTTCCTTGATTCTTCCGGTGAGATACAGATACCCATCAGAATCCAAATATCCCAGATCACCGGTGTGAAACCAGCTGTCTCGGATAGCCTCAGCCGTTTCGACTGGCGCCTGGTCATATTCCTTCATAACATTCGGGCCACGTACCACCACCTCTCCAACCCCCGTTTCGTTCGGTTTGTCGATCCGGACCTCCACATTGGCTAGCGGTGGACCGACGGAACCCGTTTTCGGTCGAGACAAGGGGCTAAAAGCAATCACCGGCGCCGTTTCGGTCAACCCGTACCCTTCTCGAATCGTAAATCCGAGATTGTCCAAGTCTGTCGAGACTTGCGGATCCAGTTTGGCCCCGCCGCTACATAACAGTCGAAGTGAGGGACCAAATCGTCGGTGAATAGGCGCAAAGAGGAATCGTCCAGGATTCCATCCGCTATAGGTTTTCACCAGATCCGAAAGGCTGGTGAGTCGTGTGAAGAGCCAACGACTCACTGCGGGACGTCGACCAAGTTCTTCATAAATTGCCCGACGAATCATGGCGAAAATTTGGGGAACTCCTACTGCGATGGTGATCCCGGTTTCATGAATGCATTGCACCAGATCCGGACCCTTGAGTGATTGGAGGAACGTCATTCTTGCCCCCAGAAGGATGGGAACGAGAAAGGCGACCATAAACGGGTAGGCGTGGTGAAGGGGAAGCATCACTAAAAAATTATCCTCCGGCCCTGCTAATTCTTTCTCTATTATTGCCTTGGCATTGGCCATGAAATTGCGATGAGTGAGCAGCACTCCCTTGGGCTGCTTGGTTGTGCCTGATGTATAAAGCAACGAAGCTACGTCGTCCGGATCCACCTTAATCACAAGGGCTGACTTTTGTCGACCTGGTGTCATGAGATCCTTCATTGATAGCTGGTGAGGATTAGTTGTGGGATCCATATTTACCACGTTGATAGAGACTGGAAGTTCTTGAATTAACGCTTCGGTCTTAGCGCTGATGAAAACGAACCGGCTATTGGAAGCGGCGATGAAAGAAAAAAGTTGTTCCCGTGGCATTTGCATATCCAGCGGAACCGCGGTCGCGCCGGCTGTCAGGATACTGAGATAGGCGATCACCCATTCCGGGCGATTTTCAGCCACGAGGGCTACACGGTGGCCGGGACGAAGACCATGGGCGATAAGGCTGTTGGAGAATTCATGAACCTGCTTCGACACTTCCTCGTAGGTGTGGCGTCGATAGACCTTGTTTTCTTTCACTTGCATGACCACGCGATCGGTGGCGACGGCTGTGAGTGCGAGAAACGCCTCTGGAATAATGTCTGGAAGGGTAGTTGGAGCCACGAGGAGAGTCTGCATGGTCTGAGTCTCAGGAGAGGGACTTAAATCCACGAGGTCAAGGGAAGTCTACCCTAATAGGACAGTTGGTCCAAGCCCTGGAGGGAGGCTGAGATTTCGCTGAAGCGTATGTCGGAGTATGGCTTCCCCCTGACCGACTTCTGCGGTGCTTTTGGCAGTATTTCCATAAAGAATTTGTTTTCGAGCTGCCTTGGCTTTACAGAGGAAATCGACGGTATGGAGGAATTGAGAGAGCTAGAATCATGAGCTTGGTGACAAACCCCCAAGTGGATCCAACGAACTATCAAGTGCAATCATGAGTCTCTCTACAATTCCAGTTGGGCTGATATGCTATGACTCAACCTCCGCGTTTTCGTGTAGGTATTCTTTAGGACTCTTCGGGGAATTTTTTTAATCGGACGGAAAAACCTTCGCAAACCCCAGGCAATGAGTCTCTCTTAACCAGGAGGGGAAATGTACCGAAAAAGCATAGAGTATTTTGTCATGTGGTAGGCTCGCTTTCAGGGTGTTCCAACGTGAGGTTTTCTCCTCCTCTTTAATATGCCTAGTCGTAACTGGAACAGGTTTTTCTATGCCATTTATTGAAGTTAAAGATACTCAGGATCTCGAAGTCGGAACGTTTGTCAAACTCGAAGGGTCCTGGTTTAGCCATCCCTTTCCCACCAATACCTTTAAAATTAAATCTTCCGAAGATTTGGCCACCATTCAGGGCCTCAAAAACGTCACCATTCTCCATGATCCTGAGCGGTCCGCCTCCTTCGATATTGACGATGTTCAAGATGAGAACCGGCGGCCATTTGATTACGAGAAGGAGGTAGCTGTTTCGAAAGATGGAGAGACCATTTCCGATTCAGCATTCAATCAACGTGAGGTCGACGAGCCGCTCATTAAAGAATCCTCTCTGTCTGAGATCATGGATCGGCGGGAAGACTACCATGAATTTCAGGACCATCTGCGAAAAGTGGAAGGGGCTTATCAAAAAACTCTAGGACAGGGCCATGAACTCTTTCGTCAACTGAGTGATCGCCGCCCGGCTGGACTCAAAACCGCCGATGCGATGGTCACCAGCATTGTCACCGCTATGCAAAATCCGAAGACGGCAATGTCATTGATTGATGTGGTTGGCAGTAACGGAATCCGTTGGGGTCTTTCGGAGCATGCGCTTAACGTGTGTACGCTGACCCTGCTTATCGGTCGGCAGTTGGGTCTGGACACCGAGCGCTTAATGGAACTGGGGCGTGGTTCCCTGTTTCACGATGTGGGTTATCGGGCGTTACCCATGAACGTGCGATTTAGTATGTCTGGTATGAAAGTTGAGCCGGATCCCGAATTGGGACGAGGACATCCCAAGGTCGGGCAAAATATTATGTCCTCTTTCCCGGATACTTCTCCAGCGGTGTTGGAAATGATTGGCCAGCATCATGAACGACTGGATGGTTCGGGATTTCCCAATGGCACAAAGGGAAATGATCTTTCCATGCTCACGAAAATTGTCATGGTGGCAGATCATTATGATGAACTCTGCAATGCTCCTGATCCGCAATCGAGTCTCAGTCCGCATGCGGCCCTGTCCCGTCTCTTTCGCCACGTCGTCATGAAAGGAGAATCGTCCAAATTCTGTCAGGAGGTGGTGCAAGCCCTGGTGCAGGCCATTGGCGTCTATCCACCCGGGAGCCTGGTTGAATTAACCGATGGCTTTCTCGGGGTCGTGTCACTGATCAATATACACAATCCCACCAAACCGATTGTGTTGTTGTATGCTCCCTGGCTTTGTCGAAACGATGGCATGTTGGTCAATTTGGCGCACGAGCGTGAGTTGGAAATCAAACAAGCGATGCACGCCAAAGATATCCCCCCGCAGGCGCTGGCATATTTGAGTCCCCGTCGCATGGCAATGTTTGTCCATGCAACCGAACCCACCACCATGGCGATCAACAGCAGGCGGCGGCGGTAATCTCCCAAACCCAACCTGCAGCGTTACTCGGCATTGTTCGGCAGTGGAGAATTTTCCCTCTCCTCGAAAGATATTGGGAGTCTACAACCAACCTTCGGCTTCGGGGTAAAATTGCAATAGGATTTCCTGGGCCATGTCTGAGAGTAGAGAAACGAGGGTGGATTGGGCCTGGTCCGTTTTTTCAGTGGTGAGTGTTGAGGATTGGGCCAGTTTCCACGCATGGTGCAGATCGCCTTTTCGTTGTTCAATGACCTGTTCGGCGGCGCGTTGCCAAAAGAGGGGAAACTCCCGAGGGTCAGAGTAATCTCCGCGCCCTCGCCCGCAATGGATTACCGCTAAATACCGTAACAGCGCATCCCGTGTTTGCCGGTTGAGAAAGGCTGGAACCCAGGAAATTCGATTGTGATCTCCTTCTGCGTGACTTTTGGCATAAACCCGCTCGGCTAAGGCTCCCAGGATGGCTCCACCAATAGTGAAAACGCCATGAGAGAGTCCTCCGGTGGCCATGTCTGAAGCCAAGCCGGCTGCCGCTCCACTGGCCAATGCCCCCCAGAAAGTTTCCTCTTCCCACGGTTTTCTTTCCCCAGGCACCGTGACATCTTCAATGCGGGATTGCAGAGTGTGCGCCACTTCGCCCGTTAATCCATGTAATTCAATGAGGTGGGTAGTTTTGGCGGAGATTCGTTGCGCTAACCGCTGATCCAAGGCATGAATGGCTCCTTTGATCAGATGCTTTTTTGAAAGGCCCGTGTGGTCCTGAGCAATGAGTTCTCCATCCATGGCCGTTTCGATCATCAGCTCGGCGAGAAGGGTCATGGACGAGTGAAAGATCTTCCGGTGTGTGGCGTACCATGCCTTTCCCAGCTTGGTCATGATTGGCTGTTTCTCGGGAGGTAAGGTCCGGGTGATACGATCCCATAACAGGCCTTCCTGCACCCAACAACGAGTGAAGGCGTCCAGATTCATCACGTCTGTAATGACTTCATGCATAACCCAATGTTGCTTCCACCTGGACACCAGTTGTTGTTGTTCTTGAGAGTCGATCAGACCGGTTTGATTGATCAACACAATTACGGGTTTATTGAGCCAGGTTAATAGTTCCAGTTCCGGTTGAAGATATCCGGCCATCGTCGGATCTTCGGTGGCATTGACCAAATACAACACGACGTCGGCTTCATCCCTGACATTTCGAATAGCTTGCTGACTGCACCAAAAGGGTTTATCCGCCAATCGGTCCCAGACTTGAGAGACCATCCATCCAATCGGGTTGGTCAGACTTCGAAGTCGGTTCAGGAGTTTGTGGCTGTTTCCAAAGCCGGGGGTATCCCACAAGTTCAGTCGTGAGCCATCAGATGTCTCCAGCAACACAAATTGTTCATTTTGAAGTGTGACATGGGCTTGGTCGAGTACCTGACCGACGTCACGGCGCAAAAGGGTACGCGCCAGTGTGGTCTTCCCGATATTGGTGTGGGAAATCAGAGAGAGGGTGATCGAAGGGAGGGCCTCCAAGTTACCTCACCTTCCGGGGCCATAGCGCAGCCTGAGTTTGTTGAAGAAGCTGGTCCGGGGACGTTTCTTTGGCGTTGAAGGGCACGATCTGCAGATGGTAGTCGTCAGCCAGGCGTTGCCAGGTTTGTTGCCGTTCGGCCATATGACTCGAGTCAGCCAGATGCCGATAGGGTTCCTGGTCGAGTATGAGGAGTAATTGGTGTTGACCTTTAAGGGCTTCAATGTATGTTTGCAGTGCCCTGAATATCTCACCATGCACCTCTGTTTCCGGGGTTTGCGCCAGATTGCATAGGAGGACCACAGTTTGGGGCGAGGTGGTCCCCTTAAACCAAGGAACGCTCTCCTGACCATAGGAAAGAGGTTCTCGCCAATACAAGGTCGCCTGATTGCCAATAAGATCCAGCAGACATTTTCCAAGAAATTCCAAGGCCGCTGGAGAGGGCTGATAACTGTAGGGAACAATATCAACCTGGGTGCCTCCTCCGCGATCGGGGGAAAGGAGCTGCAGATAATATGGCTCATCAAGAGGGAGGGTGAATGATTCGGCGGCCTTGTTGGCCGAGCGTGAGGATATCCAAGCCAGGATCAACCGCGGCAAAACGATTCCGACGAAGCCCGTCAGCGCCCACATATGAATCCACAGAGCCGCAGAGCCATGGTCAGGAGCTTTTAGTTGCGCAATGTCTTCGACTTGAGGAAACGGAAAACCCAGTAACCAGGCAGCAGGTCCCAGCAGACCGTGTAAGACGGTATGCACGTGTGCAGGTGATAAAAAGGTGCTTTCCCAGGTGGCTCGATAATCCAAGACGAGTCCGCGGAAATACATACTGATTATGATGCCCAATACTAGGAACGCTGCGCCGAGGTGAAGCAGATGGCGAACTCGACTGATAATGACGGGATGCCCTTGCATCCACGACAAGTTCATGAATCGTTCTACCGACTGCCGCACCCACTCTCGGTCCTTACTGCCAGGTAGTGCCTCATGTTGCCATGGTCCTTTTCCTAACATTTCCGCCACCTTGGCTAATCCTGTGGACAAGGATCGGAGGAAAGGCCCGCTTGCGTGATTTCTCAGTTGAGGAAGGAGAAGCGTGAATGCAAAGATGCCAAAGTTCCATAGTAGCAGAACCAGCAGAGGAAAATTTAAGAGGTTCACTCGTTGAGATGGCCCAAGCCCATTGATAAGAAGGCCGGCAATAAAAGCCGGTACCACCACCATATAGGAAGGAATCTTTACCTGCACGCCACGGAACGATTCCGTCATGACTGGATAAGAGGAGGAAACGAAATTCCAAAGAGACTCCGCCCGGTTGGTAATAAATTGAATTGATTCTTCAGGAGACGAGGGCGGTACGAGGGAAGAGATGGTCTTTGCGTGCTGGGATGCCCGCTGTCTTGCGGATGATGGGATGTATAACGCTTGAGGATCGGATTGTTCCAAGGCCTGGATAAACAGGATTTTTGAAAACTGTCTCGAATTCATGAGCTTAGATATTCCCACATTTGAATTGTGGAAGACTGAGGATTGTATAACCAGGCGAACTTAAAACAAGATTTTGACCTATGACTATGAATGGCATGCATGGCAGTTGCAGGTAAAAAGGCCGGGAAATTTCTTCAAGAGATAGATGCCCGTTCTCATGGTCTATGGTAAAGAAGAAAAATACGGGTGACAAACGGGGTGTCCGCACGAATTAAGTCATGAACGGAAAGTAACAGATCCGGCGTGTTCTGGCTCAGATGGAGAAGGATTAGGCTGAGTTTCCTGGGCTTGGTTTGCCAGGGACTGAGTAACAGACGCTTCAGAATCCAACAGGATACTAATCCACCGCGTGGAAGGGTTACTTTCCAAGGCGATTTTCACAACCATGGTCATGGGAACGGATAACAACATTCCAACCGGTCCCCAGACCCAACCCCAGAACACCAAGGACAGAAATGCCACAAGGGGGAAAAGACCGAGCTTTCGCCCCATGAATTTTGGTTCCACGACGTTACCGAAAATCAGATTGACAACGCCAAATCCCGCTGCAACCAGTACGGCACGTCCAATGCCGAATTGAATATACCCCAGAAACACTGGCGGGACCGCCGCGATGATGGACCTCAGGTTAGGAATGAAATTCAACAAAAAAGCCAGGAGACCCCAGATAACCGGAAAATCAATCCCCAGTGCCCAGACCCAAATCGCGACGACCATTCCTGTCCCAAGGCTGACACTGGTCTTTATGGCAAAATAGTTATTGACGGCATCTGTAATTTTTTTTACTTGCGACAAGGTTCCTTTCGGATCACCGAACGCGGTTCACACTTTCTTCTGAAAACTGGAAGCCTCAAACAAGATAAAAATGACGGTCAGGAGAATTAAAAAAGAATTGGTAAGAATACCTCCCAATCCCGACAACATGTTGGCGGCGAGGCGCATAGAAGAACCCGGGTCAATGGATTTCAATAACATATCTTTATCGAGTTGGAAGCTCAATCCCTGTATCCACTGGATGATGGGCACGATTTCCTGGGTAAGCCGTGCTTGGTAGCGGGGGGTAGCCTCAGAAAAATCGTCCAAGGAGGTCCCAATAATAAAAATAAAGCCGAATCCTACCCCGAGAACTGCTAGAACCACACAAAAGACTGCCAATGGTGCTGGAATCCCTTTTTGTCGAAGCCAAAAAACGGGTGAAGTGCTGATAATGGCAAGGAATGCCGCGACAATAAGAGGAACGAGGATTGGTTCAGCGGCCCGCATACCTGCCACAACGATAACAAATCCTGCTGCGGTCAACAGCAATCGGCCAGTCGGGGTCTGTGGGTAAGTCGGTGACGGCATTATTAAAGATTGGGAAGCCTTGCTGAATGTTAATTGGGAGGATCTTCAGAGCTACGCTACAAGTCTTTTCCGCTCTCAGTATGATACCCGCTTTTTTCTTTTCTGTCTTCTTAAAGGAAGGAATGTTGTTCTGGGAAAAGAAGAAGGAAAAATAGATTCAGGAGGAATGTCCCCTCCTGAATTTTTCTGTGTGGTTCGAATTGCAGGAAAATCTAAGTCACTACTCCCGGATCGCTTTCGCTCGTTGCTGGAGATAGGCATTCCTGATGGCGCTATACAAATCGAGTGTTCCTTCCTCAACGCCTTGAAATGTTTCAAGTGTGAGCGCACGTAGATTCACCGTTTCCCCTGCAACCATTCCAAGCCGTGCTAGGGTGATTGTCGTATCGTGTTGGATTAATCGGGGGGCGTCCGCGATTTCAATAAAGGGGAGGACCAGCCAATTAAAAGGGTCAAGGAAGGAGTCGCCGATATATCCAATTCCATCTCGTAATGTGAAGGGTCCTAGAAAAGGAATCATGAGGAAAGGTCCCGGCGGTACACCATAGGTCCCCAATGTTTGTCCAAAATCTTCAAACGGAGTTTCCAAGTCAAACATGATTTTAGCCGGATCAAACAAACCTCCGACCCCGAGGGTGGAATTGATGAGGAACCGGCTTAGTTCAATGCTTGCCCCCTGAAACTTAGCTTGGAAAAGGTTGTTTAACAATCTGGGGAAAAATCGAATATTTTGAAACACGTTAGAGAAGCTTTGCTGAACATCGGGCGGGATAAAGAAATTGTAAACTTTGGCAGCCGGCTTTACCACATATTTGTCCAACCGGTAATTAAATTCAAAGACTGCGGAATTGACAGGTTCCAACGGATCATAGGCATAAGTGTAAGGATGGTCTGATTCGTCAAATGGATCCAGAAATTCACTTTGGCTCTCTTGATCCTCCATTGTGGAATTGTCTACAGATTCAGCTATCTGACCTTCTAGTTTTGTACCTAACTCATCCTGGCTTTTGGCTGATATGGTTTTCTCCGCGCATCCACTAAGTCCTAAGAGAAGCCAGAGTATCACCAAGATTTGTAACCGCATGGTTTTTTCCTTCATGCCAAAGCCTTATATCCCAAGAGATATCTGGAATCTGTCGATCTCATTTGGTGATTGGAGCCGATGACCGGATCAGTAGTGTGGAATAACTGCATATATTTCACAAAAAAACCCGGTGGACTGTAACAAAATCCCTAACCCAATCCAAGAATTTCTTTTCTCGTCATACGTCTCTGAATGTCTGTAAGTGCGGCCAAAGTTCATGCCTGCTCCCCCATTTTGAAAGCTGGTGCAAGATCTGTCAGTTTCTTTAACAGGACGTTACAGATAAAACATAGCAGAAAATTAAATACTGACAATTTTACGGATTGCTATTCCACCCAGGTCGTAAACCACATCGACGTTTTCTAATGAGGCAATGCTCCCTATAAGAAAGTTCTTCAATACTATTAAGAAGGAGCCAGCTTTAATTACAAGCAACAAACAGGATCAAAAAAAATCTTAGGATGGCACCCCCTTTGCTCAATTGTATCTGGTGAGGATTGAAATTCACGGGGCGTCAATGCCTCTTGGTAGGAAGGCTAAGTGATATGAGCATGTTCAACAGAAGGGAGACAAGCATGAGCCCGTCGATTTCCGTACAGAAGTCCTCGTGGAATGGATCAATTAAAAGATTAAAAAAGCACGATAGCCATCCTGTTTCTACCGGTGATGGGTCCACCGTAGAGCAAAGTTCGACGGAGATCAGGGACAAACAACTTCCCTTATATCTTAAGGAAATAGGGCAGGTGGCATTATTGGACCGTGCTGGAGAAGTACGTCTGTGTAAAAAAATTGAAGAAGCTAATCGAAGTATGCAGGAGATTCTGTTCTCCTTACCCATGACGTTGGATTTTCTGCAAGAGCAACGGATGCGGTTGACGAATGGCGAGATCGCTGCCAGGCATATTGTTCAGAAGGATAAAGAAGGAGAACTGGATTCAGAGTCTGGGGAGGAAACGGATATTGCAGGCTTTCAAACAGAACAGCAAGAGGATGAAGAATTTCGTCAACGCGTGATTCAACAACTGGCTGATCTTTGCCTCTGCGTTGAATCCATAATAAAGAAGGGAAATGAGGAGACCCTCAAACCCCGACAAAGGCCCTTGTCGTATGCTCAAGCCCGAAAAAACTTGTTGAATAGCCTTGAGGGAGTGAATTGGCATCCTGCATTCTATAGGCAAATAGAAACCCGACTTCGTGCTAGAGACCGTCAACTTACAGAGGTGTTGATTCGATTGGGAATGTCTTCACAGGACGTTCGGAATCCCGACGATCAAAAAAGTCAGCGGAACCGGGAATCTCCGTCAGGCACGAATAAACGCGACGAGATTATCTCCCGTTGTCAACGCTCAGAACTAGAAGCCACCGATCATCTCAAATGTTTAGAGGATGAGGTTCTTCGCATGTCCTATACCGAATTTCTCGCACGGGTTCGGCGTTTGGATCAAGCAAAAGCCCACTTGCATTTGGCCAAGCAGGCGATGTTGGAGGCGAACTTACGGCTGGTCGTCAGTGTCGCCAAACGATACGTCAATAGAGGGTTGGATCTCCTGGATCTCATTCAAGAGGGCAATGTCGGGCTCATGCGTGCGGTGGATCGCTTTGAATACCAACGGGGATATAAGTTTAGCACCTATGCGACCTGGTGGATTCGGCAGGCGGTGACACGAGCGTTGGCTGATCAGTCCAGGACGGTGCGAATCCCAGTTCATGTGTGTGATGCCTTGACTCGTGTGCGTCGTACATTGGAACGGTTAGCGGTTCAATTGGGGCGAGAACCAAAAATAGAGGAACTCAGCAGTGCCTTGGAGCTCCCTTCAGACAAACTTGCGTCGATGTTGGAAGCGACAAAGGGAACGATGTCGCTGGAAACTCCGATGGGAGATGAAGAGGGATCGCCTCTTGCGGAACTTTTGCAGGATCATTCTGCCATTTCTCCGTGTTATTCGGCCGAACGGATAGATCTCCAGGAAAAAGTGACCTCTTTGTTGCAGACTCTAACGCCACGAGAGGCGCACATTATTCGGCGACGATTTGGAATTGGAGAGCTTGAGGATGCTACGCTGGAAGAAATCGGTCTTGAATTCTCCGTAACTCGAGAGCGGATTCGACAAATTGAGGAACGAGCGTTATCCAAACTGCGTGAGCCTCAGCGAAACGTGGTTTTGCGCAACTATTTCCAGCCTTCTGGATCAACTTAAGATCGAATTCGATGAGTCCGGTGTTTGCTGATTGCATGATTTGTAAGCCGGTAGTCTATCTGAATAGGAAAGGCCAAGAATTAAAAAAAGAGTTGATCTTTACGTGGCGGGGGGGAGTCTATCGTTGATGGTGAGTGCTGGCCATGACTGCCTTCAAAATTGGCTGTAACCGTATAAGCGTTGAGGAAGGTCGTTCCATTGAGATTGGCCTGTTGAAAATCGCTTTCATTCAGGTCGGCTTCTCGAAAATCAGCCCAAGAGCAATCGGTAGAAAAAAAAATGCCGCCCCGGATTTGTGCGCGAACAAATGTTGCACCCCGAAGTGTCGCTTTCTGGAAATCGGTTCCTTGAAGATCGGCTTGCTGGAAATCGGCCCAAATGAGATCGGCTTGTGAAAAATTCGCCCAGGCCAAATGGGCGCCGCTGAAACGAACACCTCGCAGATTAGCCCCTTGAAAATTTGCGCCACGAAGATCGGCCCCCTCGAAATTCGCTCCCGCTAAATACGCTTCTTGAAAATTGGCATTCCGAAGGTCTTGATGGCGGAAATCCGCCTCTCGGAGGTTACTCTGAAAAAAATCATGAGTTTTTGTAGAGGGTGGGTGCTTGGACTGGTCGTCATTAGATTTTGGTTTTCCCGTGAGTTCGGCTTGCTGTGCGCGTCTCCATGTACGATGGGCGTGTAGAAGAAGAGCTCGATCTTCTTCGAATGTGTTGGGAGGAGGAAGAGGTTGATGCGGATTTTCCTCACTAGCTGCCATAATTTAATGCCATAAAAAAAGGTGAAAAGAAATTATGGAAGCAGTAATAGGAAACAATTGAACCTTTGACATTGTGAAACCTTAGCGAAAATGACTACAGGGGGTCCAGCATGAAGAGCAGTACTGAACCGATCGCTTGTGGTGGCAATTCAAGATGATGGTATGCTTCCTCCAAAATATGAGAGCAGAACAGTAGTCAGGAAAATCTAATGTGGTACACAAATACCGTGGTCCTGTTTTTATGATGAAAGAATAGCTGGAAGACGCAAAAGGTATAAAAACCGGACATGACAAGATGCGACACACGGTGATGTAATATGGAATTGTCCTCCAATCCTGGGCGATGGTGAGGGTACTGAGCCATTGACTGGGGATCTGGTGGCAAGCAAAAGGCTCATTCCAACTAATTTTAAACCAACTTCGCTTTCGAATTCGATCTGGATTTTGGCAAGTTCCTGCTAGGGAGCTTGAGACAGGATCGAAAATCTCCTTCGTCTGGAAATTAAGTGCGTGTACATCGGTCTCATTGACAACAGCGGAGAAATTTCAACGTCAACTCCAGAGATCTCCTCAAAAATTGAACCTCAGTTAATTCATCTTGACCAGTCTGAGGACTTCACCACCATAATCATCAACGTCTTCTTTCCTTGACCACGGTCAATCATGGGGAATGGTCCTCGCTTTAAGGTCAGCAAATCTATCTGATCCCATTTGGGAATAAGGTCGAGGGAAGATATAGAGGCTAGCCGAGTAGTCCTGGCCATGGCGTAAAAGGATTTTGGTCAAATATAATTTGGCCGACTGATTGGGCGGGATCGCGTTTATGGTGCAAAAGTTCAGGCGAACTGCCCTTGCTGTTGAATATACTAAAATAATCCACAGTGCAACAGGCTATCAATTTCCTTGGTCCATAATCTCGTCAGGTATACAACAACTTTGATCAAGAATTGAGTGCAAGCCGAGGTGTGAATGCTGGGAGCGCAGGTTTTGGCAGAAGTGGAAACGGACGTTGTTAAGAGGTCTATTTGGAATCAACAGAACTTGTGTGGGTGTAATTGGGATGCTATAACCGACCACTATGAATGCTTGCCCGTCCTGTTCACAAGAAAATCCAGATGCAGCGAATTTTTGTTTACAATGTGGACATGCTCTTGACGCTCCTTCTTCTTCGGCTAATCCAGAGGTCCTTCAGTCCAAGTCAACTCCCACTCAGTCCCAATTGTGGGAAACATTCATTGGTCCGAGTAAATCCATTCAATTTTCGTTGAAAACTGGCTGGATATGGCGCCCGGCTTTTCTATATTACAAGGAAATATTTGCACGTATTGAAACCCCTCATGGTCCACGATTTACGTTAAGTTGGAACTGGCCTGCCGCGCTGTTTGATTCTTTTCTATGGTTTTTATATCGCAAGATGTACATGTTTGCCTTGTTATATGCCGTGGCCCCTGCTCTCGCCATTTTTTTGACCGGGGATATGATGGTAGGAATTGTTTCGAGAATATTGGCTGGGGCCAGCGCAAATTACTTGTATTATTGGCATGTGAAAGACAAGGTTCAGCGAATCATGACAGTTCCCAATCTAGATGCTTCGGTCCGTGCTAGGTTGATCCAGGAAGAAGGTGGAGTTCAACCTTACGTGCTCTGGTTAGGGGCGGCCCTGCATGCGTTGATGCTTGGCTTGTTGATTGCGGCGATCTTGCACGGCTCTCCTGACTCAGACCCATCCGGAGGAAATGAAGGCAACCCCGTACCAAAATTTTTTTAATGGGAGGATAGGGGTTCTAGGTTGAAGTAGGTGTAGTCTGGCGAGACGGAATTGTTTGCCAATTAAACCAGGCTCGAAACCAATCATAGTCAGATTGGTAGGCGGTATATTTGGCTTCACTCTGTTGGCCTTTTTCCGTTAGAAGCGTGTAAGTCCGAGGCCAATTTTTTGTCCACCAGGACTTGAGGGCTTCAGGGGTTGAAGGTTGATCATCGGTTTGAAAAATATCTGCTGCGTCAACAAGTTGTGCAATAAGCTTCCAGACGCGGTCTTTTCCCAATCCCAGATTTCGGAAATGTTCTCGTAATAAAAAGACCACCCATAATTCCGCACTATGTTTCTTATTGTGTTTAAAGGGCTGGGTTTGGCGAAGGGGAATGGGGTCAAAGTTTTTGATAATGGAAGTATAATCAGGACCTCCATAGCCTCCTACCACTTCTGCGATGCCTTCTAACATGTTGGCCAATTCCACCTCCACTTCCGGCCGAGGCGAGGTGTCAGAGGTATCAAGGGGACTTGGTGTGGTCAGCATATCAATAACGGGCTTGAGTTCACGAAGACGAACGACGGCGGCTTTTAAAATCCGTTCTGATTCCAACCAATAGTCGGAATCATTTTTAGCAGTTCGTTCTTGGCCCATGGGTGGAAGGACGGGGGGAATCCAATGCCGGATGAGGGTGAATAGAATATAATCCAGGTCACCGCCTTCTTGGGCTGCTCGATCTAACGCGTTTTGTGGTCCGAGCCCTTGACGAAAAAACCGCTCGGTTCGATCCGCCACACCATGTCGACTGGCCAAAGCGGTCCACCAGCGGGCGAATTGCTCCCATTTTCTCTCGTCAGAGGCCATAGCGTATCCTAGCTGAAAAAATTCTGGTCATGGTACGATTCGCTACGGCGCAAAGCAAGCCAGAGTAGGCCGACCAAAAAGGGTGAAGAAACAATCACGAAAGAGTACGAGGAGGATGAGAAAATGTCCGAGTTGGTGTTAATTCGTCATGGCGAATCTCAATGGAATCTGGAAAACCGGTTTACGGGCTGGGTTGATGTGCCCCTATCCTCCAAAGGGGAGCAAGAAGCCAGAGGTGCCGGAAAAAAGCTTCAGGCCTTTCAATTTGATTGTGCGTTTACCTCGGTATTGATACGAGCCAAGGAAACCTTACGGCTGGTTCTGGAGGAAATTGGACAGAAGACGATTCCCATTGAGGAAAACCAAGCGCTGAATGAGCGGATGTATGGAGAGCTACAGGGCCTAAATAAAGCTGAAACGGTACAAAAGTATGGTGAACAGCAGGTCAAAATTTGGCGACGGAGCTTCGATGTTCCACCCCCTGGCGGCGAAAGTTTAAAGGATACTGCCGAACGAGTTCTTCCCTATTATGAGAACCGTATCCGTCCGTCACTATTAGCGAATAAGACGGTATTAGTTGTGGCCCATGGCAATAGCTTGCGGTCGTTGGTCATGCATTTAGAGCAATTGTCCAAAGAAGCCGTACTCGAACTGAATATTCCGACGGGGGCGCCATTATGGTATCAATTGGACTCATCCGGAGCGGTGACCAGTCATCGGTATCTATAATGGATCCATGCAGTCATGCCAATGCTTCTAAAAGGAATTCCCGTATAATCTCCTTTGCAGAGAAAGTTCCCTAGGACTGTTTGGATGGCGCGATGGTTGTTATTATCCTTTTCTTTATCGCGGGGTTGTGGATGGCCGATGGGGTGGCCTTGTTGGTCGCTCCGGAGCGCATGATAGCGACCCTGCGACAGTCCCTAATTGTGGCACCAGGATTCTTAAAATGGGGAGGCGTTGCATCCATATTAGGTATTGTTCTTTTATTCGGAACCAGAGGAATCCCCTACCAACCTCTCTGGATTATCGTAGGACTGAGTATGGTCGCGAAGGGTATATTTTTGTATGCTGGATCCGACCTGTGGCGTTTACGCATTGTCAAATGGTGTTTAGAGCGGGACCTCGTGGATTATCGCATCTGGGGACTTGGGTTATGTGCCTTATCTGTTTTGCTGTTGGATGCGTTGGGCTGGGGACAGGGCACGTGACTTACCTAAATGGTTGAGAGCCATATGATGGGCAAGATCAAAATCCCATGGAAATGAGGGCGTATGACGGATAGCGAGCGAGAGAAGCTAGACGAAGTCTGGCAGGTTCATCAATCTGCCGATTGGCCAGAAAGATTGGGGAGTGTTGAGGGCCAACTTATGACATTAGATACAGTCATCGGTGGATGCCTGACCTATTATTTCGATGAACATCATCTCGATGATCCACGAATTGAGATCTTACGTGATTGTCTCGCTGAGTTGGAATCGATTTCCCCGGATTTATCTGAAGCTAATATTGAATATTTCAGACGCCTGCGATTTCTGGGCTTAGCCCTCCTACAAGATTTTTCATAAGTCCGTACTCGCTTTCTCTTCAACCGTGCCCCTTACAATTGATCGGTGGGTTGAGTTCTTTCAGGCAATTGGGGGCTCGCAACCCCAATGTTAAGAATTATTTGTCTGTTTGACGCTAGAAAAAATGCTGTGGTACCGTGGTCTGTCGTGAAAAAATCGCATGCATAGAACGATAAGTAAGGTAAGGAAATTGCTATGGCTCCACAAAGTGATCTGAAAACGATTTTAAATAAACTCCATTATTCGGATGATGCCAAGGTGGTGGCCCAGATTTCTGACCAAACCAAAATGGTTATGTCACGGATGAAGGGTATTCGTCGGAAAGTGGTGGTGATGAGCGGAAAGGGTGGCGTGGGTAAAAGTATGACTACGGTAAACCTCGCCCTAGCATTGGCTCGTATGGACCAGAGGGTTGGTCTGCTGGATGTTGATATTAATGGTCCTTGTGTCCCCCAGATGCTGGGAATGCGAGGGGTTAGATTATTTGATACGCCAGACGGAACTATTCCTCCGACCGGACCGTTGGGCATAAAAGTGGCGTCAATGGATTTTCTGTTGGAGGCCAATGCTCCTGTTCGATGGAAAGGGCCAATGGATTTAAGCCCCGTCTGGTTGGGCTTGACGGAAATGAATGTGATTCGGGAATTTCTTGCCGATATGGTATGGGGCGAATTGGATTATCTGTTGGCCGACCTCCCGCCCGGAGCGGCGGCTGATAAACCTCCGCTCTTAGCCGGATTGATTCCGGATTTGGCAGGGGCTGTGGTGGTGACCACCCCATCGGAAGTGGCCTCGAATGTGGTGCAAAAATCGATCGCGTATGCTCAAGAATTAGGCATTTTGATTTTAGGAGTCGTGGAAAATATGAGTCAATACAGATGCCCATCCTGTGGTGTCGAGACCCCGTTATTTGAGGGGGATACCGAGTCGATGTGTGAGGTGCTCGGACTTCCCCTCCTGGGTCGTATCCCGTTTGATCGGAATTTTGCTCGCACCTTCGATAAAGGCCAACCGATTTTGGATGGCTCCGATCCCACGGTTGGGAAGTATCAGGACATTGCGAAGAAACTTCACACTTTGTTGGACTATCAACAGGTGTTAGCTGGAAAATCGTAAAATTTGGAATAGGGGTCATGGTGGTCTGTTGACTCTCAGAAGGGGAACATTATGAAATTTGTTTGTCTCAAATGCGAAACCTATATGACCTTTGAAAAAGTTGAAAAACCTGCGGAAGGATCATTGGGGGTCTTTTTTGAATGTCCCTCCTGTCAATCGCGATTTTCGATGGTCACGAATCCCGGAGAAACCCAGATGGTCTCTTCTTTGGGTGTCCAGTTAGGTGGTCGTACCGAAGCGCCGAAGCCCCTAGAAATGACCAGAGGAGGGTTGGAAGAGAACGTCTCGGCGGGTGCGGGACAGATGGCTGCCTATCTGAATGACAAAATTCGGGGAGGTCAATCGGCAGCTCCGGTGACAGCTTCCACCGTACCCTCTGCTGAATCGGGGTCGTCCTCAGAAGGCGGCGGGTGTCCTTTTTCGGCGATGGTCGCACAAATGGGTTTGGGCTCATCAGGTACGACAGCCGCAGCTGGGGATCAATTGAAATGGACACCGGATGCTCAAGAGAAATTGGCGAAAATCCCCTCCTTTGTGCAGCCGATGGTCAAAAGTAGCGTCGAGAGTTATGCTCGAAAAAATGGCTTTACGACTGTGACGCTACAAGTCATGGATGATTCGAAAAATGCGTCCACGGAAGGTATTCGTTGGACCCCTGAAGCCCAACATCGGTTAGAAAATATCCCCGATTTCATTCGACCCATGGCGCGACGGGAGATCGAGCGCCTGGTCAAGGAACGCGGCGGATCGGAAATTACCGCCGAGGTGATGGAAGAAGCCAAAGAAAAGTTTATGAAGTTTATGTAAGCCTCGATAGATATTTTAGTTCTTCCTAAAGGCGGCTCTTAAAAAGAGCCGCCTTTTTTTGCCATGATCCCTAGTCTTTATTGTCATTCCCACGAAGGCGGGAATTTCTCTCTTAGGGAGTCTCTGGTACATATTTTCAAATGGTTTGAAGCGAAAATTTTCTAGGTCTATACTTTACATTAAAGGCTTATGATTATTCTGGAAGAGAAAAATCAAATAATAGTTGAGAATCATGATTGAGGGATCCAAACCTAGGAATAAGGTTCCAGAGGGAAAAAACTTTCTTGATACTATTTTTGCCCTTGTTCAATATTGTGAGGTTCGATCAGACGAAAGCCTTAAATCTCCAATGTGTGAAGAGTTTGGCACTTTACTCTCTTTACTTGATCGAGCCGGTTCGTGTTGGTGGGGGTGCCATGGCGGGGACCATACTTCAGAACATCTTGTTGGGCGGTGCTGTAGTTACTCAATGGGAGCCTTCAAACTTGCACGGTCTGGATTTTATGATGAATCTCTTTCGCTAACCAGGACTGTTGGGGAAATGGCAAATCTTTACTATCTGTTTTGTATAGATCCTAACGCGTTTGGGGAGTGGAAAAATGCAGATGATAAGAAAAGGAACAACAAGTATTCCCCAGTTAAGGTCCGTTTAGCATTGGAGAAAAATAGTCAACCCGTTCCTATTGACCAAAGTCGATATCGTCAGCTTTCAGAAAAAGCTGTCCATCTCCACCCTAATATTCCGCCCCAGATGTATAACGCTCATAGATCATCTAAGCCAGGAGGAGCCTATCAGGAGGCGGGGCTATTTTTATGTCTCTCAGAAATTTGATTTTCCTTTTCAATGGTCGGTATTTGTACATTTATACAATTTAATCTTCCTGATTATGCCTCAGATCGCATTTATCGAGCGGCATCGAGTTTAAGAGATTCATTACCTGAATTACGAGCACGGGTTAATGGCACATTTCCTGGAACTTATGGTGAAGACTGAGGAATGGATTTGTATTTCTCGCCTTGGGCGCGGCTTTGCCACGGAACCAAATTCGACGCCTTTGGCGAGCACTGTTTGAGCGAAGCTAGTTGCGCAGCCAAATAATTTGGTTTCGTGGCAAAGTCTCCCCGAAGGGGCCGCGCACGGGCGAGAATGGTTTTGGGCACTTTTGCCGAAACAAAAGGGCCTCGTCGGCGGGGACGAAACCCCGCTTACATAAACTCCTTCCAGTTCGCATACGGCATTACTCAGTAAATGTCTTCTACCGGATTGGGTAACACGACTCCCTGTTGCTCTAGGAATTTGGCGGCCTTCCCAATCGGTAATCCCACCACGGTCGGGTAATCCCCTTCGATTCACCTGGGGAAGAAGTCATTAAAATGCTATAATATTTCTAATTATGAATGCTCCCCCAAATAGATCAGGTTATAATGTCCGGAAAATTTCTCTATCGGAAGAGGGAAAGCATTCTGATTTATCGGAACTCACGCCTAGCGAACGGGTGGCCATGGTATGGCAGCTAACAGCACAAGCTTGGACATTTAAGGACGGAACATGGAATGAACCGCGACTTCGTCGAGATGCTGTCCGCACTCAGCGAAACCGGGGCTGATTTCATGGTTGTGGGGGCTCATGCGGTTGCCGCACACGGTCACCCGCGAGCAACGGGTGATCTGGACATTTGGATTCGGCCCACCTCAACCAATGCAAGCCAGGTTATTGCTGCCCTCAAGCAATTTGGGGCGCCCATTTCTGATATCTCCTTAGAAGATCTTTCTCAATCTCACACTGTTTTCCAGATCGGTGTCTCGCCCTGCCGTATTGATATTCTGACGTCTATCACGGGAGTGGATTTTGATCAGGCGTGGGAGAACAAGATCGAGATTCAGGTGAACGAGTTGTCGTTTTTTTGTATAGGAAAACAAGAGTTGATTCAAAACAAAAACCTTCTGGCTCGCCCCCAAGACCTTGCGGATGTGGCGGCATTGAGGAAGATCTGAGTTGGATTGGTCAATTCTCTGTGGTATGGGCGGACCCCTGGGAATCTATCGACTAAACTCCTTCCAATTCGTATACGGTTTTACTCGGTAAATTTCTTCCACGGGAGTTGGTAACACGACTCCCTGTTCCTCTAATGCCTTGGCAGTTCTCCAAAGTGGAAGTCCAACGATCGTGGGGTAATCTCCTTCTATTTTTTCTATGAGCTGTGCTCCCTCTTCTTGAATGGAATAAGCTCCGGCTTTTCCCAGGCTCTCTGCTGTGGCCAAATAGGTTTTAAGGGCTTGTTCATCGAACGACTTGATCCAAACCTGTGCAGTTTCCACGAAATTGATGGAAACTTTCGTGGCCTGCTGAATGATGGCCACCCCGGTATGAACTTGGTGACACCGACCTCGAAGTTGCCGAAGCATCGTTTCAGCTTCTTGCATATTCTCGGGTTTCCCTAAAAGTCTTCCGTCGATTTCGATCACGGTATCGCTCCCTACGACCAGGTCTTTCAGGTGTTGGCTGGCCACGGATTGGGCCTTGTCCCGCGCGAGCTGTCGGGTTTGCTCGCTGGGTGACAGATGAGGTGAGAGCGTTTCTCCGCAAGTTGGTGGAACGATGAGGAACGGCAATCCCAATAGTCCGAGGAGCTCCCGGCGACGTGGCGAGGTTGAAGCCAAGAAAATTTGCATGACCAACTGGAAAATAACTTAAGCGAGTGTGGATGCGAATGCAGGGGCTTCGGATTCCGTATGCCCTTCCAGGTAGGCTTGAAGAATGTTCATGACGTCCTGGCTTCCGTTCGTCCGGACCATTTTGGCGCGCATGGCGGCCGCATGGGGAAAGCTTGAGCAATACCATCCCAGATGTTTGCGCATGCGCACGAAGCGTTCTGACCCATGAATGGATTCAAAGCATTGTGCATGGTTCATCATCGCCTGAAATTTTTCATCCAAACTCGGTTCTGGAGTCTTGAGTTCCAGAGATGAGCCGGTAGAAATCGCCTTTCGAACTTGAGGGATTCCTTGAAAGATCCATGGATTTCCCAATGCGCCCCGGCCTATCAATACCCCATTCACGCCGGATTCCTGAATGCGTGCCGTGGCTTCCTGAAGAGTCTGAATATCTCCATTGCCCAGCACGCCGATTCCATGCTTCCGAATACGCTGAGTGGCTAGTGCAATCGCTTCCCAGTTTGATCGACCACGGTACATTTGCGAGAGGGTTCGGCCATGAATCGCAATGACTTCAGGCCGACCTTGAATAAGGCAATCGCTCCATTCGTTGATAATATTGCAGTCGTAACCCAAACGAGTTTTGACTGATAAGGGGATGAGTGATCGTTTTTTGTTTTGGGAAGGTTCAGGGTGCTCGGCTTTGAGTTGAGCAATGGCCTGGAGCGCACTGGATTTTAGACCAAGATCTGCCAGAGTTTGCCCGTCTGCCCAATCCTGAATTCCCCTTCGAGTTTTATCCATCAATTCCAGAGCAAGATTCGGAGTGCGAATTAGTCCTGCGCCGCTGCCGGAGGAGGCAACATTTTTTGAGGGGCACCCCATATTGATATCCAGTCCATCAAACCCTAATTCACAGACCACATGTGCGGCTTGGTAAAATAAGGCAGGATCTTTTCCGTAGATCTGAGCGATGACGGGCCGTTCCACTTCTGAATAGCGAAGACTGTCCAGGGCTTTCAGCCTCCCTGAGCAAATGTCATGGACATTGGTGAATTCCGTAAAAACGACACCCGGTTTTCCGTAGGTCGCCACAATATAGCGGAAAGCGGAATCGGTCACCCCATCCATGGGTGCCAGCCCAATGATTGGTTGAGGGAGGGTCTGCCAGAGTGTGGGTAGGGTTGGATGAGAAATGGTCATGGAAAGAATAGGTGATAGCGGGTGCTTGAGTTCGGAAACAGATTTACCGAAAACATAAAGGTATTCCTTTAAATCTTACCCCTTTAATTCTGATACAGCTGTCCCGAATTTGAGAGGAGCCTCTGGTAGAGCCCAGCAGTAATAGATCTCTTTCGTGGTTGGCGCATCTGGAGAATAGAGTATGTCATTAACCAAAAATACGATGGTGGAAACGCCGTCAATAATAAAAAAGTCTTCCAAAAAACATGTTCTGGAAGAGGAGATTGTACGGGAAATCAAAGCACTTTGGACAGGACCCCCCACTGATGTGCGAACCGTTTTATTAAAAGAAATGGTCGGAAGTGTGGTCAAGCTTCGCGATCTGGACACGGATGTGTTAGATGTCAAAATTCTTCATCGGGCCTTAAAAGAGCTGCGCTATGCCTTCCGGGTGTTTCGGCAATATCGTGATGTAAAGAAAGTGAGTATTTTTGGTTCGGCTCGGATTCGTACGGAAGATCCCAATTATAAGCTAGCGGCACAATTCGGAAAATTACTCAGCCAATGCGGGTTTATGGTGATTACTGGGGGCGGCCCTGGCATTATGCAGGCAGGAAATGAAGGGGCGGGTCGGGAACACAGTTTTGGGGTGAATATCATGTTGCCATTTGAGCAAGCCCCGAATTCGTTAATTGCGGATGATAAAAAATTAGTGAATCTCAAGTATTTCTTCACCCGGAAGCTTTTACTGGTCAAAGAAACGCATGCTGTGGCACTCTTTCCAGGAGGATTTGGGACTTTAGATGAAGCGTTTGAAGTGTTAACGCTTATTCAAACGGGAAAAACTGATCCGATTCCTGTCGTGTGCATTGAGTCTCCTGGAGGCGATTACTGGGAACGGATGATGGAGTTTTTAGAGCGACAGCTCCTGTCTCGAGGGTTGATCAATCAATCGGATTTAACCCTATTCAAAGTGGTATATTCGGCAGAGGCGGCAGTTGAGGAAATTCAGAATTTTTTCAGGGTTTACCATTCTCTGCGAATTGTGGGAAATACGATGATTGTCAGAATTCAGCAACAGCTCTCGCAGAGGGAGTTGTCCCAGTTGAACAAGGATTTTTCCGACATTTTGATGGATGGGCAGTTTCAGCAGGTTGAGGCGTTGCGCGAGGAGTGGGATGAACCCCATATTTCTCACTTGCCACGTCTGGTGTTTCATTTTAATTGGAAGGAGTTGGGTCGCCTTCGACAATGCATTGATTGGCTGAATGCTCGAGCGGTTGCTACGTAGGCATATTGATAACGTACTGATGGTTTGACCGGGTCCATTGACATCCGTATGCAAATTGGTAAGCTCAGCGCGAAAGGCGCAAAAATGATGACAAGATTTGATGACCTACCCCGCCCCCACCCGCCGGATGCGGTCCTGTATCATGCCGATTGTATGGATGGATTTGGGTCAGCTTGGGCTCTTTGGAAACGGTTTCCACAGGCCCGCTATGTGGCGGTCAAGCATGGAAATCCGCCTCCTGATGGATTGGAAGACCAGCATGTGGTGATAGTTGATTTCAGTTATCACCGCGAAACGATCATGGGGTTGGCTAAAAAACGGCAAGTCTGCATATTTTAGATCATCACATTACCGCACAGGCCTCTCTGGAGGATTTACCTTTTGCGTATTTTGATATGAACCGAAGTGGGGCCGTCCTGGCATGGGAATGGGCCCACACGCAGCCGGTTCCCTGGATTTTGCAATATGTGCAGGATAAGGATTTGTGGCAGTGGCGACTTCCAGATAGTCGGGAAATTAGTGCTTCGTTAGCGTCATATCCGTTTCAATTTGAAACGTGGGAAAATCTCCAATTCGAAACATTACGGGTCGAGGGAAAGGGAATATTGCGATACGAAAAAACGTTGGTTGAAAAAATGGCGACAGAAGTCATCATGGTGTCGATGGCGGGGCACACGGTTCCAGCCGTCCATTCAGCCATATTAACCAGCCAAATAGGGGAATATCTTTCTAGTAAGTACCCATTTTGCCTCATTTGGCATGAAAAGGATGGACGCCGTTATTTTTCTCTACGGTCAAGAACCGGAGGGATTTCCGTCGCGGAGATTGCGGCGCAATACGGAGGAGGTGGGCATACTCATGCCGCCGGTTTTTCAATCTCGCTTGATAGAGATTCTCAGAATTTTTTTAACCCCGTTATGGGTCTTGCTGATTTTTCCCCTGCCTCTGCTCAGTTCTAACCAATTAAATTTTCCTTGCGGGTTAATTGATGATTCCACTGCGGGATGATACTCCAACTGAAATAACGCCTGTGGTGACGGTGGCGTTTATTATCTCGTGCGTCCTGGTGTTTCTGTATGACACCTCTCTTCCGATGCCAAGCAGGGAAGCTTTTATATATAGGTTTGGGGCGATTCCCGCAGTGGTGTTAGGGTATGCGCAGTTGCCGCACGAGTTGGTGAGTCTTCCTCCCTATGGCACGCTCCTAACAAGTATGTTTCTCCACGGGGGTTGGATGCATTTGATAGGCAATATGCTCTACCTCTGGATTTTTGGAAATAATATTGAAGACGTGATGGGCCATGCGAAATTTGTGGTGTTTTATTTGCTTTGTGGAATATTGGCTGCCTTAAGCCATGCGTGGATTGATCCTGAATCAACGATACCCATGGTTGGTGCCAGCGGGGCAATTGCAGGTGTTTTAGGCGGGTACTTATTGCTGTATCCTCATGCGCGTGTTTTGGTGTTAATTCCATTTGGATTTATAGGTACGTTCCATGTTCCAGCGGCGATAGTATTGGGTCTATGGTTCTTCATGCAGGTATTTAGCGGCGGGATGAGTCTGGGACATCAAGGAGGTGGAGTTGCATTTTTTGCCCACATCGGTGGATTTCTGGCCGGTATGATATTAATTGGACTCTTTAAACATCCCCATATTCGGTTTTTTAACCCACCCCATACCTCAAGACCTTCTGGATCTTGGTAAACAACAAATATTGTAAAGCCAGCTCTGACCTAGTGCGGATTCAACTTTAGAGCGCATCAATTATCTTTTATTTTGGGGGAATCCCTACATCCCGAGTTCCTGATTCATCCTCGTTTCTACCCTGGCTAGACGACGCATTCCCGAATCTATGCTGTGGAAAGCAAAGGCTTCTTAGTTTTACCTGATCCGATCGGTATGTTCTGGTTAAACAATGCGAGCAGGGAGAATGCGAAAAATTTTTTCCGCCTGACAGATCTTGTCCTCTGATGTTGCCCAGATATCACCATATCCTGCAAATGATTTCGTGATCTTCGTTGGTAAGTAGTGGACTAATTGGGTACATGATCTTTTGTTCTGTTTAATGTGTCACAAGACATTCGCAGTTACCCTCTAACCGAAATAGAATATCTTGAGCGCCGGCTCTGTTTAAGTCCGTATTTCAAACCTTAATGGCTTGGTTTTTAACTGGAAAAGTGGTGGAGAAAAATAATTCACTATTTATGAAAAAAACATTTGACACTCTACTTATGCTTAAATATAATCAAGTTTCGCCTCAAGTAATAGTTCTTTGAAAATTGAATAACTGAAAAATAA